>CAWFFC010000013.1:0-837054 GCA_963815035.1 uncultured Gemmataceae bacterium
GAGAAAGAAACAAAGCGCGTGCTGGAAGCGATCCGCCGAGGCTTTCGACCGAACCTCGCTTGCGCGTTTCGTGAAGCATCGGCAACCGACGGCGACATTGCCTTATTGAAGGACCGACGAGCGCTCGGTCCCGTAACCACCTACATCTGTCGCAATTTTTCCTGTGAGTCGCCACTTGTCGGCGCTGACGCTGCCATCGATGCGCTCAAGCGCGACGCGTGAGTGCACTCACACGTCGCTCTGGCGCTGCGACGCTCATCAGTGCGGCGCTCGCCGAGACGATCAGCCGTCCATTTTCGGGCGACTTGCCAAGCTTGACCTTGATGGTTTTCTCGTCGGTGTCGCGAACGATGAGCAGCTTGATTTCGGTGCCAGGCTTAAATTTACCAATTTTGTCAACGAAATCTTGCAGCGATTCAACCGCCTCGCCATTGATCTTGACAATCCGGTCGTTTTCCTTCAGCCCCGCCTTCATGGCAGGCGAATCATCGATTAGCGACTGGACGTTGACGCCGCCGTTGTCGCTTAGCTTGATCGCGACGCCGAGCCAACCCTTGGCGTCGTCATCTTCCTTGGCCGACACGAAAGTCGCCGAGACGACCACCAGCAAAACCGCCGCGATGCGAATCGATCCGTTCATGAGATGCTCCTCCCCAGGGACTTGAGTTGTGGTAGCGAGAATTCCCGCTAACTTCCAGTGCCTCGAACGCGAACGAGAATTGCGTGAATATTTGGGAATTTGGATCGTGGATCGATCCGTTCGCCCAGAAGCGTTATACTTCGTTTATGTTGTGACGGGAAATCAGGACAATTGAACGGATTTATTTCGAATTCTGGTACGTTGGGAGTTTTATTGCATCTGATGACGACCCATTTCAGGTGGTTCTGGACGAGCCGACTCGTGCGCCGCTTAAACCACGAGTTGGGAAACCGCTGTACCCGGTCGAAATCCTCAACGCCGCTCAAGCCGTGTTTGGCTGCCCGAATCAGTGCGAATCGGCACTCTTGGAGAATGGCATTGCCATAGATGAGTATGGCTGCCTTGTTGTCGAAGAATTCACGCGACGGGGCGTCGAGTTTCTTCAAAAAAACCTGCGAATGATCAAGAGCTAAACGAATCGATAACCTGGGCCGGATTCGGCCTCTGATCTGTCTTATTTCGCAGCCGGAATCCAGATTGTAATTAGAAATACGCGAGTCGTTACACGCCCAACGACCCCAACGCGTGGTCGAGGTGACCGAAGAACTCCAAGTTCAGCATGCTGAATTCCGGGTTCAATTCCGGATGAAGTCGTGAATCCCCCTTGCTCAACCAATAATCGGATCGATTGGCACTCACAAACACGCATCGTTCGGAATGGCCAATCTGGCGCAACTGACGCACGAGCTCGAGCGCGTGCTCCAAGTGGATTGAATCCTTGATTGCGCCCTTCTGGGCTGGGCGGCGTTGCGCGTAAACTCGCTCCAGCGCATTTTGAACACAGGCCTTATCGCTTTCGATCGTGATGGCTTTCGCGAGTAACTGCTGAGCCAAATCCCGCAACGATGCAACTAAATCCGGCGCGGGCGGATCGACATAATTCGCGGGAACGAATGGAAGCTTCTGATTCAAGTGTTCCCAGGCTCGATGGATCGACCTGAGTCGCTCATCGAACTGCCGTAGGGCGATTCGTGCTTCCTGTTCAACTTTCGCGACATTTTGCACGAACTCAACCTGAACGATTTCTGTGGTAACCAACTGAATGGCCGCCGATCCCTGTGCCATCAAATCCAGGAACTTCGGAGTGCGCTTGATCGAATCGACATCGAGTTCAGTAAGTGATTGGACAATGTACAAAATGTCGCACGCGTCAAGAAACACGACGCGGTCCTTCGCGGCCGAGACCTTCGCGACCGCGTCGGCAATGCTGATCATGCACGCTCCCGCATCTCTTCCTGAACGCTAAGCACCGATTGAGCTTGCCGGAATGATTCCACCATGCGAGGACGAAGCGATTCCTCGAATCCGTTCTCCTCCAACCACTGCTCCAACGAATCATCGTCGATTTCGGCTGCGTCCTCAAATGCTTGGACGGCAAAGGCGTTCCAATCGCGCCATTCGCGCCACGTCAGCGATCGGCGATCGGCGGCTTGCACGAACTCTTTCCATCGTTCAAGCGTGGCAATCGGAATGTGATCTCGCCGCCATTTCTCCGATCGAAGTTCAACAGTCAAACCCGCGTTCGATGCCGCTGACTGGATCGCTTGGGAAAATTCGGCCAGAGCTTGACCGGCCTCGGCATCGGAGACTGCGCGGTCGCCAACGTACATCCAGGTCGGTTGCGCCCCCTGCCACTCGTCCTTGTTTACCCGCCGAATGCCAAAGTGCCCTTTGGGTCCGTTCGGATCGAGTTCCCGTTCAAATTCGAAACGACGCCCCGGCGATCGCTGTAAGAAAAGCTGCTCCGCCCCCTCGTCACGACTCCATCCGGCGGGCAGTTTTTTTTCGATTCGATCGGCGAGATCGAGCATTTGGACTAGGCTTGCCCGAATCGTCGGCAGTTGGTTGCGCGGGTATTCCATGTTCCTCACTCCTCGTCGTCGTCCTCGAGTTCGGCGAGCACGTCTTCGTTCACATAGATCGGCACGCGGGCGGTGACGGCGACGGCGATGGCGTCGCTGGGGCGGCTGTCGATTTCGATCAGTTCGCCGTCCTTGCGAATCCTCAGGCGGGCAAAATAGGTGTGATCCACCAGTTCGCTGATGAGCACGTCCTGAATTTCGCCGCCGAGCATGTCGACGGTGGCGGTAATGAGATCGTGTGTGAGCGGGCGCGGCGCGGGAATGCCTTTCACCCGGCGATCGATGCTGGCCGCCTCGAATATACCGATCACAATCGGAAAACTGCGATCACCTTCGACCTCCCGCAGCATGATGACCTGGGAATCGTGAATGTCACTGATGATGATTCGCTTCAGCTCCATCTGCACCGGCACGGCTGGCCTCGCTTTCGTCGCGTTTTGAATTCGTTGCTGTGACTATTGTAAAGAGTTCACCGAAACTCGGTCAAGCAAACAGCGACCCGCCGCCCCTTGAGAACCCGCCGATCCCGCTTTGTCGCTTGGGCCTTTCGATCATAGAAAAGAGTTCACAGCAAAAAACCACACCGAATTGTGTGATCCCGCGGATTCGAAAAACTCAGTAACGAGATATGGCCAACTCATGAAGATCCACGAATACCAGGCAAAAGAACTACTCGCCGCGGAGGGCGCGGCGGTCCCCAAGGGCATCGTCGCCTCGACGCCGGCCGAATGTTTGAGCGGATTCGATCAATTCGGCGGCAAGCCGGTTGTGCTCAAGGCCCAAGTTCACGCCGGCGGTCGCGGCAAGGGTCGGTTCAAGGACTCCGGCAAAGACTTTGGCGGCGTCAAGTTCTGCACCAAGCGCGAACAGGTCGGCGAAGTGGCCGAGACGATGTTCAAATTTCCGCTCGTCACGAAACAGACCGGCGCGGAAGGCCAAAAGGTTTCGAAGGTGTTGGTGCAGGAAGCCGCCGACATCGCCCGCGAGATTTACGTCGGCATGGTGCTCGACCGGGCGCTGGGCGTGCCGATCCTGATGGCTTGCGCCGAGGGCGGCGTCGAAATCGAAGAGGTCGCGGCGCAGCCCCGAAAAGATCTTGAAAATACCCGTCGCGCCGGAATCGGGTTTGTTGCCCTTCCAGGGTCGGCGACTGGCATTTGAGTTGGGCTTCAGCGGCGACGAAGTCGGCCAGGCGGAAAAGATCTTTCACTGCGCTGAGCCGGGTGTTTCTGAAAAAAGATTGCAGTCTCGCCGAGGTGAACCCGCTCGTCGTGACGCCGACCGGACAAGTTTTGGCGCTCGACGCCAAAATCACTTTCGACGACAACGCCCTATTCCGTCATCCGGAACTCGCGCCGCTGCGTGATTTGACCGAGGAGAACCCGAACGAGGTTCGGGCCGCCAAGGCCAATTTGAATTTCATTCAACTTTCGGGCAACATCGGCTGCCTGGTAAACGGCGCCGGCCTCGCCATGGCCACGATGGACATCATCAAGCATTACGGCGGCGAGCCCGCGAACTTCCTCGACGTGGGCGGCGGCGTCACCGCCGAGGGCGCCATCGAAGCCTTCCGCATCATCCTCGCCGAGCCGCATGTGAAAGGTATTCTCGTCAACATCTTCGGCGGCATCGCCAAGACCGACGTCATCGCCGAGGCGTTGGTAAAAGCGGGCCGCGAAGTTGGCTTCAAGGTGCCGGTCGTCGTGCGACTCGAGGGGACGAACGTCGTGCGGGCGCGGGAGATTCTGGCCGCCGCCAAGAGCGAGTTGCCAACGTTAAAGACGGCGGCGGACATGAGCGAAGCCGCCCAGATGGTGGTGGCCGCGGCCAAGTGAGCAAGATCATGAGTCACTCAGAGAGTACCAAGGACGAACTTCACTCGAGGTTGGGCTACAGACCGCTCAGCCGAACCTGGGCCAAAGTTGAGATCGTGCTCGGACGGATTGGTGCCGGAGTTGGAATCCTGCTTGGAGTTTGGGGGATTAGTCAACAGGGAATCGAAGAGAATTGGCTTTTCGGTGCAATCAGCCTGATTCTGATCGTGCTGGGAGCCTATTTGGCGATGGCGGGCAACCGAAGCCACCTGTATCAGTCGAGCAACGAGCAGATTGGCTATCTCGCTGAGAAGATCGATCGACTGCAGAAGAAGGACTGAATTTTTCATGAGCATTCTCGTCAGCAAACACACACGCGTCATATGCCAGGGGATCACCGGCGGTCATGGCAGCTTTCACACCGACAAGTGCCTGGAATACGGCACGCAGTTCGTCGGCGGCGTGACGCCGAAGAAAGGCGGCACGACCTGGACCGGAAAGGATTCGGGCAAATCGCTGCCGGTGTTTAACACCATGGCCGAGGCGGTGAGTAAAACCGGGGCGAACGCCAGCATGATCTTTGTGCCGCCGGGCGGGGCCGCCGACGCTGTCATGGAAGCGGCCGACGCGGGCATCGAAGTGATCGTCTGCATCACGGAAGGCATTCCGGTGCTCGACATGGCCAAGGCGATGCGCTTCCTGAAGGATAAACCCAACTCACGATTGATCGGCCCGAATTGCCCCGGCGTCATTTCGCCGGGCCAATGCAAGATTGGCATCATGCCGGGTCATATCCACAAGACGGGCACGATCGGTTTGATTTCGCGCAGCGGCACACTGACTTATGAGGCGGTTTGGCAGCTTTCGAATCTCGGTCTGGGTCAATCAACCTGCGTCGGCATCGGCGGCGACCCGATCATCGGGACGAACCAAATCGATTTACTCCGGCTGTTCCAGGCCGACCCGGGCACCGAGGCCATCCTGCTCATTGGTGAAATCGGCGGCACGGCGGAAGAGCGAGCAGCGGAGTTCATCAAGACAAATGTGACCAAACCGGTCGCGGCGTTCATCGCGGGGCAAACGGCGCCACCCGGCCGCCGCATGGGACACGCGGGCGCGATCATTAGCGGCGGCAGCGGCAGCGCGGGCGACAAGATCGCCGCGCTCAAGGCCGCGAAGCTCGAATTGGCGGAAACTCCCGCGGACCTGGGCGCCGCCGTTCAGCGCACGATGGCCCGCAGGAAAGCAGGATAGAAAGAGGGGCCGGCAGATGCCGGCCCCTGCTCAAATCAACTGAGCAATTCCAAATCGGGGCTGATCGTCGGGAAGAGGAAGAACAGGTTGTTCGACGTCAGCATTTGCAGAGCGTCAAAGCCGCTCCCGCCCGCGAGCGTCACCTTATCATCGGTGGAAATGAAGTCGTTCGCATCGAATGGCCGGCCAATCGCGCCGATGTCGTCGCCATCGCCCAGATCGATGGCGACCGTGCCGTGAAATGCCGTGATCTGGCCGGAATCCAGAGTTTCAACGTTCAACACGTCGTCGCCCGCGCCGGTCTTCAGGGTCACGTTTCCGCCAAAGTCAGAATCATTGACCGCGATCTGATCGGCGCCCGCGGCCCCGGCCCCGTCGCCGGTCGAGGTATTGACGTTGGTCGTGCCATTGACGGATAGTTTGTTCACAGCGATCGTGTTCACACCGGCGCCCGTGGTGACCATGAAGTTTCCGCCGATGAAGGTTGAGGTCCCGTCCAGGGTCATGTCCGCAATTCCGGTAACGGTGAGATTACCCAACACATCGAGAATGGAATTGTTGTCAAAGCTGCCCAATGCGGATTTCGCGGTCAGCGTGGTGGCGACGGTAGTCCACCCGTTGACCGTCAGGTCGTTGCCGTTGAAATTCACCGACTTGATCTGATTGCTTCCGCCCGCCAAGATCAGGCTGCCGCCGGTGACGGCCAGCGTGCCGCGAATCGTGGTTTCGACCGACGCGGCGAAATTAATGGTCGAAGCGCCCTTGATCGTTGCCGAGGTGCTGACCGAGAAGATTTCGCCATTGACGGTCAAATCGCTGGTGGTCAGATTCAAGGCGCCGTTGATCGCGGCGGAGCGGCCATCGAAACTGGTCAGTCCGCCCGCGGCTCCATTGTTGATGGTCAGCGCACGAGCATGACATTGGTCGTCCCGGCGACGCCAAACGACGTCTGATCCGTCCCCGCCGCGCTGGTCAACGAAACCGCGCCGGTCACCTGGACCGTCCCGGCGGCCCCGAACTGCGTGGTGGTGTTGCCGTTGCCATTGTTGATTCGGAGCGTGCCAATGATGGTGAACGTGTCGCCGGAGACCTGGAAATTGTCGTCGCCGTCGGTGTTGGTGACGCTCAAGGATCCAGTCAACGTGTTGTGCTGAGCAGTAAAGGACGTCGAGCTATGGCCGGCGCCGTTGTTGATGGTGACGCCATGGACGTTGACTGTTCCGACATTGCCGGTGCCAAACTGAACAACGTCGTCGCCGGTGGAATTGGTGATCGTGGTCAAACCGCCGATGTTGACCGCGGTCGAATTGAACGCGGTGCTGCTTCCGCCTGCGCCATTGTTGATCGCGACCACCCCGGCAACGGTGAGTGCCGCGCCCGTCGAAGTCAGGAAATCGTTGCCTGTGGAGTTGATGACGCTCAACGATCCGAGCGTGATCTTGTCCCCTGCCTGTTCGCCAAGATTGGTGATCGAATCCCCAACGCCGTTGGTGATTTTGAATTGGCCCACGACTCGGGTAAAGCCGTTGTGAACGCGAACCGTGTTAATGCCCACATCGCCGGCCACCGTCACGGCGTTGAACGTATTGTCGCCAGGCAACGAACCGATCTGCAGCGTGTCATTGCCGGCGTTGCCGTTAAATGCCAGCGTTCGAACGCTGACGTGTCCCAGGTTCAGAGTATCGTCCTCGGTGCCGCCGTTGAAGGTGACCTTGCTGACCGGATTGTTGAAAATTGAGTTGGTCGCGGTCATCGTGTCGTTGCCGGCGTTGCCGTTGAACGTGACCGTCCGGATGGTGGCCAAGTCGAGCGTCAACCCATCGTCGCCGTCGTTGCCGGTATACGTCAGCGTCGTGCCGTTGACGCCGCTCATTGTGAGATTGTCGTTGCCGCCGTTGCCGGTGAAGGTGAAGGTCGTGAAGGTGCTGTTGGCCAAACTGACGATGTCATTGCCCGCGCCGCCCGTGTAGCTAATGACGATTCCCCGGGCGGTATCGATGCTCAAGCTGTTGTTGCCGCCGCCCTCGGTGATCTTAATCGTGCCGACCGAGCCGGCGGAAAAAGCCGCCGAGGCCGCGCCGTTGATGGTGGTAGCCGTGCCCGCAACATTATAGTTGAGGCCGTCGTTACTGATCAGGACGATGTTGTCGGAGCCGTCGCCTGTGATGGTCAGCGTGGTGCCGATCAAGTTTGCCGTCACGTTGCCGGCCGGCACTTCACGGGTTTCCAGGAACTCCACGCCCGGTCGAAATGGCGAAACGGGCCGGGTTGACGCCCGGCGGCCGCTCTTGGTTCGAGTCAATGAATTCAGCCATCTTCTCCAAGTCATGGATGTCTCCCGCGCGATGTTGTGTGAGTTTCATGCTGACGAGTTTGCGGACCGATGGGCGAATAACGATTATATCAACTGACTGCTTGATTGGATCCTTCCCAGCCGAATTCCTAAGTTGCTGTCACGTTGTTCGCGTTCGGCGGTCGGTTTTGACACATTGCCTTAATTCGACCGCTCGCTCGCTCCACGCCCGTGAAAATTGGTGAAAATGACTGCGTCATGCGCCGAAAATCAGCCAATGCCAACAATGCCTACCATTGCGCCGATGGCGTCCACTTTGACGTCCATAGCAATCGAACCGACCTACCGGCTTGTGCGGCGGCAAGGCCGGCGCAAAACTCAACTGAGCCTTGCGTTTTCAAAGCCTTGCTGGGCGGTCTCCGGCCAATGTCGAGGGCATTCCTAGTTGGACGCTAACTGCGAGGGTTACGTTCCCTTTACAGTGATTCAACGATTGACCACATTGCGCAGTGCGATACCCAAAAGTGCTTTTCGGCAGGATTCGGCGCCTTTCGTCCGCATGTCCATGAGTCCTTCCTCGGAATAGAAGGCCGCATGCGGATTGACGATCAGCCGATGATGCGTGGGATGCGACGGGTCGCGCCAAGCCTCGATCAGGGGATCATTGGGCTCGGGTGGTTCCGTCGGCAGCACGTCGATGCCGGCGCCGGCAAGCCGCCCCGAGGCGATCGCGTCGGGAATCGCCGCGGTGTCCACGATCGCGCCCCGGGCCGTGTTGATGAGAAACGAACCCTTCGGCATCATCTCGATTTCGCTCGCGCCGATGAATTTTTCGGTCTCGGCGGTCCGCGGGCAGTGGACGCTGACCACGAACGCCTCCTTGAGCAACTCGGCCAATGTCTCGACGCGGCGAATGCCGACGGCCTTGTCATAGCCGTCGGGCTTGTAGGGGTCGAAGAAGACGACGTCCATTCCGATCGCCTTGGCGCAGCGCCGCGGCCGTGCCGATGCGGCCGAGTCCGACAACGCCAAAGACGCGGCCGCGCAATCGATACACGGGCGCCGCCTGGGAATACATCCACGGCCCCTCGCCGCCGCGCAGACGCGAATTAAGCAGGTGAATGCCGCGAGTCAGGGCGAGCATCAGGCCGATCGCCGAATCGGCGACTTCCTCCGTGCCGTAATCCGGCACGTTGGCGACGTCAATGCCGCGGCCGCGCGCGAATTTGAAATCGACATTGTCGAACCCAACCCCACAACGAACGATCAGTTTGCAATTCTTCAGCCGCTCGATCGTCGAGCGTGAAATCGTGATGCAGTGGTAAATCATCATCGCGTCGGCGTCCTCGACTTGGCCGACCAACTGCGATTCATCCGCCGCGTTGCACGCGACGACGTCGGCGATCTCGCCGAGAATCCGCCGTTCCGGAAGCAAATCATCGAGAATGAAGTCGGTAATTACAACGCGAAAGCGGGCGGCCACGGCATGCGCTCCAAGATCTTGGCAATAGGAGAAGTGTATGACCGCGCAAGTAAAAGGCTCGCGACCATCCAAGCCGCGAGCCTTTTCCTTCCTTCCACGGGGTACGTGGTTCAATTGTCGTCCGGTTCGGACGCCATGGTGCCGGCAAGACGCCGCCGGCGAATTCCATATCCGACCAGGCCGATCAGGCCCATGCCGCCCAAAATAACGGACGGCGGAACGGGAACGATCGGCGTCGGCACGATTTGATCCTGCGATCCCTCCGCGTCGAGAATCACCAGGTCGTCTGCGAAGCGCCTTGCCCGTCAACATTGTTCAACCAATTTTGGGCCAGGTTGATCGCCTGGTTGCCGTTGGGTGAAACCGACGCGGTGAATGCTCCGCTAGCCAGATCCAGTCCCTGGCCGTCCTCATGAACGATTTCCCAAATCCCAAGCTGGAATGCGGCGGCCTTGGTTGGATCTCCGCCGATCCCGGCGAAGTTCTCGCCCCAAAACTCGCGAAGCCGCGAGGCCACCGTCGTCGAATATCGCGGTTCGAGCGGCACCGTGGTGAACGTCGCGGTATTCAAGACGCCAATGTTCAATTCCACGCAAAACGACTGAAAGCTCGGAGCAAAAACGCTGCTCGGGGGGTCGACGTTATTCCAGTTGAAAAAGCCGGCCGTCACATTCTTAAAATTCACGCCCCCGAGAGCGACCGAAACGGTCTCGCCGGGAGAAACCCCAGCGAAGTCGGCGGTGATCGTTTCCGCCCGGACCACGCCGGCAAAAAGGCAAGCAACCAGCGCCGCGCCGATCACGGAATGACCGAAATTCGATGATTGGACGAGCCGCACGGCTACCTCCATTCGGCGAACGCTCAAACTAGGCCGGAAAACTCTAGCAGCCGGCATGCCAAACTTCATGCCGCACCGATTTTCATCTCGACCCAGCGAAATTGCAAGCAGGAACCGCGAGAAAAAAATCGCTGCGATCGCCGCTCGATGGCACTTTGATTCCGATGGTTAACATTGTAAAGTCAATCGATTGACTTCTTGTGTGGGCGATTTGTCTCAATCCGGCCGTGCGAATTTCGTCATTCCGCTCGGCGTGCTTCCGTCAGGCGCCGGCGGCGGCGTGCCTTTCCCCGGCGAATGCCGGGCGGGCAAGCAGGCCATAAGCGCGCATCTTCTTGTACAGCGTCACCCGGCTGATCCCCAGTGATTTGGCGGCGCGCGTCCGGCAATAGGCGGCGCCTTCGAGCGCGCGAATGATCGAGGCTCGCTCCGCGGTTTCACGGCTTTGCAACAGCGTCCCCGCCGTGGAACGAGGCGCGGTGATTGTCGTGCATCGATTCTGCACCAGCGGCGCGACATTTTTCAGCAACAACTCCTGGCCATGGCTGAGCAACACCGCTTGTTGGATCACGTTCTCCAACTGGCGAATATTTCCCGGCCAGTCGAACGCCTCCATCGCCTGGATCGTCTCGGGGTGAATGCGTATCAAATCCTTCCGGAACTTCATCGCGAACCGCGCCACCAGGCCGCGAATCAACGGTTCGATATCGTGCACCCGCTCGCGCAACGGCGGCAGATGGAAGGCCATGACGTTCAAACGATAGTACAAATCTCGGCGAAATGTCCCGTTTTCAACCGCCTCGTCCAGCGGCACGTTGGTGGCGGCGATGATGCGCCCTTGGCAGGTTTGCGTGTCGTTGCTGCCGACCGGTTCGAATTCGCCGGTCTCCAACACCCGCAGTAATTTCGCCTGATGTTCCGGACTGAGCACGTCAATTTCGTCCAGCAGCAAGGTTCCGGGGCCGACGGCCGCGAATTTGCCCACCTTGGCGGCGTCAGCGCCCGTAAACGCACCTTTGACGTGGCCGAACAATTCGCTTTCGATCAGGTTCGGCGCCAATGCGCCGCAGGGAACCACCAGGAATCGCCCCGCCGATCGCGCGGAACACTCATGAATCAGCTTGGCGAAATGTGTTTTCCCGGTGCCCGTTTCGCCGTGCAGCAACACGGTCACATCGTGAGCCGCGGCCAGCGCGAGTTGGTCCGCCAAGGGCGCAACGAGGGCGTGTGTAAAACCAGCCGACGGCCGATTCGCTCCTTCAGCGTCTCGCGCCGGGGATCGAAGAAGCCCAATCCGGAGCCGGCGTTCGCCAGCGCCGCGACGGACTGGATCAAGTCCCTGCCTTCATTCCAGGGACGACGCTCGCTGATCCGCGACATCACGCTGTCGAGTGCGTCGTCCACTTCGGCCGACGGGTTCTCGATCACGACCACCCGGGGGCCGTAATGAAGCAGCATCAGTTCCTGAAGCAGCCCCTTGAGCGCCGGAGCGTCGGCCGGCTGGTTGGCCAACAGGACCATCACGCCATCGGTCGCCGCGCCGACATATTGGCGCAACGTCTCATATCGGCACGCCAGCGGCGGATGCGGCAGGCGCGGCGCAAGTAATTCATCACCACGTCGGCAAAGGCGGCGTCGTTTCCCACGACCAGAACGCGATTCGCGGCGATCATCGGCACCCCCGGAAACATTGCGGCGGGTTGGAAACCACCCGCCAAGCCACGGCTCCATGCCGCTGGCAGGGCGAAAAATGTTCATCGGCAGCCGCGGCGAGGCGGCGCAAAACGATTCTGTTAACTATTCGAAACAGCCGCTAGAAAACTGTAAGTCAGAATTTACAGCAGTCAAATGAATCGGCGGGTCGGCGCGGTCACGACACCAGCAGGGCGTTTCGGGCGGCGCGGCGAACGCTTCCCGCCACCAATTCGGGCAATCTCGACCGGTCGATTTCCGGCGGCAAAGAGGCGCGGCCCTGGTCCAGCAACTTGCCCATCGCCGAAACCAGGTCGGCGATATTTTGACGGCCATCGAGCAATTGAAACAACTCGCGGTAAAACGGCGCCTCCACTCGCATCGCGCTGGGGCGTAATGTCGTGATTTGCGGGCGTGCCTGACGCAGGTGAATCCGCGCGAGCGGGCTCAGTCGCGGCTTCTCGCCGGCTTCAACAGCCCACGAAGGCTGAAAACAGTGCATCTCCACCAGGCCTGCCGACCAAATCCCCAACAAAATTTCCGCAAATAGCTTGGCGTCGTCGTTCCATTCGGTTGAAGTCTCTTCGCCCACCATGCCCCGGGCCCGATTCAGCAGATCGAAGAACAGGATCGCTCGCGGCCAGGCATCGCGCAGGAGCAGCATGGCGGCCTTGGTCGGCGCGTGGTCGATTTGCATGGCTCCGCCGCGGGGCCCTTCGAACTGTTCGACCACGCCGGGCGTCAGATCGGGCGAACCGGACTTCGGCTTCGCCATCGAGACCACGGAAAACCGCGGAATCGCTGCGATGAGCGGCTCCCGGCTCACCCGCAACCCCGCATGGACCAATAGGGTCTGGCGAAAGCGCCGGCATTTGAGAAAATCCAGGTACTGCTCCTTGCGAATCGGATCTTCGATCTGCCGCAGGGCATTGATGACCGGCTCGGGATAAATCCGATCTTGCATCTCGGTGAAATCGGCCTCGGCGAGATACTCCAGGTCGAAGCGCTGCGCGAATGCAATGAACTCATGGAAGTAAAACGGAATGTTTACATTTGCCAAGTCATCGTGATACAGCACCGCCTCGCTGTCGTGATCCAAAATCCAATCGGCCTCGTGCCGCAGCAGCGAGGCGTACTCCTCCTTTTGCGTGCTCCCGGCGAGCAAGAACTTCAGGAATGCTCGCGACTGATCGATCATCTGTCGCGGCGACGGAGAATCCGCGACATGATACGCATCATTTCGCGAAGCATCCGCCGCAGATGGAACCCCGGGAGCGTGTTGTAACTGATCATCGCCACGCCCTGCGGCGCGAGGGATTCGCGGCACAATTGAAGTAGTCGCTCTTGGACCGGCGGAGGGACCCACGACATGAAGCCGTGAGCGATGATGTAGTCGAACTTGCCGTCCGGGTGATAGGCCATCAGATCGGCTTGGCTCAATTTGATGTTCGTTAGACCAAGCTCATTTGCGATCGCCTGGCCCTTGGCGATCGCCGTGGCCGATAGGTCAAAGCCGATGCATTCGGTCCCCGGTGCTCCCATCGCGATCGGAATCAGATTCCCCGCGTCTCCGCAGCCGACTTCCAGTACCCGGCACCGTTCGGGCGGCGCGGGCGATAAGCCGAATACGGTCGCCAGGGTCGCCAATCGATCCGGGTGCGTCTGCGGGAAGACCTGCCCCGGATACTCGACTTCGTCGTAGGCGAATTGCGACATGACCTTCCTATGCCATCAAATCCCGCGGGTCGGCGATTTCGCCCTTCACGGCGCTGGCGGCCACCGTCAGCGGGCTCGCGAGAAACACCCGGGCTTCCTTGTGGCCCATGCGGCCGGGGAAATTGCGATTGGTCGTGCTGATGCAACTGATTGGCGTATTGAGCCGGCCAAAGGTGTCCGACGGACCGCCGAGACACGCCGCACAACTCGGCTGGCCGATTTTCGCGCCCGCGGAGAGGAAGACTTCTTCCAAGGTCTGATTGCCCAGGCGTTCACTCTTCAACCCGGCGGCGATGTCGCTCGTGGCCGGCACCACGAACGTATCAATCCGCACCGACTGGCCTTTGAGCAGCTTCGCCGCCGCGCGGAAATCCGTCAATTTGCCGCCGGTGCAACTGCCGATATAGGCTCGATCGAGTTTGGTGCCCTTCACTTCCGAAACCGACGCCCGGTTGTCCGGGCTATGCGGCTTGGCGATCACCGGCTCCAATTTGCTGACATCGTAAACTTTTTCAAAATCGAACTTCGCGCCGGCGTCCGATTTCATCGCCTGGTATGGCCGCTTTCCGGCGTTTCTTGCATTCACATAATCGAGCGTGACCTGGTCCGGGGCGATCACTCCGTTCTTCCCGCCGGCCTCGATCGCCATGTTGCACAGCGTCATCCGCTCTTCAATGTTCAGCGCGTACACGCCGTCGCCGTCGAACTCCATCGCGCGATAGGTGGCCCCGTCGCAGCCGATGTCGCCGATCACCGCGAGGATCAAATCTTTCGCCATTAAATATGCGGGCATTTGGCCATGGAAAACGAATCGCATCGTCGGCGGCACTTTCAGCCACAACTTGCCGGTGCCCATCACGAACCCGGCGTCGGTGTTGCCGATGCCTGTCGCGAACTCGCCGAACGCGCCCGCGGTGCAGGTATGGCTATCGGTCCCCAACAGCACTTCGCCCGGCCGCGTGTGCCCCTCTTCCGGTAAGGCGATATGACAGACGCCCTTATAGTTCGGCGTGCCCACATCGTAAAAGTATTTGATCTGCTGCTCGGCCGCGAACTCGCGAAGCACATCCACATTGCGATTCGCCATCGCGTCGGCGGTAAAGATGTAATGGTCGGGAATGATCACGAGCTTTTCGCGATCCCAAACTTTGGCGTCCTTCCCAAACTGCTGCTTGAACACGCCGATGGTGCCTGGCCCGCAAACATCGTGCGTCATCAGCACATCGACATTCACCCAAACATTGTCGCCCGGCGCGACGGCATCACGCCCCGCCGCCCGGGCCAGAATCTTTTCGGTCACGGTCATCGACATAATGCTCGCCTTTTGCGAAGTTGTATCTCTATTTGAAGGATACGTTATTTTACTCCCCCGGCGAGCGGCGTCCCGCATGGCGTAAAACCGGACAAAAGCGGACATTTCATTTCCCGCCAGACCGACCTGCTTTTTGCGCAACTCTTGATCTGAACGCGCTTTGCGTGCCGTTTTCGAGCACATCACAAAAGTTGTCCGGTTTGTCCGTCCGCATGTCCGTCCGGTTGTCCGTCCGCATGTCCGTCCGGTGGTGGGTTGTTGTTTGACGATCGACATGGCCAATGACCTCACTCAATGATCCGACGAGCGCCCTGCGCAACCTCGGCGCGGAGCCATCTCGATCATTTTATACAGATGATCACTAGTCGGCAAAGTCAGCCGATCCGCGACCCGCGCCGGCGACGACTCCACAACCGGCGCCGCAGCGCAAGCCCCACCGCGGCACGCGATTGATATCGAAAAACCGCCGCCGCACCTGCCGCGATAGATTGCAAAACCTGCAATGTTCTGGGATGATAGATTGGTCAACCTAATCACAAGTTCGGCGGAGGCGCGGAGGCGGATGCGAATCAACCGGGGTCGGTTACTCGTGCTGCTGGTGGCCGCCGTGTCGGTCGCGGTGGTCGTCGCTTGGCCCCCGAAGCGCGTGGTGCGGCGTTATCTCGTCGAGGAGGGCATCCCGACCGGGGACGGGGGGCAAAAGCGGGAGTTCTGTCTCATCACGACCTCCGCCCCGTGGGACGCCCGGTTCATCGACCCGGCCCCGCTGATCGGCAACGAGCCGGAACGGCGTCGGGCGGTCCACCCCGAGTCGGCGGACTGGATCGCGTTCGAGACGGACGTGGCCCGGCTGCTCGCGGAGTGCGCGCTCATCCTCGCGATTGCGGGGTTGCTGTGCTCCCTGCACGGCCCACGCCCGGCGGTCAAACCGGTCGAACCATCCGCTGCAGCAAACCTGGCCCGCGACATCGGTTCTGGGAATGGGTAGCATCCTGGGGCGGGCCGGGCTGCTGAGCGGGGTCGTTCGGCCCCGGAGGGCGCACTGATTTACACCCAGGCAACCGGACGTGACATGGAATTGGCGTACTCGATCAGCGTGCACGGTGTCATCGACCGGATCGTCTTGATCCCGGGCAAGGATTCGCTCCCGATCGTGACCTTCCTGGCGGACATCCGCAACTGCGAGGACACGATAACTCTCTTGGATCGACGACGTGCTGGCCGGCAAGGCGGAAGGGTACGACTGGTCCGGCGCCAGTCGTTCGCAACGATCGCCCGGGACACCACCCTCTTGGAGCGCAATGGATCCGGGACGAGACGGGGGCGGAACGGGGCGAATCCCTGTCCACGGGACAGCTCGGGGAGTTGGTTGTGGAGTGGCGAAAGATCCTACGGAGCTTGTCGTAGGGCATCAGGGCCGAACCGCCTTATGGTCTCTGGATGTTTCAGTACGTTCCTTTCTCGCAAATGATTTTTTCACGTCTTCGCGGTGCATCGGGCGGATGCGTTAAACTTCACCAACTTCTGCGTGCGCCGGGATGGTTCGGGCAAAGGTCGTCCCCTGGGGCGTCTTCGTGCAGCGATCCTCAAGCCCAAGCGGCTCGCATCGCACGACTGCAGCCGCGGAGTGGCGACCGATGGTTGCCAGGGGTGAAACCCCTGGGACCGGTTTTCCCTGGGGCTCGAAGACTCGCCCCAGGCTATTAACGGCCGCCCCTTCGGGGCTACAAAGATTCTTGCATGCAGGTCGATGCCGCAATAGGATCGATGGTGTTGATTGTAGAAGCGCAACATGGACTTCTAGGAATGGGCCCCCGGAGCCGGCATTGTTGTTGGCGAAGTACACATTCGCCTGTAAATTCCACCGCACCGGACAAGGCTTACCTTAATCCTCTAAACCCTTGGGACAGGCTCCGGCCCATGCCAACGAGGCCATGATGAGTATCCAGTCGTTGCAGTGAACGCGTTAAAGGATCGCACGGGGAGGACCGCTTAACTGGTCCGCGCGCTGCTGAGCTTCGCTATTAGGCGCTTTTTGGAGGGCAGACGATGTCGCTCAGAGAACTGCTCGTGAAGTACAGCCGGCGAGCGGCAACAAAGGCCGAGCTTCTCCGATCGTTGGTCAGCTATCAAGGGTGGATCGCACCCGTGGTCCAATTCCATGAGGAACTCTTCGCGGGTAAGGACCTCCCAACGGCTGAGTTAGGGCACGACATCATCCTCTACAGCAAAGAGGTGCAACTTCCGCGGGACCACCTGTGGCTCTTTACCGATCACGAAGCCGCCTGCCGCACTCGGGATCAGGGCGTCCTGCTTGGGATGTGTGAAAAGGGAGTCGCAGGAACGGAAATCTTCAGCCACTTGAATCCTGTGTGGGAGAGGGTGACCGTCAATCCGGGTTCACCCGCGGAGGAAGGGTGCACGTTCGTGTCCGGGGATGGCTATAGCTTGCTCAAAGAGATGGCGGCGGGCATTCTCCTCGAAACCGCCATTGAATCATCGACGAGCGAATTTGAGGTGACCGAACATGTACGCCGGTTTCAGTCGTTTAAGATCCTTATCTGGAATGACGACGGGACATATTTCACGCATGTGAACAATCCTCTTGGATTGTCCCAATCGCCCATCGTCTGTACCACAACTGACTGTGTCGATCCGGTCGTCAAACGACTGCCTCCCGATCAAATGAAGCGCGGCGTGCGCGTCGTCGAGATCGATGGGGCTTCGTTATTGGACGCGTTGCCCAAGGAAGGGTGTGACGGAATAAGTTTCAATCCCGCCGGGCCGGGCTTCTCCTTTACGCTTAAAATGTGACCCGTGCCTAACCCATCGATTGCCGTGAAAGTCAATCGAAGCACCGCGAACGGGAGTGATGCTCTCCAGTTCTTGTACGTCAGCGATGGCGATTGACGATGCGCGAACTTCCGCATCGGGGACATTCGGCAATTCGGGCCTTCCGCCGCGAGGGCGGCGCCCGCCCTCACCCGACCCTCTGACGCAAGCGACGATTTGCAGCCGCGAAGTGGCGACCGATGGTCGCCAGGGGTGAAACCCCTGGGACCGATGTTTTCCCTGGGGCTCGAAGACTCGCCCGAGGCTATTAACGGCCGCCCCTTCGGGGCTAAAGATTCTTGCATGCAGGTCGATGCCGCAATAGGATTGATGGTGTTGGTTGTAGAAGCGCAACATGGACTTCTTGGCATGGGCCGCCCGGAGCCCGCATTGTTGTTGGCGAAGTACACATTCGCCTGTAAATTCCACGTCCAGGAGCGGATTGCCTTGATCCGTTAAACCCTTGGGGCAGGCTCCGGCTCATGCCAACGAGGCCATGATGAGTTTCCGAACGCTGAAGCTGATCGGGGCCGCCATACTGGCTTCGCGCGGCATGAACTTCTTGCAGGCGGCCCCGGCAGCTTATCCTTATGGTTTGGCGGCTTCCATCCTCCTTCGTCCCCCAGAGGGTTTGTCGATGCTTTCAATCCCCCACCGCAAGCGCTGCGATCAAGTCGCGGCCATCGTCGGCGCGCTGCTTGTGGCGCTCGTTGGCGGCTCCGCCTGCGCCGAGGAACCCGCCACAAAGGACGACTTTACCCTCGCCGGGCACGACAGCCGGGTGGAGTTGGTGAGGTTTTCCGCCGACGGCTCGTTGCTGGCGACGGTCCAGACGTATGACGCTGTGTTTCCCAATAGCGAGGGGAAGTTCATGCCGATGGGGCTGAAGATCTGGGACCTTGCCACTCGCAAGTCGCTCTATCACATCCCCCTGAAGGAAGCCGGCTTGGCCGCCTTCACCGCGGCCGGCGAACTGGTGACCGCCGGGCGTTACAACGACAAGATCCCCTTCAACCTGCGGGACAGCCGGACGGGCAAGGTCACCCGGCCACTGCCCGAACTGACGCATCACGTCAAGCCGGAAGAGTTTATCGCCGGGCTGGACATCGTTGCGTGCATGCCGAAGGGCAATCAGGTCGTCATCGAAAAGCACTGGCTCGAAATCGGCACCGGCGAGGGGACCCCGAAGCGCGGCGGCGCGGCGCTTGAGATTTTCGACGTGAAGACCGGTGAGCGCGTGTGGCGTGAACATGTGGGGGGTCATTTTTGCACGGCAATGGCGCTGTCGCCCGACGGGCATCGCCTGGCCGCCGCCCTTTTCCCACGAACCGCCGACGAGGCGTACGACAAACTCCTCCGGGCGAGTTTGGGGGAGCGCTACAACTTTTCCCGGGGCCGCCCGATCGTCGTGTTCGACTTGGAGAAGCGAAAGATCGAAACGATCCTTCCCGGCCACCTCGGGCGCATAACCTCCCTGGCGTTCGGCCCGGACGGGAAGTTGCTCGCCAGCGGCGGGGGAGACGCATCGGTGCGCATCTGGGACGTGGCGACTGGCAAGGAGAAGGCCATGTGGGCGGAGGACCCCGAGAAGGGTACGATCCGCGTGCCGATCGTGCGCGACGAGTTCGACCGCTGGGCGCAGTCGCTCAGTGGGGACGGTTCCCAGGTCGTGGTCGCGTTCGCCCCGGACGGGAAGGCCGTGGCCGCCTCGTGGCCCGGCATCGAGGACGAGAAGGGGAACATCTCGGGCGGCGTCTACTTGCTCGATGCGATCGGCGGGAAAGACAAGCGCCGCGTGCCCGACCGCAAGGAGAGGCTCTCGCCCAAGGAAGTCGTGAAGCGACACCAGAAGGAGCGCGGCGAATACCCCGGCAACGACGTGGTGCGCCATTACTTGGAGCAAGACATCGCCTGCTCGCTGGCGTACTCTCCGGACGGCGGCCAGCTTGCCCTGGGATACCGGGGCGGGTGGGTGCGACTCGTGCGGCTCGCTTCGCTGAAGTAGCTGGAAAGACCGATCGGAATATCACCGATCCCATTTGCGGCCGAAAAAATTCATGGGACGCACCGCGAACGGGAGTGATGCTCTCCAGTTCTTGTATGTCAGCGATGGCGATTGACGATCCGCGAATTTCCGCATCGGGAACATTCCGCAATTCGGGCGTTCCGCCGCGAGGGCGGCGCCGGCCATCACCCCAACCAACTCCCGCAAACGACGATTTGCAGCCGCGGAGCGGCGACCGATGGTAGCCAGGGGTGAAACCCCTGGGACGGATGATGGCGATGGCCCTCGCGTGCACCGACCCTTTGGGTCGGTGCACGTGAGCGAGCGATGAGGGCGTTTTCTGGGGCTCGAAGACTCGCCCCAGGCTATTAACGGCCGCCCCTTCGGGGCTACAAAGATTCTTGCATGCAGGTCGATGCCGCAATAGGATCGATGGTGTTGGTTGTAGAACCGCATCATGGTCTCCGTGGGGACGGCCGATCCCGCATCGTGGTTTCGAAGCACGTACTTCGCTGAAACTTCCACGCTGGGACGGGGCCTCGGCTCCGATCTCGTTCGACTTGGGACGAGCCACCGGCCCGTCTCCATCGAGGCCATAAGAAGTATCCAAGCGTTGCACTTGACCGGGCCGCATTACGGGTTTTCGGGGGTTACGTCTCATCAGCGGGGGCCGCGGGTGAGATTTATCGTTAGCTGCCTTCCTTGGAACGAAAAGGGGTGTCGAGTGCGAGTGAACTATGCGATCGTTTTTGTGAGCGACATGAAACGGTCCGTTTCGTTCTATCGGGATGTGCTCGGATTGCCCCTGAAATTCGAGTCTCCCGGATGGACCGAGTTTGCAACCGATGGTGCAACCCTGGCGCTCCACGCGGGTGAAGGGTCCAATTCGGAAACGGACAATCCGCAAAAGGTTCCTGCCGGCCGGTGCCGTCCCGGTCTGAGTGTTCCGAAGCTTTATGAATTCCACAAGAGGATGGTCGAACACAACGTGCCCTGCCTTCAGGAGCCGAAGGAGATCTTTGGCGCTCGGATCGCCCTGTACCTCGATCCCGACGGGCTGGGAATCTCCGTCAGTGAGGAGAGGCGTGGCAGCTAACCACCTTATGGTCTCTGAATGATTAAGTAGGTTCCTTTTTCGCAAGCGATTTTTTCACGTCTTCGCGGTGCATCGGGCGGATGCGTTCAACGTCACCAACTTCGGGGTGCGCCGAGATGGTTCGGGCCACGGTCGTCCCCTGGAGTGTCTTCGTGCAGCGATCCTCAAGCCCAATCGGCTCGCATCGCACAGTTGCAGCCACGGAGTGGCGACCGATGGTTGCCAGGGGTGAAACCCCTGGGACGATGATGGCGATGGCCCTCGCGAGCACCGACCCAAAGGGGCGGTGCACGGGAGCGCGAGCGATGAGGGCGTTTTCCCTGGGGCTCGAAGACTCGCCCCAGGCTACCATCGGTCGCCGCTCCGCGGCTGCGAGAGGGCGGAGATGTTGCTGGCGTGGAGATCGACGCCGCAGTAAAATCGGTGCTGTTGGTTGTAGAAGCGCATCATGGACTCCTTGGGATGGGCCGCCCTGAGCCCGCATCGTGGTTGGCGAAGTACACATTCGCCTGTAAATTCCACGGCACCGGACAAGGCTTGCCGTGACCCGTTAAAACCCTTCGGACAGGCTCCGGCCCGTCCCAACGAGGCCATGATGAGTATCCAGGCGCTGCACTCCGACGGCGGCCGCATTACAGTTTTTCGAGGTATTCTGTCTCACAGTCGTCCGCCGCGGGTGAGCTTTTGCGTTCGGCGGGCGGGAGGCTATCCCATGCGTCAAGCTGTGCTGGTCATTTTACTTGTTGCGCCAGTCTGTGCCCTTCTCGCGCGGGCTGGCGACCGTCCGAAAGGGGACCGCCTGGCCAAGCCCGTCCCCGTGGAAGTGGACGGCAAGCCGCTGGTGCGGGAACGCGCCGGCCTCTACCCCTTCGTCGGCGACTTTTACGGAGACGGCCGCCTTGCCCTGCTCCTGGGCTATGGCGGGGACTGTATGTCTGAAGACGGGCGATCACTCGTCTATCGAAACGTTGGCACTAAAGTTAGCCCACGGCTTGGCGCGCCGCAGTGGTTCGACGACACGGTGCCGACCGGACGCATTCCCAAGGGGTGAGTCACTTGGTTTCGTCCCCAGTTGGTGGACTTCGACGGCGACGGCCGCTTGGACCTCATCTCCGGCTCGAACTCCGGCGACTCGGCTGCCTTTCACCTCTTCCGACGAAAGGAAGACGGTTCGTGGACGCCGCGCCGGCGGCTCGAAGTGACGCCTGGGAACAGAGTCCACACATGCTCACAGCCAAGCTATGTGACGGCAGCGGACTGGAACGGCGATGGCGTACCCGACTTGCTCATGCGGGCGGGGTTGGGCAACGGCATCCTGGTCGCTCTCGGGCCTTTTAAGGAGAACAAACCGATCGTCCTTTCCCATGAGATCGACTTCACACCCAAAGGCTTCGTGGCGGATTTTGCCATCGCCGACTGGGACCGAGACGGAAAGGCGGACTTGCTGGTCCGGCAGGTGTTTCTGGATCGCGACGGCAAGGACGGAATCTACTGGTACAAGAACGTCGGCGGAGCCGGCCTTCCCAAACTGGCCGAGGGGAAGCTCCTCGTGGAGATCTCGTCCGACATGGATATCAAAGGGTTCTGCGTCTGCGACTGGAACGGAGACGGGTGGCCCGATTTAATTGTGACGCGGGATGTCTTGTCTCCGGCGGCTCCGGACGGCAAGCAAGATCGGCGCGGGACGGTCTGGCTCTACCTGCGCGAGTAGCAGTGTCGGCCGAACCCATCGATGGCCGTGAAAGACACTCGAGATGCCGCGCACGGGGAGTGATTCTCTTCAATTCTTGTGGATCACTGACGCGGATTGACGCTCCACAAACTTTAGCATCGGGGACATTCGGCATCTTCAGCATGCCCTCGCGACGGCGGCGCCGTTCGTCCGCGAAGGCGGACGCGTGCAGCCACGGAGTGGCGACCGATGGTTGCCAGGGGTGAAACCCCTGGGACCGATGAGGGCCATGGCCCTCACGTGCACCGACCCAAAGGGTCGCTGCACGGGAGCGCGAGCGATGAGATTTCCTGGGGCTCGAAGACTCGCCCCAGGCTACGATCGGTCGCCGCTCCGCGGCTAAAGAAGGCGGAAATGCTCCTGGCGTGGAGATCGACGCCGCAGTAAAATCGGTGCTGTTGGTTGTAGAATCGCATGATGGACTCGTTGGCATGGGCCGCCCGGAGCCCGCATCGTGGCTGGCGAAGCACGCCTTCGCCTGAAGATTGCACGGCACCGGACAAGACTTGCCTTAATCCTCTAGACCCTTGGGACAGGCTCCGGCCCGTCCCAACGAGGCCATGATGAGTTTCCGAACGCTGAAGCTGACCGGCCACGCGAAGGCCGGTAGCGCGCGACATGACGGTTTCTCCCGCATGAGCCGGCCGCTGAGCGGTGTCGTTCGGCGTACCTGTTCGGTGGGTGCGACCGCCGCGGACGGAGGTCCGGATGCGTACCTGTGAGGAGTGCGGTCGCCAAGTCGCGGCGGACGCCGCAGAGTGTCCGCATTGCCGATGGTGGTCTGAAGAGATTCTCGTGGAGTTGCTCCGGCATCCGGAGCCCAAGGTTCGCGAGCGAGCAGGGTTCGACGCCGTTTTTGTCAAGCGGACCGAGCGCCTCATTGGCGCCTTGGCGGTTGCATTGCGTGATCCGGTCGCAATCGTGCGCCAGCAGGCCAGAGTGGCCTTGTTCATATGCGGTCGAGAGGCGGCAGCTGCCGTCCCCGAGTTGATCGAAGCCCTGAGCGATTCCGACTTGATGGTGCGTCGTGTCGCTGCGGCATCACTTTCAATGGTGGGCCCTCCGGCGGAGGCGGCGTTGCCAGTTTTGGCGCGGATTCGTGATACCGAGGATGAACGATTACAAGTCTGGGTCAAGGAGGCCGAGCGCTCGATTGCTGGATCCTGACGGCGATCTTAAACGGGAACATTGTGAATATCAGGGTCGAACCACGGCGGTCAAGTTGACGGTCCGGCGTGAGGTCCATTCGCGGTACGTCGTCCAACGGGGCGGGCCGCAACTTACCGCTGCCGTTCGGCACTTTGTTGGCCGCTTCATCAGGTGGCTCACCCTGGTTACAGCTGCCTTTGTGAATCGCCCGTGGAGATTATTTTTCCGGGAGTGGCGTATGACGCGACAGCGAAGAACGACGGCAAAATTGCTGAGTGGGCTCATGGTCCTCGCGGCCATCGCCGTGCTGTGGGGAATGCCAGTCCCGCCGGCGATTGGCCGGCCGGAGGATGAGAGAGCGGCCGTCGAGGCCGTGGAGAAACTTTTCGGCGATGTCACGGTGGACGAAAGGCAACCCGGCAAGCCCGTCGTCGCCGTGAGCTTCCGCAACACCAAGGTGACGGACGCGGATTTGAAGCTGCTCAACGAGTTCAAGAAGTTGCAACAACTGGACCTCGCGGGCGCTACCGAAATTACGGACGCGGGGCTGAAGCAACTGAAGGCGCTCAAGAACCTGCAGACCCTGATTCTCATGAACTCGCGGGTCACGGACGCGGGCCTCAAGGAACTCAAGGACTACGAGAGTCTGCAGTCGCTGGACCTGGACGGGACCGGGATCACGGACGCCGGCCTGAGGGAACTGAAGGAATGCCGGGGCTTGCAGGCCCTGTCGTTGCGGTACACAAAAGTGACAGACGCCGGGCTGGGGGAGTTGAAGAAGGTCAAGAACTTGCAATCGCTCGGCCTGGTCGACACCGCCGTCACGGACGCCGGGCTCAAGGAACTGGGTGGCATCAAAAGCTTGCGCTCCTGCGCCTAGCAAATACGAAGGTCACGGACGCCGGGTTGCGGGAGTTGAAGGAACTCAAGAACCTGCAATTGCTAATCGTACCCAACATCACCGACGCCACGCTGGCGGCGTTGCGGGAAATCGGCCTGCTCCACGCGCTGAACCGGGCGACCGCGAAGGGCCAGAAGCGGCCCGCCGGCCCTGAGGACGTGCTGGCGCTCGACCTCGCCGAGTTGAGTGACAAGTTTACGGACGCCGGGCTGAAGGAACTGAAGGAACTCAAGAACTTGCAGAAGTTGAAGCTCAGCGCATCATTCCGGATCACCGACGCGGGGCTGAAGGAACTGAAGGAGTTCAAGAGCCTGCTGGAACTCGAACTCGACGGCACGCCGGTGACCGATGCGGGATTGCGTGAACTGAAAGAACTCAAGAACCTGCAAAAGTTGTCCGTCGTCCAAACCCGAATCACGGCGCGGGACTGGGGGAACTCAAGAGCCTGCAGACGTTGGTCCTCGACAGGACCAGGGTCAGGGACGCAGGACTGAGGGAGCTGAAGGGACTTAAGAAATTGCGGACGCTGAACCTTTACGGCACCCTCGTCACGGACGCGGGAGTCAAGGAACTGAAGACCGCACTCCCGCAACTCAAGATCAATCGTTAATCCACCCATCCTGTGGATGCAGGGCACAGAGCACACCCGTGATATTCGTGCCGAACCGCCTTGTGGTCTCTGAATGTTTAAGTACGTTCCTTTCTCGCAAGCGATTTTTTCACGTCTTCGCGGTGCATCTGGCGGATGCGTTAAACGTCACCAACATCGGGGTGCGCCGGGATGGTTCGGGCAACGGTCGTCCCCTGGAGTGTCTTCGTACAGCGATCCTCAAGTTTCCCCTGGGGCTCGAAGACTCGCCCCAGGCTATTAACGGCCGCCCCTTCGGGGCTACAAAGATTCTTGCTTGCAGGTCGATGCCGCAATAATATCGATGTTGTTGGTTGTAAAGTCCACCGGAGCAACTCATGGCAACCGCCGATGTTTGGTCGGACTTCTTCGACGCGTCAACCCACTACACGGGGCCCGTGTTGACCGACGCGATGGTCGCCGCGGCCGAGCAGGCGCTGGGCTACACGTTGCCCGCATCGTACTTGCAACTGCTCCGGGTGAAGAACGGCGGCCGCCCGCGGCGCCGGTGCTTCCCGACCGATGACCGATCGGCGGATAACCATGTGCGCATCGAGACCCTCTTCGGCATCGGCTATTCATGGGGCATCGATTCCGACGAGTTCGGCAGTCGACATCTGATCAGACAGGCCGGCTTCCCGGAGATTGGGGTCGTCGTCGCCTTGACTCCGACAGCCGGGCACGACGCGATTATGCTGGACTACAGTGTTTGCGGGCCGAAAGGGGAACCGCGGGTCGTCTTCGTCGATCCCGAGGACGATCGGTGCGACGTTCTGGCGCCGGACTTCGCGGAGTTTCTTCGCGGCCTGGTGGACTGCCGGCCGTATGACGAGGCGCGTGAGCGGGCGATGGAGGACTTCCGGCGCCGCTCCAAGTCTGGGTAGCAGCCGCCGCGGCAAGTGAGAGTGGTCGTTCGACGGTGGAGGGCAATCCTGTGGAAGAAGCGCTGCGTCAATTCCTGGCACGGCTTGAGGCCATCGATGAGGATCATGAAGGGCTCGGGGACACAAACGTCCGAGAGCACATGGGAGAAGACATTCTTCGCGGGTTTCTGCGCCTGGAACCGGACTTCACTCCGTCCGGCCGATATGGGCTCAGCGCTGAGGCCAATCGGCGGATCGGTACAACCATCGAGCGATTCGTAGCCAAGGCCCGGACCGCAGCGGAGCAAGAAGGGATCACCACCTTCCACGGAAGGTTGGCCGCGTTCCAGAACGGTACAGTCCGGACTGTTATGGATCCAACTTTAATGATTTCTTTGGCGTCATGGACGGCGCCTGGTTCGACGCTGCAGGACACGATTTGCGGTAGGGCCAAATCCGGCGCTCCAGCAGACGTTGGGTGCATGTAGGTTTTCTGGTGCTCGTAGCCCACTCGGCCCCTGCCGCTGCTGGTTTTAGAGTTCGACCGGCAGACGCGCGTCGGCCCCGATATCGAAGCCCCATATGATCCATGGGCTATTGATCATCACTCGAAAGTGAACCACCATGCTCGTTGAAGCACAGGTAACCATCAACGGATCCAAGGCGGCGATCTGGGCCGCGATCACCAACATCGAGAACGCCTCGGAAATAATCAGTGGAATCCAAAAAATTGAGGTTCTCGAAAAACCGCCAAGCGGGCTCGTCGGACTCAGGTGGCGCGAGACCCGAATGCTATTCGGCAAGCCGGCGACCGTGGAAAAGTGGATCACCGATGCTGCAGAGAACGAGTTCTACACAACCAGAGCAGAAGATGGTGGATTTGTCTTCTTAACCACCATGCGAATCACTGAGGGCACTGGCGGCATGACGTTGACGAGTTCTCATGAGTCCAGGCCTCAAGGCATCGCTGCAAAACTGATGTCGATACCCATGCGGCTTTTTTTCAAGGGCGTGATCAAGAAGGCCATCGTGCAAGACCTGAACGATATCAAGGCAGCGGTTGAAAAGAAATGATCGATTGCGGTCGAACAGCGGCATGCAGCGGACGCACTGCGCGACGGTGATGCCGAGTGTTTGACCGCAGAGGGCGCACCGGATGACGGGTCTACTGGAGAGCGATCTGGTCGCGTATTCGAAGGTCGCGGTGCGGCTCATCCTGGCCCGCTTCCCGGAGTGGGAAGCGTTCGCTAAGATCGCGCCCCCGGGCGGATGGTGCGGGCTACGTGGTCGAGTTCAACATCCCGTGTCCGTCGCCGGCCGCCGAATACGGACTGTGGGTGTCCACGGCGGATGAGGAGTTGTCGGTCGGGTTCCACACACACCATAACCACTACACCGACTACGAGACCCACCTCGACCGAGAGCAGATCGAGGCAGGGATTCAACACGCCGCCGACATCGTCGAGGAGCGCGTAGGCGTCGTGAGTTGGTATCGGGGCGGCGGTTTCGTGGGGTCGCGCTCGGTGGAGTTGCCGCACCCCGGGCCGCTGCCGGGGTTGCTCGAGAACTTCGGACCCAGGGCGCAACTCGCGGGCAGCTTCGCCGACTGCAATCGTGTCACTCTCCGCTCGTGGTTCGGGCGTTTCGACCGGGATGAGGCGCGGGTCGAACCATCCTTCACGTCAGACGGCGGGGGAGTGTAGGCCATTCTGAGTTCATCGCTGCAGCCAGCCCCGTTACTGAACTTCATTGTTCGGCCTCGGACTTTCCTCGATTACGTAGCAAGTCGAGATTCCTGTGGCCTGACCAGCGGTCGCGGCATCACTAGAATCGCAGTCAGCGGCGGGAGACTGTCCGCGTCGGACGGCTCCACGCCCGCCATTTTTTGGAGTCATCCATGAAAACGATCCTTTCGGCGGCGTTGGTGCTCGGGGTCTGCGGCCTCGCAGGCGCGGCGGACAAGGCGAACCCAGTCGGGACGTGGAAGTGCGAGTACAAGATCGGCGACCAGACGCGGACGGCCACGTTGACGATCAAGAAGGACGGCGACAAGCTCGCCGGGACGATGAACTGGCCGGATCAGAAGAATGAGAAACTCAAAGACGTGAAGCTGAAGGACAACACGCTGACCTATTCCGCCGTGCGGAAGTTCATGGGCAACGAAATCCCCATCGACTACACGCTGACGATTGACGGCGATTCGTTCAAGGGGAAAGCCGCGGCGGAATTCAACGGCGAGAAGCGGGAGTTCGACATCGAAGGGAAGCGGGAGAAGAAGAGCAAGTAGCGAGTGCGGCTTGAATAAATCTTTCTCGCAAAGGCGCAAAGGACGCCAAGGAAGAAATCAGGACAACAGAAAAAATCGATCAAGCCGGATTTACACCTTCACTCATTTTTCTTCCTTCGCGTTCTTTGCGCCTTGGCGAGAAATATCGGTTGCGTTGCAATGAGCGAAAATGAATTAGCAGCGCTTGCGGCTTGAATAAATCTTTCTCGCCAAGGCGCAAAGGACGCAAAGGAAGAAATCAGGACAACAGAAAAATCGATCAAGCCGGATTTACACGATTCGCTCACTTTTCTTCCTTCGCGTTCTTTGCGCCTCGGCGAGAAACATTGGATGCGTTGCAATGAACGAGAATGAGTTATCGGCGATCATTGTTGATGCCGCATTGAAAGTTCATCGTGCTCTCGGGCCAGGACTGTTGGAGAGTGTCTACGAGGCTGCGCTGACGCTGGAATTGCGCAAGCGTGGCCTCACGGTCGAGGTGCAGAAGGAGATCCCTGTTAACTACGAGGGAGTGCAACTGGGCATCGGCTTCCGCGCCGACCTCATCGTCAACCATCTCGTTCTAATTGAACTCAAGTCGGTTGAGGCGCTGAAAGACGTATTCAAGAAGACGACGCTGACATACTTGCGTCTGACCGGGCTCCGTCTGGGGCTGCTCATGAACTTTAACGAAGTGTTGCTCAAGAATGGCATCAAGCGAATCGTGAACGGACTACCAGAATAATTGTTTCTCGCAAAGGCGCAAAGGACGCGATGAAACAAAAGACCGGATCTGCACGGTTTTTTCATGATCTCCTTTGCGTTCTTTGCGCCTTTGCGAGAAATCTTGGCGGTCAAGCAGGTCGCAAATTCAGACCACTAGCATGGCCTCGGCGTTGAGACCGGGGCCGAATCCCAGAGCGACGCAGGGGCGCGGGGCGTTCTGACGCCGCAAATGGTCGAGGATGAACAAGACCGTCGGCGACGACATGTTGCCGTATTCGGCGAAGACTTCCCGGGAAGGTTTCGCCAGGTCTTGATCGAGGCCGAGCGATTCCACGACCGCGTCGAGAATGCGCGGGCCGCCCGGGTGAATCGCCCACGAGGCGACATCTTCCAAGCGGACGCCGTTTTGCAATAGCCAGTCCGCGAGCCAGGGCCGCAGATGAGTCGCGATCAGGCCGGGCACGCGTTTCGAGAGCGTCATGGTGAAGCCATGGTCGCCGATGGTCCAGGCCATCGCATCCTCGGAATCCGGAATCAAGCACGAGCCGGAGGCGGCGATTTGCCAGGCCGACGGCTCCGCGGCGAAAGCGGGCGCCGCGACGATCGCCGCGGCCCCGTCGGCGAACAACGCGTTGGCAATCACCCGTTGTGGATCCCAACCATAGTGATAATGCAGGCTGCACAATTCGACGGCACAAACCAGCACGCGGGCATTGGCGTCCGCCTCGACAAAAGCCCGAGCCACGCGGAGCGCGTTGAGCGCACCATGGCAACCCATGTAGCCCACATGGGTCCGTTGCGTGTTCGGCGACAAGTTCAATTGTTTGATGATGGTCACATCGACGCCGGGCGCATGAAACCCGGTGCAGGACGCCGTGACCACATGCGTGATTTCCTTCGGCGCGAAATTCGAACGATCCAGCGCTTGCCGGGCAGCCCGCGCCGCCAGAATCGGCGCTTCGGTGCGATACAGATCCATTCGCTCCGCGGTCGTCGGTCCGCGATCGTCGGCGCGGCTGCGCGGCAGGAAGACCGATTGCGATCGCCGCGTTTCATTGAGAATATCGCGAATGACGGCGCGGCCCACGCACATATGCCGCTTGTTGATGCCGCTGTTGGCGTAAATGTGCGGCAGCCAGGCCGCGTGTTCCGGGTTGTGGCAGCAGATCCAGCGTGCGATCTGCTGCCCTTCCAGTTGTGAGACCGATTCGGGCGGCACAGCGGTGCCCAGTCCGACGATGGCCAGCGTCATGTTTGTCTCGCTTGGTTTTCGCCGGCCCGCGGCCGACGTCGTTTGCCGTTCAACTCGCCCTGACAATGCGGCGTGATTTCCCGCTGAAGCGAGCGCCCCAGGTGAGGAATCCCGGGAACCAATGCAGTAACGGCAGGATCGCCGCTACCGCCTGCTTTTTCATGGCCCAGTGTGCAATGACGGACGAGGCGTGAATCCGCGGCGCGAACTGCCGTCGCCAATCGGCGGAATAGGCCGCGTTGACCCGATCGAGATTGCGGACGCCGCCGCCGGATCGTTTCCAACGAATCAGGTGTTCCGCGAGCAGCCAGGCGCCTTGCATCGCCATGCTGATTCCCTCGGCGACCGCGGGATGCGCCTCGCCCGCGGCGTTGCCGACGCGAAAGAAGCCGCCGCGAAACCGCCGCCGAATGCCGGGCCGAATCGGACCCGCCGCCAACCAGGCGTGCTCTCGCTTGGCCCCCTCCAGAGCGATGCGAACGCCATGGCACGAGTCGCGAATGTGAGCGAAAACAGTTTCTCCCGCGTCTCCCCCACTCCGCATTTGCAAGCATTTCAACCAATCGCGGCGAATGCAACACGAAAGACTCACGCGGCCACCGTCGCAGTGCACCATGCCGCCATAGCCGCCCGGAAACGCCAACAGCGGCATCAGCCCGGGCGGTAGGTTGCCCTCAGCAAAATGGGCCTTGAAGCCGAGCAAATCCGCGGGCCGCGGCGATCGTCGCGGAGGTTGCGATGGCAACGCTCCGGCCTCCCAGGATCCGTGTGCCGCAATCACCACCGGAGCCTGAAATTCGATTGGCGACCGATCCGCGCAGATTCCGCGCCCACCTGATAACAATCACCAATTCTTCCCAGCGACACGACATGCGCCGGCTGAAAGACCTCGACTCCGGCGCGGCTCGCGGCGGCCAACAACAGGCCATCCAGCCGCCCGCGATCCAACGCCTGGCCCCACGATTCGTCGCCCGGCCGCGGCAACGTCGCCCGAATCAATTTCGATCCCGCGAACAAGCCAACTTGCCGAACTTTCGGACCAGCCAGGCTTCGGAATTCCTCGCCAACTCCGAGATCGTCCAGGAGCGGCAAACTGGTCGCCGAAACATACTCGCCGCATACCTTGCGGCGCGGAAATCGCTTCTTCTCGAAGAGCGCGACCGACCAACCCGCCCGCGCTAGCAGCAGCGCGGCGACGGAACCGGCCGGCCCGCCTCCGATGATCACTGCGTCAGGTCTTACCGACATTTCGTGGGCTTTCGAGTGAAGGCTTGTGCCAGGTGAGCAACCAGCGAAACGGCCAATGCCTTGCAACCGTCGCGCCCGCGAGCCCGGCTTGCTGGGAAAGTTCAGTTGCTTCCGCGCAGGTAAACGCGCCCGCAACCGACGACGGTCCATCGGTGTGAACGACTCGCGAGGTCGAAAGAACACGCGTGCCGAGCCAGGCGAGCAACCAGCCGGGGCTGCTGCGACGCAGGTCGTTCACAAGAACCAGCCGGCGAGCGGCGGTCGCCATTGCTTTCAAGACCGTGACGGCATCTTCCGGATCGAGGTGATGCAGGAACAGCGAGCAAAAAACGACATCGTATTGTTCCGGCAGCGGGCCGCTCAACGCATCCCATTGGAAAAAGCGGATTTCGGCGCCGCATCGCGCCGCTCGCGCAGGGCATGGTCCAACGCGACCGCACTGCGGTCGCAGGCCTCGATTTCGAGTTTCAGACCCGCCCGTTGCGAGCGATTCCAAAGTGAAATGGGAATATCGCCGGCGCCGGTGGCCAAGTCGAGCAGGCGCAGGCGGGGTGTTTGGGCGGCAAGCTCCCGAATCGGCCGCCAGAGAATGGCGCTGCTGCGGCTAAGAAGATTGATGCGTTCCAGTCCGCGCAGAGCCTGATGGTGGAGTTGTGGCTCAAGGTCCGGCCGATCCATGATTTCCGGTTCGCGGCGGCGGGGCCAAGGATTGAACGCCCGAAACACCTGGTGCGGCCTCCTCCCGACTTGCTATAATGGAATTAAACTCAGATTGTGACGATTGGACAGGTGCAACGCCCAATCAAGGTTGGCGGCGCACAATTTCCTTGCTCGATTCGGAACCGAACGCCACGATCGGGGTTCATTCCATTCTCCCAAAGGGGTACCGAATTTAACCCAAAGTTTGGATTCTTGAGCACTAAAGTAAAATTGCGACTGGAAATCGCCGGACATAGTCGAACGCGTGCAAACTCCATCCGACGAGCCGTAACGGAGCTGATTCGCAGCAAGAATTTGAATGAGAATTTCAGCAACATGCGGCGCGTTTTGGGCGACGATCTGGAAATTCTGCACTTTCACACGTTAAAGGCGATCAACGTGCACGGCACGACGGATACCTGGTTGCGAAGGTTTCGTCGAGAACTTCGTGCGGTGATTGTTGAGGCGAACCGCAGCGGCCGCTGCCGAGTCTCGGTGCGCGCGTGGTGCGAGGACGAGCCTCAAGCCGCCGCTTAAGGGGTCGACGGGAGATTATCCTTCCCGATTGATTAAGTCGATCATTTGCCGCAAGCGTCCGAGGCTTCGGCGGTCAAACCAGAAGCGGAGCCGTGGCAACTCGCGAATTTCCGGCTCGTTTTCCTCGGCCGGCAATGCCCCCGACTGAGCGATGCCGCCGCGCTCGATGATGTCGGCAAAACTTGATTCGAGGTGAGCGAGGAGGGTTGGCTCCAACCGACGCTGGAGCCGCAGTACCAACTCATTTTTCACGTAACGCATGCTGTGATAGACGCGATAGAAATTCCGCATTTCCGCGACCGCCTCGGCGACCGAATCGGTGACCTTGTATAAGTGCACGTCCGCCGGAGAAATCAGGCCGCGATCGAGCAGGCAATTATGGATGAATTGGTTCCACTGTTTCCAGTAGTCGCCGCCGGGCTCGTCAACCATGACGATTGGAAACAGGTGCGACTTTCCGGTTTGAATGAGCGTCAGCACTTCGAAGCCTTCGTCATGCGTGCCAAATCCGCCGGGAAACAGGGCGATGCCGTCGCATTCTTTTACGAACAATAGTTTGCGCGTAAAGAAGTATTTCAGATGCATCAGCTTGGGATCGCCGGTGACAATCGAGTTCGCTTCCTGTTCGAAAGGAAGCAAGATATTGATTCCAATGCTCATGTCGCGGCCGGCGCCGACATGGCCGGCCTCCATGATGCCATGAGCCGCGCCCGTAATGACCATGAAGCCGGCCTCGGCCATCTGCCGTCCGAATTCGACCGCTTGCTTGTATGACGGATGATCGGCCTTGAGCCGAGCCGATCCGAAGACCGTGATTTTGCGGTGAGTGCGGTAGGCGGAGAAAACCTTAAAGCTATACCGCAATTCCTTCAGCGCAGTGCTGAGCAATTTCACATCGCCGCGACTGGCATGATCGCGGACTAGCTTGTCCGCCGTTTCGCGAATCTGCTTCACCAGTTCTTCGATACCGACCGGATGTTGACCTTCGTCGAAATGTGCATCGTTATCGTGAATGGGTACGAACGAGCCGTGGTTGCCGTTTTTTCCTGCCAAATCCATGGTGAGACCTCGTGACGCAATCATACGATGACAGCGTATTGTATGCTAAATTTCGCAGGCTTGGCATCGACTCGATCGCACATCGCGGCAGCCGGTTTATTTTTCAATCAGTTCTTCGATATAGCGGCTGCGGAAGGTGTAGCTGCCGCCCTCGGGGCGGTGATCCTTTACTTCGCCTGCGCATTTCAAATCGGCTTTCTTCATGCGGCCCTTGGCGGCATCAAAAAGGATTGTGCCGGTCGGCGTCATGGGAATCAGCGGAATTCGATCCATCGCGGCTTCGGGCGGGTTTTTGACCGTTGTCGCCAAATCAATGCGCATGAGGCCCGCGTCGATCCCCTTGTACGTGTATTTCTGAACCGCGTCATACGATTCGCCGGCGCCCAGCGGCGGCTCCATAATCAGCTTGCACGAGCGATCCCAGGTCTGTTCAGGCCGCGGAGCGTCGTCCGGCCAGATGATCTTGAACGGCAAGTCGGCCTGCATTCGCGCGGTCGAACCGAACATCGGGTCCAACACCTTGGCGTCGAGCAAGCGCCCTTGGGAATCAATGCGGATCGTGGCGATTGCTTTGCCGACGTATTGCAATAACTGTTTGTTGAGTTCGGCCGTCTGAGGATCGCTGTTTTTCGAGTCGAAAACAATCGTGTCGCCATCCGGCTTCTTGGTTTCCATTCGCAACGAAATCAACGACATTTGCAATCGCGCCGTGCCAGACGCATCCACCGCCAATACCTGCCAGCGGCGCTCCAGGTTCAATTTCGATTGCGTTTCGATCTTCCGTGTGCCGACGACTTCCGTGACCGCCGTGACATGTTCGACTCGATATTCCAGGGTCTGGCCGGCGGTCCAGTGAAATCGGGCCGCCGGTGTTTGAGCCGACGCCGCCGCTGCCATCAGTGCAATCACCGCCAATGATCGGACTTCCAGTCGAAACATTCCGGCTCCTTCGCTCACGTCCACATCCGAGCAAAGGACAGGAAATAACATGCGAGTGCCGCGACGGCAAGCCGGTTTTGCGGGCTCAAGGCGTCGGCAGGCAACGGAAGTGCACCAGGAAATTGCGGACCTTCAGGAGTTCCGAACGGCTGAGCGGCTCCTCATGTTTTCGACTTGGCCGAATCATGCTTTCCTTCGGGGCCGTGACCGCGGCGAACAGACGCTGAAAATCGGCTTGCGTGATCAATTCGTCGGCCCCAGCGTGAGTGATGAAGATCGGCGACTTGATGCGGCCAATCTTACTGACGCTGTCGAAGCGATTGTGCATGAGCGGAACGATGGGCAGCCAGGGATAAATTCGTTGCGCGACGCTGGGTAAATCAGCGAAGGTGTTGAAAAGGAGCACAGCGGCGCAAGGGCGGCGGCTCGCCAAATCCACCACCACGCCGCCGCCGAGCGATTCGCCACAAATGAGAATGTGCTCGGGCTGGAATCTTTTTTCGTTCACCAGGCAATCATAGGCGGCATCCGCCGCCGAATAGCAGCCTTGCTCGCTCGGCTCGCCCTCGCTTCGGCCGTATCCTGGGTAGTCAAAGATCAAAATCGAACAATTGAAAAGATCGCGCAACTCGCCGATGCATTCACCACGAACGCTCAAATTGCCGGCTTTGCCATGGCACATCAAAATTGCGCCTTTGGGCTTCTTGGCAGGGCAATACCAGCCGTTCATCCGGCCATCGGGCGTGTCCAATGAGACGTCCTGAATTTCCGCACATGGTTTGGCGTGCCATTCATCCGCGGGTTTTGCCGGCGAAAAAACAAGGCTGTTTTCGATCGACAGCATGTAAACAATGCTTGAACCGTATCCAGCGACAATCAGCACGAGAACGAGCGAAGGCAACCGCAACAGCGCGCCGTGATTTTCGCCCTTCGGGCAAGCGAATACTGAGATTGATGATCGAGCGTATCACGATTCCATTCCGTTTTGGCGGCTGCGACTCAGAGGCTCGAACCGTCGGTGTTAAACAAATGGCCGGGTCGCACGATCCGATCGGTCGAGCAACCGGTCATCATCAAACTTGCACACGAGTTGGGTCAAATCCGCCGTTGTCGAACAAAGGTCCCAATAATCCCCATCAATGCAATTGCCGCACAAGTTGCCGCGAACCAGTCGCCAATATGGGCGTACCAACTGCGGCGATTGTCGATGGGCACGGCGCCGGTGAACGCGGCCGCGACTTTTTTCGAGGCCGACCAGGAATCGCGCGGCAACGCCGTGACCTTGCCGTTGCCGTCAATGATGGCGGAAATGCCCATGTTCACCGACCGGGCCACCGCTCGCCGGGTTTCCACCGCGCAAATTGGCAGATCGCCAAATGCTCCTCGTGCTCCTCGGTGCCTCGGAACCAACCGTCATTCGACATGTTGACCAGGAAATCGACCGGCGGTTGGCCATCGTCCTCGCGGGCGTAATGTCGAGCCAATGACGACACCGAATCTTCGTAGCAAATCAACGTTCCAAATCGAAACTCGCCGTTCTTGGTCGGCAGCCGGAAATGGGTCCACTGCTGGCCCTCGCTGAGGCTATAATCGTGGTCATATGGCGTAAAAGTTTGCAGCCACGGCATCGTTTCGCGAAATGGAACGTATTCGCCAAACAGCACGCGATGCATTTTGTCGTAGCGGCTGAAATCCTTGCCATCGCGACAAACGAGCAATGCCGAGTTATATCGGCGGCGCTCGCCGTCACGGCAAAACTCATATGTATTCAGACCAAGCAAAACCTGCGCCTGACTGTAGGAAGCGATGTTGTTCATCAATCGCTGGCGACTTTGAATTCCCGATGGCAACTCAGTCGGAAGATCAGCGGGCAGCGTGCCGGGCGCGGCCTCGAGCCAGTCTTCGGTGCAGGTCGTTTCCGGCCAAATGATCAAATCCGGATTCTGATGTTCGCGAAGGATCGCATCAGTCAAATCTTTGGTTTGTTGCACGATCGTGGCGCCTGCGGCGACGCCATCGTCGCTGTCATCGTTCTTCGCGTTCTTCATTTCTTGCGACACGTTGGTTTGCAACAGCGCCACCCGCGGACCGTCGCGGAAATTCGCCTGCGACATTCGCCAATAGCCATACCCGATGGTTGCAGCGAAAAGCGCTGCGACGAAGGTTCCTTGAAAGGCCAAACTCTTTCTTGTGAACATTGATGGCATTCGCGTCAGTGAAGCCAATCGCCGGTTGCAGGCGAACAGTTCAAAGATGAAACCATCGGCCGCCAGCACGACGAAACTGACCGAATACACGCCGCCGAGATCGGCGATCTGGATGATCGGCAAGTAGTCATGTTGCGTGATGCCGATCATATACCAGGGGAAGCCGGTTAAGAAATGGGCGCGGAGAAATTCCAGCGATGTCCAGACGATCGGCAGCGTCAAGGTGAATGGCAGCGAGTATTTTCGATCGATCCGGCGCAAGATCCAGGCCGCGAGCGGGAAGTAAAGTGCGCAATAGTATGTCAGGGCAATCCAAGCCCAGATCATCATCGGGTGGGCGACCCGCATCCATTTCAACGCGAGAAGAAAGAACAAAAACCCGCTTGCATAGGTGGAGAAGAGCAAGGTTCGCGTTGAAATGTCGGATCGAATTAACGCCAACAACGGCACCAGGGCGAACCAGGCGATCCAACCCTGATTAATCGGAAAGAAACCGGCCCACATCAAGAGCGACGTCGCGATTGCGCTCGCGACGATGAACAGTGCCCGCGTCCGGAATTGAATCGGAACTGGCGGCGTGGCGGTTTCCGGCGTCTGGTGCATCGTCGACATTGGCGATTTCCGTTCGAGGGTCTGCATCGCGACTCCTTCGCGTAGGGCGAAATTTCTAGCGAACTTATAACGGAAGCACCGACAGGGTCGAACCGGCCGCGTAGGTTCGCGAACCGGGGGGCAGCAGCATCAGCGCATTCGCCTTGGTCAGCGCGCAAGTCCGGCGAGCCGAACCAGGGCACGCGGCGAACCCGGTTCGCGCCGTCCTGATTTTCAACAGTCGCGGGATGGTAAGTCGGGCGATCGGTTGAATACTCGAATTCTTCCGCGACGGTCGCTTGCTGCCAGTTCGGGCCCGGCTCCCTGTCACCGGCGAGTGCTCGAATCGCGGGCCGCACAAATAATTCAAAGCAACAGTACGAACTCACTGGATTTCCCGGTAACCCGAAAACCAGCCTTTGGTTGCAGGTACCGAACAGGAGCGGTTTGCCCGGTTTCATTTCCACCTGATGAAAGTGCGATTCCAATCCCAAGTTCTTCAGCACGCCGGGAACCAGGTCCAACTTGCCCATCGACACGCCGCCGGAAAGGATCAGAACCGGCGATTGCAATCCTTCGCGGATAAGCGATTTCAATGCCGCCTCGTCGTCACGGCCAATCCCGAGATAGCGGGGCACGCCGCCGGCTCGGGAGACCTGCGCCGTCAACATGGGCCCGTTCGAGTTGCGGATCTGGCCGTCGCGCGGCTTTTCGTCGGCTTCGACCAGTTCATCGCCGGTCGAGAGAATCGAAACTCGCGGCGGGGGAACAACCCCGCGGAAGTGCGGCCGACACCGGCGAGTAAGCCTAGTTCCTGTGGTCCCAGAATCTCACCGGCGGGAAGCACCACGTCGCCCGCTTTCATCTCGCTCGCCCGGCGAAGGATGAACTGGCCCGGTTTGGGCGGCGTCGATTCGATCGCGACCTGCCCATCGGCTTGCATTCGCGTATGTTCGATCCGCACCACGCAATCGGCCCCGGCGGGAACTGGAGCGCCGGTCATGATTCGAATCGCCTGGCCGGCGGCCAGCGCGGGCGGCACCTGTCCCGCAGTGACCTCCGCGGCGACCGGCAGGGTCGCCCGGCCATTGTTCAAATTAGCTAACCGAACCGCGTAGCCATCCATCAACGATTTATCGAACGGCGGCGAATCCAGATCGCTGGCCACATCCTCGGCGAGAATCAACCCGAGCGATCCGGCATTGATCGGCACAATCTCCGGCGGCAGCGGCCGACAATGCGACAACACAATTCGCAACGCTTCGCCAACTGGCAACATAGGCAACCTCGCCGAAGGGGGATATTACCAGTTTACGGGCTTCACGAGCCAGTCCAGGTGGGGAATTGGAGCGAAACCGGCCTCGATGGCGGTCAGATCGCTTGTCTTCTTTGAATGTGTCTTCTTAGAAACCGGCTGTTTCCCGCTTGGAAAATCAAAGAAGACAGATTCCCCTCCCCCGCTGTCACGGAAAGTGTCTTCTTTGAAATTGTTGATCAAGATAGTGATGATTCGACTGGTTTGCGCTGTTGCGGTCTTCCGAGAGTGTTGACCTTCGAATGGCCGCGAATTGAACTACTCAACTGTTCGAAACCATTACGCTACAATTGCATCAGTGAAATGCGCAAACGGCATGTTACGGAGTCGTCAAAATGACGCAAATAATGCTCGATGACTCGGCGACGGCTCGATTGAATCAAGCGAAACAACCAGTTGAGATCTGCGACCGACTCGGCCGGGTGATTGGCCAGTTCATTCCATCGATTGACACGTCCGAGTGGGAACCCATTTCGCCGGACGTCGATGAGAAAGAACTCGATCGGCGTTCTGCATCCAATGAAAAACGCTATACGACTGCGGAGGTCCTGGCTCACCTGGAGAAAGCCTGATGTTCCGAAGTCGATTGGCTTCAGTCGGCATTGGACGAGTTGACACAATGCTGGACGTCGGCTGACTCGGCCCAACGGCTGGCGATCACCGCCGCTAGTCACACAATCGACTCGCGGCTCATGCACGACCCGGAAAACGAAGGCGAGTCGAGACCTGGCCATCGGCGAATCACGTTTGTTCCACCACTCGCCGTCCGGTTCGAAGTCGACGTCAAGACTCAAATCGTGACAATCCTTCACGTTCGCGTTTTCCGACGGCGGAAGTGACGATCGCATACTGCCGAATGACGACCAACATCGATCATCAACTGAGCGGCAACTTCCATGCGTCCCATTTACCTCGATTACAACGCCAGCATGCCCATTGACTTGTCGAGGTGATTCGGCATTGTACCAAGACTTCGGTCAGCCTTTTCGAACAAATGAAATTAGGAAAGCAGGAAGGCAGGAAACGAATACTGGCTGATCGCAGATCCTCCGGGCAGCGCCGGCGACCCGGAACAATGGTCGACCGATCTGGCGAGCATATCAAACATGGGAAGCGAGGCGCAGAAATGCCACTCGAACATGGGGATCTGACCGAGCAAATCATCGGCGCTGCCATCGAGGTCGATCGCCGATTGGGTCCCGGCTTTCTGGAATCGGTTTACGAGAAAGCACTCGTCCTCGAATTGAAGAAACGCGGCTTGAATGTCCAGGACCAAATCGACGTCATGATTTCATATGACGGCGTCGAAGTAGGTCGCCATCGACTCGATCTGTTTGTCGAGGATACGATCGTGGTGGAACTCAAGGCGATCAAGAATCTCGATGACATTCACTTCGCCATCGTCCGTTCGTACCTGAAGGCGGTTGGCAAAAAACATGGATTGCTGCTGAATTTTGCCAAGGTCACACTCGAGGTCAAACGAGTGATTGCATCATGATTCTTCCTGGATTCCTGCATTCCTAATTGGCTTCTCCTTCCCGCTTTGCAATGGAGACTTCGGCGAACCCGATTCAGTGACAGTGCCGTCGCAGTAAGAATAAGGAAACCAGGAAGGCAGGAACTTGGCACTCGTTTGCCAGAATTTTATTGAGCAATTCCTGCATTCCTTATCGGTCTTGACCGAATGAGGCCAATCGGATGAAACCCATTTACCTCGACTACAACGCCACGACGCCAATCGATCCCGCAGTCCTGGAGGCGATGCTGCCGTTTCTCAAACAGGAATTTGGCAATCCATCCAGCAGCCATGCATTTGGGCAGACCGCGCACGAGGCGATGGAGCGCGGCCGCGGGCAGCTTGCGGCGTTGATCGGCGCCGAGCCCGATGAAATCGTCTTCACCGGCGACGGCACCGAGGCCAGCAATCAAGCGCTCAAGGGCGTCGCTTTCGCGAGTATTCTCGGCGGCAAGCCGGCCCACATCATCATCAGCACGATCGAGCACCCCGCGACGGTTCAACCCTGCGAGTTTCTCAAGCGCTTTGGCTGTGAAGTGACGGCGGTTCGCGTCGATCGAACCGGACTGATCGATCCGGACGAGGTTCGGAAAGCGATCACGCCGAAGACCTCGCTGATTTCGATCATGCACAGCAATAACGAAGTGGGCACGCTGCAGCCAATTCGCGAGATCGCGGCGATTGCTCGCGAGCGCGGCATTCTGATGCACACCGACGCCGCCCAGTCGCTCGGGAAAGTGCCGGTCAATGTCAATGACCTCGGCGTCGATCTGATGACGATCGCCGGGCACAAACTATATGCACCGAAAGGGATCGGGGCGCTTTACATTCGTCGAGGCGTCCAGCTTGAATCGTTCATCCATGGCGCCGGACACGAGCATGGCCGCCGGGCCGGCACCGAAAACGTCCCCTATATCGCTGGGCTGGGAACCGCTGCGGAGATTGCCATGCGATCGCTGTCCGCGGCGACCGAAAAACTCCGCGCCCTGCGCGATCGGCTCGAAAAAAACCTTCGTGAGCGGCTCGGCGATCGCATCATTCTCAATGGCCATCCCGAAAAACGGCTGCCGAACACGATCAATCTGTCGTTTGTCGGTTGGATCGGGGCAGAGTTGCTGGAAGCGGTCCCGCAGATCGCGGCGTCAACCGGCTCGGCCTGCCACGCGGGAAAGATCGACCTCTCGCCCGTGCTGATGGCGATGGGGATTTCGCCCCTCATGGTCCGCGGCGCGGTGCGGCTGAGCGTGGGTCGGTTCACCACCGAAGACGAGGTCGATCGCGCCGCGGAGTTGTTGGCCAAGGCATCATGAACCTGTTGGAGCGTCGATGCAATCGGCCAAACGACCGGTGCTATTCACTTCGATAGGGCTTCTTTTCTCGATACAACTCGAGCAAGAATTCCTTTTTTTGACCGCGTGTATGAGCAGCAACTTGAGTCTTTGAGAGCTTTTTGCTCCCAGAATATTGCCTGATCAAAGTCGCCTTGTTCAGCGTAAGCCATGCCCAGAGTCGAAAGTGCATTGGCGTTTTTCCACTTCGTCAGTTCGCATGCACGCTTGGAGAGCATGATTGCTTTGGCACCGTCGCGCAATTGCGCGTCATCGCAGGTCGCAAGCAGCCAGGCTTCGGCAACCAGCGAATTGACATTACTTCCGTTGATTTGGATGGCCAATGCCAGATCCTTGATGGCTCGGTCGAATTGTTTTAAGCCGATTTCGGCGCGCGCACGGTTATAAAACGCAATGAAGTGAGTTGGATTAAGGTCAATTGCCTTGTTGAGGTCGTTAATCGCCTCATAGCAATCGTTCATCTGAAGTCGCGTAGTCCCCCTTAAGAAATAAGCCTCCGCGTCCTTGGGATCCATGCGAATCGCAACTCCGAGTTCGACGAGTGCCTTCTCGTGCGCTCCTTTTTCAGCCAAATACGACCTCGAAGCGTATGTGTCACGGCGATGCCTGGCGCCAGCCCAATGGCTTGATCGCAATCATTCAACGCTGAATCGAATTCGTGCTTCTCGTACCGACACCGGCGCGGTAATAATATGCGCATGCCTCATTTGGGTCGATCTCGATCATCTGGTCGAAGTTGCTCGCGGCTTTGTCAACGTCATTAAGAGCGATTAGTGCCTCGCCACGTGCTTGGTACAAACATGTTTGCCTGGGTGCCAATCGAATCGCCTCATCGAAGTCTTTTACCGCCTTTTTGCGCTCTCCCTTCATGCTCAGACATATTCCTCGGTAATAAAAGGCACCAAAGTATTTCGTCCCAAGCTGAATGGCTCGAGTAAAATCCTCGATCGCCTTGTCGTTTTTCTTTTCGGAATACCGGAAGAATCCCCGTGTGTAATGTGCATCGCTCAGTTTTGGATCGAGTCGAATTGCCTCGTCGATGTCACGATAGGCTCTGATGGGGTCTGACGTTGCGAACCGGGCAAAGGCGCGGGCGGCAAATGCCAGTGCCAACGTCGGATCGAGGCGAAGGGCGTTGCTCGCATCATCAATCGCCTTGTCGTACTCCTTCTTGGCGATCCAACACTCGGCGCGTCTCAAATACGCGGATTCGTCCCTTGGTTCCAATCGAACCGCCGCGGTGAAATCCCTGATCGCCTTTTCCTCATTCCTTTTGAATCGCCAGACCATGCCACGATAGAGATATGCCTCGCGACACGACGGATCGATTTCCAAAGCTTGGTTGCAATCACGAATTGCCCTGTCGCAGTTACTCTTCTCGGCCCAATCCTGCGCCACGAATTGCCCACCAAATACACCTTTTTGGGTTGATTCGGATTGCCTCGCTCAAGTCCTTGATAGCCGCTTCGGCATTGCCCGATCGCACATGTACAAAACCTCTTATTCCCAGGCTCACGTCGTCGTTCGGCCTCGCGCGGATCTCATCGTCGAAGTAGTTGATAGCCCTGTCAATGAGAATCGCGTCATTCTTTTGAATCCAAACGTCTTTTCCATCTTGACGCAAACGCAGGAACCCGCCTGCCTCATGCCGAACCGTGTATGCGCGATATCGCAGTTCGCCGGACGGTAATTTCAAGCCGGTAACAGGATCGGTTTCGTGAAGCTTCACATTCAGTCGTTTGACGATGATCGTCTTGTCGACCCAGGATTCATCAGCGCGTGTCACAGAAACGAGTGCAAGGCCGATCGTGATAGTCAACAGTAGGCCGAGAGAACGCATGAGGGCCTCCTATTTTGGGCAACCGGTTGATAACCGGAGCATGGAAATCTACAACCAACGGCTTTCGAGCCTCATGAAGCTCCTGCAACCCCGCAAAGGGCGGCAGATTCTTATTGCACGTGATACGGCTTGTTGTCGCGGTAGAGTTTCAGCAGGTGTTGGCCGGCTTCGCCGCGCTGTTTGGCAAATTCCTTGTCTTCGAGCGCTTTTTGTTGCCACTTGATCGCTTCCTCGAAGTCGCCGGCCTCGGCGCAAGCCATGCCGAGCGTTTCGAGATAGGCGGCGACTTTCCAGTCGCTTAATTCGCAGGCCTTCTTAGCCAGTGAGGTCGCCTTGGCCCCGTCGCGAAGTTGGGCATCCGGACAGGTGGCCAGGATCCAGGCTTCCTCGACGAGCGATTTCACGTAGCTGCCGTTCAACTGAATCGCGGTGTCGAGATCCTTGATCGCCTGGGCGTATTCTTTCAACCGGCTCTTCGCCTGGCCGCGATAATGGAAGGCGACATATTGCGTCGGCGTAAGTTGAATCGCCTTGTCGTAGTCGGCGATCGCTTTCTGAAGCTCATTTTTCACATGCCAGACCGTGCCGCGCGACAGGTAGGCCTGGCCGTTGTCCGGGTCGAGGCGGATGGCGGCGTCGAAGTCGCTCATCGCTTTTTCGGCATCGCTCAACTTGAGCCAGGCCTCGCCGCGAAGAACGAAGGTCACGGCTTGATTGGTGCACCAGGCGGATCGCCTCGTCGAGGTCCTTGATGGCTTTCGCATATTCGTGCTTCGCGCTCCAGCAGCTGCCGCGATAGTAATACGCCCCGGCCTGTTTGGGATTCAGACGAATCGTTTCATCGAAGTCTTTCGTTGCCTTGTCGTTTTCACCCAGGATAATCAGCGCCTCGCCGCGGGCAAAGTGAAGCTCCGGCTGTTGCGGCGACTGCGCAATGGCCTGATCGAAGTCCGCCAGCGCCTTGCGCTGTTCATTCTTCGCGCACAGGCACACGCCGCGATAGTAAAACGCGGCCGAATAGCGTTCATTCAGGCGAACCGCTTCCTTGAAATCGACAATCGCCTTGTCATACTGTTTTCGCGCATACCAGGTCAGGCCGCGGGTGTAATAGGCCTCGGCGTTTTTGGGATCGAGGCGAATCGACTCGGTGATATCCTTCAGGGCCTGCGTGAAATCCGACTTCTGGGCCCAGGCGTTGGCCCGCAGGCAGAAAAAGCGCGAATCGGTCGCGTCGAGTTGAATCGCCGAATCGAGATCGTGAATCGCCTTGTCGGGCTCATTTTTCGCCGACCAGGCCAGGCCGCGATCGTACCAATTGATCGCGCCCTTGGGATCGAGCCGGATCGCCTCGTCGACGTCTTTGATCGCCTTGTCGTAGGCCTTTTGGGCATACCAAAGCTGCGCCCGGCCGGCGAATGATCGCGCCGCGCCCGGATCGAGCCGGATGGCGTCGTCAAAATCGCTCAGCGCCTTCGGGTAGTTGCCTTTCCCCAGCCAGGCGTAGCCCCGAGCGGTGAGGGCCCGGGCCGATTTGGGGTCGAGCCGGATCGCGTCGCTGGTGTCGCGGATGGCGACGTCAAATTCGCCCTTGTCCAGCCAGTAGGCGGCTCGATTGACGAAGGCATTGTCGTCGAGCGGATTGAGACGCAGCGCCTCGTCAAAATCGCGGACCGCGTCGTTGTCGTTTTTCTTGATCCGCCAGATGACGCCGCGAATCGCGAACGCATGGGCATACTGCGAATCGATCCGGATGGCCTCATTGCAGTCGCTGATCGACTTGTCATATTCTTTTTTGTCGAACCAGATGCCGGCGCGAGCGGTCCACCAGGCCCGCCGCTTTGGCGCAATGCGAATGGCCTCGCCGACGTCCTTTAGGGCCGCGTCGAGTTCGCCCAAGTCCTGGTGAGCGATGGTGCGCAGGGCGAACGCCACATCGTTTTTGGAGTCTTTTTGAATCTCGCTGTTGAAGTGCTCAACCGCCTTTTCGACCGGAACGGCTTCCGACTTCGCAAACCAGACTTCCTCGCCGTCCTGATAGACGCGCAAGAAACCGTCTTTTTCCGCCCGAACCACATATTCAAATTGTTTCAATGCGCCGCTGCGGCCGCTGACGCCGGTGATCGGATCGGTTTCGTGAAGTTTGACTTCGAGCCGCTTGACGATGACCTTCTTGCCAACCCAGGAATCGTCGGCGAAAACCGGAGAAGCGGATAGGACGCCGATAGCAAGCAGCAAGGGCAGGCGAAACGGACGCATGGCGACCTCATGTCGGGTCCAGTCGATCCAGGGGCCGGATTATGGTCTTGACGCCAAAAAAATGCAAGGCGGGCAAGCCGGGCGGCTTTGCTCGACATGGTTCAAAATCGTTATTCGTGGGACAGGATTCCAATCCTGTCTCGGCAGCGCAGACAGGATTGGAATCCTGTCCCACACAAATCGCCATCCGCGCTCGAAGCATGCCCTTTCCAGAATGCCGCAAACGGCCTATTTCAGCGCCTCGTCCAGGTCTTTACGCAAATCGTTGACGTCTTCGATGCCGACGCTGAGTCTGACCAGTCCGTCGTCCACGCCGCGGGCGACTCGAATTTCGGCGGGGATGCTGGCATGGGTCATGGTGGCGGGGTGGCAGACGAGCGATTCGACGCCGCCCAGGCTTTCAGCCAGGCTGAAGATCCTGGTGCGCGAGGCGAATCGCTTGGCTGCGTCGCCACCGCCTTTGACGCGAATCGAGATCATGCCGCCAAAATCGCGCATCTGCCGCTTGGCCAGTTCATGGCCGGGGTGATTTGCAAGACCTGGGTAATAGACTTTTTCGACGCCCGGGTGCTTGGCGAGCCACTCGGCCAGTTCGCGTGCGTTGGCGCAATGCCGATCCATGCGCACGGCGAGCGTCTTGACGCCGCGAAGGACGAGATACACGTCGAATGGACCCGGCGTGCCGCCGGCGGCGTTTTGATAAAAGGCGACCGTTTGCAGCAGGTCCTTTTTGCCAATCACCGCTCCGCCGACGACATCGGAATGCCCGCCGAGGTATTTCGTGGTGCTGTGAACGACGTAATCGGCGCCCAGCGCGATCGGTTGCTGCAAATAAGGCGAAGCAAAGGTGTTGTCAACTGCCAGCAGGGAACGGTTGCGATGGGCCAATTCGGCGATCGAGGCGATATCAAGAATTTGCAAGAGCGGATTGGTGGGCGTCTCGATCCAAACCAATTTCGTTTTTGGCGTGATGATTTTGGCGAAGCCGGCCGGCGAGGAGTCGTCGGTGAATTTCGAAACCAGGCCCCAGGGCTTGAAGACGCGTTCGAGTAGTCGGAAGGTGCCGCCATAAAGATCGGCGGCGGCGGCGACCTCGTCGCCGGGGCGAAGCGTCATCAGCACCGCCGTGCTGGCGGCGAGCCCGGATGCGAAGGCGAGTCCGCGCTCGCCGCCTTCCAGCGCCGCCAGGCAGGTCTCGAGGGCAGTGCGCGTCGGGTTGCCGCTACGCGAGTACTCATAGCCCTTGTGATGGGCCGGCGATTCCTGAGTGTAGGTCGAAGTCGCGTAGATCGGCACGATGGTCGCGCCGGTGGTCGGGTCTGGATCCTGACCGGCATGGATGGCCCGCGTCGAGAAACCGGCTTCGCCTGATAGGTCGCTCATCGATAATCCTTTCGCAATCGCTACGAATTACATAGTAGTCGAGTCGCGGAAAGGAGTCGACGCGCGAATGTGGGCTCATCACGCGGAGCGTGATGGCTACAGTAGGCGTAATGTAGCCATCACGCTCCGCGTGATGAGCCCAGCGTCGCGGCATGCGAGACACAAGGTGCACAAATCGAGTTGTGTTCATTGGGCTCATCACGCGGAGCGAGAGGGATACTTTGGGCTGATCACGCGGAGCGTGATGGCTACTTTCTGGAGGCGATTCGATGACGCAAGACGAGTTGCCGGATCTGGCTCCAAGCGTGCTCCCGCTGCGGATCATTTTGATTGGCCTGGTCTCGGGCGTAATCGTGTTCGCCGGCATTGCGATCTACCTAGTGAATTTCGCCGGCAACGGACCGCTTGGGCCGATGAACGGCATGATGACCTGGGTGACGCTCGGGTTTGCGGCGATCATCGGTGTCATGCAGGCATTTGTCCCGAACGCGATCGTGTCCGCCGCGCGGCAGCGCCTGGCCCAAACCACGGAACTCGCGGAGCTCGCCGGGCTGATCATGGCCCATCGCACCAAGACGATCGTCGCCGCGGCGATGTGCGAGTCGGTCGCTTTCATGACCCTGATCGCATACGTGTTGGAAGGCGATCTTGCGATGCTGGCTCTTGCGGCGCTATTCACATTGATGATCTTCGCACGATTTCCGACCGCGAATGGGCTGGCCGCGTGGCTCGAACAGCAGCACGATTTAATCGCCGTGAATCGGGCCGAACACGGAGCTGCAAGCGCGAGTTAGTCTAACAGATTTCCTCTTGCATGCGCGGGGTGCAATCGTTCAAGTTTTCCACCCTTCCGCCGGACCCCGCAACCGCTACAGGCCGACATGAATCGCGGAAATTCCGTGCATTTTCCAATCTTCGACTCATGTCCGCGTTGACTTGCCGAATAGAGAAACGTAGACTTCGCCGAGAATGAACCGGAGATCGCCCGAAAAGCGGTATGACAGTCGGCTCCCCGCGGCGTCATTACCGGCAGAACCCTCAGAATCCCCACAATTGGAACAAGGGACGTTCGATGCCGATCAGCGACACCATGATGCCGCCGGATTGCCTGGCCGAGGGGTTTTACCCGGCCGAGGTGGACTCGATGGACGGACGCCCGGTCCACACCTTCATACCCACCGGGTATGAACCGAACTACCCGTACCCGCTGATCGTCTTCCTGCACGGTCATGGGGGCAACGAAAAACAGGCCCTGCGGCTCGCCCCGGAAATCAGCCGGCGAAATTACATCTGCATCGCCCTGCGCGGTCCGATGCCGCTGGGCCTGAGCGATGACGGCGAGCCCGGCTACGGCTGGGGCGCCGATTCGCCCTGCAGCTCGATCCTGGAAGATTACATCCTGCGGGCCATGGAACAAACCCGCCGCCGGTTCCACGTGCATTCGGAGCGTATTTATCTCGCCGGCCTGTGGGAAGGCGCCACGATCGCCTATCACATGGCCCTGACCTTCCCGGAAAAGTTTGGCGGCGTGATCGCCCTCAACGGCCGGCTGCCCAAAAAAGGCTCGCCGTTGCTTCGGCTTTCGGAATTGCGGCATCTTCGCGTGCTCATCGGCCACGGCACCGCCAACCCGGTCGTGCCGATCAGCCTGGCCCGGCAAGATTTCCGACTGCTCTATACCGCCGGCCTCCCGGTTCGATTCCGGACCTATACCACGACCCACCGGCTGCATTCCGACATGCTCCGCGACGTGGATCGCTGGATTCAAAGCTCGATCGAATATGAGTTGGTTTAGCGCGTTTGCGTTTCGCGCTCGCGCCACAACCCGTTTACGTTTCGCGCTCGCGCGGTGCCATGTGAGCGCGAAACGTAAACGGGTTGCAGCGCGAAACGTAAACGGGTTGTGGCGCGAAACGTAAACGGGTTGCAGCGCGAAACGTAAACGGGTTGCAGCGCGAAACGTAAACGGGTTCTAGCGCGAAACGTAAACAGACATTTCACTTCCCCGCGGCCTTTTCGACGGCGCGAAACACCCTCAGCAAGTTCCCTCCCAGCACTTTGATGATGTCGTCCTTCTTCCAGCCGCGATTGAGCAGTTCCTGAGTGATGTACGGGTAGCACGAAACATCCTCGAGTTGCGTGGGCACCGAGTTGATGCCGTCGAAGTCGGAGCCGAGGCCGACATGATCGACGCCCGCGACCTTGGCGATGTGCTCGATGTGATCGACGACGGTATGCACGCTGCCACGCGGCATCGGGTGCTCCTTGGTCCATTGTTGCACGGCGGCCTGGAGTTCCTTTTCATCCTTGTACTTGTCGCGGAAGCGGCGATACATCGAAAACATCTCGCTGCTGGCTCGCGCCCTCGGGCGTGATGAAGCCGGAATAGAAATTGACCATCACCACGCCGCCATTGGCCTTCACCATTTTCAACACGTCGTCGGGCACATTTCGCGGGTGCGGGGCCAGAGCGTACGCTGACGAGTGCGAGAAGATCACGGGGGCCCGGCTGACCTCGATCGCCTGTCGCATGACGTCGGCCGAGACATGCGACAAATCGACCAGCATGCCAAGGCGATTCATTTCGCGGACGACGTTCTTGCCGAATTCGTTCAGCCCGTGGTTTTTCGGGGCGTCGGTCGCGGAGTCGGCCCAATCGAGGGTGTCGCTGTGCGTAAGCGTCATGTAGCGCACGCCCAGGTCGTAGTACATTCGCAGCACGCCAAGGGAATCATCGATCGAGTGGCCGCCCTCGACGCCGATGAGGGAAGCGATCTTCCCGGCTTTGTGGATGCGCAGGATGTCATCGACGCCATAGGCCATTTCAAACGTGTCGGGGTAGCGCTTCACGAAGCGATGAATGACATCAATCTGTTCAAGGGTCTGTTTCACCGCGGTGTGGTCTTTCATGGTCGCGGTGGAGACATACGCCGACCAGAACTGGGCCCCGACGCCGCCTTTGCGCAGCCGTGGGATATCGGTGTGCAATTTCGGCTGCGGCCGGGCGATGTCGATCGAGGAAAACGACAGGTCCTTGTGTTCGCGATACTGATAGGGCAAATCGTTGTGCCCATCGATGACGATGGCTTCGTGATGGATTTGCAGGGCTTCGGGGGTGAGTTTGACCTCGCCGCGTTTGGTCGGCGGATCGGCGGCGAAGGCGGCAGCTGGAAGGGACATGACGAGGACCATCGCGGTAAATCGTGACATCAGGAACTCCGTTCTCGCAAGGATTTCAAGCAATCTCAACTTAGCCAGGATGCCGCCGATGACAATTTTGCGATGTGGATTTCGCGAATAATGTAAATTTGTACCCTATTTGCCCTTTTCTTTTTTCATTGTCCCGTTAAGTTTATTGCGACCGTCATGTAGTCGAGATCGGGCCGGGCATGTCGCTCGGGTCCCGCATTCCTCATCCATTTGAAAGGGCCATGCAATGAAGCGTAGTCTCTGTCTGTGCGCGGCGTTCGCCGGCTTGATGTTGGCCAGCCAAATCAAAGCCGACGATCCGCCGAAGATCGACGAAAAGGCCGCGATGGAAGCCATGATCAAGGCCGCCACGCCGGGCGAGTTTCACAAGAAGCTTAACCCGTTGGCAGGCGAGTTCGATTTCGCGATCAAATACTGGATGGACCCGAGCAAGCCGCCATCGGAATCGAAGGGCACCAGCTCCGGCAAATGGATTATGGGCAATCGATATCTGCTTCAGTCGGTCAAAGGCGACTTTGGCGGCATACCGTTCGAAGGCGCGGGGGTGACCGGTTATGACAACCTGCAAAAGAAGTACGTCTATAGCTGGGTGGACAACATGGGCACCGGCATCATGAACGCGGAGGGTACCATCGACAAGAGCGGCAAAGTGCTGACCTTCCACAATGAAATGATCGAACCGACCATAAATCAGAAGGTCAAGGGTAAAGATGTGACGACGTTTGTCGACGAAAGCACGATCAGGACCGAGTTCTTCAAACTATTCGGCGGCAAGGAAGTCAAGGTGATGGAAATCACCTACACGCGCAAGAAGTGATCGAGCAAATTCGAGCCCGCAGCGCCAGCAAGGTAAATCCCTTGCTGGCGCTGCGGGCTCAATTTCGTGCATGGCCTACTTCTTCTCCGGCAGCAAGCCGCGGCCCTTCATCCAGGCTTCGAGCTGGTCGGGCCACTTCGACAGAATCGGATCCTTTTGGGCCAGCCCGACGCCGTGGCGGCCTTTTTGAAAGACGACCATTTTCACCGCCACGCCGGCCTTTTCGCAAGCTTCCTTGAACATGTAGCTGTTGGCGATCGGGACCGCCTGATCCTCCACCGTGTGGAACAAGAAGATCGGCGGCGTCTCTTTCGTCACATGCTTTTCGTTGGAGTAGAACTCAACCAGTTTTGGATCGGGATTCTTGCCAAGCAGGTTATTTCGCGAGCCGCCGTGTGTCTTCGCGGTCATTGTGATAACCGGATAGCACAGGATGGCAAAATCGGGCCGGCAGCTGACCTTGTCGATTTCGTCGCCTTCGTCCTTGCCGTGGTCGAAGTGCGTGGCGGCGGTGGAAGCGACATGGCCGCCGGCGGAAAAGCCCCACACGCCGATGCGCTTGGGATCGACGCCAAATTCTTTCGCCTTCGATCGCACGATGCGAATCGCCCGCTGCACGTCGAGCATCGGCCCGGGGGCCAACGGCGGAGCGATTTTGGATTCGTTCACCGTCCGATATTTCAGGATGAATGCGCTGACGCCGCGTTTGTTCAGCCATTCGGCGATCTGCTTGCCTTCATGATCGGTGGCCCGGCCGGAATAGCCGCCGCCGGGGATAACGATCACCGCCGTGCCGTTCGCCTTTTCCTTCGGGGCCAATTGCACCGTCAAATTCGGCACATTTTCCGGATCCTTGCTGGCGGGACCGGGAATCATCGCGGTCCAGAGGAGAATGACGCGCACCATGATGGCAACCTTTCGCCGATTGCGGCATTGCAGGCAGGATTCGACATTGTCCGCAACGAAAGGCAGCTATAATACCCTAGCTGACTAGCCGCAGCAAGGGGGCGATCTGGTATCGACCGGGTACGTTGCGGTAGTCGTGGCGTGTCGTGGTTGGTCAGTTGGCCACGTAAAAAGCTGACCGCACCTAAACTGCTGAACCGCAGTTTGCTCTGGCTGCGTGATTAATTTCACCAGCCCCATGTTCGTAGTCTTAGCCTGAGAGACCGCGACTTGGATGCCAAATCAGGATCGCTGCCGACCGAGGTTCGCCGCAAGGCGGGTCGATTCGAGGGCGTTGGCAGTTAAAAAACCTGCTCGATAGTCGCGGCCCGATCCTGCCAGTCGGAGCGAGCCACGATGAACACGGCGAGAAAGACGCCGAAAAATGACGGGCTACACACGTAGATGCGCCTATCGAAATGCCACGGGACGCGGGTTCGATTCCCGCCGCCTCCACTCGAGAATCAGGGCCTGTTTGACGACAGGCCCTGATTTTTCTTTGTCGCCAGCCTCAAGCTGAACGAAGGGAGTTGCCGGTCAGCCAGCTTTGTGCGGACACTCACAAACCACTCTGAACCCGCATGGTGTGTCCATCATTTCGAACAATGAGGCCATCAGGCCATCGACAACTCCTTCACTTTCATCGTGATCAGGTGATCCGGCATCTGCCCGGAACTGACGCCGCGCAGAACTTGTGCAGACGAACTCTGTGGCCGAAGCCCAACCCCCTCGCATGACCCGGAAAGGCTCTTTGTCCTCGGCGACGAGCCAAGCGCTGCCGTCGGCCGGCGGCGCCCTCGTAGTTGGGATGCCAAACATCTTCGCACCACTCATCCACATTTCCATGCATATCGCAGATGCCCCAGGCATTTGCCGGATAACTGCCAACCGGCGTTGGTTTCGCGTTGCGATCAGCAGTTGTTTCATCAGCTTGCGCCCCCAACTCCATCTCGCGCATGAAGGCTTTTTCTTCGGTAGGGACATGGCCAAATCCGATGGAGTGTGGAGTGAAATTCGCCTGACTCGGTGAGATGGTGTCCCCAAACGCGAATTTCGTCTTCGTCCCCGCTCGACACGCGTATTCCCATTCGGCCTCGCTGGGCAATCGAAAGACCTGGCCGTATTGTTGACAAAGGCGTTCGCAGAACTCCTGGCAATCGAACCAACTGACTTGATCGACAGGCAAGTCGGGGTTGCCTCGATGTCTCGACGGATTCTTCCCCATCACGGCGATCCATTGGGCCTGCGTCACTGGGAAGCGACCGACATAGAACGGGCGGCGGATGGCACGAGATGCTGGGGCGATTCAGCCGGATGCTCCTCTGGATTCGGCGAACCCATCAAGAATTCGCCCGCGGGCACATGAGCGAATTCCATTTCCAGATCGTCGGCCAAAGCGATCGAGAGAGTCGGCGAGTGTGGAGCTTCCTCCTGGTGGACCGTGCTCGCCCGGAGTCGCCGGAGCGTAGCGTCGCGGCGCTGTCGCACTGAATTGATTCGTCGGAGCAATGGTCCGTTGTTCAAATTGTCGACGACCTCGTTCACCTGTTCCGGCGAACAGCCCTGGTGACGAAGGAAAACTCGGACGAACTCGTCATTTCCGGCCTCGCCGAATAGCTTCTCAAGCTGGTCGGCATCCCAATCGAATTCGTCCTGCTCGCTGCTGTGATGCTCATCGGGAATAAAGATATGGCCGCAGACTCGGCACTCATGCGGCTCCTTCGAGTAACTGTCCTGCCAGCGCCCACGCAAGCGTTGGCCTTACACCTGGGACAGTGTGGAAATATCGTGTACCAACCGAAGTCGGTGTGACCGAGCGGCGCCAGCGAGACGTGGACCGGCAACTCCCAGCGAATTGCCGCTTCCAGTGCCTTCAAAAAATGCCGAATGTCCTTGTCCCGAGGATCGCCGTAGTCGCAGGCAGCATCGAGTAGCTCGTGCAGAAACTCGGTCTGCGCTCGCCGGAGGGGGGAGTTGATCCAGAAACCGTGCCAGAGCGGGGTTGTAACGGGGAACGCCGCCCGGAGCCGGTCTTCCAATTTGCGCCGCTCGATGATACCCCAAAGCTGTCGATCAAGATCCTCGGAGTCGGGCCACACGTCGAGATGCCCAAAGCAGCCGGCCACCGCGATGCCAAATTCGAAGTCGGCGTTCGCTTCGCAGCCCGCGCACGTCGCCAGCACTTTCGACAGCCCTCCTTGAGGCCCCAGCCGGTCCTCGACGCGGAAGCCGGAACGCGGAATGTCGCAGACCTTCCCGGCGTTATCTTGCTCCGTTGTCCAACTTGTCACGCAGATGCCGTTGACGATCCGCCCATCGCCCTCGGCCGAGGCCACAGTGCGAAGGTCGGCCAATTGCGTGCAGGTTCGGTTGGGGAGGAACCAGTGGTCGCCGGAGCGAAAGGCACACTTGCTCTCCAATGCCCAACTGACGATTTGACGTGTGTCGGCCATTTCGCATGGACCTTTCACCAGTTCATTGGTGCGTTCGGCGCCCTCTCCATTAGGATTCAATCGCTATTCTAAACGTCCACACCGACGGCAACTCCGTTTTCTTTCAACAAGCGGGGAAATGGGAGATTTGAATGAGTAAGTTTGAGCCAAGAATCATCGGACCCAACATGCCAAAATTGCTCGCGCGCTAACCGTTTGCAGTCTTGTTATGGCTATTGGCCTATTCCTCATGTACCGGGCATTGGGCGCAATTGTGGCCCTGGTGGGCTCCATTCTCATCGTTTGCATGGCGGCCGCAGCATTGTCTTCGTTGGCGATTCAAAGACCGAAGATTCGCTTTCAGCGCACCGGATTCGAAGTTTGTCTCCTGTTTGGAACCCGGTACATCGAATGGGCCGATGTTCAGGATGATTTTGCCGTACGAAAAATGCCCGGTTTGAAGATGCTCCCAGGAACGAACAAGGTCATTGTTTTCAATTGGACCGAGGCTTACAAAGCAAAACACCGGCCGAAGAAAAGCCCCCATTATGGTGGTTACGATACTGCTATTTCGGGAGCATTCGAAGTCTCCTACGAGGAGTTAGCTGTGATTCTGAATGAACGAAAGAAGGAATTTTCGGCCATGGACCTCGAACCGTGACGCAAATTGATGACGGCAAGGAAATGGCGAATTCTCATGATCTTCCGACTGTCGCAACGATTGAAAACCAAGATAAAGGCTGGCCCTCTGGCGAACCTCCCTCCGGATGAGAATCCCTTCAGACTGGTCGGCCGGGTTGTTCTTCGTTGGGAAGTCCCAATTCATCCTCGTGACCAACACGAGGTGCCTCTACTCGACGGTGCTGCCCGGCAAGGGCATCACGAACGAAGCCAGTGTCGTCCTGTGTGCTTTGAGCAGCATCAGAGAGATGATGGAGTTCGATGGGCTTGAGGGCATCTACGAGCGATTGCTGCTTCCTGCCAGTGGCACCATTCAGGTCGCCAAGGCGCTGAATCGGTCGGTTACAGGGTCCATGAATGATATGACAAAACATGCGGCCTACTGGCTGGCGATTGGAGCAATCTCGCTCGTCGAAATTGGCTCCCGACTAAATGAAATCCCCATGTCGGCATTAAAGCAAGCCGGTTCACCATCCGGCTTTCCAGACAGAGTGTTCAAAGCGTGTGTGCAAACGGCGGAGGGGCAGACCTGACTGAGACGATTCACCGCCTGCATAGCGGCACCTGAGGGGAGCAACCAAGATGCACTACGACTTCATTGCCATTCCCGATGCCGAGGTCCCGCGGGCGATCGATGCGACGTTTCAGCATGCGCTTACGACCTTCGCCAGCGAGACGAACAAGACGGCGAGCATGTGGCGGGCGACGCCGGACGACCGGCTAGACTTCAAGCCGCACGCGAAGACCAATTCCATTCGCACCATCCTCGTTCATCAGCTTCTTTCCGAACGGCGTTTCTTCGCGGAGTTTGTCGGCACCGATGAGCCTCCGGTCGAGGAATTGCTGCCGCCCGGCGAAAAGCCCACGGTGCAGGCCTACATCGACAAGTACGTCTGGCTGGCAAAGCGCCGGTTACCGCAGCTCGCAAAGGGCGCCGCCGGCTGGTGGCTTGAGGTGCGGCCGTTCTTTGGCGGTCTGCAACGTGAACGAATCTGGATCTTCTGGCGGCGCGTGCTGCACACTTGCCATCACCGGACGCAGGTGCAAACCTGGCTGCGGCTCGCCGGTCAAGAAGTCCCCGCGATTTATGGTCCGTCAGGCGATGTCACCTGGAGTGACGCGGATCCCACCTATTCGCTCGAGGCGGCGAAACGCGGTGGCAAATAGCCTTACTATTTTTGCCTCGCCGCCAGCGTCCGCTTCCGCTCCGCCGTGTATTTCCACCAGGGCTTTTTTGGCCCGCCTTCCATGAATCGGACCGCGGCAATGAAGACATCCAGCACGCACGGATCGAGACGCTGACCAGTCATTCGGCACAGGTCGTCATACATCGCGTACGGATCGCGGCCCGCCAACTCGCCCGGTTCCTTGATGCCCAATCGGCGAAAATCAGCGGCGATCGAAGGGCCGACATTCGGAATATCCTCCAGGCGATCAAGATCGCGGCCGGCCTTGCTGCTCGACGCCCGCCGCCCCGATGAGCGTTTCGGTTTCATTTTCAATTCTCCAGATGCATCCAGCAATTGCGGTCGTGTTTCATCTGACCGGAATCATCGATAGGATACCGCCAATGACTACCCGGTGGAGAGATTCATGCACGGCCCGTCTCCGAATAATCCGCTGCCGATGGCTGGCTTTCCGCAAGTCGGATTCTTGAAGCCATTGGTCACCGATCCGAATATCGTGGTTGGCGACTTCACCTACTACGATGATCCGGACGGCCCGGAACAGTTCCAGCAGAAAAACGTTCTTTATCACTTCCCGTTTATTGGCGACAAGCTGATTATCGGCAAGTTTTGCGCTGGCCCGAGGCGTGCGATTCATCATGAATGGGGCCAATCACAAGATCAGCGGGTTTTCGACTTACCCATTCCAAATATTCGGCAACGGCTGGGAAGCAGTGATGCCCAAGCCGGGCGACCTGCCGTACAAGGGCGACACGGTGGTCGGAAACGATGTCTGGCTCGGCTACGAGGCCGTCGTCATGCCGGGCATCAAGATCGGCGACGGGGCCATCGTCGCGGCGAGCTCGGTCGTGACTCGCGATGTCCCGCCCTATTCGATTGTCGGCGGCAACCCCGCCAGCGTGGTGAAGAAACGATTCGCGGACGACGTAGTCGCGGAGTTGCTGGCCATCCGCTGGTGGGACTGGCCGATCGAAAAGATCACGCGCAATCTTCAGGCCATCGTCGGCGCGAACTTGACCGCACTGCAACGCGCGGTTTGAATACGCCCGACGCATCGGTGCGCTCGTCATTCCATTGTGAATCGCGCGCTCAACAAATCCAGCACCTGGCGGGTGACCTGGCCCTGGCGTTCGCGGCGTTCAAGTTCCACAAGCGATTCGAGCACCTTTTCGGTATTTCTCGTCGCGCCATCCATCGCGATGAGGCGGCTCGCCTGCTCGCCCGCGTACGAATCGGCCGCAGCCTGATAAAGGCTGATGAATGCATATTCGGCGACTAACCCGGCCAGCAACGGCGGCACGGGGAGATATCGATAGTATCGAGTGACCCGTGGCGCCTCCGGCCGCCGGAATGGCTCCAGGTCGATCGGCAGAATTCGATCCTCACGCGGCGTTTGCTCGCTGACCGATTGATAACGACTATAGATCACGAGCAGTGAGCCGATTTCGCCGGCCGCCAGGCGACGATCGACCTCGTTCGCCAATCGCTTGACGAGGTCGCGAAGGCCGTGCAATGACGTCACTCCGGGTTCAACCGTGTCGGGCACGATCCCCCGCTCCATCAGTTGCCGGCTGCCGCGTTGTCCGACCAGGATCAATCTGGCCGGTCCCACTCGCCTTAATTCATCCCAGCGGCGCTCGGCCAGGGCGAGCACATTGTGATTGAAATCGCCGCAAAACGGTTGCTCGGCGGTGAGGACGAGCAAGAGCGGCGGCTTGCCATTTTCCTCGGGCAGCCTCGGCGCGGAGAACTCGCCCGCGAGCGCGGCAATGCCGCGAAGCACGACATCGCGGTATCGGCGGGCCGCGGCGAACGCACGCTGCGCGCCCTGAATGCGGCCCGCCGCGATCGCCCGCATCGCCCCCACCACGTCATGGATGGTGCTGACCGACTGGCGGCGTTGTTGCGTTTGTTCCAGCGTCATTTTCCACCGCGCCCACCACTTGATGGCGAATCGTTTCCACCGATTTTCGCAAGCGATCGCGAAGCGACTCGTTCAGGCTTGATTCGCGTTCCAACGCCTCAAGCAAGGGGAGATCGACTTGATCCAACCGGCGAAAAAGAGATTCCAATAGTTGTCCGACCTTCGCAACGGGGACTGCATCGAGCAGTCCTTCGCGAACCGCGAACAGAGTCGCGACCTCGTGGGCCAGCCGCAAGGGCCGCAGGCGCGGCTGCTTGAGCGCCTCGCGCAGGCGGCGGCCGCGCTCCAGACGAATCCGCGATTCGCGTTCGAGTTCGGCGCCAAAGCGGGCGAAGTTTTCGAGGCCGCGAAGCTGGGCGTAAAGCAGCCGCAAGTCGCCGACGAAATGGCGAAGCAACGGCGGTTGCGCCTTGCCGCCGACGCGCGAAACACTCAGGCCCACATCCACCGCCGGTCGAATGCCCTCGTTGAACAATTTCAGATCCAGATAGATTTGCCCATCGGTAATGGAAATAAGATTGGTGGGAATATAGGCGGAGATCTGCCCGGCCTGGGTGGTGGCGATCGGCAGCGCGGTGAGGCTGCCACCGCCGAGCCGATCGTGCAGCCGGGTGGCGCGTTCGAGCAATCGAGCGTGCAGATAAAAAACATCGGCTGGGTAGGCCTCGCGCGCCGGCGGCCGGCCCAGCAATAGCCCGATCCGCCGATAGGTGTCGGCATGTTTGGTCAGGTCATCGAAAACCACCAGCACATGCTTGCCCTGGTGCATGAAGTATTCGCCGATGGTGCAGGCGGTGTACGGAGCCAGGTATTGCTGGCCGGCGGGGCTGTCGGCGTCGGCGGCCACCACGATGGTGTGTTTCAGCGCGTCGTTTTGATCCAGCAGTTCCACGACCTCGGCGACGCTGGCGTCGCGCTGCCCGATCGCCGCGTAAATGCAGATCACGCCGGTGTCGCGTTGTGCCAGGATCGCGTCCAGCGCGATCGATGTCTTGCCGGTGGCGCGGTCGCCGAGAATCAACTCGCGTTGCCCGCGTCCCAGCGGCAGCAGGCTATCGATCACTTTTAAGCCGGTATGCATCGGCTCGCGGACTGGCTGCCGCTCATTGACGCCAGGCGCTTCGCGCTCGACGGGCCAGTATTCACTCGAGGCGATTGCCGGACCGCCATCGAGCGGCCGGCCGAGGGCATCGACGACACGGCCGAGCAAATCGGCGCCGACCGGCACGCTGGCCACGCGACCAGTCGCTCGCATTTCGTCGCCCGCCGCGGCATTCGCCGACGGATCGACGAACAAACACGCCGGCCTCGTCGCCGCGAAGGTCAAAGACCAGGGCAGTGAGGCCATCATCGCGCTGGAGCAGTTCGCCATACTTGACCGACGGCACGCCGCGCAAAAACGCGACGCCATCGCCAACGCGCACCACCCAGCCGACTTCATGGCGGCGCACCTGCCAGTGGATATCGGCAAATGAATTGCGCAGGTGCTGACTCAGTTGCTCGGAAGCTGCCGTCATCTTGTATCCTTGGCCGCGGCTCGCCGAGCTTCGGCCAGTTGAGCCGCCAGCGATCCATCCCAGACCTGGCCGCCGAGGCGCAAACGGATGCCGTCCAGTAGTTCGGGCTTGATTTGCACCGTCAGCGATACCGCCTTGCCGGCGACATCGGCCACGGTCCGCTGAATCTGGCCGAGCAGGCCTCCGTCCAATTCCTGCGCCGATTCGAGAAGGGGCTCTTCGTCTTCCTTCAATTGGGAGCGAATCTCGCCGCGTTCGTTTTCGGGAATTGCCTGCAATGTCAGCACGAATCGTTTAACGAGTTGGGCGTGCAGCGTCTGGTCCGAGGCTTCCTGCAACAGTCGGCGCGACAGTTCGAATCGCCTGGCCGAACGACCTCCTCGCGCATCGATCGCAATGTTTCCGCCCGTTCGTGTTCGAGCGCCTGTTGATTGTCGCGGCGGCGCTGCTCGAGTGTCTTTTCGGTTTCGGCCAGCAGTTTTTTGCGTTCGCTCTCGGCATGTTCGCGCGCGTTGCGCAGGATCTGGTCGCTGGTGCGATCCAGTTCCGCACGCTGTGCTTCAAGCGTTTTCTTCAGGGCCTCGGCGTCCGCGCGAGCTTTCTCCGCGTCCGCCTGGGCTTTGCTGGTCGCGGCCTTTCGCTCGTCGATCGCCTGCCGCAGCGGCCGATAGAGCAGGCGATACAACACGTAGGCCAGCACCACGAAGTTGAGCGCTTCGAAAATAAAAGTCCACCAGTTGAACTTCATGGCTCAACGCTCGAAGAACTTGGAAAACGGATTGGCAAAAAGAAGAATCAGGGCAATGACCAGGCAATAAATGGCGAGCGACTCGATCATCGCCAGGCCGACGAAGAGCGTCCGGCTGATGCGATCGGAAGCATCGGGCTGGCGGGCGATCGCGTCGAGAGCCGAATCGACCGCGCGGCCCTGGGCCCCCGCCGGGCCGATCGAGCCGATCGCCACGGTGAGCCCGGCGACCACCATCACGACAATCACCACGATGGATTGCGCATCCATAACCACTCCTTTACGTCGATTGAGCCCGCACCGCGGAACTCAAATAGACCATGGTCAACACCGCGAAGATATACGCCTGAACCACTCCCGTGAGCACGGCCAGCATCATGATCGGCACCGGCACCAGCAGGCCGGCGATCATGAGCAAGACGGCGATCACCAGTTCCTCGCTCATGATGTTGCCAAACAGCCGGACCGCCAGCGCCAGCGTCCGCGAAAACTCGCTGATGATTTCCAGCGGCAACATCAAGGGCGTGGGTTCCAGGTAATGCTTCAAGTAGCCGCGCAATCCCCGGGCGCGAATGCCGTAAATGGGCACGGCGAGAAAGACCAGTACGGCCAAGGCGGCGGTGGTGGAGAAATCCGCCGTCGGCGAATGCAATCCGGGAATCAGGCCGAGCAAATTGGCGACGCCGATGAAGAGCGCCAGGGTCACGATCAACGGCGTGTATGGCCGCGGATCGGAATCGCTCATGTCGCGCATGATGCTGTCGAGATACTCGACCAGGTACTCCGCCGCGGCCGCCCAATTCGATGAACGCTGTTTGAGGCCAATTCGAACCAATACGGCAAAACCGATTAATAGCCCGGTAACAATCAGCGTCTCCGGAATCGTGCTGGTCACTTCGACCGGCCCGATTTTGAAAAGTGTCCCGCGAAGTAGCCCTTCAGACGCCATGCGGTGCCCTTCCCCATTGCCGGATCAGACATCCGCGCGCAAGCCACACGCCGGCGAGTCCCGCGATCACCGCCAACGAACTCTCGCGGCTCAAGCCGTAGAAAACACCGGCCGCCAGGACCAATCGCGCGACGCTGCCAATCGCGACCAGCCGCTTTCCCTGTTTTCGTTCGACCAATCGACGCACGTCAAGCCAAAGACTTCCAAACAGGACCAGTCCCAGTCCGGCGCCGGTGGTCGTCGCGGTCAGGATATTCATCCTTTGAGTTCCCGGCTGACATGCCGCCAGGCGGTGGCACACCCAAGAAAAAGTCCGAGCGTCAGCAGCGAAAGCGTCCAGAAGATTCCGGTGCGGAAGCGGGCATCGAGATAGCGGCCGAGGACTGCTCCGAACACGCTCGGCAAGCTCACCATCCAGCCGACCGCGCCGACCAGCCCGAGCCCCTGCCAGAAGCTGAGATGCCGTCCGCGGCGCTGCCGCTCCGCCTGGCGGCGGACCTCTTGCACAAATCGATCTTCGGAGTCCGGCTGATTGCTCATCGCTTGCGATGCACCTCGCCCAGTTCGCGGAGGAGTGTCGTTTGCAATTCGGTGAATTCCTCGCGGCGGATTTTTCGCGTGCCTGGCGGCTGGCGAGCATCGCCGCCGCCGTGTCGGCGATATCCTCGAGCCGCTCGGCGGTCACCGCCTCGCGCGAGGCGATCGTGATTCGATTATTCTCGCTCAGCAAGACGCCGCCATCCACCGCCGCAAATCGCTCCTTGCCATTTTCGATACGGTAGGCAACCACGCAAGGAACGAGCAGAGTCTGAAATGCCTCGTGGCCGGGCAACAGGCCGAAGCGGCCCGTCGCATCGCTCGCCTGCAAGCCGCCGATTCGCTCGCGAACCACTTCGCCATCGGGAACCAGGATGACCAATTCCAAGCTCATGAAGCAATTTCCTCAACCGAGCCGATCATGTAAAGCCGGCCTTCATCGATCTGATCGAATTTTCCGGCCAGCACCGCTTCGCACCCCGCCAAGGTTTTATCGATGGGCACGTGCCGGCCTTTCATCCCGGTGAACGCCTCGGTCACAAACAGCGGCTGGGTCAGGAACTGTTCCAGCCGGCGCGCCCGGCGCACGATCAACTGGTCCTCGGCCGACAGTTCCTCGACGCCGAGCATGGAAATAATGTCCTGCAGCCCGCGATAACGTTCAATCAATTCCTTGACGCGCAAGGCGATGGCGTAGTGCTTTTCGCCGACATGCACCGGATCGAGCAGTCGCGAGGACGACGCCAGGGGATCGACCGCCGGGTAGAGTCCCTGGGCGGCGTGCTTGCGCGACAGGACGATGCTTGAATCCAAATGCACGAATGTCTGCGCCACGGCGGGGTCGGTCAAATCATCGGCGGGGACATAAACGGCCTGGACCGAGGTGATCGCCGCGCCCCCGGCGGAAGTGACGCGCTCCTCCACCGAGGCCAGATCTTCGGCCAGCGTCGGTTGATAACCCATTTCCGATGGGAACCGGCCCAGCAGCCCCGAAACCTCGGAGCCGGCCTGCACGTAGCGAAAGATATTATCGACCAGAAACATCACTTCTTTTTTTTCGACATCGCGGAAGTACTCGCCCATGGTCAGCGCGGCCAGGGCGACGCGGTAGCGGCTTCCGGGGGCATCGTTCATCTGACCGAACACGAGGATGGAGTTGGCGAGGACGCCGCTCTCGCCCATTTCGAGCCAGAGATCGTTGCCTTCGCGAGTTCGCTCGCCCACGCCGGCGAAGACGGCGACGCCGCCGTGGTTATGGTTCATGGTGCGGATTAGTTCTTGGAGCAGAACCGTCTTGCCGACGCCGGCGCCGCCGATGAGGCCGGCTTTACCGCCGCGTGCCAACGGCGCCAGCAGGTCGATGACTTTGATGCCGGTTTCGAGAAAGGTCAGACCGCGGCGCTGCGCGGCGAGGCTGGGAGGCGAGCGATGAATCGGCCAGCGCGGCGCGTCTTTCGGCGGGTCACGCCCGTCGAGCGGTTCGCCCAGCACGTTGAACAGCCGACCGAGCGTCTCAGGGCCGACCGGCACCTGAATCGGTTCGCCGGTGCGCTTGACGGGCATGCCGCGCGCCAGCCCCTCGGTTCGCGACATGGCGATGGCGCGGATGGTCCGCTCATTCACGTGATGCGCGACTTCGAGAACAACTCTTCGATCCCCCTCCTGGACATGAAGCGCTTCATTCATCGCAGGAAGTTCGTTGGCGAAGTTCACCTCAACGACCGAACCGCGCACGGCGGCAATCGTTCCCGTTCGCGAGTTCGCATGATTGTGATTTGCCAAGGGACTACTTTCGCGGATTTCGCCTTATGTCATTCAACCCGATTCGCGGTTTTGATGGTTCATTTGATTCCCAGAACAATTTCAACCGGCACCCACATTATTTTGTGTTCGGCGCTAGCAATGCGAAATCCAGCGGCCTCGACCGCGCGGCGCACAAAGATCGGCCGGCAATCCACCAGGTTGGGAAAATGGCGATGGCTCCACTCGTAGATTTCCAGAATCACGCCATGCTCGCCTTCCTTGGAGACGGCGACCACCGCCAGGCGTCCGCCCGGCTTGAGGACCCGCTTGCATTCCGCCAACGCACTCGGAATTTCCGGCGTGTCGAACAGTTCGAGCGTGAAACTCGTGAAGACCGCGTCGAGTGAGTCGGATGGGTATGGTAGCTGGGTGGCGTCGCCGCAAGTCAGTTCCACGCGTTCGGCGAGGCCGGCCTTGTGCAAGTTTTCGCGGGCAATCTCAAGCATGTTGTCGGACAAGTCGATGCCATAGACCTTGCCCATCGGCCCGACCGACTGAGCGAGCGAAATCAGGCAATGCCCGGTGCCGAAACCAATTTCGAGCACCTGTTCGCCGTGCTGGACGTCGAGTTTCTCCAGGCCCGCGCGGCGCATCGGCCCCTCGCTGTGTTCGGCGAGCAGATCATACACGCGGCTAATCTTGTTGTAGAAGGCCTTCGTCTCGTCCTTCGACTGGAAGACGCGAGAAATCTCCTTTGAGTTTTCATCCTTGACTGACGATGCGGCGGTCATGAGCATACCCTCGAACAAATCTCAGGTCGCTATTCCTTGGCGGCCTTTTTCTCGGCGTGATATTCCTTGCGGATGCGGTTCAAGTCCACCGTCGGTTTCGGATAGCTCATGCCGAGATTTTCCAACTGTTCGACGACGATTCCGGCGACCGCCAGATTGCGAAACCACTTGTGATTCGCGGGAATGATGAACCAGGCGCCTGCTCGGTGCTGCATCTCGACAACGCCTCTTCATAGGCCCGCATGTAGTCGTTCCAGCAACGGCGTTCCTTGTAATCGGTCTCACTAACCTTCCAATGTTTGGTCGGGTCATCCAGCCGGTCCTTGAACCGCTTCAACTGCTCATCCTTGGAAATGTGCAAATAGAACTTGAGAATAAGCGTGTCGTTGTCAACGAGTTCCTGTTCGAACTCATTGATGCGCTGGTAGCGCCGCGACCAGACTTCGGGCGGGACCAGGTTGTGCACGCGGACGACCAGCACGTCTTCGTAATGCGATCGGTTGAAAATGACCACCTCGCCTCGGGCCGGCGCGACGCAATGCGCCCGCCAGAGAAAATCATGGGCCGATTCGGCGGAGGTGGGCTGCTTGAATGCGGCGACGCGGCAGCCCTGCGGATTCATCGCGGCGAACACATGATTGATCGTGCCATCCTTGCCGCCGGTGTCCAGGGCCTGAAGGCAAATCAGCAACGATCGACGCCCTTCGACGAACAGCAATTCTTGCAGTTCCCGCAAACGCTTTTGATATCGCTCGATTTCAGGAAGCGCCGACTCGTGACTTTCTTGCCGATCCTTGAAGGATGGATCGATCTGGTCCAGGCGAACCTTGCTGCCCGGCTGGACACGAAACTGTTCCTGATAGCTCATGGCGCGGCTCACTTCCAAAGCGGAGATTGGGCGATTCGAGGATCCGCGAACGACGACAATTCTATTCTCGCGATGCGCCGCTTTCATCCAGGAAAGGCTTGCGAAAGAGCTGACGAAGGCGTCGCCCAACTGGAGCTGCCCACCCGATTGCCAAAAAAAACGACTGCGAATCGCGACCGGCAGGGCAAGCAAAATCACGATTGGCGGCGTTCGCCACAGACTCGGTGCAATCGCGGCCTCGGCTCATTTCCGCAAACGTTCCCCAACTTTGCGTGTTTTTTCGCTTGAAATCTTCTCACCGCCCGTTCATCATGGTGAGGAAGGTATTTTCATCTGCCCCGCGATGGTTCTCATTTATACGGTCTTGGCATTGTCAAACGTGCGTCCAATCGCCCCAGTTCCGTTGCTTCGAACCCAACATTTCGTTCCCCAGGAGTGCGCCGGTCATGGCCAAGGCACAGCGTGATTTCACCGACATTCTCGTCAAAAAAGGCATCATCAGCGCCGACCAACTCGAAGAAGCCAGGGGACTGGCGAGTTCGGGCGGCCTCAAGATTCAAGAGGCGATCGCCAAATTGAACTACGCCTCCGCCGAGGAGTTGATGGGCGCGATGGCGGAGTTTCACAACCTCGATTTCATCAGTCTCATCGATGTAACCGTGCCGCAGTCGGTCATCGAAATGGTGCCGGAGTCGGTCGCCCGCGAAAACCGCATTATTCCGCTGTCCGCGGAGGCCAATGTCATCAAAATCGCCACCAGCGAGCCGGACAACTTCGACGTCTTGCAGAAGCTCCAGTTCATTTTGAACAAGGATATCGCACCGGTCTTGGCGGATCGCGAACAGATTGTGGCCGCAATCAACCGCCATTACGGGCAAACGGAAACCGAGTCGGTTGACTCGATGATCGCCGAATTTACTGACACCCAAATCGACTTCACGGAAACGGAAGCCACGGCTGCCAATTCGGCAGCCGCCGACGAGAGCGACGCCCCCGTGGTGAAACTGGTCAACCTAATGATTCAGGAAGCGATCAGCCTGCGGGCGTCCGATATTCACGTCGAGCCGTTTGGCGACCGCGTTCGGGTTCGCTACCGCATCGACGGCGTGTTGGTGGAACGCGACAGCCCGCCCAAACGGCTGCTGGCGTCGATCAACTCCCGCATCAAAATCATGTCGAACATCGACATCGCCGAAAAACGGCGTCCCCAGGACGGCCGCATCAAGATGTCGGTGCATGGAAAGCACTTCGACCTTCGCGTCAGCGTGCTGCCTTCGGTCCACGGCCAGTCGATTGTTATGCGCATACTTGACCGCGGAACGATCATGGTCGGGATTCGGGATCTCGGTTTCGGCGAAGAGGACTTTGTCCGCTTCCAACAGATCATCAAACGTCCGAACGGAATTTTCCTGGTAACGGGCCCGACTGGGTCCGGCAAGACGACCACCCTGTACGGCGCCCTGAACGAACTGAACCGGCCCGATCGAAAGATCATCACGGCTGAGGACCCGGTCGAGTATTACCTACCGGGCGTAAACCAGGTCGAGGTCAAGCACAACATCGGGCTCGATTTCGCTCGCATCATCCGCGCGATGTTGCGACAAGCCCCGAACATTATCCTCGTTGGTGAGATCCGTGATAAAGAGACGGCGGAGATCGCTGTACAAGCCAGTTTGACAGGACACTTGGTTTTTTCGACACTACACACGAACAATGCGCCCGGCGCTATTACACGTCTCGGTGACATCGGCGTACCCCCATTCTTGATCGCAAGCTCGGTGATCGCCATCATGGCCCAGCGTCTGGTGCGCGTAAATTGCACGAAATGTAAAGAACCATATAAGCCGCCCGAGGCGGAGATTCTGAGCGCCGGCATATCCCCGGATGCGGTCGCCAAAGCCACCTTCCTTCGGGGTCGTGGCTGCAATCATTGCCACCAAACCGGCTATCGTGGGCGTTTGGGTATCTTTGAATTGCTCAAGATGAATGGCGCCATTCGTGAAATGACGTTCAATCGCGAACCCACCCAGCAGATTCGCCGGATCGCACGAAAGAACGGCATGCGGACTTTGTTGGAAGATGGCATCTACAAATCACTTAAGGGAATTACCACACTCGAAGAAGTGCTCAGCATCTGCCATCATGAAACCGAGGAGCGGGAGAAGGTGCACGCAGTTTGATTTGCCTAGTCAACAAAGTTGATTTGGATAGTGATCTTTGGTGTTGAATTGAATATGGCTCTGCTGTGAAGCCCGGAGTCTTTGCGGCACGGTCGATCGCGGTGTGATGGCGGTCTTATTGGACTTCGGTCTGTCTGAAACGGTTCGAACGCCGGGTTGGCGGTCTGGTGAATTGCCGCAAGGAGCTGCCGAAGCGATTCGATGTATTCACCCGTTCATATCAGGCACGAACGACGCGCGTGCTTTGAAAGCGATTTCGTTTTTTTGGGCAATTATTTGACTGGTCGAGGCCAACTCAGAACAATGCGTTAAGCCCCTGAGCAGGGGTAGGCGCGTTGCGCCCGATTGGACGGCGAGTCGCAATCGGCTGGGGTCGGGTCGGCCAGCCAGTGAGGTATCGCTGTGGCCGGACAAGTATTGATGGAAAAGCTGCTGAGCACGGTCATTCAGACTCAAAGCGAGCGACCTGCACATCAGCGTCGGACAACCGCCTGTGATTCGACATCACGGGCACATGCGCAAACTGGACACGAAGGTTCTTGATTCGGACGATACGACGGGATTGATGAAATCGATCACGCCGGATCGCTGCCAACAGGAACTGCAGGAGAAAGGCGGAGCGGACTTCGCCATCGAGTTTGTGGACGGCTATCGCTTTCGCGTGGCCATCTTCAAACAAAAAGGCACCATCGGCATGGTGCTGCGGCGAATTCCGAGCCAGTTTCTCTCCTTCGAGCAGATCGGCATGCCGGACGCCATCCGCTCGTTGATCGTCAAGCCGCGCGGGTTGATCCTGGTCACCGGGCCGACCGGCTCGGGCAAGACCACCAGCCTGGCCTCGATGATCAACTTCCTGAACGAGAATTACGATCGGCACGTCATCACGCTGGAAGACCCGATCGAGTATTACCACAAGCACAAGAAGTGCACGGTGAATCAGCGTGAGATCGGCGTGGACTGCCCGAGCTTCAAGGAAGGCATTCGCCGGGCGCTGCGTATGGATCCCGACATCATCCTGGTCGGCGAAATGCGCGACCTGGAAACGATCCACGCGGCGATCGAAGCGGCCGAAACCGGCCACGTGGTGTTCGCGACCTTGCACACGTCTGGGGCCGCCAGCACCATCAACCGCATCATTGACGTGTTTCCGAAGGAGCAGCAGGACCAGGTTCGCACGCAATTGTCGACGGCCCTCATCGGCGTGCTCTCACAGGGCATTTTGCCGCGAAAACCCGAGGGACTGGTAGCCGCCTTCGAGATGATGGTGGTCACGCCCGCGATCCAGAACCTGATCCGCGAGAACAAGGTCTATCGCATCGATTCCGCGATTCAGACCGGCCGCAAGCACGGCATGTTCCTGCTCGACGAAAGTTTGTTCCGGTTGTGGAAGGACGGCCTGAGCGAAAAAGAAGACGTATTGTTGAAATCGAGCAAGCCGCAGGAATTGGCGGCCAAGATCGCCCTGGCCGAACGCGGGGCCTTCGACGAAGAGGAAGACGAGGAGTACGACGAGGACGATGACTATGAGGACGAAGACGACGACGATGAGGAGGACGACCAGGACGAAGGTGATCGTCCCCGTCGCGGCCGACGATAGCCGCCGTTGTTCGCTGGATCCTCTTAACCTTTTTGTCCTCGAGAGAACATCATGACTCCCCAGAACCCAAAAGACCCGAGCGTCAAGAAACCGGCGGCCCCGCAGTCCGGCGCCAAGCCCGCTGCCAAACCGGCCGAGGCTAAGTCCGCCTCCAAGCCGGCCGCATCGGCGCCGAAACCGGCCGACAAGAAGCCCGCGGAAAAGAAACAACCCGTCAAGAAAGAGAAAAGCTGGACCTCCGAGGGCGGGAGCCGAAAGATCGGCCAGATCCTGGTTGACCTGGGCTTCCTCGATGAAGGCCAGTTGTGGGACGTGCTCGAAGAGGCCCGGACCAACAGCATGCGCGTCGGCCAGGTCGCCGTCTCGCGCGGCCTTATTACCGACGACCAATTGATGCAGGCGGTCGCCGAGCAGCACGGCCTCAAGGTCGTCAATCTCGAGGACGAGAAGCCGCAGCCGCAAGCGATTCAGATGGTCCAACAACCGATGGCGGAGGTCTACAAGATCCTGCCGCTGCGGTACGAAAACGGCGCCCTAACCGTCGTCATGGCCGATCCGAGCAACTTGCAGGCGCTCGACGATCTGCGGAACTTCCTCGGCATTCAGCAAGTCGAGGCGGTGCTGGCCCCGACCAAGTTGATCGAGGAGGCCATCCAGAAGGCCTACTCCGGCAAAGGCGACGACATCGCGACGCTGATCGCCGAATTGAATGCCGACACCACCTTGCAGGTAAATCGCCGCGAGACCAGCATCGACCTCGACGATTTGATGGAAATCGCGGACGCGGCCCCGGTTCGCAAGCTCATCAACATGGTGCTGTTGATGGCCATCCGCGATCACGCGTCGGACATTCACTTCGAGCCGTTCGAGGATGAATACAAGATGCGCTATCGTTGCGACGGCGTGCTTTATGAAATGGTGCCGCCGCCGCGCCACCTCGCCATGGCCATTTCCTCCCGTATCAAGGTCATGTCGAATCTCGACATTGCCGAGCGCCGCTTGCCGCAGGATGGCCGCATCGAATTAAACGTCGGCGGCAACCCCGTTGATATGCGCGTCTCGGTGCTCCCCACCATGTTCGGCGAGAGCGTCGTCATCCGCGTGCTCGATCGCACGGTCGTCAGCCTCGATCTCAACAAGGTCGGCTTGGCCCCCGAACTGCTCCAACAGTTCCGGCACCTGATTCACAAGCCCAATGGCATCGTGCTGGTGACCGGGCCGACCGGGGCCGGCAAGACCACCACGCTCTATTCGGCCCTCAACGAATTGAACACGATCGATGTCAAGATCATCACCACCGAGGATCCGGTGGAGTATGAAATCGACGGCATCGTTCAGTGCCCGATCAACCACGAAATCGACTTGACCTTCGCCGCGGCCTTGCGGTCGATTTTGCGGCAAGACCCCGACATCATCCTCGTCGGCGAGGTCCGCGACCTGGAGACCGCTCAAATCGCGGTGCAGGCGTCGCTCACGGGCCACATGGTCTTCACCACCCTGCACACCAACGACGCGGCGACCTCGATCACGCGCCTGCGCGACATGGGCGTGGAGCCGTTCCTCATCACCGCCACGGTCGAGGGAATTTTGGCCCAGCGGCTGGTGCGAAAGATTTGCCCCAACTGCCGCGAGGAGTTCACGCCCTCGGCCGAAATGCTGATGGAACTGATGCTGAAGCCCGCCGACGTCAAAGGAAAGAAATTCTTTTACGGGGCCGGCTGCGACAAGTGCAACAATCTTGGCTTCCGCGGCCGCGGCGGCATTTTCGAATTGATCGTCATGACCGACGAGTTGCGCGACATGGTCAGCGCGCGGTGCCTCGACCGACGCCCTGCGAAATACATGTCCGCAAGCTGCGGCATCTCCGGCCTCCGCGAAGCCGGCTTGAACGCCCTCCACGCCGGCATGACCACCATCGAGGAAGTCGTTCGCGAAACGATTTTGGAAGAAGATTTATAACCGGCGAATCGCTCAAGCAAACTCGAACGGACAACGGACAACGGACAACTGACAACTGACAACTGACAACTGACAAAGAAGAACAAAGGACCAAAGCCATGCCGACCTTCAAATTCGAGGCGATGGATACGACCGGCGAAGAGGTCAAGGACCAGATCGAAGCTTTGAACGAGGAAGAAGCCCAGCAAAAAATCAAGCCGATGGGCTACTTCGTCACCAAGCTCACCCAGACCGGCGCGGCGGCCGGCGGTAAGAAAGGCAAGGGCAAGGCAGGCGCAAGAAAGGCAAATCGTTCACCATCGGCGGCGTGTCGTCGAAAAAGCTTGTGCACCTTCACGCGCCAGTTCTCGACGCTCCAGGACGCCGGTCTGCCGGTGCTCCGCAGCCTCAAAATCCTCGAAGGCCAGATGCGGCCGGCGTGCTCAAAAACGCCCTCATCGACGTGGTCGATGACGTCGAATCCGGCAGCACCCTCTCCGAGGCGCATGGGCAAGCATCCCAAGGCGTTCGATCGGCTCTATGTGAACATGGTCAAGGCCGGCGAGGCCGGCGGCGCCCTCGAAGTCATCCTCCAGCGCCTCGCCGACTTCAAGGAAAAGAGCCAAGCGCTCAAACGCAAGGTCATCGGCGCCATGGTCTATCCGGCGGTCGTCATTCTCGTCGCCGTCGGCATCGTGACCTTCATCATGGTCTACATCATTCCGAAGTTCAAAAAGATCTTCGACGAGTTCGGCCTGCCGCTGCCCGAAATGACCCAGTTGCTGATTTCGGTGTCGATGTGGTTCGCCGATTACTGGTGGGTCTTGCCGCTGTTCCCGCTGGGGTTCTGGCTGCTCATCAAACTCATCCGACTCAGTCGTGTCGGGAGGTACGCCGTCGATTGGGTCCGATCTGCACATCCCGATCATCGGCAAGATTCTCGAAAAGACCATTGTCGCGCGGACCATGCGCACGCTCGGCACGCTGGTGGCGTCCGGCGTGCCCATCCTCGAATCGCTCAGCATCGTCAAGGAGACCTGCAACAACGCCGTCTTCGAACGCTGCTATCAAAACGTCTACGAATCGATCCGCGAGGGCGAATCGATCGCCGACCCAATGAAGGAAAGCCGGCTGGTCGACGACATGGTCGTGAACATGATCGAGGTCGGCGAAGAGACCGGCGATCTCGACACCATGCTCTACAAGATCGCCGACTTCTACGACGAGGAAGTGGACACCCCGTCAAAGGCCTCGTCAGCCTGCTCGAACCGATCATGATCGTGATCCTCGGCGGCATCATCGGCTTTATCGTGATCTCCCTGTTCCTGCCGCTGATCAAGCTGCTGGAAGGCCTAAGCAAATAACTCAATTCCGGGTTCCAGGCCGAATCAAGCCTGGAACCCGGAGCTTGGAACTTGCCACCATCCTCGGAGACCGACCCATGCGACGGAATCCCGAATCGTCCCGAACCGCCCGAGCCGGCTTCACCCTCATCGAATTGCTGATCGTCATCGGCATCATCGCAGTCCTGGTCAGCCTCACCGCCGCCGCCGTAATGAGGGTGCGATATAAGGCGTTTGAGTTGCAGATTCGGAATGATATTTCGCAACTTTCAACGGCGACACAGCAGTTCAATGTGGAAAACAACGTGGACTATTTCCCGAGCCGAATCCGATTGCGAAACGATGGTGCCTACGACATAGCGAATGCAAATCCATTAATCGCACAATATGAAAAAGAGAGTTATACCTTTCTGAAACGGGTTTGGCCGCGACTTTGGACACGTGGAGCGGTCAATTGGTTCCCTGACTCTCCCGGCCAACCTTATTACGATTTGACCGGCGAACAGTGCCTAGTGTTCTTCTTGGGCGGCATTCAGCAGAACGGCACGTGTCTTGGGTTCGCTGTCAATGTAGCTGATCCCACTGTCTTGACCGGCTCGCGCAAGCAGTTGTTCGATTTTCCTGTTGCGCGATTGCTCCCGGTTTCTAACGGAAACTATGCTCCGCTCGTATTCCTCGATCCGCTTAAGGAAAGACCGTACGCGTATTTCAGCTGCTACGGAACTGACAACGGTTATAACCGGTACTGGAGCCTTTTTGGTGCGGACAGTCCCTCGATTGCCGGCGGAGCCTACTACGATTTACCGCAGAGTTTGGCTACGCCGCCAAAGACCATCTTTTACAACAAAGGCTCGTTCCAAATCATTTGCGCGGGTATCGACAAGACATTCGGTCCAGGAGGTGCCTGGGACGCCCGGTCAGGCACGCCGTTCCAGCAGGGTGCGGACGGTGGCTACGACGACCTCTCAAACTTCCACGACAAGATCATGGGCTCCGGCGCTCAATAAGGAGGTCCTCTCGTGATTCTCAATCGACGAGCCGGGACCGCGAGCCGGCCTGCGTTCACCCTGATCGAACTGCTGACGGTGGTCGCCATTATCGTGGTGATCCTGGGCCTCGGCATCGGCGCCTTCTTCCGCGTGCCGCGTTTCACAGGAAGCGAAGGCGACTGAGACCACGATTTTTAAGATTCAGCATCAGTTCGATGCGCAACGGCGAGCCGTGCTGGATAACGCAAGAGACGGCGTCCGACAAGCGGCGAGTGGGGTTCCCCCTCCCGGGTTTTCGCTGGCAACATCGGCGGCCGGCCCCGACAACAGGCGTGCCCTCGTGATATGGACGAAGATACTACTAAAGCTTGAGTTCCCGCAGAGCTTCTACGAAACGATGATTTGGCCGACGCAGTTCCAGGGATTGCAGCCGAAGCCTAGCTATCTCAGGGGATTAACGGACGCTGGGGTTACTCAAGTCGAGGTTCAAAATTTGTCGAGTTCGCTTACACCGGACCAGCTCATGCAAGAATCCGCGGTATTGCTGTATTCGGCGGTGGTACAACCTCGACGTGGCGTGTCCGGCTTCAATCCGACCGAGCATGTTGGCCCACATGCTGTCGGTAAGGTTACGCTGACCTGGTATGCAAGCCAGCCGACGTTCCCGGTGTTCGTCGACACTTGGGGACAGCCGATTGGCTTTATCCGCTGGCCCCTTAATGGGCTGACCTCTGACTTAAATCAACCTCCTCTACGAATTGTTAACAATCCGACGTTAAATCTCCCAATTGATCCACAAGATCCCGAACGAACGTTGCTGGACTCGGATTGGAAAAACGGACCGCGCGTCCAACAATTCATTGCGTTATTCGGTTATACCCCGACCGATCCGCCCTTGAATTTGACTCCGGTGATCGCGTCAGCCGGACGCGACAAGACTTGGGGTATTGACGCGCTGTTCGGCAGGCTCAGCGCCGATGAGGATGATAACATTTACGGCTATCGTCTTTCCGGAGTTGGGAGGAACAACTAATGAATCCTCGAAGCTCGAACTCTCGAACCGGATTTACGCTCATCGAGCTACTTGTCGTCATCGCGCTGATTCTGGTTCTCGCCACGTTGTCACTGTTGATCGTGCCTCGACTCGGTGATGACCAACGCGCAGTTCGAACCGCCGACCAGGTCTCGATGTGGTTGCTGGTCGCCAAACAGCGGGCATATCGCGATCAGGCTCCTCGCGGACTGCGCCTTATACGATCGGATCCGACTCCGGGAACCCCCGGATATAACGAAGTGCGCGAATTGGTCTATATTGAGCGGCCAGAGGACTTTGACGGGAAAGGGAGACCGATCACTGTGCCCGCTGCCCCGTACCCACCGCCTGGACGACCGACCGGATTCATTGCCAATGTCGATTTGACCGGTACTACCAGCGGCAGCAATCCAATCGTCGAGGCGGACGATTTCCTCACCTTTGATAGCCTGGAAACCGTGCCTTACAACATACACAGAATTCACAGCGTCAGTTACAGCAGCGTAAGTCCAGTCGGCAGCACCTTGACTTTCGGGCCCGTCGACCCCGTTGACCCAACCATAACGCCGCGAACGATTAACAACGGAAATGTAGTCAGCAACTCGGAAGGCTACCACATCATCCGCCGCGAGCGCCCGCTGGCCGGCGAGTCGTTGCTGCAGCTTCCAAAGGATATGATCATTGACCTTACGCCGGAAGACAATCCGCAGGTAGATCCAGGGACTCAGGGATTTAGTCAGTTTCCGGGTAATTCACTGGACATCGTATTCGATCAGCGCGGCCAATTGATGGGTGATAATGCGGCTGGCGGCAAAGTGATTTTGCGTATTCGTAATGGCTCAAAAGGGCGAACCGAAGGCGATCAACTGTTGGTTGTCGTTTACGCGCGAACTGGTCTGATCGCGGTGCAGCCGCTGGATTTAACGCCAAGCGCATCGGGACAGCCTGGATATTATGCCAATCCGTTTAGTTTCACGATGGATGGCAAGGCGTCGGGACTTTGAGGCAACGATATGAAATTCTCGAGTCTACATCGCCGCGGCTTATCACTCGTCGAAGTCCTCATTGCCATCTTCGTGTTGGCAATCGGGCTGCTCGGAGTATTATCTTTGTTCCCTTTGGCGGCCGTTAATATGGCCAACGCAATCAAGGATGAGAACACGGCTCAACTGAATCAGAGCGCGACGGCGAATTTCCGGGTGATTTGGAAAGAAGAGACGCCAGGACCGGCTGCCGATCTGTACCCAGAATACCCCCCGCTCGGCGCAGGTCCACCGGTGCCAGCCACTCCACATAACCATTACGATCCGTTATTCAACGCGATGACAAACGTTAACTATCCTCATAATCCAGACTTGCTGCCGTCACCACAAGCGACCATAACGACTCCGTCTGCGTTGCCGGCGCTTGCACTGAATTCGCCCTCGTGCTATCCAGTCTACATCGATCCCGTTGGATGGAACAACGCGTTTAACAAAGGCACTCCACAGCAGTTTTGGTTAGGCGGCAACGAATCGACCGGCCTCGTGTCTGGTTCGGGTTATATGACGATTCCTCGGAGAAGTCTTCGTCGTTTGGAGTATATCCGATCTTCAGTTCCAGGGCCCACTGGCCCGCCATATCTGTATCAGACTGCGGCGAACCCAGTTAGCCTTAACGTCGAAATCAATCGACTCTGTTTTCGCCTCGACGATATTGGCTTCGGCAAGGACGGAACACCGTACGACGATACGGGTGATTTAATCAACAACACCTCGGGGCAACTCGGCGCACTTAACGGCACGGTGCAGCGCGACGGCCGTTACAGCTGTGCTTTTCTCGTGAAGCGGCAGAATCGAACGCAAGCCCGGGAAGCAAGGCTAACGGTCGTTGTTTACAACGCACGAAGCGTTGACGGGCCGTCGGACGAGAACGCTTACCGCACGTGGTTTTTCAAAGATCAAACCGAAGCATGGCTCGATTATAGCGGACTATCAACAAAGCCGAGCCTACATAAGGGAAACTGGATTCTCGACGCCACAATGACGTTGCCGAACGGCCAACCGGATTTGAAAGGTGGCGGACCTCATGGATACTTCTATCGGATTGTCAATATCAGCGACGACCCAGCAGCCCAGCGGTTGGTTCTTGAACTCCAAACTCCGGCCATTGAATCCACTTACCAAGCCGACGGGTCCACAAACGGGCCGGGATTGGGGATTGTAATGCCGAATGTGGTCGAAGTTTTCGAGCGGGGATTGTTGACGCCGTTTACTCGACCAGTGCCCTAATGATGGGCTCAGTTGGGACAATTGGGAGCTCAAACAGTCGGTCTCGCCCAGAGTGCTTTCGGATCGGGGATTGCGGACTTCGGCTTCATTATTCGTTCGTCGATTGAACGAGTTTCATTCTCCCGAAGTTCGCAATTTGTCGAAGTCCGCTTTCCGCGATCCGAATGAAAACGTCGTTTGCCTGGCGAGTCGGTTCGCGGCAAACAAATGAGATCATACGAGGTTGCAGCAATGCGATGTCGATCCACGAAAGCCCGCGGCGGTTTCACGATTGTCGAATTGCTGGTCGCGGCCGGCGTGAGTTTGCTTTTGATGGTGATCATCACCGAGGCGTTCAAGCGCGGCATCGACATGTTTCGCTCCATGCGCACGCAGGGCGTGATGCAAGAACGACTGCGCACCGCCGGGACGATGCTGCGAGACGACTTGGCTGCCTTTCGGTTCCCTGAAACCGCGCCGTATCAGTACGTTAGCGACCAAACTACGGATCGATTCCCGGTCGCTTGGGAACCGCCCAAGAAAACTACGGGCGGCGGGTATTTCCGAATCTTCCAGGGCCCTATGGATCCCCTCACGAACAATCCATTCGTCGCTGAGGGCACTGATCGCGACGGCATGCTTTTTGCGCGAGCGACCACGCACACTCTCCAGTTCACGGTCTTGCGACTGGACTTCAATAAAGTGAACAAGGGAGCGACGCCGGAGAACATGTTTCGAGTTCTCGAAAATCCGCAACCAGTTCCCCCCGGTATGTTGTTTCCAAACAACTTTGTGGATCCAAACGATTACGTGAAAACCCCTGCGTTCGGCACGACGCCGTTCTTCACCACTCGCTACGCGGAGGTTTCCTACTTCCTGGTACCGAATAACGATTTCGCGGGAGCGACGCAACCGAATCCGACGCAGCTTTTCAATCTTTGCAGGCGTCAGCGACTCTTGATCGATCCGAAGTTCAGCGGTACCGCGGTGCCAGCTAACTCGAACGCGGAGATTAGTACGCGATACACGTCTCCGCCGATCTACAACAACATGGCGGACATGTCGGAGCCCCGCAATCGTTTCGGCATGGTGCCGTCAATTTCTGGCGGACCGTATCCCACCCTGGCAACAGACCCAAATATCGCCGGGTTACCGGACACCGCCGGCCTCGTAGACTCAAGTCTTACCGGCTTAGCTAAAGGTGACGACATCATTCTTTCGGATGTCATATCGTTCGAAGTTAAGGCCATGTGGACGCCGATTGTGACTGGAAACCCAGCGATCGACGATCCGGGCCCGTTGCCCGCCTACAATGTCCCCGGCTCCTTCATCATGCCGGGATTGCCCAGCCCCGTAGCAAACTCGGATTATCCGTTCGATTACTTGCCCCTTTCGAAGCGGAATTCGGTCTTCAGCACGCGACAAATGCGTGTATTCGACACGTGGTCGGCCGATCCACCGTACGATACTTGGAATGACACTGCGAATGCAGCGATCGCCGGGACACGTATTCCGCTTCGGATTAATCTGAAGGCCGTTTTAATTCGGATTCGCATTTGGGATCCGAAAGCTGAACAAGCGCGGCAACTGACTATCATCCAAGATTTGTAGGATTTATTTTCCGGCGTCCAACTGGGCGTCGTGGGACGGAAGAAACTTATTCATTTGGCGAACAAAGGAGAGCTTTATGCTCCGACGTTCCAACGCTCGACCATCTGCCCAAAGACGTGCCGCCATCCTGCTGGTGGTGATTGTTCTGCTGATGCTGTTCTTAGTCATCGGCATGTGTTTCTTGGTTTTCGCGGAAGCACAGGCAACTTCATCGCGCATTTATCGCGAGGCCAGTCATCATTTGTCCGACGACTACCCGCCGGCGGAGGAACTTCTGCGCTATGCTCTTGGCGCCACGATTTACGGACAGGAGGACACCGGCGACGGCATGTATTCCGCGATCCGCGGTTATGACTTCGCGCACAACATGTACGGGTGGAATTACATTCCGGTTCCAGGATCCACTGACATCCAGGGAGTCAACAATCAGACGCCGTTCAACGGCTCGGGCCGACCCTCGACTGGCGCGGGCACGTACATGAACCCGCCGTTCATCAACGTCGACGACAAACAGCTGATTAACTACTCCTATTGGTCGGCCGACGGATTCAAGCGCGATCCTGAGCGACTTTCAGGTCTATCCGAGCAACCAGGTGCCGATTGGCACCACTCCGCCGCCAGCGACGAATTTTCCGTATATCGGGGGCTTCAATCCGCCGTACACTTATCCTGACTTGAACCATGTGTATTTGGCCGCAGTCACCGCACAGAATCCGGACGCTAACAATCCGCAAGTTCCGTACGTCTCGATTCCATCGTTCTGGCGCGGACAGCACACCGGCTTTGGCCCGATGTACACAGCGCCGGGAACGCCGAATCCGAATTGGTTCGCATTAGACTCGACGGACAAAACCCTCAAATACCGAACCATGCGACCACGTCCAGCAGATCAATTGATGGCTGCTGAACTTGCGACGGCAACGCCGGCGATCGTGCAGGCGATGGCAAATTCAGGGCAGATCTTCCCAGCGCCAAGCGAATACGTCGACCCAATAAGCGGTATCAGCTACTACGGCGACGTGGCAAACTTGCCGGGCGACGCTCAGCATTACGACAGCGTTTGGGTGGACTTCGGCTACCCAGTGGTCCGGCTCGCCGCGACCAACCGCAAGATCAAGCCGATGTTCGCCTTCCTGATCGTGGACATGGATGGCCGCGTGAACATGAATGTCGCGGGCAATGTGCGGGAAGGAAGCGACGCTTCCGGCGGGAATGTACAGCGGCTCGAATCAAGGATTTGGTCCGTGGGAAATCAACCCTCGACGGCTGATGGAGCAGGTGAATAATCCTTATCCGGGTCCAGGTGCCGTTCGGCCGTCTGGGCAGCGCAGAGCAATATAAAGACTTGTTCCGCGGAAATGTCAGAGCGGGCGGACGGTATGGCCAAAAGCCCGGCGTGCCGGTGGACTACCCGGGATTTGGCACGTTGCCGAATTTCCCGATTCCCAACGCATCGGGCCTGACCGCTTCGGTGCCGGGCAATTCGCCGCTGCTATTATGCTCCGGCAGATCTGGACGCCAGCAGCATAGTTCGACACGCCACCGGGGGTCGGCACGCGGTCGCCGGTCGCCGTTGCGCGCAATACAGCTACCGATTTTTCCCGACGTTTCCGAATTATTATCAGAGCGGCAACCAGGACGAGCGATACTATCATCCATCGCTGTTCAATCCGTTCCAGTTGAATCGAGCCCGATCTGGATAGTGTTGGCGATCGGCAGCGAGGCGGACCGCCTGTTGCCGATTTCGGACATGCAGAAACTGATCGAATGGACGACGCCAGAGCTGTTGGCCGGAGCACAGCCGGCCCAGCCGCCCTTCCCGATCTCACCCGACACGCTCAATTCCGCGTTCGGACAAGTTGTGGGCGAACCCGCCGAGCGTCGGCGGCACCTACGACGGCAACCTCGAACGATATCCGAAGCTTCGCAACCTGATCACGATGCTGAGTTCGGACCTGGATCGCGCCGGTTGCGCACCGGGGCAAACCAATAGCCCGACTCCGCCCTTCACGGGCACCGTGACCTACTTGCTGGATGCGAGCCAGCCGCCTGGATCACCGTTGCGGCTGCCGCAGTCAGCGCAAGGCTCCTTGTTTAATAGCGCCGCCGCCCCCGCGACGGCGCTGTTCGCGAACCGCAATGCAATTGGCGCCCCCGGCGGCGATCTGCGCGATAACGATTGGCGGTCGGCCCTCGCCGATCTCGGTCGCGTTGATTTGAATCGAAAACTGACCAGCTATCCCGCGCCGGCGCAGGCCGGCTTCACGCTCAATACCGCGAACATCAATGTCGTGACGCAATTGAATAATGCGATTCGCGATCGCCAGTTGTTGGCGACGGATATTTTCGACCGGCTCCGCCTGTCAACCGGCGCCTCCCTGCCCTCCAACTTTACCGGGAGCGACCCGGGAACGCTGCCGGCGAATGATCCCAACCGCCAGCAGTTCGAAGCGTTGCGATTCCTCGCTCAACTCGCCGTCAACATGGTCGATTACATCGACTCCGACGATGTAAATACGACATTCAACTTCCTCCCCGGCGGGAACCTGCAATGGGGCTGGGTGTTCGGCACCGAGATGCCGCGGCTGGTGATTAATGAAGCCTATGGCCAGATTCAGAATCACCCGGATGATGATTTTTCGAATCCGCTATTGGCATATCGCACCGGGTGACACTTCGGACCCGGACACGACAAACCCCGACTTCTCGGCCGTTCAAACCGCAGTCAGCGATGGCCAAGGCGACGATGAAGTATCGTGTGAATTATTTCGTCGAGTTGCACAATCCTCATCAAGCCGATCCAAACATGTCCGAGGGCGGGGCCGCCCGGCTGCAATTCTCCAGCAGCGATCCGAACCCAGCATTGTCCGGCCAACCGCACGGCATTTACAAGATCGTAATTCAATCTCAGGTTGACCCGGTCGCGACCCGCGATCCGAGCAACGTTCTGGGCGATCCAAAGCCCGCGGCCGGCGGCACGATTCCCACCGTGCAAGTGCTGGATTTCACCAGCGACGGCGCTGCGCCGCCCATGGGCGTCGATCCGACCGTTGTGCTGCCGTCGAACGGACAGTACGGGGACCGGACCACGAATGACAAGAGGAACACGGGCTATTTCGTGCTCGGCCCTTCCGAAAAAGCCAGCACGAAATTCCCAAGGAATTGGCAAGCTGACTTCCCCTACGACCGGAACCCGATGGCCGCGAATCCGGTACCATTCACGGCCACCGTCGCGGTCAAGGATCAGACGTTTGGCGGCGTCGACAGCAAACTATATGCTGAAGTGGACAATACTTTTGATCTAACGACGCTTCCCGCCAACCAGCCGTCGGTCTTCTTGCAGCGATTGGCGAACCCGACGTTGCCGCCGCAATCGAATCCGGCACAAGCGTTGTACAACCCGTACATCACGGTCGACTATACGACGCCGCCGGCAGGCTCGAAATGGCTGAACGACGCGGTGCTTTACGACTCCGCTGGCCCGCGCAATGCGGCGGGGAACGAACGCCAACCAATGAATGGCGGCGCAAATAACCGAATCTCGATCGGTCGTCGCCAGCCGTTCCGCGCGACCGATTTTTCGAAGCAGATGCTTGCCACGCCGAGCACCATTACGGTCGATAACACCTTTTTCACGCAGAATGGCGATAACACCACGGCCGCGGGCGGGAACTCGACCAATACGCTCGACCAGCAGTTCGAATGGCTCACCCATTTCGATCGCAATGTCACCAGCCCGATGGATATGCTGTACGTTTCGACGTACCATCCGCACGAATTGATGCAGCAATTCATTCCCGCTGGTTCCGGGCCGAATCCGGCAACTTCTGTTGCGCATCAGCAGTCGTTGAGGGTCGCATTGAGCAATCCCGCGACCCGGCTCTACCGCGCAATGGAAATGCTCGGCGTCCATAGCTGGATGCATGGCGTGCCATTTGGCGGAAAGATTCCCGGCAAGATCAACATCAACACGGTTTGGGCGGACACCGTCAGCGGTGATTCGTTGGTGCTGCGTTGCCTAGCGGATTCGTATGACACGGCACAACGCAGCAATGCGTTTACGCAGTCGGAATCGGAAACGCTGTTTCAGCAGTTCCTGGCCGCGCGGACGCCGGGCGGTGTGCCAAGCCTCGCCGATCAGCCGGTGTGGAGCCTCGCCATGCCGAATCCGAGTGGGCAAGATCTACAGTATGGCATCAATCCGCCTGCGGTCACAGGACTGACCAAGACCCTGCTCGGCCGCGATTTGGTTGGCGCCAACGTTGGCGGGACGCCGGCGACAAACGTCCATCCATATCTAAAGGATGATTTGCTCCGCAAGATCTTCAATAACATCACGACGCGAAGCAATGTGTTCGCCGTCTATGTGACGACGGGCTTCTTCACGGTGCGGGATGACAGCACGCAGCCGGTGAAACTGGGCGGCGAGGTCGATCCGCAGTTGCGGCACAAGATGTTCGCCATTGTGGATCGCACCAACCTGACGCTCGATGGCCAGAATGCACGCCTGCAGGGCGGCCGGCCGGTCTTCTTCGGGCTCAACCCGATCAATCCGGGCGCCGCCGGCTTCCAGGGCAACCTCACCGTCAATGGCCAGAATGAACTGAACTTCCAGCAGACCGCGGTCGGCGGGGCCGAAATTGAAACGGTCGTTCCGGCGTACTCGTACGTCGGCGCCGGACCGAATGCGATTGTCACCATTCGTGATACCGTCGATCACAATGGCCAGGAGTATTCGGCGACCAGCGGCGAGAAATTCGACATTCGGCCGGGGTCTGTTCTCTATCTGGATGTCGCGAGCCGAATGGAGGCAGTGATCGTCACCGAGGTGTTTCCGCCGAAAGCCGGGCCGGACCCGAATAATCCGTTGTCGCTAAGCACGATCAAAATTAAGAAGGCGACGGGCGGAAACTTCTCGTCCACTCACTGCATGGGCTGTGCGATCTGCACCCAGCGATTGGGGAATCCGGGCCCGCAGCCGGGGATTTCGATCGACTACAGCCTGCCGCCGTACGCCAATACGGTGGTGCCGTTTAGTATGATCCTGCAATAATCTGTTGCAGGAATGAAGGCATGGAACGCCACGGCCGGCGCGACTCGCAGCGCCGACCGTGGCGTTTTTGCTTAACGCGGTTTTGGCCTGCAACGGGGTAAGATGACAGATTTGGGTGTCTGGCGCAGGCGGTGTGCGCGCCCTTACCCTGCACAGCCGGCGAAAGGTAAGATGACAGATTTGGTGTCGCGCATGCGGATGCGGTGCCCTTAGCCTCCTGGGCATCCGGCTACGGGGCTTCGGGGCCGATTTCCTTGGCAGTGAGCAGTTCGGATTTGTCGCCGCGGGCCACCGCGAATTGGAACTTGGTGTTCACGGTGCAAGCCGCGCCGTAGCGGCCTTTCGGGTCGAGCGCCAGAAAGGCGACGCCGGCGGGGTGGACGCCGCGGCGAACCGCCGTCGCATTGACGCGGCGGATGGCGATTTCGCAAGCTTCCTGGGGGATCTTGCCGGCTCGCAGTTGTTCGACGATGAAGAAACTGCCGCTAATACGGATGATTTCCTCGCCGACGCCCGTCGCGCCTGCCGCCCCCGCGGAGTCGTCGACGTACAGTCCGGCGCCGATGAGCGGGGAATCGCCGACGCGGCCGGGGAGCTTATACGCCAGTCCCGATGTGGTGCAGACGCCGCCCAGATGGCCCTTCCGGTCGAGCGCGAGCACGTTGACGGTGTCGTGGTTGTCGGGCCCGCCTTTCGGGGCCTGCGGGACGGGCGCGGGCTTTGTTTTTGCGCATTCCATTTCGCAACGCTCTCCGCGGTGTTCAAAGTTTCGAGCGGAAATCCTTGCTCCATGGCGAACGAGCGTGCGCCGTCGCCGACGAGCAGGATGTGGGGCGTCCTTTCCATGACGCGGCGTGCGACCGCCGCGGCGTGGCGGACGTTTTCAAGGCAGCCGACCGCGCCGCAAGACAGCGTGTGGCCGTCCATGACGCAGGAATCGAGCGAAACCGTGCCGATCGCGTTGGCGATGCCGCCAAAACCGACGGTATCGACCTTCGGATCATCCTCGACGGCCTGGGCCCCAGCGATGGCGGCATCCAAAGCGGCACGCCCGTTGCGGAGCATCGGAAACGCAACATCCACGGCGATGCGGCCAAACGGCCAAGTGGCGATTACGACGGGTTCTGGCATGAACAGCTCCTAGGCGAATTGGGCAACTGGTGAACGGAAGTAGCCGGTTCGGATCGTAGCTATTGTGCCGAGTAGAAGCGAGTTGTCCAAGTGAATTCGGGAATCCTGTTTTTCCGATATTGAAGTGCTCCGGGCCATAAACCCGATGCGTGAGAGTGGGGGACTCCTTGCCGAAAGCGGGTCGAGTTAATAAGTTTGGGTAAAAAACCGGACGTACCAATCCCGGTAGGACCAGGGCATCTGGATACGACTCGGGGGGATGGAATGGCCGGGTTTGCCGTCGCGGGAGGTAGCTGCATGCTCGCCTCGGCCGGTATCTTTTTAAGCGTGCGGAATCAGCCGAAGAGTTTGAACAGCTTCATCGGCTCAATTATCGCACGTTTGTTGAAGAGATCCAGCAGCCCGATGACAATGGTCAGGGTCGACTGGTGGACAAGTTCCACGATCGCAACATCTACTTTCTGGCTCTGGTGGATGATCGCGTCGTCGGAATGATCAGCATCCACGATCGCCCGCCCTTTTCGATCGATGCGCGGATCGCGGATCGATCGCTCATTGCCAAACCGGGCATGCGCCCGCTCGAAGTGCGGCTGCTCGCGATTGAAAACAACGAGCGGCACAGCATGGTGATCGGCGGACTGACTTATTGCTTGAATGCATTTGCCCGCGAAAAGGGCTACACCCACTACTTAATTTCAGGGGTGACGGAACAGCTTGCTCTCTATAGACATATAGGTTTTGAGGCCCTGGTGCCTGCCAAAGGTGAATCCGGGGCGATCTTCATTCCCATGATTGCCACTCTTGACCGAGTGGACCAACAGATGAAGGCGCACGATATCGCTGTGGGAACGACGGGTGGCACGGGAGGCCGAGACATCGGTGGAACCGGTTTCCATGCTCCCTGGGCCCGTGCCCCTGGCCGGATGTGCGCGGCCTTCGCGGAAGCCCCCATTTATCACCGCAGCGTCGAGTTCGTCGATCGCTTCGAGGGAGTTCGCGAGGCGCTTGGCCGACTGACCAAGGCCCGCGCGGTCGCCATGACCGTCGGCAGCGGAACACTCGCCAATGAATCCATCGCCTCCACGCTGGTTGCCGGGCCGCAACCGGAAAACGGGTTAGTTCTGGTCAACGGCGAGTTTGGCCGCGCTGCTCAAACAAGTGAATCGCTTCGGACTCGATCCCCGGGTGCTCGAGTGGCCCTGGGGCCATGCCTGGGAACTGGATCAAGCCGACCATGTGCTCTGTCAGATGCCGCGCGGCGGCTGGGTCTGGGGCGTTCACCAGGAATCCAGCACCGGCGTGATGAACGATTTGCATGGACTCATAAAAATCGCCCAGCGCGCGCGGCATTCGCGTCTGCGCCGACTGCGTTAGCAGCTTGGGCGCGGTCCCGCTCGATCTGAGCGGCATTTATCTGGCCAGCGGCGCCACGGGCAAAGCATTGAGTTCTTACGCGGGCCTATCGCTCGTTTTCGCCGACCCGAGAGAATTGCACCATCTCGATACCGAACAAATTCCCAGTTACTTCGACATACCGGCATCATTGGGCTCGGCCGGCCCGCGATTCACGGTGCCGTCGCCGCTCCTGCTCGCCCTGGAAACAGCCTTGAAGGTTTATGATGCCGGAGAAAAACTCGGGCGCGATACGACCACTATGCCGAACTCGGGCGCTTTGTCCGCGACCGGCTGCGCCATGTCGGTCTCCCGCCGCTGGCCGACGAAAGCTCAGCCCCGTCATTACCAGCTTTTACCCGCCCGACCAGGAATCGAGCAACGATTTCGTCAATCGCTGCCAGGGATGGGGATTCTTGATCGGCGGTCAGAGCGGCTATCTGGCCGAACAGCGCGTAGTGCAGATTGCCAACATGGGGACAATTTCCCGCGACGACCTCGATGCGCCTCTTTGATCGCCTCGAACACTGGATGTCGCGGCGGCGCCGGCGGCAACTGGTCTGACCGGCCCGATCCATCCAGCCAAATTCGAGCAATCATCCGCATCCGCGCCTGCTCATACTTTAATCATTTCGCTCGGAATGCACCTCAAGTTGGATCAACCTTGACGCCGATACCGTGTATGCGCGTTGTTCCGCCCAGGCTGCGTTCACGGTGTGGCATGAATCGAAATCGGCTTCAAGTTGTGCCCTTGATCGTGATTCTGGCGACGCTGCTCGAAAGCGGTTGCACCCGGCGTTACTTTCGCCAGGCCGCGGACGAGGATGTCAGCAGGCTGCTGACGGAGAAAAACGTTTTCGAGCCGTGGCAGATCGAAAACTTCCACATTTATCCCGATCCGCGGGCTCGCTTCGCCGATCCGACCAATCCCGACCACCCGCCGATGCCGCACGATGACCCGGCGGCTCGAATGCTATCACCCAACCCGCAGAAGCCGGGCAAGGCCGGCATCGGCAGTTTCGAGGGGACCGGCTACCTGGATTTGCTGGCCGCCTGGGATCGGATGAATCGCGCCGAATTGCCGCCGGTTCTTCCGCCGGTGGCGGTCGCAGCGCCGGTCCCCAACGCGGCGCCGGTCGATCCGGTTCCCGTCGCCGCGCCCGGAACGCCCGAACATCCTTACCTGATCAAACTCGACCAGGCCTGCGAACTTGGCCTGATCAATAGCCGCGACTACCAGGACCAGCGCGAGAACTTGTATCTCGCGGCGTTGCCGGTTTCGCTGCAACGGTTTTCCTTTGCGGCGCAATTCTTCGGCATCGCCGATTCGACATTCGAGTCGAGCGGCCCTCAGACCATCACGGGCGAGGGACAGCGATTTATTGGCGACATCAGCACGGGATTCAACAAGCGATTTCCGACCGGAGCGCTGCTGATGTACAAACTGGCCAATCAATACACTTTCGAACTGCTCAACGGCAAGCCGCAACTCAGCGTGACTGGCATGACATTGGACCTGACGCAGCCGTTGCTGCAGGGCGGCGGGCTTGCGGTGAATCTCGAAGATCTGACGCAGGCGGAAAGAAACCTGCTCTATCAAATTCGCTCGTATTCTCGATTCCGAAGCCAGTTTTACGTCAACGTCGCGACCGGCGGCCTATTTCTCAGCGGCGCCTCATCTTTCCTCGATCAAAGTTTAGGTATCACGGCAACGAACTCGGCAAGCAACACAGGTTATCTGCCGACCGTCGAAGCCGCGGTAGGTTTGGAGGTGGAACGGCGAAACGTGGCCACATTGCAACAGTACCTGCAACGGTTCAAGGCTTTTGCCGAGGGCGGCGTCGTTTCGCAGTTACAAGTGGATCAGGTCAATCAACAATTATTGCAGGGCCAGACTACGGTTTTGCAGGATGAACTTGTCCTCAAAAACCTTCTGGACAGCTACAAGATCCAACTTGGATTGCCGCCGACGACCAGCCTGGAACTCGATCTGTCAATCATGGCCCGATCGAGCAACAACTAAATCGCTTTCAGGCGGTGCTCGATGAATATGCGGCCGTGCAAAATCGTCTGAATACGAGCTATGCTCGGCCCGAAGACATCGGAAAATTGCGTCCGAGACTCTGCGGCCGAATTAACGACCGGTCGGTTTGTGGCGGGCACGCGATTTAGTAGCCGCATCGTGGGGGAATGGAACGCCTGGCAACAGTTGGCCGATGACGAACTTCGAGCCCGGCTGACGACGATCCGCGAGCGCCGACGTCAGTTGCTGAGTACTCAGACCGATACCGAAGCGCAAATTGCGACGTACGAGCGACGGGGAGCGGTCGTTCCGCCGGAACTTCTCCGCAAGCTGCAGGATTTCGACCGCGAACGGAACCTGCTCGACCGCCAACTGGCGGTCGGGGAATTTGAGCAGCGCTTCGCAACTACGAAAAGCAGCCCTGGAGAGCGGTTGCCGAGCCCATCGCCCGCGACGAGCGCCGGATTCGCATGTTCCGCGATCTGAGCAGCAGCTTTGAATTCGTGCTGGTCGGTGCACGCAACGAGCGACTACAGATGGTTCGCGAATCTTGGCCGACCCTCCCGCCGGTCATCGTGGATGGTGTGGATTTGCTGGCGGCGCCGATCGAAGAAGCGTACGCAAAATCGGCGCAAACGGCCTTGACGAATCGCTTGGACTTGATGAATGGGCGGGCGCAGCTTGTCGATTCCTGGCGGCAAATCGCCGTGCGAGCAAATTCCTTGCTCGGTGTGCTCAATGTCGGGTATCATATAAGTACATCCACCCCTGCCGGACAAGCGAAACCGGTGAGTTTTAGCACCGACCAAACGACCCAACAAGTGACGCTGAACGCGGAACTGCCGCTAGTGCGCCGCGCCGAACGAAACAGTTACCGGGTCGGCTTGATTAACTTCCAGCGCCGTCGCCGCTCACTGCAATCCCAGGAGGATGTGATTCTGAATTCAGTCCGTGGTGAAATTCGGCGGTTGCGGGTAGTGGCCCAGCAATATAAGATTCAACAACAGCAAGTGGACCTTGCCTACCTGGTTGTGGAAAACGCACTGGAAAACTTCGACCAACCGCAAGCGACCGGCGGCGGCGCGGCGGCAGCCGCGTCCCTGACACAACAATTGATCACTGCACAACAGGGATTGGTGCGTGCCCAGCAGCAGCTGTACACGCTGTGGACCAACTACCATACCGTTCGCATGACGCTGTATCTCGACCTGGAATTGATGCCGCTCGACGCCCGTGGAGTCTGGATTGATGAATACTCAACCCGAGAACGCCAGCCCAGTGACCTCAACTCATCCGGCAATGCCCTCCCCGCTGGGGAACGGCTACCACCGGCCGAACCTGCCGGGAAGCCACGAGTCCTCAGCCCATACGCGCAGGAAAAATCGCCGTAGCCCGACGCTTTACTTCGGTCTCGCCGCGGCGATGCTGGCGGTCCTTGGCATCGCCGGTTTCGCCGGCGTTCGCTACGGGCGCGGTTTGTTCGTCAAGAAACATGAAGACCTGATTTGGTACACGGTCAAGAAGCAACCGCTCGAAGTGACCATCGTCGAGAAAGGCACCCTCGAGGCCGCCAAAAACGACGACTTGAAATGCCTCGTCAAAGCGGTTCGCGGCAATCAACTCTCCACCACCATTCGCTGGGTCATCGACGACGGCAGCCAGGTGATGAGCGATCGGCCCGAGGAACTGCGCTCGGGGATTCGCGGTGATTGGGTTTGGCCCCATCACGGTGAGATTCCCAAAAATGCCCATCATGGAAAGCCGGCCACCGCCGCGGAACTTGCCAACCCGGCCATCGCGAAGGAGTTCGAACAGCTCAAGGTCTGGTCGGATCTGGTTTGCGAACTCGATAAATCCGGCCTCGAAGATCAAAAACTCACGCAAATGATTTCCGTCAATCAGGCGGAATCCGACGTCGTCGGCGCTAAAGCCCAGGTCGAAATCGATGACAATCAGAAAAAGATTGACATCGATGCCGCCAAACTCACGCTCGATTTGGCCAAGATCGATTTGAACAAATACATCCAGTGCGACCGCGGCAACCAGAAGGCCGACATGGAAGGGCAACTGGAGCAAGCCAAGGACAAGTCGGTCTGGTCGCGCCGCATGACCGCCAAGGGCTATCTCAGTTTCAGCCAGGCCGAGGCCGACCGCCTGGCCCTGGAGAAACTGGAAGGCTCGTACCGGGCATTGACCGATTTTCAATTCATTAAAGATATTAAGAACTTCCAGAGTCTGGTCGATCAGGCGGCGCTCAAACTCAAAAGCATCGACGCGCAGGCCCGCGCCAAGATCGAGAAATCCAAGAAGGATCTCGAAACCAAGGAAAACGTTCTCAAACAGCAGCAAGAAAAACTCCGCGATCTCGAAGAGCAGATCGTTAACTGCATGCTCTATGCTCCCCGCGACGGCATGGTTGTGTACTACATGTCCGAGCAGCAGCGATCCGGCTTTGGCTCGCAGCAATCGACCGTGGCCCAGGGCGAGCCCGTCCGCGAAGGGCAGACGATCATTCGCATTCCATCCCTGAACCAGATGATGGTGAACACGCGCGTCCATGAAGCGATGGTGGACAAAGTCAAGCCCGGCATGAGAACGGAAATTCGCGTCGATGCGTTTCAGGATCGCATGCTGAAAGCCAGCGTTCGCTCGGTGGCCACGGTCGCGATGCAGCCCGATTGGCGTGCCTCGCCCGACGTGAAGATGTATCAGACCATGGTCTCGATTGACGAACCGGTGCGGAACCTCAAGCCCGGCATGAACGCCGAGGTTAAAATCTTCGTCGATGCGTCCGAAAAACCGGTGTTGACCGTGCCGATTCAGGCGGTCATCGGCGGGCCGGAACTGGGCGACACGCGAAAGATCTTCGTCAAGAACGCCGCGGGCCTTCCCGAGGAACGCGACATCAAAGTCGGCATGAGCAATGAGAAAGAAGTTGAGATTCAACAAGGACTCCAGCAAAGCGACGAAGTGGTGCTGAATCCGAAGGTTTTGATCGGCGACACCGCCAAGACTCGTCAGCCGGGCGAATTCCAGAAGACGAATGAAGCTGGTGGTCAGGCTGATCAGGCTAAAGGCAATGGCAAGCAGAGCCAGCCCGGCGGCGCGGCAGCCCCCGGCGGCCAGAAGAAGGGGCCGGGCACCAATGGCAGCCGGCGCGGCGGTCCGACCGCCGGCAATGGCGGCGGGGCCGGTGCGCTTCCCAACGCCGACGAATCGCGAAAGCGAATGGAGGCATTCAAGAAGGCCACTCCGCAGGAGCGCAAGGCCATGCTCGAGCAAGTGCCGGAGCAGTTCCGAGAACAGGCAAAGCAGCGGGCCAAGGCCCAAGGACTGGAAATCGCCGACTGACGAGTCATCGCCGGTTCGCGGCTTCGCCCGGGCAAGCCGCAAGCGTCTTGTGATTGGGGATTTGTCCATGACTGCGATGGTGCGCGTCATCAACCTGGTTAAGAACTACTATCTTGGCGACAACACGGTTCAGGCATTGCGAAACGTCACCCTCGGTTTCGACGATGGCGACTTCATTGCCCTGATGGGCCCGTCGGGCTCCGGAAAATCAACGCTGCTCAATGTACTCGGCTGTCTCGATCGCCTCACGACCGGCCAGTATATTCTTGGCGAAAACGACGTCTCCGAAATGGACGACGATGAGCTTTCGGAGATTCGCAGCAAGTATCTCGGCTTCATTTTCCAGTCGTACAATCTGCTGCCGCAATACACGGTCGTCGAAAACATCGAAGTGCCGCTGCTTTACCAGGGCATTCGCCTGGACGACGAAACCCGCGAGCGCTGCATTCGCCTGGCGGAAATGGTCGGACTCGGCGATCGGCTCGATCACCGGCCGATGCAGCTTTCCGGCGGTCAGCAGCAGCGCGTGGCGATTGCCCGCAGCCTGGTCAACGATCCGCAGGTGATCCTCGCCGACGAGCCGACCGGAAATCTCGACTCGCGCACCAGTGACGAAATCATGCAGATGCTGACGAAAATGAACAACGCGGGCAAGACCATCATCATGGTCACGCACGAGCCGGACATCGCCCAGTGGGCCAAGCGCGTCATCCGCATGCGCGACGGCCACGTCGAGTCCGACGAGCGAAACCAGGTGCGCGTGACGGCTTAAAAAATGTACTCGACTCGCTCCGCGAGTTGATGGATTGAACGTAGCCGACTCGCTCCGCGAGTTGCAGCCCCGACTCGCGGAGCGAGTCGAGTACAATCCATTCGAGTCGGCGACTCTCCACGAGTGATCGATGTTCAGATTGACCAAATTCCGCCGCAACGTCTTGTTGGCTCTGCGCAGCTTGTGGCTGCATAAGCTCCGCTCGTTTCTGTCGGTGCTCGGCATTATCATCGGCAATCTCGCGGTGATCACACTGCTGGCGTTTGGCGAGGGCAGCAAGCAGGACGCGCTGGAAGATATTCGCCGTCAGGGCGCCACCAACATCATGATCCGGTCGGTAAAACCGCCGGACGACGCGGCGGCCTCGGCCGGCCGGCGAAGCTTTATCGCCCAGTACGGCATCCTGGAAAAAGATTACGAACAGTTCTTGACCATTCCCGACATCATTCGCTCCGTGGCCGCATGCGCGTCTTCCGCCAGGAGATCCGCAGCGAGGGCAAAGTGTTCAACGGGCGAGTGGTCGGCACGACCCCGGAATACGCGGACGTCAACAAGATCACGCTGGCGCGTGGCCGCTTTGTTACGGACGAAGACAACTACGAGGCGGACAACGTTTGTGTTCTCGGCGCTGCCACCGCCGACGGCCTGTTTCCCTTTGAGGATCCGATCGGCCAGTCGGTTTTGATCAGCAGCCACTATTACCGCATCGTGGGCGTGATGAAACAGCGAATGCCGAGCGGCGGCACCGGCGGCAGCCTCGCCGCCGAGGAGTACAACGACGACGTGTATATTCCCCTGCACACGGTCAACGCCCGCTTCGGCGAATCGGTGGTGATTCGCTCGTCCGGCTCGTTTAGCGGCGAACGCGTGGCGATCCACCAGGTCACGCTGACGTTGGACGTCAATATCGACACGCCGGCCGGCCGTGAAAAGGTCCGCGCGGCGGGCAATCTCATTCGGGAAATTCTCGAGCGCAACCACGCCGGTAAAAAGGATTTTGCGGTCACCGTGCCGCTCGATCGCCTCGAGGACGCCGAACGCACGCAGGACCGTTTCACCATTCTGCTCTTCTTTATCGGCGGCATTTCGCTGCTGGTCGGCGGCATCGGCATCATGAATATCATGCTCGCGACCGTGACCGAACGCACCCGCGAAATCGGCATCCGCCGAGCCCTCGGCGCCAAACGCCGCGACATCGTCTCGCAGTTTCTCATCGAAGCCATCCTGCAGACATTTCTCGGCGGCGCGGTCGGCGTGCTGGCCGGCGTGCTCGCGATTTACGTCTTCCCACCCGTGGTGGAATGGATCGCGCAATGGCATTTGCCCGCGAAGTTCCAGGCCTGGCCAATCGGCCTGTCGCTGGGCGTGTCACTCGGGGTCGGCGTCATCTTTGGCCTCTACCCCGCCTGGCGGGCATCGCGCTTGGATCCAATCGAGGCCCTTCGCCACGAATAGGCCGGGACGATTTTCATCGATTCCCGGCACACTGATTCTTCGCGAAGATATCCGCGTTCACCAAAGCGCGGCCACGAAACGGGCGGTTTCAGCCGGCACTGGTGTAAGGTGACAGATTCGGCGTCGCGCGCACAGCGTGTGGCGCCCTTACAACTCTCAAGCAGCACGCGGCGATGAAATCCGGGATGAGAAACAACAAAGTCATTGCCGGCAATGACTTACCGCCAGATGGCCCGCTCGCGGCCCGACTGCTGATTCTGTAAGTGCCGTATCGGGATCGATTGCATACGAATCACCCAAGGGCGGATGCTTTCCAAACGCGGGTTCTACCCGCAGTGTGATTCGATGCCAACCATGGATGCCAAGAATGATCCGAAGGCGGCTGGCTATAAGGCGGCATGGCCGCTAATGCTGGGGCTAATCGGCCTCGATTACTTCAGTACGCTGGCGTATCAGCCGTCGATCGCCTTCGAGGCGGCGGGTATGTTGACGCCGTTGGCGACCGCCCTGGTCGTCTTCCTCACGCTCTTTGGGGCTCTGCCGGTTTACGCCTATATCGCCGGCCGGTCGCCGCCGGGGCAAGGCTCGGCGGCGATGCTGGAACGGCTGGTCGATGGTTGGCGCGGCAAGTTCTTGGTGCTGGTGCTGCTCGGCTTCGCCGCCACCAATTTTGTGTTCACCCGGACGCTATCCACCGCCGACGCCTCGGTGCACATTCTCAACCACCCCGACCCGGCATGGCAAGGAACGCTCGATCATTGGGCCGCGGCGGGCGCCGAGGCTCGACCGATTTCCGCCAACCCCATTTGGCAAACGATTTGGGGATTCTGGGATCGCCAGCTTGTCACCACATTGATTTTGCTGGGCGTGAATTTCCTGATGTGGCCGATCATCTGGTATGGCTTCACCAAGCGAATGGTTCAGTTTTCCCTGCTGCTTATCATCGCTTACCTGTCGTTGACCGGCATCATCATCGCCAGTGGGCTGATTTATCTGTCGCGGCACCCTGCCCTCGTCGAGGGCTGGTGGGCAGCGGTTCGCGCCGGCGACTGGGGCATTCGACGTCCAGCCTGGTCCGGTGTCGACGCCTGGTCGCTGGTGAAAATGTGCCTCTGGCTATCGCCCAAGCTGGCACTGGGATTTAGCGGCTATGAGTTGAGCCTGGTCGTCATGCCGGTGCTGCGGGGCTCGGGACGCAGCCAGGTGGTCAACGCGCGAAAGCTCCTGCTCATGTCCGCGTTGATCATGGGGGCGCTGCTGCTGGGCTCGGCGATGCTAACGACGTTGTTAATGACGCCGCAATCGCTGCTGCCTGGCGGCATGGCCCGCGAGCGAGCGATGGCCTACCTCGCGCATGGCGGTGAGCTCAAGCCGGGAATAGACGCCGGCGATCTGAATCCCCTATTTGGCCGCACATTCGGCGCCGTTTACGATCTGGTCACGATCTTGGTGCTGTGCCTCGCCGGCGCCAGCGTCACGCTCGGGCTCCGAAGTTTGCTGCCGCAATTTCTGCTTCGGTTTGGAATGGAATTGCGATGGGCCAGCGCCATCGGCCTGATTTATCAATTGTTCGCGATCATTAACTTGGCGATCACCCTGATCTTTCGCGGCAGCGTCGAGAATCAGCGTTATGCCTACTCGGTCAGCGTGCTGGCGCTGCTCACCAGCGCGGCGGGCGCATCGGCCCTCGACCTGCGCCGGCGGGGAGGGTTTGTCAAAACGATCCTCTCGATTCCATTCGCGATGATCGCCGCGGCGTTCGGGTTGATGGCCTGCGGAATTGTTATTTTCAATCCCAGTTGCGTTTGGATCGCGGGCCTGTTCATCATCGCCATTGTCTCCACGTCGATGGCGTCGCGAGCGTGGCGGGCGCGGGAATTCCGCTTCGACGGGTTCGATTTTGAAACGGATGAGACGAGACCGCTCTGGGATCGCGTCCGGCATCTGGACTATTCCGTTCTGGTGCCGATCCGTCCGGGAGGCCGAAACGATCTCGACCGTCGCGAAAAGTTTATTCGCTCGCGCCACCGCGTCGATGAGAATGTGCCGCTCATTTTTCTCGAAGTCGAACTAGGCGACCCAAGCGACTTCATGCAGCGGCCGCTGATGGCGATCCGCGAGGAGCGCGGCCGATTCATGATCAAGGTCACCCGCTGCGTTTCCATCGCGCACGTGGTCGTCGCCGTGGGTCTGGAGTTCTCCAAGGTCGGCGAACCGCCAGAAATTCATTTCGGCTGGTCGGATCAGACCCCGCTCGCGGCGATGATCAAGTTTCTGTTGTTTGGCGAAGGAAACGTGCCCTGGCTGGTGCAGGATTTACTGCGGCGAGTTGAATTGGACCATTCGAAACGGCCGCGGGTAGTCGTGGGCTGAACGCCGATTCAATCCCATTCCTGTAAGCCGGCTTGCTGTGCAAGCAAGTCCTCGGATTCAGCGGATGGCGGCTGTTCCACCTCCTCGGTCGTGGCCGACGCCCAGGCAATGATGCGCCGCGTGACCTCGGCGGCCTGGCGGGTATGGATCGCCGGCGTGGGCTGGCCGACCGCCAGTCCCATATCGATATGCAGGTACTTTTGAACGATTGCCGCCGCGTTCAACGCCAATTCGCGGTTCGGCTGTTTGGCCACCTGACGCAACACATCGATTGCGCCGTCGCCGTTGCCTTGCTGCAGCATGGTTTCGACCGCGAGCAACCGCAACGGGGCCGGGTTGGTGGGGTCGAGCATGTGCTCCAGAATGTCGGGCGTGATCTGGTCATATTTGTGCAGCAAATTGGCCAATTCGATGCGAAGAATCGCCGACGACCGCGTGCAGACCACATGCTCTTTCAATTGCGCGATCAAGGAAGGCTGCGGGTTTTCGGCCAGCCGTTGACTGTAATGCAGCGCCAGGGTTTGAGTCGCTCGTACGCCCAGCGGCCCGATTTCGGTGGCCCATGCCGCCAGGTCCGACACCGCCTGGGCACTGAATTGCCCGTTCATGATTGAAAGCGCGCCGTCCTTCACAAAGCGAACGTCGCCGAGCGCTTCATGAACCGCATGGCGGACCCAAATCCAGCGGCGTTCGCAATCCCACAACAACGATTCCACCGCGGCATGGCGGACCTGGGGCATGGGATCGCGCAGGCAGGCGCACATTTCCTCGAGCAACAGACGCTGCTGAACATTTCCCAGGGCCATGATCGCGGCCGCGCGCCACTTCCGGCTCGGGATCCGCCAGCGCCAATTCCAGGATCTGGTCGGGTTGGCCGGTGCGCCAACGTTTGCGATATTCGAGCGTCGCCAGCGCCGCGACGCGGACCTGCGGGCGAGGATTGGAGAGGAGCGGCATCACCGGCGCGGCTTCGGTTCGCAGCGCCTCGCGCAATGGCAGGATTTCCGCCAGCGAACGGCACTCGTGCAAGTCCTCGGGCCAATGCGAGCGGTTTTTCAATTCCTCGACCAGTTTTCGCGCCTGCCGCAGCGCCGGCGCTCCGGTCGCAACCACCGCTTGAATCGCGAAAAAGCACACCGGCGCCAGGATGAGCAGCCCCATCGCGAAAACACCGAATGGATGCTGCGGATTGGGATGCGCTTGCCACAGGAATGCAGCCCCAATGGGGCACGGCAGGCAAGCCAACGGCGATTGGAGCGGGCGGTTCGCGACATACCGGAACAGCACCAAGGCCGCGACCAACGTTGTGCCCGCGCCAACCAAAAGCAGAACGGACTTTCCACCTTGATGCGACAACGCGCCAAATCCCAACGTGAACGACGGGACGAGCATCAGCACGGCGGCGACGCCCGTGGCCATGAGGGAACGGGAATTCGCCGTCTGAGATACGCTCACCTTCGACATGGGTGGTCCTTCGATGGAGTGGAGCCCAAAAAGGGGGACTCCGCCAACAGAAACCTACTTCCCGGAATTGAGCGGGTCAAATGTGCTTAGCGCGAGCGCCGGCGGCGGAAATAATAGGTGAATCCCACCAGTCCGCCGACTTCATTCACGCCGATATTGGGCAGCGTGATTCCGGAATTGGAAAGATGCATGTACGAGAACTCGAGGTTGAGCGCAAAACGATCGCTCAGAAAGTAATTGCAGCCACAGCCGAAATGAATGACAAACTCAAAACCCGAGCTCAGGACCCCGCGGCCATACAAATAGGCGTCGGTGTAAGTGCCGCCGCCGCCGGCCTGGCCGTAGAATACGAGGCGGTTGTGTTTAAACGTGCCGAAGTTGTACCGCAGCAGCGCCGAACCGCCGATCACAATCGACGCGGGGCCGTTGACCACCGGCAGTGTGTCGATCTCGAACAACCATTCAAAGCTGCCCTTAACAAACCGGTCGGGTTGCGGATCGTTGAACACCCGGTTAAAGCGAACGATTTCCGGCAAGGTGCTGAACGGGACCGGCGCCGGGCCTAGATTCATGCCGCTGAAACCGGTCAGGTATGAAACGCTCCACTGACGCCGGCGATAAACGTCGTTTCTCGGAGCGGCGACCATTTCGACCGTGCCAAATTCCGCCCGCGGCACAATCGCATCATCCATCGACGAATGCGGCACGGGCGCCTCGGATGTCTCAGTCAATGGCTGAGCGAACTCATCGCGATCAATTTGGCTGAGGATTCGTTCGGCTGGGTCGCGGGTCGGATTTTCTTGCGCCAGGCGCGGTCGGTCGAAAATGCGGCTAGGAAAGCCAGGCAAGCCGTGGCCGAATGCAGTCCGCGCATGATCTTCCCTGAAAGGCTCGGTGATGCGAACCCATTCGGATGCCGGTTATGCCGTGGAAACGAGTCGGTGCGCCAAAATCGCACACACCGGTTCTTCCCATTCATCGGGAAGTGCGTTGGGGAACATCAGGGATTTGGAGAATTGAGCAGTGAACAGCTAATTGGCGGCGGCAAAATGGAGCAGCGAATCGCGGAAACAAACCGCCGGCGTGGCAATCAGCGACGTTTGAAGAAATAGGTAAAGCCGAGCAAGACTCCCACCTCGTTGACGCTCACGTTGGGCAGTACCATTCCGCCATTGGAAAAGTGAAGATAGTTGGCCTCGGCGGTCAGCGCCAACCGTTTTGTCAGGAAGTAGTGGAAGCCGTTTCCGTAATTGATGATGAATTCAAATCCGGAACTGAGCACCGGACTGTGGCGAAGATAGGCGTCCGTATACATGCCGCCCCCGCCGAGTTGACCGTAGATCACAAGTCGTTTGAACCGGCGGTTGAAATAGTTGTAACGGACCATGAACGATCCACCGATCACAATCGACGCGGGGCCATTGACCACCGGCAGCGTGTCGAGTTCAAGGATCCATTCAAAATTGCCGCGCAGGAGTTTGTCCGGCCGGGCGTCGTTGAACACCCGATTGAAGCGAAGCAGTTCCGGCAACATGCTAAACGGCGAATGATCCGGCCCCAGGCTCAAGCCCATATAACCGCTGAGATACGACACGCTCCATTGCCCGCGGCGATAAAGGTCATTTCGCGGCGACCCCTCCGGCCAGATCATGGCATCCCTCACCAGCGAAATTCGCGGCTCGGGCAATCGTTCGGTAGGAGCGGCGGTTTCGGGCAGCGACTGATATTCATCAGGCTGCAACAACAGCCGTTCACCCGAGGATGGAGTGTCCGCGCGGCCAGATTGAAGCAAGATTCCAGCCGCGAGCGCGGCGAGGATTCCAATTCGCCGCATCCGTGCTCCTGGAATGGAACCGCCCATCAAGTCGCACCCCGGATCGATTGAAGCAAGCACGCGGCTCGCCCCGATTTCCAGGTTCCCGCATTCCAACTTGAATGAATTATCCGGCGACCAGGGCCGAATAGTCGATCGGCTGATTTTTGTCCAGGCGAGGTAAGTCGAGCGGCATCGCCTCGAGGTATTTTTGGGCGGCGCCGGTATTGAAAATGACGACTTCGTCGCCCTCTTTGATCTGGCCTCGCTGCGTCAGTCGTTCGACGCAGTCGAGACAGACGGCGGTTTCGGGGCAAAAGCTGATGCCCTCGGCACTCGCGCCGGCTCGCATCCACTTGCCGATGTTTTCCTCGCGGCCGGCGATCGCGCAGCCGCCGCTCTCGCGAATCGCGTCGAGCATCATGAAATCACCGACCGCCGCCGGCACCCGCAATCCGCTCGCGATGGTACGGGCGTTTGGAAACGGCTGAGCAAACCGTTCGCCCGCCTCGAATGCGTTGACAATCGGCGCGCAGCCGTCGCTTTGGCAACTCACCAACCTGGGCATTTTGTCCGATTTCAACCAGCCGAGCTCGAGAAGTTCGCGGAACGCTTTCCACATGCCGATCAGGCCCGTGCCGCCGCCGGTCGGATAAAGAATCACATCGGGCAATCGCCAGCCCAGTTGCTCGGCGATTTCCAGGCCCATCGTTTTCTTGCCCTCCAGGCGGTATGGCTCCTTCAATGTCGAAAGGTCAAACCATCCTGCCTGATCCGCTCCGTCCCGAACGATCTTGCCACAATCGGTGATGAGCCCGTTGACCAGAAACACCTTGGCCCCAAATAGGTGTGCCTCGAATTGGTTCACGATCGGCGTGTCCTCGGGCATGAAAACGAAGACTTCGAGCCCGGCGCGGGCGCCATAGGCCGCCGCGGCGCCGCCCGCGTTCCCCGCGGTCGGCAGCGCGAGACGCTTCAGCCCGAGGTGCTTCGCCATGCTGACCGCCGCCGTCATCCCCCGGCTTTTGAAGCTGCCGGTCGGCAGTTGCGATTCATCTTTGACCATCAAGCGCTTTAGACCGAGCCGACCGCCCAGCCTCGGGCAGTCCAACAGCGGCGTCATGCCCTCGCCCAGTGACACTGGCTCGGCATCGAACGGAAGCGGCAGCAATTCGCGATACCGCCAAAGTGAATTTGGTCGCGCGTAAAACGACTCCGGCCTGACCGCGGTTTTGATCGCGGCCACATCATAGCGGACGCACAATGGCCGGCCCTGATGCGTCGACCAAATTTTGCCCTTCTCGAAGCGAGTTCCATCCAGTGCGCTTTCGAGGTGAGTTACGAAATTGGCAGGCATGGCGTCCTCGCGGATTCAAATTGGCGTCATTGTACTTTCGCGAATCGATGCGGAGACTGAACAGTTTAGGAAATGAAATTCAAATCCGGACTGTCGGCTCGCAAGAATTCCATCGCTTTGAGCCAATGGAATTGGCATCTTAGCAGGCCTCGATTTCAAGGCTTTGCTTGCCTCGTTTGCACCCGGGGAATCGGTGAGCCAGAATAGGGTAGGTATTTCGCCCGAAAACAGCCAGAGGCGGGCCGAACCAGACGGACCGGACAGCCCGTTCAGTGCATGCGAGCACGATTAACACTCGAGGCCGGCGACGCCCGGCCAGGCGTACTCGACCTGGAACCCAGTCAGGCCGCCTCACTCGGTCGCAGCCGGGACAACACGATTGTCCTGCGCAGCGAACATGTGTCACGGCTTCATTCAAAAGTGTTTTTTGAAGACGGCCGTTGGCAGGTGCAGGATTTCAGCTTGAATGGCACCTGGCTCAACGGCGAGCGCGTGCCGCAGCGAGCCGATCTTTCGAATGGCCAGGAAATCCGCGTTGGCGACATCCGCCTGCGCTTCCAGCTTCCCGACCAACCAATCACATCGTCATCATCGCGCGGATCGCCGGATCGAAAAACGCCGACGATGTCGAGCAGCCACATCAGCAAGTCGTTTTTGCACGCCTCGGAAGCATCGATCCTGTGCACGTTTATGGCCAACCATGCGGGCGTCGATGACCCGGTTTCCCTGCTCAAGCCCGCGCTGCAACTATTGCTGACCCAAAGCGGCGCCTACGTCGCCGGCTATTTGAGCCCGGACGCCGCCGATCCGCTTCCGAAGGTGGTCGTTCCGGAGGGAATCGGCATCGACCACGCCCTGAGCCGGCAAATGACTCGCCGCGCTCAGCGCGACAGCCGCAGCGTCTGGCTCGGCACCGAGGTGGGTGAAAGCCATCCGGCCGACTTGCTGAAGGAAGTTTCGGACGCCCTGTGCGTGCCGGTCCGGTCAATCGGACTGGCCCTCGGCATGCTTCACGTTTACAAACGAGGCGGCCAGTTTGCGGATCGCGATTTGCGTTTCACCGAGGCGATGGCCGATTTTCTCGGCGGGTGCCTGCGCGGCTTTCAGCATCGCCATAACCTCCACATGGAAGTCGCCCGTTTACGCGCCCACGCTCCCGCGGTCGACGAACTGATCGGCGACAGCGCTCCGATGGTGCACTTGCGGCAGCAGATCGCGACCATCGCCGCTCAGCCGGTGCCCGTCCTCATTCGCGGCGAACCGGGCGTCGGCGCCGATGTCGTGGCGATTTACCTTCATCGCCAGGGCTCCCGCAAGAATGGTCCGTTTGTTTATGCGCCTTGTTCAAGCACGGCGCCGGCGTTGGTCGAAGGCGACCTGTTTGGCCGCCGATCGACCATCGCGGGCCTTGAGTCCGACGAATCCGGCTATTGCCGCGAGGCCGACGAAGGCATGCTCTTCATCGACGAAATCGCCCTGTTGAATGCCGAATGCCAGAACAAGCTTCAAAAACTGATTGATGATAAATGCTTTCGGCCGAGCGGCTCGACGACCGACGTGAGGGCCGACGTGCGGGTGATTGCCGCGACGCGAATCGACCTGGAAACCGCCGTCGCCGAGAATCAATTTCGCAAGCCGCTTTGGGACCGCTTAAAGCGCACCGTGATCGATGTACCGCCGTTGCGAGCCCATCTCGAAGACGTGCCGTATCTGATTCAGTACTTCTTGGACAAGCTTGCGCTCGACAGCCAGCGCGAGGTTTCCATGACCCACGCGGCCTTGCGAAAGCTCCAGTCATACGTCTGGCCGGGCAATCATCGGCAACTTCGAGCCGAACTGGAAGCGGCGGTTCTCCGCGCCAACCGCGATGTCATTGATGAAAACGACGTGCTGGTCGGCTGCGAGAAACTGCTGATGGTTCGGCATTGATTCGTGTCAGTCGTCAACGACTTCATCCAACCGGGCGACGGCCACAAGATCGCGGCGACTCAGCAAGACCCGTTTGCGGTTGCGCTTGATCCCGGTCGCGCACGACGCCGCCACATAGTTCTCCCGCGACGTTTCCGTGTCGCGCAAATCATGCATGTCGGCGTTTTTCAATTCGAGAAAATGCTCGTCAAAACGAAGCAGCGTGCCCATGCATACATAATGACTGCTCAGGTCCGCAACGATTTTCTGCCCAACCAATTCATCCAGCATCGAATTCGCCCTGGAGATCGCTCACCTTGATCGCGCGACGCGTTGGTGCATATCTTAACTCAAGAATCAGTTCGAAGGAACCATCGCGATGAATCTTTCCGCCGCGGACCGATATTTTGACGAAGCCCTTGGTCGATTGCGGCAGCTCCACGAAACCCAACGCGAATCGCTCGATCGCGCCGCGGAAATCTGCACCGAAGCGATCGCGACGGAGGGATTGGTGCATCTGTTCGGCTGCGGCCACTCGCCGGATGATGTGCGAGGAAATGACGCCGCGGCAGGGCTGCTTTGTCGGCTGGCACACCATCGTTGAACTCGGCCTGACGTTTCACAACCTCATCGTCGGCCCCAACGGGCTGCGGCAAAGTCTGCACCTGGAGAAGACACCCGGCTATGCCGAACAAATCCTGCGAAACTTCGCGTTCGGGCCCACGGACGTCATGATCGTGATCTCGACCAGCGGCATTCGCGAGATCATTATTGAGATGGCCGAGGGAGCAAAACAACGCGGGCTCCAGGTAATCGGCATGTGCAGCCTTGAGCACTGCCGAGCAGGCAAAACCCGCCCATTCATCCGGGAAAAAGCTCATGGACGTCGCCGACGTGGTGCTCGACAACGGGGCCCCGGTCGGCGACTCGCTGCTGGCGCTCGACGGATGCCGCCAACAAGACCGGGCCGTTCAGCACGCTGGGCGGCGGACTGATGATGAACATGCTCCGCTGCGAGGTGGCTCAGCCGCCTGGTGGATCGCGGGATCGAACCGGTCTTTCTGCCGAGCCATCAGTTTGTCGGCAGCCGAGCAGTCGAGGAACAGCTGGAATACTTCTATGCCCAATATGCCCGGCGCATCGCCCCGCTCTATGCTCGTCAAGGAGGGTGACGCAACGCATGGGACCGCAATTGCAATGCAAACGTTGCCTGATCGTGGGCGGCACCAGCGGCATCGGACTGGCCGCGGCCGAGCGATTTCTCGACGAAGGCGCCCGCGTGGTGGTTGCCGGCCGATCGAGCGACCGTGGCTCCGACGCCTTGGACCAATTAACCAACCATGGCGAAGTTCATTTCGTCGCCGCGGACGCGAGCAACTCGCTCGAAGTCGATCATCTCGTTCGCCAGGTCGATCGCTTGCTCGGCGGTTTGGACGTGTTGTACCACGTCGCCGGCATCAGCGGGCGAAAGTACGGCGATGGCTCGCTCCACGAATGCACCGATGAGGGTTGGCAGGCGACCCTGAGCGCGAATCTCACGAGCGTTTTCCTGACCAATCGGGCGGCGGTGCGGCAGTTTCTCGGCGCACGGCAGCCGGGTATAATCTTGAATATGGCGAGTGTGCTAGGGTTTTCACCCTCGCCTCGCTACTTCGATACCACTGCCTATGCGGCCACCAAGGGTGGAATTATCGCCTTGAGCCGGCAGGCCGCGGCGCGATATGCATCCGAAAAGATTCGCGTCAACGTGATTGCGCCGGCGCTGGTCGATACCCCCATGGCGGAACGAGCGGTGAATGATCCCGCGATTGCCGCCTTCCTGCGAACCAAGCAACCGCTGGCCGGCGGGGCCTGCGTGCCCGAGGATTGCGCTGGCGCCGCCGTTTTTCTCTGCAGCGATTCCTCGGCGATGGTCACCGGGATCGTCTTGACGGTCGATGGCGGCTGGTGCGTGAGCGAGGGTCAGTTTTCCAGAGGAAATGATGCCGAATGAATTTGTCGTGGCTCGGCCCGTCGAGTTAACCGCCTGCTGCGATCATCTGGAGAAGCATTCTGAGATCGGCTTCGATACCGAATTCATCGGCGAGCAGACATTCATCCCACAACTTTGTTTGATCCAGGTCGCCACCTGGGATCGCCTGTTTCTCATCGACCCGCTCGCGGTCGGTTCATTGGCCCGGTTCTGGGACTTGCTCGCCGATCCGAAGCGGACAGTCGTCACTCATGCGGCGCGTGAAGAGATCCGCATTTGTCAGCGCGAAGGCGCCCGGCCGCCCGGCAATCTCTTCGATTTGCAGATCGCAGCGGGCTTGGTCGGCGTCGGCTATCCGCTCGGCCACGGTCCGCTCATTCAAAAAGTACTTAATATCCGCGTCAACAAGGGCGAGACGCTCACCGACTGGAAGATTCGGCCATTGACTCACCGTCAGATTCAATACGCCTACGACGACGTGCGCTATCTGCTGCCGCTTTGGCGAGAAATCTCCAAGCGCCTCGAGCGGCTCGGTCGGGCTGAATGGGCTGGCGAAGAATTCGCGGCGATGATTCCCCGCAGCCTTGGCGAAGAGCCAGGCGTCGAACGCTGGCGCAAGCTCAAGGGCCTCGGCGGCCTCGATCGCCGCAAGCTCGCCCTGGTTCGCGAACTATTTATTTGGCGCGAACGCAAGGCCCTGGAGCGCAATCGTCCCGCACGGACTGTGATCCGGGATGACCTCATCATCGAAGTCGCCCGCCGCAATCCCAAGTCGGAGGAAGACCTGGAAGTTGTACGCGGCTTGGCGAAGCGCGATCTGGCAACGATCGTTGAGGTGGTGCATTCCGCTCGCTCGCTCGCCGCGGACGAATTGCCGCAGGCCGCGCCGCGCGACGATGATCCGCCGCAATTGGCGCTCGTGTCAACATTGCTCAACTCCTATCTGGGGCATTTGTGCGCGGAAATGGAATTGACGCAGGCCCTGGTGGCCACGGCGAGCGATATCCGCCTACTGGTGCGGTCGGCCGCCCAGAAACAACAGTTACCGGAGTCGTCGCCCCTGGCCAGCGGTTGGCGAGCGTCGGCGATTCTTCCGGAACTTCAAGCCGTGCTCGACGGCCGCCGCAGCATTCGCATTGGGTCGCTCGGTCTTGACGCTCCGTTCCGCGTGGAAGAGCTGTGAATATCAGTTGACCGGCTTTCGTCTCAACAATCGGCTGCTGGAGCACGCATCCATGAGGAGGAACACCGGTGAAAGCGATTCGTAGACTCGTGACATTCTCGATCGTCGCGTTCGCCGCGACGGCAATCGCGGGCGACTGGCCGGTCTTTCGCGGCAACCCCGCTCAGGATGGAAGCAGCCGCGAAAAGCTCCCTGACAAGCTGGACCTGCTTTGGACCGCAAAAACAGGCGATCAAATCGACGGCGCTCCAGCGGTGGTTGACGGGACGGTCTATGTCGCATCCGAAGATCAGTACGTCTACGCTCTGTCGCTGAATGATGGCAAAGTTCGCTGGCGGTTCAAAGCCCCTGCCCCGATCAAAACGACGCCGGGCATTCACAAGGGCCGCGTCTATGTCGGCGACCTGGATGGCAATTTCTTTTGCCTGAGCGCGGATAAGGGCAACCAACTGTGGAAGTTCCAGGCCGACGCTGAGATTTCGTCGGGGGCAGGTTTTGCCGAGGACAGAGTGCTATTTGGCAGTGGGGACGAAAACCTTTATTGTTTGACAGCCAAGGGCGATAAAGCATGGGCATTCCGAGTCCCCGGCGGACCGGTCATGGCGACGCCGGCCGTCGATAAGAATCTCACTTTCGTCAGCGGCTGCGACAGCAAGATGCATGCGGTCGATGTGAAAACCGGCAAGCAGGTGTTCGAACTTGAGGTCGGCGGCCAAACCGGCGCCACTCCCGCACTGCGCGATGGCTTACTCTACGTCGGCACCATGAGCAGCACCTTCCTGGCGATTGATGTCGCAAAAAAGGAAGTCAAATGGGTCTTTGAGTCGCCGCGAAATCAGCCATTTTTCGCCTCGGCGGCGATCGCCGCAAAGGTCGTCGTCGCCGGCAGCCGGGACAAGCGGATCTATGCCTTAAACCGAAACACGGGTAAGCCGGTTTGGACTTTTGTCACCAGCGGTCGGATCGAAGGTTCGCCGGTCGTCGTCGGTTCGCGCGTCTATGCCGGATCGATGGACGAACAATTGTATGTCGTCGATTTGGAGAAAGGCACGGAACTTCAACGCCTCAAGCTCGATAGCCCGGTCACCGGTTCGATCGCGGTCAGTGGCAATCGGCTCCTCGTCGGCACGCAAAATGGCACGATTTACTGTTTCGGCGCGAAATGAGACTTCCATACCGTCTCGAGTCGCGAACGAGGCGATCTCGCGTCGCCTCGTTCAGATCGTTGAATCACTTCCCTTGCAGCTTGTTCAGCAGCCGTTGGTAAATCTCCTCTTCGTGGTGTACGAACTCGTGATATTCGATCGCGTCGGTTCGGTTGGCCTCGATCGACTTGTTCCGAAGAGCCGCTTCGACCACATGTTGCAAGGCTTTCCTTTCCTCACCGTCTAAAGTGAGGTTGAAATTTCCAGTCGCGCTATTTACGGCGGCCATAAGTCACCTCCAGATTTCGGTTGCCCATGGGACAGAGGCAACTCAATGTCCAAGTATCAAAACCGAGTTGACATCACTCGGAGCAAAACCAATGCCGATCCGGAGCCGGCAGCCGACAATCGGAATGATAATTGCACTAGCCCTAGGCCAGCGAATCCAACTCAGTTCTCTCGAAATGGGTCGGCGCGGAGTCCCAGGAGGTGCAAGATGTTTGGCGCTAGATGGCGGCTGTTTCGGCTGTTTGACATCCCGTTCTATCTCGACATTAGCTGGCTCATTATTCTCGGCCTCCTGACCTGGACGATGGCGAGCCGGTTCGCGACCGAATTGCCGGGAATGACGTGGCCCAGTTACTTGGCCATCGGGTTGATCACCGCGGTCACGTTTTTCGTTTGCATTGTGCTGCATGAAATGGGCCACGCATTGGTTGCCAAATCGAACGGCATGCCGGTGCGAGGGATTACCCTGTTCATGTTTGGCGGGGTCGCGGAACTCGGAGGCGAGCCGACTTCGGCCAGCAGCGAATTCTTCATGGCGATCGCCGGGCCGGCCGTCAGCGTCGTCCTGGGGCTAGGCTTTTGGCTGCTGGCGATTCTCGGTGGCAACGCCGGCTGGCCGGCGCCGCTTGTGAGCGTTTTCGACTACCTGGCGATCATCAATCTCGTGGTGGTCCTCTTCAACATGGTGCCGGCTTTTCCGCTCGACGGCGGGCGCGTGCTTCGCTCGATTCTATGGGGCACGACCGGCAACTTGCGACGGTCGACGTACTGGGCCTCGCTGTTGGGTCAGGCGTTCGCCTGGTTCCTGATGGCGGTTGGCCTTCTTGAACTCTTGTTCGGAGTTTGGGGCGGAATTTGGACCGCGCTGATCGGTTTCTTCCTCCGAAGCGCCGCGCAGGGCAGTTATCGGCAAGTGCTGATCCAACAGGCACTCCAAGGCGAACCGGTGCGGCACTTTATGAACCCGGAGCCGATTGTCGTGCCCCCCTCGATCGATTTGCAGGAGTGGGTCGAGGACTACGTCTACCGTTATCACCGCAAGAGCTTCCCCGTTGCCGCGAACGGCCGTCTTGAAGGCCTGGTGAACACGCGTGACTTGGGCAAGTACCCCCGCGATGAATGGAACCGGCATACTGTGTCGGAATTGATGCGAACCGATCTCAATCGGCTCAGCATTCCGCCGAACGCGGAAGCGCTGGAAGCGCTCAAGAAAATGGAACACACCGGATCAAGCCGATTGCTTGTCATCGAGGGCGATCAATTGGTCGGGATCGTCAGCCTGAAGGATTTGATGCGGCTCTTGCAACTGAAACTGGGATTCGAAAACGACAATGAGTGACGCAAAATCGCACACCGGCGCACGCCTCAACGCGCCGGGCCCTGTTCGATTGCTTCACTTCTTGGCCAGCGACTTGCGAATTTCAGCGATTGGGGCGTTGGACTCAATCAGGTCCAGCAACGCTTCCAGTTGGGCCACCTCAGTCATCCTTCGGGCGGACGCCAAGATGCCAGTTGCTGCTGACTTGTATTGCAGTTTCAACCCGATTTGAATTGCTTTGAGGAGGCCCTTTCGCAGACCTTCTTCGCGTCCGACTTCGCGGCCTTTTTCATGTGCGATTTCACCAATCACTTTTTCCAAGTTGGTGACGTAGGGCATTTGATTCTCCTTTTCGATTCTTTGGATTTCACTCCAAAATGTCATTTCCTGCGGCTTTGGCAACTCCAGGAACCAATTGATTACTCGAAACAATCTCTGGAATTCCTTTCGCGATGAACTCTGCGCCAGGACATCTTTAACGAGGCGAATTTTCCAGTCCATTCGCTGGTCGGCGTCCTGCGCGTCTGCGCGCTTTCAGGTACGCGAGCACAATTATCGCAAACGGATTGGCGTTTTGCTCCAACGCTTCCCAATCGGCCGCCCAGTCGATGAGCTTCACAACCGGAAAGATAAACGACACCGAGCAACCGCCATATGCGGCCTCAAAACGCTGCGGGCGCCAAGTTGACCGATCGTCGGCCAAAATCGCCATGCTTACCACAGGTCGATTATACCGGTCCGACAGGCGGGCATAGTAAACAAACATCCGCCGTGCGAATGCCGCTTCTTCGGACGTTTGCACCTCGATATGAATCAGGACCCATTTCTCTTCGCCCGAAAGAAGCCAGACCTTGACGAGCACATCGACCGTGCGGGGACCAAGCTCCGCATCGGGCGTAATCTGCCGCAATTCCTTGTCCAGCATTTCAAAGCCGCGCCGCCAATCGATGTCGGCGCCCAGCGTTGGGAAAAAAAACGCGATGAATGCCGGAAAGTACAGTGCTAGGGCCTCTTTCCACGGGCTATCGTAGTCGGTCATTGCCGCGCTCCGCGCGAGAATTTCGCCACCGCGTCCGGGTTCAGGGTGATTCCCAGCCCCGGCCCGGTCGGAATCGGCAGCATGCCATTCTTGTCCAGTTTGAATTTCGGCTCGATCAATTCCTCGACATAGGGCACCTCGGTCTGGTATTCGACCCAGCCGGCGACGGGCATGGCGGCGGTGAGGGCGAGATCGGCCGCCACGCCAATGGCCGTGTTCCAGCCGTGCGGCACCAGCAACACGCCATGATCGTATGCCATCCAAGCCATGCGGCGGCCCTCGCTCAATCCGCCGCACTTCGTCATGTCTGGTTGGATAATGTCTAGCGCCCGCTGCGTGATATACGGCTGAAACGTCTGCCGCCGCGTGAACACTTCACCCGTCGCGATTTTCACCGGCGATGTCGCGCGCAGTTCCTTGAACCCTTCCAGATCATCGGGCTTGAGTGCTTCCTCGAACCAGACCACCTGGAAGTCGCCAAGCATTTTGGCCGTTTCACGCGCCCAACTGACGCCATGAGGCCAATACTGCTCGCTTCCGCCGGCGTCCACCATCAACTCGACGTCGTCACCCACCGCGTCGCGGGCGCTCTTAATCAAAAGTTCGTCGTACTTTCGGCTGACTCGCCCAAACGGCCGCCAGCCCATCTTGATCGCCTTGAAACCGCGCGACACTTGCTTGAGCAATTTTTCCTTCAGCTTCGGCGGCTCGTCGAACAAAATGCTGGCGTACGGCTTCATCCGGTCGCGATAGTTGCCGCCGAGCAATCGCGACACCGACTGGTTCAGCGCCTTGCCCATCAAGTCCCAAAGGGCGATATCCAGACCGCTGATCGTGTGTTCGATCGCGCCGCCTCGGCCGTACCAGAACGTCAACTGCCGCAGTTTTTCGCTGACGCGTTCGGCCTCGAAGGCGGTTTCGCCGATCAACATCGGTTTCAGGTGAGTCAGCGACGCCTCGACGAACACGCGATTGGTAAAGCACGAGCCGATGCCGACCGATCCATCCTCGGCATGAATTTCGACCAGCGTGTTCATCTGCTCGTTGGGATCGGTGCCGCCCGGCCAACCGGTGTCGTGGGTGCAGCCAAGCAGCGGGATCGATTTCACGTCGGTAATTTTCATGAGGGCCTCGATTGTGCGGTGAGTCGATGTGCGTCGAAAACATTGTAAGAAAACTCAAGCAACTTTCGTTTCACGTTTCATTTCATTTCACTCATTTCATTTCATGAGGGGTGTGTGTAAATGAAACAATGAAATAGGGCTGCCAAGGTTGGTCCGCGTCGTTACTTTCGTCATGGGATAGGGTTGAATGGCTATGCCCGCGAGGAGTGCCGAATGAGATATCTTGCCGTCGCCGTCATGTTGTTGTCGGGCTTTTTGGCTTCCGCCGACGAGCCTACTCGAATTGATCAGCGCAAGGCCTTGCAGCCATTTAACCTCCTGGTCGCGCCCTGGAAAGGCACCGGCGTCCCCGACCGCGCCCGCGCCGAAAAAGAGGCCGGCTTCTGGACCGAAATGGTCACCTGGCAGTGGCAATTCGAAAAGGACGACGCCTGGCTGCAAGCCAAATTCGATAAGGGGAAATATTTTCGCAGCGGCGAACTTCGCGGCCTGGGCAACGATCGCTACAAACTCACGCTCGAAACCAAGACCGGCGACTCGCTCGTTTTCGAAGGAGAGTTGAAGGACAAGAACCTCACGCTCGATCGCGTCGATCGCAAGGCGAAAGAGAGCCAACGAATCGTCGTTCGGCTATTGCACTCGAACCGCATCACGTACAGTTATGAAACGAAAGCCGATGGTAAGGCCTCGTTTGTGCGCAAATATCGAGTCGGCCTCACCAATCAAAACCTGCCCTTCGCCAACGACGGCAACACCGGCCCGGAATGCATCGTCAGTGGCGGCCTCGGTAAGATTCAGGTCTCTTTCAAGGGCAAAACGTACTACGTCTGCTGCACCGGCTGCCGCGATGAATTCAAAGCCAACCCGGAAAAATACATCGCCGAGTGGGAAGCGAAACATTCGAAGAAGAAATAGAACACGGATGGCACTGATAACACGGATATTCACGCCTCGGGATTTGATCCGTGAAAATCCGTGTTATCAGTGCCATCCGTGTTCTATTCCGAAATTGCAACCCGAGCCCCCGGCCAAATCAACGGGCGGAATCGATCCACCGGCTCATGGGCCGACCAGGCCATGCCGCGAAGCAGCAGCAAGCGGAAGAGCGGATCATCGAACGTCCATGTGTAGTGGCCGGGAATGCTGACAAAAATTCGTCCTTTGCCATGATCGCGAGCCCAGAACAATGGCCTCGCGGCGCTCTGCTCCACGCCACTCGCGAGCACGGTCACGTTTTTTGGACTGCCAACCAGGTTCCAATAGCTTTCATCGATTAGTTTCAATTTTTCGAACCCGCGTGTGATCGGATGGCTCGCGTCCGGGAATCTCAGATCGAGCAGTCCATGCCGAAACAGCGACGCTCCGCCGCGCCAGGCCAAGCCGATGATTGACGCCAACGCCTCGACATCTTTATGCCCATCCACGGCGAAGTGAATGAACACGGCCCCGCCGCCACGCTTTACAAACGCATCGAGTTCCTTCGCATGGTCGGCGTTCCACGCCGGGTTGTCCGAGTAGAAAACAACCAGATCGGCCTTCGCCATCTGTTCGGACTTGGGCCAGTTCTCCGCCTCGCTCACGACCACATTGTCATCCAAATCGAAAAGCTTGACCCACCGGCGACGCCAGAGCGGATAATCATGCTCGCCCGGTCCGTGGTCCTTCGGTCCGGTGCAAAGCACAATGTGCAGTTTCTTGAACGGCCCGGGCGGCATCGGCGTCGCCTTCAAAACCGCTTCAACCTCCGCTCGCGTTCGAGGCGGCGGTTCGCCGGGGATTTCCAACGTCGCCGGCGTTAACGGTTCGGTAAGCAGGAACGTCAGCAAATCACGCAACTTGTCCGGCCCGAGCACCTTGTCCAGTCCCTCAGGCATGATGGAGATCGTTGACGGCGAGATTGTCTCGATCTCGGACTGCTTGATCGCCGTTTCTTTGCCATTTGGATCGGCGATCCGCATCTGCCCGCCTTGCTGCTTGATGATGCCAGTAAAGCTTCGGCCGTCCTTCAATTCCACCAGATAGGTCAAATGATCGGGATTGAGCGCGGCGCTGGGAAAGCGAATATCGCGCAACACGGAGACATAGTCGCGATGGATCAAATTCGAAAGATTGGGCCCGATGTCGCCGCCCTCGCCGCGAACCCGATGGCACTTCGAGCACTGACTCTCGTTGCCGAAAAACAAAGTTTTGCCGCGAGCCCAATTGCCGCCTTTGAGTTCGGGGATGTCGTGGACCGTGGCTTGGCTCGGAGAACGCTTCAACTTCGCCCAGGGCTCCAGGAAGCATCGAAGCGGCAGCGGTCGAGGACGAATTGAATCGGCTGTATTGAATGCAACTCGAAGCTCGCGATTACGCAGTTCCAGTCTCGAAAACGATACGGGAAGCGGACGTTCGGGATCCGACTTGAAACTCAACTGTCTCAGATCCTTCCGAGTGCCTCCAATCGACGCCTGATATTGACCATTGGCCAACAACGTAACTTGCTCGGCCAGTCGCACATGGTCAAGATTCGACCCCGGCTGCACGGCCGGTTGCAACATTTGCCAAAGCAATAGATTTGTCCGCAGGGTCGGGTTTTTCGGATCGGCCCACACACTTTTCCAGAATCGATCATGTTCTTCGCTTCCCGCGGTTAGAGTCCGACTGACGCCTAGGTCCAGGTGAGGCAGCCATGTTGTCTGCAATTGTCCCTGAACATCACGCCAGTCGGCCTGCAAGCCACAGAGATCATAACTCAAATCAATTTGCGGATACTGCGGCAGCGCACCGCCCTTCGGCTTCTCCGCGCGGCCCAGCATCGGAAGAGTAAGCGCGTAGTGCGTTGCCTCCGGATGCGGGGCCGTAGTCAAAATCAGGATTCTTCGATCGGGTGTAATGCTGACGCCCAGGATGGGAAGTTCAAATCGCGGCGCCGTCATTTGCATCTGCACGACCGCATATCCCGGCCGCAACGATTCGAAGCGATCGCCGGCGCTCACATACTTTCCGGATTCGATGTTCGCACGCTTTGTGAGATCAACGAGGCTTTTCAAATCAAGCGGCCGATCGAACGCGACCCGCACCTCGGTCGGACTCTGGGCCCAAACCAGCACTGGCATCGGCTGCGAATTGTCGTATTTGATTTTGAATAACTTGCCCTTCCCGGTCGGGCCATTGCCCCAATCCGGCGCTCCGCTGTGGCAAGCGACCACGAGTTCGCCTTTGGGCGCGACGCAGCAATCAACCGTCAGCATGTTTAGACATGCGATCAATTGATCCTGTGCGACATAGCCCGCATCGGTCTTCACGAGCTTCGTGCGGTGGAGCTTGCCTCGCGAATAACCAGTCACGAACGCGTCGCCAGCCCACCAGGCAGGGCCGAATGTTGGTCCGCCATTCACCGATTCGTTGAAGCAAAAGCCGCACATCGACTGATGCTGCGGGCCGAAATCGAACGTGCTCGGTTCATCGATCACATTTGGCAAGTGCTTCGGGTGCCGTGGCGGGAAGCCGTAATGCCGGCCCTTTTGGATGTGCAACAACTCGTCAAACGGATTGCCGTTTGGCAGCCACGTGGCGCCTTCCTGATCGGTCGCGAACAGGTCGCCTTCGTGGTTGAATGCCAAACCAACCGGGAAGCGGATGCCAGTGCAGACGATTTCGCGATGCTTGAAATCAGGCGACACACGAATAATGGTGCCGCGCTCGCTGTTCAGGTTGTAATGCGACTTGCCGTCCTTATCGAGCATGTAGCCATTGACGTACGACTTGCAGCCGATGCCAAAATAGACCGAGCCATCCTTTCCGATGGCGACGCCGAGCGCATCGACGCCGTGGGTGCTCAATTCGGGCGGGTACGGCTCCCACTTGTCGGCAACGACAATCTCCTTGTCGCCCTTGCCGCTATTCTTCGAATCGACGATCAGCAGAATTTTGCCCTTGGCGGCGACGATGACGCCTTGCCCATGCTGGAAGCCCGGCGGCGTGACCGCCATGCCAATCGGCGCCAGCAGGCTCCCTTTGTTCTCGTACCAAAGATCAACTTTGTCTTCGAGGCCGTCGCCGTTGGTGTCCGAGAGCAAGTACATGTTGCCGTTGTAACCGAGCGCGAACAATTTGCCGTCGGTCCGATACCGGACATTGTTGATATTTGGCAAATCGACAGGAAGCTGGCGCACCGTGAAGCCGGGCACGAGCATTTGCACCGGCGGCGGATCCTTCACCATCACCAGCGGCTTGCTGCCAGCCACGCCAATTCGCTCCGGCGGCGACGTGACGACGTTCGCATACTTCTCGGCAAGATATTTGTCGACCGCCTGGCGCTGGTCGGCGCTCAACGCATGGTCGAAGAGCAGTACCTCGGCGATGTCTCCATCGAAAAATCCGCGCGGGAATGGCGGCTTGCCTTCATTGCTGTAAACGCGAGCACCCAGCGTAAGCCGGTCGAGTCGCATGGTCGAATCGCTGCGTGGCCGCGATCCTTGCGCTTCGCGATCAAACCAAAGTCGGACGCCTATCGGCCCGGGTTGGGATATGAGCGCCAAGCGATGAAACTTGCCGAAATCGACCGGTTTGCGGAGCAAGTTGTTCACGCCGCCGAAACCCGAGCCCTCGGCGTTGAACACCTGCCAGTTTCCCGAGAATGACGGTCCGAGATCAATATTGATGCCGCTGGTGTAATCATTTTTGCCTGGCTCATTTCCGGAAAAAAGAGCGTGAAAGTCGCCGGCATTCGTGAACGGCGTCGCGACCATGAACAGGGTGAACGCGCGAAGTTCGAATCGGTCGTCGGTCAATCCCAGATAGTCGTCCGTACCATCGAAGCGAACGGCCGCGGCGTTCGAGAGTGAAAGAAACGTGGGGCGGAATTTGTTTTGTTCCTGTAGCAGATGCCGCTGCCGGCCCGAAGAATCGTACCAGACCGCGACTGGAGCATTCGCGGCGAGGACCGGCCGCCCCAGAGTCTTCCGCGCGGTGTTCTGCGCGGCGGCATCCAGCCAGAGCACGAGCCCCTTTCGGCCCGATTCGGGCAATCGCTGATCAGCCCAGGGTTCGGCCGCATGGTTGAACGACATGAACACAAGCGCGATCAAAGAAACGGCGGTCAAACGCATGTCAATCGTGCCTCCGCGACATGGACTGAGTTTAGGCGCCAGCATTCCGACTGGCATTGAAAATACGGTTTACTGGCTCAAGAGCGCGCGATCGCGTCTCACCGCGAACTTCAATCCTTTTGTAAATTGACGCCGGATCCTCTTGACTGCGACGCAAGGAATCGTCAGACTGAAATGAACTCGCGTATTGAGATGCAACAGGGACATGTTTCGGGGCGGGCGCATGTTGTCAGCAAGCGCCTTCGTGCAAACGATTCTAGAACAACCGGGCGCGGACGCTCCGCGACTCGTGTTCGCCGACTGGCTCGAGAGCGCGGCGACCCGCTCGCCGAATTGATCCGCGTGCAGTGCGATCTCGCGCAAACGACCTCGGCGGATTCGCGCATCGAAACGCTTCATGCGCGCGAACGTGAATTGCTTGCCGAACATGATTCATTGTGGCTGAAGCCCATTCGGGACCTAGGATTCGACGGGCAATTTAACCGCGGATTCGTCGATGTCTCGATCACCGGCGCCATCTCGTTTCTGGAACGCTCCGACGCTCTGTTCGCGATGCCCTGGGTGCTGCATGTCGATTTGAAAGATTCCGCGATCGAGCCCGACGATTTGATTCGCCTTTCCGGTTCGCCGGCGTTTTTCGCCTGAGGCGGCTCGACTTGAGCCGCAGTTATGTCGGCAATTCCGGATTGACGGCCTTGTCCCGATCGCCTTATGGATGTTCGCTCACGCAGTTGATTCTCAAGCATATCCAGGTCACCTCCGCCGGGCTGCGTGCAATCGTCGAGTCGCTCAATCTTTCGAAACTGACCGAGCTGCGATTGTATGGCAACGGCATTGGCGCCGAAAGCGCGCGGGCGCTCGCCGGCTGCTCGCGCCTGCGCCGATTGAAGCTGCTCGATCTCTCCTATAACCACGTCGGGACCGTCGGCGGCGAATACCTGGCGGAATCTCATTTTCTAAACCAATTGCGTACCTTGTACGTAAGAGGAAACAACATCGGCCCGCGCGGAAAAAAAGCACTGTTGCGCCGATATGGACCGCGAGTTCACTTTGGGCAGTCCGAGCCAATGCCCTAACCCGTAGGGGAATCCCGTATGATTACCGGGCGTCGCCGCCGACTGGGGCTGGCTATTGTCGTCGCGGCCGCGACGCCGATCGTCGTCTTTTTGACCGCCTGCAACGGCAAGAAGAACACAACCGCCTCGATCGCCATCTTGCATGAACGAAATGACTTGCCCAAATACCCCGATGGTCCGCCATTGTTTGAGGACGTGACCGATCGGTCGGGCATCAACTTTGCCTATCGCAACGGCGAGGAATCGAACCAAATGGCGATTCTCGAATCGCTCGGTGGCGGAGTGGCCCTCATTGACTTCGATGGCGACGGCTTGCTCGACATCTTCGTTCCGGGCGGCGGATATTTCAGCACCACCGCCGACGAGTATCAGCCGAGGCGCCAGCAATATGAATCGGAAAAGAAGAAACTCCTCGACGCGGGGAAGACCAAAGAGGCTGCCAACGTGCGGCCGGTCAATCCGCCCACGATCCACGGCTATCCCGGAAAACTGTTTCGCAACAAGGGCAACTTTGAGTTCGAAGACGTGACCGCCGCGGCAGGACTGGAGAAACAGCCCGACGTTTACACCCATGGCGCCGCGGTTTGCGATTACGATCGCGATGGTTGGCCCGACCTACTTGTCACCGGTTATGGCCGACTGATTCTTTATCACAATGAGCCCATTCCCGGCGGCGGGCGAAAACTCGTGGACGTGACCAAAAAAGCCGGCCTGCTCGGACTCGATGCCAAGAAAATCAGCGAGGAATCGGGGCAGCCGGGCGAACATTTCTGGAGCACCAGCGCGGCCTTCGGCGATCTCGATGGCGACGGTTTTCCCGACCTGTATGTTTGCCAGTACGTCAACTGGTCGTTCGCGAAAAAGCATCCGCCCTGCCCTGGTTACAGCAGCGTGCACACGCGCAATGTTTGCCCGCCCAAGGACTACGACAGCCGGCGGCACGCCCTCTGGCACAACAACGGCAACGGCGCCTTCACCGATGTCACCGCGGCAGCCGGCCTGCGCGTCGTCGCGCCAAAAAAGAAATCGGTCTTTGATTCGAACGTCGAGGAGGAAGACGGCGCCTATTTGGGCAAGGGGCTCGGCGTGCTGCTCATCGACGTGAACGGAGACGGCAAGCCGGACATCTATGTCTGCAACGACACCACCGATAATTTCCTCTATCTGAACCGCAGCACGCCTGGGAAGCTCAAGTTCGATGACCGGGGCTTGGAACTCGGGGTCGCGCGGGACAATAGCGCCACATCGAATGGAAGCATGGGCGTCGACGCCGCCGATTTTGACGGCGCCGGACGGCCATCCATCTTCGTCACGAACTATGAAAACGAGTTCAATGCCCTGTACAAAAGCGCGATGACCGACGGTCGTTTATCGTTTACCTTCAACACGCCCGCGGCCGGCCTGTCGATTGTCGGCCCGAATTTCGTCGGCTTCGGCACTCGGTTTATCGATGTCGACAACGATGGTTGGGAAGACCTTGTCATCTCGAACGGCCACGTGGTTTATTTTCCGCCCCACGAAAACCTGAAGCAACGGGCGATCCTTTTCATGAACACCGACCAGAAAACCGGCGGCGGGCTCAACCGCCGCTTTCTTGATGCAACGTCTCGCGGCGGATCCTATTTCACGTCCACTCATCGCGGCCGAGGCATGGCCGTGGGCGACCTCAACAACGACGGCCGGTTGGATCTTGTCTTTGTGTCCCAGAATGAACCGGTGCGAATCGTGCGAAATGTCGCGGCCCCCGAGAACAAATGGCTCGGCGTCGAACTTCACGCGGCCGGTAATGGCGACACGGTCGGCGCCAGGCTCACCCTGGAGATGGGCGGCCGCAAGTTGTCGCGATTCATCAAAGGCGGCGGAAGCTACCTCTCGGCCCATGATATGCGCGTCGTATTCGGACTCGGCGACGCCGAAAAGCCAGGCCGGCTAACGGTGGACTGGCCGTCGGGCGAACCACGCACGCAGACGTATGAAGACCTGAAAATCAACCAATATCAAAAAATCGAGCAGGCCAGCAAGCCGCGCTAGCGACCTAGCCCAGTTTTGGCCAAACGCCCCAGTCAACGCGCGGCGTCGAAATTGCCGCCAATTCGCGCACTAATGGAGTTGATCGAACCGCGGCATCGGATAAGATGGAACCATCGTGCAAAGGAAACGGGCAAGATCACGAGCTGATCTTTCTCGATTTCCTTTTTCTGTTTTTTACGCTTCTCCCATTGGCCGCGGTGAATTCAAACCGCGGCTGGGTCGGGATGGCCTCCGAATTGTCGTTCCTTAAGGAGTGCAAGCCGATGGCTCTCGATCAGGTTCCCATGACGCCCGAAGGCTATGAAAAAAAGAAAACCGAACTCAATCGCATGAAAAATTTCGATATGATCGAGATTACCAAGCGCGTTGCGACCGCGCGCGAAATGGGCGATCTCAGCGAGAACGCCGAATACCATGCGGCGCACGAGGATCAGGGCATGCTGCAGGCCAAGATCCGAATGCTCGAGGACGAGCTGGCGCGCGCGTTTATCGTCGACCAGTCGAGTCTGCCCAAGGACACGGTGGTTTTCGGCGCCCAGGTCACCGTTCGCGACCTCGACATCGACGAGGACGAAACCTTTGAACTGGTCGGACCCGGATCGGAGGACGCCGACAACAACAAAATTCTCACCACAAGCCCCATCGGCCAGGGTCTGCTGGGGAAGAAGAAAGGCGATATCGCCGAAATCGCCGTGCCGCGCGGCAAACTTCGCTTCCAAATCAAAGACATCCGTTTCGGCTCTTGATTCAGCTGTCTTTGCGGTTGATGGCCCAAATTTCCCAGATTATCGCTATATGAGCCCAATTGTGGCTTGACAGTTGCACAAGGACCATTTAGTGATTGAATGATGGACTAGGAAGCCTTCAATCGGCAGGCTCTTATGAACGATCAGCGTTTCAACAGCATTCATCTGGACGTGGGTTCACGGCGAGAGGAATATCGCCATGCCCGAGCCAGATTGCTGGAAAACTGCGGCATGCAGACGCTGGCGATCGATCGAGACCGCCTGTCCGAAGCGGCCGAGGTCGGCCCGTGTACCTTGATTCAGGATGCGGATGAGCGACCCGCCAATGTGACATTTTGGCTAGTGGACACCGACGGAATGTATCCGCTTCGGCCCGGCTTGAACAGCGTCGGCCGCATGCCCGACAACGACGTGGTCGTTTCCGACGGCAGCGTTTCGCGACGGCATTGTGCCATCCTCGTCCATACGCAGCGCGGCTGCGAGCTTCATGACACCGCTTCCAAGAACGGCACATTTCTCAATGGGAAGCGCGTGCTTGGTCCGACCCGATTAAGCAATGGCGACCAAATCCGGATGTGTGATCATACGGTGGTGTTCAAGACCTCCGACAGCGATCCCCCCGCCGATTTGCCGGAATTCGCGCCGACAATCGGTTGATCGGAATGCCCCGGCGATAAAGTAAAGCCATCGAATTGAACACTCATTACGCCGGAGGGAGTCGTCATGAGATTGTTCCGCTTTCCACTCGTAATGCTGGCGCTGGCGGCCGTGGGCGGACTCGCCTATTTCGCCCAGGAAGTAGCCCCGCTTGGATCGCGGATGGCGGATTCCGCCGGCAAGCTCGTCGCGTCTCTGTCCGATGAACAAAAGAACGACTGCATGTTCGGCTTTGATGATCAGGAACGCGTGAACTGGATTTTCGTGCCGATGCAAGACCAGGACAAGAAACCGACCCGCAAGGGATTGCGCTTGGAAAAGATGTCCCCCAAACAACGACAGACCGTCCTCGATCTGCTTAAAACCGGCACCAGCGATTCGGGCTTCAAGCAGGCGGTCACCATCATGAGCCTGGAAGCCGTCCTTCACGACCTGGAAAAAAACGGCGCCATGGTTCGCAATCCGGGTTGGTATTTCGTCACGATTTTTGGCCAGCCGGCCCGCACGGGCAAATGGGGCTGGCGAATTGAGGGCCATCATCTGTCGCTTAATTTCACCATCGTCGACGGCAAGGTCGCGTCCGCCACGCCCGCGTTCTTCGGCGCCAATCCCGCCGAGATCAAGACAGGACCACGCAAGGGAACGCGCGTGTTGAAGGACGTGGAAGATTCGGCGCGGGAGCTTTTCAAGTCGCTTGACGCCGGCCAACAGAAGGCCGCGCTCCAGGCTAAAGCATTTGGCGAACCGACGCAGCATGAGCCCGCGGAGAAAGCCGGCAAGCCGGTTGGTCTCGCCGGCGCGAAAATGAACGAGTCGCAAAAGGGAATGCTGAAACAGTTGCTGAAGGCATACGTGGACCGCATGCCTACGCCGATCGCCACCGCTCAGTGGAAGAAGGTGACCGACGCCGGGCTCGATTCCATCTATTTCGCCTACACCGGCGGAACCAAGGACGGCGAACCCCACACGTACCGCGTTCAAGGACCGTCATTCATCGTGCAATTCCTGAACACCCAGGAAGATGCCCAAAGAAACAAGGCCAACCATATTCACAGCGCCTGGAGAGAGCTGCCGAGCGATTTCGGTCTGTGATTCGCCGTCTGACTGCCGGTTAGACCGCCTCACGTTCCGGCATGGGCGGCTACGGAACGGCAGTTTCAGCCGGAAAAAGTGTAAGATGACAGATTCGGTGGCGCGCACGCGCGGCGTCTGGCGCCCTTAGCTCTCTGACGCGGACAAAGGCTGACCGGCGCCGACTCGCAAATTCATGCAAATGAACGATTTCGGGAACGGGCGGAGAACCGGTTTCGAATTTGCAAAATGCTCAAACCTGACGTAGAGTGTTGAAGCGAACGATTGTGCCGGTTTTTGCGGTACATTCGGGGGCAAACCGTCACGCCTTAGCTCGGACCGCAACGCCTTTCATCCTCGAAAGGGCAAACCCGCCGAAAGACGGGGACGCAAAGCCATGGGCCTTTGGTTCCCCCTGCGCAAGCAGAGCCAGTGGTCGCCAGGCTGCCGAAGGGATGGGCAGGTGATCCACCGTCCATCCCCGGGCGACCACTGAGTCGCCTGCCGGTCCGGGGGCCGAGATTTCGGCTGCGTCACGGTTTGCCCCGCTTTCATTCTCGGCATTTCCGTTAAAGCCAACCCATTTAGACGCCGATTATCGAACATGGCGGATTCTCATTCGGAGGCCGACAATCATGCGCTATTTGCCGTACCTTTTCGGCGGCGTCGCCTTGGCGGCCTCGCTTGCGCACGCTCAAACGCCCATTCAACCTCGCGGCATCAGCGCCCCCACGGCCCCGATTCGCCAGGCGACATCACTGGCCCCGGCAAATCCGCAGCGCCCGGCCAAGTTGCCGGCGGAACTCCTTCGTCCGCCCGAAATCGAGCCGAAGCCAAATTACCGAGTGACGAAATTCGATCCGCATGCGGTCGACATTCGATACGACGGCACGCGCTGGCAACTTCGCGCGGGTAAAATCCTGCTCAAAGACTTCGGGGAATATCGAGATCGGGCCTTTGAGGCGCGGCGTCTCGTCGCCGAATTAAATCTCTCCGAGCACGTCGTCATCGGCACGCCCGAGCCGGTGATGGAGTACTGGCTCGCCAACGGACAAACGCCCGCGTTGCCTGCATTTGGCCGGACTGTCGCCAATTTCGATCCGGAACTCGTGTCGATCGTCAACAACAACGGCGACTATTACGTGGGCGATACACACCGGTTGCTGTTCAACTTCGGGCCCCATAAGGCGGACGCGGAACTCGCGCTCGCCTCGATCCGGAAGTTTCGTTTCAACGAACTTGGTTTTATTGGGGCGCCGAATCCGAGCATGACCTACATGCTGGACAATCCCAACCAGCGCCACCAGTCGCCGAGCGATGCCGGGCGACGGCCGCAAGTCATGCCGCAACTGTTTGTCCGCCATCCGCTGGATTTGCCGGGGGTCGGCCGTGTCGGCGAATACCGCAACTTCGATCCCATGCGACTGGATGTAACCAGGCGCGGCGACGGCTGGCATTTGACCGCCGGCTCGATCGACCTCGGTCCAGTCGGACGCAGCGAGTATCAGGCCCGGCAAGCGATGCAAGTCGCTCAGACCTTTCCGTTCACCGAGCAAGTTCGAATCGGTTCGAGCAATTTCACATTTTATTTGAGCCATCATGTTGCTCCGCGCACGACGCCACTCGGCATCCGGCAAACGAACTTCAGACCAAACCTGCTGACCGTCAAACAGACCGGCGATCAGTGGCAGGTTACGGACGGCAAGGTGATGGTCGCGACCGCCGCAAACGCCGCCGATGCCAATCAGTCTCTCGCGGCGATTCGGCACTTCGGATTCAATTGCGTTTGCGAAGCCGGGCACGGTCTGAAGTTTCTCGCCCAGGATCGATAGAACAACTCGGTTCCGCGCCGTCGCCAATCACCGCGAGTCGAGGCAGGCCGATGAAATCGTTCACCAAATATCTCACCTTGAATGTCCCATCCAAGATGGAATTCGTGAACATCACGACCGAAGTCGAGGAAGCCGTCCGGGCCAGCGGCGTCAGTGAGGGAATTGTTCTGTGCAACACCATGCACATCACGTCGTCGGTATTCATCAACGACGATGAGCACGGACTACATCATGACTTTGGCGAATGGCTCGAAAGGCTGGCTCCGTTCAATCCGGACCCGAACTTTTATCACCACAATCGCACCGGCGAGGATAACGCCAACGCGCACTTAAAACGCCAGATTATGGGCCGCGAGGTGGTGATCGCGATTACCAAAGGCAAATTGGACTTTGGACCGTGGGAACAAATCTTCTATGGCGAATTTGACGGCAACCGCCCAAAGCGAGTGCTGATCAAGATTATCGGGGGATAACCGCCTAGCGCGAACCCTGATCGCGAACGATTTCGTCAATGACCTTTTGCATCGCGATCAAACCATAGCGATCTCGAGATTCATAGGTCTTCATGATGTTCGGATTGCTCCGGTTCGGGATCGTGCAACTGAACGTCCATTCGCCCGGCCCGTTGGCGGACGATTGCATTTGCAGGCGTTGCCATTTGACCCCCGCGCCATCAAAAACTGCTGCGCTTCTTCAAACGAGTGCATGCGAATGGTCGGAGAACCGTTGCCCGAGGTCGCCGGCGCCGAGTAGCTGTCAGTCGAAGCCCCAGTTTGGGCGAACCCAGTTTCGCTCCGTCGCCCGGCGCTGCGGTCTTCGATTCGCCGCCGCTCCATGAGCCGACGCTCGATCCCGAATTGGTGGGTGTCGATGCGAATCCATCGCGGATGCCCAGACCCGAAACCCCTTCCGATCCGCGACTGGACGACGATGCCAGCGTCGCGGTCGTCGCCCGGTCGGGAGGCGGATTCGCGAAAACAGGCTGCTGGTCGGCTGGCGACCGCGACGCCAATCCCGTCAGTGGATCCCGATCGCGAAATCGGTCGCGATCGCGATCGGTAAACACGCCGTCGTTCATGCACCCGGCAACTGCGACCGGCATTACCAGCGTGGCCACGCAGAGACAAACTCGTGCCAGCCGGGCCCTGCGACGAACTGACATGTTCTGTTCCATTTCCCGGAGTCCCCGCAGCTTGCGCGAACCACGCCGATGACTCCGGCACTTGTTGTTTGCTGCCGCTGCGCGTCGTTGGAATTGAGAGCCGGACCGGCCTTTAGCCTCTATCGCCCGGAAGTGCAACAGCGTTTTCTTGAAAATGTGCGTTTTTTCTCAAGTTGCCGGAACCAAGGTGAGCAACGAGACTTCCGGGCGGGCGTTGAATCGGATCGGCGGCCCGACTGTTGCCAGGCCGCGCGAGACGTAGACTTGGCTGGAATCGGTTTGCACCAACCCGTGCAGATATTTGATACCGTATTTTGATGGAACAAAGGGGGCATACGGGCCTGGCAAAACCACCTGACCGCCGTGGGTGTGCCCGCTTAGCACCAGGCTCACCCGACAATCGGTCAATGTTTCGACGTAATCGGGATTGTGCGAAAGAAGGATGCAGGCGTCGTCCGATCGAGCATCGCCCAACGCGGAATTCAGATCCTGAACTCCTTCCCACAAATCGTCCACCCCGGCGATTCGCAACCGCTCGCCGCGAAGCATGAGCCAGTAACCCGTGTTCGTGACCTCGGCGACTTTGGCCTTGCGCATCGATTCCTTCGTCAACGAACTGCTATACCAGTGGTCGTGATTCCCCAGCACGCCAAACATACCGAGCCGGGGTCGTAACTCCGACAAGACCTCGAAGCAGGGCGGAATGTATTTCGCACTGGCCAGCGCATAGTCACCGCCCAGAAGAACCAAATCTGGTTGAAGTGAATTCGTCACGTCAACAATCGTTTGGATGTAATGCAGGCTGGTAAATCGGCCATGATGCAAATCGGTGAGCAGCGCAATCGTGAGGCCGGAAAATGGCGTGGGCAGGTTTCGCACGGAAACTGAAAGCTTCGCAACGCGAAACCAGCTCGCCTCAAATAAACCATACCCGACCGCCAACATGGGAGCTGAAACGGCCGCGTATTTCAAAAACCTTCGACGATTCATGTACCACACCCGTTTGCCGCTTTGCCGCGAATTCGCCGATCATAACAGAAGGGATATTCCTGAGGCGAGTCCAGTCGCAAACCGCACTAAGACAGCGACAAACCGGTGAATCGTCACGAAATCGATCAAAAATGTGTTGCGGGAAAGCCAACGGATGAGGACAATAGCAGTTAGTATTCTGGGGCAGTATCTTGCATCCATCCGAATGACTTCGCTAAGGAGTGGGATATGCGGCGATGGTTCTGGGCGGCAGCCGCCATGTTAGGCTTGGCTGCGACAAGCGCCCAAGCACAGTTTGTCGTCATCCGCGTCTATATCGGTGGGAAGGGTGAGGCTCAAAGCCCGAGTCCAGGCGGATTCGGAACGGGCGCTGGCGGTTATGGTGGCGGCAGCCCATCGCCGGGCGGAGCGGCCGGACGCGGCGGCGCGGCGGGCGGCGGTTACGGTGGCGGTAGCGGCAGCCCATCGCCGGGCGGAGCGGCTGGACGCGGCGGCGCGGCGGGCGGCGGTTACGGTGGCGGTAGCGGCAGTCCGTCGCCAGGCGGCGCCGGTGGCCGTGGTTTCGGAGGCCGCGGGCAGGGCGGCGGGCCAGGCGCTCCCGGCGGCCTTGGTGGAATCGGCGGAGGCGCTGGCCCCATGGGTGGAGGCGGGCAAGGATCGCGCGGCGGCATCGGCGGCAAATTCGGCGGCATGGGCGGGCGTGGCCCGGGCGGAGCAGGAGCCGGAGCCGGAGCCGCTGGGGGCCTTCCTTCATCGGTAAGCTATTCAGTTGACGAAACCTATCTGATCGTGGCCATCGAGGTCGATTCCATTCGGCGCGAAAACCTCGTTCACAACGATGCCCTGCGACTGTACCAGTACAAACACAAGTGGGGCCAGCTTGCTCCATACAACGACGGCTATGAGATCATTTTCAATCCGGTCAATTACATCAATCCCACCCGGCAGTTCGCGGATCACCGGCGGCAGATCTTGTCGAAGAAAGAAAAGGTCGTCGACGACTTCGTCGAATTGGCCGAGTTCGCCTTGGCTCGCGGACTAATCAACGATTGCACGATCACCCTTGATGACGCTGTTAAAGACATCGCCAAGGGAACATTGTCGGCCCCTTCTGGACACGCCAAGGCGGTTCTCGCTGCCTATCAGAAGATTAAAGAGGATCTCGCTAAACCGGTATTCGGCACGACGGCCCTCGATCACTGGAAGAAGAAACTTCCTGATTTCGGTGTCGCACAATCGAACGAAGGGCATTATGTGATCTTTTACAAAGAGCAATCCAAGGAGCCGCCTCCGGAAATCAAGCGCCGCCTGTCGTTGCTGGAGCAGAACATGCGAGCCTTCTATCTTTGGTTTGCCCTTCGAGGCACGGCGCTGCCAATGCCCGACGATCGACTGGTTACGATTCAGGTGCAGGATCCCGCGACATTCCGCGCGCAACGAACCGCCGCTAATGACTCTCAGGTCGTCTGCGATGGATTCTTCGTTCCACGGGACAACGTCGCGGTCTTTTCGACGACCCGGCTCGATCCGGCGTATCAAGTGTTTTCGCGCAGTCTTCTCCAGCAAATGTGGCAAGACGGTTGGAAACGCGACGAGCTTTTGGCCGGCAAGGACATTCCAAGGTCCTTGAAGAAAGGCAAGGAGTGGAAGGAGACGTTGCGACGCTGTCAGACCCTCGCTCTTGTCGATAAGGCATTGGAAAACGAGGCGGAGATTGCCGCCGTCGGTCATGAAGGAACTCGGCAACTCGCAATCGCGACAAATCTCGTTCCGGGTTCGGTCATCCTGCCCGAGTGGCTCCAATTTGGATTCGCGAGCTTGTTCGACACGCCGAAGGGCCCGTATCCCCTCGACAACACGGCTCAAACTTCCTTCTGGCAGTCGTACGGGGCTCCCAATTGGGCCTATATCCGACCGTTCCAAATTTGGCAGCGATCGAAGGAGGCCGACAAGAAGCTGGACGAGCCGGCGGTGGCGATTCGCCGCACAATCACCGACTACTATTTCCGCAATTCGCGGAAGGAAATCGACGATGAAATCGATCCAAAGCTGACGGACTCCGAGCGGAAACAGAAGGAGCGCGAGATCGCACGAGCCAAGGAAGAACAACTCCGAGCGCGAACGCTGGGTTGGGCTTTGGTTTACTATCTGGCCAAGTACCACACCGACGATTTGCTCACCTACTTCCATGAATTGTCGAGTCAACCTCGTGACCTGGAAATGGACGAACACACGAATCTTCTGGCGTTCGGACGAGCAATGAAGATTTTGAACGCGGCCGGCGACGACCTCGACGAGGCCAAACTGGCCTCCTTGGGTCGTGAGTGGTTCGCGAGCATGATGCGTGAAACCGTGCCCGGCCCCGATTATCGCTTGGAGCCGCGCAAGAAGTCAGCCGAGGGGACTGATCGGAATAAGTTCGGAGCCCCCGGCGGTGGAAATGGTTTCGGCGGTGGAGCGCCGTGATCAAAGTGATTTGTCAACTCGCGCCCAGCCAAAAATGGCTGGGCGCTTTTATCTGTGCTACGGCGTCTTGCCATGATATCCAGCCGGATTTATGATCGGTAAGTTGTTGCGGTTTATTCGACCCTGGGGCAGCCGAGGCGGCGGCAATCGTTCAATTTCCGGACCGGTCGGGCCGAGCGGCGGCTGGGAGAAGTCATTCACCGGTTGATGCAGCACAGGCGTCCCGCTCCATCCCGGCGAGGGCCACGGCGACCACATCGTTGGATAGTAACCGAAAGTCGTGTATGGATGAATGACCGGCGGTTTGTACTTCGATTGGCACCATCCTCGGCAGACACTATAGGCTGGCTCCAGGCACGAATTGCATCGGCCGCCCGAAAAAATGGGTCGCATTGGATCGACTGCGAAAACCGGCGCAGCGATCCAAACGACCGCTATCAACGCGAGCCAACAGCCGCTCCTGAACCAACTCATGATTCCATCCTCGCTCTTGAAAGGGCTTCTGGATTCCGGCGTCAGCGAGACAGGCCGTTGCCGCCCATCGCCGGCGTATAGTTGCTTCCGCGCAGACCGGCCGTCGGTACGCCCGCGCCATACCCATAGACCCTGCCGCCCGACCTCAGGCCGGCTGATCCAGCACCCACGGCCGGCGAGAATCCAGTCGTCGGGCCGTTGTAGTAATAATGCGACAAATTGTTGAATGTTACGCCATGACCGGTGCCGCGCCGCAGCGCGGGATCAAACTGGTCTTCGGATTCGGCCGGAATTCCGGGTCCGGGGCGGTTTCCATACAGCGCGTTGCGGAATTCAATTTGAGGCCGCGTGATGCCGTAATAATTGATCGCGGGATTGCCGCGGCCGACGATGTTCAGATACGGACTGAATGCCGGTGTGCCGCCCGGATAACCGCCGTAGCGACCCGACGGGTACCCCGGAGGATATTGGGCCAAGCCGGGCGTGCCGATCGCCAGACCAATTCCAAGCGCCGCCAGCGTAATGCGATTTGATGCGGTCATGGGGACCTCAGGGTCGAACGGAATCAGGATTTCAATTCCTCGGTAACGCCGGAATCAGACACTCAACAACTGTCGCCCGATGTCGCTGATCATTTCTTCGACAGATTCCGAGTGCGGGGAGAGTCCGGCTCAAATGCCATGGACGGCATTCGTGATTTTCGAAGCGGATTTTACGCTTGTGTTTGCCTCGCCAGACAAGTTCACGGCGCGCAAAGATTTTCCCCGAAATTGTCTGCTCAGTCGTTGCGCCGAGAAGAGTTACGCCCAACAGGCGCTCAATCGGTTCGAGAGCCCGGTTGATCCAAGTAGTGGCCGTGATGTACGGTTGGGCCATCACATAGACGCGGTCGCCGGGCAGCAATTGATAGTTCGTGCGCGTGTCGCCGGCGCGAGTGATGCCGCACCAGTCGATTGGCAGGATTTGATCCTGGCATCCGGAACCCGGCGCCGATGGCCGCGCGACCCAGATGCGGCGCTTTGACGCCACGATCGGCAGTCCGCCGATCATCGACATCGCGTCCAGTACGGTTTCATTCCCGGTCGATGGAAAGCGGAAGACCTGTTCGCCATATCCGGCGCCATCGGTGATCACGTAGTAAAACTTGCTGTTGTAGGCGTAGATGCTCAGCGACACCTCCGGCCGAACCAACTCCGCCGAGAGATGACGTTCAATGGCCGCTTTCGCCTGATCGAGCGTCATGCCGCAGATATACACGCTGCCGTACTTTCCCAGCCGCACAGTGCCGTCAGGGTTGACGATATGTTCACCGCGAACCTGCTGAACCGATCCGATTGACGCCAGAGATGCCGTCACTTTGGGTTTGGCGATGATGGTGGCCAAGTGCCTGCGAATTGCCTCTTCCGCCTGCTCGATCGTGAAATCAGCTACCAAGACCGAACCGTATGACGGCCCAAGCTGCACACGGCCTTCGGGTCCCACCTGGTAGACGCCGGCGATGGGCTCGTCGCGCAGTGCGGCTGGACAATAGATCGCGATCGCATCGAGCGGCTGGATCAGGTATGGGCCTCGGGGAATCGCACGGATCACATCGATCATCAGAATGTCTGGAATTTCAATCATGTATTCCGGATGCGTCACTTTTTGCTTTTCAGTAGGCAAATTGGGAGCTGGCGCCGGCATTGGTCGAAGCGGCATCATTTGCTGAGGCATCATCTCCGGTTGCGGCGACGGCTGAAACGCTGGCGACGCCAACTGTTGCGACCCGGCATTGAGCGACTCGAAGAGCGGCCGCATCGGCTGGCCCGACATGCAGCCCGAAGCCATCATGCTCAGCGCCACGAGCACGAGTCCGGGAATTCGTTTGCCGCGCTGCATGAAGATTTCTCCCGGACAGTCTAGCTCGGCGCGAAGCGGCACATGCGCCACGACCCCACATCCGAAACTATCGGCAAAAGTCGCCCAGTCGATTCAGAGAATGGACAAACTCGACCGGAAATTCTCAACTCGGGAAGGTTTGCGAACTGAGGTCGCGGACGAAAGATACGCTGATCCGCAGGATGCCCAATTCGTCAGCCGCAATTGATTCGGCGGATTGATGCCGCGGTTCGAGCCGTTTCCCATAACGGAGGCTGCGAAGTCTGGGCAATTCATGGATTGCAATTCGCGATACCCTCGAAACTCCAGTGGGTTGGATTTAGTATTCTCTTGGGTATGGGTAGTGACCAGTTTCTCAACAACAGGTCTTTCATCGTCGGGGCTCGAATTCCATGCACGTCAAACGCACGGTAATGTATCTCGCGATCATCGGCGCTGGGTTGGCGGTTTCGGCGTCGCCCGCGTGGTCGGCCGACAAGCCGACTCCATTGGCACTGCTGACGTTCCGTTCCGACGCCGGCAAGTCGTTTGCCTGGAAGGATCTATCCGGCGAAAAGGGCACCGTGGTTGTATTTCTCTCGTTTGATTGCCCCATGTCCACCAATTACTGCAAGCCCCTCTCGGACCTGGCGAAGACTTACGGCCGCCAGGGCGTGAAGTTCATCGGCGTGTGCCCATGCGACGATGAACCTGCCGACATCGCGAAGAAAGCGAAAGAATATCAACTCGAGTTCCCAATCTTCAAGGACGTACAACTGACGGCCGCCGACGCGTTCAACGCCACCATCACGCCGCAAGTGTTTGTCCTGAATTCCGCAATGAAATCGTCTACTCCGGGTTGATCGACGATGGCTATTCCAAGCGATTGGTTCGCAGCAAGGAAGTGACGCAGCAATACTTGAAGGAAGCCATCGATCATGTGCTCGCGCCAAAACGAGCCGTGCCTATCAGCACAAAGGCAATCGGCTGCGCGATTGTCCGCGACCTGAAACGCGGCACGAGCACCGAGGTCACGTATGCACGCGATTTATTGCCGATTTTGAAAAATCGCTGCCAGGGTTGTCATCGGCCGGGCGAGATTGGCCCGTTCTCGCTGATGAATTACAAACAGGCGGTGAACTGGGCCGATGACATCAAGGACTACTCCCAGGCCCGCAAGATGCCGCCTTGGAAGGCGACCGGAGGCAGGGAATTCGTCGGTGATCGCCGGCTGAGCGAGAAGGAAATCCAGACCATCGTTAAGTGGGTGGACAATGGCTGCCCGCAGGGGGACACGCAGTTTTCCCAGCCGGAGAGAAAATTTCCGGAGGGCTGGCAGCTCGGCAAGCCCGATCTGATCCTGACCAGCGACCGCGATTTTGTGCTCGGGCCGACAGGCAACGACGTGTTCCGTGTCTTCGTCATGCCGACGAATTTGACGGAAGACAAGTTTGTCATTGCCGTGGAAGTGCGGCCCGGCAATTCAAGAATCGTCCACCACACGCTGAACTACTTCGACGCCACTGGAACCGGCGCAAGCTTGAAGAAGAAGCGCAGGCGAAATTACGAGCGCACCCGCCTGGCCCGAATGCCGTCGACATCGGGCCGGGGTTTTCCTCGTCGATGGGGCTCGGTTTCCGACCGACGGCGAAACAGTTGCTGTCGGGCAAGCAACCGGTCGGCGCGCTCGGTGGTTGGGCGCCGGGAGTGATGGCCAAGTTCCTGCCCGAGGGCACCGGCTACCTGCTTCCCGCCGGCTCCGATTTCGTGATCCAAATGCACTTCCACCGCAACGGCAAGCTGGAGCGGGATCGCACGCAAGTCGGTCTGTATTTCGCCAAGAAGCCGGTTGACAAACCGATGCTCGGGTTGGTGACGATGGGTGTGTTCAAGACCGATAAGAAAATTGCCGGGCGTTTTGGCCGGCTCGGCTACATCCCGGCCGGAGACAGCCATTTTGTCGCCCGCGGGGCAACCGTTGCGCTCGAGGATTGCACCTTGTATACCGTCTTGCCGCACATGCACCTGCTCGGCAAGTCCATCAAAATCACCATGACGCCGCCCGGCGGAAACTCCGAAACACTCATTGAGGTCGCCGACTGGGATTACAATTGGCAAGAGCAATACCAACTCAAGAAACCGATCAAGATTAAGGCGGGAACTCGCTTCGACATCGAGGCGATCTACGACAATAGTTCATCGAATCCAAACAATCCGAACAGCCCGCCAATCGACGTTCGCTTCGGCGAGCAAACCACGGACGAAATGTTGTTCGGCTTCCTGGGCGCAACCAAGGACACGAAGACCGGATTGCCGTTCATCATCATGCAGCGGCGAGACTCCGGCGCGCAGAAGCGTTGAAATCGTCGCGCCAATCGGTGAGAATACGACTGCCGCTTTCGACCAGGCGATTCGCGCCCGGGGCCAAGCGGCATTCCAACTCTGGAGCCTGCTTCATGCGTGTCTACATCGGCGGGTTGGCCGTGCTTCTGCTCGGCTGTCCCGCATTCGCGGACGAAAAACCAAAGCCGATTTCGGTCCCTTATAAACTCACCGGCACGAACCATGTGATGGTCCGGGTGAAAATCAACGGCAAGGGCCCGTTTAATTTCATCGTCGATACCGGGGCGCCGGCGTTGTTTGTCGCCACCAAGGTCGCCAAAAAGGTCGGCGTGGAAAAAGGCGAGGATGGCTGGGGCACCTTCGATCATTTCGAAATCGAAGGCGGATTGAAAATCGACAAGGCGCGCGGGGCGATCGAGGACCCATTCCAGCTCGAAGGAATGAACAGCCTCGGAATGGCCGGCATCGAACTTCACGGCATGATTGGCTTTAACTTGCTCGCCAAATTCAAGATTCAATACGACTTCACGTCCGATAAACTCGTGCTCACTCCCTTAACCGGCTTCAACCCGGGCGTGCCGCCGCGATTCAACAAGGGCGGTGGACAGGGCGGCATGGAATTCATCGGCATGGCCATGAAATTCCTCGGGCCGCTCATGGGCTTCAAGGGCGTCCCGACTCGCAAGCCGCGCGGCTTCCTCGGCGTCGAGCTTGCTGAAACTGACAGCACTGTGACGGTGAAATCGGTGTTGCCCGGCAGCCCGGCCGACAAGGCGGGAATCAAGGTCGGCGACACCATCAAAAACATGAACCAAGACAAAATCGATCTGATTTCCGACGTCACGAAATCGGCGAGCAAACGCGCCATTGGAGATGAAATCGCTTTCACCATCATTCGCAGCGGTTCCGAAAAAGAAATCACCGTCAAACTGGGAAAGGGGCTGTGACCATGAAATACCTCACGATGGCCGCGGCCTTACTGATTGTCAGCAGTCCGGCATTTTCCGACGAGCCGAAAACCGATGCCAAACCGAAGAAGGTCAAGTTCGATTTGTTGAAAACGAAGCACATCGTCGTCGAAGTGAAGCTCAACGGCAAGGGGCCCTATCGACTGATCTTCGATACCGGCGCTCCGCTGATGCTGATTAACAACCGCATCGCCAAGGACGCCGGGGTGATCACGAAGGATACGAAGGGCCCGCCGATTGCCTTGTTCGGAGCCATGGGACAGTTCATCATTAAGGATTTTCAAATGGGCGAACTCAAGGCGACCAACGTCTCGACCATGGTGATGGATCATCCGACGGTCGCGGCCATTTCGCAAATGTTTGGTCCGATCGACGGCCTTGTCGGTTTTCCTTTCTTCGCGCGTTACCGCATGACGGTCGACTACCAAGCGAAAGAGTTCACGTTCGCCCCGTCGACTTACAAACCCAGCAATTTGTTCGACACGCTGATGGCACAGATGATGAGCGCTCAGCGCGATGACGGCAAGCCAAGAATTCTGGTGCCGCAAGGTCAGTGGGGCTTCGTCGCCGATAAAGGTACACAGGACGAGGATGCCGGACTGGATGTGAAAACCGTGCTTAGGGGCGGCGCAATGGACAAGGCTGGCGTGAAACCCGGCGACCGCCTGTTGACCATCGACGGACGTTGGACCGACACCGTTGTCGATCTGTTCGAAGCCGCCGGTCACGTCAAGCCGGGGCAGACCGTTCCAATCAAAATCAAACGGGGCGAAAAGGAGCTTGAACTCAGGGCCACCCCAATGAGTGGTCTTTAATGGTCCGAACCTTGTCGAGAAAAATAACCGGTCAAAAAGTGATCAGGCCTAGGATTGCAGCCGTTAGTCGTTCGCCAGCAAGGGATTGCGTCAGAGTCCGAGTTTGCAGAAACAAAACGGACCGGTTATAACCGGTTATTTTTGAGATCGACCGGTGGATCATCGTCGTAATCGATTTGTTGACGGTGGATAGGATAGTTGCATTTGGTTCATGATGTGGCCGTCGCGGCGAGCAAGCCTGCGCCCGCATGTGAAACAGAGTTTCAACTCGCCGAAATCTACGATGGAGTCGAGGCAATGTACCAAAGACTGATCAACTTCGGACTCGTCGTCGCCGCTTTATTGGTTTCCAACGTCGCACAAGCGGCCAAGCCGCTCGATTTCACGTTGCCCGATGTGCAGACTGGGAAGCCGGTATCACTGGCGGATTACAAACAGGCCAAGGTGGTCGTCATCGCCTTCATGGGCACGGCTTGCCCGATCAATAACGCGTATGCTCCGACGCTGGTCAAATTGTCCAAGAAGTTCGAGTCCAAGGGCGTTCAGTTTATCGGTGTGAACCCGAACCGGATCGATTCGATCAAAGACATCGCAGATCACCAAAAGAAGTTTGAGATTCCATTTCCCATTCTGAAGGACTCGGTGAACAAGGTTTCCGACTTGCTCGGCGCTCGCCGGACGCCGGAAGTGGTCGTTCTGGACGATAAGCGAACGATCCGGTATCGCGGCCGCATTGACGATCAGTTCGATTACAATTCCCGTCGTAATCAGCCGACCAAGAACGATCTGGACGACGCGATCGAGGCAGTGTTGAACGGAAAGCCCGTGGCCGTGGCCGAAACCGAAGTCAGGGGCTGCCTGATCACGCGCGCCACCAAGCCGAAGGACGACGCGACGATCACCTACGCCAAGGACGTGGAACGGATCATTCAGAAGAATTGCCAGGAATGCCACCGGTCGGGGCAGATTGGTCCGATGCCATTGATGACGTTTGAGCAGGTCGAGGGTTGGTCGGCGATGATTCAGGAAGTCGTTTCGTCGAAGCGCATGCCGCCTTGGTACGCCGACCCGAAAGTTGGCCATTTCGCCAACGATCGCTCGTTGCCTGAGAAAGAACGCCAAACGCTTCTTGCGTGGATCGACGCGGGCTGCCCGAGGGGGGACCCCAAGCACTGCGCCGCCGCCGCGAGACTTTCAATCGAATTGGCAGATTGGCAAGCCCGACCTGATTTTGAAGATGCCGAAGCCTTATGAAGTGGCCGCGGAAATGCCCAAGTACGGCATCCCATATCAGTACTTCATTATTGAGACGAATTTCAAGGAAGATATGTGGGTCGAACGAGCCGAAGCCCGACCGGACGCGAAAGAGGTCGTGCATCACATCATTGCCTTTGTGGTGCCGCCGCGACACTCGTCGGAGGCTGAACCGCCGGGGCCGCCGCTTCTGCCGCCGTTCGTCCCCGAATCGAAAAAAGCGACGGTGCTGTGCGGCACCGCCCCGGGCGATATGCCGACGGTCTTGCCTCTGGGCTACGCCAAGAAGATTCCCAAAGGCGCACTAATTGTCCTGCAGATGCATTACACGCCGAATGGCCGGGCGCAAAAGGATCAATCGTCGATCGGCTTAATCTTCGCCAAGAAACCGCCGACGCACCGCGTGCTCACCGTGCCGATCATGAACTTCCGATTCGCCATTCCGCCGGGCGACTCGAACCACCAGGTTGAGTCGTGGGGCCCCTGGAATCCCACAACCGGAAAGCACGAGTTTGAATTCGACGCTCAACTCATCAGCTTCATGCCGCACATGCACCTTCGCGGCAAGGATTTCTTGATCGAACTCATTAGTCCTGACGGAAAGTCGAAGCCGCTGCTCTCGGTGCCGAACTTTAACTTCAATTGGCAAACCATGTTTCAGTTGGACAAGCCAATCGATGTTGCGAAGGGATCCAAATTGCACTGCATCGCGCATTTCGATAATTCCGAGGAGAATCCCAGCAACCCCGATCCCAAGAAAAGCGTCCGCTGGGGCGATCAAACCTGGCAGGAGATGATGATCGGCTGGACCGACATCGCAATCAAACGGAAGTGATGCGCCGTTTACGGCGTTGCAGATAAAGTTCGTTTCCAGCGGTTCCGAGGGTTTTCGCATGTCCCTGACTCGTCGAGCTTTTCTAAAAACGAGCGCCACGGGCGCTGTCGCCGCGCTCGCCGCCTCGCGCATGCACGCCGATGAAGGCGAGAAGTTGCTGTCGCACCGCACCTTGGGAAAAACCGGCGTCAATGTGCCGATGCTGGGTATGGGAACCGTTGCGCTCGGTGCGATCCCGAACCAAAAGGATGCCGTCGCGATCCTGAACAGAGCGATCGATTTGGGTGTGACCTACATCGACACCGCTCCGCCACGAACGCGGCAAGCCATCATCACCGGCTACGGCAAGGCACAAAAATACATTCATGGCATTTTGAAGGAACGCCGCAAGGAAGTTTTCATTGTCACCAAGTGTCTCGAGACAGACGGGTCGAAGACGCTCGACCTGGTCCGCTCGAATTTGAAAGAGTTGGGCATCGATCAAGCTGACTTGATCTATACCCACTCAATCGGCCACGCCATGTACGATTTCGATGAACTCGTAAGCGACAAGGGGCCGATGGCCGCCTTGGAAAAGGCGAAAAAGGACGGCTTCACGCGCTTTGTCGGCATCACGGGGCACAACCGGCCCGAGAAATTCGCCAAGGTGATTTCCACTCGCGAAATCGACGTCATGATGAACGCGGTTAATGTCGTTGACCGCCACACCTATGACTTTGAGGACGTTGTCTGGCCAATCGTGCGCAAGAAAAAAATCGGTCTGGCGGCGATGAAAGTCTTCGGTGGCGGGATCGCGGCCTGCAAAATGCCGGAATCATTGCGCGAGGCTTCATTCCGCTATGCGCTCAGCGAGCCCGGCGTCGCCCTCGCGGTGATCGGCCTGGGAAGCATCAAGGAACTCGAACAAAATGTCGGCTGGGCTAAGTCGTTCAAGCCGCTTTCCCGCGAGGAAACTAAGGAACTGAAGAAGCAAACCGTGGCCCTCGCAAAAGAATGGGGCGCTCACCTCGACCGGCTCGACCCCAAGGGCGAGAAGAATCGGCCGCTGGTTAATACATAAGAAATCTGCCGCTTGCGGCGTTGCGGCGACCAGATCCCCAAGCCGCAAAGAGCTTTATTTTCCAATCATTTCTCATAGACTTGCTTTTTGGCTGATCCGAGTCGCTCGATCGCTTGAATTCTCATTTGAGGGAAATCGAATGGCCGCTGTGCCGTGTGACATTGCGAATCCATCATTGGCCCCGGGCGGCAAGCGCCGCATTCTCTGGGCCGATCAGGACATGCCCGTCTTGCGCGCATCCGCGAGCGCTTCGCGAAGGAAAAGCCGGTCGCCGGGATGAAAATGTCGGCCTGCCTGCACGTCACGGCTGAGACCGCCAATCTGGCCCGAACGCTGCAAGCGGGCGGCGCTGATCTGGTCCTCATCGCGTCCAATCCGCTCTCAACGCAAGACGACGTGGCTGCCAGCCTGGTGCACGATTTCGGCATTTCCGTCTTCGCGGTCCACGGCGAATCCACCGACGTTTATTACAAACATGTGGCTTCGGCGCTGGAACACGGCCCGCAAGTAACGATGGACGACGGCGCTGATCTGGTCTCGGCGATGGTTTTCATTGCTTTGAACCGTCTCGGCGATGTGCATCCACAAGTCGCTGCCTGGGCCAATAAGTTTTCGGCAGCCGACCGATCTGCACGCTTCAGTTCGGTCCTTGGCAGCATGGAAGAAACGACCACAGGCGTCATCCGTTTACGAGCGATGGAAAAGGACGGCGTCCTGAAGTTTCCGGTGATCGCCGTCAATGACGCGGCCACCAAGCACATGTTCGACAATCGCTACGGCACCGGACAGAGCACGATCGACGGCGTTGTTCGGGCGACGAATGTCCTTATCGCGGGCCGAAAACTCGTCGTCTGTGGCTATGGTTGGTGCGGCAAGGGTGTGGCCCAACGCGCTCGCGGCCTCGGCGCCAATGTCGTTGTCACCGAAGTCGATCCGATCAAAGCGCTCGAAGCCGCGATGGATGGGTTCTCGGTGATGACCATGGCCGAGGCGGTCAAAGTTGGCGACATCTATATCACGGTCACCGGCAACAAGCACATCATTCGCCGCGAACATTTCGTGGCAATGAAGGACGGCGCCATCGTCTGCAATAGCGGGCACTTCGATGTGGAGCTGGAACTGCCGGCGCTCAAGGACGAATCGGCGGCGGTGACGCAAAACGTCCGGCCGCAAGTGGACGAATACAAGCTCAAGAATGGCAAGCGCGTATTCGTGCTCGGCGAAGGCCGTTTGGTGAATTTGGCGATGGCCGAGGGACACCCGCCGTCGGTTATGGACATGAGCTTCGCCACTCAGGCGCTTGCCACCGAATTCTGCATCAAAAACAAGGGAAAGCTGAGCAATAACGTGCACAAGGTGCCGATTGAAATCGAGGAATATGTATCGCGTGAGAAACTCGCGTCAATGGGCATCCGCATCGACACGCTCACACCCGAACAAGAGAAGTACCTCAGTGGCTGGGAGCACGGCACCTGATCGTTGCAAATGACATGTTCACGGGAATTGTCGAGGAGCTTGGAACAATTCGAGCCATTGCCCCGATGGCCGATGGCCGCGAATTCATAATCGGCGCATCATTTGCATCCGAATTGAGCATTGGCGAGAGTGTCGCGATCAATGGGGCATGTCTGACGGTGGTCGAAAACGGCCAAGAGACCTGCCGGTTTCAGGCCGGCTTCGAAACGCTCGCGAAAACGAATCTCGGTGAAGTTCACAGCAGTGACCAGATCAATCTCGAACGATCGTTGCGATTCGGGGATCGACTTGGCGGGCACTTGGTCACAGGGCATGTCGATGCGGTCGGCCGAATTGTGGAACGCATCAGCCGCGGCGAATTCGAAAGCATTTGGTTTGCATGCCCGCGCGAACTCGCTCGGCAAATGGTTCCCAAAGGATCGATCGCGGTTGACGGCATTAGCCTCACGCTCGTCGATGTCGCCGACGAGCGATTCAGCGTCATGCTGATTCCGCACACGCTCTCGGTGACCACGCTGGGTTTTAAACTGCGCCGGCGATTCGGTTAACTTGGAGACCGATCTATTGGCGAAATACGTTCAGAAACAATTGCAACCGACAACCGATCGATGAACGACGCACCCATCGCCGTGCTTCCACGTCAAACCCTCGGCTATTTGCGCAACCTGCTGCAAAGTCGCGGGATCAGCCCCAGGAACAAGCTCGGCCAAAATTTCCTGATCGACCTGAACGTCCTGGACCTGATCGTGCGATCGGCGGAGCTTTCGAAAGAAGACTTGGTGCTCGAAGTCGGTAGCGGCACCGGCACGTTGACCGGGCGTCTGGCGGAACAGGCCGGCGCCGTCGTGAGCATCGAGATCGATCCTTCGTTTCATCAACTGACAAAAGAGTTGCTCGCCTACCGTTCGAATGTCCGATTGCTGCACGGCGACGCGCTCCGACACAAGAATGAACTCAATCCCGGCATGCTGGCGGTGCTCGACGAAATGCAAGCGGCACACCACTGCACTCGGCGGAAACTGGTCGCGAACTTGCCGTACGTGATCGCGACGCCGGTCATAGGCAACGCGCTGATCGCCGAGTTAGGTTTTGCCATGTTCGTGGTCATGGTCCAGTGGGAAATCGCCGAACGGCTCGTGGCGGAAGTGGGTTCGCACGAGTATAGTTCGCTCGCGGTTTTGGTTCGCAGCGTGGCCGATGTCGAAATCATTCGTCGCCTGCCACCGGAAGTCTTTTGGCCGAGGCCAAAGGTCGATTCCGCGATCGTGAAAATCGTGCCCAATCCCGCGAAACGAGCCAACGTTCCGGATCTGCAGAAGTTTCGCGTCTTTCTTCGCGACCTTTATTCACATCGACGCAAAAATCTTCGCGGTGCGCTAGTCGGCTGGCCATCCGGCCGCCGGGAAAAACCTGAAGTGGACCGCAAGCTCGCGGAACTTGGCATCGCTGGCGGAGTCCGCGCCGAGACACTGGACATCGAACAGCATTTGAAATTGTGCCAGGCGTTCATGTAACATATCGTCGGCCGTGTGGAATAATCGCCGCTGTCAGCGCATCAAATGGTAGTGCAAATCCAAACGTACCGGGGTCAGATCATGTCCCGAATCTGCGTCGTATTGATGCTATTGCTCCTGGTCGGCTGCTCGAAGTCGCCGTATGAAGCTGCCAGGGCGCCCGTCCAAGAGGCGAACCAGGCTGAAAAGCCCGGCGGCGCGCGTGGACCCGCCCAAAACGCTCCAGCCGGCGCGAACGCGGAAAAAGCGATCGCGCGAAAGATCGTCTATACAGCGAGTGTCGAACTGATCGTCACCGATTTCGACAACGTTCGCGAGCGGGTGCCGAAGATCGCCGAACAGTTCGAGGGCTTCGTCGGCAATTCGCGGATGGACGCGGTGGCCGGCGACCGTCGCCGAGCGACCTGGACGCTGCGCGTTCCGGTTGCCAAGTTTCGTTCCGCGCTCGCGGCGATTGAACAGCTCGGACACATTGTCAGCACCAATAGCGATTCCCAGGATGTGACCGAGGAGTTTTACGATCTCGAAGCCCGCCTGAAGACCAAGCAAGAGGAAGAAAAGACCCTTCGCGAAATCCTGGCCAAATCCGCCGGCAAATTGGAAGACGTGCTGACCATGCGACGCGAATTGACTCGCATTCGCGAGGAAATCGAAGCGGCTCAAGGCCGGCTCAACAAGCTGTCAAAACTATCGGACCTGACAACGATTGCCCTGATCGTCCAGGAACAGAAAGATTATGTCCCGCCGACCACACCGACGTTTGGTTCCCACATCGCCATGACGTTTTCGGACTCCGTTGAGGCATTGTGGAGCGTTTTGAAAGCCATTGCGGTAGCGATGGTCGCGTTGGCGCCGTGGCTTCCATTCATTCTAGTCGTCGCAGGTTTGGCTTACCTGGTCTTCCGTTGGCAACGTCATGCCACGTCAACGGGACGACCGGTCCCCGCAGCAGGGCCGTCAACCGCGCCCCACGACTCGCAACCGCCATCGGCCTAAGGGGGAGATCGATTGACGGCTTGATCTGAGGGAATAGAAGGAATGGGAGAAGCCGATTGCCCGAAAGCCGATCGGCCTTCGATTCTTGGTTAATTCGGAAACCGAAATGCACCCGCATAAACAGTGCCCCGATTCTGGTTCGAGCCAGGCTGAAAAACTGCTTCCGCAAATCAGCCAGACGCGGATCGATCCGCCGGCATTGACAGCCAGCGCGAACTTAACCGATATGCTCGATCGGGTTTTTCTCTCGTACAACGCCGGCCGGCTGCGGGAAGCGTGCCAGATCCTCGTAAAAAAGATGTTGGCCGATGACGCCGTGCTTGGCCTTTCGATTAGCGGCGCATTGACGCCGGCAGGTTTAGGCATGTCATGCCTTGTGCCGCTCATCGAAGCCGGATTCGTCGATTGGATTGTCAGCACCGGCGCGTAATCTTTATCACGACACGCACTATGCACTGGGCATGGACCTGTATCAGGCGCGGCCCGGGCTCGATGACTTGAAGTTGCGCGAACATCAAGTCATTCGCATTTACGACATCGTGTTCGACTACGAAAACCTCCTTGGCACCGATCGCTTCTATCGCACGATCTGCCGCGGCGAACCGTTTCAAAAAACATTCGGCACGGCTGAGTTTCATTACCTGGTCGGCAAATACTTGTCGGAACGCGAGCAACAAGTCGGCCGCCAGGGACGCAGCTTTGTTGCAGCCGCGTATCGACACGGCGTGCCGATTTTCACCTCAAGCCCGGGCGACAGCAGCATCGGCATGAATCTGGCCGCGCTGGAATTGGAAGGCTCGGCCTTGCGAATCGATCCGTTGCGAGACGTCAATCAAAGCGCGGCGATTGTCCTGGAGGCCAAGCGAACTGGAGCGAGCGGCGTATGGATTCTCGGCGGCGGATCACCCAAAAACTTCATGTTGCAGACCGAACCACAAATTCAGGAAGTGCTGGGCTTAAGCGAAAGCGGGCACGACTACTTTTTGCAAATCACCGACGCGCGACCTGATACCGGCGGTTTGAGCGGCGCAACGCCGTCGGAAGCGATGACCTGGGGCAAGGTCGATCCCGAAACTCTTCCCGATACGGTCACTTGCTATCTCGATTCAACCGTGGCATTGCCGCTGATGACCGCGTACGCAGTCGCGAATCGTCCACCACGGACTCCCCGACGGCTCATGGATCGCCTTGCCGAACTGATGCAAAAAATGGAACGCGAATACGCGGCGCGCCGAAAAACGCGGAACGAGTGATCCGGCGCCCAATTAGAGCGTGCTGGTCTCGACAACGAGTCACGGTTTCGTTTCGGGCAAGATCGTCTGAATGGCGGCCCAAAGCGCCTTTTGTTCCGCGTCGCCCGCCACGCGAAGGCCGACCCGTTCCGCCTTCGTCTTGGCGAGTTCGGCCGGCATCTTTTCCGAAATTCGCAAATAGAGATACCACATCGCGCCCGTAAGTGACCCATCTTCGTCGTAAATAAAAATGGGTTGGTTTGCGGACTCATTCACATGCCTGCTGAATTCCTCAGCTTGATCCTTGGTCAGGGTCGCCGCCGAGATTTCCATCGAGGCATATTTCAAGCCTCGCTTCTCGATCAGTTGCTTGTGTGACGAATCGTCGCTTCCCTTGCGGCGCAAGTGCAAAACGGAACGATCGTTCTTATCGCGAAGCCAATCGAGCCCGTCGGTGTCGGGTTTCAGCCCCAGTGAAATCTTTCCGTTGTACTGCCAAAATCCGGGGATTCCAACCGGCATTCCGGAGGAAAGATCGGTTTCGGTTTTCGGGATGCGCGGCGTCTTCGTTCCTTCGCCGGGCTCGCGCAAGTCGGCCGGGACATTGTTCACGTCCGGCTTTTCGCTACCCGACTGCGGTTTTTCCGGTTCGCTCATTCGGCGCTTCGGCGCCAGCGGAGGTTCGGTGGTGGAACCTGAATTGGGCGACGGGAATCGCAATGAATTCGAATCGGGAGATCCGGGCGGCATGGATGGGAACGTGGCTTCGGCAGGCGCGATTCCATTTGGAGGAGGGAAGATCCCGTAGCCGGAGAAGTTCGGGGGGCTCGTCGGGACCGGCGGCGGCGAATTCTGCGGCGTCAAAACTTCGGGGCTTCCGGGCGCTCCGGGAACAACAGCCGGTCCGCCCGGCGCGGGAACCAATGGATAGCTCGGCGCGCCCGCGCCAAAGCCGCCCGCCGGCGCCACAAACGGATCATTCACCGGATCGCCAAACAGTCTTGGGTGATTGGTTCGAAACCTGTCCCAGGCGCTACAGCCGGCTTGCGAACCGAGCAAGGCGATCACAAATCCAAACCAAGCCAAACGATGGAAGCGCATGGGTGTTTCCCCCCGAGTGCGGATTATGTCAAATCGATTCTACGTCATGACGTCGGCGGTTTGGGGGAACTTAAGTCAAAACCGCCGATCGGGGTGGAAATTGATCGGAAATGGTACCGATTATGACGATCGTGCGGGAGGCGCTCAGTGTTGGCTGCACTGTTGCTCGGCGATGACCGCCAGTTCGGTCAATTTCGCCGCCGTCACGCCGATGCGTTCGAAGCACTCGGCGACAATGCTGTTGGGCGAGGTAAACAGGCTGATGAGCAAGTCGATGGGGGTCACTCGGCGGTTGTTTTCGATCTGCGCTGAAACGCGTCGCGAAGCAACCGAATCACATTGTCGGACAGAAATTCGCGGTTCAGACTGATCACTGCGTCTTCCTCGACCTTCTCTTGCTGGAAGAGTTCCGCGAACTGTTCCAACAGTCGGGGCAGGTCGGCCCCTAGCCGATCGCCCCAGCAATGAATGCCATCGTCGGGCGCGGCGAGCAGGCCCATGAACACGTGAGGGCTTCGCACGCTGTCCCAATTGGTCGTGAGCGCATAGCGAATCGCTTCCCGAAGCGCCTGGGCGGTCTCGTCCTGTAATACGTCGAGACGCAGTTTCCCGCCTGGCGAAAAGATGTCGCAGGGCGATTCGTTGGGAGGCAGCATGCGTGAATCCTAAGGTGTTCCGACGTGATTCGGCATCCCCGATTATGACCGACCGCTCGCCGTTGGGCAAGCGATTAACGTCCGGAACATCGCGATCGGTCCCGACCAGTCGGTCACCGGTCGTTTGGCAGGCGGCTCCTCACTCCCCTAAGCATCATAGGTCGATTCATTACGCCAAGCAACTGCCCAACCGTGCCTCACCAGCCGTGCCCCTTCCACAACTCAACCTCGAGATGTGAACATTTCCACACCAACGGCGTCCCTTGTGGCAATCGGGGGAAACGATTGCCGCCGAATTCGGTACAATCTTTTTCAGCCCCGCCGAGTCGGCATTTGAACGGTGTCGATTTTTTCGAGCTTCGACTGTTGACGCTTCGACTTTCGGTCGGTATTGTGCATTAACCCGCTCTGGGCAAGGGGTTTGCCCAATCGCGGCGTCCCACATGAGTCTTAACCTAAAGGAGATTGGCCATCCCACCAAACGTCCGAGACAATCCACAGCGCGGCGGCGACCGTGATCGCGAGCGCGGGCCCCGCATCAACGAGCAAATCCGCTTCACGCCGATCCGCGTGATCGGCGCCGGCGGCGAGCAAATCGGAGTGATTCCAACGACCGAAGCCTTGACGATGGCCCGCGAACAGGGGCTCGACCTCGTCGAAGTTGCGGCCACCGAGCGGCCTCCGGTTTGCAAGATCATGGACTATGGCAAATACCGCTACGAGCAATCGCGGAAACAAACGAAGACCAAAGTCCATCAGCAGAAACTGAAGGAGATTCGGGTTCGACCGAAAACCGGCGGACACGACATCGACACCAAGCTAAACCAGGCCCGCAAATTCCTCGAGCATAAAGACAAGGTTCTGCTCAAAGTGATGTTTCGCGGCCGCGAACTGCAGCACATCGAGGAGGGACAGCGCATCATGGCCGGCATGCTCGAAAAGCTCGCCGATGCGTGCAAAATGGAAAAGCCCCCATCGATGGAGGGCAAGAGCATGACGGCCATGCTCGCGCCGAAATCCTGAAGGGGATTGGGGTTTGCCCCTGCCCGAACTTGGCCAACCCGATACAATAGAGCTTCCGATTGGGATCAATCCGGAACCCCGGGCTGCCTCGGGGTTCCGTTTGTTTTTCACAGCCGCTCGTAAGCGGCCTGGGATCGCGAACATGCCGAAGCAAAAGACCAACAAGGGCGTGAAAAAGCGGATGAAGGTGACCGCCTCCGGGAAGGTAAAGCGGCACAAGAGCAACAAGCGTCACTTGCTCTCCGGGCGGACCAGTAAGCGGAAACGTCAGCTTCGCCGCGCCACGGTCGAGACCGGCCGAATTGCCCGAAAGTACATTCTCGCGCTGAATCAGTAGCCTTCGTTTCCCGATGGAAATCGGACCAGTGGAAAGAACTTGGAGTGAGTCATGCCTCGCGCTCGAAGCGGAAAAACGGTAACGCGCGGACGAAAGCGAACCCGAAAGGCGACGAAGGGTTTTCGCCTGGGCCGACACAATTTGTACCGGCAGTCGGCCGTGGCGCTCATCAAATCACGCAAGTATGCGTTCCGCGACCGCCGTGACCGCAAGCGGCAATTTCGCAAGCTGTGGACGATTCGCATCAATGCGGCGTGCCGCATGCGCGGGATGCGTTATAGTGAGTTCATCCATGGTCTCCAGCTTGCCCAGGTGGAGTTGGATCGAAAGTCGCTGGCCGACATTGCCGTGAACGACCCCGACACGTTCACGCAGCTCGTCGAGCTGGCCCGGTCGCAGCTTTCAGCATAACCCCGACCATGTCCGCCGAACTGCTCGAACTCGAGAGCCGAGGACTCGCCGAACTCAAGTCGTGCGGCGACGATGCTTGTTGCGCGCCTGGAACACGAAGCATTTCGGCGACTCCGGGCTGGTGAAACAAGCGCTCAACGCAATCGGGAAAGTTCCCAAGGAGCAACTGCGCTGCGTACGGCAAAGAGGCCAACCGCGTCAAGGAATCGCTCCAGGCGGCGTTTGAAGCCGCCCAGGCCGCGGAAAAGGAACGGGCCATCGAGCGTAGCTTGTCGCAAGAGCAAATTGATATCACGTTGCCCGGCCGGCCGGTCAAGCAGGGCCGACTCCATCTGGCCACCCAGACTCTTCGCGAGATCTACGCCATCTTCGCCGATATGGGTTTCCAGGTTTTTCGCTCGCGCGAAGTGGAAACCGACGAAAACAACTTCGAACTGCTCAACATGCCGCCGCATCATCCGGCGCGCGACATGTGGGATACCTTCCATACGACAACGCCGGGCATCTTGCTGCGAACGCATACCAGCCCCGGGCAAATTCACGTCATGCGCGAATTCGCCCCAAAGCCGATTCGCGCCATCCTGCCCGGAATGTGCTATCGCTACGAGCAAATCACGACCCGCAGTGAAATCATGTTCCATCAGGTCGAAGGGCTCGTGGTTGGCGAGGCGATCACGATGGCCGATCTCAAGGGCACGATTCAGGCTTTGGCCCGACGATTATTCGGTCAGGATCGCGAAATCCGCATTCGCTCCAGCTACTTCCCATTCACCGAACCGAGCATCGAAGTCGACGTGAGTTGGCCGATGACCGACCCGGAAGCCGTGCGCCTGACAAAAGGCACCGGGTGGCTCGAAATCATCGGCGCGGGAATGGTGCATCCCGCCGTACTGCGAAATGGCGGCTACGATCCGGCGAGATTCAGCGGCTTCGCCTTCGGCATGGGCCCGCAGCGAATTGCCATGCTGCGTTACGGGATCGACGACATTCGCGAATTCTGGAAAAACGATCTGCGATTTCTCGAACAGTTTTGACTACTGATAGTCGGGGCACGCCTCGGCCGCGTTGCGCCGCATTTGCGCCAGCTTGGGACGACCCATCGTGTCGCACAATTCGGCGAGCTGATATCGGACCTTGGGATCCCAAGGTTTTTTCATTGCTTCCAACATTTTCACATTGACTTCATGCACTAAATCCTGGGATGATTTGACCTTTTCAAGCTGCTCGGCCGCTTGTTTTGGCTTGCCCATCGATGAATAGCATTTTGCAAGCAAATCGCGACTGACAAAATCGTGCGGTTCGGCCGCCACGATCTTTTCGAGTAGCCGCGCCGCGGCGCCAGGGTCTCCGGCGTCTTTGAATCGCTCTGCTCGCAACCGGCGAAGCAATGATTCGTCGTCGTGAGCCTTCAACGCCTTGTCCAGAAGGGCCGTCGCCTCTTCGGGTTTACCTTCCATGACCAGGGCCTGCGACTTCAACCCCGTCGCGATTGGAGAATTGTCGGAATCCAGGACTCGCAACACATCGCTTGCCCGCCATTTCTTCAGGAGGCATTCACTATATTCGTGGCGAACCTCGGCCGCGTTGGCCTGCTCGGGAGCGCGACGAAGCGACGACTCGTAATGCGGGATCGCTTCGTCAAACTGATCCAGGTCCTTGTACATCAACGCCACGAGGCGAGGGGCCCTCGCGTCCGCCGGGTCCTTTTCCTCAACTTCCAGAAGCATGGCGATCGCCTGGTCGAAATTTCCGAGATCGTAGTAAATCGACGCCAAACCGCGCCGCGAATCGAGATGATTCGGCCGCGAGTCGAGCACAAATTGGAAGGCGCGTTCGGCCTCGCGAAATTGTCGCATCGAAAGAAGGCATCGCCCGGACAGGTAAACGGCGTCAAGATGCAGGTCGGTTCCCTCGGCCTTGATGGTGCGGAGCGTTGACAGGGCGTAGACCGGTTCATTTTGCAGAAACTGGATCTCGCCGCGAAGTAGGGCGGCCTCGTCCGATTCGCCCGCTTGCTCCAGCAGAGCGGCATACTGGCCTGCTGTCACAAAATCGCCTGATCGTGCCGCGGCTTGGCCGCTATGCAAGCGATATTCGGGCCGGGTGTTTCGATACCACCAGACGCCTACAAGAATCGAAAGTGCCGCAATCAAACCGATGGCGGCGATTCTGGCGATTCGAGTTGACTTGGCCACGGAATGGGGACCACGCTTGCAAGAAAAAGACCGCCCGATGATTCGCAGCGGTCAAAAACAAAATGGGCTTGTTGATTCAATTCGGTCGGGCACTATTTGCTCGACAGCTTGATTTCGACGACTGACTCTTTCGTCGGCACTTCCAACTTCAGGTCAGTTGAATCCTTAGAGGTGTACTTAGCCGGAATGCCGCCATTGCCCCCCGAGGGCGGCTTTTGGTTTCTACCACCGCCATGCGCTTCAAAGTGCTTCTGCATGTTTTTCGTTGGACTATCGGCGTCCATCCCCTCAAGTTTTTCTGCCTTGGTCACAACAACCTTGTATGCTCCCGGTGGAACCCCCGGCTTGTTCGGCGCCGATAGCGTGCAAACTCCGTCCGCGTCAGTAAGGCCCTCTGCGCCGCTGGGCGCGTCTCGGTCAATGGGAACCAGATTTACGGTGGCGCCGGCTACGGGCGTCCCATCTAGGGTGATTTTCACCTGAGTCTTTGGAAAGCCTTTGCTGCACCCGCTGCCAGAAATCGCAATCACAAAGCCGATCGATACCGCGAACAGTGGACGGTAATACATTGGAGAAGTCCTTCGGAGTCATCACTCGAATGACGAACCATTGATTAGCAAAACCGCCGGGGGCAACCCGGCGGTCGAGCAAAGACAACTTGATGCGTCAGGCCAAAGCGAGCGCCTTACGGAAGCCGAACTCCCAGCCCATCGTGTCGACAGCCCAAGAGTTGATAAGTCTTGTGGTCGATTCCTTCGCCGATGAAAAACACATGGCCGTCGCCGAACAAGAAATTGGCGCCGCCGGTGTGCTTCGATTTGAAACCCCAGGAAACGTTCCAGTTATCCCAAGCCATGTTTGCCGGACTACACGAGGTGTGCGAATCCGACCGATTGTAGTTGATTGGAATAATGGTGGTGCAGTGCGCCGCCCCGCCGTTGAAATACCACCAAAGATTCTGGGCCAAGTGGTCGTGTTCGTTCGGCAACGACTCGCCTACGAAAATCGTATTTGACAAGCCGTCGGTAACAGCGGCAAATGTTATTTCGACACCAAGTCGATTACCAACGCCACGAATATTAGCGTTGTTCCACCATTCGTTGCCGTGATCCGGGCTCCAGCCATACCCCCAATAGTTGGTGCCAGCTGCTGGGTTCCCATAGTCCTGGCAATAGGTTTGGTAGGGCGTGAAACCGCATGGGCCGGTTGCGCATTGCGGTCCCAGGCTCATCACGTAATTCGTCGTGGTCGCCTTCCTGTCCCATGGATCGCTCGGGCAACGGGCGTACGGAAGAACGACACGGTTGTCAGCGTTGCTCATCATTGTTCCGGGTGGATAGCCGGTTCCAGTGCCAATGGGATCATGCACCGAGCCATCAAGCGCCGGACATTGCCGATATAGATTGTCCTGTTCCATCATCGGCAGTGTGTAGATCAACCACGATCCGCGATCCGATGTCCAATCGTCCCACACGCCATTCATGCTCGCTGGCCACACTCCCGGTGTCTTCCGGTCAACGTTCGGACCCCAACCCGTACGACCTCCAGGAGGCAGTGCGCCGTAAATCTGTTCGTAATTGTGGAGGCCAAGGCCAATCTGTTTCAGATTGTTGCTACACTTCATTCGCCGGGCCGCTTCGCGAATCTTTTGCACGGCCGGCAACAAGAGCCCGATTAAGATGGCGATAATCGCGATGACCACGAGAAGTTCGACTAGAGTGAACCCTAGTCTACTCCTCACACCTGAGCGAACCCGTTTGAGAGTCATGATCCGATCCTTTGATGACCATACGGATAGGGACGGACCTTCTCCACTATGGAGAGGATTTGCCCAACTATACTCGACCCATTGTCTTGGGATCAAGTTATTTTCCGAATCTTTTCGCAAATTATTTTGCTTTCGGGAACCGGCTCATTTTGCGTAAGTGGCTGGTTTCCAATTTCCCCATATTCAACCGCCAAGTCATTTGGCCATTCCAAACTGGACCTCCGGCTTCTCCCGTGTGGCTTTCGCCGGCAGGTCTTGCCAATTTCCTCTTGTTTTGCCGGATCGTATAATGCGCCCGATGGAATTCGACGGACATTGGGCTTTTCAGCTCACGACCACAAACTTCAGTTAATAGCCTTCGATTTTGAGGGGCGAGATTCATGCGGACGCTCGGACGGGACCTTCGATGCGGAGCAGTTCGGGCCAAGTCCGTGCTCATCGTCGTTGCACTGGGTGCGTTGGCCGCCGGGCTGTACCCCATCGTTCAATATGCCCGAGGCGAATATCGCTACCGCCAAGCGCTCGCGGCAATTGATCGCAAAGATTTCACGCAGGCTCGCAAATATCTCGACGCCTGCATCGAACAATGGCCGACCAGCGCGGAAACCCGTTTTCTGGCGGCCCGCACCGCCCGCCGCGCCGGCGATCTGGAAGCGGCCCAGCAACTCCTCAACGAAGCCGATCGCTTGGGCTGGGTCCGCGAGGCGATCGAACTCGAACGTGCGTTGATCATGGTTCAATCCGGCAATCGCCATCGGGTTACTCGATATCTTCTTGACGCCATTCAACGCCATCATCCCGATTCGGTGCTCATTCTTGAAGTTCTGACTCCCGCGACGCTCGGCTCGTTCGAAATGGACGTGGCGGACACGTGCCTCAATGCGTGGGTCGAGTTGGAACCAGAAAATGCGCAAGTGCATGTCTGGCGAGGCGAAATCTGCGAACGCTTGATGCGAAACTCGGAAGCCCTGAACGAATACAAGAAAGTGCTCGACATCGACCCCAACAACGTGGAAGGCCGACGAAAATATGCCGGGTTGCTGCTCAATCAGAAGTTGCCGCAGGAAGCGCTCGTTCAATACGAGTGGCTGATTCAGCACCAATCGGATGATCTTGGGATTCGCCGCGGATATGCCTATTGCCTTGTGAATCTGGGCTTCGATGACAAAGCGAGGCCGATTCTCGAAGACTTGCTGAAAATCCGCGCGGATGAGCCGTTGACCATGATGATCCTCGGGCAGATCGAACTTAACGCTCATCAGCCCCAGCGCGCCGAAGAATGGTTTCGCAAGGCCTATCAGCGGCTGCCATCCGAACCGAGCCTGCTGAATGCTTATGCGGTCTGCCTGCAGCAAAACAACAAGCTGGACGAGGCCGACAAAATCCGCAAGCGCCAAAAACAATTTGAAGATGATCAAGATGCGGCCCGCCAACTGATCAAGCGCATCATGCAGACGCCATACGACCCGGAGCCGCGGCGACTGCTGGCGGAACGGTTGATCCGCTGCGGTTTCGAAGAAGAAGGAAGACGCTGGTTGCAGAGTGGCTTGGCCCAGGACCCCAATTACGGTCCCATTTACGAATCGCTGGCCAAGTATTACGATCGATTCGGCGATTTGAAAACCGCCGCACACTACCGTCAGCGGGCCGAAGATCTCAAAAAGAAATAATGAACAGCTCGGCCCGGAAATAAGCACAATGGACGCTCAGAAGTCCCCTGCCGAAAAGCATTGGCTCTCGCGCTTCCGATTTTGGCGGTGGCCGTTGCTTGTGGTTGCGATTGGTTCGGCCGGCGCGGCGATTGGATATTGGGAATGGCGGGAGTCGCCGACAGCGCCGTCGAAATCATTTTCGCACGACGACGACGACCGCGGGCCGCCGACACCACAAAATCCAGGCTACGTCGACGTCGAGGCCTGCGCTTCCTGCCATGCTCAGCGCGTCGCCGCGTTCAAGTCCACTTCCCATTTTCATGCCTGCCGTGAACCCAAAGACGGCGACATGCCGCCGGGATTCATGCCGGGCCAGGGCGAGTATCAGGCGCGAGATCCCCATCTGAAGTTCGAGTCCGGCTACGCCAATGGTCGGTTCACCCAGACCGCCATTCGATCGAACGCTTCACCGCCGCATCGATCGACGGCGAAAATCGACTTGATGTACGGCACGGGAAATGGCGATCAGATCTATTTCACCTGGAAAGAGGATCGCCTTTTTGAGTTGCCGGTCGCGTGGCTGTTTCCCTTCAAGCGTTGGGGCGAACAACCCTTCGACCCGTACGGGCCGTCAAACTTTGCTCGGACGACCACGCCCCGTTGTCTGGAATGTCATAATACCTGGATCGGCCACATTCCGGGAAGCGAAAACCAATACGACCGCTCCAACATGATACTAGGAGTAACCTGCGAAAAATGTCATGGCCCTGGCCATCGGCATGTCGAGTTCCATCAACGTCATCCCGATGCGACCTCAGGAAACTTCATCGTTAAACCTCGCCAGTTGCCTCGCGACCGGCAGATGGATCTTTGCGGTCAGTGCCATAGCAGTGCTCCCCAACGGCGCGGGCCCGCATTCAGCTATCGGCCCGGCGAACCACTGGAGCAGTATTTTCGCCCGGCGCGAAACAAATACCAGGAAAACGATCATGTCGCGGATCAGGTGCGCTACTTGCGCGAAGGCAAGTGTTTTCAGCACAGCGAGTCAATGAATTGCGTTACCTGCCACGATCCCCACCGCTCGCAGACCTCGGCCGAAAAAACCCAGGCTGCCCAACAAGCCTGTCTGCACTGCCACCAAGGCAACGATTGTCACGAACGCGACCGACTGCCGGCCGCCGTCCGCGAGGATTGCATCAATTGCCACATGCCGAGATTCACCCGCATTCAGGTGTTCTTTCATTTCAATGGCGATCGATATGTGCCCGTGATTCGACCGCGGCAGCACCGAATCGCGATCGAACCCACCGCCACGCAAGAAGTCTTGCTCAATTGGCGCCGAACCCAGACGGACAATGAAAGTCGGTCGGAAGCCGCCCGGCTCGAGACATCGCTGGTCGGCCACTGGCTGGAGGAAGCCGAGAGATTTCAAAAGCAGCATCGGTTTATGGCGGCAATCGGCGCTTATCGCGAGGCGATACGAATCGCCCCATCCAACGCGATTCAGGCGAAGCTCGATCGGGTGATTGAGATTCAAGCCAAAATTGACAGAGACTGGTTCAAAGCGTTGAACCAAATCGGCCGGCGCGAATTTGTCGAGGCCATCGACACGCTCAATGCAATCCTGCGACTCAAGCCCGACCTGGCGAAAGCCCACGCAAAACTGGGCACCCTGTACGCCAACGCCAATCGATTCGATCTCGCGGTGACGCATCTTCAAGAAGCCGTCAAGGATGATCCGGACGACCCGCAGGGCGAGATGATGCTCGCCTGGCTTGCGTTCTTGAACGGCGACTTCGAGAAATCGGCGGAGCGCTATCAGCGTGCGGATCAGATCAGGCCGTACGACGCGAAAATTCACTACCTCTGGGGCACGGCCCTGGCCAAGCTCCAGCGTTGGCCCGCGGCGCTAGAACAATTTCGCCGAGTTGTGGAAATCGACCCGCGGCATGACGGCGGATGTCTCAGCCTGGCCATCTGTTTGAATCAACAACAGCGCTCGAAGGAGGCGCTCGCCTTTGCACAGCGAGCGGTGCGATTGACGCGCTTTGAAAACGCAAGCGCGCTCGAAGCGCTCGCCGAAACCTATGTCGCCTTGAACCGATTCGAAGAAGCCGACGACATCGTTACAAAAGGACTGGCCCTACCCGAATCAAAACTCAGCCCCGATTCGCGGCAGCGATTGCGGGAAATTCGCATTCGTGCCAACAAACGGGCCCATCTTCCCTGATGGCTACGGCTTTAAAGCGCCGGGCGATTCCCGGTACGGTTGCCGCGATTCATATAGGGCCAGCCGTCGTTGAATGCCCGCTCGCAATCCGGACTGCGATGGACCTGCCGCCAATTCCAGCGCTCGCCGGCTGATCGAAACTGCTTCGTCGAATTGGCCGAGATTCGCATGAGCCGCCGCCAGCGTATCTAGGAAGATGAGTTCTCGTCCGTGCGTCGCTTGGGTCGCTTGCTCCGCAAGTTCAAGCGCGAGGCTGGCGTCGCGTTCCTTCTCATCCGAGTGCGTGCACAGAACCCACGCCCGCCGGTTCGCGAATTCCGGCCAACGCGGATTGAGTCGAAAAGCGCTTTGATAGCAAGCTCGAGCGGTCTCAATTCGGCCGGCATGATAGAGCGCCCACGCCAAATTGCACGTCGATCGCAACGAATACGGCTCGATTTGCGTCGCTTGGCGGAATGCTTCAGCCGCCTCGTTCCATTTCTTTGTTCGCGCCAATGCTTCGCCAAGCCCCTCGGCCGCAAATTCGCTCGGCGCCAGTTGCAGTGAAGCACGGAAATGCGGGATCGCCTCGTCGAATCGATCCATGGACGCGTACAGAGTTCCCAAACTTGAATGCGCCGCGGCCAGATTGGGATCCAATCTCAATGCCGATTCGAAGCGTTCAGCCGCCGCCTGCTTTTGCCCCAGTTTCAACAGAGCCACACCCCTATTGAATTCGGCCGGCGCTAGCTTGGGATCAAATTGAAGTGCATTTGAGAAATGATTAATGGCTTCATCGAGTCGATCTTGCTTCAAGCAAACGGCGCCCCAGTTTAAATATGCGAAGGCGCATTTGGGATTTACTCTCAGCGCAGCGGCGTAATGCTGTTCGGCCCTTTCTAGCCGGCCTTGTCGCTCTAGCGCAACGCCCAAATTAAACTGCCCCTGCCAGTTGTCCGCATCAAGCCGCACGGATTCGTCAAGGTGCGATAAGGCCTCGTCAAGGCGGCCCTCCTTGAGCATGGCCGAACCCAGATAATTCTGGGCCATCGAATTCTCGGGGGCGGCTCGCACGGCGTATTCCCACAGACTGATGCTGTCATGCCACCTGCCGGCTTGGAGAAAGGTAAGAATCGCGAGCACAATGCAACCGGCGGCAGTCGAGACCGATAGCACATTTCGCGGAAAACCAATTCGAGCAAGCCCGTCATGGGCTCCCCACACCACGAATATCAGTAATCCGATCTGCGGAATATAAACGAATCGATCTGCACGCCCTTGCTCTCCTGCCTGCATCAGCCCAATCACCGGCACCAACGTGCCGATGAACCATAGCCAGCCGACGAGCAGGTATGTGCGTCGCCGCACCATCATCGCTGTTGCCGCCGTCACGGCAAGCAGCAACGCTCCCGCGGCGACGTATTCCCAAATCGGCGCTGGGTTTTTCGGGAGCGGATAAAACGGCAGCAGATTGGTCGGCCAAACGGTCTTCACCGCATACCAAACGTATGAGAGCAAGGCATTTCCTACTCGGTCCAACAAGGGATGGCGATCCAGCGAAAGCAAGACTTGGCTCTGGGCTCGAACCGTGATGACGGAGAACAGCGCCACAATCACGAAAAGAGGAAGTTTTTCAATCAGCAGCCAACGCCATGTGGTCGTGCGCGGTCCGGCGCACCTTGATTAGTCAGCTCCTTGGATTGCTGCCATTCGATCCGCTTCAGAGGCCAGATGTCCATCAGCAAAAGCACGCACGGCCAAGTAACCAACATCGGCTTGGCCATAAGCCCCAATGCGAGTGCGGCCGCGACAATCAGGTAGCGCATTATCCCGGGCCGCCTGGCGTAGGCCGCGTAAGCTCCCAGCGCGGCGAGTCCGAAAAAAGTGCTGAGAACATCCTTGCGTTCCGTGATCCACGCCACCGATTCGACATGCAGCGGATGCAACGCAAAGAGCGCCGCCACGACCGCGCTACGCCAAGTTGCTCCGGTCAGGACCCGGAGCAGTCCAAAGAGCAGAAGCGCATTCGCCGTATGCCAAAAGAGGTTGTCGAAGTGGAACGCCGCCGGCGACAGGCCAAATAGCTGGGCATCGAGTTGAAGCGACATCCATGTCATTGGCTGCCAATAGCCGGCGTGAAAGGTGGTCCAGGCCCAGCGAATGCTGTCTCCGGTCAATCCCGCTTGCACGTTCCGATTCTCAGAAACATATTCGGGATCATCGACATTGATGAATTCGGCGCGAAACACCGGCGAATAAGCCAGCATCGACCCCGCAGCCAGGGCGACAGCGATCAAAATGTCTTTGCGATATCGGCCCATCAATTTCGCGATTCTCGTCCAGACATGCAGGCGCGGCTATTCAAATAGCCCGTAACGAACAACACAATAGAGGGCATCGAACGCGTCGCGAACGCCGATCTTTTTGCCTTCAGCGCGCGTTCGCGGCGAGTAGCGGACCGGCACCTCGACAACTCGCCATGCTGGATCGCGCCGCCGCGCGATCTTGGCGGTGAATTCCGGCTCAAACCCAAATCGATTCGATCTCAAAGTCAATTCCTTCAGCACTTCGCGACGGAACACCTTGAATCCGGTTTCCATATCGGTCAGCGCGAGTCGAGTAAACGCATTCGATAGTCTGGTCAAGGTACGATTGGCAGCCGCCTGCCAGAAGCCGGCTCGGCGCCATTCGGGGCCAAGGAACCGGGAGCCGAAAACCACGTCGGCCTGGTTTTTGAGAATCGGTTCAAGCAAGGCGGGATAATCCGCGGGATCATATTCGAAATCCGCGTCCTGCACCAAGATGGCGTCGCCTGTGGCGAGCCGAAATCCTTCGCGCAGCGCGGCGCCTTTTCCACCATTCGCCTTTTGATAGACGACGTGCAATCCCGCCTGTTCGCTATTGCGGAGAACGTCGCGAGTGCCGTCGGTGCTGCCATCGTCAACCACGATGACTTCTTTGGGAATTGCGACCGCCAGAACCCGGCGCAACAATTCCGCGACATACGTTCGCTCGTTATAAACCGGAATGACTACCGAAAGCTTGAATTCTTCCGGGCACCGTGTGAAACTGGAATCTTGCGAATCGATCGCCGCTGCCCGGTCAACATCGATCGGGCGGTTATTCAGGTCGGAAGTCGGCGTCATGTTCGATCCAGAGGGCATTCACACAGCTCGGCGCTGAGCTTGATTTTATCCCATCGGCGATGCAATTTCCGGGCTGCAGCTTGATTCCAGTCGCATTGATTGAAGCCCGGCGAAAAAAAGATTGAAATTCTCGTTTTCGCCTGCCCCTCGTTACCAAAGAACGGCGGCGATTCCACATTTGCCTTTCCAAAATTGTGGCTCCGTGCCGTCATTTCGTTTCTTTTCGTTCTTGTACTTTGTAGGAGGTGTCGGAATGAAGTCGTTTCGTCGAACAGGATTTACGCTGATCGAGTTGTTGGTGGTGATTGCCATCATCGCGATCCTCATCGGCCTGCTGCTGCCCGCGGTGCAAAAGATCCGCGAGGCCGCCGCACGGATGAAGTGCAGCAACAATCTGAAGCAGATCGCGCTGGCCGCTCACAATTATGCGTCCGCCAATACGTATCTGCCGCCGGGCTATCTCGGCCCCAAGGTCCCGATCCCCGCCTACGGCGATCTGGGATACCAGGAAGTCGGATGCCTGGCCCTGATGCTCCCCTATCTGGAACAGGACAATGTCTATCGGCAGATGCAATCAGGCATGCCTTCGGATTATTTTAGCACGACCGCCGTTTACCCGGGTTGGTGGGGCTATAGCTCGACATGGAACATGGCGCATACGCACATTTCGACCTTCCTGTGCCCGTCCGATTCAGCCGAGTCCCGCAGCAATGGAACCTACGTGCTTTTCGAAGCGGAGGCCGACAATCAGTATCACGGGTGGTATTTTGGCCCTCCCGACAACACCGACCTCGGTTTGACCAACTATGTCGGCGTCGCCGGTTATTATCCGACCGTGCCGCAATACAACGGCCTGATGACCTCGCGAAGCAAGGTTTCCCTGGAGCAGTTGACCGCGGCCGACGGCGCCAGCAACACCATCCTCTTTGGTGAAGCCCTCGGCGATAGCGACGCTCAGCCCGAAGTGAATCACAATGTCTCCTGGATGGCCGGGTGTCAAGTCACGGGTTATGGACTGACCCAACCGGCTCACTGGTGGACGTTTGGCAGCAAACATACCGGCGTTGTCCAGTTCGCGTTGGGCGACGGCAGTGTCCGCTCGGTTCGGAAACCCAACGTCACGGTCAGCTTTTATGCCTATATCGGCGGCTGGCACGATGGGCAGATTGTCGACCCCGCGACGATCGGCAACTGACGTTCAATTCATCTGAGCTTCGCGGAGCTTTGCCCAAGCTCCGCGATTTTATTTCAATTCGAGGAATTCCATGAAACGAATGATCATTCGCGTTTTCGGCGTCTCAATTGCAGCAACCGGCATGCTGTTGATTGGCTGTGACACCAAAGCCGGCAGCAGCGCGACGCCGCCCAAGGGATCATTCTCGGTCCCGACTCAGGGTCCCGCGGGCGGGGCAAATCCGGGCACCGGGAACAAAAGCTCGGTCGCGCCACAAGTGCTCCCCCCGCCGCCGAGCAAATGAGCGATCAGCGGCCACGCATTCGGGGTCGCTGTCGTTGCCTTCGCCGAGCGCGATCCGCACAATAGCATTAAAACGCTTGTGAGGATCGCGCGATGGCTTTGACGACGGTGGCCCGGGTTTCGGAAATTCCCCCGGGAAAAGGGAAGCAAGTCTCGATCAAGGGTTTGACGATCGCCATATTCAACGACGCGGGCAAGGTTTTCGCCGTGGCGGGAGTTTGCCCGCACCGCGGCGCCCCGCTGGCCGAAGGCATGTGCCACCAGGGCCAGGTCATGTGTCCGTGGCATGCCGCCCGTTTCGACTTGGGGACCGGCCAACATCTTTGTCCGCCCGCCAAGTCGAGCGTCGCCACATATCACGTTGAAGTCGCCGGCGACGAGATTCAGATCGAGATGCAATAGCGCGGTGGCGTCGCTTCGCGACCGCGGACAGTCGATCTCGCCCTTGTTTCCCGGTGCGCTCAGCCTCCCCATTCCTGACAGAGCGCCATTTCATTTTTTAACTTCCGATTGATCGAGATATGGCGTTGACTTAAACGGCCCGCCAGGGTACGGCCATGCGCACAAAAATGGATTCGTCAAACCCGTGCGCCTCGAACCTCGCGGCGCCTTTGGTCGGGAGTACCCCGTGCGTCAAAATCTGTTCTTGGCCGTTCTTGTCGCCGCCGCCTGCGCTGATGCGAGCGTCGCACAAGTTCCGGGCGATTCGTCGTATGCGCCGAATCTCTCCAATAGGAGCTTGCCGTCGTACGCGCCAAGCCCGACCCGGACCAATCGAACAATGCAAACGCAGTATCAATCGGCATCGGAAGGCCATTACGCCGTTCCTGCTCCCAGCGAACCGGCGGCGGCGATTTTTGGCAACTCCGAAGCCAATTCGCCAGGGTTCTCCCTGCGCGGCTGGTTTGGCGGCGACTATCTGATGCTATTTCCAAACCCGATGCGTTCGCCGTCGTTGCTGCAAGATGGCGGCGGCGCGACCCTCATCGGCGGAACGACCGCGCTGGGAATCAGCAACGGCGTTCGCATCGACAGCGGCGTCTGGTTGAAGGACGAACGGATTGCCATGCAGGGAATTACCTTTTTTACATTCGACAATTACACGACGCTCTCGGCGCCGGCTGGCACAATCCCCGTGGCCGGACCATTTCCGCCTGCCCCTGCCACGAATTTCAACTATGTCTCCTTCACGCGCTTGGGCGGCGGCGACGGCAATATGCTTTATCGCTTCGGCGACGCCGGCGGCGATGCCCGCCTCTACGGCATCGTCGGCACCAAATTCATGCTGCTCGAAGAAGACCTGCGCCTCGATTACAACGTCGGCGCCGATTTCACCGATCAATTCCACACCCGGAATCAATTCCTCGGCGGCCAGGCCGGTTTGATGTTCTCACGCCAGTTCGACCGGTTCGCGTTGGATATCACCGCCAAAGTGGCCGTCGGCGAGAACATCGCGCAACTTACCATCATGGGCAGCAATAACGGCGGCCCCAACTTCCAGGTGCTCACCGGCCGCTCGAACATCGGATTCTTTGAAACCACCTACTTCAGCGTCGTTCCCGAAGTGAATATCAACCTCAGCTATAAGGTCTTCGACCGGCTCTCGGCCCACGTGGGATACAACTTCCTCTGCATTTTGAATACCTGGCGGCCGGGCGATCAGATTTCGCTGGCCAACGACGGCGGCGTCACGGTCCCCGCTGCGCCGTTGTTGAATTCCACGTTCTTCCTCCACGGCCTGAACGCGGGAATGACGTTCCGCTACTAATCCGCGATCCACAAGGAGCGGATGTCGAGCCGCCGGAAGTCATTTCGAGCCTCCGCTCGAGGTTCAGCCGGCCGTCTCCAACGGCCCCGGATCCGTTCGACTTCGAAGTTCGCGCTTGACTCGGCGGGCCCGGCAAATTAGCTTAAAGAAAGGAAATGGCTGAGCCGATACTCCGTCATTGATCTCCCGCCGCCGGGTTTCCCGACTCGGCAACCCGCCCTTGTCTGAAAGGGTCATTCGATGCTGACCATCCTTGGACGTTCGCAACGATTCTGCGATGGCGTATCTCGCCGTTCCTTCTTGAAAATCGGTGCGTTCGCGTTTGGCGCTTACCACCTGAATCTAGCCGGCATCGCTCGCGCTGAAACAAGCGCCGGCCGTTCCGCTTCGCACAAGGCGGTGATCAACATTTTCCTGGGCGGCGGGCCGCCGCACCAGGATATGTGGGACATCAAGCCGGAAGCCCCCAAGGAAATTCGCGGCGAGTTCAAACCGATCGCGACCAAGGTGCCCGGCATCCAGATCGGCGAGACCTTTCCGAAAATCGCCGGCATCGCCGACAAGTGTGTTTTCATTCGTTCCATCGTCGGCGCGCGCGGCGGCCATGACGCGATTCAGTGCATGTCGGGCTGGCCGCAGGAATCGCTGACGCCACTGGGCGGCCGGCCCAGCATCGGCGCCGTCGTTTCCCGATTGCAGGGCCCGGTCGATCCCGCCGTGCCTCCCTTCGTCGGCCTGGCCGCATCCGACCCAACATCGCCCCTGGTGCGATCCCGGCAACCGTGGGCTTCCTGGGCCCGGCGTATGGTCCGTTCAAGCCCGAGGGCGACGGCATGGCCGACATGAAACTGAACGGCCTGAACAAGGAACAGATCGGGAATCGCAAACAACTTCTGGCGAGTTTCGACAATCTTCGCCGCGACATCGACAACGGGGGCAACATCCGCGGCATGGACGCGGCCACCGAGCGCGCGCTCAATGTTCTGACCTCGAGTCGATTGCTGGACGCGCTCGATCTCTCCAGGGAAAGCGAAAAGGTCCGCGACCGCTATGGCGACGGCAAGCCCTACAAGTATCAGTACGACGGCGCGCCGACCGTCAACGATCAACTCCTGATGGCTCGCCGGCTGGTGGAAGTGGGCGTGCGCTGCGTGACTCTCAGCTATGGCCGTTGGGATAGCCACGGCAAGAATTTCGACCTTGTCCGCGATCATGGCGCCAAACTCGACCAGGGCTTTTCGGCGTTGATCGAGGATCTGGATGCTCGTGGAATGCTCAACGACGTGACGGTCATCGCCTGGGGCGAATTCGGCCGCACGCCGCGAATCAACAAGGAAGCCGGCCGCGATCATTGGCCGCAAGTCAGTTGCGCCCTGATGGCGGGCGGCGGCATGCGGACCGGCCAGGCCATCGGCGCCACCAATCGCCTCGGCGAGCACGCCACCAATCGACCGGTGACCTTTAACGAGGTCGTGGCGACGATCTACCACAACCTGGGACTCGACCCCATGACCAACTTCCTGCCCGACCCCACCGGGCGTCCGCAACACCTCACCGAACACTCGCCGATGCGGGAATTGGTCTAAATGACCGTGCACGATTCCGCAGCAGTATCGATCAGAGACGGACTCGATTTCCGGATTTCTTTCGTCGCGCTCTGCACTTGAATCGTGGAGGGCTATGTGGATCTCGGTCGTGCAGCACTGCTTGGCCGCCTGCGACGGTTGGGATTGATGGTGAAGTCCCCGCAGCCGGCCAAGCAGTGGCAATGGAATTCGATTTTGATGACTCCTTGCACCAAGACGGGACTGTTTGGATTGTGAGGACTCCTTGCCCGCGCGGTTGTGATTGCCACTGCTTGGCCGTCTGCGGGAGACCTGCCAGTATGAAGAATCGTCAAAGGCGGCCAAGCAGTGCGAAATGGCCGTGCACGATTGCCGCAGCAGAATCTTGCACGCCCATATAGCGAGCCGACTTAATGGGAGCCATCCTTTGCCCCCTTAGACCGTGTCTTCTTAGAAACTTGCGGTTTCCCAAGCAGAAAACGCTAAGGTGGTCAGATCCCCCTCCTCCACTGTCACGGAATCTGTCTTCTTAGAACAGTCCAGTTGACGATTTCTGATTTGTCGCCGAATTCGCGAATACGCGGCAAAAAAAAACGCAAGGTGACAGTTTCCGCGCCGCGCGGGCACGGCGTGCGGCGCCGTTACGCGTTCTCAAACAGATCGCGGCTACGCAATAGGCGCCTCCAGCGGGATCATGGGTCAGTTGAGCTTTTCATTTACGATCACGTGGACCCCAGGCAGCATTTCGTCAACTCGGGACGCCTCGCAGCAAATTCCGCACTCTATGCTCGTAACGAGACTGCAGCATCGGCGTCCAACTCGACCTTTGCGACATGAAATCCCGCGGTCCGGATTTGCATAACGGCCGAACGAATCGCATCTTCGAGCGAGGCGGCTTCACGGTTGAAATGAACCCAGAAAATGCCATTGCACCCGGCAGGCGTGCCATCGTCGCAACCCGAAGCGAATAACTCGTCCGCCTGTTGGTCGGTCAGTTCCGATACATCCTTTAGAACAACATCGAATTCGTATGACTTCACGTTGGTCACTCCCGACAGAATTCGCCGCTAATGTGGGCAAGTGTCAACAAGTCGCCGAATGTACCGAGCGTGATTCTCGGGCACGCGCGGCGTGCTATAAACGCTCACAATGCATCCGCCTCTCACTTTCAGTTTACAATAGAGTCGACCCCAAGAATGCGCATGGGGCCCCGATTTCACCAACCGCCAACCATTTTGAATTGCATATTCCACCGCCTCACGAATGTGCTTGTTCGGATGATCGTTCATTCGCAATCTCACACACAATGTGGCGACAGTTTATGTCATCGCCAAGTCCCAAGCGAGCCAAATTCATCGAATCAAACTCGTATTTCCTTAACATCGCCCGCTTTGGGGATTGGTTGGAGTCATCGCGCGAACTCGATCGCCATCGAATCAATTTGATTGTCGTCGCTTCATCATCAGCGATGCCGGAGTTCCAAGTCGGTCTCTCATATAATGCCACTACCTCGCGAGGAACTCACGCGCATGGCAGAGCCCGTGGTCTTGTGCGGCTTGGGGAAAATCGGCAGCCGGATTTTCGATCGGTTGCAGACAGCCGGCATTCCGGTGGTGGCGATCGACCGCCTGCGGCCGGTCGGCGACCCGCGCCTGACGGACGGCAATCTCGTCGTCGGCGACATGCGCGATCCGAATGTGCTCACCGCCGCGGGAATCACCACGGCTCACGGCGTCATGATCGTCACCAGCGACGATCTGGTCAACATCGCCACGGCGTTGGCCATCCGCCGGCTCAATCCGAACATTCGCATCGTCGTTCGAGTCTTTAATCCCAATCTGCTGACGCGACTCGGCTCGGCGCTGGGCAACGTGCATGCTCTGAGCGTCTCGGCCCTGACCGCTCCGATGCTCGCCTACAGCGCCATGACCGGCGAGGTGTTCGGCGGGTTCGAATCGCGCGGCAACCGGTTTCAGGTCGCCAAACTGGTGGTCGCGGAGGATTCCGACCTGATTGGCCGGCCGATCGAAAGCGTCGCCCGGCAGTTCGACGTGCTGCCGCTGGGACATCGCGACCGGTCCGGAGTCGAACGATTGCTTAGCGAGGTCGCGCCCGACGCGGTTCTCCAGGCCAATGACGAATTGATCGCCTGCGGTTCGTCGGATGATCTGGAACGGCTCTTGCCGGTCGGGCAGCACGATTTGAGCAATTTATCCGGCGTGCGCTGGGCGGGACGCATTCGGCGATTCGGCCGGGTCGCTCTCCGCGCCGTCCGCGAGATCGACATCGCGCTGCGAATCTGCGCGTTGGTGTTGTTCCTGGTGGTCGCGCTCAGCACGGCGATCTACGCCGCGTCCGGCATGGCCGATTCCGTGCCCGACGGCCTTTATCGCACCATCAGTGTGATGGCGACCGGCGCCGACATGAAAGCCGATCGCTACGTGGGCTGGCAAAAAACCTTCGTGAGCTTTCTGCGCGTTTTCGGCGCGGTGCTCGTCGCGGCGTTCACCGCCATCGTCACCAACTACATGCTGCGCCCGCCTGGGAGGCGTGTTCGAGGTTCGCCGCATTCCCGAGGGCGGCCATTTCGTGATTTGTGGACTCGGCAATGTTGGCTTTCGCATCGCCGACGAATTGCTCCGCGCCGACGAGCGCGTCGTGGTGATCGAGCGCAAGGCCGACAATCCCCGCATCGGCACCTGCCGGCGGCTGGGCGCCGCGGTGATCGTCGCCGAGGCCACGATGCTTGAGGTGTTGCGTCAGGCCCAGGCCGCCACGTCGCGAGCCGTGATCGCCGCCACGCACGACGACCTGGCCAACCTGGAAATTGCTTTGCTCGCCCGCGAATTGAATCCGAGCCAACGCGTGGTCGTTCGCCTCGCCGATGAAATGCTGGCCGACACGCTTCGGCAAGTCGCCAACGTGCGACTGGCGCTGGCCCTGCCCGGCCTGGCGGCGCCGGCTTTCATCGCCGCGCTTTACGGCGATCGGGTTCACTCCCTGTTCCGCATTCACCAGCGAATGCTCGCCGCGGTCGATGTCTCGATTCAGCCGAACGATCCCATTCTGGACGGCCAATGTCTTGGAGCGGTGGCAATCGACTACGGTTTGTCGCCCATCGGCGCAGGCGACCTCAACCGCCGACTGAAAGCGGGTGAAACCATCACCGTGATTGCCCGATTGCGCGACCTGGAACGGCTGTTCCGCCGAGAACCCGCGCCCGCCGAATGGACGATCGAAATCCTCAACGTCCCGCCGATCGCTCGCGAACAGGTTGACTTGCTCACTCGCCTGGAGTTGGGACTTTCAGAAACGGAATCGACCGCCGCTTTCGAACAACTGCCGTTCAAGATCAAGAAACCGATGACACGAGGCCAAGCCGAACAATTCCACGCCCGACTGCAACGCGAAAAAGTCGCTGCCAAACTCGTGCCTCTTTGAACAGATTTTTAACTACGAAAGACACGGCGCGGCCAAGCCGCAACCAGGATCGGGTCGTAGCGGAATGCAGGAATCAAACGCGCTTTGATTCCTGCATTCCTGGTTTCCTTATCGTTCTGGTTTTCTTCGCGTGGCCCGAAGATTCTGAACATCAGGAACACGAAATACACCGGAGAATTATTTTGTGTATTTCGTGTGATTCGTGATTGCATTCATTTTTCATATCAATGACTGTCGTGTTGACCCGGGAACGAGTTGCGGCTGCGTATCGAACCGCTCGCGATGCCTTGCTCGCCGAGCGCAACGCCGAGGGCTACTGGCTGGGCGAACTGTCGTCGTCGGCGCTCTCGACGGCGACGGCGATCAGCGCACTGTCGCTGGTGGGCGGGCACGAGGCCCTGGTTCGCCGGGGTCTCGAATGGTTAGCCAATCATCAGAATGACGATGGCGGCTGGGGCGACACGACCAAAAGCTTGAGCAACATCTCGACGACGATGCTTTGCCGGGCGGCCGCTCGCCTCGCGGGCAATCCGCCCGGATTTGCCAAAAGCGTCGCAAAGGCCGATCAATTCATGGCGTCGAAATGGGGCGCGACGCCGGCTGAGCAGGCCGAAGCAATTCGCAAACGATACGGCTCCGACCACACCTTTTCCGTGCCGATCCTGATGAACTCAGCCCTGGCTGGGTTGGTTCCCTGGTCGGAAGTGCCGTCGTTACCGTTTGAATTGGCCTGCCTGCCCCAATCCTGGTACCGATTGGCACGCATGCCGGTGGTGAGCTACGCATTGCCGGCATTGATCGCGATCGGGCAAACGATTTTTCATCACCGGCCGCCACGGAATCCGGTGATTGGGCTGATTCGCAGGCTCTCGGTTCGACGCAGTTTGAAAGTGTTGGATCGAATTCAACCGGCCAGCGGCGGATTCCTGGAAGCAACGCCGTTGACAAGTTTTGTGGTCATGGCGTTGCAATCGTGTGGCGGCATTCATGGGATGCGGTCGGCGAACCGGCATGCGGCCCGCGTGATCGAAAAAGGGATAGAGTTTATCGTCAATTCGGCCCGGCCGGATGGAAGCTGGCCGATCGACAGCAATCTTTCGGTCTGGGTGACGACGCTCGCCGTGAATGCCCTCGCTGCTGCGGGCGACCTCGACAGCCTCCCGGAGAAGGAAAAAACCCTCGCCTGGATCCTCGAACAACAGGAAACTGAACGGCACCCGTACACCGGCGCCGATCCCGGCGGGTGGGGTTGGTCGCATCTCTCGGGAAGCGTGCCGGACGCGGATGATACGCCGGGGGCGCTGCTGGCACTTTCGGAGACCATATCATCGGAACGCAACAATTCCGATGTCGTGAATGGCATGCGCTGGCTGTGGAATCTGCAAAACTCAGACAAGGGATGGCCGACTTTTTGCCGTGGATGGGGAAAACTGGCATTTGACCGCAGCGGCGCCGATCTCACCGCGCACGCCCTGCGCGCTCTCGCATCCTGGTGGCGGAAGTGGCTTCAATTTTCGCCGCCAACTGAATTGAAAGTGCGCTACGGGATTGCGATTCTTACCAGCCAGCAGAAAACGATCTTTTGGCCCCTCGTTCGAGCTGTTCCGCATGGCCTGGAGTTCCTGAATAAATCCCAGCGTGTCGATGGTTCCTGGCTACCACTTTGGTTCGGGAATCAGCACGCGCCAGACGACATTAACCCCACCTACGGCACCGCGAAAGTGCTCGCGGCATATCGCGATTTGGATCTCGCGGAAACCGATCCGGCCCAGCGCGGAATCCGTTGGCTCCTCGACAACCAAAACGATGATGGCGGTTGGGGCGGCATGCGCGGCACACCGTCGAGCGTCGAGGAAACCGCACTCGCGGTCGAGGCGCTGGTTGGTCTTGTTGGAAATGTTGCATACTCGGACGGCCGACTCAACCCCCCCCTTCCCCCCCGACTCGGGGGGGAAGGGGGGGGTTGAGTCGGCCGATCGCATTGTCGCAGAGCGGCAGTCTCGAATCGGTACTTCTGAAGCCCAATCCAACGTCGAACGCGGAATTGAATATCTGCTCGAGCGAATCGAAAATGGCGGACTTTATGACCCGGCGCCGATCGGGTTTTACTTCGCCAAGCTCTGGTATTTCGAAAAGATGTACCCGATCGTCTGGTCGGTGGCGGCGCTCGGCCGGGTACTGCGTTCGCCTCACTTCCCATTTGGGCAAACGACCGGGATCACTACGGTTTGAGCAACGGGCGACTTGATCTGCACGCGTACGCTGCTGGAGCGAGCGGGACTACTGCCCTTTGCAGCCATGATCTTGACCGCAGCGGTTGGGAAAGCACCCGAGGCGAAGCGGCAAGTCAACGCCGGGTCGCTGCACTCGGCCTTTTCGATTTCCACGGCCTGCCCATTGTGGTCGCGAAGCAGAATCATCACACTTGCAGCTTTTCCAGGTTGTAACTCGAGTTTGGCTTCCTCCGGGGTGAGCAAGAATCGCTTGGTTGCGTGCCGCACCACGGTCACCGGCACGCGGATCTCGCCGTAATCCGGATCGCGCAGAATAATCTGAATCGCGTCTTCGTGAGTCCCTGCCGGGCAATTTTTGGTGAGGCGTACGTGAATCTTTCGCACCCAGCCGGTTTCGGTCCGTTTCCAGTCCTCCATTTTGGCGGAAATTCGATCCGACGATGAATAGATGCCGGCCAGTTCGAGCGGCTTCGCCCGGCGATCGGTGAGTGTGAGGTCATACGTCAGGCCCGGATTGCCCGCGAGTCGCAGAGCCGCCGGCTCCAAGCTGACCTCGCGAACGAGCTTTGCCCGGACGTGCCATTCGACCTTGCGATTCTCCGACTCACCATCGAGGCGATAGTAAACCTGCACCGACCAGAGGTTGTCGCCCTCGGGCTGGCTGATGGTGCCGATGGATAGTTCGAGGGTTGCAGACTCGCCCGGTGTCAATTTTGTTTTCGATAGTTTTGGGGCCAGGCAGCCGCAACTGGGTAGCACATGCACGATCGCCAGGTCCGCCGCGGAGCGATTGGAGAATTTGAATTTGTGGACGATCGTCGGCCCGCCACGGGTAACGCCGTAGTCCGCGGTTGGCTGCGGGCAGAAAAGCGATACGGCTTCGCCCGGCGCGAATGCCAGCGCGAGAAAGAGTATGGCGTTCATGGGTGCGGGATTTAACTTACACTGCGCAGTTGAGCAATATCAATCTGGTGCAAATCCCGCGGCGAGTGAGCGCGAAACGTAAATGGTTTAGGCCGACTTGAGATAGGGGCCCCAGGCGTCGCGGGCTTGCAAAATCGCTTGCCGGAATGATTCAGGCTCGGGCACGCCGGGCATGCTGAAGGCCACCTTGCCGTCGCGACTGAGGATTTCGAGGTTCCCGGTGACATAGAAATCAGTGTTGCCGTCGGTCACGATGCGAACGTCCTTGATCTGATCGAGCGGGATTTCCTGCGTTGGTTTTGCCTTCATCCCCTTTCGGATCATCAGCCGGCGATTCGTGAGCGTGTATTTCACCGTCAGGAACGACAATCCGGGCAAAAAGCCGAGGAAACGCAGCGCCCAGACCGGGGCGATGAGCAGCCAGCCGATGGGAGCGAGCACGATGGTGCTGATCAATTTCCTGGCCACGGACGACGCAGCCTGATTCGCGGTGACGGTGGCCCAAACCTCACGGATCATCGCCTCCTGCACTTGCGGGGCGACCACCCCCGAAATGGCCTGCGAATCGATCCGAGATAGAGACGACATGGCGGCTTCCCAAAATCCAATCAATCAAACTATGTGAGGTGGTTTTACAAAGTCGGCCCGCCTTGGTCAGGGGCCGGCGGTCATCCAAATAGAATCAGCGGCATCACCAGGCACGAACCGAGCAGCAGGGCGAGTACGACGAAGGCCGCGGCTTGGGCAAGCCAGATGCTGAAGGCGACACCGAAGCGCACGCCCAGCAGCGGGACATAGAGTCCGGTGGTAATCAGCACGTGAGCGGACAGACCGACGAACAGGGCCATGAACTGTGCAACCATGTCGCCGCGATTTCGATCGATGCCGACAAAAGCGATTTGGCTCAGCATGCAGACGAGCAGGCTGAGGAACGAGGTAGTCAAGGCGGTGAAAACGGCCCGGCCCAGCGCGGGGATTTCGACGCCGCGATAGAAACAGGCGATGCGCAGTAGAATCGCCAGGGCGTAAATCGCCACAGGCGCGAGTGTCAGGAAAACGCAGAATTGGAAAAGGTCCACAGGTGCAAATTAGAAGAGCCGGCGAATGCTGTCGATGGTGGTCCAGCCGCCAACGACCAGCATCGCCCCAACCGCGACCACGACCGTGTTGATCAACGTGTGCACAAGCCAGATGCGGACGCCCTTGACCGGCCGCACGCCCAGCGCGGGAATGAACAACAGTGTTGAGATGATCGCAAAGGCGAGCAAGAAGAGGGCAATCGCCACGACGGCCAGCGAACTCTCGGTCAGGCCCGCCGATTTCGCCAGCCAATAGGCCGCATAGGCGAGCGGGGCGCCAATTGCGGTCATGATCAGGGCGACGACCAGGCAGCGAATGATATGCGGCGCTGGCTCGACACTACACAGATCGCACGCCGCCTTGAGCAGGAAACCGAACAGAACAATGAGGATCGGACTACCCACCGCGATCAGCAAAAGTTCGGTCGATCCAAGTTGCATTGCGTTTCTCACCGGAAGCCAGGGATCAGGTGCGATGCAGCCTTTGTACGCCAGGAGGCAACGAGGTGAAGGATGCGAACTGGAACAGTTCCACAATTCCGTTTTTCATCCCTTCAGCACGTCCACCAAGGCGGCGTCGATTTGCGAGAACCGGAACTGATAGCCCCATTCCAGCGCTTTTTTCGGCAGCACTTTTGCGCCCGTGAGCACGACTTCGGCTCCTTCGCCCATCAGCAGTTTCAACGCGAAGCCGGGAGTCCATATGAGCGCCGGGCGGCCGAGGGCTCGCCCCAGCGCCTTGCCGAATTCCTTGTTGGTGATTGGATTGGGGGCCGTCAAATTCATCGGGCCGCTCGCCGCGGGCGTATCGAGCGCGAAGGCGAGGAGGCCGGTCTCGTCGGCGTAATGAATCCAGGGCATGAATTGTTTGCCGGAGCCGACCGGGCCGCCGACGCCCATTTTGAACGGGAGCAGCATTTTTTTCAAAGCCCCGCCCTGTTTATCGAGCACGACGCCGGTGCGCGCGAGCACCACGCGAACGCCAGCTTCGGCGGCAGGCGCGGTTGCTTTCTCCCAGTCAACACAAAGCCGGGCAAGGAAATCATCGCCCGGAGGAGTCGATTCATCGACTGGTTCGTCGCCGTGAGGCCCGTAGATCCCGATCGCCGAGCCGCTGATGAAAACCTTGGGCGAGCCGTCGCCGCGCTTCGGATTGCGGGCGATCGCCTGAGCGCCATGTTCCGTGGCTTTGACGCGGCTGTCGCGTAGAGCGTTCTTGAACGAATTGGTCCAGCGTCCGCCGACCAGGTTTTCACCCGCCAGGTTGACAATCGCGTCGCACTCGGCGGCCTTGTCCTGCCAAGCGCCGGGTTGGACGGGATCGCCCTGCACCACCTCGCAATCGGCGCCGACCCGCTGGGCGGCATCGGACCGCCGCGAAAGGACCACCACCTGATCGTCGCGCAGTCGTAAATGCCGAATGAGTCGAATGCCGATTAAACCGGTACCGCCAGTGATGAAAACGCGCATGAATGGTCTCCGCCGAATTTGGTCCCTCATTATGGATACCGCAGTGCGAGACGAAAGCTAACCGCCCGCGGTTGTCATTTGTCCATCATGTGTCATACATTGCCCAGGTACGCCCGTGGCCAATGGATGAAACGCATGTCGCTGATTCCAAATCGATTCATGTTTCGCATGGCGTATCCGTGCCATTACGTGAAGAAGATGCCGCTCGATGACGACGAGAGTTTGCTCGATCTGCCGGCCGCCTGCCGAATCGACAATTTCGCGGCGATGGACGGGCAGAGTAACTTCGCCGACGTGCGCCTGGCGTGGAATGAATTCGGCCTTGGCTTGCAGGTCGAGGTGAAGGGGAAGGAAGCGCCGGCGCAGGGCAGCCCCGACCGGCCGCGCGGCTCCGACGGCGTCACGCTCTGGCTCGACACCCGCGGCGACCGCACCAGTCACCGCGCCAGTCGCACCTGCCACCAGTTTCATTTTCTCGCCGCGGCCGGCGGCGCCGAACGGGATGAGCCGCTGGTTGCCCAATCGAAAATCAACCGCGCTCTGCAGGACGCTCCGTTCGCGAATGAGGCCGACATGTTGCCGCGAGTCGAGTCGATTAAGGGCGGCTACCGGCTGGAAGCCTTTTTGCCGGCGGCGGCGTTGAACGGCTTCGACCCCGAGGAGCACCCGCGGCTGGGCTTTTTTTATTCCATCCGCGATTTGGAACTGGGCGAGCAGACGCTCAGCGTCGCGGCCGATTTTCCCTTCGCCGACGATCCATCGCTGTGGAGCACGCTGGAACTGGTGAAGTAGGTTTTCGCATCGACGGTGCGGTCGTAATCGCAACGGCGGAAGCCGAAGGCCGGCTTAGTAGTCTTTCACCATTTGCCGTTCGGCCATCTTCTTGTTGATGGGCACGACATCGCGTGCGATCCCGACCTTTTTCATCAGCCAAATCGTAATCCAGGTGACGTCGAGTTCCCACCATTTGTGGCCGTGGGCGGCGCTGCGCGGCTGGGCATGGTGATTGTTGTGCCAGCCTTCGCCGTTGCTCCAGATGCCGACGAGAATATTGTTACGACTGTTCTCGTCGGTCTCATAGTTGCGATAACCCCAAACGTGCGCGACCGAATTCACCGACCAAGTGATGTGCCACACGCAGACGGTGCGCAGAAAGACGCCCCAAACAAGCAAGCTGAGGCCGAGTTGGAGTCCGGAAAGCCACGAGCTGCCGGCAAAAAGGCCAATGGCGAATCCAACTCCAAAGAAAAGAAACCACTGGGCCAGGTTGATCCAAACCCACATCAGGTTGCGCTCGAGTCTGAAATAGAATCGATCGCGAAGGATGTCTTTCGCGTAGTGTTCGTAAAGCTGCATGCGTTCGAGTTCGCGATTGGAGCGGACCAGCCAGCCCATGTGGCCCCAGAAGAAACCGGCGAGCGGGCTGTGCGGGTCGCCCGGTTCGTCCGAGTGCTGATGATGCAGCCGATGAACGGCGACCCAGCGCGCGGGCGTATCCTGCAAGCAGCAGACGCCAATAATCGCCAAGCAATGTTCGAGCCAACGCGGGCAATTGAAGCTGCGATGCGTCAGCAACCGGTGATAGCAGAGATTGATGCCCAACGTGCCGAAAATGTAAAAACCGAACAGCCAGAGGGCAAAGCCGGTCCATGAAAAAAGCCAGGGAACGACGGCGAGCACAGCCATCGCGTGGTAAAAGATAAACGCGAAGACATAGGGCCAGATCAGGCGACGTTCGAGCGCGGGTGGATGCGGAATCTTGTGCGGAACATATTTGTGTTCGACATTCGCAACGGTCGCCATACCGAATCTCGCATCAGCCAAAACTTTGCCGGTCGAATCATTCGCGGCGGAAAATCAGGCGGAAGTCCGCTTCGCCAATGCAGATAAGATCGGATAACCCAGCCAAATCGTCAATATGAGACGGGTCGGAGGGCGACCGAGTCTGGGCCGCGGGCACCGACAGTCGTCCTTATCGGCAAGGTTTGACGTGTACATTCGATTCAGGCCCGTTGCCGTTTTTCCGCGATCAGCTTGAGCAACGCCTTTTGCGGGTCGGCGAATTTCTTGAGCCCTTCGTCCATCAATGTCTCTTCCAGCTTTTTCATATCGACCCTGGCGTCGATTTCGTCGAGCACTTCCCTCGGCGGCATGCGATCGACCTGCCGCGTGATCATTCGGCCGCTGGCCTCGACCGCGGCGTTGGTCGCCGGCGGATTGGTCTCGATGTCGGAGCCGGCAAACGCCTCGACATATTTCCAGGGCGGGTCTTCGGGTTTCTTGGCGCCGGTGCTGGCAAAGACGATTTCCTGCTTGAGCGGCAGTTTCTTGTCGGCCCAGAATTGTTGATTCAACTGCCACAATCGCTTGGCGTTGACAATGCCGACCATTCCCTGCGCCGCGGGCGAGAGTTCGGGCGCCGCCTTTTCCGTGTAAACATCCAACCGGCTGACGAAGATGCTGTAAACCGATTTGAAGCGATCGCGGCTGGACCGCCGTTGCGCTCCGCGCCAGGCGGCGTCGCGGGCGGCGACATATTGCCGCTCCGAAAACACCAATGTGACATTCACCGAAACTCCCGAGGCGACCAGTTCCTCGATCGCACTCAGGCCGCCGGGCGTCGCCGGCACCTTGATCATGCGATTGGTGTGCCCCGCGCTCCATTGCTTGCCCAGCTCGATGTAGCGCTTCGCCTTTTCTTCAATTGAAAGCTTGCACGCCGGGTCCTCGAGCAACGGGTCGAGTTCGAAGCTCACATAGCCGTCGTTGCCTTTTGTCTCCTTCCAGGCCGGTTCAAATATGGCTTGGGCGCGGCGCACCAGTTGATCGGTCAATTTCCAAGCGATCGCCTCGTCATTCGAGCCTTCGCCGTAAAGCTTGTTCAGATTCGAATCGAATCGCCCGGTGCGAATAAGATCGGCAATGATGATCGGGTTCGAGGTCGCCCCGGTGGCGCCGAGCTGCCGATTTCGCTCGACTTCGTCGGGATCGACCGAATCGAGCCAAAGCTTGGTGCCGCAGGCGACCAGCGATTGCAGCGGAGTCATCGAACTGCCCTACCTTTCCGCGCGGTATAGAGTCCGTCAACGACACTCAGCCGATTCATTTCGATTGAAGTCTCCTGTTAATTTAGTCGCTTCGTCTGCGACTGTCCGGTTTTCGATTTCTCGGTTCAAATCATTTCGTAATTCCAGGGCTTGCGCATTTCGCGCTGCAAATAGCCGTTGGCTTCCCGATCCTCGATAAATTGTTCCTTCTCGGGATCCCAGTTCAATTTGCGGCCGAGGCGGATCGCGATCACGCCGAGATGGCAAACGGAAACCGAGCGATGGCCGATCTCCGCTTCGCAAATCGGGGCCTTGCGGCTCCGAATGCACTGGAAGAAATTGCCCATGTGATCGTTGCTGACGTAGAGCGCTTCCTTTTTGGATTTCAGCGGTTCCTTGATGAGGTCGGGATCGCTGGCGGTGAGTTTGCCGCGCGTGACGTAGATCCAGCCCTTGGGGCCATCGAATTTCACGCCGTGAAGCAGCTCGCCCACCTTCGGCTTGCGGGCGCCCGGTCCGCCGTAAATGCTATTGGCGGTGGTGCTGATGCAGCAATGGCGGACGCCGTTGGCGTAGGTGTATTCGACCTGGTACTCGCTCGGCGCCGTGTACCCGCCCGAGATCGGCTCGACCAAGGCCTTGCCCTCGATCGACACAGGGCCGCTGCGATCGAGACCCATGGCCCAGAGCGCGATGTCATTGTGATGCGCGCCCCAATCGGTCATCGTGCCGCCCGAGTAATCGAGCCAGTAGCGGAAATAGAGATGCGTCCGTTGCGGCATGTAATCGTGGGCTTGCGCCTGGCCCTGCCAGAAGTTCCAATCCAGTTCCCCGGGGACCGGGACCGATTTGAACGGGCCTTCATGGAGCCCCGCCGGAAGAATCGTCGTGATTTGAGTCAATTTGCCCAATCGGCCGTTGCGAACCAGTTCGCACGCCAGGCGAAATCGGGCATCGCTGCGTTGCTGGCTGCCGGTTTGCAGGATGCGGCTCGATTGCTTGACGGCGGCGACGAGATGCTTGCCCTCGTCAATGGTTAGGGTTAGCGGTTTCTCGCTATAGACGTCCTTGCCCGCCTTGATGGCGGCGAGGTTGACCAGCGTGTGCCAGTGGTCCGGCGTCGCGGTGATCACCGCGTCGATGTCTTTTCGTTCGAGCAGCTTGCGAAAATCCTCGTAAATCGTCGCGTTCTTGTGTTCCTTGGAGGCCTCGCCCGCGTGCTTGGAATCGACGTCGCACACCGCGACGACATTCGCGAATCGCTCGGCGTTCTTGGCGTCGCCCCGGCCCATGCCGCCGCAGCCAATTAGCGCGATGTTCGGCCGTTCGTTCGGAGATTTGGGTTGAGGCGTATCCGCAAACGAGTGGCATTCCTCGATGAACCAGGCCGGCAACACCGAGGCCGCGGTGGCCGCTTTTAAGAACGAGCGCCGATCAAGATCAAACGAGTCTGGGGTTGTTTCAGCCATCGCGTTTCCTCCGATGCCGTCCAGGCGAACCGATGGGGCGAAGTGTCAATGTCCACCAGTATGCCAATCGACAACGGAATTGGCCACGCCCCATGGCGAGATTTGTCGCTGAAAGGGAACGCGGCGACTCGCGCCGGTTATGCGTCCGCCAGTCGAGTCGAACTGTCGGCCTTGTCTAGAACCTCGCGAACCTTGCGGGAAAGTGAATCGGGCGTGAACGGCTTTTGCACGAAGCAGACATTGGACTGCAGGACGCCATGGCGAACGACCGCATCATCGGTGTAGCCCGACATGTACAGCACTTTCATCTCGGGCCGTTCCTTGTTGAGCATTTCGGACAATTGGCGGCCGCCCAGATGCGGCATGACGACGTCGGTCACTAGTAAGTGGATCGTTCCGGGGTGATTTTGCGCCAGCAACATCGCCTCGCGCCCATCCCTCGCTTCGAGCACGGTGTAGCCCCGCGCGGCCAAGGCCATTCGCGCCAGTGTTCGCACGCCTCCTTCGTCTTCCGCGAGCAGGATGGTTTCCCGGCCGCTGGGAATGGCAAAGATTCCGGAATCGCCGCCGAAGCGCGGATCGGGCCTGCCCACGCGCGGCAAATAGACCTTGAACGACGTGCCCTTCCCCAACTCACTGTAGACCTCGATGTGTCCACCCGATTGCTTCACGACGCCGTAAACTGTCGCGAGTCCCAGTCCGGTTCCCTTGCCAATTTCTTTGGTGGTGAAGAACGGTTCGAAAATTCGAGCCTTGACTTCGGGGCTCATGCCCGAGCCGGAATCGCTCACGGCCAGCATCGCGTACGAGCCGGGCCGAACATCGACGTGCGAGGCGGCGTAGGCCTGATCCAGTTCGACATTGCGGGTCTCGATTGTGAGCTTGCCGCCGGTCGGCATGGCGTCGCGTGCATTGACCGCCAGGTTTAAAACGACCTGCTCCACTTGGCTCGGGTCGGCCCGCACGCGGTGCAATTCCGGATCGAGGCGGGTCGCCAATTGAACGTCCTCGCCGATGAGCCGGGTCAGCAGCTTGCTCATGTCCGCCACGATCGAGTTCAGGTCGATTTCGCGCGGCTGCAACATTTGCCGCCGGGAAAAAGCCAGCAGTTGCCGCGTGAGCGAGGTGGCGCGGTCGGCCGATTTCTTGATCTCCGCAACGAATCCATGCGCCACATCGTCGTTGGCCACGCGCCCAAGCAAAAACTGGCTGTAGCCGATAATTACAGTGAGCAGATTGCTGAAATCGTGGGCGATGCCGCCGGCGAGCGTGCCGAACGCCTCCATTTTCTGCGCCTGGCGGAACTGGTCCTCGAGTCGCTTTTGCTCGCGAATGTCGCGGGCGATCGTCGAGAGAAACTCCACTTCGCCGGCCGCGGTTTTATGTGCGATCAGCACCTGCGAGACGGGAATCTCTTTTCCGTCGCGCGACAGGAGAACGGTTTCTCCGCTCCACACGCCCTTGCGAATCGCGGTGGGGATCGCCTCGTTCAGGATGACCTTTCTCGCCGACTTGGGACGGTGGTCGGTAAGCAGCACCTGCTCGTTCGGGCCGATGCCTAGCAATTTCCGGCCCGCGGCGTTGATGTAAGACGCCGGACCGTCAAACTGGCTGATTGCGATCAGGTCGGTGGTCGCTTCCAGGATCGCCAGCAGCCGCTCGCGCGCCGCATCGACGCGCCGCCGCTCGGTGATGTCGTTGATCATGACTTGCCGGGCCGGCTGGCCGCCGAAGTTCAGCCAGTGCGACGTGACTTCCACAATGATCGTCGAGCCATCCTTGCGCCGGTGCGTGCGGACCACCGGAGAGTCGGCCCGCACGGCCTCGCGCGGCAGCAATTCGTTGCTGGGCTGCGCCGCCCGGCACGGCGATTTCCGGGATCGTCATCCGCATGAATTCGTCGCGCGAGTAGAAGTAGTGCTTGACAGCGGCTTCATTGACTGCCAAGAATTGCAGCGTTTCGAGATCGTAAACCCACATCGGACACGGATTACGTTCGAACAGGGTCCGGTAGCGATCCTCGCTGTCTTGCAGCGCTTCCTCGGCCCGTTTCAAATCGGTGATGTCAACGAGGGTGCCTTCGAGAATCGCTTGGCCATCGGCTTCGGCGACGAGACTGAGGTTTTCCAGCACCCAGACCGGCGACCCATCTTTTCGGCGGCAACGTGATTCGAGGTTCGTGATCTGGCCGCACTGGCGCAGCTTCGCCACCAACGCTTCGCGGTCAGTCAGATCGAAGTAGAAATCGAAGGCGTTGCCGGTGAGCACTTCTTCTCGCGACTCGTAGCCGAAGATCCGGGCAAACGCGCTGTTGCAATCGACGATCGTTCCCTCCGGCGTGGTGCGAAAGACGCCCGCGAGATTTCGCTCAAACAGCATCCGATAGCGATGCTCCGAGTCGCGAAGCGCCTGCTCGGTTCGGACTCGATCGGTAATATCCTCGGCGATCCCCAGCAGGTGGCTGGGATTTCCACGCTCGTCAAACAGCGGAACTTTGATCGTGTGCAGCCGCAAGGGGTTAGCGCCCTTAAGTTGGTACGGCTCGTCGGGAATGTCGACCGGCATGCCGCGGGCAATGGTCTCCTCATCCTTGGCGCAAAGAACTCCGCCAACTCGCGGCGATGAATCTCGAAATCGTGACGCCCCAAGACCTCGCCGTCCATCAGTCCGAGCAAATCTCCGGCTTTTCGATTGACCAACTCATAGCGGAATTCATTGCGGGCATTTTTCACGAACACCGCCAGCGGCAGGTGGCGAATGAGTTTGTCCAGAAAGTCCTTTTGCCGCTTTTGCGTTTGCTCGGCGCGGTTTCGCGCGATGGCGATGCCGGCAATGTGCGTGGCGATATCGATCAGCCGCTGCTCGTCCTCGCTGGGGCAGCGTACGTCCCGGTAGTACATGGCAAACGATCCGAGCACATGACTGCGGTGCGAGATGATGGGCGTCGACCAGCAAGCTGCAAGCCGACTTCCGCCGCCAGTTCGCGATATTCGGCCCACAACGGATCGGTCGAGATATCCGAGACGATAACCGGCCGCCTTGTATACATCGCCGTGCCGCACGAGCCCACGGCGGGGCCAATCCGGAACCCGTCGATCTGATCGATATAGCGGGGCGGAAGATTCGGCGCGGCGATATGGCGGGCATGAAGCCCGTCGTCATCGAGCAGCAGGATCGAACCAATCATCTCCTTCGACTGTGACTCGATAAAGACGATCAGTTCCGAAAGAATGACTTCAAGCGGCGCGCCTGAAGCGACCTTCTCCAGTAGGCGGCGCTGCGCGGCATTCAATGCCTCGGCTTGCTTGCGCTCTGTGATGTCGTGCAAAAAAGCGGTGAAACTCCATCCGGCCGGCGTGCGTTCTGGCCAGACCACCAATTCCACGGGAAATTCTTCCTCATTGCGGCGCAGCGCGGCGATTTCAATGCGCTTGCCGAGAATCACCGCCTTGCCGTTCTGAAGAAACTCCTGAAGCCCCTGGGTGTGGCAGTCCCGATAGCGTGCCGGTATGATCGTTTGAGCGACCAATTTGCCCAACACTTCGCTTTTCGACCAGCCAAAGACCGCCTCGGCCTGAGCGTTCCACTCCGAAATGCCTCCGCTCGCATCCATGACAATGATCGCGTCGGTGGCGTCGTTGAGAAAGCTTCGCGAATTGTTCGCCCTCTCAACAGGCGACAGCTCATTGGTCTTGGATGCGTCGAGCGAGGGAGGGGCGATCAAAATATGCTCCAACGCTTCAGCAAGAAAATCCAGACGGTCTCGCGGTAAAAACCTGGTCGCGCTTTCGCGACTCGGACCGGCCCCACTGTCCAGCTCGCCCGCCCCGAGCACCACGGAGGGCGCGTCGGTCCAGCGTTCCCGGAGAAGGCGGATGGCCCGCCCCGCGTCGAATCCGGACCGCGAATCGCTGGCCACCACGAGATCCGGTTTTGATTCGAGATTGGCCAGAAAGTCGGCTTCGTTGACGATTTGTCGAAAATCGACGTGGACGCCCGGCCGATGCATGGCCCGCGCGATCTGGTCGGCGGCTCGGGACAATTCTCGACTATCAGCACGCGGACGGGCTTGGCCGCGTTGGGCGAACGTCGCATGGGCTTCTCCGATGATCCGGACCGGCCAGCCGCGCGAGTCAAAGTGGTCGCGGCACGGCGGCGATCAACTATAGTTGAAAATCCCGCCCGAGGTCGGAAAACCAAGCCTGCCAAGCACCGCCGCGAGGCAGTGGACGCGCCGCGGCCGGGAGTGGAGAATACACCTCAAGACGCCGATTCACTAACCGGGAGCCCGCCGCGTGAACACAAGCAAAACCGGGAATCATTCCCTGGACGCGCAACAACGGCTCGACATGATTGTCGAGATGATGCGCGAAATGAGCCGTCAGACTGATCCCCAGGCGATGGTTCGCACGTACGGCGAGAAAATTCAGCAACTGACCCCGGTCGACCGGCGAATCTCGATCAGTCGCCGCGGCCTGTCATATCCCAATTTCCGGATCACCCGCAGCACGACCTGGGCCGAGGATATTAATCCCTGGAAAGATCGCGACCGGCTGCCCGTCCTGCAAGGCGGCATGCTGGCGAAGATGATCTACGACGAACTGCCCGTGGTCATCGACGACCTGGTCGTGCCGCCTGGCGAACCGGCCGCGGAATATCTCACCGGCGTTCGATCTTTGCTCGCGATCCCGATGTATGACCAGGGCGAGTCGCTCAACATGGTCGTCTTATTTCAGCGGGAACCCCACGCCTTCCCGCGCGAACAAATCCCCGACCTCGTTTGGCGCAGCAACCTATTCGGCGGCGCAACCAGCAACCTCGTCTTGCAGGAGCGGTTGCGCGAGGCCTACGAAACGCTCGACCAGGAATTGAAAACCGTCGGCGACATCCAGCGTGCGCTGCTTCCCGCCGAACTTCCGAAGATTCCCAACCTCGACCTGGCGGCCTACTACCAACCGGCCGCTCGGGCCGGTGGCGATTACTACGATTTCTTCCCGCTGCCCGAGGACAAATGGGGAATTTTCATTGGCGATGTCAGCGGCCACGGCACGCCCGCCGCGGTCTTCATGGCCGTGACTCATTGCATCGCGCACAACCACCCCGGCCCGGCGATGCCGCCCGCCCGGGTTCTTGACTACCTCAATCATCAATTGGCGACGCGCTGACTCCGCAGCTCGACTCGACATTTGTCACGGCGTTTTACGGCGTCTACGATCCTCGCGATCAGAGCCTAACCTATGCCCGCGCCGGGCACAATCCGCCGCGCCTGAAACGTTGCCAGGACGGCTCGCTGCTTTCCCTCGACCAGACCGGCGGCTTCCCGCTTGGCGTTGTTGCCAACGGCGAATATGACGACGCCCGGCAACAGCTTCAGTTCGGCGATGAACTCATCTTCTACACCGACGGCATCACCGAGGCGCAATCCCGCAGGCGAATTGTTCGGAACTCAACGCCTCGATGATGAACTGGAGAATTGTTCGCTTCAGGCCAAGGCGCTGCTCGAGTCGGTGCTGCAGGCCGTAGAACGATTTGGCGAAGGCCGCCCGCCGGACGACGATCGCACCATCATCATCGCGCGCGTGGGGTGAGTTGGATCGGCCGCTCCGATCGAGGGCGATCGATGGACTTTCAATCTGAGACCGGAAAGGAGAAGCGGCATGGCGACGGTGCGAATCAGCGGCAATCAACGCCGCGTCAACGAAACCGAGTGGCTCGGCGCTCCGAACCTCGACGACAACGGGCATATTGACCGAACACTGGAAATCCCCGAGGAGGCCTATCAAAAAATCGAAGAAGGCATCGCGAAGGGATTCACGGAGGGACGGGTCGTTCTTCCAGCGGGAGTGCGATTTACCTGGTTTCTCGATCGATGACGCGAAAAAAGCCCGGTCGCCGACTGCGCGGAGGCGACCGGGCTTCTCGTATTCGGTCGCCATCGATCTATGTCTGCAGCATCACGACAACGGCGTTCCGAGCGCGGTGAAGATTCGTTAGTACGTCCATCATAGTGTCCTTGCCGATGTGCTTGGCCAGGATCATGCAATCGTCGATCTGCTCTTCGAGCATCGCCAGCGGGGCCATTCGTTTGCCCGAAGCAGCCGCGGATTGAATGATCCGTTGAGCCGTGGCCTTCGATTGCTTGCGCTTGGCGACACCGGCCTCGCCTTTTCGCATCAGCGATTTCATGTTGTAAATCGCCTGCATTACTTTGGAATTGACCGATTTGCCGGGATGGTCGGCCTTGTATTGATCGACGATCTCCTTGGTGTCAGATGACGACAACCATTCCGGATGTTCGGTGAGGTACTGCCGAATGCTACCTGAGAGACTTCGCCCTTTGCGACGCTTAGCCATACGGTGGGGCTCCAAAGTTGAAATACTTGGCGACGGAGGCAGCGTATCAGACATAAATGAGGAATCAAGACATTTTTATCCACTTATGGATTTTTAGTTGGGGTTTCCGTGGAAAACTTTCTCCGTTCGAGAGGCGATTGCCTTGCCGGCCGAGTCCTTTGCCGTGAGTTCGAGAGTGTAAACTCCGGGCGGTAAATCGAAAATCTCCCAAGCGCCGGACCAAAGAGGGAATCCAGAATCAGTCGCCGTGCTCCTCAACGAGGAGGCCTTCACAGCCTTACCGGAGGAATTCATGAGTTTGCCCTCCACTTTTGCTACAGACTTGGCCATCGTGGGAGAGACGCAAACGGTCGCATACAGCCAAGAGTAGTTGGCGGATCGAGTGATGCTCAGCGGCATCAGGGCACGGCGGTACGGCGTCAAGGAATTGGGCTCAATGTGGTCGACTAATTTCACTCGGCCAAACGCCGAGGGACTGCCGACTACAGCTGGCGAGGAAAAAACAAACGCCCGGTCGGACCGCCGTCCGCCATCGCCGCTGCAAAGCTCACATTCAATGCCGATCACCTCATTGGCCTTGGCTTTGAAATTGGGAAAGTTGTCCCAAGGCAGTTTGAATTCCGCGGTGTAGCCGTATGGCGTCTTTTCCGCGGCGACTTCCCCCCCATGCAGCTTGAAGTCCTTGAACTCCGGCATGTCTCGAACTCGCATGCGCGGATTGATCTCGGTGTTCGTGAACGCCGTGTAAAACATGTGCAACGTGCCGGGATCAAATCGGGCGCCGCCCAATTTGTCTCCACGGCGAGTATCGAGATAAAACTCGACCGCGTCGCCGTTCCAGATCTCACGATCCGGGGCGACATGAGCTCGCTTTTGATCGAGGCAGCGGAGTCCAATGTAGAGGTTCTGTTCATCCCACAAGAAGTAAAACATTCCACCGCGGTTGGCGAAATCCGGATGGCCGATGTGCACCGGCGCGATAAAGGCGCCGTCCCAATCATTCAGTTTGCCGTCCATCTTGATCGGCTTCTGGGCCCTGGGAATGACTCCGACGATCGGCTTCTCGTCGGCCGAAGCAGTCCCCATGGCGACTAATCCAACCACGACAGCCAGGAAATGGAAGATTCGTTGAGTGCCCATGTGAGTTCTTCCAATCGTTGAATTTTTTCAAACTCGCCCGTAGTTCCCGACGATTCAGTACATGATGCGATCGCCCTTTTCCCGCCAGGCCGCGAAGGCCTGACAGGCTTCATTTCGCAGTGCTTGAGTCATCGGAATCGATCGTTGTTCGGGAGTGAGCCCGAGTTCGCGATAGAAGTTGGCGTCGTCAAAGCCGATCGCCGCCGCATCCTCGCAAGCCGCTGCATAGTAGATGTGATTGAGCCGGGCCCAATAGATGGCGGCCAGGCACAATGGGCATGGTTCGCAACTGCAATACAGATCGCAGCCCGTCAGTGAGAATGTTTTGAGCCGAGAGCAGGCGTCGCGAATGGCGACAATCTCGGCGTGGGCCGTCGGGTCGTTGGTCGAGGTGACGCGATTCCAGCCGCGACCCACGATCTGCCCGTCGCGAACGACGACCGCGCCAAACGGCCCGCCTTCGTTGGCCTCCATTTTTTCGATGGAAAGTCGAATGGCCTCGCGCAGAAATTCCGGGTTCATCTCCGCGACTGGCATCGCTCGATCCTCGCAACGACTGGGGGACGTTGCTTTCTTATTCCGGCGGCGCGTTCAGCGCTTAAATAGTTTCGCAGAGGCCGAAATTTGCCGCCGTGAATTGTCCGGGCGGAAAGGCGGCGGACGAATTGCGCCGGCTTGGTTTGTCGCCCCCGACTTGGATCCACTTGCTCGGAAACTCCCTTTCTCACACCATCTTGAGGTAACAGTCATGAGCCTGCGCCAGTTCTCCCCCGCCTTGCTGATCCTTTTTCTGTCGCCGCGACCGCGTTCGCCGCCGACAAAGAAGTCAAGGGTAAGCTGATCTCCGTCGACATCAAGAAGAAAACTCTGTCGGTCCAGACCGCGCGACGGAAAGAAGAGTTACGACGTGAATGACGAGACCAAGTTCATCGGTCCCAAGGGCGGCGTCAGTGACAAGGCACTCAAGGACGATCGCTTGGTAAAAGGCGTCGAATTGCGCCTGCTGGTGGCCGGAAACAATCGCACCTTGCGCGAAGTGCATATTCCCGAGCGAAAGTCGAAAGGTAAGTAATTGCCATCAGTATACGGGGCGGAACGGGGGGATCAGGGCCGAACGCTACCGACTCATGCCCACCAGTTTATTCGAGAGAATCCAATGTCTTCAGACGAACTGCCGGCTGTCGATGCACGACAGCCGGCTATGTTGATTGGTCGTCGCCAATTCGCGATCTCAAGTGGTGATGCGGTGCCCGTTCGTCGACAAGGGCTGATCGCGCAGCATTTCATGTTGTCGGCGATGGTGGTGATACGCCAGCCCGAGGAAGGCGATTGCCATCCCGACGACCAGCGAAATCAACATCGCCGCCAGCGCAATCATGAGGGCGGAATCGATATATTTGAACGCCACCCACTGCGGCTGGCCCGCGGAATCGTGGTATGGGTAAAGCTGGTAACGGATGCCGACGCCGACGGCGGTCAGGCCCAAACCGATGAGCGCCCCGGCGGTAATGATAGCCCCACATAGTGCTCGCATGCGCAATTCCTCCGGCGAGAGATCCGTCTTGTCACGGCATTGCCGATCGGCGAATGCACAACTTAATTGGTGGTTCACTGGCCCAACATGCGGAAGCAACCCCCGCAAACCAGGCAGATGCCGCCAACGATAATAAAGAGACTGCTGCAGCCAAGACTTGGCCAAAGACCATAGCGTCCGCGCGGCCCCAGACCCATTGGTCCCTGTCCAAAAAAGCCGCCTTCGCCCAGGTTTCCACCCATGCTCATGGGATGCACTCCTTGGTCAGAAAACAGGTCATCACCCCGGGCGTCGCACCGGGATCGTTGAAACTCGCGGGAAAGCCGCCTAACCGCCTGGACCCATTTCGGCGTGATTATCGGCCGCGCGGCGGCGCGATTCGCCCTTCGTCATAGGCCCGTTTCGCCGCGCGGGCGTTGGGAATCCATTCGCGAATACTTTCAATGCGACGAGCGTCGCTGGGATGATCGGAGAGAATCTCGGGAACCCCATGTCGTCCACTGGCCTTTTGCATTCGTTCCCAGAAGCGCACGGCTTCGTCGGGCTTGTACTCGGCGAAGGTCATCAAAAACAAACCAATGTGATCAGCCTCGGTCTCCTGCCCTCGCTCGAAGGATTTCGACCAGATTCCACCCAAAACACCATGGTTTATCTCATCGCGGGCGACCCGCTCGCTGGAGTGATGAGCAAGAGCGTGCGCGATTTCATGCGAAAGCACAGTCGCAATTTGATCGTCATTTTGCACCACTCGGAGAAGTCCGCGGAAGACGACCATCTTGCCGCCCGGCAGGCAAAAGGCGTTGATATCGTCCTTGTCGAATACGTTGACCCGCCATTCGAACCAGTCATCTTTTCGCAAATTGATCTCACGCCGGAGCGGTTCAATTTGCGATGCATGAATGATGGCCTCGGCGATTCCGCGTACGCGTTGACACTCGGGACGGTCCGGAGGAACCGGACGGCCGAATTTTCTTGGTTCTGTAAGAACCTGGCGATAGGCCTGCCGCCCAAGTTCGAGTTCCTGCTGTGGGCTGAGGGCCAGTTCCTGGGGCCGACGCCCGGGCCCCTCCCCTCGCCCGCCCGTCGAGATATCGCATCCGACCAGGGTCGGACCGCTCGCCAGACAAAGGACCAAAAGCCAAGCCTGACCTGCCACCGCGAACCTCGCCAGGACCTTCGACCAACGCGACAGAGCCATGGCGAAGCCTCGAACGCCAGAAAGCCGGGGCACAACAGGTGCGCAGAGAAAAACCGACAAAGCGGTTTGCAACCGTTGCTAGCAAGGATCGCGCCAGAGGTGACAAAAAAACGCCGGGGCGATGGGAGCTTATCAGACTTGGTTTGCCAATAAAAAAGCCGGCTTTCAGTTTCCCGACAGCCGGCCATCTCGAATGGGCGTTACTGGATTTGAACCAGTGACCCCTTGCGTGTCGAGCAAGTGCTCTAACCGGGCTGAGCTAAACGCCCTCAGTGAGATTCAGGGTACGCGCGTACTCCGGGGCTGTCAAGGGCGGGCCGCGCGCTCCTATACTGGCTGCATGTCGGCACACGTTCACTTTGACACCACGCGCTGGAGTTTGGTTCGGGCCATCGGTCGCGATGACCCGTTCGCGGCGCACCGGGCGCTCTCCGAATTGTGCGAATTGTACTGGTTTCCGGTTTATTCCTTCATTCGCCGCGGGGGACACAGCCACGAACAGACATTGGACCTGACGCAAGGTTTTTTCGTTCGGCTGCTCGAACGCGACGGGCTTGCCTCCGCCGATCCGGCGAAAGGCCGATTTCGTTCCTATCTCCTCGGCGCCTGCCAGCACTTCCTGGCCAATCAGCACGATTTCGAGGCCGCCGAGAAACGCGGCGGCGGACAAACCTTGCTCTCTCTGAATTTCGACAACGCCGACAGCCGCTATGGCGTCGAGCCCGCCGATGGCCATTCGGCCGAGCAGGAATTCGAACGCCGTTGGGCCCTGGCCCTGCTCGAACAGACGCTGGCGGGCCTGCGGGCCGAATACGTCGAAGCCGGCAAACAATCGCTCTTCGAACGGCTCAAGGGCTGCCCTGACGGGGGAAGCCGAATCGCATGCGTCCATCGCCGACGAGCTTGGCATGAGCGAGGGCGCCGTGAAAGTGGCGGCCCACCGCCTGCGGCAGCGCTACCGCGAACGACTCCGGGCTGCCATCGCCGAGACGGTCGATTCGCCCGCCGAAATCGATGACGAAATCCGGGCCCTGTTCGCCGCGCTAGGCGGAAAATAAATGAATTTCATTTCGCATGTTTGGTGGTTTGTAATTTGAATTCCGAGACGAGTTGATGTTTCATCTTGCGGTCATTGGCGGGGGCATTGTCGGTCTGGCGACGGCCTATCGCTTCACGCAAAGGTTTCCCGGTCAGCGCGTTGTGGTTTTGGAAAAGGAAGCACGGGTCGCCGAGCATCAGACTGGCCGCAATTCCGGCGTGTTGCATTCGGGCATTTATTACAAGCCGGGGACCTTGAGAGCGAAATCCTGCCGCGCCGGCAAACTGGCGATGCAGGCGTTTTGCGTCGCCGAGGGCATTCACCATGAAATCTGCGGCAAGGTGATCGTAGCAATCACCGACGCCGATCTACCCGCTCTGCAACGAATCTATGAGCGCGGCCAGGCCAATGGCGTGAAGTGCGAGTTGATCAATCGGGCCCGGCTCGCCGAATTGGAACCGCACGCCTCCGGCGTGAAGGCGATCCATGTTCCGGAAACCGGCATTGTCAACTATCGCCAGGTCTGCGAGCGACTTGCCGAGCGCGTCCGGGAAGCCGGCGGCGAAGTGAACTTCAATGCCAAGGTTCTCGCGATCCGCCATCACGCGGATGGCGTCTCCGCGGTCACGCCGCGCGGCGATTTCACCGCCCGCCAAATCGTGAATTGCGGCGGATTGCATTCAGACCGACTCGCCCGCCTCGCGGGGCAGGACGTCACCGCCAAGGTCGTGCCGTTCCGTGGCGAGTACTACGCGCTCAAACCGGAAGCTTACAAGCTTTGCCGCAACTTGATCTACCCGGTCCCCGATCAGCGCTTTCCCTTCCTCGGCGTGCACTTTACACGCATGATCGACGGCTCCGTCGAATGCGGGCCAAACGCTGTCCTTGCCTTCGGACGCGAAGCCTACACCTTCTTCGATTGGAACGCCCGCGACTTGCTCGAAACTCTGACCTACCCCGGGTTCCTACGCCTGGCGGTCAAACATGTCGCGCATGGGCCTGGGCGAGATTTGGCGATCGCTTAGCAAGAAAGCCTTCGTTCACGCACTGCAGCGATTGGTGCCTGACATTCGTGCCGAGCATCTCGAACCGGCGGCCGCCGGGATTCGCGCCAATGTCATCGCCCGCGACGGCGAACTCGTGGACGATTATCTGATTGCCGAATCCGAGCGCGTCACGAGCATTTGCAACACGCCCTCCCCGGCCGCGACCGCCTCGCTGCAGATCGGCGCCACAGTTGTCGAACGGTTGGCTCCGCGATTCGCCTAACGTTGGCTTCTTTGCTCAATCGCTTATTTTGGCACAGGCCGGTTCGGCGCATTGGCGACAATTCCGTTCGTCAATGCCGGTTCGGGATTCGTCGGCGTTGGCGGATTCGTCGGCGTCACGGGATAAGCCGGATTCACCGGCGCGATCATCGGCGCCCTCGATGCCGCCTCTTGATTCACGTCGACCACGGCCTTGGTCACTTCAGTAGGCGGCAATTCCGCCCGGCGAGCCGTGCGCCCGATGTGCCCGACGGCGATTCCAATCGTAACCAACACCAGTCCCGATAGGAAACTGCCTGCGCAAAAGTAGTAAGCCGCGGAGCCTTGTGGCGGATGGTTTCTCAGGTAGACGTACCAGATCGCGGTCCAGACCGTCATGAGCATTCCGCCCGTGATGAACCACAGGGATATCTTCGCTTCCACCGAGGGCTTTGACATGAGCGACATCGGGGACTCCTTTCTGAGTGAGTTGATTGCGGATGGGACATTTGTTCGGCAAAGCCGCCGAGAATGTTCGGGCGTGAATCGCCATCCGTCCATCGAGGTTCGGCAATGGGATCCGTGCCTATGTCCCTGAAACCGCCGACCATCAATGGCCTGGCAACGCGGAGCAAAGCTGCGCGCGCCAACGCTGCCTCGCGCAACCCGCTTGAACCGCGACCGCGATCCGGGGCCGACCCATGGCACGGAGGTTGCTCCTGCACGAGCGGACTCCATCAACGGACGGGAGAATCATCATGTCGTGCGCAGATTCGTCGTCCACCTCGCCGTCGCAAACCAACGATTCCGTTACGCGAACCGTCGAACGACTGCGAACCATGCTCGCCGATCCCATCGTGGGGCGCGAGCGTCCATGGGCCGAGGCGATCGGCTCGGTGCTCGACCGAGTCGAATCGGCGTTGCGAAAGCATCGCGCGATCGCGAAGGATCCCGACGGATTGTTTGCCTCGGTCGATGAGATCCGCCCGACGCTGGCCAATCAGGCCAATGAACTTCGCAGCCAGCACGAGGAACTCCTCGGCCAGGTGAACGCACTGCGCGATGAAGTCGAGAGCGCGGTCGCTTCACTCCAGCTTGAGACCGACCTCGCGGCGGAGGCGATGCAGAGAAAAGCCGCCGATCTGGGGGAAGTGCGCGAACGGATCGAGCGATTCCTGAACGACCTGTCCGAGAATAAACAGGCCGAAACGAGCCTGGTCGCGGAAAGCGACAACACCGACGTTGGCGTCGGAGATTAAATGCCGAATTTCACATCCACCATGCAGAACTTTGCCGCCGGCCGCCACTAATCTATAGTTGGCGACCGAGTGGCGGATCACGTGCGAACCGATTGGCGGCGGATCCTGAAGCAACTGGCCCGGCCCGAAGATCCGGACGCGGTCTTGCTCGCGCCGTTTCATTGAGCAGAAGGACGCCGAAGCCTTCGCCGAAATCGTGCGGCGATACGAGGGCCTGGTCTGGAGTCTATGCCGGCATTTGCTGCGAAATGATGCTGATGCCGATGACGCGTTTCAGGCGACGTTTCTGGTGTTGATTCGCTCCGCGAAAAAGATTCGCCGAACCGAGCAGCTTGGGCCTTGGCTTTATGGCGTCGCCTACCGGGTTTGCCGGAACGCGCGGCGAACGGCAGCGAAGCGCGGCCTGCGCGAGCAGAGTGCGGCGGTCGCCGAGGCCGGCCAACCCGTCGCCGACACCGCCTGGGACGAGACGCTCGCCGCGATCCACGAGGCGGTCAATCAACTGCCCGAGAAATTGCGCGTGCCGTTTGTGCTCTGTTATTTGCAGGGAAAAAGCACGACCGTCGCCGCGACGGAACTCGGGCTGAAGCTCGGGACGTTTTCGGCTCAATTGTCGCGGGCGAAAAAAGCCGTCTTGTCGCTTCTCGCGAAGCGAGGCAGCGCGACGATGGCGGCGGTCGCCACCGTGGCCGGAATCTCGGCCAGCGCGCCGACGCCGCTGGTGAATCGGGTCATCGAGTTCTCGAATTCAACGACTGCTGCAATCCCCAAGAATCTATTCGTTCTCACAAAAGGAGCGACGCAGATGGGTGTATCAAAGGTCCAGCTTTTCGCGGCCGCGACCGTGCTGTCCGCGTCCTTGATTGCCGGTTCATACGGCATCTGGTCGGTCAAGGCTCAACCGCCAGGAGCAGCACCGGCCGGCGCCCCCTCGACGCCTGGCGCCGCCGCGCCAGGCGGCGGATTTCCTCCGGGCGGCACCGCGCCGCCTCGGACTGACAGTGGGTTTCCGGGGGAGCCGCCGAGATGGGGCCGGACGCCGACCATGCCCGCGGCGGCCCTCGAATACAAAGTGGTCGAGCTTCGCGGCCGAGCAACCGCAATACAGAATGAATTGAACAAATACGGGAACGAAGGCTGGGAACTGGTAAGCGTCACGTCAAACATTTTGAACGGCACGGAGTTGAAGACCGCCTATCTCAAACGGAAAAAGAGCGGCGTCCCGACTGGACCTTGGAACCCCGGCATGCCAGGCGGCGGCCCGCCTGTCCCAGGTGCGCCCGGCGGCGGACCGCCGACTCTTCCCGGCGTTCCCGGCACCGGCGGTCCGACACCTCCGGCTTTGCCTGGGGGCGGTGGTTCGACGCCTCCAGCGCCGCCCGCTGCGCCAGGCGCCGGCATCGGTGGACCGACTGCACCCTCGGGCGGCGGGGCTCGCCCGCGCCCGGCATTGGCGGCGGAGCGCCTGCGGCTGCTCCCGGCGCCGGCACGACCGACGATCCGACCAGAGGAACCAATCTCGTCCGGTCCAGGGCGACTGTCGAGGAAGTCTCGAAATCTTGGATCACAACCGAACAAGGCGCCAATTATGCGATCAATGCGAACACCCAGTTTTTCAGGCGAGATCGCAACGGAAAGTTGGCAGCGGCACAGCAGAGCGATTTGCGGGCCGGCGCACGGATCGAAATCGACTTCGACAAGAAAGCCAAAGTCGTGGCTCGAGTGATCATTGAGTAATCGAAATGGTGGGTCGAGCAGGATGCGAGGCCCACCATGTCTACTTCCGCAAATCTGATTCCGATTTGATGATCCGTCCCAATTCGATGGAAACGATCGACTCCGCAATTCGCTGCACGTCATTTCGTTCATGCCCCACGAACAGCGTGGGGATTCCTAATTCCTTTACGATTTCTTTGAGGAACGCAAGGCTGCGGTCCTTGAGCTTTTGATCGAGCCCCGCGAGCGGTTCGTCGAGCAACAACAATTCCGGGCCGCGAAGCAGCGCTCGGCCAACGGCGCATGTGCTGGGCCTGGCCGCCGCTAAGCGTTTTCGGCGTTCGGTCCAACACGTCACCGAGTGCCAGGGTATTCACGACCCGGTCAAAACTTATTCGTCGTCCGCCGTCGCGATTCATGCCAAATAGCAGGTTTTTGCGAACGCTCATGTGCGGAAAGAGCAGATGGTCCTGAAACACCATGCCGACCCGGCGTTGTTCCGGACGCAGATGGATCCCGGCCTTGGTTTCGACCAGCGTCCGACCGCCGAGGCGAATCGATCCTTCGATCGGCCGCAATAGCCCCGCGATCAGGTGCAGGATCGTGCTCTTGCCGCTTCCAGACGGGCCAAAAAGGGCCGTCACGCCGCCGCCGACCTCGAACGCCGCGTCGATCTCGAATCCGCTTGCGTGTTTGAACCGCGCATCGAAAGTCAGAAGAGCCATCGGGCATCACCTGCTTGATTTTCTCGGCTCCAAGAACTCGGAGACGCCGAGCGCAATCACCGCGATGACGACGCAAACGACGACTAGGCGAACGCTCTGTTCGATCCCGCCGGGCGTATTCGCTTGCGAGTAAATGCGAAGCGGAATCGTTTGCGTTTCGCCGGGGATATTGCCGGCGATCATGATGGTGGCGCCGAATTCGCCGATGCAGCGTGCAAACGCCAGCACAGCCCCGGCGATGATCCCTCGCCGGGCCAGCGGTAATGAAATCCGAGTAAAAGTTTCAAGCCGTCCGGCGCCGAGCGTCCGCGCCGCCAGTTCCAGGCGTTGATCGATCTCCGCGAACGCCACGCGAATCGATCGCACCATCAGCGGAAACGCCATCACCGCCGAGGCAATCGCCGCCGCCTTCCAGGTAAACGCCACGCGAACGCCGAACCACTGGTCCAAAATCGAACCGATCGGCCCCTGGCGGCCAAGCAAAACCAGCAGCAGATATCCGGTCACCACCGGCGGCAAGACCAGCGGCAGGCTTAGAATCGTCTCGACGAGATTCCGGCCCCAAAATCGTCGCCGAGCCAGCAGGTATCCGAACCCGACGCCAACCGGAAGGCTGAGCAACGTGGCGGTCAGCGCCACCTGAAGGCTGAGTCCGATCGCCGACCATTCCTCGGCGGTGAATCGCCAGGAGTCATTCATCGGTCATTTCGTTTCGAGCCAGGTAAACCCACATTTAACGAATACGTTCTTCGCTTTGGAAGACTGAAGATATTCGAAAAACGACTGGGCGGACGTGGAAGTCTCGCCCCGCTTGAGCAGGACCAGCGGATAGCGGATCGGGTCGTGCGCCGCGAGCGGAAAGGTGTAGGCCACCGCGACCTTGTCGGAAATCTTGGCGTCGGTCGCATAAGCAATTCCTGCCTCTGCTTCCCCACGTTCGACATAGGCGAGCACGACACGAACATTTTCGCCCGAAACAATCTTCTTGCTCGCTTCCAGGGAATCCCATACCTTCAAGTTTTTCAGAGCCTGGCGGGCGTAGATTCCCGCGGGAACCGTCGGACCGGCCAGGGCGACCCGCGTGACCGCGGGCTTGGACAGGTCCTTCGGCTCGCGGACCATCGCCGGATTCCCCTTGGGCGTCACAATCACAAGTGAGTTTCCCAAGAGCAAAGTTGTCCGACCGGAATAGCCCTTGTCGCTCACGAACTCGGCCCACTTTTCATTCGCGGACAAAAACAGATGCGCCGGCCCCCCCTGCGTGATTTGCAGTGCCAGCCGCGAAGAGTCGTCGGCGTCGATTTTGACATCGATGTGTTTTTCCTTCGTGAAATCGGCGGCGATTTCCTGAATCGCCTCCTTGGTGCTCGCCGCCACGAAGGCGATTACCGGTGCCTCCGCCGCGGGCATCTCGGCGTCCCGGTTGCAACCGAACGCCGCGAGGCCGAGAACCAGCCACGGCCAAATTCGGTATGGATAATGCTTCTTCATGTTGCGGCTCAAATCTTGCGAAATAGTGCGCCGAGTCTATTGACACGATCGTATCGCCGATCGGTATGATTGTATCGACACCTGTTTCCGCGGCGAGCGCGGCGACCTCAAGAATAACTTCGCGCCCGCGTTCGATCTGTGTTGTCAAGCGCAGCGCATCAGGGCGGTGGTGCTGTAGCCGGGCTCTGTGAGCCCGGTCCGGCCTGTAGCCGGGCTCTGCGAGCCCGGTCCGGCCTGTAGCCGGGCTCTGCGAGCCCGGTCCGGCTTGCCCGGTCCGGCCTCATAGAGGCCGGCTACAGAAAACGGCTGTAGCCGGGCTCTGTGAGCCCGGTCCGGCCTGTAGCCGGGCTCTGTGAGCCCGGTCCGGCCTCACAGAGGCCGGCTACAGAAAACGGCTGTAGCCGGGCTCTGCGAGCCCGGTCCTGCATGGAAGCAACTCGCGCAGTTGTCGCCCGATCGGGTTCAGAGTACAACCGCATCGGGGGGGCCGCATGGGCTTCCCAGCCGGAGTCCGATCATGAAACGATGCATTGTTTGGGTCGGGATTTGTTGTTTCGCGATCGTCGTGGGCGGAAGTCAAATCGCCGACCGGGGGCGCTGCGACGTACCCAAGCCAGACTCGTGGCCGCGCATCGATCAGACGCAATATGTTGGCTCGAAGAAATGCGGCCGAGTGTCACCAATCGTATTACGATGATTGGAAAGACTCGGCTCATAATAAGATGATTCTGCGCCGAAAGTCGCCGGGAACGATCGCACCATTCTCGCGGACTTCAGCAAGCCAAACCCGCTGCGCAAATTCGAATTGAAGGATGTGAAGTGGGTGATCGGGCATCGCTGGAAGCAACGATTCATCGGCGAGGTGAACGGAAACGAAGTGGTTTTCCCCGCTCAATGGAGCATTAAGGAGAAGACCTGGCAACCCTACTCGGGCCGCAGCGACTGGTGGTATCCCCTCCACAAGGACTGGAAGTCTCGCTCGAATTTCAAGCTCTGGCCGGTTGCCACAGCACCGGATCCGACCATTATGCCCAGAAATGGGTCGAGTTGAACATTGCCTGCGAAAGTTGCCACGGCCCGGGGAAGGTGCATTCCGAAGTCGCCGAAGGCGGGCAACATCGTCAACCCCGCTCGGCTCAGCGTGGAGCGATCGATTGAAGTGTGCCTTTCCTGCCATCTGGCCGGCAAGCCGCCCGGAGACGAATATGCCTGGCCCGTCGGCTATCAGCCAGGGCTCGAACTTTCAAAGTATTGGATCGGCTTCAAGCCCGAAGACGGCAAGAAGTCGGCCGACTTCTGGCACAATGGTACGGCGCACAAAAACCGCGTTCAGGGCAATACCTTCCTTCAAAGCGTGATGCATCACGAAGGACTGCAATGCAGCAACTGCCACGATTCGCACGGCTCGCGCCACCGCTCGCTCAACATCAAATCCGCCGAAACGAACGCCCTGTGCCTGACCTGTCACGGACCGGAGAAGAGCCCCGGGCCCAAGTATAAGTCGCTGTCCGATCATACGCACCATAGCCCGCTCAGTTCGGGCAGCCATTGTATCGAGTGCCACATGCCCAAGACCGGCGACAATTCCGTCGCCGGCGAGGCCCGCAATCATACCTTCAATTTCATTTCCCCCGCCGACACGATTAAAAACAAGGACCCGAACAGTTGCAATGGCTGTCACTCGGATAAGTCCGCCGAATGGGCCCTGACGACGGTCAAGAAATGGTATCCGAAACTTAAGTGACACGACTCGCGCTTTCAGCCGTTAAGCGAAATCGAACCGCTGTGGAATATCGTCATGAATATGTCGCTTGGTTTTTTCTTCTGAGAGCCTGACATGCGTTCAGTATTTGTTGCCGCCCTGATGATTGTGGCGCCAGTTGTCGCCGCCGACCCGCAGGCGGCTCGCAAGCTTGAGCCGCCGACCATCAAGTTCAAATCAGGCAGTCTGCAAAATGGCGATGCCATGCTTGTCTTTGAGGTCACGAACCCCAATTCGTCGCCGCTGCCGTACGTCGGCTACACCTCGGAATCGTTCGAGGGCGGATTGAAGCCTGGAACAATCTCGCCGCTATATGAGGTCAAACTGCTGAGTGATAAAACCTGGAAAACTCATCCAATCGGCTGGTGCGGAACGGGCCTCGGATCGGTTCGCATTCCCGCAAAGGCCAAGGTCACATTTTCGTGCCCGCCTCGAGATGGCACATGGGACGAGATGAAAGTCGGCCTGACCTGGTATGGTTCTGCAAAACGCCAGGCGGCGGCAATTGCATGGAGCGACCCGGTCAAACGTAGCGAGATCGCGACGAAGAAACCCTGACTTGCGGCTACGAAGTCAGAGAAACCACGAAGCACATGAAAAAATCTCGGATGGCTCGTGTTACTGATGTTCAGAATCTTCGCGCAGACGAGGAAAACCAGAACGATAAGGAAAGCAGGAACGCAGGAATTAAACTCGCCTTGATTCCTGCATTCCTGCTTTCCTTATGTCTGTTTTTGAATGCTGTGGGATTCCGCGTTCTGGTTGCGGCTTCGCCGCGCAGGTGCTTCGTGGCTTCTCACCGCCGGCGACTCAGTTTGGTCCGCCGCGGCCGAGGATCTTTTGGATGGTTCGGACGACGAAGGCGATCACCGCAAGTCCGAGCACCGCGGCCGCCAACCACATCCCGTACTTTTCGCCGAATCGCACGCAGGTGTCCGTCACCGCATCAATGAGTTGAAACATGGAAATGCCTCCGGACGGGGCATTCAAGTCTAGTTCGAATCGTTGTTATCCGCAAGCGGCGGCGGTCATGCAGGGGCGAACGGCGGATTCGCGTTTTTCAATTTGTTCATATTTTTTCTGTAACCTTTCTCGGAATGTGCTTCAGATAACGGCAGACCCGAAGGAGAACGATCATGGCGAACCGAGTCTGCCGGACCTGCGGAACGACATTTCCGAGCGATGTGCCCGAGGCCTTGTGCCCGCGCTGCCTGATGCAGACGGCTCTGTATTCGCCGCCCCCCGCGGGCACGGGGCCATTCACGCCGCCCAGCGTCGCCGAACTGTCGCCGCACTTCCCGCAGTTGCAGATCTTCGGCCTGCTCGGCCAGGGCGGCATGGGCGCCGTGTACAAGGCGAAGCAACTGAAGCTCGATCGCCTGGTCGCCCTCAAGGTGTTGCCCAACAGTTCCAATTCCGACCCGGCCTTCGCCGAGCGCTTTCGCGCGAGGCCCGCGCTCTGGCGAAAATGCAGCACCCGCATATCGTCTCGGTTCACGACTTCGGCGAGGCCGGCGGCCATTATTATCTGCTGCTCGAATATGTCGACGGCATGAACCTCCGCGAACTGATGCGGACCGGCCCGGTGCCGCACGATCAATCCATTCGCGTCATTCAGGCCCTCGCGGATGCGTTGGCGTATGCCCATCAAAGCGAAGTCATCCATCGCGACATCAAGCCGGAAAATGTGCTCATCGATCGGCACGGGCGGGTGAAAATCGCCGACTTCGGTTTAGCGAAACTCGCCGGCCTCGACCCCGCCGGTTACACGCTCACCGGCGCCGGCGAGGCGATGGGCACGCCTCACTACATGGCCCCCGAACAACTCGAGCGGCCCAAGGAAGTCGATCATCGCGCCGATTTGTACTCGCTGGGCGTGCTCAGTTACGAACTGCTCACCGGCGAACTTCCGCTGGGCCGCTTCGATCCGCCCTCGGTCAAGTCCGGCTGCGATCCGCGGCTCGACGACATAGTCATGAAATGCCTGGAGCGCGACCCGGATAAGCGATTCCAAAGCGCCGGCGAGATTCACGCCGCGCTGGAGGCACTGGAACGGCAAGCGGCGCCATCGCAGCGGCCGGCGCCGTCATCGCATACGCCCGCGCCGACGCCGCTCCCAATGGGGACGGCCGCTCCCGAAACGGGACCCGTGCCGCCAAGCAATCCCTACGAGCCTCTGATCTTCTTCGGATTGATCGCGTTTTCCATCGCGGTGATGATCGGCATTCGTATGACCAAGTCGGCTTGGTTTGCTTTCGGGCTACTGGGCGTCGAGCAGATGGCGGCGGCCATCGTTTGGCGGCCGCAAATCCGGCCCTTAGTTGGAATGCTCCTGATCCTGGCCGGCGTGGCGACCGCCATCGTCATCATGGTTTGGTCCCCGTCCATGTGGTGGATGATCCTGCTGATTTGGTTTTGGTACGGCGACAGGGCCTACCGTTACTTCAAGCCCTCGGGCGACCGCAATTCTTCGGGCCTGTCGGCGTTTTGGGCCCGGCTCGCCGGAGACCAGTCGTCGCCGTCTAATTGGCTGCTGCAAGTGATCGCGCCATTCGAGGGCGAATTCACGATCACCCATGCCGCCGACATCGACGGTGAAACGCTTGCTGACATTCGCGAAACCCTAAAGCTAGCGCCCACCGAGCAAGTCCTCGCGACCGTCCCGCTCACCGATGATGAGGAGCACGACCTGCTCGTTATCGGCACTGAGGGTTTGTATTTCCCGGCCAAGCGCGAAGGCCGAACGATCGCCGGTTCGATTCCTTACACCACGATTTCAGACCGGAAATTTGTGAATCATGGCCGAGGCGTCTATGTCGGAGATGACACGGTGATGACCGTCGATCCGGACGCGTTATCTTGCGAATCGCTGGCACGCATGCTCGATGCGATTCGCGACGCCGTGGTGCGGCATCAAACCGAGCCGGAGTCATTGGCGAAGACGTGACACCGCTTCGTCCGCCGCCCGGCGAACGAGACTATTCGAATCTTGCCGGAGTTTTTGCAGCGCGGGAATCGCCGGCTTCGCCTCCGGACCGATCTGCCCAAGGGCGACTGCGGCCTGCCGGCGAACCACCCATTCGGGATCGGCAAGCTTTTCAATCAGAGCCGGCACGGCGTCTTTTGCCTCGGGACCGATGCTGCCCAACGCCAACGCCGAGTTTTGCCGCACGATTGTCTCCGGGCTTTTCAGAGCCCCGACCAGCGCCGGAATCGCGGGCGCGGCCTTCGCCCCCTGCTTGCTTAGCCCAAGAGCTCCTTGGGCCTGAATCGCCGGATCGGCGTTTTTCAGCATCGCTTCCAATTGCGCGACGGATTTGCCTTCCAGCGGCGGCTTTCGACTGCATCCGATTGCCAACGAACCAACCAACATTGCGGCGACGATTGCGTTATGATGGAAGCCCAAGGAGGGATTCATCATGTCTCGCCGCGCTTTTACATTGATCGAATTGTTAGTTGTCATTGGAATCATCGCGGTGCTCATCGGCCTGCTCCTGCCGGCCGTGCAAAAAATTCGCGAGGCGGCTTCCCGCCTGCGCTGCAGCAACAACCTCAAGCAACTCGGCCTGGCCCTGCACAACCACCACGGCGCCTACGGCGCCTTTCCGGCCGGACTCATCGCCTCATCTTCCAATACGACGGACGCCGAGGCCAGCGGCTTCACTCACCTGCTGCCATTCATCGAACAGGACAACACGCATCGGCTCTATCATTTCGATCAGCCCTGGTTCGCGACGCCGAACTTCGACGCGGTCGGCATCGAGGTGCGGCTATTCTACTGTCCGAGCAATCGCACCGAGGGCCGGCTCGACATGGGCCCGATCGCGCAGCAATGGGGCGTGCCCCTGCCGCCATTCGCGGCATGCCTGGACTACGCGTTCAACAAAGGGGCGAACGCTTCGTTGGTTCCGAACTTCGGCAAGACTCCGGGAACGCTGCGAGGACCATTCGACGTCCGCCCGCCTGAAAAAGCACATGCCGGCGTTCGCCTGACCGACATCGGCGACGGCACCAGCCAAACTTTCGCCATCGGCGACGCGGCCGGCGGCACCTCCGGCCTATTCGTCCGCTCGCTCGCGAACCCGAATCAGCCCGCCGTCGACCCCGAGACCGGCGGCGCCGCCATCATCGAGCAATCGTGGGGCGCGGCGGGCGTGGGCGACGCCGGCCATCCCTGGTATGGCTCCGTTTTCGGCGTCACCGCGCAATATGGCTTGCCGCCCGACCCACGCGACGAGCCGATGAATCGCCCGCTTCTCACCCCCACCGTTTCCGGCGGCGATTTCACCGGCGACAACTCCTCCGGCAAGGATTTCGTCAGCGGCTTCCGCAGCCGCCACATCGGCGGTTGCAACTTCCTCTTTTGCGACGGCAGCGTCCGCTTCATCCGCAATTCGATCCGCCCCGACGCCTATCGCGCCCTTTCGACAATCAATGGCGGCGAACCTTTTGTCGGCGATGAATAGAATTCAGTTCAGAAACGAAGAAAACCGGGTAACGGAGAACCGAAAACCGAGAACCGAAAATGACAGACGGATTCATTATCGGTTTTCCGTTCTCGGTTCTCCGTTTCCCGGTTTTCTTCATGCATTTTCCGTTTTCGGTTTTCCGTTACCCATTACCCGGTTTTCTTCCTGCATTTTCCGTTTTCGGTTTTCCGTTCTCCGTTACGCGGTTTTCTTCCGCGTTTTCCGTTTTCCGTTTCCCGGTTTTCTTTATTGAGGTAAGTGGTGCTTCCATCAAACCTGGTTCGTGTTCGCTATGCTCGCAGCCGTCTCGTGCCGCAGTACCTCGATCCAAGCGAGGAGACTTGGCGTGACATCGCCGAACAACTGCTCGATCTATTTCGCACGCAGATTGGAAATACGCGTGGCGAACTCGAGGAGGAACTCGAAACCCTCATCGGCAATCACCCCGGGCAAATTGTCTTCCAAGGATTGGCGAAGATTCTGGAAGATCGCTGCGAGTTCGAAGTCGTTTCGGGCCATCCGCCGGAGAGAATTCGCGATAAGGTCTTCCTCGCGGCGGCCGCTCAACGAACGGCGGGAACATTTGATCGCGAAGTGGTGCTCACCCAGGTTGGAAACGAACTCTCGCTGCCGCCCGAGGCGGTCGAACAGGGCTTATACGCCGACCTCAAGAGCGAGCAGCGCCTGATCAAGTTCGACGACACGACCGTCACGCGGCTGATCGAGCGTTACAATGTCGCCCTAGCTCAATCAATACTCATGCGCTCGGTCGGCATGACCGCGACCGTGCGAAACGAGACGCCGGCTCGCTTTCGCCAACTCTTTCGCTCGATCAAGTTCCACCGCCTGATGTGCGAGGCGGTTCAAACCGCGCCGGGCACCACCACCCTCACGCTCGACGGCCCCCTAAGTTTGTTCAGCGCGACGCAAAAGTACGGCGTGCAACTCGCCAACTTTCTGCCCACTCTTTTGCAATGCCGCGATTTCGATCTTCGCGCCGATGTCCGCTGGGGCGCACAAAAGAAAGAGAAGGTTTTCGTTCTTACCTCGTCCGACGGCCTTGTTTCGCATCTTCCCGATTACGCCAGCTACACGCCGCCCGAACTGCAAATGTTTATTGAACTGTTTCGCAAGAAGGCGGCCGACTGGCAAATCGACGAAGAGGCGGAAGTCATTCCACTGGGCCAAGGCTGGTCGGCGCCCGATTTTCGGCTCACGCACAAAGCCACAGGCCGTTTCATCTACCTGGAAGTGCTCGGCTTTTGGCGTCGCGGCGGCGCCGAATCGCATCTCAAACGCCTGCGCCAACACGCCACCGCCCCCTTCCTGCTCGCCGTCTCCGATTCCCTCAAGATCGACGACGCCGAACTCGAAGGCCTCCCCGCCGAGATCCACCGCTTCCGCCAAATGCCGCAGCCGGAGGAGATTCTTCGCCTCGCGAATGAGATGACGCCGAATTTGTTTGCAAAGCAATAGCACGCGGTTGACTCGCGTTGACAGCCGAGAAAGCTGCATCGATAATGCGAGTATGAACTCGATCGAATCATCCGCGATCCGCGCAACACCCTCGCCGACTTGGAAGCCGTCGTCGCCGCGGTTTCCTCGGGCCGGAAACCGGATGCCGAACTTGCCGCGCACGTGCGAGAACGAGCACGGCAAGCGACGGAGGAAGTGCGCAAGCGTTGTGGAGTGCTCAACATCGCCGTCGATCTCATCCGTGAAATTCGGGACGAAGAATGAGATTCGTCCTGGACTCATCGGTGGCGCTGAAGTGGTTTCTTCAGTTCGTCTGCTCCCTGTGCCTGCTGCTCTCGATCGCCACCCCTTGCCCTGCCCAACGCACCCCCGAACCCAATCTCCGCGTCATCATCGAAACCGACGCCGGCGGCGATCCCGACGATGAGCAATCGCTGGTTCGCTTTCTCCTTTACACCAACGATTGGGACATCGAAGGAATCATTGCCAATCGATCGCAAACGCGCCGCCCCGAGAACAAGAATCCCGAATCGACCGGCCTGGGCGTCGTTCGCCGACTGCTGCGGGCCTATGGCGAATGTTACCCAAATCTCGTCCGCCACGACTCGCGCTATCCGAAGCCTGAAACCCTGCTCGCGCGAACCGTCAACGGCTACGACAACACGGACGACGCGGTGAAGCTCATCATCACTGCGGTCGATCGCGATGATCCGCGACCGATCTGGTACGCCGACTGGGGCACCGACTCCGGCGGCGCCGCCAACAATCTCAAACGCGGCCTCGACCGCGTCCTCAAGGATCGCGGCGAAAAAGAATACGCCAAGTTCAAATCCAAACTTCGCGTCATTTGTCACGGCAACATTTTCGGCGACCATGCCACCAAGATCGAGCCGCCCTTCCCGCTCCTGCTCGACACCTTTCGCCCCGCGCTCGAAGGCAAGCGCTGGTATCATCGCTTCTCGGCGTTGACGGCCACCGCGGGTGGCTTCGACCTCAAACGCGACGTCCTCACCAATCACGGTCCGCTCGGCGCCATGTATCCGACCAACACCACGCATCGCCAAAAGGAAGGCGACACCATGACCTTCCTCTATCTCGTGCCCACCGGCCTGGGCGACCCCGAGCATCCCGGCTGGGGAAGCTGGGCCGGCCGCTACGGCCTCAATCCCGAATTCAAGGGCCGCCCATGCTATTGGGCGAATCAAGCCGACGCCTGGCACGGCACGACTCATCGCGACAACACCGTCAAGCGCTGGGCCGCCGACCTGCAAAACGATTTCCGCGCCCGCCTCGACTGGTGCGTGCACCCGGTCAAGAAAGCCAACCATCCGCCGCGTGTGTTGGTCAATGGAATCGCCGGCCAACAACCAATCCGCCTGAATGCCAAACCCGGCACCGCCCTCAAACTCGACGCCGAGAAATCGACCGACCCCGACGGCGATCAATTGACTTTCGAATGGTTCCCCTATCCCGAGCCGGGCACCTATTCAGGAGCGGTCCAAATTGACGACGCGAAAACCGCCACGCCGACCGTCCAAATCCCCGCCAACGCGACCGGCAAGGAGATTCACGTCATCGTCGCGGTGACGGACAGCGGAAAGCCGCCGTTGACGCGCTATCGGCGAGTGATCGTCGTTGCCGGTGAGAAATGATGAGTTTACTCGTTCGCCCGCGGCGCCATCGGCGAGCGTCGCAGCGTAAGCGCGACGTGTGAACCGCACAGCCCTCGCTCCCACGTCGCGCTCACGCCGCGACGGTTTTCCGAGCAGAGCACTCCGTCGGGTTCGGATGCAAGAAATTGCTGGAAACTGAGTTCAGCAAAATGGCACCGTTTTCCCGACGTGTAGCCCTCTCATCCGCGAGAGGAATGCAATCGCGCCGGCCCGCGCCGCTCGAGAATCGGCATTGCGAGAGCATCACGTCGCTGCCTCAGATCGTCCAATCCTCGATGACCAGTCCCGGCGCCTTGCCGAAATCCTGTGTGTTGCGCGTGAGCAGCGTGAGCCCCTGACTGCAGCGCGATCGACGCGATCCGTAAATCCATGGTCGCGATTCGTACGCGCTGCTTCATCAAACGATCGAAAACGGCAGCGGCGTTGCTGTCAAGCGGCAAGACCGGCGCGGCGGCAAACGCCGTCAGAACCCGATCGAACATTTGATAACCGCGTACGACCGCTGCGGACGTCTTGGCCTGAGCCAGATAGGTATTGCAACCGAGGACTTGTTCGTGGAAGCGGACGATGCAAAAGGCCAGATCCGCGCGCCTGGACCTGGCCGATGCGGGCCATCAGCGTCGCGTAATCGGCGCCCGATTGCTTTTGCAGCATACTGATGTGATCGGTATCCAGGAGAAACTTCATGGCGAGTGATTCTCGGTCGGCCGGTCGGCTTGCCGGATCGCCTGGCCGTGGGCCAGCACTTCGTCAAACGCCGGTTCGTCCTTCATCGAGCCGATCACCCGCTCCAGCCAATCGGCCGCGGGCTTGCGAACGCTGACCGCCTCTTGCAGTTCGCGAACCGCTTCCTCCAACACCGCCATCCGCCGTTCGATTGTGGCTTCGGACATCGATCGCTCCCCTTCGCTCACCATTCTTCGCCATAATAGGCAATCGCGCCGGCCGACACAATCCCCCAGCAGACCGTGACGTTGGTGGCGCTGCCGGGATTTGCTGGTTCACCAATCGCGCGTAACAGATTTCAATGATTTGCATTTGAATTAATCGGTGAAATCTGCGCAATCTGCGGTTAAAGCTCTTCGCCCAGCGGCCGCCGGGGCGATCGCACTTTCCCCGCGCGTTGGTTTGGCCGACGACGCCGCCGAAGCGAACAGACCCAGAAGCGAAGCTGCGCGGACGTAGACCAGTCGAAATGACATGGCACGCCACGAATGGCTCCTTGTCTTGGCGAGTCTCAATTTGATACGATGATACGGCTGCTGAACCTGAAAAAGCGAGAGGCTCATGATGAGCGCAGCCGCCGTCACGCCGCGCATTCGGCTCATGGCCGTTTGCGACGGGGTGCGCGAAAGCAAGAACGAGGCCGGCGTCTTCCACCTGCGAGGTGTGCGCCAGGAGATCGCGGCCAGCGGATTTCCATTCGCTCCGCCGCGGTTGTGGCTTTTCCTGGTTCTTTCGAGTCCGCGCCCGGCGAGTATCCGGGTTACGTACGCGTGATCAATGATCGGACCGACAAGGCTGTCTTCTTCGGGAATCTGATTCCGCCGCCCGCCTTCGTTGAGGACTACACGACGGCAACCACGCGCGTGCGAATCCGATGCACGTTTCCCGAGGAAGGCCGTTACACCATTCAGGTCTGGTTTTTCCAGGAGCAGGGTCCTGACGTGCAAAAGGGCGAAATGTCTTTTTCTGTCATTCGTGAGGATGCTTGACCCATGAAGAGCAAAACGCGGAGAGCCAAGCGTGGGCCGACGCTTCAGACCATTGACTTGGTCGAGATCACCGATCCGGCCGAGATCGCCGCACTCGAGGAGCGGATCCGGAAGGCCGAAGTAGCTCTTGCCGCGGCCGCCCTAAAATCTGCACAGGCCACACTCGTCAAGAAACGCCCGAGAAACCGATCAGTTCCGCCGGCCGCGTGAAGGCAAAGCAAGACCCGGCAACGCAGGATTCCAATGATTTGCATTTGAATTTAATCTGCCAAGTCTACGCAATCCGCGGATAAGACCCGTCGCTCGGCCGCCGACGCCGCCGAAGCGAACAGACCCAGAAGCGAAGCCGCGCCGACGCAGACCAGTCGAAATGACATGGCGCCATCGCTTGGTTCTGGCCACGCCGCGACACTCGCCAACCAATTCGCCCCTCTCCCCCGCGGCCCTGCGATTCGCTCAAACCCCGGTTAGACCGCGGGGGAGAGGGCACGGGGGTGAGGGGTAAAGCCCCGCGTCTAGTTTCCAACTGCCTGCCGCGAATTTCAGCGCAACGTGCTGTGCTGTCTTTGCTTGAGTAAACTGTCACCATTTTGTTTTCCGAAGTCTCCTCGTCCGACTCCCCGCATTGTCCTCAACAGCTTCGACCATCATCCCTCGGGCCGCGTCGAAATCACTTAGCCAGTCGGCCACTGCACTCGCTGCCGCTGTTCCACTCGCTGCCGGAGGCTTTGGTAAATTCGGACTTGACCCTCCTCGTGCTCCAGCGACACGACCAATGCATACCGTTGCGTCGTCTCAGGTACGGCGGGGAACCGAGCTTCGCACCGGACGAGGACATACCACAATGCGGGCTCACCCGGCTCCGGCCGGTGATCGAACACGCTGGGCCGTGTCCCCGTGAAAGTCGCACTCTGGACCGTCGAGCAGCGAATGTAGTCACACGAGGGGCGAATCGTCACTTGTTCGACATCGCGACCAAGGGCGGCTAGACGCCGGATTTCCTCCAAACTCCTGCTCCGGACTAGACGGAATTGTAGTCGTCGGCCAAGGTAGTCCCGCCGGGTTCCACGGACCGGCGGGTCATACGCCAGCGTAATTCGAATTCGACGCTGCGAGGTCAGACTCCACATACTCCTGCGGCAGTGCCAATTCGTAGACGTGGAAGTGCCCTTCCTCCAGCGAGTCCTCGGCGAGTAGCACGGTGCGCTGGTCAGTGGAGAAGAGCGCTCTGTCAGCGTCCGGCATTCCGAAACCCGTGAGACGGAGCCGTCGGCGCTCCGCCTCGCCGGCCGTGAGCCCGTCTCCCAACCACGCGACGGCCGCATCGGAAAGGTCAGCACTGTGGACCGTTAGGGCACGGATAACGTTGCCGCTCGGGCGGTAATTGGCCCGGCCCGTGCGAAGCTGATGCTCTACACGGGCGCAGACATGGGTGATGAACGGCGTAGCCACACTGGTTCCGGTCCCGACCTTTACCAGCCGCGTGCCTTCGTAGTCATGCCGCAACGACGGTTCACCCAGGTTAGGGTCGCTCATGTTCCAGCCGTGGCCACCCTCATTGAGGCAGTAGTTGCCGCCGAAGGCCACCATGTCCGGCTTGACCGTCCGGCCAACGCCGCCAGCGGCTGCTTCAATGATGCCCGCGCGGGTGAACGGCGAAGGACACAGAGCGGGTGAAGCGACGAGCGGAGGGCGGCGCTCGGGAAAGCGACGGGCATCAAAGGAAACGTCCCCACGCGCGATGGCCCCGACCGTCAGCACATTGACCGCGCAGGCCGGGTCAGTGAGCGCATGGTCCGGCGTAAAGAGTTGCTCCCGAATCTCGCTCTGGAAATCCTGCGTCGTCGCGAGGGCCGGTATGGCTGGTGTGATGACGTTGCCAGCGGCCACGACCAAGACGACGTCTAGATCCCGGGCCACTTCATCCAATGTCAGCGCCCACGGCAGCTGACGCCCCTCCCGATAGATGCGACTGTAATGGCCGAACGACAGATTGAAGACGCGGCAGCCGAACTCGCGTGCATAGTAGGCAATTGCGTCGCGGATCTGAGTCTCGATGCGCTTCTCATTGTCGTCAGAGAAAACGCCGATGCCGCCCGCTGACGTGCGTAGGATCTTCGCGCTTAACAAGCGAACGCGCGGTTCCCATTGCCCAGAGCGCAGACACTTAGCCACGTCGCCGTAGACGACGATCCCAGCCATAAAGGTGCCGTGCCCCGCGAGATCGACTGGTGTGCCGTCGCCCGAGTCGAAGTCCCGCTCGTCCACGACCGTGCCCGCCAGCAGAGGATGACCGGACACGACGCCCGAATCAATGACGCAGGCCAGCGGGCTATCTTCTCCGAGAGGGGGTAACGGGTTGGGCGGGTCAATCGGGCTGAAAATGCTAAAGGGTGTCTCCGGCAAGCGCGGCGGCAGATCTACCCTGGCGGCTCTCTCGTGGCTCAGAAGCGCCGTGAGCGTGTCCCGCGACGCCCTGACTCGGGCGAGCAGCAAGGTGTCGGCGACGGAAGTCGGGCCGTCGGTGACCTGCCCGCTGTGGCGTGCTACCAAATCGCGAAACTCGCGGATGACCTGCGCGGCGAGCTGCGACGTGCCCGGGTGCCAGAGATCGACGTCGAGCAAGAACTGCGTTCTTACCTCTGGAATGCCCTCGGCGTCAAGGCGCTCGCCACGCCGATCATCGGCGTTGAGCGCTCGAACGCCTTCCAACGCATCGAACAGTTCGTTACGCTGAACAGCAGTGAGGGCCTGTCGTGACTGCCGCCGCTGCGTATAGGCCTGTTCTTCGAGGCGGAATGCATTGATGGCCGCTTGGTCGGGGAACTGCATGATAATTCGGTACGCTGTTCGAGAAGACACGCGTTGTGGGACGGACACGCCGTGCGCGAAGTGAAACTGTTGCGGCAGATCGTCGCGGGCACGGAATGCATTTGCCGTTGTAAGGTCGGCGAACTGCACCTGCAAGACCGTCGCGTGGATCGAGCCGTCGGACGCCCGCTGCCGTTCGATGGCGCTCGCGCCGTAATCCGCGAGGTCGGGCGCATTCTCGAACGCCTGCAACGCCCCTTCGCCCGTGAACCGGATCTTCAGGCCATAAAACGGAGGATCGATCGGTTGGCGGACTTCCACCTCGTCGATGATCTGCAGCCCGAGTCGCTCCAAGTGCGCCCGTTCCGTGTTCTGTAAAAGCCGCATCTCCAAGAGCAGCAGCCGAGCCGGGTCAATTCCGAGCGCCTGGCGCTGCTGCTGCGCCTGATCGACCGCTGTGTCCGTCTCGGCCTGCAAGTGAGCGCCATGTTGGGCCGGCCGCGAACGGAGCGGTGGACCCGGGGGACGACCAGGGTTTTCTCGACGACCACGGGGCTCAGCAAAATTGATGCGCCGCCAGCGGATGTGGGGATAGTGACCGTTGGGCATGCCTATACCTCATCGACGCTGGGAGTGCCGGAGGCGCGACTGCGTTTGAGCGCCTGTTGGCGATACTCTTGCCAAGTAATGGCCAGTTCCAGTTCTTCCGTCCCGACGGCCCGGCCATTGCTGCCTAGGATCGCCTGTTTCAATACGTCGAGCGAAACGCGCTCCACCTCGGCGTGGCTCATCCCGACCAGCCGTTGGCCGGCCGCCTTGAGCAACGCTGGGGCAAAGCGGACCTGGACAAGCTTCTTGATCAATAGCTGCTCGATCTGCGACAGGTCGGGCTTCTCGAATCGAACGATCTCGTCAAACCGCCGCCAGAGTGCCGGGTCGAGGGCCTGCTCGAAGTTCGTCGCTGCGATCACGATGGACCGGCCGCTGAAACGATCGAGCATCTGTAGGAAGGCGTTGACGACGCGCTTTAGCTCGCCGTGCTCAGTCGCGTCGTCACGCGACCGGCCGATGGCGTCGAACTCGTCGAATAGGATGACCCACACGCCGCGCGCGGCATAATCGAACACCTTGCGGAGATTCGTAGCAGTTTCCCCGAGCAGGCTGGAAACCACTGCGTCGAAACGCACCACAAGAAGAGGGATGCCTAGCTCGCGCGATAAGGCCTCTGCCGTGGCGGTCTTGCCGCACCCTGGTGGCCCACAAAAGAGCAGCTTATGGCTAGGCCGGAGGCTATGAGCCTCCAGAACCTCCCACTGCCGAAATTCCTCGATGACGCGAGCGAGGAATACCCGCTGCCGATCCGTAAGGATCATATCTTGCAGGTAACGGTCGGGCTGCCGGACTTCCAGCAGCGGCCCTCCGCGATCAGCATCCTTCGGAAGTGGTTCAAATCCCAGCGCACGGTCCGAACCAGTATGTCCGGTGCCGTTGTCGAGGATGCGTTGGAGCTCGTTCGCGAGGCTGATGTGTTGCTTCTTCCGCTCGCCGTCAATGATTTCGCGCACGGCGTCCAGGAAGGCAGGATCATTCCTTCCCTTATAACTCCGGAACAGCTTCTTCAACAAGTCCGACCGCGCCATTTGGGAACCGCCGTGGCCAAGAGAGTCTGACCCGTAACGGACCGCCGCAATTCTGTACCCAGGGTGACCAATTGAAGCGATGCAAGTCGGAGCGGCGCCATACCCGTTCCGTCCGTCCTACCAACGCTGACATGATGGACGTAGCGGGGACAACTCATCAATGTACGACCGCCCGTTACCCAGCACAAGCTTCGTAGCCGCAACGCGAACGAATCTGCCCGCAACCCGCACGTTCGCTTTGGAGGCGCGACGTTGGCCAGCGAGTTGTCACGCCGGAGCTTTTCGTACTATCGCGTGACCGAAGTACTCTAAACGCTCATTGACAGCCAGTCCCATCGTGGCCGCCAGTTCTTCACAGTCAAATGGCCTCTTGAAGCGACCAAATTCGTGTTGCTCTATGCCCACAAGAACATAGCGACTTCCGGCTGGGTTGTTTTCCGAGACAAATTCACCGGCTGACTTGCGCTTATCACGCAACTCGCAGGCCTTCCGTTCTATGACCGCATAGGTCAGCCGACCTCCCTGTTCATTTCGCCGAGCGAGGTGGTCGATTAGCCACCGCAAGTTTCGATCGCTCCAATTCTCCAAGCAACTCAGAATGTCCATCTTCATCGGTCTCCCCCGTGGAGTTGGCGCAATCGATGCTGGCGCCAGCATGAATGCGTCAGGAGTTACACCAAGAGCCCTTGCGAGAAGCTGAACTGACAGCCAGCCAGGATCCTTGTATCGTCCTTGTTCCAAGCCCTCGATTGTCCGGGCCGAGATCGTCACGTCAAAGCCGAATGTGGCCACTATCTGGGCAAGTTGCTCTCGGCTCAAGGCAGCCCGTGTCCGCAGCTCCTTCAGTCGAGACCCGAAACTTGTATGCTCCAGCATTCTTTTCAATTCCAATAAATACGTGCATTCACGTATATTACTCTTGTCGACAAGGAAATTCAAGACCTGAATCAGCAAAACAGCTCCCCGAACGAAATGGGCGAATTGCACGGCGATGCGATTCCGATCTTGTCTGTTGTTGCCGGCGGCAATGATGCCGCCAGCGGGAATCGGCGCGCAACAACCGGCGAGAAAACGAGCTTCCTGCGTCAATGCTCGATGCGGCGAAATTCGCCAACTCGTCGATCCGCCCGGCGTCGAGCAGTTCCCTTTGCGGGTGGACGCGACGAAGCGGTTGTCCGAACTGGCGTTTTCGCGCCAGCGATGCCGTCGAAAGAAAATGAGTTCCTGTTACGCACTCGCGGCCAATTCGGTTGGGTGGCGGCGCAAGTACTCGCGAACTTCGGTTTCCATTTGTTCGATTTCCGCGAGAAATCCGCCCGCCGACAAGCGATGGTTTTCGGCGTCGGACATCGTCTCTCGCAAGAACATCACCTGGGCTTTGAAATCGGCAATTCGCGCCAGGGTGACTTGCAATTCGGTGTCATTGACGATCATGACGGATTGACCCCCACGATTTCCACGATTCCGCGAAGAGTCGCTTCAGCCCGACTGCGCGCCGGCGGCGCGGTCCCAAAATTCCCAAAGCGGCGACAAGTCGCCAGCACTCCGAGATCCAAAAGCCCGGCGAAAGAAAGCTAGTCGGGCATCATCGCCTTGGTCGTGTCGAATTCGACTTGAAGCGATACCGAGCGAAGCAAATAATGACGTCATGACAATCACAGGCCGAGTCAATGATGGCATGGTGGTATTGGAAGGCGGGGCGGCGTTGCCCGACGGCGCAGCGGTGACCGTGGTCTATCCCGCGTTGCCGACGATCTCGCCGGCCGCCGCCAAGCGGCGCATACAGGCGCCGCTCGTTCACACCGGCGCCCCGGGGAGCGTGCCGCTGACCAGTGCCCGCATCGCGGAAATTTTGGATGCCGAAGATGCATCTGCCGGACATTAATGTTTGGCTGGCCCTGACTTTCGATTCACACGTTCATCATCCTGCCGCGAAATCGTGGTTCGACGGCCTGCCCAACGAGAGTATCTGTTTGTTTTGCCGCGTCACCCAACCTCATCGTCCGATCAACCCGCGCAGCGGCGGGAGTTCGCCGCGATCCCAATATGGGTCGTCTTCGTTTTCGAGCCGATAGCGCCAGGGATTCGGCCGCGTGCCGCTGCCTTCGCGGCGGAGGCGCTTTTCCTCGAAGGCGCGGTTGAGCCATTCGTAAAGCGCGGACTCGCTCGGCCTTGCCTGGTCCGCCGGCCAGTCTTTCAAGAGTTCCTTGTGCGTCACGGCCTGTTTCCGCTTCTGAAGGATGCCGCGCAGCAGCGCCCAATTCTCCTCGAATTGCAACGTCCGCGGATCGGTGAGCGCGCTGAACTGGCCCGTCGCCGGATTCCATTCGTACGCGAGCCGTTCGGGAGTTTCCGGTTTACGGGAGAGCGCGATGATCTGCCGGCGGCAGGCGTCGCTCTTGAGACGGCAATATCGGCTCAATTCCAAGACGATGTCCACGAAACCAAGCAACGCCCCGGAGCCGCGCCCGCGCTGCCGGGTTCCGACGGTTTCTTGCGCGGATGGTGCAAGAGAAGGACGGCAGCGCCTTCGACCGCCAACGCGTGCAGCGGCTGAAGCATTTCCAGGAGCGTGGCGGCGTCCGACTCGCAGCGGCCCGGCAGAAACGACGCCAGGGGATCGATCACCAGCAGATCGAGTTCGCCGCGCAAACACATCTCGCGGGCGTCGTCCACGAGTGCGTTCCATTCTTCGATGCTCGGCCGCCCGCGAAACGGACGAGCCATCAATTGCACGTTGGACCCGATCGGCATTTGTCGGAGGCGCCGCCCATTGCGCGGTCGATTCCTCGGAAACGACCGCGCCGAACCACGACGGACTGGCCGGCCGAGGAATTCGCCGCCCTCGCCAAGCTGACGGAGCAGCCCGGCCAATAGCGTCGTCTTGCCCGCCTTCCAGAGGCTGGTCAAGAGCGTGATGTCGCCGGGGAAAAGGTAGCCGTCCCAGAGCCATCCGATGGTTTTTTCCTCAACGAGGCCGATGATTCCAGACATCGGCACTTTCCGCAAGGTGTTGTCTGACATGATGTTGCTCCTGAAACAAGAGATGATTCCAGACTTTTGGCATGATTCCACCGAGGGGTGGCGAGGTGTGACTGGAATGAAGGATAACCAAGCCAGGAGCCGAATGGAATGTCGGCAGAGGATGGATTCTGACTAGCGAAGGCCGTCGCGGAGGATCTCGCGGGCGGCGTTCGCGCCGCGAGCGCCCATGACGCCGCCGCCGGGGTGGGCCGCGGCGCCGCAGAGATACAAGCCTCGGATGGGAGTGCGATAGTCGGCGAAACCAGCGGTCGGCCGCAGGAAGAACATGCTCGAAAGCGACATCGCCCCCTGAAAAATGTTGCCGCCGGTCAGGCCGAATGTTCGCTCCAGATCCAAAGGCGACAGCACCTGCCGGTGCAGGATCGAGCGTTTGAAATTCGGCGCGTAATCATTCAAAATGTCGCAACAGCGATCCGCAAACGATTCCTTCAGGTCGTCCCAGTTGCCGTCGCGAAGTTGATACGGGGCATATTGCACGAACATCGACAGGAGGTGCTTCCCCGGCGGCGCGATCGAATCGTCGGCGCTGGTCGGGATCGTGCATTCCAGAATCGGCGACTGCGACGGCTTGCCATACTTGGCATCGTCGAACGCCCGTTCGAGATAGTCGAAGTCCGGGCAGATGTGAATCGTGCCGCGATGCTGCGGGCCGAGGCGGCGCCCGGCAACGCCTTGAAGTCGGGCAACTCGCCGATCGCGCAGTTGATCTTCACCGTCGCGCTGGCGTAATCGATGTGGCGAATCGAGTCGGCAAAGTCGCCGGGCAGGTCCTTCGCATCCATCAGTTTCAGAAATGTCACATTCGCATCGGCGCAGGAGGCGACGCCCTTGGCGGAAATCTCCGTACCATCGGCAAGGACCACGCCGGTGGCGCGGCCGTCCTTGGTGAGAATCCTCGCGACGGCGGCGTTGGTGCGAATCTCCGCGCCGTGCGACTTGGCGGCGGATGCGATCGCCTGCGAAATCGCGCCCATGCCGCCGCGGACATAACCCCACACGCCACGGGCGCCGTCACATTCGCCCATGACATGATGAAAGAGCACGTAGGCCGTGCCGGGCATGTTGGGCGACGCCAAGACGCCGATCACCGCGTCGGTGGCGAGCGTGACTTTCAATTGCTCGGATTCGAACCAGCGATCGAGAATCGGCCGCGCCGCGCCGGTGAGGATTTCGATCGCCCGCACGCCATCGCGGCCCAGCTTGCGAAAGCGCCAGGCATATTTCGCGAGCCGCCAAAGATCGACAAATCGGCCGGACCAGGGATTGGGCGGCGTCTCGTCCAAGAGCGGTTCGAGAAAGTCGGCGACCCTCAGCAACATCGCCTCGTATTTGGGCAACGCCTCGGCGTCGTGCGCGGAAAACTTGCCGATCTCCCGCCGATTCAGATCGGCGTCGGGGCCCATCATGAGATAGCGATTGTCGGGAAATGGCGTGAACGAAGACGGGTTTCGCGGCAGCATCTGGAAGCCATGCCGCTTCAGTTCCAGATCGGCGATGATGCGCGGACGAAACAGGCTGTTGACATACGACGCGGTGGAGACCTTGTAGCCGGGCCAGAGTTCCTCAGTGACGCAGCAGCCGCCAATGACCTCGCGCCGTTCCAGCACCAGCACCTGGTAGCCGGCGCGAGCAACGTACGCCGCGGTCACAAGGCCGTTGTGCCCGGCGCCGATCACGATCAGGTCGTATTGATTCATTGGCGAGTTTCCGAAACAAAAAGCCCAGCCGGGCCGCCGGCTGGGCTCAGACGCCTGAGTTGTTCGTCATTTCAATTCGTAAACATAGAGCGTGTACTGGATTTCGTTTACCACCACGTCGCGTTTATCGGAAAACTTCACGCCCGGCAATTCAAAGTTGTGAACGACGATCCGGGTCCCGGCTTTGAGCCGCTTCAACGCCGGGGCCAACTCGGCGAGATGCTTGGGCAACAGATTATCGATCAGGATCACATTCGCATCCGCGAAGTCCTTTTCGGCCATCTTGGCGGGATCCGCAGTGCGGAATTCGACCGTCTTGGTAAGCTTGTTTTCCTCGGCATTTTTGCGGGCGGCCTCGATCGTGTTGGCGTGCGAATCGACGCCGAGCACCTTGCGGGGATGAGATTTCGCGGCGGCAGCGATCGCAATCCGACCATCGGCGCAACCAAGCACATACACCGTGTCGGTTTCCCGAATCTTGCCGAGCTTGAGCATGGCGTCAACGACCGCCGTCGGCGTCACGTTGTTGTCGGCCGGGACGGAGCCGCCCGGCTTCTCGGTCGTCGGCGCTGGCGTCGGCTTGTCGGATTTGCTTGGCGTCGAATTCTTGGGCGGCGTTTCCGGCGCGGGGCTCTCTTCAACCCGCAAATCCAATTCGGTGGTCTTACCGGCAATCACTTTGACGCTGCGTTCGCGAACCACCGGCTTGCCGTTCTCCATCCAGGTCGCCTTGATGTCATAGATGTAGTTTTTGCCGGGTTCCAACAGCGGCGATTCGAACAGCCGCACCTCGACGCCGGGCTTCTTTTTCAACGGCACGCCCTGGATTTCGAGTTCCACGTCCGCAGCCGGCAGTAAGACCCGCAGCCGCGCCTTTTGCGAATCCTGCGAATGGCCCGCCGGTGCAAAAACCACCAGCATGAATGCTGCAACCGCCAGCCGATGAAAAGCGCGATTCGCGAACATCGATCGACTCTCCGCGACGATTTGAGACGCCTGGGCTCCGGTCATTTCATACTCCCAGACAGCATAAACAAACTCGCCTCGCGATACAACCGCGCGGGCGACCCGATTCCGATCGAGAATTGAATCATCGCGGCCGGCGGACCACGCCTTGACGAACGATCGCAATCGACGAACAGTTGAAGAAGGGATTTTCCGATTCAAGAGAGGCCAGCCATGCCTATTTCGCGCCAACAAGCCCGGGAGTTCGATCGCCGCGCCAGCGAAGAGTTCGGCGTGCCGAGCATCGTCCTGATGGAAAATGCCGGACGCGGCGCCGCCGTACATGTTCGCCGGGTTAACCCCAAGCGCCGCCGGGTCGTCATTTGTTGCGGCAAGGGCAACAACGGCGGCGACGGCTTCGTGATCGCACGCCATCTCGACAATTTCGGCTGGCCGGTGAAAGTGTTGTTGTTCGGCAAACCATCGGAGTTGTCGGGCGACGCCGCGACCATGTATCAGATTCTCGCCAAATCGCCCGTGCCGATCGAAATCCTATTGCCGGAATCCGAACGGCTGGAAGACTATCTCAACGACGAACTCACGAATTTTAACGATGGCTGGATTGTCGACGCGCTTTTTGGCACGGGTCCGACCGGCCCGGTGCGCGAGCCGTTCGACCGCATTATCGCCGCGATCAACGCCAGCCCGGCCCCGGTGCTCGCGGTGGACATTCCGTCGGGCCTCGATTGCGATTCCGGCCAGCCACTCGGCGCCGTGGTGCGGGCCGATTTCACCGTCACCTTTGTTTCGTTGAAGGCGGGATTTGTGTTTCCCCATGCCCGACGTTGGCTTGGCGAAGTGCACGTGACCGATATCGGCGCGCCGCGAAACCTGGTCGAGGAATATGTCATGCCCGGCGAGCCAATCTTTGGGCTGGCCCTGGAGCGACTCGAAGAGGAGGTTGAGGAAGAGGATCAACACGAGCCATAAACCAACCCGGCCGCGGACTAGCCGCCGCGGATTCTCCTCGCGGCACTCAAGCCATGCCGACGGTCCTAGCGGCTTAGTTCCAATTCGGCTTCATGCCAGAATTGCACGCCGTCGCTCTCTGGGCATCCGGCCGATACCCATTTGTGATAAGCCAAGATCCGGATCTCGTCTTCGCTCGCGTGACGAAGGTGTTCCGAACCGTTTGGCGCTGGTGCAACAGGGTGGAGTTGCTCGCCATTGGCGGGCCGGGCCGTCTTGGGTGACTTAACTTTGGAAGTTCTCATGGTCCTCTCCGTTGGCAACGAACCAAAACCATCGCGACGTGACAAACGGCGCGTCGCGCGATACATGCAAATCTCAAACCGAAACTGCCGCCGGCGCTGCGCAGAACGAACTTTGAACTTCGCGTCAAGTTTTTCGAGAATGTTCACGATTCCACCATATTCGAGTTCGCCATACGACAGCATCGCCGGGCCGGAGAAGCCCTGGCGGCGGATTTCCACCGCCTTGTTGGCGGCACGATCCTGCACGGAACGCCAAAATGGATGATCGAACAGGTCCACCGTGTCGGTCAGCTTGCCGTTATGGACGCAGAAACCGAAACAACTGACGATCGGCGGCCCGTCGAAATAGCTGCAGCCCGTGCCGTGCGGGACCGGCATCAGCGGTCCGACATGGCTGCCGCGCATGAAACCGCCGACGTAGTGAGCAATGCTGAACGGAGCGAGGATTTCGCCCGTCGCCGGAAAATGTTTTTGGACGCGAATCAACATGACGGGATCATCCTTTCCCGTGTACTTGCCGGCAATGTTGTGCAGCCGCTGCGTGCTCACCGCCGCGGCTTGTCGACCGATCGTGCCGGCTCCAAATCGACTCGACCACATAGCGATCGTTGTCCCGCAACAGGGCGGCGATGCCGTACAGTTCCTCCGGGGCGTTCAATTCGATGACCCGGTCGCCCTCCGTATAGTTTACATCCAGGATCCGGAAACGAAACCCCTTCGTCAGTTCCGGACTCAACAATAACCCGGCGGTGTTCATCGGGTCGGCGAACGCCAGGTAGAGCGGCAGGTTATAGGCGCCCGGCTCGGTCTTGTCGGCCATGAACATCAGGAACGGTTCGTTCGGGCGTTCGTCGATTTCCATTTCCGCGACCGCCGGCCCCATACCCTTGACGTTGCCGCTGAAGGCATCCACCAACAGGTCCTGGCCGGCGCCATAGAGTCCCTGCTCCTCCGCCGTCTCGGTTCCGGCTTTGAACGCTTGCCACGCCAGGCGATGAATCTCCTCATTTCCGACTCCGTGTTGATGCACCATCAGAATCGCGATATCGTCGCCCGTCGCCCCGACGAAGTAGTCGCTGATCAGGCCGCCAATTTCTTGACCGACGTGGCCGTCGATGGTCTGCATCAGCGGTTTGCTCGGCTTGACGTGACCGGCAATGCTGCCGACATCGGCTTTGATAATCGATAATGTCGTTTTCATGACCTGCCTCCGAATTAGATTTGTATTCGTGACAGTTTTAAACGCAATCGACGTGCCGTGGCGACCGGCGCCATGCGACAGATGCATTTCGTGTAAAAACGCGGGTTTTGACCGTCTGTGCGCAAGCTTCCGAGACGCCGGCGCGTGCGAAAACGCACTCGATTCGCTCTAGGTGTGCGGCGTTGCACCGCCTTTCGGCTCAAAACTCGCACGTTTTGATCGGTACGGTTGTTGCACTTACGACTCGAGAGCGATCCGATCCAAGTGCCTTGCGGCCGGAGGTGGTCATGTTTTTTCTCAACCGTGAAGATGCCGCCGTTCAATTGGCAAAAACGATGAACGTGCGATCATTTCACGATCCGCTCGTGCTTGCGATTCCCCGCGGAGGCGTGATCACCGGCGCCGCACTGGCTCGGGAACTCGGCGCCGACCTCGACGTCGTGCTGTCGCGAAAGCTTCGAGCCCCGGAGCAGCCCGAATTCGCCTTGGGGGCCGTTTCCGAATCGGGCGAGGTTTACCTGAATCCTGACGCGGAACAGGCTTCTGGCGTGCGCGAGGAATACTTGGACATCGAAAAGCAGCATCAGATGCGCGAGATCGCCCGGCGAAATCACTTGCTGCGCAAGGCGCGATCGGCCGCTCCGATCAAAGGCCGCACCGTCATCGTCACCGACGACGGCATCGCTACCGGTTCAACCATGATCGCCGCACTGAAAGAGGTCCGATTGCATCAGCCGCGCGAAGTCATCGTTGCCGTGCCCGTGGCGTCTCCGAGTTCGCTCGAGATCGTTCGCATCTGGGCCGACGAGGTCATTTGTCTGCTTAGCCCGGAGGATTTCTGGGCGGTTGGCGCGTATTATGAAGACTTCCGCGCCGTCGAGGACAACGAGGTCGTGGCGATTCTTCGCGATTTTTCCCGACAATCGGCCCAAGCCAGCGCGGCGAAGTAAATCGTGCCACGCCGGATTTATCCTTGAACTCATTTCTCGAATACAATACTCGTCGAGAACACCCATGATCGGCTCACATTAGCCGGAGTTCACGATTGGCTCAGCTGACAGACCAACATGAACTGACTCTGCGCTCGCATTTCGCCAGCCTGCTCGACGTGGCTGAGGACGGCATCATCACCGTCAACGATCGACAGGAAATCGTCGCATTCAATCATGGCGCCGAGCGAATCTTCGGTCTGACACGGGCCGAGGCGATCGGCCAAGCGCTTGATATTCTCATTCCCAAACGATTTGAGCCGGTCCATCGCGCCCATGTTGAGCGCTTTGCCGACTCGGACATTGTATCGCGTTTGATGGGCGAGCGCAGCGAGGTCTACGGCCGCCGCAAGAACGGCAGCGAATTTCCCGCCGATGTGTCGATCTCCAAGGTTGCGATCGGCGGCAAAATGTTCCTCGCTGCCATCGTCCGCGACGCCACCGAGCGAAAACGCTACGAGGCGGCGATCCTCAAGCTCAACGAGGAACTGGAGCATCGCGTCGCCGAGCGCACCGCCGAGTTGCTCGAATCGACCCGTCAGTTGCAACGAAAGAACGAGGAAAACGAGACATTCGTTTACAGCGTTTCCCACGATTTGCGTTCGCCTTTGGTGAATCTGGAAGGATTCAGCCAGGAACTGCGGACCGTCACCGCCGAGCTGCGCCGGCTATTAGCCGCGGGCGAAGTGCCGGAATCAATCCGCGAAAAGGCGCAAAAACTCATTGACCGCGACATCGCCGAGGCCCTCGGGTACATCGAGGCGGCGGTCTCGCGCTGGGCCGCATTATCGACGCCTTGCTCCACCTCTCGCGCCGGCCGCGTCGAATATCACCCACAATGGGTCAATGTCGCCGAACTCTCGCGCCGCATCGTTGATTCGCTCCACGCGTCGATCGTCAAGACGGACGCGCACGTTTCCATCAGCGACGCCATGCCGCCGATCTGGGGCGATCCGCTGGCGGTCGAACAAGTGTTTGGCAATCTCATCGGCAACGCGTTAAAATACCTCGATCCGGAACGGCCGGGGAAAATCGAGATCGGCTGCCAAACCGGCCCGGACGGTCAGCCGATTCATTTCGTGCGCGACAGCGGACTCGGCATCCCCATCGGCTATCTTCCGCAGTTGTTTCGCGCGTTTCGGCGGCTCCACCCCGACGTGGCCGGCGGCGAGGGGATGGGACTGGCGATCGTGCATCGCGTAGTCGATCGCCACGGCGGTCAGGTCTGGGCAGAATCCGAGCCTGGACGCGGCACAACGTTTTTCTTGATGTTTCCGCGTCCTAATGAAAGCTCGATCGAAGCACCAACTGGAGCAGATCATGGGGAATGATCTCATGAAGATCCTGCTTGCCGAGGATGACGACGGCCACGCGACGCTCATTCGTCGCAGATCTCGTGCACGACGCGGGTGTGATCAATGAAATCACTCACGTCAAAGACGGACAAGAGGCGCTGGACTACTTGCGCAATGAAGGCGGGCATTCCAGCCAGGGCCACCGCACGCCGATGCTCATGCTGCTGGACATCAACATGCCGCGGGTCAATGGCGTCGAGGTGCTGCGGGAAGTCAAAAAGAACCCGGCCACTGCCGCGCTGCCGGTCATCATGCTCACCACCACCGACGACCCACGCGAAGTGCAACGCTGCTATGAACTCGGCTGCAGCGTGTACCTGACCAAGCCGGTTCTATACACCGAGTTTGTCGAGGCCATCAAGCGGCTGGGGATGTTTCTGGAAATCATCAAGCCGCCGCCCGCTTCTGTTTCCGGAGGGCCGCAGCAAGCCCCAAAACCATCATGACGCCGCGCGAAACCATTCTCATCCTCGAAGATGACCCGGGAATTGCCACTCTGCAACAGCGGATCTTGGAGCGCGCGGGGTACACCGTCGAGTCAATTACGGAACCGGCGGACGCCCAGACGCGAATCGCCCGCGGCGGCGTCGACCTGCTCCTGCTGGACAACCGCCTCGGCGGCAACCGCGAGGGGCTGACCTTCTACCGCGACCTCAAGCACGCCGGGCTCGATCTCCCCGTCATCATGGTCACTGGCTACAGCAACGACGAAACCGTCATTCGAGGCGCTGCGCGAGGGCGTGCTCGATTACGTCACCAAGTCGGCCCAGTATCTTTCCTACCTATCTGAAGCCGTGAAACGTGTGCTCGACCAGGTTCGCACCCGCCGGCAATTGCATGAAAGCAACATTCATTTGCGGGCGGCCCTGGATAATCTCCATGCCAAGACCGAGGAACTTAGCTCCACGACGCAGCAACTCTGGCAGGCCGCGAAGCTCGCAAGCGTCGGCGAACTGGCCGCGGGAATCGCCCACGAATTGAACAACCCGCTCGGAATCGTCAGCCTTCGACTTGAATCGATCGTTGCGAAAACTCCTGCTGACGATCCGCGCCGAGCCTCGCTCGAAATCGTCGAACAGGAAGTGGAGCGGATGGCTCGCCTTGTCGCCAACCTGCTGCAATTCAGCCATCCGGGGCGCGAGCAGATCTCGTCGGTCGATCTCAACGACGAAATCGCACGCACGCTCGACCTGATGCAGCATCAATTGCGGAAACTCCAAATCGTGGTGGATCAACGCCTTGGGCCCGATTCGTTTCGAATTCTGGCCGATCGACAGAAACTCCGGCAGGTCTTTCTGAATCTCGTGACCAACGCCTGCGACGCGATGCCCAAGGGCGGGACCCTGAGCGTAAATCTCCGCCACGAATCGACGCCAAATGGTCAACCGGCCGTGCTCGTCGAGTTCTCCGACACCGGGCATGGCATCTCCGCCGACCTGTTGCCGAAGGTCATGGATCCGTTTTTCACCACCAAGGCCGAAGGAAAAGGCACCGGGTTGGGGCTGGCCATCTGCCGCCGAATCGTCTCGGAGCATCGTGGAACCATCCAAATTGAAAGCGAGCTCGGAAAAGGAACGACCATTCGCATTCAGTTGCCCGCGGCCAACGGGCATAATATTTCGGGACTGCACTCCAAGCCCTAGCGATTAGGTTTTGCACATGAACAAGACTCATGTCGGTCGAATTCTTGTCGTGGACGACGAGGTGGAATTGATGCGGGCGCTGTGCGATTCGCTCGCCGCGGAGAACTTTTTCGTCAAGGGACTCTCGTCGCCGAAGAAAGCCGTCGAGGAGCTTCGCAAAGGCGACTTCGACTTGCTCCTGAGCGACTTGATGATGCCCGAAATGGACGGCATCGAGCTCCTGCGCGAGGCGCTGCAGATCGATCCGAACATCATCGGAATCATTATGACCGGTCAGGGCACGGTGCAAACCGCGGTTGATGCCATGAAGCTCGGCGCGTTCGACTATATCCTCAAGCCGTTCAAGCTTGCCGTCATCATGCCCACGATCTTGCGATCCATGCATGTGCGCGGGCTCAAAGTCGAAAACGTTCGCCTGAAAAAGCAAATCGAGCATCTCACATTTGAGTCGACGCGGTTGCAAATGATCGGCAACGGTCCGGCGATGCAAAAAGTATTCACCATGATGGAAAAGGTCGCAGGGACCGATTCCACGGTCCTGATCCGCGGCGCCGAGCGGCGCCGGCAAGGAACTCGTCGCGCGAGCGTTGCACCACAACAGTCCCCGCCGCGACATGCCGCTGGTCACGATCAACTGCGCCGCCCTGCAGGAAACGCTGCTCGAAAGCGAACTGTTCGGCCACGAGAGGGGCTCGTTCACCGGGGCCGACGCAGACAAAGCCCGGCCTGTTCGAGGTCGCCGAGGGCGGCACCCTGTTCATCGACGAAATCGCCGAGATGTCGCCCGCCATGCAGGCCAAGCTCTTGCGCGTCCTGGAAAATGGGACCTATCGCCGCGTCGGCGGCACCCAGGAGCGGCAGGCCGACGTCCGCGTCGTCGCCGCGACGAACAAACGGCTCGAGGAGGAGCAGAAGTCCGGCAAGTTTCGCGAGGACCTGTTCTATCGACTCAACGTGATTTCGATTGTCCTGCCGCCGCTCAAAGATCGCAAAGAGGACATTCCGCTTCTGGTGGAACATTTCCTTTCCACGCGGCAAATCGGCAAGGTCAAATTGAAAGTCGGTCCCGAGGCAATGACTGCGCTCATGAATTACGATTGGCCCGGCAACATTCGCGAACTGGCGAACGTGATCGAGCGGCGCAGATTCTGGCCGAGGGCGACACCATCACGCCCGACGACCTGCCCGAGGCGGTGGTCGCCGCTTCCCCGTTGCCGCTGCCCGCCGTCGAGGAGCCGGATTCGAAAAGGCTTCGCGACGTCGAACGGCAACACGTCCGCCGGCTGCTCGGCGAGATGAAAGGCAACAAGGTGCAAACCGCCAAGGCCCTGGGCATCAGCCGCCGGGCGCTGTATCGCCTACTCGACCGCTACAAACTCGATGCCGGACCGAGCGAGGGGGCGACTGGCGCGGAGGCATAGCTTTTCGAACCCGCAATTCGGAAAATCCAAGACTCATCTTAGTTCGAGTTTAGCGGCATCAAAATGATAAGAAGGCAGGAAGACAGGAACAATAAAACTGCTATTTTTCCTGTGTTCCTGCCTTCCTCATTCATTCTTTTTGGGCGCTGCTTAACGAGCTGCGGGATAGTTCCCGCGCTACGTAACGCCGCGGTGAACTTGGCGGGGCTCGCAAATTCCCGGGATTGTTTTCGCGTTTCGCGCCACAATACTGGTAGGATTGCCGGGAAAATGGTGAGCATGACGCACGACCTTCAGACATTCGTCCGCGGATTGCGGGGCCGCTTCGCGGCGGCCGACGGGCGCAATTCGGTGTCCGATGCGGAACTATTGCGCCGTTTCCGCGAATCGGCCGACGAGGCCGCGTTCGAATTGCTGGTCTGGCGGCACGGCTCGCTTGTGCTCGGAACCTGCCGGCGAATCCTGGGGCCAAGCGCCGATGTCGAGGACGCCTTTCAAGCAACCTTTCTCGCGTTGGTGCGACAATCAAAGCGAATTCGCAATGGCGAATTCCTGGCGGGCTGGCTCCATCGCGTCGCCCGGCGAATCGCGCAGCATGCCCGCTCGGCCCGCCTGGAACGACTTCGCCGCGAACAACGCGCCGCCCGATTCGAAACAATTTTTAACACGTCAAACGTAACGAGCGATCTACGGCCGTTGCTCGACGAGGAGATCGATCGCCTGCCGACGCTGTTTCGACTGGCGTTCACGCTCTGCTATCTCGAAGGCAAAACCCACGAAGAAGCCGCGCGGCAACTGGGCGTGCCGGTCGGCACATTGCGCTCGCGACTGGCCCGAGCCCGCGAAAAACTGCGCTTTCGCCTGACTCATCGGGGCGTGACGATTGGTGCGATAGGAGTCTCCATTGGCCTGATCCGCGCCGAACTTTCGGCGGCGATGGTCAACTGCGTAATGACAACTATCGCCAGTTCTCATACCGCGGCCGCCTCGGCGGCTCTCAAACTCATGGAAGGAGCCTTGCACATGACATTGCTCAAGAAAGTGAAGGTCGCCGCCACGATTGTCATTGCCCTTACCGTCGCCGGCGGCAGCAGCGCCTGGGCCTGCCACGGACTGCGCCGCCGAAGGCGCTGCCCGCCGCCAGTGTGCGTCTGCCCCGAGCTGCCCCCACTCGCGGTTGCCTCGGCGCCGCCGGTAGTAACCGCCGAACCGCCGAAAGTGGAGGACAAACCAATACCGCCGACGGTCACGAAAGAGCCCGAGCCGGTAATCGAACCGAGGTTGAAGCAGATTCTGACGGAGTTTGCGCAGCGAAACAGGAAGCGGCGAAGCCTGATCGCTCAAAACGTAACAAGGACGGAAAAAACTGCCGCTGAAACGAGGGTTTACACGGGTGAATTTCGATTTTTGAAACCAGACCATGCCGCGCTTCGAATGGTCCGAACGGATAAGCCGAACGAGTACGAACTTTTTGTTTGGGCGGATAAGAGCCTGTACGAATTCCGGCCCCGTACGAAAACGGCCGTTGTCCATTCAGATTTCGGCCAGATCGACTACTTCGTACCGTTCATTTTCGGGAGGAAATTGCCGGTTCTTGGGCCGCTGTCATATTTGCTCGGCCTCGACCTTCCCGAGTTGGTTCGCCGCGTCGATGTACGACTCGCGAAGGACGTATCGAAGCGAAATCCCCACTACATCTACATCGATATGTTGCCGCGAAGGCATGAGGACAAGAATGAGTTCACGCGAGCTCAAGTGGCTATTCACGCGAACTCCATGTTGCCTCGTCGCGTCTGGTTCGAGCATCCAAATGGCGATCAAATCACTTGGGACTTCCCCTCCATGGATGAGACGACCGAATTGAAGCCCACGGATTTCACGCCGCCCGAGCCGCCGGCCGGATGGAAAACGGTAAAAAACTGAACCGCGGCTCCGTTCGGTCAATGCGCGCACCAGGGACGCCGGCGAATTCAAACTCTTGGGTGCCGGCGCCAATTGTCAAAGCCGGTCGCAGAAATCTCGAAGATTCTCGAAGATTACATGTGCGCACGAAGCGCGCAATCTTCGTAATCTTCGAGAGAAAACGCCTGTTTTCCGCGCAATCTTCGGAAAAACAAGGCAAAAAGTGCGATTCCGATTGATGCTGCCAATCGTGTCCGCGTTCGCCAGGACAAAGTTTCAGCCGGGAACAGGTAAGATGACAGATTTGGTGTCGCGCGCACACGCGGTGTGGCGCCCTTACAAATTATCAGCCGGGAAAAGCTAAGATGACAGATTCCGTGTCGCGCATGCGCGGCGTCTGGCGCCCTTACCGCTTTGCAATCTAAACGCGAGGACGAAGGAGACTGCTTCAGCCGGATAACGGAAACCACCACAACCCGTTGCGGATGAAATCTCTTCGCGTACAACGGCAAGGCCGTGGCGTTGCATTTGCGCCGGCTCGCCTCCCTTTCCAAGATCGACTCATGACGTCATCGACTCGTGCCCTGGCAATCGTGGTGATCGGGCTCGTTGTTTTCCCACCGTCCGCTTTGCCGGCTCAGGACCCGGCCGCGGATTCGCTGCGCGTGCGCGGCTTGTCGCCGGGCGGATTGCGGGCGTTTGTCACCGAAAGCTGGGGCACGCTCGCCTTCACGATTTCGAACCAGGGCGACCGCGATCGCGACGTCCGCCTGCTGGTCTTTTTTCCGGCCCGGCCCGACGTTCAATTCGGCCGCGATGTCTGGGTGCCCGCCGACGCCAGCGTAACCACCTGGCTGCCGTTTGGCCCAGCCCTGCGACAGCCCGGCCGAATGGGCCGCGAGATCGAATACTTGCTCTATGACCGTTCGGACGGACAGGAGCGACTGATCTTGCCGCCCGGCGAGCAACGGGTTCGCACGCATGCCGTGGTGTATCGAAAGCGAGAGTCCACGACGGCGATTCTCGTTGATGAGACCGCCCAAGGCGATAAAGCGGGGATATTGACGTATCCCGATTCAAAGCCGGCCCAGGCTCTTTTCTTCGCCCAGGCGCTTCGCGACGCCGGCGGATTCCCCGAACGGATTTCGTTCGTGCCGGGCGGATTTCTTCCCGGCACGGCAGCGGCTTACGACGGGATCGACATTTTCATTCTCGCCGGCAACCGCATCGCCGCCGATCCGATTGGGCAGGAATCGCTTCGACACTGGCTCGAACAGGGCGGCCGATTGTGGGTCATGCTCGATTTGGTCGCGCCCGAGACGGTCGCCCCCATCGTGGGCGGCAATCTCGACATCCAGGTCGTCGATCGCGTCAGCCTGACGTCGGTTCAAATTCAACCCCGAAAGGCGAAGGCGCGAATACCGCCCCGCGCGACTTCGAGGATCCGGTCGAGTTCGTTCGGGTTCTGACTTCGAATTCCGACCAGATTATCTACTCCGTCGACGGCTGGCCGGCGGCGTTCACGCGGCAGGTGGGCCGCGGAAAAATTCTGTTTACGACGCTCGCCGGCCGGGCCTGGCATCGGCCGCGAACTCCAGAGGATTCGCCCTCGCGATATGTCACCCTGCCGGATTTGCCCGTTTACTTGCTTCCGCTTACGGAGTTGTCCGCGGAATTGAAACCGAGCGATCAACGCAGTGCATTCTCGGTCGACAATCTGAGGCCGCTCTTGAGCGAAGAGATCGGCTACCAGGTGATCGACCGGCGAATCGCGACGGCGATTCTCGGGGCGTTTGTGGCAGGCCTGATTGTTTTCGCCGTCGTACTGCGGCGGACCCGGCATCCAGAGCGAATCGGCTGGCTGGCGCCGGCGAGTGCGCTGGCGATCGCCGCGCTGCTTGTCGGCTTGACGGAGCGGTCGCGGCAAGCCGTGCCGCCGACCATGGCGTTCGCTGAAGTCATAGACGCCGTGCCCGAAAACGGCGACGCGGCGATTAATGGCATGTTCGCGCTTTATCGCCCCGACTCCGGGATCGCGCCGCTCGCCGTGCGACATGGCGAACTCATCGAACTCGATGCCGAAGGGCTGGAAGGACAAACCCGGCGACTCGTTCACACCGACATGCGGTCCTGGCATTGGGAAAACCTGGCACTGCCAGCAGGCGTGCGTTTTGGACCCTATCGTGACGCCCGCGCAATCGGCCCCTTGACAGCCGTCGCGAAGTTCACGTCGGCGGGACTCGAAGGTTCGATTTCCACCGGCGGCGTTTCATCATCTCGCCGACGGCTTGATTACAACTCCGATGCGCTCCGCCGTTGGCTTGCGGTTCGGCGCGAACGGCGAATTCGCCGCCCCGCCGGAAAACTCACTTGCGCCCGGGCAGTTCATCGCCGGCGCCGTACTCAATGATCGACAGCAACGGAGGCAGGACATCTATCGGAAACTCCTCGGCGGCGATCTGGCCGAGCACCTGAAGAATCGCAATCTGCTGCTGGCCTGGGCCGAGCCCGCTGAATTCCCGGTCGTCGTGCCCGAGGGAACCAGGGCGATTGGAAACTCGCTACTGATCGTGCCGCTCCAATTCGAACCATCGCCGCGCGGCAGCGAGGTGCGCATTCCGGAAGCTTTCATTCCATTTCGTCGCGTTTCGGATGAAGGCGTCCGCGATGCCACACTCGAATCGCCATACCCGATCGACATGCATTTGCGCTTCCAGATTCCGCCCTCGGCGACGCCGCTGATCGTGAATCACGCGATTCTAACCGCGCGAATTCGTGCGCCGGGATGGAAAGTCACGCTTTCGGGTTTCGACACCGGCAAGCTCGTCCCCCTACGTACGGTGGAAAGCCCGGCAGAGATGATTCGCATATCCATCGACGATCCGAAACTGCTCCGCCTGGACGCGGGAAGCGGACTGCATCTCAACGTGGCCCTGACGAATTCGACGGCAGTGGACAAGTTCGAACAACGCGACCGCGCCGGCTGGAAAATCGAGTCCCTGGGATTGGAAGTGACGGGCCGCACGGCGGCGAAAGGAGCCGAACATGGGAACTGACGGCCCGGTCGTCGAAATCCGCGAATTAACCAAGAAATATGGCTCGTTTCTCGCGCTGGATCGACTGACGATGTCGATTTCCCGCGGGCAGATTCTTGGCTTCATTGGGCCGAATGGCGCCGGCAAGACCACGACGATCAAGATACTCGTGGGGCTCGCCCGGCCGACGAGCGGATCGGCCTCGGTCGCCGGAGTGGATTGCGTGGCGCATCCGCGACAGATCAAGCGGCTGGTAGGTTACATGCCCGATTCCTTCGGCTCGTATGACAATATGCGGACTAGTGAGTACCTCGATTTTTTCGGCGCTGCGTTTGGAATTCGACGGCGTGAGCGCGCGCGGCGAATTGATGAGTCGCTCGAACTGGCGGCGCCGCCGCGTTCAAGGACTTGTTCGTGGAAAGCCTCAGCCACGGGATGAAACAGCGTGTCGCAATCGCGCGGACGCTGCTCCACGATCCGGAAGTGCTGATTCTCGACGAACCGGCCAATGGGCTGGACCCGCAGGCGCGAATCGAAATGCGGCAACTGCTGCTGGACCTTGCGGTGCGCGGGAAAACGCTGCTGGTCACGAGCCATATCCTGCCCGAGCTTTCCCGAATCTGCGACCGAATCGCAATCATTACGGGCGGCCGGCTTTGCGCCTTCGGCACGCTCGAGGAAATCGCCCGTCAATTGAACCAACTGAAAACCTTGGAAGTCTTGTTGGCTCGCGCCGACGCGATCGAACGGACGGCCGAAATCATCCGCGAACACTCGGAGCCGAGCGTGGAAATCACTCCCGCCCCGGCCGAATTTGCCGTGCGCTTTCGAACCGCCGCGACCGACGAGGACTTGGCCGGCTTGCTCGCCGCCCTGGTTCGAGCCGAATTGCCTGTAACGCAATTTCGAGAAGTCCAAACCGACCTCGAGGAGGCATTTCTGACGGTGGCCCGCAGCGAGGATTCCGCCGATCGGCCGACGGAGGCGAAATCGTGAATCCGATCATTCGCCGCGAACTGTTGGAATTGCAGCGGACTCGCAAAGCGCTGGCGGTCCAAATCAGTCTGGCCGCGGCGTGTGTTCTGTTGGTTTTGGTACGTTGGCCCAGCAGCGGTGTAAGCGACCTGAACGGCGCTAGGGCCCTGCAGGTGCTGCGCGTTTTTGGCTACGGGCTGCTCGCCGGCATCGTGTTTGTCGTGCCGGCGTTTCCGGCCATAGCGATTGTTCGCGAAAAGGTGCGCGGCACGCTGGCGCTGTTGCTCAATTCGCCCATGTCGGCATCCGGCATTTACCTGGGAAAGTTAGGCGGAGTTCTAGGCTTCACGATCATTCTGTTGCTGGTGACCGTCCCGGCCGGCGCGGCCTGCTACGCGCTCGGCGGATCGTCGTCGCGTGGGGGAATCGGGGCACTCTATTTGGTTTTTGCCATGGCCGCCGCGCAGCTCTCCGTTTTGGGATTGTTTGTTAGTGCCCGCGCACAGTCGGTCGATGCCGCCCTGCGGACAACCTATGCCCTGGTGCTCGCGATTGTCGTCTTGCCGTTGGCGCCCTACTGGGCCATGCAAGGCGATCATGGCCCGTTATTCGATTTCGCCGACTGGCTTCGTTGCCTATCTCCATTGCCAGCGGTCATGGAAATCCTGGGGCATGGCGGAGCCGGCACGCAGGGCATGGACACCGGCGGCGGTACGATTTTTCGTTTTCTATTGCTCGCCGCCGCGATGAGCGTTGCCCTGGCGGCGCTGACGATTGCGAAACTGAAATGGACGCCGCTCGACCGCGCCCGGCCAGCCGGCGTGATGACCGAGGACCGATCGACCGCCGGACGCGCCATTCGCCGGCTGTTTTTTCTCGTCGATCCGCAACGCCGGTCGGGCAACATCAGCTTGGTGATCAATCCGGTCATGGCCAAAGAGTTTCGCAGCCGGCGCTTCGGCCGCTCGCATTGGACGTTGCGGCTCATCGCCCTCAGTGCGATTCTCTCGCTCGGTCTCAGTCTCCTGGCCGCAACCGAAGCGCTCGGCTGGGGCCCGGAAGTGATCGGCGGCGCGCTGGTGCTGTTGCAATCGGCACTTCTGATTCTGTTCGCGCCAAGCCTGGCGGCCGGCCTGATCAGCGCCGAACGCGAGGGCGGCGGATGGCTGCTCATGCGGACCACGCCGTTGTCGGCCGGCGTCATTCTTCGCGGCAAACTAATCAGCGTGGTTTGGCCACTGTTGCTCCTCATGTGCGCGACACTGCCGGGTTATATCGTGCTGATGACCGTGATGCCCGAACTCGCTTCGCAAATTGGCCGAGTGGTCATTTCGCTCCTGATGACCGCGTTGTTTGCGGTGGTCATGAGCGCGACGGCCAGCAGCTTATTTCGCACGACCGCGGCAGCTACCGCGGCCGCCAATCTGATCCTGATCGCCGTGTGCATCGCGCCATTGTTGGCTTGGCTGGGCCGAGACGCTCCGTTCGGACGCCAAACAGTTGAGCGAGTGCTTACGATTAGCCCGGTCGCCGCGGCGCTGCACGCGTCCGGCATGCCGGGCTTTCGCGAATATCAACTGTTGCCCGGCAATTGGTGGGTGATGGGGGGCGCCAGCATGATTCTTTCGCTCGTTTTGCTCTTTCGGATTCGGCAACTCTATCGTCCAAATTAGCAATCGCGGAATCTGGGAGACGGCATATGCGATCGAACTGGTTCATCAGTTTTCCGTTCGCCGCGCTGTTGGCCGTTGGCTTTCCCGGCAATGGCTCGGCGATCGATGACGCGATCGATTCACCGATGTACCACGAGCCGCGCGTGCCCGACGCTCATGCGGTCAAGGCCTTCCCCGAAGGTCTCGCCCCGCTGTGGATCGCCGCGCTCGGCCGACCCGAGGCGGAATCCAAATGCCAAGCCGCATTGGCGATCGCTCTCGCGCACCGGCAAGGCATGAAGGAATTGGACACGGCGATTCCCGCCTTGCGTCGCGAACTCGATCGCTACGATGTCAACCCGGAGGTTGCGCTCGCGTTGGCCAAGGCACTCGTGGCTCTTGATGCTCGCCAATCAGCGCCGCGCTTGCTCCAGTTGCTGTCGAACGATGCGGGCAGCTTGGCGGAAATCGTCGATCCGGCCCTGGCTCGCTGGAATTATGAACCGGCTCGCGCCGCCTGGCGTACACGGCTCGACCAGCGGCCGATCACGCGCCGGACACTGCTGGCCATTCAATCTCTCGCCCTGGTGCACGATAACGGCGCCAATCCGCGGTTGCGAGAATTGGCGCTGGCCCGCGACATCGCTCCGGCTGTTCGCCTTCAAGCCGCACGTGCCCTGGCCGTGATCCGAACATCGGGAAGCGAAGCCGACGCAAAATCGTTGACGGCCGATCATTCCCCGGCCGGCCTGACCGACCGGCTTGTCGCCGTCAGTCTCTTAAAACGGCACAACTCGCCCGAGGCTATCAAGCAACTGCTCGCGTTTGCTGTCGATGCCGAACCCGCGATCGCCACGATCGCGCTGACTCGCTTGATCGAGATTGACTCGAAACTCATCGAACCGGTCCTGGATCGCGTCTTGGGCAGCGATGATGCCGAAGTGCGCAAGCGAGCGGTGGAAGTCCTGTCGCGAAATCCGACCGACCAACATCTGCGTCAACTGGGAATTTGCCTTTCGGATTCGCATCCGGATGTCCGCGTCAAGGCGCAAGGTATTACAGGCATTGGCCGGCAATCACCGCGAACCTGTAATTGGCGTCGGTATGAAGGCGTTGCAGGCCCCGGATTGGCGCGGCCAGGAGCAGGCCGCAATTCTACTGGGCACTATCGACCACAAAGGCGCGGCGGCTCGCCTCTTGGCGCTGCTGGAATCCGATCGAGGTGAAGTTTGTTTGGCGAGCGCCTGGAGCCTGCGAAAGCTGAACCTTCCCGAGACGATGGAAAACGCGTTTTCTTATCTCAATCGAATCGTGGCACTGACGCCAAACGATCCGCGGAATCTGCCGCCGAGATTTGCCGATGGACAACTCTCGCAGTTGATCCAGTTTTTAGGCACCAACCGATACCAGCCCGCGGAACGGTTGTTTCGTGAGCTAATCACCAAGAAGAAGTCCGGCATGGAAACTCGAATCGCCGCGATCTGGTCGCTGGGTCGCTTCCATCCGAACGATCCGATCCCAAAGATCGTCGGCCCCTTGATCGGCCGTTTGAACGCGGTTCACCCAGGCGACATGGAATCAGCCGCGCTGCGGCGGATGCTGCGCAATCACACTCGGCATCATGAAGGCGAACGATTCGCTGCCGAAACTGCGCGAGTTTTACACCGCGCGACGGCTTTCCCTGGACATCGTTAACAACGCCTGCGGTTGGGCGATCGAGCGCATCGCCGGGGAACCGGTTCCTCCCGGCGACACGGTTTTGGAGTGGCAACGAAACTGGTTTCTCGTGCCGATCAGGTAAGGTCGCGCTTTCCCGCGGCCCCCAGCCAATGCCTCATGGGAGTAGTTCAGCGCGACCGGTTTTAACCGCATTTTTCAATTTCTTGGTGCCCAAATCATCGCCATAACCCATTTAAAGCCAATACTTTGCGACAAAAGAGAACACCGCGCGTTGAAAAAAACCGGCGCGCAATTTCAGTTAACGAACCATGCCGCGTCGCGGCGGCGCAGTTTTACGCAAATCTTTTCCCTGCAAGTAGTTCCGCACCAGTTTCGAAAAATATGAAACTTGCGTCACGCCAGACTTCGACACATTTGAAGATCGGGCTTTTCAAAGTTGGGCAAATCGGTTTGAATTAGTCGCCCCGATATCGGGCGCGTGAGCGCCGGCTTGCGAATCGGGGCCGAGTGGCACGGATCGTCACCGTGCCCGGCTGACGCCGGGCCAAAGCGATGGACCTCTTGGCATGCCCCCATCCACCCATATGCCGCCCCGCACTAGCGAGTTGCCGCTGGTGCGACTCGAGTTGCGGCAAGGCGGCGCTCGACCGTCGTGGCACGATGTCGCCGCCGAGGAATTCCTCATCGGCAGCGTTGCCGGCTGCGATCTGCGCATCCCCGGCGCCAATCTGCCGCCGATCATCGCGCAAATCATTCGCCGGCCCGATGGCCTGCGCATCCGCAAACTCGCCCCCACGCAGCCAATCTTCCTCAACGGCCAGCCGGTCGTCGCGCAAGCAACCCTGGCCCACGGCGATCGCGTGCAGATCGGCCAAATCGAATTCTTCGTGCATCTATCGCTGCCGCAACCTCAGGCGATGCCGTCGCCGGGCATTGCCTTCGTGCCGATCCCGCCGCCGCAATACACGACCCACCCGGCCCATCCACAGCCCGCGCCAAACTCTAATATCTGGCAGCAACATCAACAGGACGTGACGCAGTTTCGCGAGCAGCAACGGCAACTCGAGGAGCAATCGCGCGAACTCGAATCGGACCGCGTGATCTGGTATCGCCGCCGCGAGGAAATCGAGCGCGAGTGCGCCCAGCAAAAAGCCGACATCGAGCGCGAACGCCAGGCGCTGGCGCAAATGCAGCAGCAGGTGCAGAGCGAATCGCGGCAGGTGCAGGACCTGCACATTCAGGTGCAAAACCGCGAGAGACAGGTCGAAGCGCAGGTCCGTGATTTCATGGCCCGGGTGCAGGCCGCCGAGCCGAAGCTGGCCGAATTCGAGGTCCGCGAACGCGCCCTCGCCGCCCGCGAATCGCAATTCGACAAGTCCATCGTCGACACCCACGTCACGCAGCAACTCCAGGCCCGTTATCAGTCCGATCTCGTCCGCCTCGATCGCGTGCAGGTCGAGTTGAACGAGAAGCAGCAGGCGCTGGAGGCCAAGAATCAGGAAATCGATCACCGCTACGAACAGTTGCGCCGCGACGCTCAGGAACTCGAGGAGCAAGCGCACCTCCTCGATGGCGGGCAAGTTCGCCTGAAGGAAGAAGCCGAGCGGCTCACGAAACAGAAGAGCGATCAGGAAGGGATCGCCAAGCAATTGCTCGAACGAGCCACAATGCTCGAAGGCCAACAATCGATGCTGGCCGCCATGCGGGCGAAGATGGATCGCCTGCAGGAGGAGCTTCGCCAGCAAGCGCAGCAACTCGCCGGCGACCGCGCCAAGCAGGATGAAATCGCCAGCCGCCTGAAAGAGCGCTTCGACGAGGCCGAAAAACTCCAGCGCGAACTGGACGAGGAAAGCCGGGCCCGCGAATTCGAGCGGAACATGCACGCCGAGCGCACGCGCCAACCTTCAAGAGGCGCTCGATCGCATCAAGAACCTGCAGGACGATCTCGCCGCGAAGGAGATGGACCTTCAAGAGCGTTCGCGGCAACTCGACGCCCGGTCCGCCGAGCACGCCGAGCAGATTGCCTTGATGAAGGCGCGAGCCCAGCAGATGATCGAGTTGCAGCAGCGCGTCGAGGCCGACCGCCAGTCGATCCGCCAACGCGAACAGGCGCTGACCCAGGCCGAGGAGACGCGCAAGGCGCTTCAGGAACAATTGCTTCGGCGAAACGAGGAGTTGGCGGCCCGTGCCAAGGCCATCGAAGAACAGGCTCAAGGGCTGGGCGGCAAAGAAGCCGATTTGGCCCGCGCCCGCCTGCAAACCGAGCAGGAGCGCCGCGCCGCCCATGACCAGTTCGAGCAACTCAAGGCCGATCTGGAAACGTGCGCCGAGGAGATTCATCGCCTCAATGCCGCCCTGACGCAGCGCGAGGAAAACGTCCGCCGCCAGGTCGATCGATTGAAGGAAACCGGTTTGAACATCGCCACCGATGCAAGGCCCTGTTCGAAGCGAAGCGCAAGTGGGAGACCGAGCAAGGCGATTTCGCCGAGCAACTCGCCAAGGCGCGGGCCGATCTTGAGACGTTCCGGGCCGAAACCATCCGCGAAGCCAGTGATCTTGGCCGTGCTTTGCCCGAACTCGAACTCCGAAGCCAGGGCGTGATCGAGCGGCTCAATCAATCGCGCGAACAGCTTCGCGGGCACCTTTCGGAATTGCACGCTTACGCGCGGCAAAGCCAGGAAGATTTACAGGAACTCCGCGCCCAGATCCAGGCGGAAACGGACCGGTTGCGGCAGCAGGAACTGGCCTTGCACCGGGCCCGTTCCGAGCATCGCCTCGCGGTGACGGCGTTCCGCCAGCAAATCATCGACTGGCAGGGTCGCGTCGGCGAGATGAAGCACCTGTTCGCGCAAAACGAAACCCGGCTCGATCTGAAGCAGCAGGCGCTAGCGGCGGTCGCCAAGGAAGTTGACGAAAGCTCGCAGAAGCTGGCGAAGCAATCGGAAACGCTGCAACAGCAGCAGCGCGAAGTCGCCGACGCGCAAAACCGAGGTCGAACGCCACCTCGGTGACATGCGCGAATGGTATCGCCGCAAACTGCGCAACCTGGCTGGCGGCGGCCCGCCGCGCCGCTTGTGGCCGGGGTCTCCGACCTCGGCTCCAGAAATCCTCGAAATGCCCAAGGCCAACGCCGTCAACGATCCGGCCGACGAAAAAACGAGCGACTCCACGAGCCCGGCGGTTTATCCGAGCGGTTCTTCCGGCCGCGACATCCTTTCGCTCACCGGCGATGTCGATCCGGCCGATCGCAAACTCGGCGAGTTGCTTTTGCAACTCGGCCTGGTCGATCAGGAAATGTTGATGCCGCTCTGGAATGAAGCCCGTCGCCAGCGGCGCTCGCTTCGACAAGTCTTGCTTTCGAGCGGCACGATTACGCTTTATCAGATGGCGTTGATCGAGGCCGGCAATGTCGATGGGTTGGTGCTCGGCCCGTATCGCGTCATCGATCGCGTCCAGTCCACGCCTCGCGAAGTGTTGTACCGCGTCTTCGATCCGCAACGGGCGGGCATGGCGTTGCTGCGCCATCTGGCCGAGTCGGAAATGACCGACGCCGTGCATCCCGACGACTACCGGCAGCGGTTCGCGGCCGTCGCCAGTTTGCAACATCCGAACATCGCCGCCACCTATTCCGTGACCGAGATCAATGGCCGCCCCGCCGTGCTGCAGGAGTCGGTCAATGGCCTCGCCAGCCCCGAATGGCCGGCGCTCGCCGCGGTGCCCGGCGTCTGGTATCGATTGCTCGGCCAGGCCGGGCTCGCCTTGCAAGCCGCGCACGCCGCCGGAATGATTCACGGACACCTGACCGGCCAATCCGCCGTGCTCACCGCCGACGGCACGCTCAAACTCGTCGGCTTCGGCGAGCCGGCCTGGCTTGTTGGGGTTTCAGAACCGGCCAATGGCATCAAAGCCGACTTGCAAGCGCTCGGCCAACTGGCCGCCGAGTGGTCGATGCTGGTGCCGCGCGTCAAACGCAGCAAGGCAAAGCCGCTGCCCGAAGGCTTGCAAAATGTCATTCGCGGTCTCGGCGCTGCGGCGTTCAACGGCCTGGATCGCAACGACAACCCGATCCTGCTGTCGCCCTTCGAGGACGAGATTCAATTGCCATCCGCCACGGACCTGTTGCAAGAACTCGACGCCGTCGGCGCCGATTTGCCCGCGAACTCGGAAGCCTGGGATCGCCTGATCAAGCATGTGGGCGAAAATGCCATGGAAGGGGCAGCGCTGCGAAAGACCGCGTAGTAGTGGCTTGGAACTCACGGTGAAGCGACTGCTACCTCAATGATTTGAGCAGACCTTTACCAAATTGACTCGACCGCATTGAAGATCGTATACTGAATCTGCCGATATTGACTGATAGGCAATTTTCTGAGGAACGAATGGGTCGCCTGCTCGGCATAGCCTTGGCACTAGTTTCAGCGATGCTGCCGCCGAGCGCATGCGTTTGCGACTTTGTGCCATGCACGCTTCCGGCTGTGCACGACTCAACCCATTGCCAATCAGGGCGGACTTCCACACTTTGCAAGTGTCATGGTGGTCACGCGCCGGTCAGAGACAAAAAGCTCGTTCAGACTCAGTTGGCAACAAGTTCGACTTCGAATGGGGGAGATCGCTGTCCTTCGCGGAATCAGCATTGCCCTGAGTGCACGCGTTTTCGAACCGCCAGACTCGCGATTGAGACGCCAGTCCCGGTTCCAGATGCAATTACCAGTTCGGCGTCAGTGGCGACGCTGAAGTTGACCGATTACAAAGCAGCCGACCGTCCCGATCGCACGCAATGGCCCACCAGTTCGCCGCTGTATCTTGTTCATTGCGCACTTTTGAATTGATTCTTTTTCCCAATTGCATCGTACCGCATCGCCTCATGATCTTGCGCGGCGATTCGCAAGCCTTATTTAATGACTTTCCGTCACACACATGTTGGCGAAGGCACGCTGCCTGCCAAGTTCAGGCGGCGTCCGCGCGGTGAATTGCATGAACAATCCACTCGAAGCCCGAGAATCGACGCCTGTCGCGAACAATCGCGGCGGGATCGCAGGCTGGATTCGCCAGTGCCTATCGTCGGCGATCGTGGTCTTATTGCTTGGCGGCATCGCGGTCTGGGGATCTCAAACCGATTGGCATTTCGTCCGGCATTCAACTGGAAATATCGCTGCCAATGACTGGGATGCGTTGCACGATCTTCCCCGATCCGAATGCGTCGAGTGCAACCCAGCCTTAATGGCGCGCCTGCCGGAACATGGCTGGTGCGGCCGCCACGGAATCTTTGACTGTCCATACGAGCACCCTGAAATCGCTCAGGTCGGGAAGACACCAACGGTCACCGACGCCGAGCTTCAGCGAGTTGATCGAGCCCTGCGATTGCGGCCGCGCCGGGCAACAATCCGAAATCGCATCTCCACGATGGCCGAGTCCAGTTCGCCTCGGACGAGGCGGCGGAAAAGGCCGGTGTCGCCATTTTGCCGGTGCTCACGTCATCGTTCACCGAAACGATCGCCGCCAACGGCGAGGTGAATTACGATCAAACGCGGCTGGCCCCGCTCTCGGCTCGTGTCGCCGGTCGAGTGTGGAAAGTGTTCAAGAAAGTCGGCGACAAGGTCCGGCGCGGCGAGGTGCTGGCCATCGTTGATTCGCCCGAGGTGGGCAAGGCCAAATCCGAATTCTTGCAGGCGCTGGTTCGGTCACGACAACGCAGCCGCTCGCTGGCGGACTTGAAGTCGGCGGCGCGGATCGTCCCGGCGCAGGTTCGCGAGGCCGAGGCGGCGGCCCGCGAAGCCGAGATTCGCTTGTTGTCCTCCGAACAAGCGTTGATCAATCTCGGGCTGCCCGTCCACGCCAAGGACTTCGGCGACGACGGCATCGAACACGCCTCCCAGCGAGTTCGGCTGGCAGGGCTGCCCCAGTCGATCCGCGAGGGACTGGACCCCGCGACCGCTCCGACCAATCTGTTGCCGGTCGTTTCACCGCTGGATGGCGAGATCTTGGCATGCGATGTCGTCGCCGGAGAATCAATCGTCGCTGGTCGAGTGTTGTTTACGGTCGCCGATACGAGCCGCTTCTGGCTGACGCTGCATTTCGCGCCGGAAGATGCGCGTTTTCTTTCGCTCGGTCAGGCCGTGCACTTTAAGCCGGACGGAGTGTCAAGTGAACTCGAAAGCAAACTGACCTGGATTGCGGCGTCGGCGGACGACAAAACTCGCCGCGTGGCGGCGCGAGCCGAACTCTCAAATGGAAGCCGCACCGTTCGCGCCGGCGTGTTCGGCGCCGGCCGCGTCATCCTCCGGGAGGATGCGGAAGCGATCGTCATCCCGGCTGAGGCGGTCCAATCGGTTGATGGCGCGCATGTAGTTTTCGTCCGCGACAGGAACTACCTGAAACAAGGCGCCCGAAGGTATATCGCGCCCGTTCGGTGCGGATCGGTGCAAAGAATGGAAGCGATATCGAAATCATCGCCGGACTGATGCCGGGCGAAGTGATCGCCGCAAAAGGCAGCGACCTGTTGATGAAAAAACTGTTGACCAACGTGCAAACCAAGCGACCGCAGTAAGTCCCAACGTGCCGTAGCGGAGTCAAACATGAATCCGAATCGCGACAACACGGTTTTACCTCAACCAGCGATCTCAAACGAAAGGCGGTCAGCCGCGCGGCGTGCGTTGCACCGAGCCATCGACGCTCTGCCCACGTTAACTATGTTGGCCGCCCTTGCGGCGCTGTTGATCGTGTCGCAGCGAATCGGCTGGAAAATGCCGAAACTCTCCGCGCTGTTGGGCAAGGAGCAGGCCGAAAAGCCGGATTGGTGCGACGCGCACAATGTCCCCGATTCGATCTGCGTGGAATGCCGCAAGGATTGCATGCCGGCGGAAAAGCAATATGGCTGGTGCAAGTTGCACGGCGTGCCCGACTGCCCGCTGTGCCATCCGGAAATCGCGCAGCTGGCCACGCCGCCCATGGTCACGGCCGCCGACTTGAAGCGGGCGCAAGCGCGCTCAAATTCTCACCGCGAACCGGCAACAATTCCAAATGCGCGCTTCACGAGCGGCGAATTCAGATCGCCTCGGCGGAAGCGGTGGCGAAGCTTGGCTTCGAATTCGCCGAGGTCCGGCGCGGGCCGATCGCCGAATTCGTCACTGCCAATGGCGAAATCGATTTCGATCAGACGCGCGTCGCCCGCTTGTCGCCGCGCGTAGCGGGCACCCTGGTGCGAGTCGAAAAGCAGGAAGGCGACCGCGTGCGGGCCGGCGATGTGCTTGCCATCATCGACGCCGTTGAGATTGGCAAGGCCAAGGCCGAATATCTTCAAGCCCTTGCGCAGGCGGACCTCAAATCGCGAACGCTCGCAGCGCTCAAGGCCGCGCCGGCAACGGTGTCTGGGCAAGATATCGCCCAGGCCGAAGCAGTCGCCGAAGAAGCGCGAATCGGCCTCATCAATGCCGAGCAAACGCTGGCCAATCTTGATTTGCCCGTTCGGACCGAGTCATTGAAGTCGCTCGCTCCGGATGAAATCGCGAGGCAAGTCCGATTCCTGGGTCTGCCCGCGGAATTGCAAAGCTCACTCGACCCAGCGACCGCGTCCGGCAACCTGATCGCCATCCGAGCACCGCTCGACGGAACGATCATTTCACGAACTGCTGCGGCAGGGCAAGCCGCCGATCCGGCCCGGGGCGCTTTTCGTCGTCGCGGATACGCGGCGAATGTGGCTGAATCTCGACGTTCGGCTTGAAGATGTCTGGCGGCTCAAGATCGGCGACGCGGTTCAGTTCACGCTGGACGACGGAAACGACGTGACCGGAAATATCACCTGGTTGAGCAGCCGCGCCGATGAACGATCGCGCATGGTGCAGGTCCGGGCCGAGTTGTCCAATGATTCGGGCAGCCTGCTCGCCCACGCGTTCGGCAAGGGTCGAATCGTTCTGAGGAGCGATGATCAAGCGATCGTCGTGCCCGGCGAATCGGTGCAGTGGGAAGGCGACTGCCACATTGTCTTTGTCCGCGACAGGAATTTCAATCGCGAGGGCGCGCCAAGGTGTTTCATGTCCGCAAGGTTGTCCCCGGCGCATCGAGCGGCTCAAAGACGGAGATCATCGTGGGATTGCTGCCGGGTGAAGTGGTCGTCGCCGGCGGCAGCGGCACGCTTCGGGCCGAGTTGTTGCGCGGCAACCTCGGAGCGGGTTGAGCCGACCATCACTAATGGCCCGGTCGGGCCAGATGCGAAGGCGGGTTCGAGTCGGATTTGAGATTGGGTGATGTTGAACTGGATCATCGATTTCTCGTTGCGAAACCGCTTCCTGGTGATCCTGGGAGCGGTCGCGTTCGCCGTCGTCGGCGTGTTGGCGCTGCGCAACCTCGACATCGATGCCTTCCCGGATACCACTCCCGTGCAGGTGCAAATCAATACCGTCGCCGCGTCGATGCCGCCGGAGACGATCGAATCGCAAATCACCGCCCGCATCGAGCAGCAAATTAGCGGCTTGCCGCACCTGGAAAATATGCGCTCGGTTTCGAAGTTCGGCCTCTCGCAGGTAGTCGTCACGTTTGAAGACGGAACCGACATCTATTTCGCCCGCCAGCAAGTGTCCGAACGATTGAACACGGTGGAGCTTCCCGAAAATGTCGGACGGCCGAGCCTCGGCCCGATTGCCACCGGCCTGGGCGAGGTCTTCCACTACATCGTGCGCCTAAAAGGTCAGGATCTGTCGAAAGCGACCGAGGCGGAGCGCATGGAAAAGCTGACTCGCCTGAGGACGGTTCACGACTGGGTCATTAAGCCGCAGCTTCGCGCCGTGAAAGGCGTCGCCGAGGTCAACAGTTGGGGCGGATTTGAAAAGCAGTATCAGGTGCGCATTAATCCCGACCGGCTCATCAAACACGGCCTCACGTTCGACGAAATTACCGAAGCGTTGCGTCGCAACAATCAGAACGTCGGTGGCGGCAGCATTCGGCAAAACAGCCAAATGCTCCTGGTTCACGGCATCGGCCGCCCGGAGAACATCGAGCAAATTGGGGCCGTCGTCGTAACGGCCAAGGATGGCGTGCCGATCCGCGTTCGCGATGTGGCCGATGTCGAGGTCGGCGCCGAGATTCGCCGCGGCGCCGTCAGTGCCGATGGCCGTGGCGAGGCGGTCCTCGGTCTGTGCTTCATGCTCATGGGCGAGAACAGTAAGACCGTTACGACCGAGCTGAAGAAAAAAGTCGACGAGTTGCGCCAGACCCTTCCGCCGGACATCGAAGTGGACGTGGTTTACGACCGCACCGAACTGGTGGACGTGGTGATCGACACGGTGCGCCGCAATCTGTTCGAAGGCGGCCTGCTGGTGATCGCGATTCTCTTCGCCTTCCTTGGCAACTTTCGGGCGGCCGCCATCGTGGCGCTCGCCATTCCGATTTCGATGCTGTTTGCCTTCTCGGGCATGTATAAGTTCGCGATTTCCGCCAGTCTGCTGAGCCTGGGGGCAATCGATTTCGGCATGATCGTCGATTCGTCGGTGGTGATGATCGAAAACTGTGTGCGGCACATCGCCCACGGCGACTTGAAAGAACGCGACAAGCTCACGGTCATCCGCGACGCGGCGATCGAAGTCCGCAAGCCGACGCTCTTCGGCGAACTGATCATCATGATCGTCTACCTGCCGATCCTCACGCTCGAAGGCGTCGAGGGGAAACTGTTTCGGCCAATGGCGTTGACCGTGATCTTCGCGCTGGCCGGCTCCCTGGTGCTGTCGCTGACGCTGATGCCGGTTCTGGCGAGTTTCTTTCTGCCACGCCGCGTCGACGAGCGGATGCCGCTGTTGATGCGCCTGGCCTTGGCCATCTACAAGCCGATCTTGCGCTTCACGATGAAATACCGCACCGCGGTCGCGGTCTTTGCGATCGGGGCGATCATTTTCGCCTTTGGCCTGGTCGTGCCCAACCTAGAAAGGGTCTACATGCCTCGCCTCTCGGAGGGATCGATCGCGATCGGCGTTGTGCGCCTCGCCGGCACCGATCTGGAAGAATCGATTCGCGTCAATACCCGGATGGAGCAGGCAGTCCGGCGAGCCTTCCCCGACGAGGTGAAACACTGTTGGGCCCGAATCGGCACGGCCGAGGTCGCCACCGATCCGATGGGCGTCGAATTGACCGATTTCTTCATTACGCTCTACCCGCGAGAGCACTGGACGAAAGCCAAGACTCAGCCGGAATTGATGGAACTCATCAAGAAGGAACTGCGGGACATCCCGGGGCAGACAATCTCTTTCTCCCAGCCGATCGAATTGCGCATAAACGAGATGGTCTCTGGCGTGCGCTCCGACTTGGGAATCAAGCTGTTTGGCGACGACTACACCGTATTGACTGCCAAGGCGAAGGAAATCGACGCCGTGTTGCGAGGCATTCCCGGCAGTTCCGATGTCAACGTGGAACAAGTGACGGGCCAGCCGGTGCTTCGCGTCGAAGTGAATCAGGATGAGATCGCTCGCTACGGCGTGCCGGCCAAGGCCGTGCTTGATATGGTCTACGCGGTTGGCACCATGCCGGTTGGCGAGATTTTCGAGGGGCAATTGCGCTTTCCCCTGGTGGTGCGGCTCCCCGAAAAGAATCGAGCGAGCCCGGAAGCGATCGGGAAGACGCTGATTGCCACGCCGGCGGGCGAACATATCCCGCTTTCGCGACTGGCCAAGATCGAAGTAACCGAAGGGCCCTCGACCATCACGCGCGAATGGGGCCAGCGGCGAATCGCCATCACCGCGAATGTCGCCAGCGATCTGGTCGGCTTCGTCAACCGAGCGAAAAAAGAGATCGCCGAAAAAGTCACGCTGCCGCCTGGCCGCTACCGCATCGAGTATGGCGGCCAGTTTGAGAATTTCGAACGAGCCTGGACGCGGCTCTTCATCGTCCTTCCGGTCGTGTTAATCCTGATTTTCGTGCTGCTCTACTTCACGTACCACAATATCATCGATCCATTTCGTGTCTTGCCCGCCGTGCCGTTTGGCTGGATCGGCGGCATTATCGCGTTGTGGGTGCGCGATATGCCGTTTTCGATTTCCGCCGCCATTGGCTTTATCGCGCTCTCGGGCGTCGCCGTGCTCGATGCCATGATTCTGGTCTCTTATGTGCGGCAACTGCGCGCCGCGGCTGCAATGTTCATGAAGCAGTCGAACAGGCCGCAATCACGCGTCTGCGCCCGGTGCTCATGACAACACTGGTCGCGAGTCTCGGCTTTCTGCCCATGGCGTTAAGCACCGGACAGGGGGCGGAAGTCCAGCGGCCGCTCGCCACCGTGCTCATCGGCGGCGTCATAGGCGCGATGATCATGTCGCTGCTGGTTCTGCGCGTCTTGTACCTGCTTTTCGATTGGGTGGCGAAGATCGCCTATCGAATTCTGACCGGCGTCTTTGGCGTCGGGCCGACGGCCGCCGGAAAACTGCTTGGATTGAATCTGGAGCCTGAGGAAGAGGACTTGGTCGGGGTGGAATCATGGAACGGCTCCAAGATGGCCCCGGTCGAAGTTTCCACTAAATGAGGAGTGTGAATATGAAGAACTGGTTTCGAGGATCGACGGCGATCGTCGGTTTCGCGGCACTAATGCTATTTGTCGGCGGCTGCGACAAAGCGGCTGATGCCGGCAACGCGAGCAAAGCCGGCGGCAAGCCCGTCGCGGTCAAGGGCGACGACAAGAAGACCGACGACAGCAAACACAGCGGCTGGTGGTGCGACGAACATGGCGTGCCCGAGGCCGAGTGCAGCCAGTGCAATGCGAAAGTCGCCGCCGAGCTCAAAAAGAAAGGCGACTGGTGCGACAAGCACGACCGGGCCATGTCGCAATGCTTCATTTGCAATCCTAAGCTGAAGGAGAAGTTTGCGGCCCGGTATCGAGCCCAATACGGCAAGGAGCCGCCGCCTCTTGAAGAGGAGAAAGACTCGGCGGGAAAGGACAAGAAAGACGATAAGAAGTAAATGCGCGGCGTCAGAACCTGAGATTCTGTAGCGAACCGGCGGCGCAGATCGACTTCGCCGCCATTCCAAATCGACTCGTGCAGTTTAGGCAATCCAGGAGGGATTCGCCGATGCCCGCTCATCTCGACAAACGGTCGAAAACTTTACTCCGCGAAGCGATGCTCACCCTCGCCTCAACCCCCCCCTACCCTCCCCGCCTCGGGGGGGGTAGGGGGGGTTGAGGGTCGGGCGGTCAAGCTGCCGCTCGGGGGCGCTCGGCCTCGCCCTTCTCCTTTTATCCCCGACTTTGGGGCTCGCGCAACCTCAACCGGCTCCACAATCTCGCCAAACCGCCCGGTCCACGCGGGCGCTGTCCCTCAACGACCTCATCGCGACCAGCCTGGCGTGTCACCCGCGATTGGCTCAGGCGGGTTATGCCATCCAAGCCGCGCAGGGCCGCGCCCTGCAAGCGGGGCTCTATCCGAATCCGACCGCCGGCGTGGTTCTTGACGAAGTGGGCGACCGGCAAGGACCAGGCGGCACGAACACCCTACCCCTCGTCACGCAGGAGATCGTCACCGCCAAAAAGCTGAGTCTCGATCGCGCGATCGCCAATCGCGGAAAAACTCGAGCCGAACTCGCGCTGACGCAGCGCAAATACGAACTCATCGCGGAAATCCGCTCCGCCTATTTCGACGTTCTGGTCGCGGATCGCCGGGTGGAAATCGTGGGCGAGCTGGTCAAACTCGCCACGCAATCTTACGAGCAGACCGAAACTCTCTTAAACGCCAAGAGGGCCTCTGAACTCGACCTGCTCCAAATGCGGGTCGAACTCAATCGGGCTCGCGCCGAACAAGACGCGGCGACCAAGGAACGCGACGCGGCCTGGCGGCGTCTGGCCGCGGTTAGCGGCGTGCCCGAGTTGCTCACAGCGCGACTCGACGGCTCACTCGAATCGCCCCTCCCGGAATATGACGTCGATGTCGCGCAGGAATACATCATCGAAGCGCATCCGGAAGTCACGGCCGCGCGGGTCGCGGTGGAGCGCGCCGAACTCGCCCTACGCCGGGCGCGGGCCGCGGCGATTCCGAATGTCACCATCGGCGCCGGCTACGTGCGACAGAATCAAAACCAGTCCAACGACTGGACGCTGCAGGTGAGCATGCCCGTCCCTCTTTGGAATCGCAATCAAGGCGAGCGGCTCGCGGCCCAAGCGGAAATCGGCCAAGCCATGCAAGGCGTCGCCCGAGTTCAGTTGGCTCTCAGCGAGCGGCTCGCGATCGCCTACGGTCGTTTTGCCGCGGCCAAGAAACGCGCCGAACGCTACCGCGATTCGATTCTGCCCGATTCCCGGCAAACCTACCAGTTATCACTGCAAGCCTTTCAAGGCGGCCAATTCGAGTATCTGCGCGTCCTGCAAGCACAACGGTCGCTGGTCGCGGCGAATCTGGAGTACCTTCATGCGATCGCCGAAGCCTGGCGCGGCGCCGCCGAAATCTCGGGCTTACTGCTCGAAGACGTTTGGCCTCCCGCGGGCGAAAAAAAATGATTCGAATCGCCCTGACCTCGATAGCTGGTACGGATTCCGGAAATTGGCGTTGAGCTGAAATCGACAGCCTTCCCAATCGACCTTCGCAACTTGAATGAGTCTGCACCAGGATTTTGTGCACGGAGCCCATCGAAAAACCGCGGTTCTAATCGCAGTTTTTCGCAAATCCCCGTCGGATCGACCAAAAAAGATAACCGGAAATAACCGGTTTCGCATTCGCAAGAATTGCCGAATCACATCGTAAACCATTCCCGCCAAAAGGCTTGCGTTTTCGAAGATCCAGTCTGTGGTCGATTTGACCGGTTATTCTGATTTCACAATTGGCGTAACAAGCGGACCGAGGGCCAACTCACTGACGACGAATGACGAGCAAATTAGTGATGTTTAATTTAAACCATTTTCATTTAATCCTTTAAGGCCTTAGATGATAATAAATATGCACATTGCTGGTCATCGGCTATCGGACCTCGTTGAGGGCGGAGCAACCCGGGGATATCCAACCCCTGCACCCGAAAGCACTTAATTCTCAATTCGATGGCAAATCGTACATATCCGATGGGCGGCGAGCTTTGTAGCATATTCTCAACCCAAAGCGAACGATTCCCCAGGATCGCAACATGCAACTGCCTGTCGCCAAAATTGTCCGCTTGCTTTCCGAAGACAATCCATCGGATGTTCGCCGCTCGGCCATCACCATTCTGGGTGAAGTCGGCGGTCGCGATGGCGTGGTCTACTCGGCCGTAATCGACGCCTTGACCGATCCCGACGCCGAAGTGCGCCTCGCGCGATTCGCGCCGCCGGGCAGTTGCACCTGGACAAGGCGATCCCGCAACTTTCCGAACGCATCAAGAATGGCGGCCCGGAATCGGAGGCGGCGGCCGATGCGGTCGCGGCCCTGGGAACGAAAGGCTCCGCGACCCTGCACGACCTGATGCCGCGCGTCGCGCCGGGGTTGCGGCGTTACATTGCCGCGGCGCTGTGCGCCTCCGCCGCCGACGGCAACGAACTCGACGTGCTGACCGACAAGGATCCGGCGGTGGTTGACGCCGCGGTCAATGCCCTGGCGACCATGATCCCAACCATGGAGCCGAAACGCCGCAAGTCGCTCGCCGACGCCCTGATCAAGCTGGCCGGCAGCAAGCGGGCCAAGCTGCCGCCCGCCGCCGAGGCCGGCGTCATCCGCTTGGCCGGCCTGCTCGAAGACAATCGCATTGCCGGGTTGCTCTGGGATCGCATTCTCCCGCCGCACCCGCCCGAGGTACGGGCCCAGGCGCTGCAGGCGCTGGGCCGCTTCGTGCAATCGCCCGACAAGCATCAGCGCGATCGGCTCTTCAAATGTGCCGCCGACCCGAGCTTCCGCGTCGCCGCCCCCGCGTTGATGATCCTCGACAAGATCCCAATGACGCCCAAGCTCGAAGCGGAATGGGAACCGCTGCTTCGCGCCCGGACATCGCGGTTCGCCGCGTGGCCATGACCAAGATCGGCAATCGCGACAATAAGGAAATCGTCTCGGCGTTGCTCGACCAGGTTCACCATCCGGACCGCGCCTATCGCGAGGAAGTGCTGACGCGCCTGGCCAAGAGCGAACCCGGGCGGGCGAGCCTGATTAAGCTCGTTCGCCAGGCGGAGACACCGGACGAAGCCTGGAATTTGACCCGCACGCTCGCGCCGCTGGCTCAGGGCAATCCCGAATCCTGGACGCGCGAGTTGTTCCCCACCGCACTCAATTATCTCGAGGACAACGATCGCCGGGCCGACCCGCTGCTGTTCATCTTGCGCGAGGCCGATTACGGCGGGCTCCGCGATCGACTCGAAAAGCGGGCCACGGCGCTGGTCAAGAAAAACGATTTCGAGACCGCCCATCTGGTTTATCGCGTGCTGGCGCGCGACCCGGCGGTCGGCTTCCCGATCCGCTTGCAGATCGCCGCGGCGGGCGTGAAAGTGTCGCACAAGGAACTCGAAAGCGAATTTCGCGCGAATGATCCCGCCCTGCACCAGTTCGCCGACCTCGCTCGCCAGGACACCGACATGGTGCTCGACTTCCTGAGCAAAACCAAATGGCTCGGCGCCGAGGAACTGTATTACATCGGCTTCCACTTCTCCGAATACATGACGCCGATGAAGGAGTTCGGCGCGGAAGTGCTGCGAATCCTGCTGAAGCGCTTCGGCCGCAGCAAACTCGCCGCCGCCGCCAAGAACAAATTGAAGACCACGGGATAAATCCGACTCCCGGCCGCGCCAACACGTCGGGTCTTGCTCATATCGAACCAAGTTCGATTGCCTTGAGTCTCTGTCGAATCGCATCCAGGCCCAGCTTCGTCAACGTTTCGATGTTGCGTCGCGGGATCTCGAGCATTTCATCCGAATCGTCGTTGACCGCGGAGATGCTTTCCTCGCGGAGCAAATGCAGCATCGGATACGGCGACCGGTTCGTGTAATTCTCGGCCGCTTCCGGGTCGGCGCCCGCGAAGCGGTAACCAGGATGAAAACTTGCAACTTGAATCACACCTTCCTGGTCGAAGTCCACAATCCGTTTTTCAGCGATACCCAGGAAATCGTTGTAGTCGAGAAACTCATTGAGAACGAATGGGTGGATCAGCAGCGTCGTTTCAATCGCCGAAATCGGCGACTCGGCCAGGAGCATGATTTCATTGCTCAGGTCAACGAGCAACCGGGCCGCGTCCGCGGCCTCGCTGACGACGTAACGGATCTTCTCCCCCGCGAACACGCGTCGAGCGAATGGGCACAAATTCAATTCGATTACGAACAAGGAAATCCAGCGACGGGTGGCGTCGATGACGGCTTGCGGATTCATTCACTCATTGTCGCGGCAAGGGCGCGGGATTCAAAGAGGGATAGCGGCGACCGCGACTGGCGGCTTGCATGCTCGATTTTCAGGTTTTTGCACTGACGCGACGGCATCGCTCGTGGTATCTTCTGACTGCCAGCCGAAAAGCACGCCAACCCTCCTGCCCGCGCCCACCGGGGAATCGACATGAGCACATTCGCAATGATGTCGCGTCGAAGGAAGTTTTTTCTGGCAGCCCGCAGCGCCAGCAAGGGACTTTTTTCTGGCAGCCCGCAGCGCCAGCAAGGAAGTTTTTTCTGGCAGCCCGCAGCGCCAGCAAGGGAGTTTTGCGGGTTCCGCGGCTCCGCCGTGACACGCCCCGCCCGCCAGGCTCCGCCTCGCCGAGCGCGCCCCGGCCCCAGGGGAGGCGGAGTGACCCAGGAAGCGGTTCACCCGGCAAGATCAGACAACCTGAAAACTGTGTCGAGCAAGTGCCGCTGGTGGTTGTCGCCAATCAACAGTTTTTGCGGCACCGGTCTTCGGCTGACCGCGATACAGGTATACTCGTTTTGGGGAATTCACCATGCCGACCTCCACAACGGATAATCGCACTTTCGTAATAGCGACTAGGAGCGTCCAGCGGAGCAAACCGTCACACCGCTCGCTGGCCGCTCGGCGAATTGCAAGATCTGGAGATGGCTTATTCAGCTTCGGACGAAGATCACAAGGCCCCTTCGCACGCGATAAAGTTGAAACGCTTGCTGCTCCTATATGGCTGTGCATGATTTAGCTCTAGAATCGTGCACGAGCGTTGAGCACTGCTTGGCCGCCCGCGACGGTCTTGCACAATAGCGAATCATTCGTAGGCGGCCAAGCAGTGGCAATGGTATCTGATGGTGATGATTCATTGCACCTTTCTCGCCAAGGCGCAAAGGGCGCAAAGGAATTGTTGCAATGGTATCTGATGGTGATGATCCCTTGCACCCGCCCACGTGATTGCCACTGCTTGGCCGCCTGCGCGAACGTCACCATCGATCCCAACCTCGGAGGCGGCCAAGCAGTGCTGCACGACCGGGATCGACATAACCCCGCACGATTCAGGGGCATGATTTAGCTGCAGAATCGTGCACGGCCATTTAGGTTCCAAAGTCACCGACGACGGCATGAAATGGCTCAAGAACTGCTCGGAACTGCGAACCTTGAGCCTTATTGGTACTCAGGTCTCGGACGCGGGCGTGAAGCAACTTGCCGCCTTGTCGAAATTGGAGCTTTCGGATTGCAGCAAACGCAGGTTGGCGACGGTGCGATTACCGATCTCGCCAAACTCAAACATCTCAAATCAGTCAATTTGATTCAAACGAAGGTCTCGGCGGCTGGGGTTGCTCGACTTGGGAAGCTGCTTCCGCAATGCCACGTGATCATCGAACAGGCGAAGCGGGTGCCGTAACAACGTGCTACCAATTTGACGGAACTCCCCGAAGTCCGGGAATTGCTGACGTGGCAATCGGGCTGGTGAGAAAATGCCTGCTACTGACAAGGCCGCGCTCGCCGAGCGCGCCCGGCCCAACGGGTGACGGAGCCGCTCGGGCTGCGGGTCGCCGGGCGGAGCCAGGCGACCAGATTCCGTTAGCTCTGGACCGGCCCACTCGATCATGCGATACTGAAATCAACGTCAGCGAACCGCAACGACGATCTTATTGTCGTTCTGACGATTCGTTTATTCTTCTGGAAAGGGCCGGCCAATGACTCGCCCCATTACAAAAGCCGAAGCCCGAGCATTTCCCGAGCGCTAGCGGCGCATCAACGCGCGCGAGGCCGAAGAACTTCGCTCCACAAGCCTGGAAACCCATTGGCGGCAATTCAACGCGCTTTTGAATTCGACGCGAAAATTCGGCTGGGAAGATTCCCTTGCACAAGGCGAGGCCGAAGTCCGCGAGCGCTGGGCCAAGCTGCGCAGGGCCTATCATGGCTAGGAAGTCGAAGATCGAATTGCCCGTCGGCCCATTGCCGGACCTGATGAAATGGCGGCAGCCAGATTGATCCTAGGCACTCGAACAGCTAATTCAATTATGGCGTCCATCGCTTCCGCAGCCGTTTTGAAGCCGACAAGCTCGTTGCTTAGCCCAGATGTGAGGTGAATGCGTGAAGACCCACCGAACCGTCAATTCACTGGCCCTTACAGTCACGGTTGGCTTCACTCTGGCTCTGGTGTTTACCCCAGATGCGGCGGTCGGCGATGACCAACCGATCCGCACTGCTCGTGGTGAAGCGCATAGTTGCGGTGTCGCCTCAATCCTCAAGAGACTGGGATACGAGCAAATTCCGATCCACGGAAAAAAAGGACGGTTTTATGTCGATGCAACGGTTAACGACACTAAACGTTCGCTCTTGCTTGACAGCGGTAGCGCGGAAACCTTGCTGGACTGGCTCACCGCGACTGATCTAAAGCTCGAGATTGCGAACGAGTTCAACGATGTGGCGCCATTAGGCGGCCATGTTCGCCGCGCTTCGACGCATATTAACAGACTTGAGATTAGCGCCACCGTAGTTACCGGCTCGGAACAAATCGGAGTAACCGATCTCAGTCGTGTCAATGCTGATTCAAAGCGTGAAGGATTTCCTCACCTGGATGGCTTGCTCGGCAGTGATCAACTCGCAAGGTTTTCAGCGGTGATCGACTTCGAGAATCATCATCTGTACTTATTGCCTCCGGACAAACACCGCAGAATGTTTGAGGGCGATTGGCAATGTGAGGCGGTTGAATCCAATGGCGTGAGTGAGCTAGTAAAGGTCACAAGCAAGAGTTCGCTCGCAATTCGCGCGAATAATCTTGTTCTGTGCACTGACGGTAAGATTGTCAAATACGATTTCACGTTGCATGTCGGGAATTCGCCCATTGGAATAGAATTGAAATCAGCATCAGCCAACGGCCAAAACACGATCCGACGTGGCATCACCAAGTTCGATGCCGATCACCTAGTTCTATGCTTGGCTCCCCTCGGCTCGCCTGATCCTCCGAAAACATTTTCAACGGCGAAGACGAATTGCAAGACATGGGTCTTCAAGCGGTCTCGTTCGCCTGTGAATAAAGCGCAACATCCGGCTAGCACGACGCCGAGCGACTCAATTGAGCAATGTTTGGAGTCGCTTGGGTATATCTCTACTCAAATGCCGCTGAGGGCCGACGGATACTTTGGTGTCGCATGGACCGTCAACCGTTGCCGTACTTGTGTGCTCGTGGTTGATACTGCGTGTTCGAACATCATATTTGACGACAGGTTGGCGCAAAAGCTGAACTTGAAAGTTTACCAGCTTCCGCCTGCGAACACGCTCGGCGGCAGCGTTCAATTCTCATCGTCAAAGGACAAAGTCACACTTGAGACGGGAAAATTCCGCACCCGAAATGTGAAGGTGGGTATTTTTGATTTCGCCAATTTCAATCGGCGACTTGGACAGTTGGGCAGTCGACCAATAGACGGCCTAGTCGGATCAAATGCCCTTGAATTGCATGGCGCCATCATGAATTGCGCAATTGGCAAGCTGTTTCTCTGGCCGATCGAGAAGCGATATGCCAATCACCTTCATGGAGAATGGCGATGCGTTTACGTAGAAGAAGGCGGGACTCGCGGCTCGGGTCAGGAAATAGGCGCAGGCGAATCGTCGCCGAGAACGATCGCATCACGCTGATTAAGGGCGACGAAAAGATTTCATATCGTTACGCGATTGGACAGGGGGGCGGAAAAAGTCCATATGGCTCCATCGACTTGACGCCTGTTGATACAAAAAATGGCCATTCCATGATTCGCGGAATAATCTCAATGAGCACCGATTGGAAGAACTTGTGGCTCGCGCTGGTGCACGGTAACGAATCAAAACGACCGACGGATTTTTCAACAAAAGGAACAACCTGCTCGATGATGATTCTCGTGCCGCGAGCCACTGGAAAGCCATAGCCATGCGATGAAGACCATTCTTCCACTTTGCTGTGCGCAAAAAAATGACACGCTTCTACATTTCGTACAGGAAGTGATGTTGTCCCCTCGTTCCGTCACACGCCCTGCCCGCAATTCTCCGCGCTCGCCAAGCGCGTTCGGCACAACGGGCGGCGGAGCCCTCCAGGAAGCGCGTCGCCGGCCGGAGCCCGGCGACCTGAGGTTTGTTGGCGCTGGACTGGCTCGGTCGACCATGTGATACTGGAGTCGGAAGTCAGGGTTCAATGACGTGACTGGAAAGGTCAAATGCGCAAGCGGTCCCTCCTTGTTGCAGTTGCGCTTTCGATCGGCATTTTGATTTTGATCGCGTCCACGCTCATTCTTTGGAAAGGCGAGCACATTGCCTTTCGTGTCAAGATGTTGCCTGCGAATGTTCCCCGACTTCCGATTTCGGGATTGAAACGGCAGCCGATTCCCGATGATTGGGTCCTGTGCAAAGCGAGCACAATCGAGTTCCGTGTGCCGCCGGAATACGCCCACGACGTCAAATTCGTGAAATCGCTCACTCCGAGAGCAATCGTTCTCAAGAATGGCGAGGCGCATTTCAGTGTGAGCTTGCCTGCGACCGAACCGAGCCATGTTCTGGACGAGCGAACGTCGCGGCTTCTTGCCGCCCAGAATGGTGATGTTATTCGTCTCCAAAGCCGCGTTTGCAAATCCATGCCTTCGGAATTCCGGTGGAGTATGAATCGCGAACAACTCGAGGATTTGCAGTGGCTGCTTGCCCAAAAGGCCATTCTGGTGCGACTTAACATCGCCGCTGGTGAAGAACTGCTTGAGCCGGGTTTTTCCGGGCTTCTGACAACTCGGCAACCGAACTCGATAAGCTACGAATGGTTTTCGACAGATTACCACGCGGGCGGCTCACTGATGTTTGATCGAACATTTGACATTCAAACAGCAAGAACGATATGCACGAGCTTGAACTGGAATAAGAAGTTCAGAGACCTTCCGACAACCGATGAAGTCGATCGGAGAGGGGTTGAATTCGAATCGGTGGCAAAGGGCAAATAGCGCTGGCTTCGCCACCTGTTTTCACCCCTCCGCCGCTTAACGCCCTGCCCGCACGGCTTCGCCTTGCCGAGCACGCCTCGCCCAACGGCCGGCGGAGCCGCCCAGGCAGCGGGTCGCCGGGAGGAGGCCGGCGACCAGGGAACGCGTTTTGTTGACGCCATCGGCGTGGCGGATGAGGCGGTGGCTCGCCGCATTCGTCCCCCTGCCGGTTCGCAGTGTTAGCCGGGCTCTTATCCACCAGTCGCCCTGGAAGCTAGTCAGTCGATCAAATCCGCGCTATGATAAACCCAGCGAACGAGCGTGGCTCAAGGCCGCCGAGGTCCAGACGATGAAGAAATCGATTCCGCCAAGGATCGAAAAACTGCCGGCCGCCAAGCAACGGCGGATGGATGCTTTGCTGGACAAAAACAGCGAAGGGACCATCACTCCAAAGGAGAAAGAGCAGCTTGAGCAACTGGTCGCGGATGCGGAACGGCTGATGGTGACTAATGCCAAGCGGCTCGCGAAGTTTGCTAAAACTGGCAAGAAAAGTGTTCGCTCGGGCAGTGTACCGGTCACAGTGTGGATTCAGCCAGAACCAGCGGGACGCTGACCCATGGCGCGGCGCGGAACGCTTCGTCAACTGGTCGTTGGCCGCGCCGGCGGAGCGTGTGAGTATTGCCGCCTGCTGCAAGCCGCAACGGGCGTGACCTTTCATCTCGAACACGTTTTGCCGCGAAGCCGGGGCGGCGCGACAGCCTTATCGAATCTCGCGTTAAGCTGCCCAGGCTGTAACTTGGCCAAAGCCGAGCGAACCACCGGCAGGGACGAGAGTGGCCAGATCCAACCGTTATTCAATCCTCGTGACTTTGAGCCATGGCTTCTGGGCTGGCATCTGCATTTCATTTTGAACCGCGACACCGGCTTGATCTTACCTCGAACCGCCAGGGGAGAAGCAACGGTGGCCACGCTCAACTTGAATGAGGCCCTGCGCGTATTTGCTCGCATGCTTCAAATACAGGCCGGCCTGATCGGTTAACGACGCTGCTTGACCATCGAAGTTGCGGCGGGCCGCCGAACGACTTGCCCGCAAGTCTCCGCCTTGCCGAGCGCCTCAGGCCCAACGGGCAGCGAAGCCGCCCAGGCGGCGGGTCGCTGGGCGCCGTTGGATTCCTCGAAAAGCCGCAGTTAGACACGGCCCGGCGAGCGGGGTTGCGTCATGCCCCGTGCTATGAAGACACGGGCGCTGACGCAACCCGCTCGCCAGTGGGAGGCCAAAATGCCATTCTGACAAAGTTGCAATCATATATGTACATGTGTACAATATCCCTTGAGTCGAGCGCTCGCGGTGCGCGCTTTTGTGGAGGGTTTGTCATGAGTCGCTTGCCCGCAGCGATGGTTTTGTTGATTTTCGGAATGGTTGCCGGACCGGCGCAACCGACGAGCCCCACGGCCGCGCAGGCTAAAGCCATGCGGCTACGGACCGGACGCGAAACCGGACGGACATGCGGACGGACAACCGGACGGACATGCGGACGGACAAACCGGACAACTTTTGTGCTGTGCTCGAATTCGGAACGCAACTCCCAAGGGGAACGAGAAGTTATCTCAAAAGCAGGTGGCCAGCCAACGATGAGAAATGTCCGCTTTTGTCCGGTTTTTGTCCGCTCACAGCAAATAGGCGTAGTTCAGCAGCTTGTCGCTGAGCATGGTGGTCGCGTCGTCCATCTTGGCCTTGTCGCCGGAGGCCATCGCCTGGCGGACGTGCCGGCACAGATCCTCCAGCTCGCGGCGATCTTCGGCGTTGTCGAGCTTCGGGATCACGTCCTGTTCGGTCTTCTTCAGCACCTCGAGGGCGTCCTTGTATTCGTGCGTGTTTTCCATCTCGGTCGATTTGGTTGATCAGTTCCTCGTTGATCTTCTTCATCTCGAGACCTGCGACACCGAAAGCTGGTCCTCGCCGGCCTGCTGGATCGCGAAACGCTTCTTCTGCTGGCGTGCGGATCGTGGATCTGCACGGTCAGAATGCCGTCGTCGCCGTACTCGAAGGTGACCTCGAGGGCGCCGTCGCGCTGGCCGCGCGGCGGCTGGAACTCCCAGGGGATCTCCGCCAGCTTGACGTTTTCCGAATTGTCCGGATTGTCGTAGACGTCGCCCTCGTAGACGCTGATGAGGACGCGCTCGGCGGGTCGGCGACCGGGTAATACGTCTTGGTGAACGAGCAGGGAATGTCGACGCCGCGCTTGATGATCGGATCGAGATAGACCTCGTTGCGTTCGTTGATCGGGTTGGCGCACAGCGAGTGTTCGAGCTTGACGCGAGTAGGCGTAGTTGTCGAGGCCGGGGGCGTCTTGCAGGATGGCCGAGACGATGGCGGCGCCCTGGGCCACGCAGGTCATCGGATCGACCTTGTCGAACGACTCCGGCTCCTTGCCGCCCAGCTTCTCGGCGACGAAGCGGCGAATGAGCGGGATCTTGCTGGTGCCGCCGACGAGCAGCACCCTGTCGATGTCGCGCGGCCGTCATGCCCTTCAAGCTGCAGCGCCTCGTCGATGGCCGTGCCCGACTTGACGACCAGCGGCATGATCGCCTTCTCGAACGTGCCGCGGTCGATCTCCTCTTCCAGGCTCAGGTGGCGTTCGGGAACCAGCTCGGCCTTGCGGGCGACGGCGACCGGTGTCGGTCGGACAGGTCGATCTTGGCCTTCTCGACGGCGAGCATGAACTGCGTGCTTGTAGGGCGAATTGAGGATGTCGAAGCCGGTCTTCTCCTGGAAGCGCTCGGCGATGATCTTGCCGATGGCGAGGTCGATGTCGTCGCCGCCGAGCTTGCCGATGCCCTTGCTGGAGATTTCCTCGAAGATGCCGTGATGGATGCGGAGGATGGTCACGTCGAGCGTGCCGCCGCCGAAGTCGTAGACGAGCACGGTCTGATCGTCCTGGGCGTTGAGGCCGTAGCAGATGGCGGCCGCGGTCGGCTCGTTGATGAGCGTCAGCACTTGCATGCCGGCCGCCCCGGCGCAGAGCTTGGTGGCGTGGCGGGCCAGGCCCTTCGAGTTGGCGGGGATGGTGACGACGGCCTTGGTGAACGCTTCGTTGAGCGCCTGCTCGGCGTCCTTCTTGAGCAGGCTGAAGAGCATGACGGCGATCTGCTCGGTGCGCAGATTCTGGCCGACGAGCGGCACGCGTTCGGAGTGCCGAGGATGCGCTTGATCGAGCGGATCGAGCGCTGTTCGTCGAAGTTTTCCTTGGCTTCCTGGCCGAACGCCAGCGGTGCCGTCGCGGCGCATGGTGACGATGGAGGGGGTCCATTTCTGGCCCTCGTGGTTGGGCACCACTTCCGCCTGGCCGTACTGGAAGTTGGCGACGACCGAGTTGCTGGTGCCGAAATCGATGCCGATGTAAGGGCATGGCTCATTTCTCATTCAAACCATAAAGGCCCAAAGTCACAAAGATGAAAACTGGCCATTGCTTTGTGTCTTTCTGCCTTTGTGGTTAAAACTTTGGAACTACCCATATGGTGTATTCGCCGCCGATTGCTCGCCATTACTCGGAAATCAAAACTTTTGGTCTCCGCAGGACGAATTCCGGCTGCGGGCTGGCGTATCCGGGCTCGATTTGCTCGGCGACCAGCAGCGGGCCCATCCCCTCGACCCGCTTGTTACCGACGCGCTCATGCAACGCCGGGTTGTACGCCGAGCCGATCACCGCGTCGTAGCGGCGAATGCCGAGGCGTTCGATCATGGCTTCGACCTTGCGAGCGAGGACCGCGACCGATTCCGCCCAGGCGGCAAGCGATTTCGCGTCGTCGTCGCCGGGCCGAGCCGACACGACGCGGGTCAGGTCAAGCGACACCTCCAGGAGTTCCGTTTGTAAGGCGAGCGCGTTGCGTTTTTCGCCATGCAGTTCCTGCCGCATCTGCTGATAGGCCTTGGTGGTGTCGGTGACGAAGCCGTTGAAGTTCGATTGCGATTCTTCCTTGAGTTGTCGAATGGTTTGCTCGAAGAACTTCAGTTGGCGGGCGGTGGTTTCACGCAGGGCGATCATCTCCTCGATCAATCGCTGCGTGGTGGACGGCGCAACGCCACGAGCCGGCGGCGGCGGAAGAGGAATGGTTTCGGCGGGCGGTCTGATCTCGTCGCTCATGAATCTCTCGACGATGTGGACGCAGTACGACAGATGCAGTTTACGGGAGGAAATGAGGCAAGGGAATATGTTGGCGGGAATCGCAAATCATGGAACAAAGACAAACTCATTGCTATTCAAGATCACCCGACACGCGGCCGCCAACCCAAACCGCCGAGCGTGCTCCACCAGCAGGTCGATCTCGCGCGGCTTCGGTTCCCGCAACAAAGCCAACTCGTACAATCGACGAATTTGGGCCTTCGGGTCGCCTGAATTACGTCTCAGGCGATCGGCGAGATGCTCGCATTGGCGGATGATGAATTTGTTGTTGAGCATCGCCAGCGCTTGCGGCGCCGTAATGGATTCTGACCGCACCGGCGCCTGCTGCGAGGCATCCGGGTGGTCGAGTGCTTCCATGAATGGATCGGGCAACGTTCGGAAGAGGAAGCGATAGATGCTGCGGCGATTCAACGCCGGATCGTCAACGTTGAAATTCGCATAGTCGACGTTGGGTGTTACATGAATGCCGGGAGTCTGAATGAATTGCTTGACGGAGGGCCCGCCCATTTTGCGATCGAGTTTTCCGCTGACCAGCAGCACGGCGTCGCGGATGCACTCGGCATCGAGCCGGCCGCGATTCATCCTCCAGAGAAACCGATTGCCGTCGTCGATCTTCGCTCGGGCTTCATCGATTCGCGACGACTGACGGTAGGTCGCACTAAGGACGATCATCTTGTGCAACCTCTTGAGCGAGCCGCCCGAGTCGCGAAAGTCAATCGCCAGCCAATCGAGCAGTTTCGGATGGGTCGGCGTCGAGCCCATGCGGCCGAAATCGTTAGGCGTATCGACAATGCCGTGGCCGAAATGATAATGCCAGACCCGATTGACGATGCTCCGCCAGGTGAGCACGTTGTTCCGATCGATGAGCCAGCGGGCCAAGTCGGCGCGGCGTTCCCCCTCGTCGTCGGGATTCGAGAGCTTGAATCGCGACGGCAGACCGGCGAGACAAGCCAGCGTGCCGGGGCCCATCGGTTCGATCGGGCTACGAATATCGCCGCGACGAAGGACGAAAATCGGGTGCGGCTTTGGAGCCGGCTTGAAATTGCCGTCCGGTTTGAAGTCGTGAGCGCCCGCATAAACCAAGTGCGCAGGCGGCAACGCGACAAGTTCATCTTCGAGCTGCGTCTTGAGAACGAACGTCGCGATTGCGAGCCGTTGCATTTTAGTCCGTTTTGCGGAGGGAACTTCGAGCAGTTTCGCAATCGCGTCGGGCAGTGGCCGCATGTGAGTCGGATCGGTGGCGGCGGTAGCGGACAGACGCGGACGGCCGATCAAATGACGCCCGCCATGAAGCTGAGCGAGTTCGGCCGTGAGCGTCATTCCGCGCGGCACCGTCAGCGGGCGAGCGAGTTCGAACACCGCCGAATGCGACCGACCGACCTCGGGGAAAATGCCCCAGGCGGTCTTCGCGTTGCTGTCGAGCGCGTGATCGATGGTCCAGCCCTGCTGATTGAAGTCGGCAACGCCGTGTTTGATCGGGATCGGAATCGGCGGCAGCCCCTGCCCCGGCCAGAGCAACAGGCGAAATTCCGAAAGATGCAGATTGCCATTGTCCTGCCGGCCAGGCCCCTTCATCGGCAGCGATGGATCAGAAAGAACTTCGAGGCGAATCGCGGTGATATTCTCGTGACCGGCGTTTATCGAGATTGCATAGACGTCGGTTTCTGGCGGTTTACCCGAATAGAGCAGCGAGCCATCGGCTTGTTTTGCCGCCTTCGAGCCGTTCAGCGCGGAAAAGCCGATCGGATCGAGAACCTGCCAAACAGCATGACGCTGCTCGGCCATCCGCTCCCACTCCGCGACACACGCCTGAATTCCCGCCGAGAGCAATTCGGTTTCGGTCAGACCGCGTTCGATCGCCTTTTGCCGTGCCAACAACAGCCGGCGTTTGCGGTGCGTCGCCGGATCGGGATCGTAGGGCCGCTCGGCGCGATCGACGCCGGCGAACACCGCTTGCAAGGCGTAATAATCCTGCTGGCTAATCGGGTCGAACTTATGAGCATGACAGCGGGCGCAATTCACCGTCGCACTGACAAAAGTCGTCATGACCGTGGTGAGCATGTCATCGCGGTCGAGCATGCGAGCGATTTTATTGTCGATCGTGTTGGGATTGATGTCGCGGAGCGAACTTTCGTCCCATGGGCCGGCGGCGAGGAAACCGAGACCGACAGTCGCCCAGGGATCGTCCGGAAAAAGCACATCACCCGCCACCTGCTCGGAGACGAAACGCGAATACGGTTTGTCGGAATTGAACGAGCGGATCAGGTAATCGCGATAGGGCCAGGCGTTGGGCCGCGGGCGATCCTGGTCGTTGCCGTGCGACTCGGCGAAGTGCGCGACGTCGATCCAGTGTTGGGCCCAGCGTTCGCCATACTGCGGCGACGCAAGCAGGCGATCAACAACTCTCTCGTACGCGCCAGGCGATTGATCGGCATGGAAATCGCGGAGTTCCTCGGGCGTCGGCGGCAAGCCGATGAGATCGAAACTGATGCGCCGCAGCCACGTAGTTTTGCCGGCCGCGGGCGAGGTCGCAAGGCCTTTTTCCCGGAGCTTGGCCAGGACAAACGCGTCGATCGGATTCTGGATTGTGCCGTTCGAGTCCCGAATCGCGGGCACAGCCACCTGTTTCAGGGGTCGATAAGCCCAGTGCGACTTCTCGGCGGAAACCGCGGGGTAGTCGGGCCATTTCGCGCCCTGGTCGATCCAGATTCGCAAGGTGGCGACTTGTGCGGCAGAAAGCGCCGGCTTTTCCTTCGGCGGCATTCGTTCAGATTTGTCGCGACTGGCCACGCGTTGAATCAGCGGGCTGTCGGCGCTCTTGCCGGGTATGATCACCGCGCCGTCGTCGCCTCCCTTGAGGGCGTCGGTTTTGCGATCAAGACGCAGGCCGGATTTCTGTTTTTGCGGACCGTGGCATTCGTAGCAATGATTCGCGAATATTGGCCGGACGTCTTTTTCGAAATCGACGGCGCGTTTCGGCAGTTCGCCCGCAAATATCGGCGAAGTCAACGCCAGGCAGATGATCGGAACAAGACACCTCATCTTTATTCCGATGGTACATCGTGGCCCAGCGAATGCAAGAACCCAATTTGTTCGACAGACCATTTACCGTCCTTGAGCTTGAAAAAGCGTGGCTCCGCGCGACTATTTTGTTGTCTGCCTGTTTCGCAACTGGTAAAACACAGCGACCGCCCCACCAACATACGCGGAGACCACGTCATGATCCGCATCGGCATTGTCGGCATCGGCTTCATGGGCCGCATTCACTATTTGGCCGCGCAGAAACTCACCGACGCCGCAGTCACCGCGATTTGCAGCCGCGACCCGCAAAAGCTGGCCGGCGACTGGTCGGGCATGCGCGGCAACTTCGGCCCGCCGCCCGGGAAATTCGAGCTTGGCGCCATCAAACGCTATGGCTGGCTCGACGGCATGCTGAATGATCCCGACATCGACCTGATCGATATTTGCAACCCGACTGTGCAGCATGAAGCGACCGCAATCGCCTCGCTAAGAGCCGGCAAACATGTGCTGGTGGAAAAGGCAATTGCGCTTGCGCCGATGGAGCGGACCGCATGCTTGCCGCGGCGAAGGAAGCGGGCAAGCTATTGATGGTCGCGCATGTGCTGCCGTTTTTTCCGGAGTTCGCATTCGTCGCGGACGCGGTACGATCCGGCCGGTACGGAAAGCTCATCGGCGGCCATTTCACTCGCGTCATCAGCAGACCGGACTGGTCGAAGGAAATCGGCGACTCGGCCGCCACCGGCGGACCGGCAGTCGATTTGCATATTCACGACACGCATTTCATTGGCCTCCTCGGCGGCGTGCCCAAGGCAGTTTTCTCGTCGGGCACGACGGAAGGCGACGCCGTGTCTTACCTGACGACGAATTATCTCTACGGTTCCGGCGGTCCCGCCCTTTCGTGTTCGAGCGGCGCGGCCGCCATGAAGGCACGCCCGTTTGTCCATGGCTTTGAAGTTTATCTCGAACGTGCCACACTGGTGCACGAATCGGGAACCAAGCCATTGACCGTGCTGCACGCCGATGGCTCAATCGAACATCCAACGATCGCGGATGGCGACCCTGTGGCCGCGTTTAACACGGAAATCCAAACGGCCGTGAATGGGGCGACTTCTGGAAAGATGCCGGATATGCTTTCCGGACAGCTGGCCCGTGACGCGTTGGTCATGTGCTTGAAAGAATGCGAATCGGTGAAGTCGGGCCGAATTGTCGAATTGAGTTGAGTTCCGCCTAGTCAGCGGATCACGCCCGACTGGCAGGCCGATTCCATTTCAGGGTCTGCCGGCGATGCCGGGGCGTCAACCGTGCCAAAGGCGACGGCGTGTATTTTCTCCGCGCCGCCGCTGAGGGTTGCCTTTAGTTCCAGAGATTTCAATTCCCACAGCCGAACGGTGCCATCCCAACTGCTGCTGGCGAGTAAACTGCCGTCGCCGGCCAGGGCGAGGCAACGCACTGACTCGAGATGACCGCGCAAGGCGCGGCGTTCTTGGCCCGAGGCCAAGTCCCAGCATTTAATCGTGGTGTCCCAACTGCCGGAAAACAGAGACTGCCCGTCGAGCGAAAAGACAACTGAACTGACCGCGAACGTGTGTCCCAAAACAGCGAGCAACTCCTGACCGGATTCGGCGTCCCACAAGCGGGCTGTCTTGTCCCAACTGCCGGACGCCACCGTCAGCCCGTTTGGAGCGAAAGCCAGCGAAGTCACCATTTTGTCGTGACCAAGACAAGTCGTCCGCGCGCGGCCCGTGGCGACGTCCCAGATCCGGATGGATCGATCCCAACTGCCCGACGCCAACGAACGGCCGGACGAATGGAACGCAAGTGATGTCACGGCGCCCTTGTGTCCCGAAAGAGTCGCCTTCTCCTGACCCGAGGCAAAATCCCAGAGTTTTACGCTCGCATCCCAGCTTGCGGAGGCGAGCGTCTGGCCATCTTTCGCGAAAATGACCGCCGTGATTTCACCGCCATGCCCGGTTAAACAGTCCAATTCGGCGCCGCGGGCCAGATCCCAAATGCGAATCGTCTGGTCGGCGCCACCGCTCACCAGGAGTTTGCCATCGGGGGAGAAGGCGAGCGCATTCACGTCGCGTGTGTGACCTTTCAATTGACCTAGTTCTTCGCCGGTGGCGGGATCCCAAATGGAGATTGTTTGATTGTTTCCCGCTGTGGCGAGCAACAGCGTTGCGTTCGTATTTGTTTCTGGGGGAGCACGGTCCACGGGGAGCAATTCGACAACCGCTGATTCAATTGTCTTTGGGACCTGCAATTCGACTGAGGGCGGGATGAATTCGATCCCCGATGCGGAATCGTCGTCTGATTGCTCGACCGGAGGCGGCGCGGCCTTGCGCATCGCCGATTCGGTGGTGGACTTCTTTTGAGCCACCACAACGGGGTCGGCAAACTTGGATCGCAGCGCGCCGGTATGTGGATCCCAGAGCCGAATTTGTCCGTCCCAGCTGGCGGTCGCCAGCGTCTGGCCGTCGGGCGAAAAGGCCACTGCGGACACTTCAGCGCCGTGCTCTTCGAGGTCAAATTTCTTTTGGCCGGTGATCGAATTCCAAATTCTCGCGAAATGATCCTCGCCGCCGGTCGCTAGCACGCTTCCCGCCGGTGAAAACGCCACGCAAGTTGCCGCTCGGCGGTGGGCCTCGAGTTTGAGCCATTCCTCGCAATTCGAAAGATCCCACAATTTGACGATGCCGTCGTTGCCCGCGCTGGCGGCCGCCAGATTATCCGGCGAGATTGCGAGCGATCGAATCGTGCGTGCATGAGCCGCGACTTTTTGACGTTCGGCGAAGGTCATCTGATCAACGATCCGCAATGTACCTTCGGAGTCGCCGGCAATCAGTGTTTCTCCATCCGCGGTATGGATTACCGAGCCAAAGCTTGCCGCCGGGCCTTTCAATGAGTTTTTTTCCATGCCCGTGGCCAAATCCCACTGGCGAATGGTCGCATCGTCACTTGATGAGGCGAGGGCTTTCCCGTCGGGCGAAAAGCTCAAACCGGTGATCGGTCCGGAATGGCCCTTCAAAGTCAACCACTCCTGGCCGGAGGTGTTTTCCCAGACGCAGATCTTGCCGTCGCGCCCGCCGCTGGCCATCAGACGACCGTCCGGCGCGAACGAAACGACGCTCACTTCGCCGATATGTCCGCGTAACCGCGCGAGCACCTGCTGAGTGGCAGCGTCCCAAAGAACGATTTCCGATTCGACATTGCCCGCGGCCAAGAATTGGCCGTCGGGAGAGTAGACGAGCACCGTGATTTCCCGGCCGCGGGCGGCCTGGCGGCCAAGACGTGAACCGGTGGGACTGGGAGCAAGTTCCGGGCGAATGCGGCTGCCGTGCACGCTGTCCGACAATTTCGAGCTTTCGGACCGTTCGCCAGCGGGCCGTGGAGTCTGAGACAGCGGAATCGCTTGAGCCGATGGCGTCGGCTTGGGCGGCGGGACCAACTTCGAACCCTTGGCGGACGGACGCAGTTGCACTCCTTGCGCCGACAGCCCGGACCGTTTCGTCGTCCCATTGGCGTGTGCGGCGCCGCCCTCGTGACTTGACGCATCGCTGATCTGAACCTGAATCGATTGAACTTCACGGACCGTGTTCAGGTCCCAGATCCGCACCGAATGATCGAGGCTGGCGGACACAAGTTGGCGGCTGTTGGCGGAAAATGCGACCGCCGTCACCACACCGCCGTGACCCTGTAGCGACCCCTGCAACTCGCCGGTCGCGGAATCCCAGATCTTGATGGTCCGATCCCAGCTGCTCGAAGCCAATTGCCTGCCGCCGGGTGAAAATGCAACCGCCGTTGCTTCACCCTGGTGGCCGCGAAGCGTCGCGCGCTCTTTCGCGGTCGAAACGTCCCAAAGTTTGACCGTATGGTCGAGGCTGGACGACGCAATCGTGGCGGCATCGATCGAAAATGCGACTCCGGTCACATCGCCTGTGTGGCCTTTGAAGGTCGCGAGTAATCGGCCTGTTTCGACATCCCACAACCGAACCGTCTTATCCCAACTTCCGGAAGCGAGTCGCTTTCCATCCGGGGAAAAGGCCACCGAGGTGACCATTCGTTCGTGCCCTTCGAAGGTGCGAATTTCGGTATTGTTTCGCCGATCCCAGAGTCGAAGGGTTTTGTCCCAGCCGCAACTGGCAAGTTTGCTCCCATCGGGCGATAAAACCACGCAGGTGACAACGCCGGTGTGGCCCTTGAGCACGGCGACTGATTTGGCGGTCACGGCATTCCAGACCCGAATTGTCTTGTCCCAACTCGCGGTCACCAGGCAGGCGTTGTCTGACGAGAATGCCACGCAACTCACGACGCCGGCGTGGCCGGACAATGTCGCCAACTCCTGTCCATCGGCAATGTCCCAAATGCGAATCGTCTTGTCCCAGCTAGCCGTCGCCAGGGCCGCGCCGTTGGGCGAAAACGCCACGGACGTGATGTCGCCGGTATGTCCGGAGGTCGGCGCAGGGTTTGGCCAGCGCTTTGTCAATTGGCGGCTGCGAGCCGAAGCCGCCCGGCGTATCAATTAGCTGAAAGTGCGCTGCGGCGCGCTGACTATCGACATTGCTCGCTTGCGGCCAGTCGTCGGCCGGATTCGATGGAGTCGCGGAAGGAACCGGATCGGCCGGTGCGGGCACCAACGGCACAGGCGTCGGAATCGTCATGCCCAGGTCCGCCTCGTCCAGCAACGCGGCGCCGGCATCTTCGCCCGCGGTGCTAGCGCTTCCGAAAATGTCCACCGAACCGGCATTTTCATCGGGCTCCGACTTCGATTCGAGAGGCGGCACCTCGGCCGCCGATTCCGGCTGCTCCGCGGGACCGGTAAAAATGTCGACCTGCTCGGCCTCAGGAATATCCGCAAGCCCCAGCCACTGCGCCAGCGTGTGATATTGAACGGCGGCCGGTGAACCCGGATTCAGCGCCAGAACCGATTGGCCCATCAGCAACGCCCGGCCGACTTCCTGGTCGTACGGAATCGTTTGCGGGACGATGTAACGTCCGAAAATGTGGCGCAAATCGAGATCGAAGCCCTTGCCGACCGTCTCGCCCGGCGGCATGGTCAAGAGAATGCCGCGCATTTGAATCGATCCGCCCTGGGCTTGCACCGTCTTAATCAGTTGCAGAAATAGCGGCAGCGTGCGATAGGCGAGCGGTTCCGCGCGGATGATCAGCAACAGGTCGTCGCTAAATTCTAATAACCGGCGAAGTTGGTCGCCCGCCAAGATCGGCGGTGAATCGATTATCATCCAGTGATAGCGCCGGCTCGACGGATGATTCCCGATGCGCACGAGGAATTCATCGACGTCCTGCGCGAACGCCACGCCGTCGCCCGCCGGCATGGCGATGTCCAGGCCGGGAACCACGTTCTCCCAGATCGTGCCGTCGCAGTCGAGACCTTTCTGACGTAAGTCTTTGGAATCGGCATTCGATGCGAGGTTGAGTGCCGCGGCGACGCTGGCCAACGGATCGGTATCCACCAGCAACACCGCCGCTCCCGCTTGAGCCGCGGCGGTGGCCAGATTGATGGCCGTCGTCGTTTTGCCGACCCCGCCTTTTTGGCTGGCGACCAACAACTTCCGCACGATCAATTCCTCCCGCGCCTTCCTTCAATTTCACCCACTGCGACATGCGCCACCGGATTCAGACGATTCACCAGCGCCGCCACGGTCTCCGCGGCGGCGCCGTGCGGCGGTGGACTACCGGGCCGCAGCGGCCAATCGCGTAATTCCGGCTGAAAGGCGATCGCCGGCTCCAACAAAAGATCCTGATGCGACTCTCTGAGCCGACTCATCATGGCTTCCTGAACCGTCTCCTGGCCATTGTAAATGCAAATCAGAATCCCCAGCAGGTCCAGACTCGGATTGACGCCCTTCGCGGACTCGATCACCGTGGCCGCGGCCGGCACTGTTCGAATCGAGAGCGGATCAGCCAGGCATGTCAAAACCAAACCGTCCGCCAGATGCAAAATCGGACGCGATGTGCGATCGGTCAGCGGCGGAGAATCGATTACGACCAGATCGCCCGGCAATTCTTCGCCAAGCGACTCGAGGCCCGAGAAAAATCGAACATTCTGCCAGTTGCATTGCCCGGTAGCGTTGAGCGCCACCAGACTGGCGGATCGCTGCGGATCGGCATCGATAAAACTGACCGTGCGTCCCGCGCGGGCAAAGTGCCACGCCAGCAACAGCGCCGTCGTGGTGCGGCCCGTGCCGCCTTTGTGACTGACCACCGCGAGGACATACGGGCGAACCACGATGATTACTCCTGGCCTGGCTGTTGCAAAGCCGCTTCAATTAAGGCCTTCATGGCCACTTCATCCTCCGACAACTGCTGGCCTTTTTGGCCGCGGCGCAAAGTTTCCAGCCGCCGCAACACCGACTCCATCCTCGCCGCTTCCTCGTGCATCAGTTTCGGATCAAGGCGATCGCTCATGGCCGTTCCACCACCACCGCTCATGTCGCGGCCCGCACTTGGCACAGTTCCTCGACCACCTGCGCATGGTCCTTGCGAGCCGCGATCGAAGCCGCAATGCCTCGAATCCGTTCGGCAATGGTCAACACGAACCGGCCGTGGGGCTCGGCCCCGCCGCGGCATTCGGTCTCTACGGCCGCCAGTTCCGCCCCGGCGAAGGAGGAAAACATCCCCGCCAAAAAGGCCGCCAGCATTCCGTCGGCCGGCCGCTTCTCCGGTTTGACGATCGAGCCGATGATTGGATGACGGGCTTCAACGACGATTAAGCCCTGGGCATATTTGTCGAAATCGAAGCGCAGCAGGCCCCAGCCATGATGTCGAAACGCCTCGGTGAGATCGGCGGCGAATAGCGCAAGCGGCAATTGGTTTAGCGGACGCTGATAATGTTTCTCGATCTCCGCGGCGAATTGTACTCCGGCGGCTCGGCCCCACTCGCGCAAAATCCGCCAGGATCGCATCCGCTCTGGCGCCGAACTGCGCTTCCAACGAGTTGTGCATCGCCGCCAGGAACTCGTCGCTGACGGCCAGCATGCGGGCCCCGGCGCGATTCGAAATCGTCCCGGAATTCAGATCCTGCGACAGATACTCGCATTCCGCAAAGTAATTCCCGCGAAGCGGCAGGTCATGTGTCGATGCGATCATGATCGTCCTCGAGCATTCAACGCGACGGGTGGGCGAGGGTCACACGGCCGGCAAGGCCGGTTCGGGAAAATCGCTCAACACCTCGACGTTTCGATTCAAATAAGGTTGCAGCAGGTCGAATTCCTCGTGGCTCAAACTTGCCTGCAGTTGCGCGCGGAGCGACTCGAAGCAGTCGCGCACGAATCCGGGCGTGTAATTGTTCGCGGCGAACAGGGTGCGGATCCACAGAAGAATCTTGTCATCCAGCCGCCGCACATCATCGAAAATCATGGCCTGGGCATCCGCTCGCAAGACAAGTTGAACGTCGCGAAACTGCCGGGCCCACGCCTGGTCGTGATGCTTGGCGAAGTTCGGATAGCGCTCTTGCATCTGTTCGAGCACCGTCCGGATCACCGCGTCCTCTTTCTGGGCCACCGCCTCCGCGGCGCCGAACCGTTTGGGGATCGAATCCGCGTACGACAGCAGCCCGTCTCGTTCGTCGCCGGAAAAATATCGGCCGTCGGCGGCTCGGGCCAACTGACACAATTGTTGATTCATGCCCTTGGATCCTTTACCAATCGTTGAATGGATCGATCATTCCCAGGTGATTTCCGACAAGACTTCGGCAACGCTCCGCGACTCGGGGCGGCGCGGCTGACCAATCACGTAGAACGGATTCTGCCGCGCCAGCGCCAGCGTATGCTCGTCTAAACCGTAATCCGACCGGCGCGGATGGCGGGCATGCGTCGGGTCGTTGCCCCAATTGACGAGCGAGAAATAGCCGCTCACCGATAAGTCGCCCAGCGGAATCAGGTCGTCGGCCGGGCGACTCGGTGCAACAACCTTGGCCGTCTCCAGTTTCGCGGATTCGATCGCCGGCTTAGCCGGCGGCGGCGGTTCAAGCGGCGGCTGCTTTGGCCGTTCCAGTTGCAGCCGCGCTTCCGATCTGCCCGGCGCGCTCATGGCGACCTTGTTTACTGCTGGAACGACTGTCGCGGTGGGTGCGACGGGCGGTCGCGGTTTCGGAGCAGGCGCGGGCCGCGGCGGCGCTGGCATCAAGGTGGAATCGACCACCGTCAACGACGGCGGTGGCACGGCCGGCGGCGCGGATGACGGCAGAGGCATCAACGTGGAATCAACGACCGTCAGCGATGCGGGAGCACCCACGATCCGCTGCAGCGAATCGTCTGGCTCGTCCGGCATGTCATCGAATGAAACCTGCGAATTCCCGCGCCGGTCATCCAGCTTCACCGAGGTGGCCGATTCGTGCGCGTTGCTCGCCAGGGCGCCGGAGGCATCAGCTCGGCCAGCAGCGCCGCGATTTGCATCGTCTCGGGAACGGGCAAGTCGTTTGGAGCGCGATCTTTGTTCTTGTCGGCCATGAATTCTTCCTCACACGCCAATTCGCGGCGCCATTGCTTGCAAACCTAGCTTTTTTTGGCCGCACGGCGCGGACTCACAACGGCGGCATTGTTTCCAATTTCGCCACGATTTCCGCGACCGCCGCGCCGCCGTCGCGCTCGGTCCGGGCCGTTTCAACTCGTTTTTTCGCGGCGACCAGGAATCGGCATTTTGCATCGCCTTTGGCGGCGCACTCCAACTCGACGCAGGCCAGTTCGCGCTGGGCCAGGTTTCCGAACACAGCCGCATAGAGACCGGCGTACAAATCGCACGCGGGCTTGTTGGATTCGCCTGCTGTTTCGACAAACGCGGAGTTGTTCAATTCCACGAAGACAAGCCCGCAACGAGCATAAGCGAAGTCGTAGCGCCACCTGCCCCAACCCGCGGCGCGAAACGGCCACCACCACGACTCGAGCATGGCGCCCATGGCCAGTTTCTCGAAAGCGCATTCGTATTCTTGTTCAATTCGCGGCATAAACGACTTCATGTCGGCTTCGCCCCAGCGAACGCCGATGTCGTACAACGCGGCCGCAGCGCAGTCGCCCATCTCGCGCTCGAGGTCCGGCGCAAGGAGCGGAGCAAGTTACCCGTCACGCGCAGCATGCGCTGACCGTAAACATTCGTTACCACAGCGGCAGAGGAATCGAATTGGAAGAACCGATCGGCCGCGAAATGGCTGTGATCGTAAGGTTGCAGACCGGCGACGATGCGGACATGCTCGCGAATCCGGTCGTCGGCAACCGACGAGTTGCGGAGATTCTCGGCGATCGCCTGTCGAGCTTGCTCCGGCGTGCGGGCGAGTTCCAGCGGCATGATTTCCTCGTCAAGTATTGGTCGGGGCGATTGCCACGGTGGATCAACTCTAACTGCTTGGGAAAGCATTGACGGAACTTTTTCCGTGATACGGTCAGTGAAATTGTCCAGCAATCAGTCGGGTTGTGACGATTGCGCCGGTGAGAGGAAGCGTTTGCTAGCTGGGCCGCGGCGCGCGAAACAATCCGGACCGGGTAAAGCGGCCGGATTTGTTCTTCTGTTCCGGCCCCGACCAACCGCTGCCGCTGTCTTCGATCGAGTTTTGACTTATCAGGGCGTCCAAGTCCATCAGATCTTGAAGCAAATCGTCGTAAGACTGATACCGGTCATCGAGGCTTTTCGCCATCATCTTGCAAACGACCCGCGAAATCTCCTGCGGCACGCCCGAGACCAACTCGTCGGGTGGAATTAATGGTTCCTTGGCATGTTTGAGAATTACTTCCATGCGGGTAGCGCCCTGAAACGGAATCTGGCCCGTAATCAGGTGATAAAAGCTGCGCACCAGGGCGTATATGTCGGAGCGATGATCGACCGTGCCGGCTGAAAGAGATTGTTCCGGCGGCATGTAAGCAACCGTGCCGGCCAAGCCGTTGCCGACTGGGCTGACGCCGTTGCTGTTGATGAACACGGCCAAGCCCAGGTCGGCAAGCTTGATGGTACCGTCCTTGGTCAGCAAAACGTTGCCGGGTTTGACATCGCGATGAACGATGCCGAGTTGAAAGGCAGCCGCCAACCCGTCGGCGATCTGTCCGATCACCTGCACGGCCCGCTCCGGCCGCATCGGACCGTGCTCCTTGATCAATTGGCCCAGGCTCTTCCCCTCCACGTACTCCATGACCAGGTACGGCATTTCCGGGTCGTCCTCGAAATCCCAAACGCGGACGATGTGCGGATGATTTAACTGGGCCAGGAGGCACGCTTCGGTCTTGAGTTGGCTATGAATGTGACTGTCGCCGTTGAGCCGCAGCATCTTGACCGCGATCGGGATGTTCAGGGTTTGGTGCCGGGCCCGTAGACAATGCCGGAGCTTCCTTGGCCAATGAGTTCGGTAATCAGATACTTGCCGCCCAGCACTTTGCCGATTTCGATTTTCCGCGGTCGAAGGGCGTTCGGAATCACAATTAGATCGCCGAGCGAAGCGCCGTTCTTGGCGCGGCGCGGATGGAAACCGCTTTCCACTGCCGCGAGGCCGTGGAGGTTTGCTTCCGCGTCCGCGAGGGCCGCTTCCATTTCGGCCGCCGTGCGATAAGTCGAAGCGCTTTTCCGGGACATCGCCCGTTCGACGATTCGCTGGCAGGCCTCGGGGACAACCACATTCGAGCTGGCGATGCTCCGGCCCGAGATATCGCGTGGCGGCTTGCCGGTGAGCAGCCAGTGATAGGTTGCGCCAAGCAGGCGGATGTCGGTCGCAGCGTCTGGTACAGGGGCGGCGGAACTGCCCTGCGCCGCTGGCGGCGGAATCGAAAAATCCGCGACGCGAATTTCGCCGTCGGCCTCGATGAACAAATTGCTGGGCTTCAGATTGCCGTGGCAATACCCCTTGCCGTGGATTTCAACCAGCACTCGAGCCGCCATGCGGGCGATGCGCGTGGCTTCGACGGCTTCGAATGCCTGATTCTTGCGGAACATCTCGCGCGTCGAACCGGTTTCCATCGAGCGGCGTGACGCAATACGCCAAACCTAGGTCGCGGCCGACTGACAGGACCTCCAGCAGTTGGGTGCACTTAATTTCCGAGGGCCGCTGCGCCTCGCGGGTGAAGCGATCGATCCACTCCGGTCCGCGAACCGCCATTTCGGGCGCCAGGATTTTCACCGCCACGCGGCGAGGCGACGAAGAATCGTCCGCTTCGAAGACGAGTCCCTTGGGTCCGCGACCGATGTAAGTTTTCAGGCGGTAGGTCCCGAATTCCATTCCGACCATGGACTCGGGCACGTAGCGGGTGCCATCTTGGCCGGCCTTCGGCACGCGGATGAGCGGGATTTGCGAAATGAGTTGTGTCTTGGGCGGTTCCGGTTCGAACAACGGGGGAGCGCGACTGTGTCGTCGTCGCGCTGGCTCATGTGCTTGGTGTCGGCGGTGGTGGGCGGCTTGGCCGGATGAACGGTTTGGGGCGGGCTTTGGTTTTCCTGAACCGAGCGTCTCAATAGTTCGACGCCGCGTGGAGCAAACAGGCCGAGAATGGACGACACGCTGTCGCAACAGCTTTCGTTCTGTTCAATCAGAGTTTCCGAGTGAGCGAGCAGGACCCCGCGGCGTGAAAGAAATCGATCGAGCGGTTCATTTGCTTCGCGGCTACATTGCCACCACCGAACCACGGATTCGATTTCATCGTCGGACAACAACCCGGAATTGGTCAGCACACGCAGGCAGCGCTGATCGCGAGCCGCCGGGGCGGTTTCAGGGTTGGAAGCGAGACGATTCATCGGGCGGTCGCGCAATAAGGGAATCCGAATCAGCCCCCGCCGGGGTCCGCGCGTACCATTCCGTTGGAACAGCCAAGAAGCGGGGCCATTCAATCGATAGCATAAAATTTCAACTTAGGCGGTTTATAAGGGCTGCAATCCTGCCGAAATTGCCGAACTTTTGCCCACGACTTGACAATTTGCCGTCTTTCCCCTGCATCGGCGTGAGATTAGGGCGACCCCACTGCCGAATAAAGACAATACCCGAATTCCGGAATTCGCCCCCTCGGGACGCCTTCCGGACTCCAGGATGGAGCACGGGCGGTCGTGGAGGATCCACCATGTTTCGCTGGCCAGCCGGCGTCGCGACGATCGTCCTGTGTTGCGCCCTTTCCCACTCACAAGAAGAGCCGCGTCGATTGGTGACTCTGGGTGGCCGATTTCGGTGAACGGCCACCGGCCTGCGCCGATCGTTCCGAATCCCGCGACGTCAATGGAATCGGGGATCCGTCTGGCGCCGCCGATCACCCCGTGGGGGGCATCGGCCACGGCGGCAGCTGCGCTCGTCCGCGACGATCCGCCGCCTCCGCCCTGGGCCCGGAGCCGATCGCCGATTCGCGAGTCGCGCCGGCCGCATACGAGCCGCCGCCGGCGCCGGTTCGGTCGCCATCTGAATCGGCGCCGCCCTTCAGTCCGCCGGCTCCCGATTTGCCCTCGACCAGCAGTTCGTATTTTTCGGGCATTCAGCCTGCCCCGGATCCGATAGCGGCTATCGCGAGCAAACGCGACCGGCCTCGCCCAACGATCGCAAACTGCACAAGAGCTTTTTTGAAAACGTCACTGACATCTTCCTTCCGGGAAGCGGACAGGAAAGCAACTGGCGATCCTGGTTCCAGAGCGATCATTGCTTTGATTATTTCATTTCGCCGGTCACGAATCCGTTCTTGTTCGAGGATCCGCGGTCGTTGACGGAAGTGCGGCCGATCTTCATGATCCAGCACATTCCGAACACGAATCAGTTTTTCCGCGGCGGCAATGCCGAGTTCTTCGGCTTGCAAGCACGGGTGGCGATCAACGATCGATTTTCCGTCACGCTCAACAAGTTGGGATGGACGGCGATCAACACCGGCAGCGGCGACCGATCCCGGGCGGCGTCGGATTCTCCGAAGTGCAACTGGGCCCGAAATTCACGTTCCTGCGCGGCGAAGAGGGACGAATCCTCGGCGCCGCGGGCATCATCTTTCAGATTCCCGCCGGCAGCGCGTCGGTCTTTCAGGACACCGGCAGCCTGTCAATGGTGCCCTATGTTTCGTTTGCCAAAAACTTCTGTGAAACTCGATTCGGCAGCCTGAATCTCATGAACACGACCGGTTATTCATTCGCCACCGATCGTGAACGAACCGACTACTTCTACACCAGTTTCCACCTCGACTGGGATATCGCCAATCTGCACCGCTACTATCCCTTGCTGGAATTGAGCTGGTTCCAGTACATGCGGTCCGGCGGGGTCGAGCCGATCGGCACCGAAGGGCGCGATCTGGCGAACATCGGCTCGACCGACATCGGCGGCCGGGCCAACGTCCACGGCGCCGTTGGCATGCGATACAAGTTTTCGGAATCCGCCCAGCTCGGATTCGGGTTCGAATTTCCGCTGTCCGGTCGCCGCGATCTGATCGACTACCGGTTTACCCTCGACTTTATCTGGCGATATTGAGCGTCATCATCAAGCGACGCTGTCTTCTTTGAACGTGTCTTCTTAGAAACATGCGGTTTCTCAAGCAGAAAACCCTAAGCTGGTCAGCTTCCCCTCTCCCACTGTCACGGATTCTGTCTTCTTATGCATGGCCGCCTGAAAACGTGTAAGGGCGCCACATTCCCCTGCGCGCGACACCAAATCTGTCATCTTACCTTCTAAGGGCGCCACACCGCCTGCGCGCGACACCAAATCTGTCATCTTACACTTTTTCCGGCTGAAACTGCCGATTTCGTAGTTCCGTCGGCCAGCGCGGCGCGAGCGAATCAGAAAGAGCCAACTGGATTTTGAATACCAATCTACTTCGCCTGCGAGAGCGTTCGCACGGCGTTTCGCGCGACGCCGGCGACGCGAGATTTGCCTTCGTCCTTCACAATCTTCCGCAACATCGGGATTGCTTCCTTGGCCTTTGCGCCCTGGGCCACCAGCCCATTGATCACGCCCACCCGGACCGGGTCCGATTTTTCCCATTTCAGCATGTCGATCAGCGTTTCGACTGCTTTGTTGTCGTCCTCGGCGTAGGCCCGTCCAAGCGCCTCGGCGGCGGCCGCTTTCAGTTTCGCGTCTTTGTCCTTACAGGCCTTGAAGAGATAGGGAACCGCATCCTTGCCATACGATTTGCGAATCGTGGCTAACTTGCCGATTTCGGTGGCGGCGGTGACCCTTTCGGATACATTCTTGCTGGATTTGAGGATTTCGGTGTAGCGGGCGGCCTCCGAGGCGTTGCCGGCGAAGGCGGGAGCGCCGATGAGAATGACCGCGAAGCTGCCGAGTGTGAATGCGCTTTTCATGATCAATTACCTGTTGAAACCGGATATTTGTTTAACGCGCGGGCGAGCGTGAAGTTTCGGGTCGCATTCAATTTATCCCACCGCCGTCGCGTAGCGATGCGTGGGGACCGGCCGGCCGGGGCGGAGGCTTTGCGTCTGGCGGAATTCAGCCGCTGCGCCCAGGCGTTTAGCGGCGGCTTCGACCACCCGCGTCACCTCGCGCTGAAGCAGGTGCGGATCGATCGCCACGCGGGCATTGAGCACGAGATCGACCGCGTCGACCGGCACTCGAGCCGGAAGCGACAGTTCCGCCGAAAGAGTATTGCACACCAAATTGGCGACCGCGTATGTGGCGTCGGCAATTCCAATGATTTTCAGATGGGCGATTTCGCCGCCGAGTTGCCGCATCGCCGCGCCGATTTCGCCGATCATCTCCATCAGCAAGGCATCGAGGTCGAACGGCTGTTTCGATTCCAGATGAACGCTGCTGTTGAGCCAGCCGAGTTCTGCCTCGCCCTCGGCGTAAATGTCGTAATCGATGTCGAGGATGCGCCGGCCAAAGCCTCCTACCTGATCGAGCAATTCGGTCAGGGCCTCGAAACCGGTCCCGTCCCGGGCGGAGACTTTCAGCAACGCGGCCTGGGGATATCGACGAGCAACCAGTTCGGAAAGTTCCGCCACCTCGGCCATGGATAGCTCATCAAGCCGGTTGAGAACAATGACGTCGGCCTCTTCGAGTTGCTTTAAGAAAATGTAGGCTGCCTTGGGGGAAAAGCCGGACTCGGCGCCGCCTAGGATTTTCTTTCCGTGGCTGGGCTTGAACAACACCGGATAGGGCGCGACTGAAAAGCGCGTACCATAGAGATCCTTGAGCGGCTGAATCACCGTGGCGACCAGATCGGTGCAACTCCCGACCGGTTCCGCGAGAATGATGTCGGGCCGCTGACCGGCTTCGAGCGAACCGATCTTTTCAACCAGATCCTCGAAACGGCAGCAAAAGCAGGCCCCGGGCACTTCCTCGACATTCAAGCCCTGTGCCGCAGGCTGTTGGTGTCGACGAGGTTCTGTGCCTGGTCGTTGGTGACAATGCCGACTTTTTTTCCGCGGCTTTGATAGTGCTTGGCCAGGCGGGCGAGCGTGGTGGTCTTGCCGGCGCCGAGAAAGCCGCCGATCATGATGAAGCGAACGCGATCCATGACAACTCCGAATTTCAGCGTGGGACGATCCAGGTGCCGACGATGCGATCATACCAGGAGCGATCGGGCCGCCAAAGCGTGAGGGCGAGATAGACGGCGAGTAATGCCACCGCGCCCCACCAGAGGAGCCAGGAAAGCCAACTGAGCCACCAGAGCGGATCGTTGCCGGCCGCGTCGAAGCCGTTCCAGTTTTCCCAGTACTCGATATCGAGTCGCGCTGAGAGGCCGGTGATGATGATCAGCGGTCCCCAGAACAACAGTCCGCGGACGAGACATTGGAGAAACGAGGCCTTGCGGCCGTCGCGGCGAACCAGTTCCATGCCCGAGAAATACAGGCAGAAGCCGCCCCGCGTGATGAAGCCCCAGAAGACCCACATCAGCGGGATGACCATCGCGCCCAGGATCGCCGAGTAGTAGGAAATCTTCAGATTGATTCGCCGCAGTTCATCGCCGAACTCGTCGGGCAGTTGCACACGTTCCCGGTTCCGAATCTGTGGTGAATAGCTTGGCGGCTCGACATAGCGAGTGTTGTAAGTCTGTTGCTGTTCGAATACCCGCCGGAGATAGATGTTGAGCGACCGCCGTCGCGCTTCGTAATACTGGCGGTTTTTCTCGGCCTCGGCGTCAAGTTGATTCAATCGCTTGAGATCGTCGGAGTAGAGGCCAACGCCTTGGATCCGCTGAAACGGGTTGGGCTGCACCAGCGCGACGGCGAGATCGACCTTGCTCGTGAGGTCGAATCTCGAATGTCGTTCCTCACCGATCGTGCCGAAGCCGGCGCTCGAGCAAGAAGGGCCCGACAATCGCGGTGGACCAGACGCATGACATCGGCAGCATCGCCAGGAGCATGAGGACGATCACCTGGACGAACCGTCGCGGCCGCGTGACATGCGTGGGCCGCTCGCGAATTTCGCGCAGGCGCCCTGGAACTCCTCGAGGTCGTGGACCGGCCGGCGTTCGTCCCAAAACCGGTCAAATAACTTCAATACGAAGCGCGGGACTGGCGCGGACGGGATGACGATCGTTGGGCGAGCGCGGCTTGCCTTCGAGACACAGGAACGCCACGTCGGCCACCATTCGCAGCGCAGCCTGTTGACTTTTTTCCTCAACGACTGGCGCGGCCGACACGGCGCCGAGCGCGACGCCGCCGGCAAGCTGGATGCGGCCGGTCTGGTCGGCCCAAACATTGCCGGCGACCAGCGGCGTCGGCAATGTGTCCTCATCAAATGACGTGGCGAGTTCCTCGCTCAGCCGGTGAATGATCGGCTGCGTCGCCGACCAGGGTATTCGGCCGGCCTGGCGGATTGCGTCGACCAGCGGGAAGCCGCGCGGCGCGAGAAAGGCATCCCATTTCCAGTCGCCTTCCTGGCCGGCGGCGACCCAGCGCATGCGGGTCGGCCGCGCCAAGTTGCGCCGCCTGGCGTCGAGATCGCCCTCAGACTTGGGACGCAGCCAGATCCAGACTTTCCGCCCCAACCCGGGGTCATCGCCGACGAGCATTTTTTCACGATCGTCCCGGCGCAGCGCACCGTGAATCTTGAACGCGCCAACGCGATCCGGCATTTGCGACGGGTGCGTCATCGGCAAGTCAAATTCGACGGCGCGGAATGACGGACCGCGGCCCTCCTCGCGAAGTTGGACCACGCGCGTGCCGCTGGCGAACTCATGGGGCCCGCGATAGCCGTTGCGCCGCCGCATTGTCACGAGCGGGAGCGCAACCGGAGGGCAAGCCCGACGAACTCGGCCAACATGACGCCGAACGCGAGTTGCAATTGGGCGGAAACGGACGATTCGGTCCGACGCAGCGTCCAAATCGCCACCAAGATCAATGTGTTCAGCAGCGAATCGACGTGCATCATCAGGAAAAAAACCGCTGAGCGGACAATCGCCGCGAGCCAGCCGGGTCGCGGTTCGCCGGCTACGGTGGAGACGCGGAGGCGAAACATCCATTTGCCGACCGTGCATCCCCAGAGCCGCTCGGCCACGCTGAAGTAGACGGTCCAAATGGCCAAGGTGGTCGAGAACGAAAGCAGCATGTATTGAATCACGTCGGCATTGATTCGGTCCGCCGATTCCGCGCGATGTTCTTGCCATAGACGAGCGCCCACAACGTCGATTGGAACACCGTCAGTATGATCCAGTCGATCAGGATTGCGCCGAAGCGATAGCCGAGCGCCGACCGACAAATTTCCGGGCAGGAACTGCACCAGCGCCGCGTGCAGCGATTCCAGATCGGGCCAGCACTTCGACTTTTCGCGTTCCAGTCCGCGGAGCACAACTCGATCCAGCGCTTCCGGGATTTCCGGCTTGAGGATTCGCATCGGCGGCGGATCTTCGGAAACGATGCGGGCGGTGGCCGCCAGGGCATCCACGTCTGAAAACGGCGCCTTGCCGGTCAACAAGTAGTAAAGCGTGGCGCAAACCGAGTAGACATCCGCCTGTCGATCGAGCGGCTGGCTTTTGATTTGTTCGGGCGAGGCGAACAGGACCGTGCCGATGAACGCGCCGGTTCGGGTTAGGTTGTGGTCCGTGTCCTGCATCTTGGCCAGGCCGAAGTCGCCGACTTTGACGCGGCCGTCGGAATCGATGAAGCAGTTCGAAGGCTTCACGTCGCGATGAATGACGCCGACGTGATGCGCTTCCTGCAGGCCCTCGATCACATCCAGAATTTTGTCGATGGCTTCCCTGGGCGGCAGCGGGCCGCGATCGAGGACCAGGTCGGTCAGTGTGGAACCCGGCATGAGTTCCATGACGATATAGGGCTGGCCGTTTTCCTCCTCGGCGGCGAGCACAAAGACGCAGCGTGGATGCGCGATCGAACTGGCGAGTTTTCCCTCGAGCCGAAAGCGTTCGATGGCTTGCGGAGAGAGACACTCCGGCCGAATCAGCTTCAACGCGACGCGCTGGCCGGTGGCGATGTGTTCGGCCTCGTAGACGCTGCCCATGCCGCCTCCGCCCAGCCGCTTGCCGAGGCGATAGCCGGCGATTTCCGTGGGCGTGGAGCTGATGATTTGATTCACGGGATTGCGCGGCGGCAGCGTTTCCGCCACCGGGTCAAAAAGTTGAGTGCGCTCGGGGGGCGGCGGGGCGTCGCGGGTCTCCGCGGTTTCCGGCGGCGTGGAGCCGGCCGTGGACAGCGTTCCGCCGCAGTAGCTGCAAAACCGTGGCCGGTCCGCGGAGTACTCAATCGAGTGCTGGCAGTGCGGACAGATCAGTTGCATCATTTCCGGGGCCCGCTTCGACGCCTCGCGACACGCTTCCATTAATTCATTCGTCATTCGCCTTCGGGCATTGGTTGGCTGCCGCCGGGGATGAAAATCCGGGCGCCGATGCCGCCGCGGAGGTTCGGATTCCGAGGCCTCGGCTTCTTCGGCTCCTCCGGCTCGGATTCCTCCGCCGCCGGCGACGGCTCCTCGGCCTGGGCAAATGCCTGCTTGATCGAAAGTGAAATGCGCCGATTTTCCTTGTCGATGCTCAAAACTTTCACCTTCACCTGCTGGCCCGGCTGAACGACCGCGCCGGGTTTGCGGATCCGCTGCAACGCGATTTCGGAAACGTGAACCAATCCTTCGATTCCTGGCTCGACCTCGACGAAGGCGCCAAAATCCGCCAGGCGAGTGATCTTGGTTTCGAACACGAGCCCCGGATAAACGCGCTGTTCCATTGTGTCCCAGGGACTGGCCTGCAGTTGTTTCAGACTCAATCCGATTTTTTTGTTTTCACGATCGAGCCTCATCACCTTGACCTCGACCGTTTGTCCCTCTTTCACGACTTCCGTGGCGTCCTTGACGTGCGTCCAACTCAATTCGGACATGGGAATCAATCCGTCGGCGGCGCCAAGGCTGACAAACACGCCAAACGGCATGAGCGAGCGCACCACGCCGGTTTTGGTCTGCCCCACTTCCAGCCCTGCCCAGAATTTCTCTTTTTGTTCGTCGCGTTCGCGCTCGAGCATGGCCCGGCGGCTGACGACCAGATTGCGCTCAGCCGGATTGACCTCGGTCACGATGCAGCGGAGCTTTTGATTGACGAATTGTTCCGGTTGCTCGACGCGATATAAATCGATCTGGCTGATCGGCATGAAGCCGCGGATGCCGTTGACATCGACCGCGAGGCCGCCCTTGTTTGTCTCGGTGACGCGAGCCTCGACCACCTGGCCGATTTCGACCGACGACCAATCGACGACCTGAACCGCGCCGAGGCGATTGAGAATCAGCAGTCCGTTGGCTCCGTCGTAATGGTCGATTTCGACATCGACCTCGGTTCCGATCGCGGCGCGACATTTTCGAATTGTTCGAGCGAGAGCACGCCCTGGCTGCGTCCGCCAGGGATCTCGACGAACACATCATCGCCATGGATTGAGATCACGCGTCCCCGTTTGCGGCCCGGCTGAGCGGCGGGCGCTGAATCTTTGTTGCTGGCAGCCGTGTCGGCGGTCAACAGTTTCTGCTCATCGAAGCCCGCCATGGCGGCGGCGAATTCGTCTTCGACTTGGGCGTCGAGTTCGCGCAAATTCGGGGCGCGATGCGATAGGTCGTCGGTGTTTTCCAGCGTCGGCACGCGGCTGGCCGGTTTCGGCTGAAAGGGCCGTTTCGGGCGCGGCGGTCGGTCGCCGCGCTGCGGTTTCGGAACATCTTCCACGGGCGGCGCAGCTGGAGTCGGAGTCTCGCTCGCCGGGGGAGTCTCGGCCGGAGGTGGAATTGTCGGCGTCTCGTCACTCATCAAATGCGCTCCTGCCGTCGCTGCTGTTTTAGCTTGCGAGCGAAGTCGAAGATTGGTCTGTCAAGTGATTAAAATAGCAGCGTCCGCGAGCCGCGGCTATGGGAGCTGTTTACTCACTGGCCGACGATCGTCGTGCTCTCTTCCTTGACGACATTTCCAGACGTCAGATCCCGGGACAACATTTCCAGATGGATGGTGGCGACGCCGGTCCGAGTCGCTTTCAACGTGATTTGCTTGCTGACATATTTTCCGGGGCCGATCGTCAACGGCCCGATCACGATGTCGCGTGTCTTCAAGTCCATCGTGCCGTCCGATTCCTCCGGAACCAGCGAAAAGTTTGTGACGGGGAATTGGGCCAATAAGCGAACGTCGTTCGCGGTGGTCGTGCCGCGGTTTCGGACGGCGAGCGTGTAAACAACCTTTTCGCCGATGGCGACTGGATCTTTCGATTCGCGCAAGCTCAACTGCAGGGCGGTCGCGCCCATGAACTCGGTGTCGATCGACGCGCGTTGTTCGGGCCCGCGCCAGTAGGCGGTGACGATGTTGGGCACGCGTCCCGGATTTTTGGCCCGGACCGTAATCGAAAAAATGCGAACATCGCCGGAGCGAACCTGGCCCAGCGACCACTGAACGCGATCCTTAAAGCCCTGGCCGCCTTGCGATGCCCGCTCAACCTGCATGCCCGGCGACAGGCTGAACGCGACGGCGACGTTGTCAAGGGCCATCGTCCCGGTGTTCGAGAGCTTAATCTGGTAGGTCGCCGGGTAGTTCAAATAGGTCTTGTCGGGGCCGGTGACTTCCAGTTTTAGCGGCGGCTGCCCGGCGTGAATGCGCCAGATTTCCTTGGCGATGACGCCGCGTTCGCCGGTCGCCTCGATCGTGCTTTGCATGTCGCCGGACTTTTGCGGAATGATCGTATACGTTTTCTCTTCTTTGCCGCCGGCCTTGATGCGCTCGAACGTCCATATTTGAGTTTTCTTTTGAGCCTCGCTCATGGGTTTGTCGAATTCGAGGCCATCCGCAAGAGTCTCCCGCACGATGACATTGGCCACGTCCAGCGGGCCGGGATTTTCCACGACCAGCCGGCAACTGATCGGCTGGTTTTCGATTGCAAATTGATTGGAGTATTTTCTGACGTTGAGTTTTGGACGCTGGAGGAGCGTCGTCACTCGTTGCCCATGCTCAAAGCTTACGCGAGCGACGTTGCCGATCGACTCGGCGGTCTCGCCCTTGAACGCCAACTCCAGCTTGATGGTCTTCGTATCTCCGGGCTTGAGCGTGCCGAATTTCCAGGTCAACAATGAATTCGTGTGTTCATCCGGCGTGGGATCGGCCTTGTTGAATTGCAAATTCGCGGAGAGCGGATTCGTTACCCGGACATGGTGTGCGCGGCGCCTGCGACCGGTTTTCGAGTGTGATCGTGTAAACCAGCGGGCTGCCGATCGCCACGCGCGTTGGGGCACTGACATGAATGCTTACCGAGGGCGTCGGCGGGTCGTTCGCTGGCGGGCTGATCGACCCGGTTCCTGCCAGAATGCCCGGCGTGCCCTGAGGCGTCAGGATTTCGGGGCGACGGTTGTCGGGTAGTTGCCGCGGAATCCGCGGGTCGGCAAATTCCGGCTCTTCGGTTTCCGGCACCGGCGTGGGCGGGATATATTGCGGTGGATACTGGCCGCGGGAATCGGTGAAGGAACCCAAGCCGAACGCCAGCATGGCCGCGAGTAAGAATTTCGAACGCCCGGTCATGACTATTCCGCTCCCAAGTTCGCCCACTTGCGAGGCCGCGACGAAGCCCCATTTGTACCCGGTTTCGCACGCCGTCGGAAGTCGAGTTCCGCTTGACCGACCGAAATCAAGCGCCTAAATTGGCCGGCATTGCCCGATTGCCTCAAATCACGACTGTCCGCATCCTGGCCCGAGGGACCAAAACCATGCCGCTTTCCCGATTGGCACTAGTTGCTCTAGCCCTGGTAAGTTTCCCCGCCACGCAGCTCCTGGCCGATGACAAGCCTACGCCTCCCAGCATTGCGCATATGAGGCTTTCCGGCGATCTGAATGAAGCGCCGGTGGCGACCGACTCGCCATTCGGCGGCGGCGAAAACCTGAGGAACACGCTCGATCGAATTCGCAAGGCGGGCAAGGATTCGACGGTCAAAGCGCTTTATCTGGAAATCGGCGACCTTTCGGTCGGGTTTGGCAAGCTGGCGGAGATTCAGCGAGCCATCGCCGATTTCCGCAAATCGGGGAAGAAAACCTACGCCTATTGCGAAGACGCGGGCACGATGGAGTATCTGACCGCGCTTTCGTGCGATGTCGCCGCGATGCCCGAATCGGGAACGCTTATGCTCATTGGCTTGCGAGCCTCGGTGACCTTCTACAAAGGGGCGCTCGACAAGCTCAAGATCAAGGCTGAAGTGCTGAAGGTCGGCGCCTACAAGGGCGCGGTCGAGCCATTTGTTCGCGAAGATTTGAGCAAGGAGAATCGTGAGCAAATTGAATCGATGCTGGACGATCATTTCGAGCATGATTTGATCGACGCGATCGTCGCGGCGCGGCCGGCGAAGCAATGGACGAGTGACGCGGTGCGAAAACTGATCGACGGCGGGCCGTATACCGCGAAGAAAGCCGCCGCGGTCGGGTTGATCGATCGCGTCGCCTACTCGGATTCGTTCGTGGAGTTCATGAAGAGCGATTCGAAAATCGAATCGGCACAGTTGGCTCGCAACTACGGGCAGCCCAAGAAAGAGGATCTGGATCTCGGCCCCTTGGGGCTGCTCAAGTTGCTGTCGCCGTCGAAACCGAAGGAATCGAAGGCGCCGAAAGTCGCGGTGATTTACGCGGTTGGCGGAATTGAAACCGGCAAGGGCGGCATCAACCCGCTCACCGGCGATTCGGTCGGATCGACGACAATGGTCGAGGCGATTCGTCAAGCCGAGCAGGACGCCACCGTGAAAGCCATCGTGTTGCGCGTCGATAGCCCCGGTGGATCGGCGCTGGCCAGCGATCTGATCTGGAATGAAATTGTCAGGTGCAAGAAGCCAATCGTGGCGAGCATGGGCGACGTGGCGGCCAGCGGCGGTTACTACATTAGCATGGGCTGCCGCAAGATTTACGCCGAACCCGGCACCATCACCGGATCGATCGGCGTGTTCGGATTGAAACTCATCACCGGCGGACTTTCCGACTTGGTCGGGCTCAAATCGGTGACGATCCAGCGCGGCCAAAACGCGGGCATCGCCTCGTCCGAACGCGGTTACACCGATTCGGAACGCATCGCGCTGACAAGCATCATCGACACGACCTACGGTCAATTCATCGACAAGGCGCTGGCGGGCCGGCAAAAAGCGGCGCGAAGTTGGATCGCGAGAAACTGCTGAGCATCGCTGGCGGCCACGTCTGGACCGGGCGGCAGGCCAAGGATCGCGGACTGGTAGACGAACTGGGCACGCTCGACGACGCCATCGCCGAGGCCAAGCAGATGGCCGGCATCGATCGGAACAAGGAACTGGAACTCCTGATTCTGCCGCGGGCCTCGTCGTTCTTGGACCGGCTGATGGAGGGCGACGTGAAGTCGCCGTTTGGCAAGGTGCTCGACATTCCGGAGATTCGCGAGGCGATTCGGCAGGTCGGGCCGCTTCTGCGATCGAAAGACATGGTGAAAGCGATGCTGCCGTACCGGATCGCGGTTAAATAGCCGCGATGGGCTCATATTGATTTCGAAAGCGGTCGAGGGTCTCTTCCGGGGTCAGATTGAATGCGGCGCGACCCGCGGTGGTCCAATCTCCATCGCGAAATGTGAATACGGCTGTGGCGCAACGCAGGTTGCCCACCGCCGGGAGCCCCTCCATGTCGCTGCCGGGAACCGCTTCGAACGCGATCGTCACAGACATGAAGGCGAGCAGTTCGCCGCCGGTCTTATCCCGAGCGAGCAGTACATCATCGCCGAATTCGCACGATTTCCAGACCAATCCGCGCGGTTTGCCGGTTGCGGAGGCGGCGAGAAAGAACGCGTTTTGAAGTTTCTCACGCTCTTGAGCGAACCGCTGCCGGACGGCTGGAATCGACGGCCGAGCAGCGGCGCGGCGAACAATCCATATGACCGCCAATAGGATCAGAAGCAGGGCCAGGCCGCCGGCGCTCGCAATGGCGATTTCCATTCCTCTTTTGTACAGGTCCTCCCGGGCTGGGCGAATCGCACATCGGGCGATAGGATGAAGCGAACGAGAATGTCGCGTCAGAATTTCAAGGGAATCGAGCAATGGTCGACCGTCGAATCGAATTAGACCGCCGCTATCATCGCAAGAAGAAAATTGCGCAAGCTGAAGAACAAACTGGCCGAGGCTGCCAACGAGAGCGAGCGGCAAAAGATCATGACGAAGATTCTGCGGATCAGTCCCGAATGGAAGCCGCAGATTCAGAAGTAAGGCTGAGATTTGAGTACGGCGTGCCGCCAATTCGATGGGTGGCACGCCGTTTTTGTTCAAGTTGACTCAGTTTAAACGATGTTCAAGAACACTTCGCAGATCGCCGTACTCACGGTGAACGACAGAAAATAGTAGGACGGATTGAAGGGCGTGCCGGCCACCATCGTGTTGGCGGGAATCGTGACATCATAGATGTTCGATGTGCCGCGACGGCTCGGCGTGTGGGATGTTTGCGAACCGTCCGATACCCGCGTCAACACGGCTGTCGGCTGCGCGGACGCCGCGACGGTGACCAGGTGCGGGGCGCTGGCCGCCAGCGTGTAGCCGGTGGCCGAACCGACGGCTCCGGAAGTGTCCGGCTGCGGCGGCTTCGAGTCAATCAAAATTAATCGAACGTACGGGGTTTCTCCCTCGAACGACCCGCCCACCGCCACGAGTGCGACGGCGACCGCGGTGCCGGTCGAACCGACCAGGTCCATGAAGTCTTCATGATGCAGTTTTCTTGATCGGCGCTTCAGTTCGCCCTTCGATACTTTTTTGTCGTGCTTCTTCGCCACGGTGTGGGTCTCCGTTTCTGATTATTAGGGGTTACGAGTCAGGGGTTGAATGGACGCATTCTTGAACGATGCGGAGCCGCTGGTCACGAAGAAACCCAACCCGCCGCGCGGATCCAAATCGCTGGGTTTCACGGATTGCATTTTGATCGCGGCGGGAAGGTTGGGACCCGGAGCCAAATTTACGGGTGCGATTTCCCGGTCGCCCCATTTGGCCAGTACTCGCTCCGGCGAAACATCGAGTTCCAGTTGCTGCCAGGGGTTGATCAGGCGTTCCTGCGGCGTGTAGATAACGTGCGGAAGCGGTCGCAACAGGTTTTGGCCGTATTTGGCATTCGCCGTGTGATACCAGTTCAGATTCAACTCGGCGGATGCCGCCAGCAGCGGCGGTTGGCCATTTCGCGGGCCCGACGCGGCTTTCAGGTCGCGATCGTCCATCGAGATGGTGAACGTGAGCATAGCCGCTTTTTGATCGAGCGCCTCGCCGACCGTTCGCCGCATCACGAAGATTCCCACCCGGCTACGGTTCGCGGTCAGGCGGTTGTGTCGAACCTGGGCGCGGAAGCGGTATCGATCGCACATGGGATCGGGGAAGATTTCAACGGCGGCATCTCGTTGCGCATCGATCGAATAAGTGTTGTCGGACTCATAATGCCATTCCTTGACGCCGGCGCCACGCACGATCGTGTGCCGGACTGGATCGCCTCGTTCGCCGAGAAGGACCACGTTTTCGCCGCGCTCGATTCGCTTCGCAAATGACCGCTGAGGATCGTCCGGCGCCTGGAGGAAATGGGTGATCGCGGCTGAGATCAGGAGCACCGCGACGAGAAGAATGCTCGCCGCTGTTAGCCAAATTCGTTTTGTTTTTCGTTCCTTTTTCTGAAGCCAGCCGCGCAATGCCTGAGCCAATTCGCCGGCGTTGCGGAACCGCATTGCCGGCTGTTGATGCAGACACCTCAAGGTAATCCGTTCAATTTCGGCGTCGAGTTGGGGATTGAGCGTGCGCGGCGATCGCACGGGACCGCCGCGAAACCGAGCTCGCATTGAGGCGAGGTCGGGGCATTCAAACGGCCGTTCGCCGGTCAGCAATTCGTAAAGGATGACGCCGAGGGCCCAAACATCGGTCCAAGGACCGGCGCTTTCGCCTTGCACCTGTTCCGGGGCCATGTACGGGAGAGTACCCATCGCTCGGCCGGGGTTGGTCAGGGTCGATTCGGCAGGGTCGCCGGCCGTCGTCGTCTGTTCCTGCCCCGGATTGACTGCTTCCGGCGTCCCGGTGGATGGAGACTCGGGATCGTAATCGCGCACCAATCCGAAGTCGGTGACGAACGGCCGGCCGTCGTCATCGAATAGAATGTTCGACGGCTTCAAATCGCGATGCAGCAAATTGCGCCGATGGACGTAGGCGACCGCATCGGCAATTTTCGCCATCAATTCCACGGCGCCGCGGCCATCGCCGCGAAGTTGTTGTGAGCGTTCGGCGAGGGTGCCGCCCGCGAGCAGACGCATGGTAAAAAACGGCCGCTCTTCATGCTCGCCGTACTCAAAAAAGCGTGCGATATGCGGGTGGTCGAGATCGAGCAGTGCGGCCGCTTCCTTACGAAACCGCGCGTGATACTCGTGGCCGCCGTGGCGCGAACGCATGAACTTGACGGCGACGCGGCGGTCGAGGCGGTTAATCGCCTCGTAAACCACGCCCATGCCGCCTTCGCCGAGCTGCTTAACAAACGTGTAGCCGGGCATCGACGGCAGCGGTTGTTCGTCCGGGGCTACGGCGGCACCGCGAGTAACAGTCGAATCGGCGGGCGAATTGTTGGTGACAATGAACGAACCGGTCGCCACCACGAGACCCGCGACGGTCGGCTTCAACGTCGCGTCGTTTTCCGGTTGGCGAGATTCGTCCAATGATTCGGATTCGGACACGTGTTGGTCCAGCTCGTTCCAATCGATCGGCAGCCAACAATCGCATTCAGGTCAAAAGCCGCGAATCCGTTCGAGCGCCGGGTACGGTCGGAGCGAATGCGAATCAGCGGCGCAGCGTTTCGAGATCGTCCCAGAAAGCGGGGTAGGTTTTAGCCACGCAGCCGGGATTCTTGATCGCGATGCCCGGTATTTTGAGTCCGACCAGGGCCAAACTCATGGCCATGCGATGATCGTTATAGGTTTCGATGTCGGCGGCGTGCAGTTGTGCGGGGATGATGTGCAGGCCGTCGGGGAACTCATCCACGCGCGCGCCCAGTTTTTGCAGTTCAATCGCCAAGGCGGCGATGCGATCGGTTTCCTTGTGCCGGATGTGAGCCACGTTTCGAATCGTGGTCGGCCCATCGGCAAAGCAGGCGACCGCCGCGAGGGTCATCGCCGTGTCGCTGATGTCGTTCATATCGACCTCGATCCCGCGCAGCGGGCGGCCATGAACGGTGATGCCCGATTCGCACTCTTCGGCGCGGCAACCCATCTGCTCCAACAAATCGACAAAGCGGATATCGCCCTGCAAGCAACTGCGCGATAAGCCGGCAACCGTGACGGCGCCGCCGGTAATGGCCGCCGCCGCAAAGAAATAACTGGCCGCACTGGCGTCGGGTTCGACGGCGAACTCGCCCTCCAGCCGCCGGGGCTGATTTCCATCGGTCCGGTAGATCGGACCGGGCAACGTCTCACACGGGTAACCGAATCGATTCAGCAAAGCAATCGTTAGATTGACGTAGGGCTCGGAGACGATCAGGCCCGATACTTCGATTCGCATTAAACCATTGGCGAACGGGCTCACCAATAACAGAGCGCCGAGGAACTGACTACTGCGGCCGGCCTGAAGTTGGACGCGCCCGCCGCGCAGACCGGTCGACCTGACGATCACCGGGGGACAGCCGTTGCCGAACTCGCTGACCGCGTCGACGCCGAGTTGCCGCAAGGCATCGAGCAATTCGAGAATCGGGCGCTGCCGCATGCGCGGATCGCCGTCGATTCGAAACCGGCCCGGGAACAATGCGACCAGCGCGGTGAGAAATCGCATCGACGTGCCAGAGTTGGCCACGTACAAATCGGCCTCGGACTTGACCGGCGTGCCGCCCGGGGGATGAACAATTTCGATCTCATCACCCTGGGCCCGCACGTCGAAACCGAGCCGGCGCAACGAGTCGATGAGGACTTCCGTGTCTTCGCTTCGCAGCGCGCCTGCGATTTTCAGGCGTTCGCGGGCGCCCAACGCCGCCAGAATCAGGGCCCGGTTGGTAATGCTTTTCGACCCGGGCGGCGCGACGACGGCTTGCGGCCGTTTCATCAGCGGTTCGACTTTGAGGATGTCAGGGTAGTTCCGCGGTTCACTTGGCATAGGTGACTCGCATTAGGAACAGGCCTTCCGGCGGCGCGGTCGGGCCGGCTTCGCGGCGATCCTCGGCGTCGAGAATCTCCGCCATGCGTTCTTCTGGCCAATAACCGCGGCCAATGTGAATCAACGTGCCGGCGATCGCCCGCACCATGTTATACAAGAAACCATCCGCCTCCACGTCGATCCACAGGCAATCGCCCAGGCGGTTGACGCTCGCGTGAGTGACGGTGCGAATGCTGCTGGCCCGATTGGGCCAGTCGGTCTCGAAGCTGTGAAAATCGTGCCGGCCCCGCAGCGCCTGAATCGCGTTTTGCATGGCAGCCGAATTGAGCCGCCATTTGACATGGTACGAGTATCGCCGGAGGAATATATCCGGCACCGCGCCATCGTGAATCACGTAGCGATAGAGCTTTCGGACCGCGTCGCGATTAGCATCGAATGATTCGGGCACTTCGTCGGCGTCGCGCACGATGAGGTCCGGCGGCAGATGCGAATTGACGGCTCGAAGGAGCGTTTCCGGCGGCAGATTCGCCGCGGTGTGGAAATTGACCACTTGACCGACCGCGTGGACGCCGGAATCGGTGCGCCCGCTGGCGTGGCACCGGATCCGGTCATCGCCGGTGACGGCCCGAATCGCGGATTCCAGCGTCTCTTGAACGGTGCGCGACGCCGGCTGCGTTTGCCAGCCGCGGAAGTCGCTGCCGTCATAAGAGACGGTGAATCGAATATGGCGCATGATCCGCGGCTCAATCTTGAAGTTGTTGCTGTCAGTTCTTGAACAGCAATTCCGCGATCTGCACGGCGTTGGAAGCGGCGCCCTTGCGAAGATTATCGGCGACCACCCAAAGGTTCAAGCAGTTGGCCGCGCTGGCATCTCGGCGAACCCGTCCGACGAACACCTCATCGTGGCCTTCCGCGTGAATCGGCTGAGGAACTTGTCCCCGAGTTTCATCCATCAAAACGATGCCCGGCGCTCGTGCCAACGCCTCCCGAGCCTGTTCGACACCGATCGGCCGTTCGAATTCGACATTGACCGCTTCGCCGTGGCTGACGCGCACCGGCACGCGCACACAAGTGACGCTTACACCTAGCGACGGCTCGCCCAGGATCTTGCGGGTTTCGTTGATGACCTTGTTTTCTTCCTCCGTGTAGCCGTTGGCATCGAGCGTCCAGTCGAGCGTGATGACGTTGCCGGCCAACTGGCCCTTGTGGGCCGTGGGGGCAGGAACTGGTCCGCCTTTCGCGAATGCGCTCAACTGGGCCTCGAAGTTGCGCAGGCCAGTCGCGCCCTTTCCGGATGATGACTGATACGTGGACACGACAATTCGCTTGATCTTCGCGAGTTCATGCAGTGGTTTGAGGGCGACGCAAAGCGGAATTGCCACGCAATTGGGATTGGCAACAATGCCCTTGGGAATGTTTTTGAGCGCCTCCGGATTGACCTCCGGAACGACCAGCGGAACTTCGGAATCCATGCGCCAGGCCGAGGAATTGTCGATCACAATCGCGCCGGCCTTGGCGGCGATCGGGCTGAATTCACGGCTTACCGTCGCTGGCGTACTGGAAAGCACCAGGTCCACGCCGGAAAAGGCCTCGGGGCGGATCGCTTCAACGCGGTAGCTTTGATCGCGGAAGGTGACGGTTCTGCCGGCGCTTTTCGCAGAGGCCAGGAATTTGATCGATTTGAGCGGGAAATTCCGCTCGATCAGCACCTGTCGCATCAATTCGCCGACGGCGCCGTTGCGCCGACCACCGCCACGTTGGGAATCACCCGAGTGCTCCTGGAGCTTGGATTGACTGACAAGATTCGTACAAGCTAGAACTAGCGAACAGAGAGCACTGGGCAAGACAATGTTCGGCTCTTCGACTCGGAACGGCGACTGCAAAAATGCAAACGGCCGGCCGGAATCAATCCGCGGCCAGCCGTCCGGACTAGAAGTCTAATTCAGATGCGAGTGCTGGGAATCAACCACCGGTCGGTCCAAGGACAACGGGTGGGCTGGGGTCGGGCGGGGGCGTGGGGGGAGGCGTATCGCCGGTGCCGCCGTCGCTCGGTTCGAGGCCGGACGGGGCGTCGCGATCTTCGAGACGCTCCAGTCCCAATTTGGTCTTGAACATGCAAACCTCCACAAGTTGAGCGAGTCCGGAAGGTGGGACAGGAGTTTGCGACCAAACCCACGTGTACGTGCATCGGGTTCATAGCGATGGAGCCGACCGCCATGCCCGGTCTCATTGCCCGTGCGTGAATCGGGTGAATGCAAACACCACTTGCGGGATTGGTTCAAAAGATGTGTTGGGGGCTCAACGAAAAACGCCAACACAGCACCTTTCCCACCGGTTCCATATCAACGGAACCAGAGGAGAGAATACTGTATCGGCGTGCGCAATGTCAAGAGTCTGCCTGGATTTCACCGAGAAAAGATTCGGCGAAGTCGCGGCAACCCTCGTTAAATCAAGTTTATTTTGTCTACCTTATCGCCTCCAAATTCGTCGACAAACTCCGGACTCGATGGCTCCACTGGTGGAAAGCTCAATCCACTGGCGCCATCCGCCACAATTCTTAAGAAAAACGTGCTTTTTCTCGTCGGCAACGCTGCGATCCACGATCACCAAGAACACTCACGTGGCGGGCTAAAGCTTGCTTGAAATTCCCATCAATTCGCGGACGCGTCCGGCCGGCGATGTCAGACAGCGGTGCCAGCTGCCGCCGCCAACCCGGTATTGAATCACTCTTGACTTCTTTCTCGCAGCTTCGTGAGTTTTTGCACCAAATCAGCGATGTTTGAGAATTCAGGATCCTTCCGAATCAGGTCGAGGTCGGTATCCTTGGCGAATTCTTCGAGCCGGTCGTAGTTCTTTCGCAACGCCTCGCGAAGCAGCCGAAGTGCTGTATCCTTCAAATCCGGTCGATATTTCGAGGCCATCGCATACATACTGCCGATCTTGTAAGACATCCGGGCCGAGCGGTCCACATTTAGGCAGTAGCGTGCTTCATCGGTCGCCTCGTCCACCTCCCCAAGTCGGGCCAAATTGACGGCCAGGCCCATATGGGCATCCACGTGGTCGGGATAATACTCAACCATCTGCCGCAAGACCCGCACCGCGGCGGCATAATCGCGGTTCTTCTCGCCAAAAATGTATTGCCGGTTTTGTAGGGCTGGCAGGCAGCGCGGATTCAGTTCCAGAGCGCGATCGCAATCCTGCAGCGCACCCTTCAAGTCGCCGCTTTGAATGCGATAGTAGCTTCGGCGGCAGTAGCTCAGGTCATCGGTCGGCTCGCGCTTCATGCCCTCATCGAGGTCTCGCTTGGCATCATCCGGACGCTTCAGGATGGTGTAAAGCTTCGATCGATCAAACCAAAGTTGGGTCGGCGCACCGTCTCGTTTCATCGCCACGTTCAGGTCGGCGATCGCCCCTTCGTAGTTCTTCAATTCCGCGCGAATCCAGGCGCGCCGCTGCAAGGCCGGGAACATGTTCGGATCAAGAGCTAGCGCTCGGGTAAGGTCTCGCTCGGCGTCAGCAAATTTCTGCAGCCGCATATTCGCCTGGCCTCGAGCGTGATATGATGCCGCGTATTCGGGTTTCAATGCGATGCATACTGTATAAGATTCCACTACCGCGCCATAACCGCCCAGTTGCGAGTGGCATAGTCCCTTCATGTACCAGCCCATGAAGTGCCGCGGATTTCGCTTCACCAATTCGCTTAAGTACACGAGGGCATCGCGATATTTGCCCGCGGACTCCAGGTCGCACGCGGTCGCGTAAAGGTCCGCTTCATCCATTTTCGAAAGCTTATCGCTGTTCGCCTTGGGGAGGGGCGGCAACGCAAAACGGCCCAAGATGGCGTCGCGCTGGGTCCGCACCCGGTCGGGAACCGATCCCAGCTTGACGAAGCAGTTTTCCGCTCGGTCGTTCCAGGCCAGCGCCTCGGCGGCCAATCGCTCGTCGCGGCGATCGACGCTTTCCTGATTGATTGTCCGGGCCATAATCAGAAAGCTATTGCCGAATTCCGACAATAGCTGACGGCGTTCCGCCTCGGGCAATCGGCTGACCAGCGGCGAGTCGATCCAGGTCCCGCTCGAATTCACGCCGTAAGCCAGGGCGATTTCCTTGACCCGCTGCTTGCCGTTTTGGCTTGCGATCGATTGAAGGTTCTTCTCGCCCAGGTCGATTTCCGCGACTTGCAAGCTCTGGGTCGAGTCGTGGAATTTGACCATGGCCTCGGCGACGGATTTTTCCCGTTCACGCCGCGCGATTTCGGAACTGCGATAGGCGATCATCGACATGGGCAGGAGCACAAAGATGCCGACCGCCAAGGCGGCGAACGACCCGGCAGTGATTCGCGGATGCCGCCGGCGGAACTTGATCGAGCGCTCGATCAGCGACCGCTCCTGGGCATACTTGAGCGGGCGATCGCTCAATTGCCGTTCCAGATCTTCCTTTAAATCCGCGGCCGATTGATAGCGAAGAATTGGATCGGGCGCCAGCAGTTTCTGGATGATGCTGACCACCGCCGCGGGAATCGCCTTGTTGAATTGACGCGGGTCCAAAAGCGGCTTGCGGCGATCATCGAGCATCTGGTCGAGGAAGTCCTGCCGCGAGCACTTGTTCTTCGGGAACGGATGATGGCCGGTCAGCAGCTCGAACAGAATTACGCCCAGCGAATACAGGTCGCTGCGGGCGTCACGCGACACGCGTTTGCGGCGAATGGCATCGAGTTGTTCCGCGGCCATGTACGGAAATGTGCCGCCCATGCGCATGCGATTGATGCCGGCCGCGTCGGTGGTGTGCGCCGCCAGATTGAAGTCGAGCAACATGGGCGTGCCGTCGTCGGCCAAGAGGATGTTCGCGGGTTTGAGATCGCGATGGATCAGGCCGCGATCGTGCGCGTGAACCAATCCCTCGGTGACGCCGAGCATGATCCTCAGGGCCGCAGCGACCGGCTTCATGTCCGCCAGCTTATCCAGTTCGCTCAGCCGCTTGACGGTGGGACAATTCGACAGAGCCGATGCCTTGCGCGCTCCGGAGTCGTACTTGGACGCCGGAACCGACGTTGACGAATCAACCTTGCCGGACTTGCTTCGATCGAACAGGGTGCTGAGAAACGCCCGGCCGGTGGATGGAAACGACTTTTCGGCCTTGCCGACTTCGTCGATCACATGCTTGAGCGTGGTCGGACCATGAAACGGCATGCAGATGATCTGCAACGTGCCGAACCGATGCACCGAATTGATCGGCACGATGTTGGCGTGCTGGAGTTCCGCCAGCATCTGCGGTTCGGCATTTTCATCCGGCGTAATCTTGAGGGCGACTTTGCGGTTTGACAGGTCGGTCTGCTCGGCGAGATAAACGCGGCCGAACGCGCCGTCGCCCAGGTTTCCGACGATGCGGAAGTGAAGCAAGAGATCGCCGACCGTCGGCAGTTTCGATTTTTCTGGCCGCCGGCGCGGCTTGGCCGATTCCAAATTGACGCCCGAGAGGCTGAAGCTCTGCGGCTCATTGGCCTGCACTTCCCGCGTGCGATGCTCGGTGGATTTCGCCGGGCGCGGCTCGGTGGATTCGGGCCAACCGGTCACGTCGATGCGATAGCGCCGCTGATACTCGATTCGGTCGATCACTTCGCCGGCCTGGAGACGCTGGCGATACTCCTCGTAGGCGACTTGCTGCAACAAGTCGCAATCGCTCTCGAGTTCGGGAAAGCGCGACACATAGTCGTCTACTCGGCGATACTCCTGGTGCGCCCAACGAAATTCCAAATCCACGCGAACCAGTTCGCACAAAATTGATTTGAAAAACGGGTGATCGCTCGGCGGCAGGAAATCGTCCAGGTCGGCCGAGCCGTGCTTTTTCCAGGCCGTCTCGAATGCTTCGACACATTCTTCCAGTTCAGCTGGGTTCCAACGAGGGGCTGTCAGAACTGCCATTCGTATCCACCTCCGCGAGCATGGCGCTAGCTGATGGCGGCAGGCTTGCAGGAGTCGCTCGACCGTTCGCTTCGACCGGCCGACTTTTTCCGCGATCTCCTCAACCTCGTACCCGGCCACGCGCAGCTCAACAATTTCTCTTTGGGAAGGTGGAATCCGTTCCAGGGTTTCTTCGGCGATCAAATTCAAGAACGGCACCGGTTCGTCCGCTTCCAGCCGATTCACGGCCGATCGTAACGCATCCGGGTCGTCGAGTCCCTGAGTCAATCGCACGTCGCGCTTCGCCGCGCGATGGTAGGTTCCTTGCGTTCGGATCTTGTTGAGGGCAATGACCAGGAGCAGTGGCCACAACTCCTCACCCGCTGGGACTTCGTAGCAGCCGCCTCGGGCGCCACGAAAGAAGGCATGAAACACCGACTGCATGATGTCTTCGGCGTCTACTCGTCGGGCCAACTCGGACGAACACTTGGCTCGAATTAACTGACGCAACCGTTTGGCATATCGGCGGTAAAGGATTGTCGCCGCATCCCGGTCGCCCCGCCGCAGACTTTCAAGCAACTCACGGTCGGGTCGCTCGGCCAACACGCTTGTTGACGTGCCAACCGACACCTCAATCTCAATGGACATCAACGGGCTCCTGTCCACCAGGGTTAGCGAGATCGGCTGGGTCCGACCGCCAAGTCAAACAGGCAAGTTGGGCGGATTCGCGCGATTAGCGCGAGAATGTCACTTTCAACGATAGCTCACGAATTGCGGTGATGCGGTAATTCAGGATAATTGGGAGGATTCGATAAAATTTGACCTTGGAGAGGTCGAGGACTTGGAGTTACGTAACCCAATAAGCGGCAAAAGCTTGGGACATTTGAATTGGCCTAGACCCAGCGAACAGGGTCGCGTTCGGCCTGGCTGGCGGCAACCCTTAGTTGGGCAAATCTTTGCGCCAGTTCAACTGCGAGTTCCTCGATTCCAAACCGTTCCGTCGCGTAATGCCCTGGCAAAACCAAACTGATGTTGTTCGCCAGACCGTTGAGATAATCGTGAAAGCGCATTTCACCCGACAGGAAAACCTGGGCCCGTGACCGAATGGCGTCAGACAGGTATTCGCCTGCCGCACCGCACGCAATCGCGACCCGTTCGACCAACCGATCCAATGGTCCGATGACCTGAAGGGGACCACATTTCAATTGCCGACGGACGTTGGCCGCGAATTCTCCCAACGAAACCGGATTCGGCAATCGACCAACGCGGCCCTCGCCAATGGCGTCCGTCCCGGATCGTAATGGGTAGACATCGAATGCAGGCTCTTCATACGAGTGGGCCTTTCGCATCGTGGCAATCACGGCTTCAACGCGATTTTCAGGACACACCACCTCCAATCGCCGTTCGCTGACTTCCTCGCGGCGGCCTTTTTCGCCGACGGTCGGATTCGCCTGCTCCGTTGCGAAAAAGGTTCCGGTGCCCGCGAGCCGAAAACTGCATTCGCGATATTGGCCAACGATTCCCGCGCCCGCGGCGAACATCGCATCGGAGACTTTCGCCAGGTCCGATTCCGGCACGAAGACGACGATTTTGCACGTTCGCGGCGCCTCAAACGGCCGCAGACTCGTGACCTCGGCCAGACCAAGACGAGCGGCGAGCAACTGGTTAATGCCGCGAGCACAATTGTCGAAGGACGTGTGCGGGCTATAGACGGCGACGCCGGCCTTCATAAGCGATAGAAGCATTCGCCCTTCGCTGGTTTCGCAGGTGATTTTTCGCGCCGCCCGGAAGAGCATCGGATGATGCGTCACGATCAAATTCGCGCCGATGAGAATTGCTTCCTCAACCACCTCCGGCGTCACGGTGAGGCAGGTCAAGATTTGCTGAACGGGTGCCGATCGCTCGCCGAGAATCAGGCCAACGTTGTCCCACTCCGCGGCCCGGAAATTCGGTGCGAATTGATTGAGAAAATCGGCGATATCACTTACCGTCGACATGGCGATTCCAATTCAACTACGAAACACGCCAAAAACACAAACAATTGAATTGATCAAATGGGATTCCCTTATTGCGTGTTTCGTGGCTTGTGTGGTTCACAGAACTATGCAAAGAGCTTTTCAACCACCTTGCCCGCGTTTTCGGTCAGGCGCATCTTTCGGCCGTCGTGGCGGTAGGTGAGTCTCAAGTGATCGAGCCCCAGCGCATAGAGGATGGTGGCGTGCAAATCGTGGACATGGGTCTTGTCTTCGACGGCCCGCAGGCCGAATTCATCGGTACTGCCGACGACGCTGCCGGCCTTTACGCCGCCGCCGGCGAATACGGTCGTGAAGCCATACGGGTCGTGATCGCGGCCATCTTTTCCCTCGGTCATGGGAGTGCGGCCGAATTCGCCGCCCCAAATCACCAGCGTCCGCTCAAGCATGCCTCGCTGCTTGAGATCGCGCAACAGCGCCGCGGTGGGCTGATCGGCCCGGGCGCACATCCGCGTGTGATTGCCGTGCAAATTGCTGTGCGCGTCCCAACCGCTGCCGGCCCCGCAATAAATCTGCACGAAGCGAACGCCTCGCTCCAGCAGTCGTCGCGCCAACAAACAACGATGAGCAAATTCGGCGCACTCCTTGCGATTCAAGCCGTATTCTTCCTTCGTCTTCTTGGTTTCCCGCGACAAATCGACTGCTTCCGGCGCGGCCGCCTGCATACGATAAGCCAACTCGTATGTATTCATGCGCGCCGTCAACAGTGAATCCTCCTCGCGGCCCTCGCGATGATGTTCATTCAATTCGCGAATGAGATCGAGCTTGGCCCGCTGGCGATCGCCATTGGCCGAGTGCAAATTCAAAATCGGACTTGGACCATTGCGGAACAGCGTGCCCTGGAAAGTTGCCGGCATGTAGCCGGTGCCCCAGTTGCGGGCGCCGCCGGTGACTTCGCCGCCATCGGTCATGACCACGAAGCCAGGGAGATTTTGGTTCGGGCTGCCGAGGCCATAAGTCACCCAGCGCCGAGGCTGGGTCGCCCGGCGAGAATGTTGCCGGTATTCATCTGGCAAACCGAGCCGACATGATTCAGACCGTCAGCCCAACAGGAACGCAGGACGCACAAATCGTCGGCACAAGTCGCCATGTGCGGCAGCCAATCGCTGATTTCCAGACCGCTCTGACCGTGCTTGGCGAACTTTCGCTTGCTGGCGAGGAGATTGTTGCCGCCGGTGCCCATGGGCGTGATCACGCGGCCGAAACTCGGCGGCAACGGCTGGCCATTGTGGTTCGTCAATTCCGGTTTCGGGTCGAACAAATCGACATGGCTCGGCCCACCCTCCATGAACAGGAACAAAACCCGATCGGCCTTGGGAGCAAAATGCGCCTCCGCTTGAGTTTCGCGTTCACTCATCGCCGCCAGGGCCAACGCGCCAAAGCCAAGGCCGGCCTGTGCAGGAACTGGCGACGAGAGGAAAACAAAGGAAGATGAGGTGTTTGCATTTCGGTCAACCACGAAACACACGAACCACACGAAAGATTTCAAAAATCGATTTTTCGCGTGTTTCGTGTGGTTTGTGGTTCTCCTTCTTATTCCACAAACAAAAACTCATTCAAGTTCATGACCGCGTGACATAGATCGGCCACGGTCTGGTCCCGATCACCCGGTCGTTCCAGGAATCGTTTCATCGTTTCGCGTTCGCTTGAATCGGGCAAGCGGCCGAGCGCCAGCCGGCAAACCGTGTTGATTACGGCATCGTTGTCGTGACCGGCTTCTTTCTCAACTCGTTTGGCCAACTTCTTGGCGATCTCCTGCACCAATTGATCGTTGAGCAACATGAGCGCCTGCGGGGCGGTGGTCGTGGCGAATCGCCGGCCGCAGGTTTCGCTGGCGTCCGGTGCATCAAACGCAGCCAACAGCGGGTAACGCAAGTTTCGCCGCACGGCGATATAGACGCTACGGCGATTGCGTTCCGCCTCGCTGGGCGATGGCTTCCAGTTCTTCGCCGACTTCTTTAACTCCGCTGGCAATTCCGGGAAAACGCTGGTTCCGCCTTCTTTCAGGCTCAACTGCCCGCTGACCGCGAGAAACGAATCGCGAAGCATTTCCGCCGACAGCCGGCGTCGTGGCACGCGCCAAAGCAACTTGTTGTCCGGATCGATTTTCGCCGGCTGCTCATTCCAGGCGGATCCCTGGCGATAAGTCGCCGACGTGGCGATCAACCGATGCAATTTCTTCAACGACCAGGCTTCCCTCGTCCCCTTTTCTCCTTGTCCGCTTGTCAGGAATTTCGCCAGCCAGTCCAGCAACTCCGGGTGCGTCGGCGGCTCACCCTGGCGCCGAGGTCATTGGGCGTGGCGACGATGCCGCGGCCAAAGTGCGTCTGCCAGATGCGATTGACAATCGTCCGCGTGGTTAGCGGATTATCAGATTTGGCAATCCAATTAGCGAGGGCAGAACGGCGCCCGGTCGTTTTACACGTCGGGCTTACGCCTCGACGCTCGCCATCAAATTCGCGATCATCAATCGCGGAAAGGAAACCGGGCTTCAATTCCTCGGCGGGTTTGTCCCAGACGCCTCGCCTCAACAGGTGCGTTGGCGGCGCGATGTCGCCGACGTCGGTGCAGGCCAGCGCGATGGGCAGCGGTTTTGGCTTTAGCTTGTCATACTTCGCCAATTCCTTTTCCAGCGCCAGCCATTTTTCCTTCACAGGCGGCTTCATCGATTTCGAAACATCGGCGCTGCGGCTGAAAACTTGCGCCGCCACCATCGCCGCAATCTGCTTCTGCAAGGGCGTGCGCTTCTCAAACGGGATATCGATCAGGTCGGTGTATTCCTTGATAAAGCGGCTGCGTTCCTTTTTCTGCGCCGGAATTCGATATGGCTTCTCCAATTCCGCAATCTGTTTGCGGATCTCGGCGGTCTTTTCCTCCCACTCCCGCCGCTGCCGTTTCACCTGCTCCTGTCGCTCTTTGGGACCAAGCGCCACATCGACCGGCCAAAATGCCGCGAAAAACGCTTCGATCCGGTAGTAATCGGTCTGTTTGATGGGGTCGAATTTGTGATCGTGGCAACGGGCGCAGCCGAGCGTGATGCCCAGGAACGCCGCAGCGCTGGTGTCGGTGATGTCGTTGAGCGTTTCCTGCCGCCTTTGCTCGCAATTGACCGCGTTGTATTCGTACGGGTAATGCCGCAAATAGCCGGTGGCGATGATGGCGTCATCATCGCCGGGGTAAAGCTCGTCGCCGGCGAGTTGCTCCTTCACGAAGCGATCGTATGGCTTGTCGTTGTTGAACGAGCGAATCACATAGTCGCGATAGCGCCAGGCGTTGGGCCGCGGATCGTCGGCCTTGAAGCCATCGCTCTCGGCGAAGCGGACCAGATCGAGCCACCAGGTCGCTTGCCGTTCGCCATAGCGCGGCGACGCGAGCAATCGGTCCACCAGTTTCTCGTAGGCGTCGCGCGATTTGTCGGCAACAAACTCGTCGATTTCCTTTGGCGTCGGTGGCAGGCCGATCAGGTCAAAATAGACCCGGCGAATCAGCGTGACGCGATCCGCCTCGGGCGATAGAGTCAGGCCCCGTTGTTCGAGGCGGGCGAGGACAAAAGCGTCGATCGAATTGCGAACGCGATCCTGATGATGAACTTTGGGAATCGGGGGCTTCGCCAACGGCTTGAAAGCCCAATCGCGAGAAGGTTCACCTGCGAAGCCGCAAGCGGCAATAATCAAAATCAGGAGGAGAGCCGCACGGCGCATGAGGATTCACCGAAGCGGAAACAGGTGGGACTCTACAACTTCTAGCCTACACATCGCCTCCGCCATGTCAAACTGAATCGCCCGCCGCATCCTCGCACAAGCCTGAAAGGCTTCAACATCAGTGACCTGGATGATTCCAGACATGACTCTTCAACTCAATTAGCCGTAAGCCATTCACAAGCAATCATTTACTGCTTCCTGCAAAAATGATTCCAGCCATATGGCATGATTCCACCGAGGGGTGGCGGGGGTGGGCTGGAATCATCCGTACTACTTTTTCATCAGGTATGCCACCAGATCGCGCAGTTCGCTTTCGCTCATCTTGTCAAATTGCCCTTCCGGCATCATGGACACATTGGTTTGTACCCGCGTCTCGATGTCCGGCTTGGCGATGACGAGTTTCTCATTCGGCGTCTGCACGGTCAGGGCCCGCTCGGTTTCCTGGACGACGATGCCGCTGACCGTGCGGCCGTTCATCAGTTCGATGTTGGTCACCGTGTACTCGCGTGCGACCACCGCGCTGGGATCGAGCACATTTTCGAGCAGGTAGTCGAGATTGTTCCGTTGCGAGCCGGTGAGTTCCGGGCCGATCGCGCCGCCTTCGCCATTGAGCTTGTGGCAGGTGGCGCAGGTCTTCGCGAAGACCGCCTTGCCCTTCATCGGATCGGCCTTTTGCAAAGTGTCGGGCGTTAAAATCGCCTTGTACTTCGCCATCAATGCCGCGCGTTGCTTCGACGCCGGGCGGATCGTGCCCCACACCGACGCCAAGCGTTTCGAAACCTGTTGATCCTTCAACGCCAAAATCTGCCGGGCGACGAAGGGCGAAATGTCCTTTCGCGCCACGGTTCCCGTCTCGACCGCGTCGAGCAACGCCATCGCATACTTGGGCCGCGAGGCGAGAGTCTGAACCGCGTCCGACTTTTCGGCGTCGGTCAGCTTCGCATAACGCTTGAGAATCAACTCCGGCGTATCCGCGGCGTTGTAACTGGCTAGCCCGCGAATCGCCGCGGTGCGCATGGACGGCTCGTCCAGCAACGAGCGAAGAATCGGCAACAAATCGGGCAACTGCTTCTGCAATAAAAGTTCCAGCGCCGCGATGCGCTTCACCGCCGGCGTTTGCGTTTGCGCACGCTCGCCAGGAGTTTCGCTAACGCGTTCTTGTCTCCAAAGAGTACAGCCAACTGCATCGCGCGATCGCGGACTTCCTCGATCGGACTGGCCGAAAGCGCCTTGAGTGCGCCGGGCCATTCTTTGGGCATCGGCACGTGCTTGCGGCCCGCGAGGCCGGTTTGGATGCCGCGAAGAACGTCGATCGAAGTGTTCGACCGTGCGTAAAATGAGAGCCACTCGAATAGATCTTCAAAACCGGACGCTTCAGTATCAAGATGCTCGGACAGGCGTCGTGCAGTAAATTCGCGCAGAAGACCACTGCTGTACCTGTCTAACAAATCCACGGCGAGCTTGGGATGGGCAATTGCAACCGGCTCGAATGCGTACCACGCCATAAGCTGCATGTGCAAATCACTCGAATCCACTTCATCCGGCGATACCACCGTCGTGAGCAACTCGGATCGCTTCGCTAAATCAAACACATCAACGGCCGAGAAAAAGGCCAATTTGGCTTGAGGCGAGAGAGGGCCGGACTCGGACAAAGAGATACCAAGCTTGTTTGCATCGATTGGCCGAGGCCCTGTGCGATTTTGATCCAGATAAAGTCGAATTTGCCAGGACTGCAATTCGGCGAACGGGGCGATAGCGATCTTAAGAGTTGTCGGTGACCAGTTGTTCGTGACAAACAGCGTCCAAAGTGATCGCAACGATTGGCGGACGCTTTCCGGCGAATTAATCGGATACATGGGGCGCAATTCTGTAATCGCCTTCGGATCCAATCTCCCCGCCGCGGCGCGCTCCTGCAGAATCCGCCGCGCATGTCGCGAGAACCACTCGTTTTTGTGATTGTGCAGTTTCACCAATTCCAAATCGCTCAGCTTCGACAGGTCGCCCCTGAACGGTTTCGGATCGCCATACGTGATCTTGAAAATTCTGCCATTTGTTTGATCGACCTTTTCGTAGTTGTGGCATTCGCCGGTGTCGCTCCAGTCGGTGACGAAGACGCCGCCGTCGGGGCCGTATTTCAGCGTCAGGCCGCGGAACCACGGATCGTTGGCGAACATGAAATCGTGGCCGTGCTTGGCGACATAGGTCGAGCCCTTGCGTTCGAGGAAGTCGCGGTTGATGCGGCTGCCGTGGATGTTGCACATGAAGACATTGCCGCGATACTCGTCGGGCCAGTTGTCGCCGAGGTAGACCATGCAGCCGGCGTGGGCGTGGCCGCCGCCGGGGGCGTCGTGGACGCCCTTGCCGCCGCGGGAACTGGTCCAGTCGCCGCCGCCCCAGTGGATGTGGTCGGCGATGCTCGGCATCAGTTTGTAAACGTGCGGATTCAGATCCTGGCCGAACATGCGCTCGAAATGGCCGCCGGGCACGACATGCCAGAGATGCTTGATCACGCAATTGGTGATGAACATCTCGCCGTATTCGTCGAAATCGAGTCCCCAGGGATTGGTGGTGCCGTGGGCGAAGGCTTCGAAGACTTTCCGCGTGGGGTGATAGCGCCAGACGCCGCAGTTGATGGCGACGCGATCCTTGTCCGGCGTGCCCGGCTTGCCGACGTGCGAATTCGAGAGAATGCCGTTGCAGCCATAAAGCCAGCCGTCGGGACCCCAGGCGAGGGAGTTGAAGACGTTGTGCTTCGCTTTCAGGTCCCAGCCGTCGAGGACGATTTGCGGCGGGCCGGCGGGTTTGTCGTCGCGTCGACGGGAATGAACATCAGGTTCGGCGTCGAGCAGAGCCAGACGCCGCCGAAGCCGTATTCGATGCCGGAGAGATTCGAGCCCTTGTCATAGAAGACCGTTCGCTTGTCGAACTTGCCGTCGCCGTCGGTGTCCTCGAAGATGACGATGCGATCGCTGCCCTTTCCATCCTCACGCCATTTGGGATACGAGAGGCATTCGACGACCCAGAGCCGGCCGCGATCGTCGAAGGTGAAGGCGATCGGCTGCACGACGTCCGGCTCGCCGGCGAACAGCGTCGATTTGAAGCCCGGCGGCAATTTCATCGCCTTGGCCGCGGCTTCGGGCGGCAAGGGATGATCCTGAGCGCCAATTGTCGTCGAGGTTGCAATGAACACAAGCAATGTGAAAAGTAATCGATACATCGTTTCTTCCTGAATTTGATCCGCAGATTGCACTGATTTCGCAGAAATGAAATTCAACTGCGAAATCGGCGCAATCTGCGGATTACCATCTTTTCTATAAATACCATGACTTGCATGACAATTGCACTCGTTCGCAAGCTCTTGCGCGACTATCGCTGGGCCCTGTTGGCGGTCGCGCTGTTGTTATTCGGCTTCGAGATGATCTGGGTGAAAGCGACCCAGCGCGTCACGACGCAGATGGCGCCGATGTTTCAGGCCATGGCGTTGAAACTCAACAAACGCATCGAGGATGTGGAAAAGCAGTTTTTCAGCGGGCCCGGCCGGGTCGCCCAGTCGATCATCGGCGGCGATCAATTAAAATTCCAGCGCGCCCAGGATGTGCTTTCGATCGGCTATGTCCATCCGCTGATTCAAATTCTGTTCTGCATGTGGGCGATCGGCCGGGCGCGGGCGCGATTTCCGGCGAAATCGAACGCGGCACCATGGAACTGCTGCTGGCCCAGCCGCTGCCGCGCTCGCATGTCATCGCCGCGCATTTGTGCATGGATCTCTTGCTGATTCCAATCCTGTGCCTGAGCATGTGGGGCGGGCTCTGGTTGGGGTATGGTCTCATCGGCCAACTGACGCCCGATCCGGACGTGCTCAGCAAGTTTCCGATTCCGATCAAGGAAATCGATCCCAAGCTGCTGCGGCTGGACTTGTGGAAATTCGGCCCGCCGTTAATCAATGCGGCCGCCTTCGTGTTCGCCGTGAGCGGCCTGACGATGGCAGTTTCCGCCTTTGGCCGCTCGCGCTGGCGCGTGATCGGCTTTACATCGCTGATCCTGATCACCCAGTTCATCGCCAACATCATCGGCCAGATTTGGGATTCGATCGGATTCGTGCGGCCGTTCACGCTCTTTTACTATTACCAGCCGCAGCAGATCGCCTTGAACAATGTGTGGAGCGCGTCGCTCGAACCACTCGGGATCGCCGCGCGCGTGCCGGTGCTGGCGGTGCTGTTCGGCGTGGGACTGGTTGGCTATCTGCTGGCGTGGCGCATCTTCGAGAAGCGCGACCTGCCGGCGCCGCTGTGAACGCGGTCGACCAAAGTATTAATTGCTGCTAGAATATCATTGCTCGCAACGAGAATTTGCAATGTCTGAATCTTCTCAATTGTTGCTGGAACGCGTTGAAGAACTCGAACGGAAGCTTTGCGCGCTCAAACAGTTGTTGCCGCTCGAAAAGGCGCCATTGACGCCCTTGCAGGATGCAGCAATCGAAATCGGGCTTTGGCAGCCTGACCGGGAATCCGCAAACATTGTCGAACAGTTGACAAACAAATTGCGCACCCTGCCCGAGGCAATCTCGATTGAAGAACTTCAGCGCCGTTCTCTCGAAGAAGGAATTCGGCCTGAGGACAAACTCTTTAGCAAAGGCATCGTCGACATGCGCGAGGAATGAGGCGTGCCCAACCAATTCCTGGTCGATGCCAGCGCCTCGGTAAACGCTATTTGACGGAGATCGGCACTCCAGCGATCAATCACTTCTTCTCATGCGTGGATCCAAGTCGAATCGCGGTGCTGAACATCGGCATCCTGGAAGTCATCTCAATCATGGCGAGAAGCCGGAATCGCGGGCAAATCACCAACAATTACTTTGAAAACGCGCTCGACGCGTTCGCAAAAGAGATCATCGAATCGAATGCGATCGTACGATTTGTAGCGCGCGATCCGTTCGTCATGTCGGCGGCGCTGATTCCGAAGTATTTCGACCGATGCGATTATCCTGCGTGCAATGATTGAATTGTCCAAGCAATTTCGCCGATCGGGGCATGGGGCAGTGCTCATTTCGTCTGATCAACGGCTGATCACGGCGACTCAATCGGAAGGCATCGCCACATTCAATCCCGAGACTCAGTCGACGTCTGAGCTTGATCACTTGATTGACAATTGAATCTCACTTCGCCGCGAGCAACTGCCGCAATACATACTGCAAAATGCCGCCGTGGCGGTAGTATTCGATTTCCTTGGGCGTGTCGATTCGGGCCAGGACTTTGAAACTCTTCTCGCTGCCATCCGCCTTTTTGCGCGGACGGTCAATTCGCGACCGCCCTTGAAACCGTTGGCGATCCCGGTCGACAGGCCGTCGATTGAGTAGATTTCCTCGCCAGTCAATCCGAGCGACGTGGCGCTTTCGCCGGCTCGGAACTGGAGCGGGAGGACGCCCATGCCAATCAGGTTGCTGCGATGGATGCGCTCGAAGCTCTCGGCGATGACGGCTTTTACGCCCTGCAGATACGGTCCTTTCGCGGCCCAGTCGCGAGAGCTTCCCGAGCCGTATTCCTTGCCGCCGAGAATGATCGTCGGCACGCCGTCGGCGACGTACTTCATCGCGGCGTCGAAGATTGACATCTGCGCGCCGTCGGGCAGGTGACGGGTGAAGCCGCCCTCGACGCCGGGAACAAGTTGATTGCGAATGCGCACATTGGCGAAGGTTCCGCGAACCATCACTTCGTGATTGCCGCGCCGCGAGCCATAAGAATTGAAGTCCTTTTTCGCCACGCCATGTTCGATCAGGTATTTGCCGGCGGGGCTGTCTTCCTTGATGCTGCCGGCGGGGCTGATATGGTCGGTGGTGATGCTGTCGCCAAACACGGCCAGCACGCGGGCGCCGGAAATGTCCTTCATCGGAGCAGGCGTCGCCGGCATGTTTTCGAAGTAAGGTGGGTGCTTCACGTAAGTCGATTTCGGGTCCCACTGGTAGCGGTCGCCGCCCGTCACGGCGATGCTGTTCCAGTTGGCGTCGCCCTTGAACACGTCCGAATAGATCTTCTTGAACATCTCGGTGTGGACACACTTGCTAACGACGATCGTTCACCTCGGCCTGCGTCGGCCAAATGTCTTTGAGAAAGACCGGCTTGCCGTTCTTGTCGTCGCCGAGCGGCTCCATCTCAAAGTCGAATTCCATGCGGCCGGCCAGCGAATAGGCGACGACCAGCGGAGGCGACGCCAGGTAATTCGCCCGCACTTCCGAATGAACGCGGCCCTCGAAATTGCGATTGCCGCTGAGCACCGCGGCGACCACGAGGTTTTCGTCTTTGATCGCTTTCGAAATCGCCTCGGGCAATGGGCCGCTGTTGCCGATGCAAGTGGTGCAGCCGTAGCCCACAAGATGGAAGCGCAGTTTGTCCAGGTACGGCGTCAATCCCGCCTCGGCGAGATAGGCGGTCACGACCTGCGAGCCGGGCGCGAGGCTAGTTTTCACCCACGGTTTCGAATTCAAACCCTTTTCGACCGCTTTCTTCGCCAAGAGTCCGGCGGCGACGAGCACCGACGGATTCGAAGTGTTCGTGCAACTGGTGATCGCGGCGATCACGACGGAACCATGATTCAGATTCTTGGCGACCTGAGGGCTGACGCCATTCGACGTCGCACCAGCATCGGAACTGACCGGCCCGCCTTCAGAGATTTCCTTCAGCGCCGCGGCAACGGGAATCTTTTCATCGGGCGAAACCTGGCCGCCCGGTCCGGTTGCCCCGGCGGGGACGGTCGTCGCCGGCAGCGAGACCGTTTTCGGCTTCGCCTTGCTGAGCAGGTTCGGCAATGCCTCGGCGAATGACTTCGGCACATCGTGCAACCGCACGCGATCCTGCGGCCGCGACGGTCCGGCGAGGCTTGGCTCAACTGTCGCCAAGTCGAGTTCGAGCGTATCGCTGTATTTCGCCGGTTGCGTCGCCTTGGTATGGAAGAGCCCCTGTTCCTTGCAGTACGTCTCGATCAGCTTCACCTGCGATTCCGGCCGGCCAGTGGTGCGAAGATAGCGAAGCGTCTCAGCGTCAACGGGGAAGATGCCGCAGGTCGCGCCGTATTCCGGCGACATGTTGGCGATGGTCGCGCGATCGGCGACCGGCAGGTCGGCCAATCCTTCGCCGAAGAACTCGACGAATTTGCCAACCACGCCCTTTTTCCGCAACATTTGCGTGACGGTCAGTACGAGATCGGTGGCGGTGGCGCCTTCGCGGAGCTTGCCGGTCAGGCGGAAGCCGATCACTTGCGGAATCAGCATCGACACCGGCTGGCCGAGCATGGCGGCCTCGGCCTCGATGCCGCCGACGCCCCAGCCGAGCACGCCCAGGCCGTTCACCATCGTGGTGTGCGAATCGGTGCCCACGAGCGTGTCGGGGTAGGCGACGTTTTGATCGTTAACAAACACCACGCGAGCCAGGTATTCGAGATTCACCTGGTGAACGATGCCGGTCTCGGGTGGGACCACCTTGAAGTTCTTGAAGGCGGTCTGGCCCCACTTCAAAAACACATAGCGCTCGCGGTTGCGGTCGAATTCCATTTGCGAATTAACGGCGAACGCCCCGGGATATCCGAATTCATCGACCTGCACCGAGTGGTCGATGACGAGTTCAACCGGCTGCAGCGGATTGATCTTCTTTGGGTCGCCACCCATTTTCGCCATGGCGTCGCGCATGGCGGCCAGATCGACCACGCAGGGAACGCCGGTGAAGTCTTGCAGCAGCACGCGGCTGGGCGTGAAGGAGATTTCGCGGTTCGACTCGGCGTTTGAGTTCCAATTCGCCAAGGCCTCGATTTCTTCCTTGCGAACGTTGACGCCGTCTTCGCTGCGGAGCAGATTCTCAAGCAGGATTTTGAGCGAATAGGGCAGTTTGGCGGCGGCAGGAATTGCTTTTTCGACGGCGGAAAGGCGAAAGATGGCGTGCTCCTTGCCATCGACTGTCAGAGTGCTCTTGCTGCCGAAAGTGTCAGACATGATCGTTGTTCCTTCACGAACGGGAGTGAGATGCGGTTATTGTAAAAAAATCGGCCGCGGTCGGCCCGAAGTTGGCGGGCGATCGACCGCGGCCCGTTGCACGATTTGGCTTTAGTTAGTTGCGAATGGCGTGACAGTGCATGCAAGTTTGGCTGAGCGACTCGGCGCTGAGGCGGACCTTTTTTGGATCGCGCCCTTCGATCGCCTTTCGCAATTCCCCCGTCACTTTTTGAAATTCCACCGATACGTCGGCCCAGGCTTTTTCCTTGGTCGTGTTTCCATGCGTGAATTCGCCGCCGCGATAGGGCGCGAGTTGGGCCATTGCCTGCAAGCCCTTGGCGACACGCAGATAGTCGGTCTGGAATTCATCGAGTCGTGCTTCGGTCAACGTTTTGTCGCGGGAAAGCCGGGCGACCAGCGACTGCACACTGTCGTGCGACCGGTTTTCGGCCAACTTGCCGACGCCAAAGCCGCCACTGTGCTTGAACATGAAGAAACCGGAGATGTTGCAGGAGTCATGCTCAGCCACGATCTTCTTGTGCGATCCGCGACGTCGCGGTCGTTTAGATGATTCGACAGTTCCTCGACGGCCGCGACCGCCCGATCGCGCGGCCGTAGCTTTGGCGGATCGGCCAAGAGAATTGTCGCACCGCTGACGATAACGACGGCAACTGCGGCCAGCAATCGGTTCATGTTTCGTCTCCTGATTGGTCTTTCGAACGAATATTCGCCGAAAAGACGACCGGTTCAAGAGTTCGACACGCTCAGCGTTACATGGGCGTTGCAATCGGCGCAAGAAAAACGCCGGCGACTGATCGCCGGCGTTGGCCCAATCCATGATCCGGTTGACAATGTCTATTGCGTAGCCGCGTTGTGCTCAAGCAGGGATAAGGGCGCCACAGCGCCTGCGCGCGCGACACTGAATCTGTCATCTTACCCGTTCTGCGGCTGAGACGTGTAAGGGCGCCGCAGCGCCTGTGCCACACAGAATCTGTCATCTTACACTTTTCCAGGCCAAAACTGCGTTATTGCGGCGCGTATTGGCCAACGCCGGGGTGAACCAGAAAATGCCAAGCGAACCGTAAAAGAATAACTGGGTCCGCATCATTTTGGCGGCATCGGCACATTCTCGCCCGTCTTCTGGCCGCCGATGTTTTTGAAATACCCCTTGGTGCTGTCCTTGTAGCCGCGCGGAATGCGCTGAGTCTCGACGGCTTCGGGAGCATCCTGGCTGGCCTGTTTGATTTCGCCCTGGATCTTGACCGAGGCTTTGCCGATGACCTTTTCGGCTTGTCCTGCCGTGCCGACGTACACCTTGGCGCCCTTTTTGTCGAATTTGGCGCGTTCCTCGGCGTCGATCGACTTGCTGTTGCCGTTTTTCTTTTCGGGACGGCGGCCCTTGCCGACGCCGCCCTTGCCCAGACCGCTGCCGTTTTTGCCGTCGCCTTCGTTGCGGCGCGACAGCGTCTCGGCGTCGCCCTCTTGCGACTCGCGGCCATTCTCACAGGCTTTGCCCATGCCTTCGCGCAGGTCCTGCAGCCGCTGAAGTTCATTCTCCATATCGTTCGCTTCCTGCTCCTGCTGCGATTGTTTTTCCAATTGTTCCGCGGCCTCGCGCATTGCCTGCGAGGCACCTTCCTTGTCGCCCTTCTTCATGCATTGTTCGCAGCGTTCCATCTTTTTCTGCAATTGATCCAACTCTTCTTTTTGCTCCTTCAAATCCTTCTCTTCCTTCTTGCGTTCCTCTTCGAGCTTTTGCTTTTCGCGTTCGTATTGTTCCTTGTCGAGCTTACCCTCTTTTTTCTGCTGCTCGAGTTGCTGTTCCTTTTCCTTTCGCTTTTCCTCGTTTTCCTTTCGCTTGTCTTCGAGTTCCTGCTGGCGTTCGCGCTTGAGCCGTTCGAGATCCTCTTTCAGGTCCTTCATTTCCTTTTCGAGGTGATCCTGCTCTTTCTTATTCAGTTCGTTGTTCTTGATTTTCTTGCTCAGGCGGTCAGCCTCTTGCTTGGCTTTCTCGGTGTCGCCCTTTTCCAGCGCGTCGCGGAGATCCTTACTGGGGCCTTTTTCGTCGCCGGGTTTGGGCTTGTCTTTCTTCGAAAGCCGATCGAGTTTTTTGAGTTGATCTTTGAAGGCTTCGACCTTTTCAATGTTCTCGGCGCTTCCTTTCGCTTCTGTTCCTCGAGCGACGACATCTCGGCAAGGCGATCCTTCATTTCATCCTTGGTGGTCATCGGCCGCTTGAGAATCTCCTGGACCTGGGCTTCGATTTTTTCGATGTTTGGATTGTTGGGGCGATTGGTCTGTTTCTTTTCGGACTTGGGCTTAGCCAGGAACTCCTGCTTCTTTTGCTCGATTTCCTTAACCTGTTCCGGCGTGAGCGGGGCGGCGCTCGTGGAGCCGCCCTCGGCCTTGTTGATCACCGGCTGATAGAAGATCACCAACAGCGCGACCGCCACGACCGCCGCGGGAACCAACGCCGACTTCCAGCCGAACCGGACCGGAAATCGCGAGCCGACATCCAGACTCTCGATCTTTTTTTCCGCGTCGGAAAGCAGCGCCTGGCCCGCGGGGCTAGACTGTTGATCGTCGGACAAGGTGAGCGAAGTGGTGACGCGCTCGCGAAGTTGAAACCGCTCATCCAGCGACAGTGCCGCCTGGACGGGAGCGGGCGTTTTTCGATAGGCCCAAATCAGGGCCGCGATGGTCGAAAGGGCCGCGGCCGCGCCGCCAATCGCCCAATCCATCCAGGGACTTGCGTTTTCGCCTAGGGCAAAGGGCTTGGCGAGGAACCAAATCGCGACCACGCCGCACGCCGCCAACCAACCGACGATCAGCCCATTGACGGCGGCCTGCATGAACATCTGGCGTCGGACTTTTTGGACCTGGCGTTCGAGCATCAACTTCGGATTCGGGGCCATTCGCAATCTCCCGGCTATGTCGCGGTCCTTCGATGGATCACCTCACTATATCCTAGACGCAACAATCCCTTAACGCGCAACTTTCGGTGTCGAAAAATATCATTTTCCGATCATGGCGATGCCCGCCGCCGAATGCTTCCACGCGACAAAGGTTATTTTTCCGAATCGGTTGGGCGCCATCAGCTGTCGGTGAGGCAAGTGCTGTTCGATGTCCGAGGACGCCATGAGTTACGACCCGACAAACGATTGAACCGCTCAGATTCACGTTTCGGCCTCCCCAGGAGTTGTTCGCCGACAGCCGATGTTCGCTTTGTGGAATTGGGTAAACTGCTTATTTTCAGGGCTCTGCGGGTATTCTTGCAATCGTGAAAACTCGATTGGTTGCGTCAACGGCGATTGCGGCAAAGCCCACAATCAGGGCAAAGATTAGCGGTCAAATCGAGTTTTCGTGGCGGCTACCAGGGGTTGGATTTTCGTTGCAAGTACTTTCGGCACTTTCATTAAAGGCGACTTTTCTTACCTAATCCGCGAAATTCGTGTTTGCCACCCTTCTTGCCTTCATATACTGTTCGAAAGTTGCCGTTCCCCTCATTGGTGGATCGGATTCCGTTTGGCAACCTCACTCCAGAGGGTGAGAAGAAGGTTTTTCCTTTTAGGAGGTTTGCATGTTCAAGTCCGTGCGTTTCCTGGCGGTTGCGGTGCTGGTCGCCACCGGGATGTTCGCCATCACCGAGACTGCGTCGGCGGGCATTCTGTTCCATCGTCACAAGAATTGCTGCCCGACGCCCTGCTGCCAGTCGCCGTGCCAGACTTGTGGCTCGCCATGCTCGACCTGCGCCATGCCGTGCAACACCTGTAGCGCGACCCCGTGCTCGACCTGCGGCACGCCCTGCAACACTTGCAACGCCGGCTACGCTGGTCGCCGACGTTCGCGCGGCGCTTACAACGCCTGCTGCGCCGTGCGCAAGCCCGTGTTCCACCTGTGGCGGCGTTGTGATGGCTGGTGGCCCGATGCCGCCGGTCGCAGGCGTCATGCCGGCGGGCGCGTCGGCCCCCATGGGTCCGGCTCCGGTTCCGATGGCTCCGCCCATGTCGGCTGGCTATGGTGGTGGTTGCGGCAGTTGCGGCAATAGCGGCGGCTGTGCCACCGCGGCTCCCTGCTGCGAGACCGGTCGTCGTCATCGGCTGTTCGGCCGTCGTCGTGGCGGTAACGATTGCTGCAACACTTGCTGCAACTGACTTTTCACCGCAAATTGACCCCGCTCGAAGCGACAACCCAGTGGCATTCGCCACTGGGTTGTTTCGTTTTACGCGGGGGCCTCTTTGCCAACTTGAATCCAGTTGACGTCGCCACGCGAGTGCGGCGCGGCCTGATCATGGTGAGTAACGTGCACGAAGGCTTCGCGCGCAGCGGGCCCGAGTTGTGGCAGGTCGGTGGGCGCCAAATACAGTTGCTCGCGATGAAAAATGACGTCCTCGGTCCCGGTTCCGACCACTAAGCGTGCGTCGCTCAAGGTTTCTTCGGCCATTTGCGCAAAGCGTTTGCCGCTCTCGTCATCGGGCACCGTCAATATGCACATCTGCCCATCCGGGCGATTCCGATCGCCCAGCAGTTCGGGCAAGGCCTCATCGTACGCGTGCATCACCTCGCGATGCGCGGCCTGTTCTTGCTGCGCGTTTTCGAAAAACACCGCCGCCGCGTTCCACTCATCCAGACGTTCATCCAGGTACAGGCGAGCCTGATCGACAATCATGTTGGCGATTAACGTCGACTGATCGGCGGCATCAATGCAAAAACTGCCCAGCGACGTGAATTGCTTGCGGATCTGGGCCTGCATGCGGGCGTCGAGTTCGAGCATGTCCTCCAGGATGAAGTCGCCCACCAAGCGTTCGGCGGCCTCGTTGACATTGATGCATCCCACTGGCAGCACGACCTTGCAGGGCCCCAAATACCCTTGCTTGTCCTGGGTGTTTTTCGCTTCCGCGAGCGTCACGCGGACCTCATTCAGGCGAGCGCGGCAGAGCTGCGTGTCACGCAGATATTCCGGACCGTGATTCATGATCGCCCGGTAGACATTGACGACCGCGCGGCCGAGCAGGAACTCAATTCGTTTTCGTCCATAAAGCCGAAGGTTGGCCAGCGATTCACGAACCACCGACGCTCGCCGCGAACCGCGGCTCATCGACTCGATTGATCCAATTTGCGACAAGATCTTCAGATACAAATCGGCGCATTCTTTCTGCTGGGGCAGGACCAACGGTTCGATCGAATCCAAAATCGCGCGAATCCGCAACGATAGTTGCCGGACCAGTTCCTCGGCGGCCGGCAGCCGGTAACCCGGCATTTCGAACACGCCGCTCGCCATTTCCACCAGCTTGCGTTCCCCTTCCGACCTTGAATTCTTGCAGTGCTGATCGATCAGTTGACCAAGGCTTCCTTGCACATTGGTTTGCCCTTCGAACTCGGGTTGGCCGACCAGCTTCAGGATGCGATCCAACGCCTCGCAGACTTCCGACGCTTCCAAGGCCTTCTTGCGGTTTTTTTCGTCCGCCGTTTGCACCAGTGCGTCCATCGCCTGAACGGGGTCCATCCGCAACGCGGCGACGCACGGCTCGCGAAGCATCGCCGCCACCTGGTCGGAGTTCAACTTGTGGTTGGCCCATTGTTCTTCGAGCAGCCCGTTGATCGGCTCGATGAGATGCTGTGCTCCCTGGGCAATCCAGGACTCGACCACGCGCTCGCCGAGTTTCAACGAGAGCTTTTCCAACAATGTTCGCCTCGGCCAAGTCAGCCGAAATGTCCCGCAGGTTTGGAAAAACGACGGCATGCCCGCCGGTTTGGTGAAGGCGGTGCGCGCTCGATCCGCGTGGCGGCCGAATGGGGTGAGGATTTCGTGATGGATGCAGCCAGCCCCGACACCCAGAGCGGTTCGCGTCTCGGACGGATCGGACGATTTCGGAAGTGGAAGGATGACGCAGCGGTTAAAGGGCCGCTCACGATCCACGATGGCGCCGACGTTCGAATCGAAAAGGCCTTCGTAGACCGTGTTCGGCGACGTGTAATGGTAAAGCTCCGTCAGCGCCGCGTAGGTATTCGCCAGGCCCGGACTTTTGGAGGTCGCTTTCTCGATCTTGGGCACGAAAACCAGACCGTTAACCTCCGGCTGTTTGTAGCCCATCAATTTCAATTGAAACCGGACGGAATAGGCGAGATCGAGAAACATGCCGCTGCCGGTTCCGCCCATGAGACTAGTCGCGATATAGATTCGGGGCCACGAACTGCGTAAGCCGAGTTTGGTGATCTTCTCCGCTTCGTCGAGCGTGTCCGGACTCAGAATCGCCTCCAAGTCCGTCCGGACTTTCTGCATTAACGATTGATGGTGGTCGCAGAAAGCCAACCGGCCAAACGCCCGCGTGCCGGTCGTGGTGGGATGGCGCGGAATGCGGAAGAGCAAATTCGGATTCAACCAGCGGGAGAGATTCGGCAAGTCGTCGCGGGACTTGTTGTAATGGCTGGCGCGATTCAAGCGGGCATGATAAATTTCGGCGGGATCGAGCCGGTTCGAATTCGCGGCCGCCTGGATGGTATCGGCATCGGTGTCGATCAGCAGCAACCGAACATGAGGCAGGGACGGGGTCCCGAATCGATCTCTGATCGTTCGGCGTAATCGCTGCAAGACGATAGCTCCCATCTCCCCGATTCCGATCACCAAAGCGGGAAACAGGCAGCCGGGGCCAGTTTGTTCCGGCGGGGCCGGTTTCACATTCGCCAGGAGGGCATTGGCGGTCGGCTGACGCTGATTCGCGAGCGACGGCAACTTGCCTCGTTCCGGCGGGACGGGCGGCGCGATGGTGGGATAGCGGCCGCTCAAGCTCGGCAATCCGAGCGAGCTACCGCCGTCAAACGGCGCCTGACGCAGCGGAGTCAGCGCCGGCAGACCGGAACCCAAGCCGACTGGCGTCGATCGCGCCGGCGGCGGCAAATTGTCTTCCGGCGGGCTGACGACTACCGTCGGCGCCGGGCGGCCAGACTGACGAAGTTGCCGCACGAATTCGGTGCAGGTGGGAAACCGCTTGTCCGGCTGCTTGGCTAATGCTCGCCCGACGATCGGCCGATCGGGTTCCGGCAACGGCGCCAAGTCCGGGTCGGAGTGAATGTGCTGCATCATCAACTGCCGCGCGGTCGTGCCGTTGAACGGCCGCTGACCGGTCAGCAGCTCCTGATACACAATCGCCAAGCTATATTGATCGCAAAAGCGGGTGACTTTGCATTCAAACGTTTCGGGCGCGGCATAAACCGGAGTCACGCCGCCGGTCAGCGACGCCTGCATTCCTTCCATGTCCTTGGCCAGGCCGAAATCGGCGACCTTGATGTGATTGAACACCAGGAACAGATTCTGTGGCTTGATGTCCAAGTGTTGCAACTGAAAGTTGCTATTCATCAAATCGAGCGCTCGGACGATTCCTCCATGTAGTCAAGCAACTCATCGCGTGGAATTCCGGGCAATCCTTCCTGCTGGCACTCGCGATAGCGGTCGAACAAGTTGCGATCGGCCAATTCCATGACGATCAACAACTGGCCTTCGACCACTTCGAAGCGCTCGAGCGACAGGATATAAGGGTGGCGGATTGATTTGACGCGATGGAGCGACTTTAATTCCTGCTCGGCTGGTTTGCCATCTTCGGTCGCTTCATCGAGATCGCCGTAGACGAATTTAATTGCCTTTAACATGCCGCCGGGCGACTTCGGCTTTCCAAACTTCTCCGAAGCCGCCTCGGCCAAGGCGCTCGATGAGCCGGTAGCCGGGAATGGGCTCGAAATCAGCAGCGAGGCGCAGTTGCCACGGGCATGTCTCGGTTTCAGTCCAGTGAAAATGCGGGCAGGGCCCGGCAATCCTACTGTTGGCGGGTCTCTGACATTCTTTAGCTTGCCGTGCCGGGGAATGCAAATCGGCCGGAGCCCGACTCTTTGCCGGCGGCCCTGCCCGGCGGGCGGCGCCGCCATAAGATCAAGATCGATGCCGACAACCGACTACTCGCTGTCGATCAAGCAACCGTGGGCGACCCTGCTGGTGCACGGCCTGAAAACCGTCGAGATCCGTGCCTGGTCCACTCCCCGCCGGGGTCGGGTGCTCATCCATGCCGGCCGAGTGCCGGATGAGCGGCCGCAAACTCGTAAGCTCGTTCCCGATCAGCTTTTGGAACAAACCGGGCTCCTGGGCGGGATCATCGGCAGCGCGGACTTGATCGACTGCCGGGAGTATCGAACGGCGGCGGCATTTCAGGCCGACCAGGACCAGCACCTGAATGATCCATCGTGGTTTCGGCTACCGGTCCTTTACGGATTTGCGTTTGCGGACCCGCAGCCGTTGCCGTTTCGCAAGCTTTCCGGATGGGTTCGATTTTTCCGGATCGAGGAGGCGAAGTCGTGAGCGCCCGAATCATGCGATCGCCGGCTCCCGGCTTGCTCGTTAGCGTGCGCGACGCCTCAGAATGCTCGGCGGCGATCGCCGGCGGCGTCAGTTTGATCGATGTGAAGGAGCCGCAGTCTGGGCCGATGGGGATGGCGGATCGCGACGTCATGGCCGGAGTTGCCGCCCATGTGGCGGGGAGACTTCCCGTAAGCGTGGCGCTCGGCGAACTCGTGGATTGGCCGGTTCGGCCTCGCATCAATATCCCGCCGGGCATTTCATTGGTCAAAATCGGCCTGGCCGGATGCGGCGGACTCCATAACTGGCCGGAGCGGCTCGAGACGTTTTGCGCCGAAGTCGAAACGCAGACCCAGGCTCGATTGGCGGCCGTGGCATACGCCGACTGGCATCGCGCCAATGCTCCCAGCCCGGAACAGGTTGTGGAATTTGCCCTGCGCGCACGGTTGGCGGCCTTCCTGATGGACACCTGCGTCAAGGATGGCCGCACGCTGCTCGATTGGATGTCGCCGGCGCAACTGGCGGCATTCGGCGAGCGACTCTGGCGCCGCAAAATCCCGATCGCACTGGCTGGTTCGTTGGGCCGTGAGCAGATTCGCGAGCTGCGCCCGGTTCGGCCGACCTGGTTTGCGGTTCGCGGGGCTGCATGCGTGGGTGGACGCGGCGGTACAATTGCTTCAGAGCGAGTTCGAGAATTGGTGGATGAAATTGCATTGACAACCGCAAGCGAGGGAAAGCCATGAAACGAGCCGTTATCATCGAGGCGATGCGAACGCCGATCGCCAAGGCCCACGCGGAAAAGGGCTATTACCGGGACGTTCGCGCCGATGATCTTTCCGCCGATCTGATGTCCGGATTGCTGCAACGAGTCGGCATCCCGGCGTCGGAAATTGAAGATGTGCAGTGGGGCTGCGTCAAGCAGCAAGATGAGCAGGGATTTGATATTGCCCGCAATGGCCGCCTTGATCGCGGGCTTGCCGATCGAAACCGCTGGCGCGACGGTCAACCGCCTGTGCGGCTCCGTCTTGCAAGCGCTCAATCAAGCCGCGATGAGCATCGTCTCCGGTTGCGAGGACGTGCAAATCGCCGGTGGCGTCGAGCACATGCATCACATTCCCATGGAAGCCGGCTTTTCGAGCAGCCCAAGGTTGCTGCAAAAGCACAGCCCGGCGGTCATGAACATGGGCCTCACCGCCGAGAACCTGGCAAAGCGATATCGCATCGGCCGCCTGGAGCAGGATCAGTTTGCGTTTCGCAGCCATCAGTTGGCCGCCGCGGCGACCGATTCGGGCAAGTTTCGCGAGGAAATCATGCCGACGCTGGGGCCGCGACGAAGACGGCCGCAAGCGATTGCTCACCGAAGACCAGGGGATCCGCCGCGACACCACGCGTGGAGGCGTTCGGCGCACTGAAACCGGCCTTCATTCCCGAGGGCGGGACCGTCACTGCCGGCAATTCCAGCCAGATCAGCGTGGGGGCCGCCGCCCTGCTCATGATGTCGGAGGCTCGAGCGAAGGAACTGGGACTCCAGCCGAAAGCACGCGTCGTGGCGATGGCCGTGGCCGGCGTCGATCCGTCGGTGATGGGAATTGGCCCGGTCCCCGCCACGCTGAAAGCGTTGGAGCGAGCCGGCCTTAAACTCGAACGAGATCGACCTGATCGAGTTGAACGAGGCGTTTGCCGCCCAGGCGCTTGCGGTCATGAAGGCGTTGAAAATGAATCCGGAAAAGGTGAACGTCAATGGCGGCGCCATCGCGCTGGGACATCCGCTTGGCGCCAGCGGCGCCCGCATCGCCACGACCTTGATTCACGAAATGGGCCGCCGGCGGGCCAAATATGGCCTGGCAACGATGTGCATCGGCGCCGGCCAAGGCATCGCCACGATTTTCGAGGGCATTTAGTTTTGGCTAAGTCGCGGGGCGAGTTGATTCTCTCATGCCGCCATGGCCGCGAATGAATCCGCGAGGGCCTCGATGATCAGCACGAGTTGCACCTTGCGATCGATTTGCATTTCGGCTTCCAGGCAGCGATCGACAAGCTTTAAGAGCCGATCCGTACCCAAATGCCGGGCCAATGTTTGAGCGGCATCCGACTGCTGCAACTGTTCGGACCGGCGAGCGCCGGTGCTAGCGGCCAGTGAATCGGACAGCAAGTCGATGATCAGGCGCAAGATCAGAGCCGCTCGCCGGCGTTGCCGAGCCGACTCCTTCCCCGCCTCCTCGACAAACGCCATCCATTTGCGGCCGAGTGCGACCACGTCAACAAAGGGCTGCGACAGGTCGGCGATCAGTTCGCCGCGGAATTTCCACAATTCATCGTCGGCCAGGTCATTCGCCAGCCCCAGGCTCCCCGCGCTGATGCGAGCCAACCGCTCGGCCTTCGACGCATCAAAGCCTTGCTTGGCGAGAAGCTCGGCGATCAATTTCGTGGGTAAGGGTGCAAAACGCACCACTTGGCAACGCGAAACGATCGTCGAAAGCTGTCGCTCGACATCGGTCGCCAGCAGGATCAGCAGCGTTTTTGGCGGCGGCTCCTCGAGTGTTTTCAGGAAGCAATTCGCCGATGCCGCGTTGAAATCGTCGGCGTCATCGATGACGGCGACCTTATACCCGCCACGCGCCGGTTTGAGCGAGAGTTTTTCCGAGACCTCGCGGATAACATCGATCGGAAACTCATTTTTCTCCTCCGGCATTGCGGCATCGAACAGGTCCGGGTGGGTGCCGGCATCGACAAGTAAGCAGGAGGCGCATTGGTCGCAGGCTTCGAGCTTGCCCCCGGCGGTCTCGCACAACAAAGCCTTGGCGAGTTCCGTCGCGAAGAGTTTCTTGCCGACGCCGGACGGACCGACGAACAAATAGGCATGCGCCAGCCGGCCGCGCTGGACCAGATCCTTGAATGACGTAACCAGTTGCTCATGTCCCTGAATGCGCTGCCAAGACACGCTCGACCTCCATTCGGATTTGCGCTTGTACTTCGTCGATGCCCGCCGTCGCGTCGATCACGCGAATGCGGTCGTCCGGCGCTTGGCCTCAGTGAGGAATCCCTGTCGGACGCGCTCGTGAAAATCGAGTTGGCGGCTCTCCAGCCGGTCGGGCTCGCGGCCACGCCGCCGCTGCGCCAGGTCCACTGGCAAGTCCAGAACGATGGTCAAATCGGGTTCCAGTCTTCCCGCCGCCGCGCGGCCGATGGCCCACAAATCATCAACATTCAAACCGCCGGCATAGCCTTGATAGACGACATTCGCCAGCAAATACCGATCGGACACGACAAGAGAACCGCTGTCCAGCGCGGGGCGAATGACTCGCTCCAGCAATTCCGCCCGGCTGGCCATGAACAACAACGCTTCGGCCATCAAGCTGATTTCATGGCGACGATCGAGCAAAATTTCGCGAAGTTTGTCGCCGAGCGCTGTGCCGCCCGGATCATGGCATTCGACCACGTTCCAACCGCGGCCGCGCAACCAATCGGCCAGCAACCGGCTCTGGGTCGATTTACCCGTGCCATCGATGCCGTCCAGGGAAATGAAAGGCGGACGGGGCATCAAGTCACCATTTCGCCGGCATGATAACTCGAGCGAACGAACGGCCCCGCGACCACGTGGCGGAAGCCGAGTTTCGCGCGACCGCGGCGATTTCATCGAACTCGCTGGGCGGCACAAAACGAGCCACCGGGATATGCTTCAGTGTTGGCGCCAAATACTGGCCGAGCGTGAGCAGGTCGCAGCCGGTTGCCCGCACGTCGGCGAAAACGTCCAATAGTTCGTCAGTTGTCTCGCCGAGCCCGAGCATCAGTCCGGTCTTGGTGATCGTTTTCGGATCTCGCCGTTTGACGTGGGCCAGCAAATCGAGACTGCGACGATATTCGGCCCGGCCGCGAACCCGGCGATAGAGCCTCGGAACCGTTTCCATATTGTGATTGAAGACTTCCGGCCGACCTTCGAGCACGCGATCGATGGCGGCGAAGTCGCCGAGGAAATCGGGCGTGAGCACCTCGACCGCGGCGCCGGTTCGGCGGCGCACGGCCAGGATGCAGCGGCGGAAATGATCCGCGCCGCCGTCCGGCAAATCGTCCCGCGTGACCGATGTAATCACGACATGCTTGAGGCCCAACCGCTCGGCGGCCTCGGCGACGCGTTCCGGCTCATCGTCCTCGACCTGCCAAGGCTCACCTCGCGGCACCGAGCAAAACCCGCACGGGCGCGTACAAACGTTGCCGAGCACCATGAAGGTCGCCGTGCGCTGCGACCAGCACTCGGGGCGATTGGGACAGCGGGCGCTCTCGCACACGGTTTCGAGCCGCAAATCCTTGATCAGGTTTTGCGTAAAGAAACCCTCGTTGCCGCGCGGCAACGGTTTTTTGAGCCAATCGGGCAGTCGGCGCGATGGCGACGGCGCTTCAGCCAATAGCGGTAGCGATTGCATCACGTTAATCTATAGGAGCACACCTTTGGTTCGGGCGTATTCATATTCTAACTGCCCATTGCGAACGAAACCGACGGAGTCGAGCGACGGGAGACAAATTGCGAGCGTGTGGCGCTGCCGGCCTGGCGTTGCCGGTCCTGTTGGCGGCCGCGTTAATCGCCGCCGACGCGGTCAAACCGCCGTTGATCGACGACACTGCCTACCTGGCGTTGGCGCGGCAAATCGCTCACCATCCTCTCGACCCATACGGTTTCGAACAATTCTGGTACTCGGAACCCGAGCCGGCCAATCATGTTCTTGCTCCGCCGGTGCTCCCCTATTGGTTGGCACTGGGCATTCGCATTGTTGGCGAACAGCCGTGGTTGCTCAAAGTTTGGCTGTTCCCCATTGCCTTGCTGTTCGTGTTCGCGATGCGTGCGCTGCTGAAGCGATTCGCGCGCTCGATGGCAGAGCCGATGTTGGTGCTGGCGGTGTTTTCGCCCGCTGTGCTTCCCGCGCTGAATTTGATGATCGATTTGCCTTCGATTGCCTTCAGTCTTTCGGCGCTTGAAATCTTTTTTGCGCCTGGACCGGCGCTCCTGGCGTCTGACCATCGTGGCCGGGCTGCTCACCGGGCTGGCCATGCAAACCAAATACATCGGCTTTCTCACGCCGCCATTGCTGATGGTCGCGAGCGTCTTGCATCGGCGCATCTTGCCCGGGTTGCTGGCCGGCGTCATCGCCGCGGGACTATTCGCGGGATGGGAAACATTTGTCTGGTGGAAGTACGGTGAATCGCATTTTCTCTATTCGCTGAGCGAGAATCCATTCGACTGGCAAGACAAGATTGATCTTGCTCCCTGGCTGGTCACGCTGTTCGGCGCCTTGGCCCCGGGCATCGCGATCGCCGCGATCGCGCTGGCGCTACCTGGCCGTCGTCTCGACCCTGGCCCTGGTCGCGGTTCATTTGAGTCTGCGAACATTCGGAGATTACCTTGATCGCTGCATGGCCGGTTTCGACGCGGGCAAGTTCGCGGATGGCTTAACGGTGATTTATTTCGCCCTGGGAGTTGTCGCATTTGCTTTCGTATTGGCGGCATTCGTGCACCGCGCCATCCTTCGGTACCGCGGCCTATGGATTTCACGCCGGACCGCATTCTTATTGATTTGGCTGGCGGCCGAAACGGCGGGCTACTTCGCGATGACGCCCTTCCCGGCGTCGCGCCGAATCCTGGGGCTGACGCTGGCGCTCACTGTCCTCGCGGCACGAATCGTCGCCGCCACCTGCAAGCGGCGGCGCTCGCGGATTTGGTTGGCAATCCTGCCCGGCGCCGTTTTAGGAATCTACTTTGCTACGGTAGACGCGGCTTGTGCTCGCCTCGAACCGGCCGTGGCGAATCGAGCGGCGGACTTCATCCGCGCGCGCGATCCGCAGGCGACGATCTGGTATGTCGGCCACTGGGGATTTCAGTTCGAGGCCGAGCGGCTCGGAATGAAAGCGCTTGCGCCCGGCCGGTCGGTCCTGCGCCGCGGCGATTGGCTGGTCGTGCCCGACTCGTCGCAAAACCAGCAGGATTTTACACCCGATCCGCGAATGGGGCCGCCGGTGGCAGTGCTGACGAAGCGATTCGCGGTGAATCGATCCACGCGGCCGGAGTATTACGGCGGCCCGTGGCCGATGGTCACGAGTCGCGGCACGCAACTGTCGGCGACGATCTATCGGATTCAGCAGACATGGTTGCCGGGCCCATAGTCAGCTCATCGATTGGAGCCGGCCGGATTCAGTCGAACTTTCGCCACGAATAGGTGGCTCTTGTCGCCCCGCTCGTACAAATCTTCCATCATCAACGACAAGCTCGGTTTGAGCAGTTTCTTGCCGTTGTTCCAGACGTTCGGATTGTCTTGATAGCCATTTAATTTAATGGTAACCGGCCGGGAGAAATCGAGCATATTGAGGCTGAACCAAACAGTGACCTGGCGAAGGCCCCAAGTCGAAACCACGACGTGATTTCCGGGCTTGATAATCGCCTGCATCCGCGCGGGAACGACATGGGCGGTGGGACTCGATTTGTTCTCGAGCAAATGTAAATCCTTGATCGATTCGGTGCTGAGCCAAAAGAAGCGATCGTCCGATGAGCGGATGGTGCAAAGGGAGGTGCCCAACCGATCGTCGTAGGGATACCGGCCGATTTCGGGATTGGGGTTGAGCCGCCGACGCCGATTCATCCATTCAAACGCCGTCGCCAGTTCGGAGGGGAACCATTCATAGCCGCGGCCGCGATACACCACGTGCAGACACGGAAATCCCTTGCTGATCCAGTCGGCGGTGACGCGGTTGATATTCCTGGTGGCGTAGCCCAACATTTCGCCCGAGACTGCATATACGGGCGTGTACATGGCGTTTGGCCATAGGGACATTAGCACGTTGAGCCGCGGCTGACCCGCGAACGGGACCACCGCGGCAAAAAGATCCGGATGCGACAGCCCGATGTCCCAGGCGGCGCTTCCTCCATCGCCAAAACCCGCGAGGAAGATTCGGTCCGAATCGATGTTGTAATGCCGGCGAACGTCACGAATCACGTCGAGCACGCGTTGATGTTCGTCCTGCGCTGTAGCTGTATGAAGCGCCGAAGCCGCCGGACCAGTCCGGAGCGACGACGACGTAGCCATTTCGCTTGGCGTCGTACACATATCGGTCGAGTCCCTTTTTCAGGTTCTCACTGTTGTCGGGTAATGCGACCAGGAGGGGATGCGATCGGCCGTGCGAATACTCGGGCGGCAACTGGATGCGATAGTCAACCGAACCGCGTTGGTTGTTGGGCAGATTGGTCTTGCGGTCCATCGGCTCTTTGGTTGTGAAATCCTCGTCCGGATCAGCCGGCGGAAGCAGCGCGATCACACGGGCCAGTTCGTCCAGACCGACCGGTTCCCATTTTTCATAGATCTCCAAGAGTTCATTTCGTCGCCGGGTGGTATTGGTGCGCACGTACTCACAGGCGAACTGGCGGGCCCGCCAAAGTTTTCGAGCCACCTCCGGCCGGCCTTCCGCCGACGCCGGCCCCAGCAGCCAGCCCGTGACGGCAAACGCCAACAGATCCTCCGGTTTGTGAGACGGCACGCGCCCCTGTTTCTGAGCATTCTCGGCCTGCTCCGCGAGGTCGACGAACGGCTGGAGCCGATCGAGCGATTGATAGTTCAATTCGTCGCGCAGATGACCGGCCGCATCAACCAGCACCTCGGCGGACGGCCCCTCGGCCACGTCGGGCAACACCATGAGGTAGTGCAGCGCCTTGTCGTACTGCTTCTGCGTGTTTTCGAGCCGCACGCGCAGCGTCGTCATGTCCACTTTCAGATTTGCGGGCAACCCCTGCATGGGGATCCGGCCAAGAAGCTGCTTGCCGAAGCGAAATTGGCCTGCGTCGATCGCGCGAGTCGCTTCCTCGAAGAGGATTTTGGACTCCAGCCGGGTCAGTTCCCCGCGGGCCGCGGTGATTCGTTCCTTTTGCTTGGTGCTGGTGAATTCCTTCTCGATCAACTTGAGCATTTTCTCGGACTCGTCGTACCACTTGGCCTCCGTCACAAAGCGGTACAGCTTCATGCGCTTTTCGAACGGATCTTTTTCATCTTTGATCAGCGGGAATTTCTCGGCGAGCGAGATGATGAATTTCGGGTCGAGCTCGGCGGTCAGAAAGTTTTGCGCCCAGCCGAAATCCGTGCTCGACATGCGAACCTGGAAGGGCGTCAACAAGGTGACAATCTGGTCCGAGTTATAGAAGCCCTCGTCGCCGATGATCTTGATTTTGCGTCGCAGCCCGTCATCAAACTGACTGACCACCTCGATGCGGCCGGCAGGCACGGGTCGATTGGACACGCTGATTTTTCTTTTGGGAATCAGCTTGATCAAATCGCCGCGGGTGTCGGTTTTTACCGGCGGCCGATTCGGATCCAATTGCAGGCGGCTGAATACGACAATTCGGCAGCCGTCGTAAACGGCATAGACGCCGTCGCCCGCCGGTCCCTCGTACATGCCGCTCGCGTCCGAGATCGTGGTGCGGGTGGTGATTACGCGGCCGTGCAGGACCGTGCCGTCCTTGAGGTAAACCTCGTCGGCGATCGCACGCGGCGCGATGCCCGAAATCGCGGTCAGGGCCAGGATTCCCAGACCGCAGACGCCAAGTTGCAGACTCGTTCGAGGGATTCGGATTGCTCGGTTCATGGAATTGCTCGCGAAAGAGAGTCGCCGACCCAACCGCCACGGCACGATCCATTCTCGCGGACCGATCCGACTATTCATTGTGACCAACTCACCGAGTCAGTCAAGCCGATAAAAGGACGTTCGGGCGGGCTTAACGAGCGCGGCGGTGCCGGCCGTGGTTCATTCTCGGCTTTGATCGAACCGGAATGTGAAAATAAACGGCCAAGGTCGGCCAACTTGCGCTGAAACTTGAATCAAATTGCAGTTTGTCCCGCCTGGACGACGAAATCGAGTGACACACTGCAGTCACTTGAAATGGAAACAATCTCCGCGAGCGATCGACGGGGCGGCGTCGAATCTGTCGATTGATTCCAATTCCGGGGCCCAGGCGGACTTGCGGCCAATCGATTCTTGACTTCCCCTCCCAACCCGTCAAACTAGATATTGCCCTCACGTCGCTGGGAGTCCGGTAATGCCGATTCGTTTTCGTTGCGTTTATTGCGATCAACTTCTGGGAATTGCCCGTCGCAAATCCGGAACGGTGGTCAAGTGCCCGAATTGTTCGGGCCAACTCATGGTGCCTTCGCCGGAGCCGGACGACGATGACGTGGGGCCTGACGCGCCGACGGCCTCAACCGAGGATGTCGGCGGCGCGCGGCGTGCCGCGGCAGCGGAAAAAACTGCCCCGGCTCCGGCACTCGAGAAGCAAACCGCTGCCGCCAACGCCGGCATGTTGTTCGAGCGAAACGACTTCGATGAATTGCTCAAACCGGCGATCGAACGCAAGCCCGCGGTCGCCGGCAAAACCGGTCCGGCCGTGCGCTGCGGCGCATGCCGGCCCCCGCGCCGATGCCTGCGCAGACCGTCGCGCCCGCGGCCGCGTTCGACTTCACTCAGCCGGCGCCTACAGCCTGCGCGGCGCGACCGCGCCGAAACCGGCGCCGTCGGGCCTGGTGCTGACGCCGCTAAAGCTGGTGCTGCTGGCGCTGCTGGTGCTGTTTGGATTGGGCCTGGCCTTCGCCGGCGGATTGCTGCTCGGCTTGTTCCTGGGCAAGTAACTACTTGGATTGTCCGGCGGGCGGTTCGACGTCGAGCGGCGACACTTCGCGTTCCATGTATTCGATGATGGCATCCGCCACGTCCACGCTCGTCGTTTTGGTGATTCCTTCCAATCCGGGCGACGAATTCACCTCCATGATCATGGGGCCATTCTTCGATTCGAGCATGTCCACGCCCGCGACGCGCAGGCCGAGGGCGCGAGCGGCGGCCAGAGCGGTTTTGCGATATTCGGGCGGGAGCTTGATTTTGGTCGCGCTGCCGCCGCGATGCAGATTCGAGCGAAACTCGCCGCCGCTCGCCTGACGCCTCATCGCCGCGACCACCCTTCGGCCGACCACCAGGCGCAATGTCGGCCCCTTTCGCCTCTTTGACGAATTTTTGAATGAGAATATGCTGGTCCAGCCCGTGAAACGCCTCGATCACGGAGGCTGGCCGTGCGTGGATTCGGCCAGCACCACGCCGATCCCCTGCGTCCCCTCGAGCAATTTGACGACGACGGGCGGGCCATCGACGCGCTCGATGCAGCTTTCGATGTGGCCAGCCTCGCGCGTGAACACCGTCGGCGGCACGCCGATATCGTGGCGGCTGAGAATCTGCAGCGACCGCAGCTTGTCGCGCGAGCGAGCGATCGCCTGCGACTCGTTGAGGCAATCGACGCCCATCATTTCAAACTGCCGAACCACGGCCAGGCCATAGAACGTGATCGACGCACCGATGCGGGGAATGACGGCGTCGGCAGGGGCGACCGGTTCGCCCTTGTAGTAGAGTTCCGGCTTTCGACGACTGATTTGAATGTCGAATTGGAGCGTGTCCAATACCCGAACATCATGCCCGCGCTTCTCGGCTGCTTCCCGCAACGCCTTGGTGCTGTACAGCGACGGATTCCGCGACAGGATGATCAACCGCATGACGCAAATTCCTTCGACCGATGGGAAATGACGCCGTTACCGGCCGAGCACATATTTCCGGGACACGTCAACCACAAATGTCCCTTCCAGGGCCGAGCGACCGATGATGACCGCGCAGTGCATTCGCGATCGATCCGTCAGCGTCAGCCGAATGCGGCGCGTGACCTCACCCAGCGCATCGTCGTCTCGACAATCGGCCGCTCCTGCCAGATGCCGCCGGTGTTTCGAACCCGAGTCAGGCGGACGACGGGCGCTTCCTGCCAGTTCCCAAGCCGCTTGCGTCGCAGCGCCAACCGAAACTTCGCGATTTGACCTTCCGGCGTGTCGCGCATTCGAATTCCGTCACATCGATCGCGGTGGTTCGGGCCCCGCTGTCGATCTTGGCACGCACGCGATGAGCGCCCCAGTCCGGAAAATCGACCCACTCTTTCCAGCCGATCGAAATCATTCGGCGCTCCCAGTTCGAGCGACCTCAATTCTTCTGGTGCTTCTTTTTTCCGCTCATGGCCCGGCGCCAAATGATCCCCACTTGCCAAATGACCAAGAGCAGGACTAAGACTCCGCCCACTCCGCCGACGGCCCAGAGAATTTCCGGGTGCTTGCTGAAATCCTTTTGCTCCTCGTCAGCCTGCTTCTGAGCCGCCGCGGCCGCTTGACTTTTTTTCTCCGTCGCGGCCAATTGCGCCAGCGAGTCGTCGATGAGCCGCTTGTGCTCCTTCAACCGATCGGCCTGAAAATTCCGCGAAAACAAACACTCATCGAAAACAAGAAGCGCTTCCCGCATTTGCCCGTTGGCGTTGTAAAGTTCGCCCAGCAACCAATAAAGCCGGGCGTCGAACGGATACCAGAGGACCAACTGCTGAACGACGGCCAACGCATCGGGCGGCAACTTGGCTTTCTGGTCTGGCGCGATGGCGCCGGCCTCGTAGGACCCTCCGGCCCCGACAAATTGTACGCCGAACAGGTCGTCCACGGACAACTGGGCCAGGGGCGTCTTGTCACGAAATTCACGCAGCCGGCCGCGTTGCAACTGACCGAAAACCTTCTCGACCCGCAATAGCCAGGCGGTTTGCTCCTTGGTCATACCCGGCAGAAGCTTTGGCTGAAGGCTCAACGCGTCGATCTGCCGTTGCCTCGCTTGCAGCAAGTCATTGCTCATTTGGTAAACGGCAGCCAGCCCGCTCTGAGCCAGGAAGTTTCGCGGATCCTTGGTTGTAGCAAGATGGTAGGCGAAAAATGCCTTTTCGAGTTGGCCGAGCCGAACCTGGCACTCGCCCAATTGCAGCAGTTCATCGGCCGAAAGCCGCTCGGGCCGCCGCGATTCCAATTCGGCGAGCCGTTTCAAGTACTTCTTGCGGGCTTCCGATTCGGGCACCGCCACTGGAATGCCCTTCAAATCCGCAAGTCGCAGACGAAATTGGTCGAATGGCAGTTCCCGGGGCTTGCCGTCCTTGCCCACCAACTCGGGCTCTTGGCCCGGGATGTAAATGCCTGCACGCGCCGGCAGGGGAAAAGCCAGCACCAGCACGGCGATCAGGATTTGTCGCATGGCGGCCCGTCCGCGATTTCAAGATCAAGGTAGACACATGTCTGTGCCGTTACGTCACACCCACCCACCATGTTCGTCAAGACTACCAGGGGCGTGTAGAGGATTCCCCAGGGCAAGCCCCACCAGCCGCCAAACAGCGACAGCAATGTGTACGGCAGGCCGCGTACCCAGCTCCACTGTCCCTTGCGGATGAAACAAATGGGAGAGGGCCGGCGCAAAGTGAGCACCAAGCAGGAAATGCAGTACTCAAAAAAGACAAATCGCCCGCCGCGGCGGATTTCATCGCGCAAGTCGTTGCGGGATATTCCTTCTATGCCGACTATTCTCACGGGAATTTCTCAAGTCACCGGCGCGTCGTTTGCTAGATCACAAAATCTCGCGTTGCTCATTCTATTTTAGAAACAGACGCCCACGAAACGGGCAGTCACTGCACGCGGTGATGGCAACCGATGGTTAATGGAGCGAATGCAATGGGACTTGGCCGGCCAGAAATTCTCTCAGAACTCGAAAAGCTCGTGGAAGACCGAACGCATCGGCGGATTCGCAATCTCCAGATTGAATTGGACGAAGGCAGCGTCGTCATCAAGGGTCGGGCTCGGAGCTACCATGTCAAACAACTGGCGCAGCACGGGATTTTGGACGTGATGCCCGAAGTTCGACTCGTCAACGCGATTGAGGTTGGGAACAACTAGTCCGAGGCTGCGAATTCGCACGTCACCGTCGTTGTAATACCGCCTCGAGGCGTAAAAGCCCCTTTCACCCGACAACGCCTCGGACGGCACGCCTGCACGAAATCATCTAATAGCTGGTTGACGACGCTTTCGTAAAAGATCCCTTTGTTGCGAAACGACTGCAAATAGAGTTTCAGCGACTTCAACTCCACGCAACTCGCCTCGGGAGTATACGTGAACGTAATGGCGCCGAAATCGGGCTGGCCGGTCCGCGGGCAAACGCTCGTAAACTCCGGGCAGACAATTTCAATGACGTAGTCGCGCCCTGGGCTGGGGTTTGGAAAAGTCTCCAACTGGTCGGCGTTGGTTTCGCTCGCCATCGTGCTGCCTCGATTGATGGACATTCTTATCCTAGGGCGATTCACCGTCCCTTGGCAAGTCGCGATGCGCCGCGGAAAATAATCACAACATGAACGATCAACAACGACCCCGCGCCGTGGTGTTGCTTAGCGGCGGACTCGACAGCGCGACCGCGTTCGCAATTTCGCGCAGCGAGGGATATGACTGCTTCGCTCTCAGTATCGATTACGGGCAGCGGCATCGCGTGGAACTGGATTGTGCGGCGAAAGTCGCCGCCGCGCTTCGGGCCGATCGCCACGTCGTCGTGCGCATCGATTTGCGAGCCATCGGCGGCTCGGCCCTCACTGACTCAATCGACGTGCCCAAGGACCGTAACGCGGACAGCATGGGGGACGGGATCCCGGTCACGTACGTACCGGCCCGTAATACCATTCTGCTCGGGCTTGCGCTGGGCTTTGCCGAAACTGTCGAAGCATTCGACATCTTCATCGGAGCCAACATCCTAGACTACTCGGGCTACCCCGACTGCCGGCCCGAATTTCTGTCGGCGTTTGAACAACTCGCCAACCTGGCGACCAAGGCCGCCGTGGAAGGTCGCGGACGCTATCGGGTTCATTCGCCGCTGGTGAAAATGACCAAGGCCGAAATCATCCAGACCGGAATGAAACTGGGCGTTGATTATTCACTGACGCTGAGTTGTTATGATCCGGACGCGATCGGCCGCGCCTGCGGCCGATGCGATTCGTGCCAGCTTCGAAAGAAGGGATTTGCCGAGGCAGGCGTGCCCGATCCGACCAAGTATCAGTGAAAAATGCCGCTTGCGGCTTTGCAGGCGCCTTTCCCTGCAACGCCGCAAGCGGCAGTCGTGGCGGTCATTTCTCCAACTGCTTCTTGATCTCGTCTTCGAGACCGGTGATCTGCACGCTGCGGCTGACGACCTTGCCGTCCTTGCCGACCAGGAACAGATTCGGCAGCACCAGGATGCCGTACTGCTGGGCCAGCGGGCTATCGAGCCGCCCGCCTGATACAGTTGCACCGCATCCAGGTTGTTATTGCGAAGGAAGTTAACCGCATCCATCTGGTTGTTGTCCAGATTGACGCAGACCAACTCCAGGCCCTTGCTCTTGTATTGCACCTGAAGCGCTTTCAGGCGATTGAAATCACTGGCGCACTGGCCGTTCCAACTGGCCCAGTAGTAAACGACCACGACCTTGCCCGAGAACGAGGAAATGTCGAAGGCGGCCTCGGTGCCAAGCGTCGGCCCGGCGAGTTCGATCGGCTTGCCCTCCATTTCCAGTCGCCGCAGGCAGCCCTGCGCCTTCTTCGAAAGCGGGCTGGCCGTGTACTCGCGGCCGAGCTTGCCGTACCAGTTCTTGGCCTCGGACTCTTTGCCCATGAATTCGCTTACCATGCCCAGTTGCAGCAGGGCGTCGGGAGCGTCGTCGGCGCTGGGGTATTCGGACACGAACTTCTTCAGCCGTTCGCGCCAGTAGTCCTGCACCTTGGCGATATCGTTCTTCTGTCCGCTGTTCAGGCGGCGCGTGTAGTCGGCCGACATCTCGCGGAAGGCGACATAGCCGGCCAGTTTGGCCGAGCCGGATCGCTGAGCGTGAGCGCTGAGTGCGGCCAACCGCTTGTACGACGACGAGTCATTGGCCGGGCTGTTCTGCGCCGCAGCGCTAAGGCAATCGGCCAATTGCTTGGTCCAGTCCTCCTGTTGCCGGCCGGTGGACTTGGCGACAATTTTCTCCAGCACTTCGGCGCGGCCGAGATTGTAGCGGACGGCCGTCGCCGGATCGCTCAGGCCCTTGTCCTTGATCGATTCGTCGATCTGCTGCAGCTTGGCCAGCAGCGGCTTGATCTCCTCGGAGATTTGCAGCGCCGGGCCGTCGCCGTTCTTGGCCATCGGTTCCTCGATGGCGGCGTGGCCGGGGCTCGGAGCGTCGATGATCTTCCAGGCTCGGCCGACCAGAACCATCTCGCCGGTTTGAACGAAATCGGCTTTGCCGGCGTTTTGATAGAGGATCGTGCCGCCCTTGTGGCGGAAGATGTCCTTGCCGCCGCCGGTCGCGTCGGCCGGGATGCATTGGGGCGCCATCAATTCCACGTGCATCCACTGCGTCTTCGCCGATAGGTTGATCAACGCCGCGGTCGTATTGTTGAACTTCTCCTGGCGCCGGCGAGCTTCTCCTTGATGCGAGCGGTTTCCTTGCTCGAAAGCTCCAGCGTCTTCAGGTCGGCGTCGTTCATCATCAACGCCTTTAGGCGTTCGAAATCGCGGGTGATGACCGCCTGCAGGATCTCCTGGCTGACTTCCTCGGGCGAAATCACGTCCCAGCGATCGATCTTGCCGTCCTCGTTCAGATCGATGCCGATCTTCGAGCCGGCCGCGCCCATCCAGCGGAACTGATCGGCCTTGTGATTGGCATTGGTGTCGACTTCGCGATATATTTCCTCGCCGTTGAGGAAGTACGACCAGACATCGATATAGCGATCGCCGTCGCTGTCGAAGAAGCGGCGCAGCGGGCGGCCGTCGGCGTCGCGCAGCAGGTAGCCGCTGCCCTTTTCACCCTTGATGACCTCGACGGTGCAATTCGCGATTTGATTCGCCGAGGGATTCGCGATTTCGACGCCCTCTTGCTTGGGGCGGAATTTCAACAGGTCGGAGGCGGTCGGGCCGGCGGCCCAAGCCGAACTGGCGCCCCCAATCAACAACAGCGCGCTCAACCACCGCGCACCGATTCGTGCCTTCGCCATCCGTGGACTCCTTGTAACGGAAGCAACTCCTCGTTATCTCTTTCGGCAAGCGGCTCACTCCAGCATGATCTTTCCCATTCCTCCCTGAAATACGAAGGTGCTACGGGCGGCAAAGTTTACGGCCCTTGCGCAGATTCCCGCAAACGCTTACCAGCATCGCGTACATCCGGCCACCCCGTTACGCTCCGGTCGGCGCGATACGGCAAGCTCGACTGTTCCGATGTTGACGCGATCCTTACCCAGCTTGACGCATTTTCGCGCGGCCGATATACTCCTCTCATCATCCAAGGAGGGATGGGCATCGGCGCTAGATTGGTTCTCATCACCCAAACCGCTCTCATCGGATTACTCGACGCGGCTGAAAGCGGATAGACTTTCAGTTGACGACGGGTTCCCGTCCGCAAGTCGCGAGTTTGGTGTATTGTTCAACCGGGAATCGGCGCGGTGGCGGATCGGGGTTCCGGCGGGGGGTTCCCATTGGGCGTTGATCGGGCATCCCTGACGAAGCAAATCCGCGAGGCCAACGATATCGTGGCCGTCATTGGCGGGCATGTTTCGCTGCGGCCCAGCGGCAATGGCCACTCCCACCTCGGACTGTGCCCGTTCCACAACGATCATCGCCCGTCGTTCCAAGTCGATGCTAAATTCCAAAACTATCGCTGCTGGTCGTGCGACAAAAAAGGCGACGTGTTCACGTTCATCATGGAACACGAGCGCGTGTCGTTTATCGAGGCGCGTGCGATGCTGGCGCGCCGCGCCAATATCGCCCTGCACGAAAACGACACCGAGAGCATGACGCGAATGCGGCAACTGGAGGCGATTCGCTGGGCCGCCGAACAATACCAACAATGCCTGCTCGATCTTCCGGTCGCCGAGGCGGCTCGGGCCTATCTCGGCGAACGCGGACTGCTCGGCGAAACCGTCCGCAAATTCGGCCTCGGCTTCGCGCCGGTTTCCGGCGAGTGGCTCGCCGAACGGGCTTCGCAGTGCGGCGTTCCCATTGAAGTTTTCGAGCAAGTTGGCTTATTGGGCCGATCCCAGTCCGGCCGCGGTTGGTACGATCGATTCCGCGACCGGATCATGTTCCCGATCAAGAATGCCCAGGGCCAGATTGTGGGCTTTGGCGGGCGGATTCTGCCCAATTCCACCTTGCTGCAACGCGACGATCGTTACGTGCCGAAGTATTACAACTCGGCGGAAACGCCCATCTTCAGCAAGAGCGACCAGCTTTACGGATTGGACCTGGCCAAGCATGCAGCCGCGAACGCCGGTTATCTCGCGGTGGTCGAAGGCTACACCGACGTGATGATGGCCCACCAGATGGGCGTCGGCCAGGTCGTGGCGACGATGGGCACGGCTCTCAATGCGAGGCATATCCATCAGCTTCGCCGCTACGCCCAGCGCGTGGTGCTGGTTTTCGACGCCGATGAGGGCGGCGAGACGGGCGTGGAGCGGGCGCTCGAAATCTTCGCCAGCCAGAACATCGAGCTTCGCGTCGCCACCTTGCCCGAAGGCCTCGATCCCTGCGACCTGCTGGTCCAGCATGGCGCCGAGCCGTTCAACAAGGCGCTCGCCGAGGCAGTCGATGCCCTCGATTTCAGGTTGAATCAATTGCTGGAGCGCGAGGCGGGAAATGGCGTGGAAGGCCAACGGCGGGTGATCGACGCCGTGCTGACCATCCTGGCCGCGGCGCCGGAGGGCGTGGAACGATCGGTTCAGGTGAAACGAGAACTGATGATTTCCCGCATCGCCCACCGCCTGGGAATCCGCGAGACCACGGTCTGGGAAAGGTTTTCAGAGTTAATAAAAGAGGCACACCGCGAGCCCAGCGTTTCGACCGCGGGGCAGACTGAAACGAATGTAAAGCGTGCCGGCCCCGCCCCGGGCCACGAACGCGAACTGGTGCAATTGCTATTGGCGAATTCCGGCCGCGTGGCCGAGGCGATGACGCGGGTTCCGCTCGCCGAGATCAGCCATTCCGGGTTGCGTCAAATCGTCGAACGCCTCTATACTCTTCAAGGGGCGGGCGCCGCGCCCGATATCGACGAACTCAGAATGCAAATGGAAAACGGCCCATTGTTGCAGACCGCAATGGACCTGATGGAAATCGGCCAGAAGTGCAAGGCCGAGGTGAGCGAGTGGTTTGAACAGATCGTGGCTCAATTTGAAGCGCTGAAAACTCGTACGGCTCGTCAGCGACTCAAGAGCGAACTCACGGCGGCCTCGGATCCCGAAACAGAGTTGGAGTTGCTTCGCAAGTTGCAAAGCCAACCCGTAGGAAGCAAACGCTAGGGCTCGACGACTCGGACGGAATTGCCACGCGAACTGATCGCGGGCGGAGGGAGGGATTGAATGGAACTCAAGCTCGAAGACGGCCTGAAAACGCTTCTGGAAACCGGAAAGCACAAGGGCTACCTGACCTATGCGCAGGTCAAGGAGTACGTTCCGGACGACTCGTCCGACAGCGGCCATCTCGACCGGATCCTCCAAAAGCTCGAGGAAATGGGCATCGACCTGATCGAGGAGTCCGACGCCGACGAGCGTGAAAACGAAGCGAGCGGCGAGGCCGTCGAGGAGGTGCAAGCCGAACTCGATCTGGCCTTCGTGGACGACGGCGATGGCCGCCATATCGACGATCCCGTGCGCATGTACCTCACGCAGATGGGCGAAATCCCGCTGCTGACCCGGGACGAGGAAATCGCCCTGGCCAAGAAGATCGAAATCACCCGCAAGAGCTTCCGCCGCAAGGTGCTCGAATGCGATTACTGCCTTGCGCAATGTCGTCGAGATGCTCAAGCGGGTTCATACGGGCGAACTGCCGTTCGACCGCACGATGAAAATCTCGCTCACCGAGGATCAGGAGAAGGGCAAGATCTGGCATCGCATGCCGCACAACTTGAAGACGCTCGAGCTTCTGATGGATCAGAATGCTCCGCGACTTCGAGAAGCTGGCCGGATGAAAAGACTAACGAATCCGACCGCGCCGTCATGCGTGACAAGATCAAGATCCGCCGGCGCAAAACCGTGACGCTGCTCGAGGAACTGAGCATCCGCACCAGAAGGTCCAGCCGCTGATGAAGAAGCTCGAGCAGATCTCGGCCGGATGGACGAGCTGGAACGCGCAAATCGAAGCGCTCAGAGGGCAACCGCCGATTGAAGGAAGAGCGGACCAATCTGCAAAAGGAAATGAGCGACTTGATGAACATCATGCTGGAGGAGCCGCTCAGCCTGCGTCAGCGTGTCGCCAGTCATGCAGGAGCGGTTCAACGAATACGAAGACGCCAAGCGGGACCTTTCCGGCGGCAACCTGCGGCTGGTCGTCACCATCGCCAAGAAGTACCGCAACCGCGGCCTGTCCTTCCTCGACATCATCCAGGAAGGCAACACCGGCCTGATGCGGGCGGTCGACAAGTACGAATACCGCCGCGGCTACAAGTTCAGCACCTACGCCACGTGGTGGATTCGCCAGGCGATCACCCGCGCCATCGCCGACCATGCCCGCACCATCCGCATCCCGGTGCACATGATCGAGACGATGAGCAAGCTGCGCAACATCTCCAAGAAGCTGCATGCAGGAGCTCGGCCGCGAGCCGACCATCGAGGAAATCGCCAAGGCCGCCGGCATGACGCGTCGACGAAACCGAGCGCGTGCTGAAGATCAGCCGGCATCCGATCACCCTCGATCGCCCGGTCGGCGAAAGCGAAGACAGCTACTTCGGCGACTTCATCGAGGACGAGACGGCCGAATCCCGGTCAGCGCCGCCACGCAGGAAATGCTCAAGGACAAGATCGAGCAGGTGCTCAAGACGCTGACCTACCGCGAGCGCGAGATCATCAAGCTGCGCTACGGCATCGGCGACGGCTACACCTACACGCTGGAAGAAGTCGGCCGCATCTTCAAGGTCACCCGCGAACGCGTGCGGCAGGTCGAAGCCAAGGCCATCCGCAAACTCCAGCACCCGGTCAGAGCCGGCAACTGGAAGGCTTCCTCGACGGGAGCCTGAAACAATGATCCACCAGCCGCCGGCCAAAGAGCCGGCGGTTTTCATTGATAGACTAACTTGGATCGCTTCATTCGAGAGATTGCAAAATGGCAGGCATGGTTGACACCTTTCGCGAATTGCACCGCATTCACCGGCTCATTCGCGACTTGAAGTCGGAAATGGAAAAAGGCCCGCGCTTGCTCCGGCAGCAGCAGGCCAAGCTCACCCGCGCCGAGGAGGCGGTCAAGGAAGGTCAGGACGCGATCAAGCAACTCAAAGTCCAGTCCCACGAAAAGGAAGTCTCGCTCAAGACCGCCCATCAGCAGATCGCCAAGTACGAAAAGCAGCGCGAGACGGCTGCGAGCAAGAAGGAACTGGACGCCTTCGAACATGAAATCGGTCACGCCCGCGAAGAGTGCGCGAAATTGGAGGAAGAGATTTTCGCGACCTTGACCGAAATCGACGAACGCGGCGCCAAGGGCCCTGAGTTGGAAAAAGCTCGAGCGCCAGACAAAACAAGACGTGGCGGGATTTGAGCAGGAAGAAAAGCAGCGTCAGGAACGGCTCGCGGGCGAGTTTACGCGGGCCACGAACGAACTCACTGAATTGGAAAACACCTTGGATTCCGACATTCGCTCGATTTACAACCGCCTGGTCGCGTCCTACGGCGCAGATGCAATGGCCTCCGGCGCGGGCAAGACTTGCAGCAATTGCCACGGCTCGATCACGCTACAACATCAGCGCGAACTTGACGCCGGCCGTTTCTTTACATGCAAGAACTGCGGGCGAATTCTCTATATTTGACGAATGCCCGTAGCGGCGGCGTCGCGCCCCGCTACGATTGTTGACTGATCGCCACCTCGCTCTGCCGCGCGGATTGCAGCAATGCGTCCATCACTCGATTTGTCTTGATCGCCTCCTCCGGTGACGGCAGCGGAACTCGCTTTTCCATCACCGCGTTGCCGAAATCTTCGATCATGTGCACGATTTGATTGTGTCCGGCGATCGATACCGTCTCGGTTTTGTCGCCGTCGCGTTCGATCGTGTAGGTTGCCAGATCAGGCGGCAACCACATTTCCGGCACGCGGACAGTCCCTTCCGTCCCGCAAATTTCCATCCAACCGCGGTAGGGCAAACTGAAGCCGCAATCGAAAGTGGCGGTGCGGTCGCCGCTGAATCTCAAAGCGCCGCTCATTCGCAAATCGACGCCGTTCTGCATTGTCGCGGTCGCCCAGGCGCTGATCGGCTCTTCGCCAAAGGCCCAGCGAATGCCGTACACCGGGTAGCAGCCGACATCCAGCAAACTGCCGCCGGCCGACTCGGCATTGAGCCGGATATTCTTTGAATCCTGCTCCAGCATGAAAGTGAACGCCGCGTTGACATGCGTGACGCGGCCGATGCCGCCTTCGGCCAGGAATTCTCTCAACTGCTGCGTGCGGGGATGGTGCGGCCACATAAAGCCGTCCATCAGCCGCACGTCCTTTGCATGGCAAAACGTCGACCACCTGCCGCGATTCCGCGGCGGTGGGCGTCAACGGTTTCTCGCACAGCACATGCTTGCCGCGATCCGCAGCTTTCCGCGTCCACTCGCCATGCAGATGATTTGGCAGCGGAATATACACCGCGTCGATGTTCGGATCGTCGAGCAACGCCTCATAACTGCCGAACGCCTGCGGAATTCCCGCAGCCTTCGCCGCCTCTTCAGCTCGATCGAGCGAACGGCTGGCGATCGCCCGCAAGTCGGCGTTCTTGGCCTTGGCAAACGCAGGCAGCAGCCGTTCATTGATGTTCGCGACGCCCAGGATTCCCCAGCGAATTCGCATTTGAGTGTCCGTTGTGCTTGGTCAGTGGTCCGTTGTACTTTGTCCGTCGTCAATAGAACAATTGATAGGTCGCAACTGACAACTGACAACGGACCACTGACAAAGCACAACCGACCACTGACCAACCCAATGCTCCCCCATCGGATTCGACTTCGCGGCCCCTGGCAACTGATTCCGCTGCGTCGGGCGAGCGATTCCGCGGCGGATCTGCCCTCGCCGATCGTCGCCCAAATGCCCGCTCGCTGGTCCGAATGCGGGCTCGGAGCATTCGTCGGATGTGTGCGCCACTTACGGCGATTCGGGCTGCCGCACAGTCTCGATTCGTTCGAGCGAGTCTGGTTGACAATCGGAAGCGTCGAGGGCGACGCAGCAATATGGCTCAATGAGAATCGTGTTGGTCCGTGGACCGCCCATAAAAATCCGATTGAGGCTGAGGTGACGGCGCTCTCTGCGCGATCGGAACGAACTTCGTATCGAAATCGAAACCGACGAGCCGGAAGGAGGGTTGACCGGCGAAGTCGCTCTGGAGATTCGGGGCCGGGCCTGGCTCGCGGGGCTGGCCGCCCGATTGATTGATCGTCGCTTGATCATTCGCGGCCAGGCCTGCGGCGAAGCCGAAGGCCCGCTCGATCTGTATGCCATCATGGGCCGGTCGTGCGTGCTTCAAAAACGAATCGAAGCATCGTCCCTGGGACATTCATTCCAGTTTGACTCCGAACCGCTATCGAGCGACAATCTCGAAACCGAGATTCAGATCGAGTTGGTGTGCGGGAGCCAGGTTTTGCACGCCGAACAAGTGCCGGTTGAAAGTGAGTGATGAACAGTATGGCCACGATGATCGTGATCGCCTGCCCGATCTGCATGCAAAAGATTCGGGCGCCGGAATCGGTGATCGGGCGGCAAATCCGCTGCCCGCAATGCAAGAACGCCTTTAATGCGGCCGATCCGAACGCGGTCCCGGTTGAGCCGTCGCCAGTGCAGTCGCGATTGTCGGAGTCGCCGCCCATCGAGGACGGCCACTGGGTGGAGGAACCGGTCGCCGTTCAGGAGGTCAAGAAACCGCCCAGGAGTAACTCTTTTTTCGATTACCTGGTTTTTCGTGGGCTAGTGACACCCGTCATCATCACGGGCCTGTTTTACCTGGGCGCCGCGGTCATTTTGCTCGTCGGCACGGTTTATGGCATCCTGGCGATCGCCGGCATGATCGCCGTCCACGGCGCCGCGCTGCTTGGTTTGCTTTCACTCCTGATTGCCTTCTTTGCGACCGTCGCCGGATTGATCCTGTGGCGAGTCGCCTGCGAAGTGCTGGTGGCGCTGTTTCGTATTCTCGAAAATGTCAAAGAGATCAACTCGCAACTGAAGGCAAAGGGGCCAATTTGATCCCAGTCCGACAGAGAGGCGACTTGAATGTCGGTAAGCGAGGGTTACGACCATGCCAACCGAAACTCGATCTCGTCCGACGAAAGTCTATTTGGGGCGGATAATTGCACTCTATGTGCTGCTTGGTGTCATGGTCGCCGTGCTGTCGCACTTCGTGCAAGACGCCGTTGGAATTCACTCAGACTGGCTGGGCGGATTTCTTTTTGGACTCTTCGTTGTGTCGAGCGCGCCAATCCTAAATTGGCTCGGCCGTAAACGGCGAATCCCGTGGCTCGTCAAATACGAATAGTCGCCCATTCGATGACTTGAATCGGGTTGACGGGCCAAATCGGATGAACTCGACTGCTTTCCCCAGGCTAGATCCCCTCGCCCAGCGTCTCTTCCAACGCCCGAATGGAATCGGCAACACCGTCAAGTTCCGGGTTGATTTTCAACGCCAACCGAAACGCTCGCAAGGCCGCGCGCGGCTTTTTGACGCGCATGTAGCACTGGCCGAGCCCGCATTGGGCCCCGAAATGGAACTGATTGCGCTCGAGGGCCCGCTGGCAGTCGGCGGCGGACTTGCTGAACTCGCCGCGTCGGAAATAGACGATCGCCCGCTGGTTGTAGGCCTCGGCGAACTCGGGACACTTCCGAATCAAGTGCTCAAGTCCGCGCAAACTCTTATTGGCGTCCTTTAATTGGGTCAATCGTTGCAATTCGCGTTTGTTCGACTCGCCCTCGGCACGGAACCAGATGTTCCACAAGGCGTCTTGCGCCAAGCGTCGCACTTGAGGATCATCGTCGTGCAGTCGCTGCGCGGCCGCGGCGTTTGAAACCATCGTCCCTTGCAGACCCAACGCCAGCAAGGCCCCGCGGCGGGCCTGCGAGCAGGGATGCTCAAGCAATCGCTGCAACGTGCCTTCGGAATATTTTTCCGCGACGCGGTTGCGAAAGCGATCGAGGTGCGTTTGCAGTTCCACCGAACGGCCTGCCAGCAAATCGCCATCCGGCAGAACCGGCAAATCTTGAAAGAACTCGACCAGAAAGGCGGTCCGCATGGCTGGCATCCTCCAGGTGTCGAGAACGGATCGTGGGAGTCGTTCCTCCGCTCTCGATGCATGGGCCACATCCTGCAGCGCAGCTTCGGTCTCTCAGAGTTTACGGTCGCAATGGGCCATTCGGCAACGGGTCAATTTGCAACAGTTTCGCGAAATATTCAACTTATTTGCCACGGCAACCGACGGATTCTGGCAATAATCGCAACTTGTTAAACAGGGGAGTTTGCAACGACTTTTTGGACCGGCTTGAAAGCCGATTGTTTCGACCAGCGACTGTCGCCTCAGTCACTCAAAAGCGGCTTGATTTCCTCAAGAGCGACAAACGGCGCTACGAGAGCTGTCTTAGCCGGACTTTAAGAAGTTGTTAAAAGTTGATGAGTCGCGTGACTTTACGACAGCCGAGTGGTTAAATTGAAGAAGACCTCGGAGAGACTCCGTATTTGGGGAAGTCCATGAACGCTCGCCATTGGCTCATGACAGGATGCATTGCCTTGTTTATCCCGGCGGCCGTGCTGGCCCAGCCGGGCGGATTTGGAGGCGGTCGCGGCGGCTTTGGCGGCGGCCAGGGCGGGTTCCAGGGCGGCGGCGCCGGACGACGCGGGGGCGGCGGCGGCGGGCGGTCGATGTTTAGCGACCCCGATCAAATGTTCGATCGCATCTCGAACGGCAAGGACAGCGTTGATCTCAATAGTCTGGAAGGAATCATGCGCACGATGACCGAGCGCATGCTGCAATCCGCGGGAGTCACGCCAAAGAATGGAATTGTGACGCGACAGGAATATAAGACGGCGTTCGAGAAGTTCCGGTCAAGCATGGCTTCAGGCAACTTTGGCGGTTTCGGCGGAGCAGGCGGCGGCCGCCAGCGCGGTGCGGGTCGCGGCCAAAACAACGAGGACGAGGCCAACGCCGAATTCGACAAGCTCGACACCGACAAAGACGGGCAACTCAGCGCCGCGGAGATGACCGGAACCTACGGCGAGAGCCTTCTTGCCGAACGCGACAAGTGGGATTCCAATCAGGACGGCATCATCAGCCGGGCCGAGTTTCAGTCGTTCTACGCGGCGAGAAAGCGCCAGCAGCAAAACGAGAACAAGGGAAGCGATCGTTCGGCTCGCGAAGATCGGGCCCCGCGAGATAATGCCAATCCCGATGGGCGGTCGATTATCGTCTATCGCGCGGACAACGTACCCAAAGAAGTTTCCAGCTTTTTCTCAAAGTACGACACCGACCAGGATGCTCAAATCTCGCTTTATGAATGGCGAATGGGCGGCGGCGACATCGACGAATTCAAAAAGATGGACCGCAGCGGCGACAATCTATTGACCGTCGAGGAAGCGCTGCTTTACGTGCATCTGCATCAGGACAGCACGATCGCGGCGGCCGCCGGCGACGCATCTGGAAATCGCCGAGGCGGCATGTTTGGCGGCAACAGCGGGCCGGGACGAACCGTCAACTTCACCATGCCCGGCGGATTCAGTCGGACCGGCGGCGGCGGGCAATTCCCCGGTCGCGGCAACTTCCAGGGGCCGGGAGGCTTTGGCGGACAGAATGGCTTCAACCGCAACCGCGGCGGCGACACCGGCAATGGCGACACCGGCAACGGCTTCAGCCGGAACCGCGGCGGTCGCGGGGACTCCGGCGGCAGCAACCGCGGCGGTGGAAACCGCGGCGGACGAGGCGGACGACGCGGGGGATTCGGCGGCGGAAATGACAACGGCGGCGGCAACGACTGAGTGGTGGCATCCATCGAAAAGCGGTCAGTGCAAAAGCACTGGCCGCTTCTTTTTTTCACTTCTCTTTCTTCTTTCGCTCCTCATACTCCTTGATGATCTTGGCCGGGTTTTCGTTAAACGCATCGCGGCAGCCGGTGCAGCACACGTAGTACGTCTTGCCCATGTATGAAACCGGGATGACGCCGCGGCCGCCGGTCACCACGCATTCTTTTTCCTTCGCGCCGCCCGCGAGCGATTCGCCCTCTTTGTTAAAATCGACTTGATAGAGCCGCGTGAAAATCGTGGTGCCCTTTCGCTTCCGCTGCATTGAATAAATGAAGCGCACGCCGTCGGCCGCCGTGTTCATGGTCAAGCGCATGGTGTCGCCAGTCTTGCTGTCGACGCGATCCAGCGTCAGGTAATGCTTTTTCAAGGCGCCCTCGAAAACTTCCTTGTTGTTCTTCGCGTCGAAGGCAATCAGTTGGTACTTCTTTTTCTGCGGCAGGTAGCGAAGTTCCCCCTTGCGGAACTCCTTCCCCTTCTTGAAATCGAGCACCAGCCAAACGTCCGCTCCCTTGAATTTCCAACTCCAGGAGAAGTTTTCGAGCCAGTTTTCCGTCCGGCTGGAGTTGGAGCCGGCGCCCTTCCACGACCCGACGAACTCGTTGAGGGCTTGCAGCGCTTCCTTGGCCGGGCTGTCCTCGTCGTCGGCGCCAACGCCGGAACTCCGAACAGCAACGCCAACAGACCGGCCGCGATCAATTTCTTCATGGAGCTTTCCTCGAGAAGCGTGGGGAATTCAGTCGGTGGGGGAGGCAACCGCCATCGACTTTGACGATCCGTCTGGGGCGGCGGTTCCTTATGGCATGTCTAGCACGAAAACCGAGCCATCGGCGGCGGCGGCGAGGATTTGCTTCCCGCCCGGCACAAACGCCAGCCCGCGGACCGGAATCGGCAGATTCCATTCGCGCGACTGCTTCGCGGTTTTCGTGTCCCACAATCGCACTGGCCGTCGCGGCTCATGGTGGCGAACTGGTTTCCATTCGGGCTGATCATGATGCCCATGAATCCGCTCTTGTGAGCGGTAAATGGTTCGCCGGACTCGCGCTTTTCCAAGTCCCAGATCTTGATCTCGCCATCCTCGTCCGCGGTGATCAACGTTTTCTTGTCCGGCGTCAGGGCCAAATCGCCCATTGCCTTGGCGTGCGCCGGCATGTCGCCGCGAAGGCGCTCGCCGCTGGCCACTTTGAATACGCGCGCACCGAGCCCTGTGTATCGCCCGTGGCGGCCAACTCGCCATCGGCACTAAATGACAGACATGAGACGCTGCGCCCGCGATCGGGATGGGATTTCAGCACCTCCCCATTCTCGCCATAGAGTTGCAGTGTGCTAACCGAATCATTTTCGCCGGAAATCGAAAGCAGCCAGGCGACGAACTCCTTGCCGCCGGGCAGGTACAACAGCGCCGGCAGCGCGGCAGCTTGTCGATCGTCTTGATTTCGCTCCCTGTCTCCAGGTTCCAGATTCGAATCGTGCCGTCGAGAGCGGAAGTGACCAAGCGCTTCGAGTCCGGTGAAAAAGCGATCGCCGAAATATCCTTGTTGTGCCCGGCCAGCGTCCATTTCTCGATCCCGGTGGCCGTTTCCCAGACCTTCACCAGGCGATCGTCGCCGCCGGTCGCGAACAGCTTGCCGTCGCGGCTGACGGCGATGGCTCGCAGCCCGCGGGTGTGTCCCACTTCGGCTGCCGATTCCTGGCCTTGGACGTCCCAAACCTTCACCGTGCGATCCACGCTCGCCGAGATGACCAGTCTGCCGTCGGGCGAAAACGCCACCGAACTGACCCAGTCGTTGTGTCCGCGCAATGTGCGAATTTCGGTGCGCGAGGACAGGTTCCAGATTTTGACGACATTGTCGCCGCCGCCCGAGGCGATCATGCGACCGTCCGGGCTGACCGCGACCGAACTGACCGGGGCCGAATGCCCGGTCAAATCAAACGCCATATCCGGCGCCACGGTGGCCGGGATCGACCAGACCCGAACGCGCTTGTCCGAGCCGCAGGTGACGAGGCGCTGCCCATCGGGCGTGTACGCGAGCGCCGCGACTCCGCCCGAATGAGCGGTGAAATGAGCGATCGGCGTTTTCTTGTCGAGATCCCAGATGAAAACGACTCCGTCGGCCCCGCCGCTGGCCGCGACCTTGCCGTCCGGGCGGATTGCCACGGCGGCTCACCGCCGCGGTGTGGCCCTTGAGCGTGTCAGCTTCCTTGCCGCTGTTCGGGTCCCAAATCTTCACGAGATGATCGGCGGCGCCGGAGATGATTTTCGAGCCGTCGCGGCTATAGGCCGCCGCCATCACGGCCGCTTCATGACCGCTCAGGTCGCGCAAGAATTGCCCGCTGTTGGCGTCCCAAATCTTCAGCAGCTTGTCGCCGCCGCACGAAACCACCAGTTGGCTGTTCGGCGAATAGAGCACGGTTGTCACCGGAAGCGAATGCCCGGTCAGCACGTGCAATTGTTTCCCGGTCGCGGCGTCCCACAATCGAACGGTCCGATCCGCCCCGCCGCTGGCAATCTGCTTGCCGTCGGGCCGCATCACCGCCGACCAGACGTAGCCGGTATGCCCTTCGAACGAGCGGTGCGAATCGACCGGCCGCAAACTCCACAACCGAACGTTCTGATCCATGCTGGCGGAGGCCAGCGTTTCGCCGTCAGGCGAAAAAGCGAGGTCGGTGATCTGTCCTTCATGTCCCTGAAATGTCCGCGCCAGCTTTTCGTCCTTGTCGCCGATTTCCCAAACTCGAATCGTGTTGTCGGCGCTGCCCGTCGCGAGCCACTTTCCGTCCGTGCTGATGGCGACGGCGGAAACTAGCCCAGTGTGGCCGGTCAATTCATTGCGCCGCAATCCGATGTTCGTCCCAAGCTTGGTCGTCTTGGCTGATCGGTCGCCGCACGTCGCCACGAATCTCCCATCCGGCGCAAACGCCACCTGGTAGGCCCCGCTGGAGTGGACGGATATCCCGAGAAGTTTCCGCTGGCTCCTTACCTTGTCCGGGTCCCAGACAAAAAGCTTCCCGTCGCCCGTCACCGCGCCGAGCATGTCGCCCTTGGCGTTGTAGGCGACGTCCATCACCGACGAACCGACTTCTTTCGAATCGATCTCCAACAGCAGTTTGTCCGAATCGGCGTCCCAGATCCGCACCGTTTCATCGTCGGACCCCGAAGCGATCGCCTTGCTGTCCGGCCGCACCACCACGCAATTGACCGGTTTCGTATGTCCGGTCAATTTGCGAATCAACTTCCCGTTTTCAGGATTCCAGACATGGACTTCATTCCCGGCGGCGGACACGACAAACTTGCCGTTCGGCGCGATCGCGACCGACCGCACCGGCTCATGATGCTGGCGATAGGTAATGAGCTCGCGGCCATTCGCGAGGTCCCAGATTTTGACCGTGCCGTCCTTCGAGGAACTGATCAAGCGCTTGCCGTCCGGACTGTAGGCGACTCCCGTCACCTCGTCGCCATGCCGCAGTCGCGGATAGCCGAAAATCCTGCTGACATTCTTGGGCAGTTCCGCCGGCTGAATCGGAATCAACCAGCGTGCTTCGCGAAACAGCCCCGCCGCCTCGCGCGTTTGCCCGTTGGCGAGCGCCGCGCCGGCCCGCGCCGCGATCCGGTCGGCGCGGTCCAACTGGGCCTCGGCAAATCCTCGCTTCAGCGCGGCGTCTCGCTCCGATTGGAACTTGCCCTGAAGCTCCTTCACCGTATCCGCGCTGGGTGCTGCCTTTTCTTGAGCGACGACGGGAGTGCACAACGCAACGAAATAAAGGAACGAAATGTGCCAACGGCGGCTCATGGTGCAACCTCGAAGAACTGTCACAAGCGAGCCACGGGGCTTGTCCCCGTGGTAGCCCGCGTGGAAATGGCGACAAACCACGGGGACAAGCCCCGTGGCTCGCAATTCACTGTTCGCGTATCTTCGTTTTTAATCGTTGTTTGGATGGGAATCCAGTGCCCGCGAACCGATGCGCCAGGTAATGAGCCTTTTGCGCAGCCGAAAGTTCCTTGGTGAAGCGTTTGCGAACCGCCTCGATCCAACGAATCTTTAACTTTCGATAATCGGTGCAGACGCGGACCAGCACCGGTCCTTGATGGGAAAAGACGTTTTGCAGACCGCCTTCGAGTTGATCGGGACTGTTGATTTCGCAATAGGCGACGCCATACCCCTTGGCCAGCGCCTCGTAATCGAGTCGGGCCAGGATCGTCGCGGTGGTTCGCAGATAAGCCGGTTCTTGCAGCATTTGCATGTAGTGATAGGCCTGATCGTCGAGCACGAAGAACTTCACTGGCAGGCAGGCCCGGGCGGCGGTGCTGATCTCGGTGGCCGTCATCAGGAAGCAGCCGTCGCCCGTAATTGTGGCGACGCAACGGTCCGGGAATGCCCTCTGGGCCCCGATCGCCGCGGGGATCGACCAGCCCATCGCTTGGTTATCGGTCGGATTAAAGTAGGTCCGCGGCCGGCAGACGCGATAGCCTTCCGCCGCCAGATGCTCGCTGCAAGTCACATCCACGCACAAGATGCCGTCCTCGGGCATCCATCGCCGCAGATTCAGCACCAGCGACATCGGATCGACGCCGCAGCCGCCCGATGGCGTGCAGTGCCGGCGAACCTCGTCGGCTTTTGACTTTTGAATGATTTCCTTCAACCGGCCATTCGCGGACCGGCGCAAACAGTCGGCGTTCTGATTCAGCCAACCGAGAAACACGCCGGCGTCGGCATTCACGCACACGTCGGTCTTCAACACTTTGCCGAGGTTGCACGGATTGGCGTCGACATGAATGACATGCTTTTTTTGCGGGTCGGAATAAAAGCCGGTCGAAACCTCACTGAAGCGCACGCCGATCGCCAACAGGCAATCGACATGTTTGAAGACATGCTCGGCGGTCGAGGTCGCCTGCGGGCCATATCCCCAGCCCACCGCCAGCGGATGATTTTCGGGCATGCAGCCTTTCCCCGACACGCTCGTCGCCACCGGGGCTTGCAACATCTCCGCGGCGCAAACGAGGCGATCGGAAACATCCATGCAGCCGAGCCCGGCGTAAATTCCAACTTGCGATCGGCGATTGGACAACAACGCCAGCGCCCGCTTCGCCGCCTCCTCATCCCACGGCACGCCGGCCGGGGCTAGAGGCGGCGCGTCGAACCGATACATCTCATTCAACAAAGTGAACGGAACCACCACGGCGACCGGACCCGGCTCGCCCGCCAGCGCCAAGGCGTAGGCCTGGCGAATCGCCTGCGGAATGCCGCTGATATGGTTCACCTGGTAAACGCACTTGCACACGGTTTCGAGCATCGCCTGCTGATTGAGCGAATGGACCTGGAACGGGCGAAACTTGTCGCCGCGGGCGATGTCGCCGATGATGCAAACCATGGGAATCGAATCGAGCAGCGCCTCGCCAATGCCGGTCATCGAGTTGGTGACGCCCGGTCCCGGCACGGTGCAAAGCACGCCGGGCCGCCCCGTCGCGCGGGCATATCCGTCCGCCATGCAGGCCGCCGAGTGTTCATGCGTGACCAGCAAATAGGGCAGACCGCGCGACTTCATCGTGTCCCAAAGTTCGTTTTGCTGCGCCCCGGGGATGCCGAAGACGCAATCGGCCCCTTCCTTCATCAGGGTCTCAACGATCGCCTGCGCCCCGGTGAGATGCCCGCGCACCCACCCATCCTCGCCCCGCTTCCGCAATAGCCTGGGCCGCGCCAACGCCTCGTGCGCCGCAAATGGCAAAATCGCCGCCGAACCGAGCAGCGAACGCCGCGAAATTGCGATAGACATAGCGGCCCCCATAAGCGAGAGAAGTGGAGACATCTATACAATCGGCACAATTGGGAGAAATGTTTAAACGTGCCACAAGTTTAGCCGTGAGGGGAGCGCAGCGACCCGAGCGTGATCGTGCCGATTTCGTTTAGCCGCAAGGGGAGCTTGGCGACCCGAGCGCGTGCACGCATGTTTTCCTTTGCTCACTTCGCCTGAATGCCCTTGGCGATTCTCTCGGCCTCTTGCTTGGTGAATTTGCCGGTGACCAGAACTTTGTCGCCGAGAATCTTGTCGCGCACGACCGGTGCAAAAACCACTTTCCCGTCCAGCATCAACGCCAGCGGTTTCCCGACATGACTCTCGGTCAATTTCGCGAGCTTGCCCTGCCCAGCCTTGGTCAAGGTGATCTCCACGGCGATCTCGCCGTTTTCTGTCGTCGCCTTGGCGCCGACGATGTCCTTGTTCGTGAGCGCGGCTTCCTTGTGCAGATAGACTTTGTCCCGCGTCCCCTCGACCGCCGCCTCCGTCAGGCCCTTGGCCGGCTTGCTCTCGGCGGCTCGAAGTTCAAATATGACGCCCGGCTTCTCCCCCGCTTGAGCCGGCGGAACAGACGCGGCGAAGCTGAGAAACATGAGCGCCGACGCCGACGACTTCATCAAAAGCGACATGGCCGCCTCCACATTCGGGGAAAAACGATCAGGGTCAACCACGCGAATCAATTGGACTGCACTTGAAGTTGATCTCGCCGAGAAATGCTCGAATTGCGACCGTCAAAAGCCACGGGCGGACTGTCCATACCAAACTGCCTCCCGGTAGTGGAGGCCGAAGCGCTCCGCGCGGCGGAAGCCGAATCCCAGCGAGACACCCAGCCCAGGTACGAATCACTCTCCAGCGTCCCGCTCGCGTCCGACAGCGACGACAGCCGCGAGTTCGCGTCGCTCAACCGAAACTGTAGTTATAGTTCACGGACCCATCCTTGCTGGCGCTGCGGGCTGCCAACGATGCCGTCCTTCGTGCCGTTGAGCGTGCCGCGATTGAACGAGGTGATCTGATTCAAATTGTCGTACGAATATAACTCGCCAAACGCCGAGTTCACGAGGTTGTCGCGCCACAGGCGATTCGAGTCGCGATCGTAGCCGTACTGGAAGCGATCCAAATCCACGGGGACAAGCCCCGTGGCTCGCCATCTTTGGTCCACCACGCGGCCGAAGCGATCCAGCCCCGCGTACTGGTCGCCCGCGTCGGCGTTGGATTCACCGGACTGTTTCACATAAGTGAGATCGACGCCCGGCTGTGAATGGCTGCGAATCACGACCGTGCCCAGCCCCAGGTACGAATAACTCTCCAGCGTCCCGCTCGTGTCCGACAGTGACGACAGCCGCGAGATCGCATCGTTCAAACCGGAACTGTAGTTATAGTTCACGGCGTAGCCGTCCGGGTAAGTCATGCTCGTCAGCCGGCTGTGGTTCGCCCCGCCGGGCATCTCACTATAAGCATACTGCACCTTCGGCGTCGAGTTGACATTCACCGCGCCGGAATGGCTCTGGTACCCGTGATCAACTGCCAGAGTCGGTTAAAGGCCCGTTGCACCTGGTTGTACTGTCGCGGCTTTCACCGAAGATGTAGATTGCCGACCGTCCCAATTTCGACCTATGCCCCAGCTCGCCAAAACGTTGGGTAAACCGTCACCCCCCCCCGGCTGGAGCGACCCCTTGCGGGGTGGGAGTTGCACCCCCTGAAAACCGACGCCTTATCAGGGCACACGATGTCAGTGTTTCCTTTCTATTTCTTGCGATTTTTTTGGCTGGCCGGCTGCAGAGATCGAGTAAGCTTAACCAGCAACTCAACATCCTGTTGTGCAGTTGCCAACGCTTGTTCAAGAAGCGGTCGAACTATTGAGCCAACGGTCTGTGCCGACCTTTTGTCCTCCGGTAATAGCGCCCAGCACGTGTACACCGCGTCCTTGATTAGCTTGTTAACGGCTAGCCCAACGGGCCAAGTGAAGATGGTTTCCTCTGCCTGCATTGGATTAGTTTCGATCATTTTTTGCCCTTTCAGTAATTAGCCTATGCCTGGAAGAAGGACGACTCGCTTGCGAAGATCGCCTTCGAGATTGCCCCTGAGAATGGTGGCTGGACAGAGTCAGGCCTAGTAGCTGGGCTAAGTGCAAGCACATACTATGCTGCCGACAGGGGCAGCAGGGAAAGCAGCTGCAACAGCTGTTTGTATGCATCCGTCCATCACTGTGATCTGGACTCCGTTCCCGAGGGCAGCACCAGCTCCGGGTGCGGAACTTGCCCACCACCCGGACCAACACGAACTGCGACAGCATTTGGCTTGCGCCGCCGCCATCGCTGCTTTTACCGCCGCGTTGCTTACGCCGACAACATTTACGACACATTTGCAGATTCCAAAGCATCTTCCACAGAGGCCACCGCCAATCTTGCAGCGGTAAGATATCCCGGCCGACGCGGTGCCGTACGGGTCGAGCGAGGAAACTGGAGCATTCCTAAGGTACTGGTAGAGATTCAATGCATCCTTGTAGCCTTCGGGGTCTTGTTGAACCCAGCGACCGAGTGCCGGTGAATAGTCGCGATTCCGGAACTGATACAGCCCGCTCAGCACCTCGAATCTCCCACCCTGGTGCAAACAAATCCAGACATAGGCGCTGCTCGTCAACGTGGTCCAGCTTGCGGTGAGGCAGGTTGAGGTTCCGTAGGGGTCGTACATTTCGCGTTCGAGGACTGAACCTCCGGTGCTGACGACGGCGGTGACGTTCCAATTGGCGTCCTGCTCAACATAGAGGCGTTCGTCGAGAGAGCCGGAGACGCTGCGGTCGCGGAGGATCATGGCGTCGACGTACACCGGCGACCAGACATATTGCATCGTCGTGTTGCCGCCGACGCGCTCCTCCAGAACTTGCCACTCGGCGGAGTAATACAAGTCCGTGGTCGTGCTGCTTGCGGTCGTGCTCACCCGGCGATTCACGTCGTCATAGGCGAACGATTCCAGCACGTTGTTGCCCGAATCCTTGACTGTCACGAGTCGATTGAAGGCGTCGCAAACGAACTTCCGGCCCGTCTCGTCGCCGGTCATGTTGCCGTTGGCGTCATAGGTCGGCGTGGTCGCGCCCGAGATCGAGGTGATTTCGTTTTGCTCGTTGTGCGAGCGTGTCTGCGCGTTGCCGTCGGTCGTCACCGAATCAAAATTTCCCAGCGCGTCGAAATCCCACCCTTGCTGGCGCTGCGGGCTCCCAGTGATGCCATTTTTGTTCGCGTTGAGCGTGCCGCGATCGAACGACGTGATCTGATTCAAATTGTCGTACGAATACAACTCGCCGAACGCCGAGTTCACGAGATTGTCGCGCCAGAGCCGGTTCGAGTCGCGGTCGTAGCCATACTGGAAGCGATCCAAATCCACGGGGACAAGCCCCGTGGCTCGCCATCTTTGGTCCACCACGCGGCCGAAGCGATCCAGCCCCGTGTACTGGTCGCCGGCGTCGCCGTTCGATTCGCCGGACAGTTTCACAAAAGTGAGATCGACGCCCGGCTGTGAATGCCCGCGAATCACGACCGTGCCCAGCCCCAGGTACGAGTAACTCTCCAGCGTCCCGCTCGTGTCCGAAATCGAACTCAAGCGGCTGATCGCGTCATCTAACCCGCTGGCATAATTGTAACTCAGCGTCATGCCGTCCGGGTAAACAATTCCGGTCAACCGCGAGTGATTCGCCCCGCCGGACATTTCCGTATAAGCATCCTGATGTTCCCGCCGTTGGCCGCGTCGTAGTTTTCCACCAAGGGACTGTTTCGTTCGTCAAGAACTGCGCATCCGTGGTACTGCATCCCGGCTAATCGGTGACGGCGCCTCAGCGCATTCCCAGCGCTTGCTGCGCTGTCTTAGTAATTGCGCTGCACAACTCCATTCTTCCTCCCGCGCCTGCATACGGTGCCTAAATCTCTCGCGTGCCGCAGGCATCGACTCGTCTGGTAAGCCGGGCGGCAGTTCTTCGGCGGCAATTCTTCTTACTTCGCTATCTTGGCCGACCAACGTGATGGATTTCACCTGCTCAAGTACCTTCCACATAGCAGCTCGGTATTGAAACACGGTATAACAGTTGCACTCTACCAACGGCACGGTTCGATCCAGATCCCAATACGCTGGCAGCCAGCGAATGAGATCGTCGAGAATCTCGTTGCCTGCGTAATCAACATGCAACGTGACCTCTTGACTGCCGGCCTCTCGATGGTCCGAAACGCTAAAGAATCGTTCCCAATCCGGCACAAAGTCGGCCTCCCATTTCAAGTGACCTTCGTAAGTCAACGCGACCACCGTCTGATTCATGTAATCGGGATCCCTAAAGGCTTGTCGATCTAAAGCGAGTTTCGGGCTTGGCGTGATGCGCCGATCGGTCATCCAAGACATCGGATAGGCGCATAACCAGCCTGCTTCAACACATGCGCATATTGCCCCGTACCTCGCCTCAGGACCAGCTCGGTAAGCATCGCGGGCCGGGAATGCCCAATGCGAAAGCGATTCATCGCTTTCGGGATGGTAAACTAACCGCGAAAGTCCGTCTGGCTGGCACACGAGTTCATTCAGTACCCAAAGGTTGATCCAGTTTATGGCCTGCATCGAATGATCCACAGCTCCGACGTGCGCAGTTCAAGCCATTCGGCAAGGTTCGACAACCACGCTACCGAGGTTTACCTCCTAGACGCTCTTCACAATTGCATTTGTCTTCAATTGTAGGCCAGCCACTGCTGTCGTCGCAGCATTTGCCACATGTCACCGACGTATATGCGCCCGGCTTATATGGCTTTGCTCCCGGTGAACAGTTGTGGTGCAATGCAGTTCCACCGATAACATAGCCGCGATCGGTTTTTGTCCCAGGCCAAGGCTTTATTCCTGCGACTCCAGGATTGCAGAACTTGCAGGCCTCCTCCGGCCCGGGTTCGGCGGGCCGTGGTCGGTCTTCGCACTTCGGTATCCCTGCGTAAAAAACTGAATCGCAGGTTCTTCTTTGGGATTCTGGGGGTGGCACTATATCCGTTGTTTGTGGCTTCGGTCTTGGCTCTGGCTTTGGTTCCGGCCCTGGTTTCGGAAGCGGCGGGGGAGGAACTGGTTTGGGACCTGCACCCGGTCCCGAACCAATAATCGCGTCGACAATGGTCACAATAATCGCCACGATCACCACGATCACCACGATCACGACTACCACAACAACAATCGTGATAATCGTTTCCACCGCAACAGCACCTAGACCCAAAATCCCCAGCAACAGCGGCCAAAAGAGACCACTCGGATCTCGGTGCCGCATCGGGTTGTTTGCCTCATGCCGATTCAAATTCACGTCGCGGGCCTTGTAACCAATTGGATCTCGTTGCACCCAACGCCCCAGCGACGCACTATAGTCCCGAAAACGGAAATTGTACAAATCAGCGATGGCGTTGAATCGGCCGCCTTGGTAAAAATAGACCCATGAATAGGCAGTCCCGGCCGAGCGGAGGTTCCAGTTTGCATCATTAGTGGTGAACGCCCCGAACGGATCGTAGGCGTATCGTTCGACGACGTTCCCGTTGTTGTCAGTCAGCGCCGTCACGTTGAAATTCGCGTCCTGCTGGACCCACAGCCGTTCGTCCAGCGATCCGTTGGCGTCGGTGTCGCGATCCCGAAGGATCATGGCGTCGATGTACACCGGGCTCCAGACGTATTGCATCGTCGTGTTGCCGCCGACGCGCTCCTCCAGGACTTGCCACTCGGCGGAGTAATACAGGTCCGTGGTCGTGCTGCTGGCGGTCGTGCTCGCCCGGCGATTCACGCCATCGTAGGCGAACGATTCGAGCACGTTGTTGCTCGAATCCTTCACCGTCACGAGCCGGTTCCAGGCGTCAAAAACGAATTTGTTTCCATTTTCGTCGCCGGTCATGTTGCCGTTGGCGTCGTACGTCGGCGTCGTTGCGCCCGAGATGGAAGTGATCTCGTTCTGATCGTTGTGCGAGCGAGTTTCGGTGCTTCCGTCCGTGGTCACTGAATCGAAATTGCCGAGCGCATCGAAGTCCCACCCTTGCTGGCGCGTCGGGCTCCCGGAAATTCCATCTTTATTCGCGTTGAGCGCGCCGCGGTCGAACGAGGTGATCTGATTCAAATTGTCGTACCCCGTGGCTCGCCATCTTTGGTTCACCACGCGGCCGAAGCGATCCAGCCCCGTGTACTGGTCGCCGGCGTCGCCGTTCGATTCGCCGGACTGTTTCACATAAGTGAGATCGACGCCCGGCTGCGAATGCCCGCGAATCACGACCATGCCCAGCCCCAGGTACGAATAACTCTCCAGCGTCCCGCTCGTGTCCGAAATCGAACTCAAGCGGCTGATCGCGTCATCTAACCCGCTGGCATAATTGTAACTCAGCGTCATGCCGTCCGGGTAAACAATTCCGGTCAAGCGCGAGTGATTCGCCCCGCCGGACATCTCGCCGATTTTTGTGTTTTCGTGATCGTTTTTTCCTGAATTCGACCGCCGATCCAAAACTCGCCTTCTTTTCTCGCGTCCGACTTGATAGTGGTCGCAATTACACTATAATGTCCCAACGGCGACAATGGGCGCCCCCCGACACAGAGCTTGCGCCGCCGCGATTTCGAGGTGAATCCGATGGCAACGATCGGCGATTCTTGGGCCGCTATCCCGCAGGCTAAAGCCGTGCGGCTACGGGCCGGACGGACATGCGGACGGACATCCGGACGGACATCCGGACGGACATCCGGACGGTCATCCGGACGGTCATCCGGACGGACAAACCGGACAAGTTTTGTGATGGCTTGGAAATCGCGACGCATGAACTTGGTGGCTAGGAGTTTAAATCAAAAGCAGCTCGATCGCGCGAGGGGCGAAATGTCCGCTTTTGTCCGGTTTTGCTCAACGCCGGATGACGACTTTGCCGAAGTGCGAGCCGCTTTGCATGTATTGCATCGCCTCGCGGGATTGGTCGAAATCGAAGACGCGGTCAATGATCGGTTTGAGGCCGCTGGTGGCGATCGCCCGGTTCATCGCTTCGAACATTTCGCGGCTGCCCACGAAAATGCCGTGCACGCGAACGGACTTCATGAGGATCGGCACCCAGTTGAACGACGGAGCGCCGGCGAGGACGCCGATCAGCGCGATGTGCCCGCCCGGGCGGACGGCCCGGAGCGATTCGTTGAGCGTGCCGGCCCCGCCGACCTCGACCACGTGATCGACCGGGCCGACGAGTTCGATCGCCTTCTTGCCCCATTCGGGCGTCGATTTGTAGTTGATGGTTTCCGCGGCGCCGAGTTGTTTCGCTTTCACCAGTTTGGCGTCGCTGCTGGAGGTGATGACGATTTCGCGCCGTGAAGTTTGGCAAATTGCAGTGCGAAGATCGAGACGCCGCCGGTGCCTTGGACCAAGACGGTGTCGCCGGCCTTGATGCCGCCGGAGACGACGAGAGCATGCCAGACGGTGAGGGCGGCGCAGGGCAAGGTCGCCGCCTCCTCAAAGCTCAGCCCACCTGGAATAGGAACCAGTCCTTCCTCGAAAAAAGCGGCCCGCTCCGCCAAGACGCCATCCATCGCGCCGCCAAGTGCGGAGCGGGCCTTCTCGTCCGTGACTTCACCGGCGACCCAGTGCTGCATGAAGCAGCCGGCCACGCGATCGCCGGGTTTGAACTTGGTGACGCCCGGCCCGACCGCGACGACCTCGCCCGCGCCATCGGACAGAGGCGTCATCGGCAGCTTCATCTTGGGGTTGTAGCCGCCGGTGACCACGAGCAGGTCGCGATAATTGAGCGACCAGGCTTTCATGCCGACCAGCACCTGGCCGGGGCCGGGTTTTGGTTCGGCGCGATCGACCAATTTCAGGTTGTCGAAGCCGAAGCCGGGCTGAAGTTCAAACGCCTTCATGATGCTCACTCCGCCGCGAGCGAAACGCAGACGATTTCCTTGTCGTTGCGAGCGAACATGCACTTGTTGGCAAACGCCGGATGGCTCCAGACCACGTCGCGGCCAAACGACACATTGGTCGGCTTGAGAATGTGCACGTTGCTGACCTCCTCGTATCCTTTCGGCGAAAGCTTCGCGATGACGAGGTTGCCGTTTTCGCTGAACAGGAAGAAGCGGTCGCCGTTCTTGACCATGAAAGTCGTGCCGTTCTGGTATTTCTTCTTGCCGGTGATTGGCTCTTCCGTGGCCCAGAGCCGTTTTCCGGTCTTGACATCGGCGGCCATCAAGGTCCCGTCCTGGTCCGCGCCGTAAATGCAGTCGCCATCGAGAATGGGCGTCATCATGACGGGGCTGAGGCCGGTCTTGGTGGTGCCGCGCCAGACTTCGGTGACGCCGGGTTTATCGGTATCCAGCTTGAGCATCAACGCGACGCGGTCGATCGCGGCGACGTACAAAAAGTCGCCATGCTTCTTCGGCACCATGATCGACATGTCGAACGTCGATTTTGCGTTGACCGACCAGTATTGGCTGCCGGTTTCCGGATCGAGCGAATTGAGATTATCGGCATCCCAAATCAGGACTTGTCGTTTGCCGCCCGACTCGATGACGACCGGCGACGAGTATCCGACTGCCCGGGCGTTGCCGGACTTCCAGATTTCCTTGCCGGTGTCCTTGTCGAAAGCCACGGCGGTGGCATGGTCGCCGCCGACCATACAGATCAGCTTCTTGCCATCGACCAGCGGATGGCCTGCGAATCCCCACATCGGCGTCTTGGACTTGTACTCGGTCTTGAAGTTCTTCGACCAAAGCTCCGAGCCACTCTTCGCATCGAGACAAACGAGGTCGCCTTCAGCGCCAAGCGTATACACCTTGCCATCGGCGATTGTCGGCGTGCACCGCGGGCCGCCGGGATACGAAATCGCATACGTTCGCTCGACCTCGTGCTTCCAAAGTTCCTTCCCAGTCTTGGCGTCGAGGCACAACAGCCGCTCTTTGCCTTTGACCGGTTGCCGGTTCGAGGGATTGCTGACCTTGCGGATGTCGGCGTCGGTCTCGAAGTCGGCGACAAAAACTTTGCCATCGGCCACGGCTGGACCGGCATATCCCCACGCCACCGGAACTCGCCAAAGGATCTTGGGGCCGTCTTTGGGAAGTTCCCGCACGATGCCGGTTTCGGCCCAGACCGAGTCGCGATTCGGACCGAGCCACTGCGGCCAATCATCGGCCGACGCGCACGATCCCAGCAAAAGCGTGATTCCGATGGAAGCGACCAAACGTTGCATGCAGTGCTCCTTCAACATGACTTCGAGATTGCTCGGTCCAGACGACGATGTGTCAATAGCCTATTGCGCTTCAACCGCGATGTCGCTGATTCGGGCCACCAATTTCGTCAACTGGAGTTGCATTTCATCCGCCGGGAGCCAAACGCTTTGGCCATGACCCGGCAAGACCCGTTCAAACGAGTAGTCAAGCAGCCGGCGAACCGACTTGATTTGTTCGTCCCAGGAATACCAGCAGTAATTCTCGGAGGAATGAAGCCGATGCAAGTCGCGGTCCCAGTCGAGATGATCGCCCGCGAAGAGAAAGCGGTTGCGATACAAAAGCTGCGCAATGTCCCGCGGTGTGGCCCGGCGTCGGGATCACGAGAAAATCTGGACCGAACGCGGCATCGCTCTCGCCCTCCAACACAATTTCCGCACCCGGCTGCGACGAGAGTTCCCGGCGGTGGATGATTCGGCGAGCAGCGAAATGCTTGGCGTACCGCTCCGCGTCGGCCACGTCGTCGCGATGAGTCAGAAAAATGTGCGACATGCCGCCCAGTTCCTCAAGTTTTCGCACAAGGTGCGGCAGGAACTTCGGCGAATCGATGAGCCAGTTTCCAGCCGGATGGCGAATGAAATAGCTGTTGCCGCCATAGGACTTTTGCGAATTGAAGCCGCAATAGAAAACGTCGCCCTCAATCGGCAGGGGAAAATCATTTTTCACGATGCTCGCGAGATTGACGCCGGTGGTGCCGATCGAACCGGTCGGGCAACTGAGCATGCCCGAAAAGCCTGGCGGCGCTCCAGATCGTTCGTCGGCTGCGATTTGACGAACGAGGCGTCATCGCCCTCGCCAAAAGTGCTCGGCGCGATCTGGCGGCAAGCGTCGCAATCGATGCAAGTCGAATCGACGAAAAACTCGCCTTCGATGTTGAGCGGCAATTTCTTACGTGCGTCGGCCATGATGTGCATCTCGATCAGCCGCCGTGCCGTGGACGGCTACTTGCCGCCCGAAGGCGCGTCGAGCCGCTGAATGATTTGCGTACCCAGAGCCTGCAGGTGCGGCACCGAATCGAGCCGAATCCAGGACTCCCATGCGGATCGATGCCGTGCGCGGCCGCCGAAGCCATCCAGCCTGGGTCGATCCGGCTGAGACGCCGACCGCTTCGGCCAGCCCCTGTGAAACGCCGTCGCGATTCGGTTCGCGAGCCAGCGCGTCGATTACCGCCGACTCGATCACTCGCGACTCCGGCCTCCGGCTCCACTCCGGATCAATCGCATCCAGTGCTTTGATGGGTCCGAGGCAAGAAAGGATTCGCACGTGACCACCGAGCCAGGCCGAAATTGGATCGCCCGGCATCGATATCACTCGAGCCGGGGTGAAATCAGCCACCAACCTCAGAAGTGCCGGCTCCGCGGCCAATGCCGTATTGCCGAATTGAGCCAAGAGCCAGACGGATCGCAATCGCACGGTCGAATCGCCGCAAGTAAATTTATTGATCAGCAGGCGAATGAGTCGAGTCGATGGCGGGTGGCGGGCGGCCGCAATGTACGCCAATCGATCGTCGCGCTGAATTGCAGCGTACAAGGTCGCGTCGTCATTCAAAAGTTGTTCGCATTCCCGGAAGAGCCGCCATTCAACCGGCGTGCGCGGGGTGATTTCTTTTCTGATTCCGGCTTTCACCGCCGCTTGTGCCTCGGTCCAGCGGCCCTTCCGAAGATCCACCTCCAAACGAATCAATCTTTCGAGCGCGATCCAGTCGTCGGCGGTCGCCGCATTGGCTGCTGCATTCGGCGCGGCTGGCCAGAGCGAGTTTTCTTCCGACAAGAATTGGATGGCGTCGTCCAGCCGGCCCGAGCGAAGTCGGGCCAACGCGAGCGTGACCAACACCTCACGATCGTCGGGTCGATCGAGTCGCCGTTCCTCGAAGTATCGTGCCGCCCGCGCATAGTCAATCGATCCGGCATCGGCCGTCGCGATGGTGTGCCAGGCCGATCGGCGGCGATGACGATCCCAAAGCGCCGGACCAATTACGCCGAGGGCGATGAGCGCGATCGCGATCAACACACGGCGATTGCGACGGAACACAAACCTGCCGAGGGTTCGCAAGTCGGGAGCATCGCTTCGGATCGATTTGCCCGCCTGAAGGCGTTTGAGATCGGCGATCAGGCGCGTCATTGGTCGTTCGACGCCGTAACGCCGGATTGGATTTACGTGCATGCACTTGGCACAAATTACGTCCAGGTCTTGATCAACCGTGGGGACGACGCGCGACGGCTCGACCGCGTTGCCCTGGCGAATTTCACGGAAGATTTTTTCGACCGTCGTGGCTCGATACGGAGGCCGACCTGTCAGCATGCCGTAAAGGATCGCACCGAGCAGCGTAGACGTCGGTATTCTTGCTGAGCACGCCGCGAGCGCCGGCCTGTTCCGGCGCCAGGAAACCGGCGAAGCTGCCCAGTGCCGTCAAGTCGGCGGCGTCGTACTGGACCGACTGACCAAAACCGCCCAAGCGGGCCTGGCGATCAGCCGTGATCCAGATGGCGCTGGGTCGAATGCCGCCATGAACGATTCCTATTTCATGGGCATGGGAGACAATTTCCGCCAACTGCCGCAGGAGGTCAACCGCCAATTTTGCCGGCAACGGACCAAATTTCAGTCGCTCGGAGAGCAACTCACCCTTGATGGCCGTCATCACGAGAAAGGGCGTCCCCTCATGACTGCCAATTTCAAAAACGCGAATGACCCCCGGATGTTCCAACCGATTGGCCTTCTCGGCCTCGCGTCGGAGCAAACCGGATCGTTCGATCGACTCGGGAGCGTCTACCAGGATTTTCAAGGTCACAAATCGTGCGAGATTGACTTGGCGGGCGCGATAAAGGGCGAATGGGCCATCGCGACCGGCGAGTTCGAGAAGCTCGAATTCGCCGAACGCGCGTCCCGGCTCGAAACGCGGCGGAGTGGACTCGGATTCGGCATCATGATCGGGCTGGCTCATCGGACAGCCCTCATTCCGATCGCTCGTTGGACACAACGGCCGACTGCCGCCCCAATCGCCATGGACACGGCAAGAAAAGTGAACTTCAACCAAAATATGCCGATGACCGCGGCCCACCGTGAATTTGCGGCAAACGAAATATTCGGTAGATGCAACTGGTATTCGATCCAATCCTCCGCGGCCGACAGCGCAGGACCAGGCCCGAAGTAAGAGAAGGCCGCCGTTTCCGCCGGCTCATTCGATCGGATCATTCCCAGCCATAGCTGCAAGCAAATGGCGCCAATGCCAGCGCCCAGCATGACCGCGATCGGGGATGCGAGACGGTTCGTCTTCAATCGCCCGTTCAAGGATGGCACCGCGGCGCGAAGCAACCCGCCAAAACTCAATCCAAGGCCGCCGGCCAGCAGCCAGCCGGCGACCCGACCCAGATGCTCGTCGAGCCCCATGACAGCCGCGAACCACGGCGATCCCGGTTCGATTCGCAACCGATGGCCAGCGTCGAAAACCGTTCTCCACCGACCGTAGAATTCAACAATGATCCAGATGCCAAAGGCGAGCACACATGCCCCACCGACCAGTTTCGTCAGACGCCGGTCGATGCCCGCCCGACGAGATACAAAATCGGAGATTTGCGCGACGCCGGCCAAACAACCGATGCCCACGCCGAGAATCGCTGCCATGGCGATCAATACGAAGAAAAATTGCGCCGCCGGCGCCCATGCCAGAGAGTAAATCGGCGAATTCACGCTGGAGAAATTAATTCGGCGCAGCCCATCGGCCGCCATCGCGACCATCCATGCGAGGGGCAACCCGAAAAGGCCGATCGTGCCCGACCAGGCGGCAAACCGCCGAGCGATTTTCGGACCTGCCGCATCTCCGTCAAGAGTCGAGCATCCCAAAACGAACGTCGTGAGACCCACGAGCGCGGCCGCCGAACTGAATAAAACGCAGAAGTGCTCGAGCCATCGGGCTCCCACCAATTGCGCGGCTGAATATCAGCGCGATGAAACCGGCCGTGAGCGCGATCGCGCCGAAAAGCGGTACGCGATTGATCATCCGCCGGGTGTTTAAACCGATGGCGAAGACCGCACACCCAACGAATAACCCTTCCTGAGTATTCGCCAACCTGTTGACGAGCAGGCCCGCGGCAATCGCGATCAACTCCGGCGACGATTCGAAGAACCTTCTCGCTTGCAACAACGGAGACAATCGTCGCAATCGAATTGGCTGGCCTTCGAGCCAGGTCGTCAGGTCGTCGGCAAGTTCCTGGGCGCTGTGGTAGCGATGCGAGGGATCCTTTCTTAAACACTTCAGGCAGATCAACTCCAATTCGGCGTCGCACGCCGGATTCAACTCTCGCGGAGGCGGCGGTTCGGTATCGAGGACCATAACCAGCGTTTCCGCCGCGCCGTCCGCCAAGAACGGCGGTTTGCCGGTGAGACACGCGTACAAAATCGCGCCAACGGACCAGATATCCGCGGCCGGCCCGGCCTCTCGGGAATTGACGGCCTGCTCCGGCGCGATATATCCGGGCGTACCCATCACCGCCCCGGCCTGGGTCAACCGATTGGACGCGCCGGCAACATGGTCGTGCAATTCTTCCGCCGGTTCAACATCGTCGCCTGCCTCGACCGCAAAACGCCGCGCCAAGCCGAAGTCCGTCACTTTCACACTGCCGTCCCGAGCCAGCAAGACGTTGCCCGGCTTCAGATCGCGATGCACGACGCCCTTTCGGTGCGCAAACGCGACGGCTTCCGCGACCTTGGCGGTGACCAAGGCCGCCATGCGATTATCCAACGGACCTTGTTCCAATCGATGATCCAGCGACTTGCCATCGACGTAAGCCATCGTGAAGAAATGCAGGCCGGCGACTTCTTTGAACTCGTAAATGGGGACGATCCCGGGGTAATCGTCCAATTGAGCAGCCGCCTCAACTTCCTTCCGAAATCGTTGAATCAGCGAAGCTCGCGGCCGCCCGCGGGTCAAAATCATTTTGAGGGCGACGATGCGGTCCGGGTTTCGTTGCCGCGCCTTATAGACTCGTCCCATTCCCCCACGGCCGACTTCGGAGAGCAATTCAAAGTCGCCGAGCTTTTTGGGCACGGGACGCGCCACCGTGAAGTCGGTCGATTCTCCCTGACCGCCCGTCCCCAATTGAAGGGTCTGCGACTCGTCGTCGATCGGTTGACGAATGGTCGGGTCCGATGGCGTCATGGGGATAATTTATTCGCCGCGGTGGCATCCGGGAAATTTTGTTTCAGAGTCAGCGTGCGATTAAGCCACCATCCACGCTGAGCACGTGGCCGGTCACGAACGATGCCTCGTCGGAACAGAGCCATAGGACCGCGCCGGTGATTTCCTCCGGCGCGGCAATTCGACCCAGCGGGTGAAACGCCGCCATCTTCGCCCGATATTCGGTATGCGGCCCGCCGGTCACCCGATCCAGCATGTCCGTTTGTACGCCGCCCGGCGCCACCGCGTTCACTCGGATCCGTTGCTTGGCGAATTCCAGTGCCGCCGACCTCGTCAATCCAATTACTGCATGTTTGCTCGCCGAGTAAATGGCCATGCCGGCGGATCCGACCAGCCCCATCGCCGACGAATTGTTGACGATCGCGCCGCCCCCGGATTCCAGCAAGGCGGGAATTTCATGCTTCATGGAAAGCCACAGGCCCTTCACATTGATGCCGATTACAAAATCGAAATTCTCTTCCGTCTGATCGGGAATATTGCCGGGCTTGCCGTCCACGCCCGCGTTATTGAACACCGCGTCAAGGCGGCCATACCGCTTCATGGTTTCCTGCACCATCATCCGGGCGTCGGCCTCGCGACTGACATCAACCGGAATGAATATGGCGTCTCCGCCGTCGCATTCGATCAACCGCGACGTTTCTCGCCCTTCCGGCTCACGCCGGCCGACGATGACGACGTTGGCCCCTTCGCGAGCAAACGCCAGCGCGGTCGCGCGGCCAATTCCGCCGGTTCCGCCGGTCACCAGCACGGTTTTTCCGACAAATCGTTTCATGACATTTCTCCGGATTGCCGCTGCGAACGCGATCAACCGCGCGACTTTGTGCTTCTTATCGTTCGCGAGGCCCTCGCCCACGGTCCGAGTTGCGGTACACTGGCTTGAGAGACTTTTCGTTCAGGACAAGCCCACTATGAGACGCCGCGCGTTTACACTGATCGAGCTACTGGTCGTCATCGCCATCATTGCCGTATTGATGGGACTATTATTATCGGCAGTTCAACAGGTTCGTGCGGCGGCCGCGCAGACTGAAGTGTCAAAACAATCTTAAACAATTTGGTCTCGCCGCCCATAACTACAACGATTCATACGGCAAACTGCCTCCCGGTCTTGAGCGGAACGGCAGCAGCGGACGAAACACGTCCCTGTTCGTCGAACTGCTCCCATTTATGGAGGCTGAAAACGTTTACCGAGTCTGGAATTTCAGCGATCCGCAGTCGAACCTGACCGGCCCGAACCCGATCGCCGCGACGCGCCTTGCATGGTTAATCTGCCCGGTCGACCAGATTCCGGAAAACCCCGTTTCGTTCGGCGGCATTTCGGCGATGATTACCAGCTATGGCGGCAACGGCGGCACACGAAGCATGCTGCCCGAATCCGCGACCAAGGACGGCATCTTTTTTATGACTGGCCTGTTTAGCTTGCCCAACGCGAAGCAGAAGCCTGTACGCCTACTCGATATTCGCGATGGTTTGAGCAATACATTGCTCTTCGGCGAGCGCCGGCATGCCGACGGAAATTGGAATTCGTGGCTGATTGCGCCGTTCCAGCCGACGCCGAGTCCGCCGATGCTGCCCATCGAAGAGTATGGCGTCTGGGCCCCGGCCGGCGTGCATGGAATTGCCGACGTCACTCTGAGCGGGTATGCGACGATTAATTATGGCCAGCCAGAGCCCTATATCCCTCCCGGCGCTCCACCCCCATTGCCCCCGCCGCCCCCTCCGCCGGTCGACTGGACCGGCTGGCTCCCCTATTACGAGGTCCGTTTGTCCGCATACGGCAGTTTCCATTCGGGCGGCGCCAATTTCGCCATGGCCGATGGCTCGGTTCATTTCTTGCGGCAGACTATTTCCCTGATCATGCTTCAGGCGTTGAGCACTCGAAATGGACATGAGGTCGTGAATCTCGAATAGCGAGGCGGCATTGATCGCGGGAGTTCCGGAGTGAAGTCTACGCCGGGGGATCGTCGCGCCGGGTTTCTGTATGGCGCGGCGGCGTACGGATTCTGGGGCTTGATGCCGCTCTATTTCCTCGCTCTCAAGCATGTGAGTGCCTGGGAACTGTTGACCCAGCGGATTTGTTGGTCGTGTCTTCTGCTGGTTATTTTGCTCACTCTTACCCGCGGTTGGAAAAGGCTGATCGCTGCCCTTCGCGTGCCGCGCACGCGCCGCATGCTCCTCGCCACGGCGATTCTGATCACGGGGAATTGGTGCTGTTACATTATCGCCGCGACCACCGGGGAAATTGTCCAAGCCAGCCTGGGATATTTCATTGCTCCGCTCGTGAACACCGCGCTGGGCGTCCTGGCCCTCGGCGAACGCCTGAGCGGACTACAAAAACTGGCCATTGTCTTGGCCACGGTCGGCGTCGTGATCTTCGCGATCATGACGCAGAAAATTCCCGGTCTCGCGATCGGGCTGGCGGTGAGCTTTGGCATCTATGGGTTGTTCAGAAAAACCGTGGCTGCCGACGCACTAACCGGCCTGGCCACGGAATGCATGATTCTGACACCGGTTGCCTTCAGCTATCTAGTTTGGCTGCAACTTCACGGGGCAGCGAAATTTGGGCATTTTAATCAAACGACCGATTTGCTGCTGATGGCGGGGGGCATCGTGACCGTCTTTCCGCTCTACTGCTTCGCGCAGGCCGCACGCCGGTTACGCCTGACCACGATTGGTTTTCTGCAATTCCTGGCCCCGACGCTTCAATTCGCACTCGCAATTACCGCTGGTCATGAAGAGTTCAAACTTGTGAATCTGCTGCCGTTCACCTTGATCTGGTTGGCGATCGTCATTTACACCCGCGATATCCTGCGCAAGCCGGCGGCATGAAAAACCCCATTCGACGCACCCTTAATTCGATTGCACTCGATCCTCGTCTCGCCAGGCGCGGATGGACAACAGCGCGAAAGCCATTCCGCCCAACCACTGGATGGCGCTCATTGACAAGTAGAGCCGGTGCCAGACCAGAAATCCGGACGACGACTGGAAACCGGCCGCCGCCATTTGATGTGACAACTGCCGATGCAAAAAAATCAACACCGGTTGTGGCAGCGCCATGGCCAGCCACGCGGCCCAACGCCAGCGTTTTCGCTCGATTGGACTCGCCCATAGATCGGCGAACATCACCAGGATCGCCAGCGTCCCGACCAAATTCATCCACTGCGTCACCTGCTGCGTGATCAGGCTGCGATCCGGCCCCGGACCCAACTGGGCGCGAACAATCGGCACCGTTACTGCACCATAAAACATGAATCCGCCCTGCCAGAACATTAGGGCGAACAGCAACAGGAATCGGCGTGTGACAAGCATGCTCGTTGTTCTTGGTCAGTTGTTCTCGGTCGTTTGTCAGCAGCGGCAATTGCACAGAAAGTCGCTGCCAAATAGATTACAAAGAACAATTGACAACGGACCAAGAACAACTGACCAAGAACAACTGACCACGGACCAAGCCATGATTAAACTCGGCGTTCTCGACTTCGACACGTCGCATGTCGTGGAATTCACCAAGCGTCTGAATCACGTCGACGTGAAGCAAGATCAATGGGTCGATGGCGCCCAAATCGTTATTGGCTGCCCCGGCGAGTCGAAGATCATGCCCGAGCGAATACCGGGCTACACCGCCGCCCTGAAGAAATATGGCGTGCCGCTGGTTGATAAGCCAAGCGACATGATCGGCAAAGTCGACGGCATGCTGATCGAGTCGCAGGAAGGCACGTTTCACTACGAGCATGCCAAGCCATTCCTCGAAGCCGGGATTCCCTGCTTTATCGACAAGCCATTTACTTGCTCGGTCGATCACGCGCGAAAGATCATTGCCCTTGCCGAAAAAAAGAACGTCCCGGTATTCAGTTCCTCGTCGTTCGCGCTATGCGCCGGAACTGGTTCAATTCATGAAGGACAAACGACACGGCAAGATCCTGGGCGCACTGGGTTATGGGCCGTCGCCGGAGCACGAGCGTAATCCCGGAATGTTTCATTACGGCATTCACGCCGTGGAAATCCTGTACACGCTGATGGGCCCCGGCTGCAAGCGGGTCCAATGTGTCTACGAGAAAGGCGCCGAGGTAACGACCGGCCACTGGAAAGACGGCCGCGTCGCCTCGGTCCGCGGCATTCGCGCCGGCAAATCAGAGTACGGCGCTGTCGCTTTCACCGAAAAGGGCGTCATGCAGGTTCCGATTGGCGCCACGTACATTTATCGCGAACTCCTCAAGCAAATTGTCGAGATGTTCAAGACCGGCAAGTCGCCACTGGAAGTCCACGAAACGCTCGAAATTGTCGGCTTCATCGAAGCGGCCCGAAAGAGTGCGTTGAATCATGGCGCCGGCGAGCTGGTTTTGGGCTGACCTCGGCCGATGAAAAATGCCGAAAGCCGGTTCAGAAATAACCGGTTTTAACCGGTCCGTGCGGATGTTTCAAACCCTGTTTTTTGACGCAAGTTTTCTTTTCCAAAGGACTTGTGACAACTATGATAGGCAACCGGCAGTCGCGGACCGGTTATTTTTGGGCTCGAACGTTTGGCCCCGGTAGAATCAGGTTGCCCAATTCGTGACAGGAGTCCCAAATGGCCCCGACAATCGATCTGGTTTTCAGCGGCGGAGGCACGCGCGGAGTCGCGCTCGCCGGGGCGATGGAAGTCCTGGAGCGGAAGCAGCCGGTGATTAAGCGGTTGCTCGGCACCTCAGCCGGGGCGATCGCCGCGGTGTTTGGCGCGGCGGGTTTTTCCGGCCGCGACTATTTGAAGCTCGTGCCGGAAAAGCCCGGCGATCCGTTCTTGTTCGATTCCTTTTTCGCCGCGCCGCCCGGCGACAAGGTTCGCGACGCGGCCCGGCTCAAAGACAGCGAGACGCGAAAGTGGCTGCGCCGGCGTTGACGGCGCGCTCGAAAAATTGATGGCCAACTTCACCGCGCGACGGCCGCGCATTGGTGGAATGTTTCAGGGCATCCTGGCCAACAATAAGCAGGCAATTTACGAAAACGCTTTTGAAGGCTTTCTTCAGCGAGCCGACGAACATGATGATCCAAATAAGCCGAAGCTGCGGACCGCAATCTTCGCGCTGCTCGAGTTCGGCGGCCTGTTCGATCCCGATCTGTTTCGGGCCTGGCTGCCGCAAGTCCTGCGGCCGCGCATGCCGCGATTAGACGAACACACGACCCTGCGACAATTTCACGCCGCCACGCGAAATGTCGGACGAGAACTTTCGGTCGTCATTACCGACACCACCGATTGTCAGCCCTTGGTCCTGAATCATCGCACTGCGCCGGATTGCCCCGTCGTGGAGGCGGTATTGATGTCGCTCAGCGTGCCGATGGTTTGGCCGGAGACCCAATGGCGCAAGGAATGGGGCATGTATCTGGCCCGAGACATCGAAGGCCATTACATGGTCGATGGCGGTGTGCTGGCGAACTTTCCGATTTATTTTCTGCTTCATCGCGATCGCCAGGACATGCGGCATATCTTTGGCGACCCCGAAAATGAAGCGCCGGCGATCGTCGGGCTGCTGCTGGACGGCTCACTCGCGGTTCCCGGCGATGTAAAATTCACTCCGGAGAAACCGGATTTCCAACTCTTCGACCGCATCAATCGGGTCTTCGGGGCGCTGGGCGCCTGGCAGGATGATCTTTACCGCGGGGCCGAAAACCTGATTTGCCGCATCGGCACCAAGGGCCACCCGGCGCTCGAACTTCAGAAAACACCCGAAGCGATTTTGCGATTGCAGACGCTCGTCAATTCGGGCCGCTGCGCCATGACCGATTACTTAAAGAAGCGAAAACTGTTTTGAGCGTGAAATGACAATTTGCCTGGCTTGATAAATTCCAAATTCCAACACAAAAGTTCCAAGGAAATTCCAACTCATCGAACTCAGTTTCCAAGTTTGGGACCAGGCGGCATTGGAAACTGAAACCTGACACTCGGAATTTCTTCGGAGTTTGGGGCTTCCGCTGGCAAGAGTGACATTTCTGTTAAGCCCCCTTGACATGCTCCGACACATTGTAGTAGGATTGGCCTGTCTGCCTCTGACAGTTTGTCGGAGCGCGCCCTTGTGATCAGGAGGCCTCACCGTGGCGACACGCCGGCCGGGCATCAGCGACACGGAACTGGAAGTGCTCAAAGTCTTGTGGGATCGTTCCGCGGGAACCGTCCGCGAGATTCTCGAAGATCTCAAGCCGCAGAAGCATGGGCCTATACCACGGTCCAGACGCTGCTGAATCGTCTGCAAACCAAAGGCTATGTCCGCAGCGATCGCAGCGGTTCGGCCCATGTGTATCGCCCGGCGGTTTCTCGCGACCAACTCTTGCAATTGCGGCTCAACGATCTGTCTCGGAAATTGTGTGAAGGAACCGCATCGCCGCTCGTCATGGCGTTGGTCGAGGGCGTCCGCTTCACGCCCGAGGAAATCGATCAGTTGCGCAAGCTGTTGGATCAGTTGGAAGAACCGAAGGACGGACCAGACTCCAAGAAGTGATTGAAGGACCCTCCCATGTTCGATTGGTTGCTTCAAAACACGTTTTTGGCGGGCGTGCTCGCGGCGGGCGTCGCCGTGCTGTGCCATTGGCGGCGATGCACTCCGGCCGTTCGTCACGCGCTTTGGCTGCTGGTGCTCATTCGCCTGGCGATGCCGCCGGGAATCCTTTCCTGGCCGTGGACCGTGCCGCTTCCGTCCGCGTCGCAGGCCGAGTCGAAACAGGCCGCCGCGGCGTCCCCGCAAACGTTTCGATTCACCGTCGACGAAGCGGAATTCGTGGCCGGCGAGCCGGCGGCGGCATCGGAGCTCAATTCCGTGCAAGCCGAGCCCGCGGCCGCGACGGTCGTCGCGCCGATCGACTGGAGCCGTTGGGCGTGGCGCACCGCCATGGGGTTGTGGATCGGCGGCGCGGTCGTCGTTGCGCTCGCCCACTTGCGCGGATTGGCGCGGCTGTTCCGACTCATGAAGCGAGGCGAGCCGGCCCCGCCATGGCTGACGCGACGCGTCGCCGAACTCGCTGATCGATTGGGCATTCCCGCGCCGCGAGTTCGCGTGCTCGATGACCTCGCATCGCCATTGGTTGTCGGTTTCATTCGGCCGGTGCTGTTGTGGCCGCGAGAACTGCAGGATCGTTTGAATGACGATGGCCTACGAGCCGTGCTGCTGCACGAACTGGCCCACTTGCGGCGTCGCGATCATTGGGTGCGCTGGCTGGAGATGGCGGCGGCCTGCGTCTGGTGGTGGAATCCACTGTTTCGGCTGGCGCGGCGGCGAATCCGGCAATATGCCGAACTCGCTTGCGACGCCTGGGTGCTCGCCGTTCTACCAAAGGCCCGCCGTGCATACGCGGAGGCGCTGCTTCAAGTTTGCGAATCGGTGACCCGGACCGTGGAGCCCGCGCCCGCGTTGGGCGTCGGCGGCGATCGAGATGATTTTCAACGGAGATTGACCATGATCATGCGCGAGTCGGTGGCTTGCGGCATGCCGCGAAGATCGCTCTTGGCGATCGGCATTCTGGCCCTCCTCATCGTCCCCGGTTGGTCGGTCGGCGATACGGCCAACGAACCGCCGGCCAATCCCGCCGCCAAGTCCAAGGACGCCGGGCCGCTCGGCGTCCTGCTCAACGAAGAGCTGAACTTTGACGAAACCGTGCTGAACAAGCTTCTTCAAACCAGCGCAGACGACGACCGGGAGACGAAGCTCGAGCAGCTCGAGTCGCAGATCCAAGCGATCCTCAAGGAAATCAAAGCGCTGAGGGCCGAGAAAGCGAAAGCTCAGGCGGCGAAGGCGAACGGGCAGGCGAAGGCCGAAGCCGAGCGTGCCAAATCCGAAGTCGAGCGTGCAAAGGCGTCGTACAAGAAGGCAATCGACGAAACTCGAAAACGGTCGGACGATGCTGTTCGCCGAGCCGAGGCGATTGCGAGACTCAAGGTCGCGGAGGCGACTCTCAAACAATTTTCGAACCAAGCCCGGGCCACGGAGCGAAAAACCGACGTGACCTTGACCAGAGCGACCTACAACTTGCCGCACGACAAAGGCATGGCGCTGGCTGTATTCCTTCGGGACTACGCCAAGACCGGCTTGTCCGAATGTGCTGTCGAGGGCGATCAGATGACGGTCATCGCTCAACCCGGCACCCAGGCAATTGTTGGGAGACTCGTGCGACTTGTTCGCGGATCGAGTCCCGAAAAGAAGTAACCCAGTCAATGTAACCCAAGGAGAAGCGAACAATGCGTGTGTTGTTGACTCTCGCCATATTTGCCGTGCCTGGATTCGCGCTGGCGCAATCGAAAAGCGATGCGACCGAATCGCGCCGATCCCAGGACCTGCCCGAAAAGCGATTGGCCCAGCTTGAGGCCAAACTCGAAGCGCTGCTGGATGAAATTCATTCCCTTCGCAGCGGCAAGAACGTGGAAGAAAAAAAGGAACTCGGTGTCGCTCCCGGCAAGCGCAAGCCGACGGAGTTCAAATGGACGATTGATGAAAAAGAAGGCAAAAAGATCGTCATTATTCCGCAGGCTGACGCCAAACGGAAACTTGAGTTCAAGTACCAACTCGCCGACGGCAAAAGAATTGTCGAAGTTCCATCAGCCCCTGGCGTGAAAACCGAGAAACGCGTCGTGGTCGTGGAAGACGGCACGGCCAAACCGGCGACCACGGTTCGACCGGCGGTAAGCGCGTTGACACAATACTACAGTGTGGTTGGGGCCGAAGACGCGAACACCGTGCACCTGACGCGCGTCACATATACGTTGGGCGGCGCCAAGGCCAAGGCGCTCGATTCATTCCTGAAAGACAATGCCAAGGCGAAAGTGCTCGAAACGAAACTGGATGACGACAAACTGATCGTGACCACGACGCCGGCTGTGCAAACCACGATTGGCCAATTGGTCGGACTGATGACCGGCAAGCTTGCGACGCAGCACAATCAGATTTATTACTACGGCGTCGAGGCCGGGAAAGCGGCGAAGCCGACCGCCCCAAGTGCGCCTTCGGCCCCGAAAAAGCCGAAGGCCCCCAAGGAGCCAAAGTCGCCTGAACGGGACAAATAGGAAAAGCGGATGCGGCGTCGCCTGACGCCGCATCCGCTTTCTTTTTACCGCGGCCGATACATTTCCACGCTCTTGTCCGAGATGTAACCGATTCTTAGTCTCGTAGCCAAGTCTTTCGCATCCTGCGGCCAGGAGGCGGGCAGCGGCACGTTTGTCATGCGAGCCGTATCGACGTGGCCGTCGAGAAAGCCGACGTTGGCGAGGCCTTCGTGGCGGAAGTGAGTGCCGGGTTCCGTAATCAAGTCGTAGTCCTCCGGCCCTTCCAGATACCAATTCTCGGTCGCCTTCAAAACGGGGTCGCCTGCCCAGGGCAATTGAAGCCGGGCGGAGTCGCTGAAGACAATGGTGCGCGAGGTGGCGGGAAAATCGGTGAACTTTCGTTTCACGATCACCGGGATGTAATTGGGTGGCGGCCACTTGGTGCAGCCGATGTTCATGTTGTAACCGTAACCGCCGGTCGCTCCCTGGTAGACCAGGATGATCTCATCCGAGACGAGCAACGGGCAGTTAAAAACAGCCTTGTTGTTTTCGACAAACGGGCAAATAGCGCCCTTGGCAGCGGCCACGGTTCCGGTTGAATAATCGATTTCGCCGAACCATGCCACGGATTTTGGGTAATCCGGCAGCGACGCCACGGGAAATGTACCAAAGGTGTCGTGGTACATGTGGACCGCCAGCAGGTTCTGTTTGAGATTGTTGGCGCACTTGATGCGCGCCGCGGCGGCGCGCACTTTTTGCACGGCGGGCAACAACAGGCCGATCAGGACCGCGATGATCGCGATCACAACCAACAGTTCGATGAGAGTGAAACCGAGACGGCGCAGGCGCAGAGGCTGCATGAGTCGCTCCTTTCCGCCGGACCGGGCGGGCCAAGGAAATCCGATCAGCGACAGGCAGGTCTTCTGGCTTACGGCTCGTGACGGACCCGGAACGGCCTTCCCGCTTTCGCAGTGGCGTGTGAATGTTCCGGGGCCTGGCCGATCACAGCGGCGTCCCCGCGACGGATTCTCACCGTCTTCCCTCTTCGTCCCGCCGCTCCGACCGGAGCGCGGGAACCTGTCAAACCGCGGAATGATTTAGCGTTCAGTTTTCGAATGGCAATGGGAAAAAGATTTCTGCCAGAGGCAACTTCGATTTGGTTCGCGCCGCCAGGTTCCGAAACTCGACGTGAGTCGCCAGGATGGTCACGCCGATATGTGGGAAGGCAACAGCGAATTCACCGCCCTGAGCAAGTCATTTGGACCGAATGGCTTGTCGAGCGCAATCTTGGCGCCCAACTCCAGCGCCATGGCCAGAAAGTCGCCCGGAACAAATTTGGACCCGCCGCTGATCGCGATGACCTTCACGTCGCCGTAAAGAGTCCGCAATTCGCGAATGAATTGAAGCCCTTCCATTTGCGGCATGTAAATGTCGGAAATCACAATGTCCGGACGTTGCACGTGATATGTGGTGATGCCGACGGTGCCATCGGCCGCTTCAAACACCCGATGCCCTGCTTCTTCAAGACAGACCCGCACCAAGGTGCGGATTTGGAAGTCGTCGTCGACAACGAGTATTTTTGCCATAACGCCGTTCTCAGCCCGAAGGGCGAGGTCCATCAATTCTCGCGCGGAACGCGGCGGCTGTCAAGTGGTTGCCACCACGAAAGCGGGCCGAGGGCTCGGCCAGTCGCGGAAACCTTCAGTGCATGTCCGACGATCCAACACGCCCCCGCCGCTACAATTCCTGCATGCCGTTTCTTAACTATGACTTGCCCTCTCGACTGATCGCCCAACACCCTGCCGAGCCGCGCGATTCCTCGCGACTGCTCTCGGCGGATCGCAGCACGAGCCGGATCGAACACCGGCGGTTTCGCGACCTTCCGGAGATCTTGCGGCCCGGCGACTTGCTCATACTCAATGACACGCGAGTCGTGCCGGCTCGACTGATCGGTGCTCGCGAGCGGACCGGAGGGCATTGGGAAGCACTGTTTCTTCGCGAAGCCGCGCCCCGCATTTGGGAATTGATGACTCAGACGCGCGGCACGCTGCAGCCCGGCGAGTGGATTCGCGTTGAGCCGGGGCCGTTGCAATTGGAATTGGTTGAAAAGACGGCTGAAGGGCATTGGCTGGTTCGTCCGGATCGAGAAGGATCGCCGTTCGATCTTTTGTCCATTCACGGTCGCATGCCGTTGCCGCCCTATATTCGGAAGGGCCAAGCGGAACCGGAAGACTCTGGTCGATATCAGACGGTTTTCGCGCGGCGACCGGGCGCGATCGCGGCGCCGACCGCCGGACTCCACTTCACGCCGGCGTTAATGGATCGCCTTCGCGAGCGGCATATTGCCTGGCAGCATATCACGCTGCACGTCGGCGCCGGGACTTTTCAGCCGATTCGCACTTGCGATTTTCGCGACCATCTGATGCATCGCGAATGGGGCCAACTAAGCGAATCGGCGGCGGACGCGATCGCAACGGCGAAGAGAAGCGGACGGCGATTGATCGCCGTCGGCACCACGTCGGTGCGCAGTCCTCGAAACGGTCGCCGCAACCGGGCCGATCCGAGCCTGGAGCGGCGAAACAAACCTTTACATTTACCCACCCTACCAGTTTGGCGCCGTTGACGCTTTGATTACGAACTTCCACTTGCCGAAAAGCACCCTGCTATTGCTCGTCGGCGCGTTCGCGGGCGAGGAATTGATTCGCGAGGCGTATCGGGCCGCCATCGAACGAGAATATCGATTCTTCAGCTATGGCGACGCTATGCTCATTCAATGAACATGCCGCGGCAGGTTGTAGAACACCAACCCGAAGATAAAGTACACGGCCAACAGCAGAATCCCTTCAAGCCAGTGCGATTCCCCATCCTGCACCACGATCGCCAGGAGAGCGACGGTCAACACCAGCGCGACCGTTTCCGTGAGCGTGAAATGCAGGTCGAGCAACGGCCGCTGACCCATGATCATACTGGAAAAGACGAGCACCGGGGCGACAAAGAGCGCAACCTGAATGCTGCTCGAGAGCGCGATGTTCATGGCCAAGTCCATCTTATTTTTCATGGCCATCAACACGGCGGTGGAATGCTCGGCGGCGTTTCCGATGATCGCGACGACAATGACCCCCATGAAAATGTCGTTGAGATGGAGCACTTCGCCGGCTTTCTCGATGCCATCTACCATGAACTCGCTCATGATCGCGACTCCGACGGTGGCCAGCGCCAGGATGATCACCGACGTCAACCGGCTCCATTCCGGGCCGTCGCTCGCCGACGCAGACTGGTTGTCGCTGGGTCCGGCGAATAGATGCCGGTGAGTCACCAGCGAAAACAGCAATGTGAGCACGTAGACCACCAACAGGACAACGGCGATCTCCTCGCTGAGCGACGCCACTTTTCCATGGGTTTCCGGCGCGGTGCTCGTCGGATCGGCCAACACGGTGAACCGGTAGATCGAAGGCGCGACAAGGGCCGTCGCCGCCAACGCGAGCGTTCCGGTGCCGGCGGACGCGGCCGTCGCGTTGAATTTTTGGCGTTGGAACCGCAGCCCACCCGCAAACGTTGCCATGCCCAACACCAGGAGCAAGTTGCCGATGATCGATCCCGTGATGGTCGCTTTGACGGTGGGAAACATGTGAGGGCCTTTTCGGAGCACCATCGGCGCAATGATCAGTTCCGCGGCGTTGCCAAAGGTCGCATTGAGCAACCCGCCCAGCCCGCTCCCGAGCGTCTCCCCAAGGCTTTCAGTCGCCCGACCCATCAAACCCGCAAGCGGAATGATGGCCAACCCGGAGGCGGCAAAGACCCAGGTGGCCGAAACGCCGCTGTAGTGCAGGACCAGTGCGACCGGCACGGCGAGCAAAAGGTAGTCGAGCGGCTCGACATGATGCATGAATCTGCGAAACGTCGACTGGTTCGATGATGGCATGCGACCCTCATGCTGGGTGAATTCGCAGCAGTTTGATGTAAGCTAAGAAGTTCACCGCGAATTGTCCGCCGCCAATTGGACAACTCATCCATCTCGACGTAGGCTCTGATAGCCCGGCGCACGCGCCCGACCCGGACATGCCCCCTCAGTCCGAGCAGCCGGTCACCAGGTCCGTTTTTTGGATCGTCAACTACCGCCGTCTCGGTTTGACCTCCGCGAGTCGTCCCATGAGCTGGTTGCGCGAACCGGACTCGGAGCCCATTCCCGGCTATCGCCTGATTTCCCCGCTTGGCACGGGCGGATTCGGCGAAGTGTGGAAATGCGAAGCCCCGGGCAACATTCTCAAAGCCATCAAGTTCGTCTATGGCAATCTCAATTCGCTTGATGGCGAGGCCTACCGCGCCGAGCAAGAGAAAAAGGCCCTGGAAAAGGTCAAGGAAGTCCGCCATCCGTTCGTCTTGTCGATGGAGCGCATCGACAACATCGAAGGCGAATTGATCATTGTCATGGAATTGGCGGATCGCAGCCTGCACGACTTGTTGCAGGAACACCTGGCGGCCGGACGGTCGGGCATTCCGCGCGAACAATTGCTATCGCACTTGCGCGACGCGGCCGACGGCCTCGATTTCATCAATGAGAAACACGCGCTCCAACACCTGGACGTGAAACCGCGGAACTTGTTCCTGGTCGGCGATCGCGTGAAGGTCGCCGACTTTGGACTTGTGAAAAGTCTGGACCGCCAAAGCACCTCCGGCCTGATGGCCGGCGTGACGCCCATTTACGCGGCGCCGGAAACGTTTTCGGGCAAGTTCACCAAGCATTCCGATCAATACAGTTTGGCCGTCGTCTACGTCGAGTTGTTGACGGGCAAACGGCCGTTTAACGGCAAAAACATCCGTACGCTGGCGCTACAGCACGTCTCGGAGCAACCCGACCTCAGCGGGCTCCCGGCTCAAGATCGGGCGGCGGTCGCCCGCGCAATGGAGAAAGATCCGGAGCGCCGGCATCCAAGCTGCCTCGCATTTATTCGCGCGCTTTATGAAGCCGGTTCCAGCGGGGTCGAGAGCGGCGGGCATTCGTCCGCGTCCGTATCGGTGACTCCGCCGACGTCGCGGGGCCGAGGCACCGTTCCCGAACTTCGCGTGCAGCCAGGCGGCGCCGACGAATCGCAGCACATGGCCGTCACCAACGCCCAAATGGAAATCGGCTGCCTGCGGCCGACCATCGTGATCGGCGTGGGGGAATTCGGCCGCCGCGCAATTCTAGATCTTCGCTGCCGATTGCTCGATCGCTTCGGCGACCTGATGCAAGTGCCCGTCTATCGATTCCTTTACGTCGATTCCGATCCGGAAGCCGTCCACGAGGCGTTGAATGATGCGCCCGAAATTGCCCTGACCAATGCCCAGGTGTTTCCACTGCCCCTGCAACCGGTCGCGAACTATCGCCGGCGCGCGCTGGAACACCTGAATGATTGGCTACCGCGCGAGAAACTGTATGCGATCCCTCGCTCGCTGCAGCCGCAAGGTTCGCGCACCCTTGGCCGGCTGGCGTTCCACGACAATTATCTGCGGTTCATGACTCGATTGCGCCGCGAAATGCAAATCGCATCGCACCCGGAGTCACTGGCCCAATCGGTCAGCCAGACCGGCATGATGCTGCGTGACAATTCGCCGCGCGTGATCGTGATCGCGTCGGCGTGCGGCGGCACCGGCGGGCTCCTATGCGACCTCGGCTACGCCATCACCCGGCAGCAAGCGCAACTCCATTTGGCGGTCGAGCCGCCGGCGTTGTTCATGTTTTGCGGGGCCCCAGCGGATCCAGCGACTCCGCCCATCGAACAGGCAAACGTCTACGCGAGCGTGACGGAATTGAATCACTACGGCGACGCGACTACGACTTTTACCGCCCAATACGGCCCCGATGGGCAGCCGATCGCCGATGGGGGCATCCGTTCTGCGCCGCGTACTTGCTGACGATGGAAAACCGCACGCCGGGGGCGCACCGCGATTGCATCGCCCATCTGGGCAATTACCTGAGCCATGAACTGACGACAGCACTTGGAAACCGGCTCGAACAGGAGCGCAACGTCCCGAGCACCAGCACGACTTTGTTCCGCAGTTTTGGCACGCACAGCATCTGGTTCCCGCGCGGGCTTTTGCTCCGCGTCGCCGCCCGTTATGTCTGCGATCGCTTGATCTCGCAATGGCAGGATCCGGCCTACGAAGCCGCCTCGCCTGTGATCGACGAGATCTGTTCGGCGGCGCTATCCGATCCGGGTTTGAGTTGGGAGTCGCTGGCCACGCAAATCGAAAAGGCAGCTCGGTCCACCGAAGGCACGCCTCCGGAAATCGTCTCGCGGCTGTTGGCGGAACTGAACGAGGAAGCGAACCGTCCGGAAGTGCTGAGCAATCCCAGTGTCTGGGCACAACGCGCCGTCGAGCAACTTGAGGAATGGGTCGGGACCAAAGCGACCGGCGCGGACGATTCCGTCTTGCGCCGCAGTCGGTTCAGTGTGCTGTATACGGATGCGGCGCATTGCATTGCCGTGGAGTGGGAAAAGACGCTGATCGAGACGGTCAGCGAATCAATGGATCAACCCGGCCGGCGAGTCGCGGCGATGGAGGAAGCCATCCGCCGCCTGCTCGATTTCTGCGAGCAGGCCGCGGTGTCTCAGGCGGAAGTTGTCGAGCAGCAACGAAACATGGTGCGAACCTCGCGCGATCAGGTGCGCGCGGCGTTGGAACAGTGTCGTAGCGGCCCCGGCGGCTTCAGCCGGCTGCTCGGGGTCGGTCAACAACGCACGGTGCGAAACTTCCTGGAGCAATTGCGCGTGTTTTGCTTCGCGCGAATGGCCGAGGACTCACTCGACGCCGGCACCAGTTTTTCAAGAAACTTCACAGCCGACTGGAAGATCGATTAAACGACATGGGCTTCTGCCGCCAGCGATTGCGGCATTTGCAGCAGGAAATGGCCGAACCGCCGGACCCGTCAAACTCCCCCGCGGCACAGCGTCTCGGCGGGACGATCGAGGACTCTTACACCGGTATTTTCCAGGGTTCGTCGACAGTTCGCGTCGTCCTTCCGGAAGGCGCCGGCACGCTTGAGGAAGCCGCGCATCATTTCGTATGTCAATTGACGCCGGAAATGATGACTCGGCTCGACGAGGCGATCCACACGCTGGTCCTGTCGCCGCTGGGCGGACTCAAGCAGATCTGCCAAAAGAGCGGCGATTTGAGCCGCATTCTGGCCAGCCCCATGATCGATCAGACCGCCGCCTTTCTCGGCGACCAGCTTCCCACCGCTGATGTCATCCAGGCAGAGGTCTCAACGGCGGAATACAAGGGCCAGCCGCTGTCGTTCCACATTCAGAAGTTTTATCGCAAAGCCGCGCCGCTGCTTTCGGCTCGAAGCGGCCGCGCCCAGATTACCTTTTTGCTCCATCCCAATACCGAGAGCGGCCGCGATTTCCTCGTCGAGGCTCAAAAGGTACTGCATGATCTGGAGTTGGTTCCGGGCTCCAGTCCAACCGATTTGTCGTTTTGCCGCGAACAGGGCTATCTGTCTCCGGCCGATCTTGAACCGCTCTTGTCGCTGTGTCGCCAGGCCTATCGGCGCGTCGCACAAGCAGCCGCCGACTCGCCGCACGCTCGGTTCGATTTGCAGGAGTGGCTCCCGCTTGACGGCTGATTCGGAGATCGAACATCGGGCCGCTTCGCTGCGTCCCCGGTTAGGGCAATCAATTGAACTTGTCGATCCGAGCGGCCGCTGAACCATCGGTGAGAGCACATGCCCGCGCCACCTCAATCGATTCCCCGCACGCGATTAGCTCTTTGCCCAACGGCTTCAAATTAGAAACAATGACAACATTCACGAATCTACATTGATCTCCGACGGCTGGTTGACCGGATCTCACGGTAGGAGGACGAACGATGGCCTCTTTGATTGTGGTCGCGGGCGGCACGCCGAATGAACAATACACGCTCGAAAACGGCAAGGACTGCCTAATCGGCCGTATTCCCAAGTGCAACCTCCAGATCCCGCTCGAATCGGTGAGCAAGGAACACGCGAAGATCCTGAGCACAACGGCCGACACAGCATTATCGATTGCGGCAGTAAGAACAAAACGCTGCTCAATGGGGAGCCGCTGGTTCCCTATCAACCCTATCCCCTGAAGGACCGGGATCGGATCAAGATTTGCAACTGGACGTTCAAGTTCCACTCGGAAAGCACTCCCATCATCATCGGCGACGAGCAATCGTCCACGGTGCAGCGTTCGATTGACCGGCCGGCGCAACAACAGGTTCTGGAGGCGCAGCCGAGCGAGAAACTGCACGCGCTGCTGGAAATCAGCAATCGATTGGGGAGAACGTTCGAGGAGGAGGACCTGCTGTCGCAAATTGCCGACCTGCTTTCAAACCTGTTCAAGAAGGCCGATCGCTGCTTCGTGATTTTCCGCGACCAAAACAGCGGCAAGCTCGAGGCGGCCGTGACCCGGACCCGCGATCACGCTGTGGAGCGTGCGTTGCACTTCAGCAAGACGATTGTTGAAAAGGTCTTGGAAAGCGGTCAGGCCTTGCTGTTTGACCGCTCGGGCTCCGACGATCAATCATTCGACGAGCCGAAGTCCGCGGTCGAATCGCGAATTCGCTCTGCCATCGTGGCGCCGTTGGTGGGTCGCGACGGTCAGGCCTTTGGCCTGATCCAGCTCGACCTTCAGGATCCGAGCAAGACGTTTTGCCCCGAAGATCTCAACCTGCTCATCGGCGTGGCCAATCAAGCGGCGCTCGCCCTGGAAAACGCGAGGTTATACAAGATCGCCGTGCAGGCCGCCCGCTTCGAGCAAGACATGCAGATGGCCCGCCAGGTCCAGCGGAGTTTTCTCCCCGCGACGCTGCCCGCGGTTCCGGGCTATCAGTTTTATGCCTTCTATCAAGCCGCGCACAACGTCGGCGGCGACTACTACGATTTCATCTCCGACGCCAAGGATCGCTTTGGTGTTTTCGTCGGCGACGTCGCCGGCAAAGGAGTGACGGCGGCCCTGGTCATGGCCAAGCTCAGCGCTCAGGCTCGCGCCTGTCTGCTTGCGAGTGCCGATCTGCCAAAAGCCATTGACCGTCTCAACGAACTTGTTTTGCAGGCCGGTTCGATGCACCGCTTCATCACGCTGGCGGCCATTTCGCTCGATCCAATGACCCATCGCGTGACGTTGGTCAACGCTGGCCACATCAGCCCGCTGATTTACCGCTGCGCCAGCAACACGCTCGAAACCGGAATCGACTCCGCCAAATCGGGTTTTCCACTCGGAATTGAGGCCAACCTCCGCTGCGAGCCGGTCGTTCACCAACTGAATCCGGGAGATTGCGTCATCGTGTTCACCGATGGCATCATCGAAGCGGGCGACGTCCACAACAAGCAGTTTACCCTCGATGGCGTTTATCGTGCGGTTTTGCACGCCCGCCCCAACGACCCGGACGCGTTCGCGCCGCAGCAGATCGGCGACCGAATCGTATCCGCCGTCTCCGATCATCAATCCGGCAAGGAGCAGGACGACGACATCGCGCTGGTCTGCTTCGGCCGCCCGGCCACGCCGACTCCTGAGTCGAACGAACCCGGCCGCGTCGCCACGGCAGCGGGCCCGATGACTGAATCGTTGAAAGCGATCAAAGAATTGATGGCGAAGTGGTGACGCGGCGCAACGCGCTGGAAAGCCCGCTCAACTCACGATTTCGGGGATTGACTCGCCCCACGGCACAAGCTGAAATGGCCGGGCCAATCGATCCTGAAGTTCGTGATCCTTGGCGATTCCCAGGCAGTGGTAGATCGTGGCGATGATGTCCGCGGGTTTGACCGGCTGGCTGCTGGGTTGCCGCCGATCTTGTCGCTGGCGCCGTGGATGTATCCCGCCTTGATGCCACCGCCGGCCAGCATGAGCGAATAGCAGAAGTTCCAGTGATCGCGGCCGGCCGCCGGCGTTGACCTTGGGCGATGCGGCCGAACTCCCCATGACGGCGACCAGCGTGCGTTCGAGCATGCCCCGATCGTGCAAGATCGTCCGAGCAGGCTGGAGACGGCCAGGTCGAGTTGGGGCAGCAAGGTCGTTCTTCAGCTTCGTGAAGTTGTTGCCGTGGGTGTCCCAGGTGGCGTTGGCGTCGGGCGCCCAGGAGATGCAGGCGACGCGCGTGCCGGCCTCGATCAGCCGGCGGGCGAGCAGAACGCTCTGGCCATAGATGTTCCGGCCGTAGGCCTCGCGGACCTTGGCGGCTCGCGGTCGATTTGAAACGCCTGCGCGTCTGCGGGCGACGTCAGAAGAGTCGAACGCCTGCGCCTGGAAACCGCCCAGATCCTGCAGTGGCGGTTCGATCCGAGCGCTGCCGGCCGGTCCCTGAGTCAGCTCGAGCAATCGGCGCGCTCGGCGAAGCATCAGGGCGGACTTGCCCGGCCGAGCGTCAGCTCCGGCATGGCGAAATTCGGCGCGTTGGGATCGCGCAGCACGAACAGCGGATCGCGACTGCGGCCCAGCAGCCGCCAAAGAACCCCGGCTGCGGCGGACCGCCCGGCCCCTTCCTGCCGTGATGTAGGGCATCGAGACATACGGCACCACCGGCGGCCTCGGGCGGACGCACTGGCCAACCACGGAGCCAATGGCCGGATGATCGGTGGGTTTCGCGCCGCCGCCAATCTCGCCGCGATCGTGTCCGGTAAGGCCGGTGTAGACGGCGGCCGCATGCGCAGTTGTTGACGCTGTGATGGACCGAGCGGACCACGGTTGCACCGATGCATCAATCGGGCAAGTCGCGGCAGATGCTCGCCGAATTGCACGCCGGGCACGCTAGTCGCGATCGGCTTGAATTCGCCGCGAATCTCGGCGGGCGCGTCGGGCTTCATGTCCCACATGTCGAGATGGCTGGGGCCGCCGTTGAGAAAGATGATGATGCAGGCGTCGGCGCTCGCGGACGCCGCCGAATCGCGGGCACAAAGCAGCTGCGGCAGGCTGAGGCCCAGCATCGATGCGCCGCCCACCTGCAACATCCGCCGGCGTGAAATCCTCGGTCCCGGGCAATTCGAACCCGCCATCATCCGCCTCCAATTGCACGATCGCTACATTCGATTATGCGCGACGGAGAGGCGAAATGACAGCGGCTTGTCGCAAAAAAACCTATCCTCAATCCAGCCGGCCCATGCGGCCGGCACAAAGTCGGCGATGGCCTGCTGAATCTCCTCGTTCGTGTTCATCACAAACGGGCCATAGCTGGCAATCGGCTCGGCAATCGGTTCGCCACTGAGCACCAGCAGTTTCGAATCGCGAACCGCCTCGAGGGAAACTTCCTCGCCGGCGGGCTCCAGCAATGCAAGTTCCGCGTCGGCCAAGATCTTGGAGTCATTGACTCGAATTTGCCCCGCAAGCAGAAAAATCGCTGCCGTATGCAGCTTCGGGAAGTTTGAAATTCGCCCGCTTGTTTGCGACTAAACGAACGTCCCACAGGTTGATCGGAGTGAACGTCAATGCCGGCCCCTTCTCGCCCTGATACTTCCCCGCGATCACGCTCAGGCTGCCCGCGTCGCTGGGCAATTGCACCGTCGGAATTCGATCCGCGGTCAGCTTCCTGATACTTGGGCGGCGACATTTTGAATTGGGCCGGAATATTCACCCAAAGTTGCACGACTTCGAATGCGCCGCCATTCCGAGTGAACTGGCGATCGTGCATTTCCTCATGCAGGACGCCCGACGCCGCGGTCATCCATTGCACATCGCCGGGCCCGATGCGGCCCTTATTCCCGGCCGAATCGCGATGCTCGACACCGCCTTGATAAACAATCGTCACGGTTTCGAAACCGCGATGCGGATGCTCCTCGACTCCACGCGGCCGGTCGGACGGGGTGAATTCCCTGGGTCCGGCGTAGTCGAGCAGCAGAAAGGGGCTGATTCGAGCGCCGAGGCTTTGCGGCGAGAAGATCGTGCGAACCGGAAAACCATCGCCGACCCAATGGCCGGCCGGCGCAGTGCAATACTGTTGCGACTTTTTTCATCCGATGCCTCCCAGTGATTCGGCTGATCCATATTCGTTCAGTTTCAGCAATTCCCTGCCATTGAGATGCCGCCTGGAACGAAAAGGGATCAAAAAATATGCTTGACGAGGTCGCGAGCCAGATCGAACAAACGCTCGCTCTACGCGAGTTGCGACGAGAAATTCAATCGGCCCTGGGCCAACGCGTACGCGACAAGGCGATTTTCTTCGATGGCGCCCGGCGGTATAGTATTATTAGAGGGCGGATCGCATGCAATCGCCGGCATTGCTCGCCCGCGCCAAACCGGTACAACGTCTTTACAGATGGACGGGGTTCCGATCGCGCCGAGGAATGGGCATGGGGCTTCTCGATCGCGAGTATTACCGGGAAGAGGATGGCGGGCCGTTCATTTCATGGCTGCGCCAGGGCTTGGTCACCAAGATCCTGGTTGTGCTATGCACATTGGCCTTTATCATCCAGGTCGCCAGCCAATCCAGTCGCTTCGGCGCCCCCAGCCCATTCACCGATTCGCTTTCGCTCGTTGGCGAACGAGCCGTCCAGGGAGAGTTTTGGCGGCTCATCACCTATGCGTTCCTTCACCCGACCGACAGCTTGTTTCCGATCCTGTTCAACTTGACCGTCCTGTGGGTTGTGGGCACCGCGGTGGAAGGTCGGATGGGCCGCGGACGATACATTGCGTTTTACTTGCTGGCAACGTTAATCGGCGGAGTGGCTTATCTTGCGGCGGCCAAGGTCGGACTCAACCGAGCCACAATGGCGGGCACTCGCTTTGTCGGCGCCGCCGCGCCGCTTACGGCGCTGATGGTCTGGCTGCTATTGCAATCGCCGCGCGAACGATTGCTGTTCTTTTATGCGTTACCGGTGCCGGTGTGGGCGTTGCTCGCCGTTTCGGTCGGATTCGACCTGCTTCCGGCCATTGCCCCGGGGTTCGATTTTTGGGGCTTTATCGATCCGCCTCCACGTCTGCATGACGGTCGGAAGCTAACGATCATCGGCCACGCGGCCGCGGCGGTTTTCGCGGCTGCGGTGCATTTTGCTTCCCGTCCTGGGAGACAACTGCTCGCGCGGGGCCAGGTCGTCCGGCGGCCGCGCCGCGAACCACCGGACCTGCGCATCTATCAGGATGAGCCAACGTCCGAGTCCGAGGAAGGTTCGCCGGCCTCTCCATCGGCGAACTCGGAAGCCGACGAGTTGTTGGAAGCGCAACTTGACGCCGTGCTGGCCAAGGTGGCGGACAAAGGACAATCCTGCCTCACGCCGGCCGAACACGCGATTTTCGCCGCGCCAGCGAGGTTTATCGCAAGCGCCGCCGCTGACCGGGTCTGAAAATCATGCCGATTTATGAATATCACTGTCGAACGTGCAATCACCACTTCGAAACCCTAGTCCAGGGCGACGACGAGGCGGAATGCCCGCGCTGCAAGACTCAGAAACTCGACCGCGTCCTGAGTCTGCCCGCCCAGCCGACGCGAGCCGCGACCGCCGAATCGACCTGCACCGCCGATCCCAGCGTCCCTCCGTGCGGCCCGATGTGCGGCCGCTGGAAAGGCTGAAGCCGCTGTGGGTGAAAGGCAAATCTTCGTTATTCGGACGTCTGGCACTTGAATTCGCGCCAGAACGAAGTTACAACGTGGCAATTCCGATGTACATTCGGCGCGAGCGCGACCGGGCGGCGCCTGAAGCCGCATCACATTCGTATCAATCATTGAGACCAGCAGCCCGGTCGTCGAGTCGAGCCGGGTGAGCGCGTCGGATTATCGGCTCGAACTTCACCCAGAGGAGTCAACGATGGCCAAACGAACCAAGGACCCCAAGATTGCTGCGACCAACGACACGGCAAACATGCTCAAAGCGGTGGCCGACCCGGATCGCCTCAAAATCATCGAAAGTCTGCGGCACGGCTCGAAGACCGTGAGTGATCTGGCCAAGATTCTTCGCGCGGAAATCGTCAACGTCTCGCACCACCTGGGGGTGCTTCGCCGGCGCAAACTGGTTGCGTTTCAGAAAAAAGGCCGCTTTGTGCACTACAAATTGAATCCCGACCTTTACAAGGTCTCTGACCGCGGCGAGACGCTGCTTCTGGGCGGCTGCAAACTTGAAATTCCAAAATAGCTCATCGACTCTCCGCTAGCCGCCGGACGCTCTCCGGCGGCTTTGCTTTTTCACCGCTCTCGTTCAGCCTTCGCGGATCCTCCGTCTTGCTCCATCAAGTCGGCTGGCTTTTTTCCGCGATTCCGGCGTTAATAGCGGGCGCTGCCTGGCCGACCTGGGCGTCCGAGGATTGCATGTCCCGTAGCCGCTGTGCATCTGTGCTGCGTTCGCACTCGCTATCGCTGCCCTGGGCACGATGGCGGCGCGAATCCACTTCTCGAGCGGCAGTCGCAATTCAACTGAATCAGACGCGAGCGCCGAGCATATTGCCAGACAAGTGTTCGATGCAGCATCCGTTCGCGGCTTGCCGTCCGATGACGCAAAATTGATCGAATTGCTCCTGTTGTTCCCAATCGCGGCGCTGATCATTGTCGTTTGCCGAAATGTTATCGGGCTCACCACGTTTGGCACCTTTACGCCCGCGCTGCTAGGACTCGCTTTCCGAGATCTCTCGGCCTGGCCGGGGATGTTGGCGTTCATCGGCATTGTTTTCTTGGGTTGGTTCTTGCGGCGACTCCTGGATCGATTTCACCTGCTTCAGGTGCCGCGTGTGTCCATCATGCTCTGTGCCGTGGTGAGCCTTTTGGCCGCATTCGTCATTGCATCGCACCGTCTCGGGTTCGTAACGACCCGCCACGTATCGCTGTTTCCCCTGGTGATCCTCACGGGAATGATCGAGCGGCTCTGGACGATGGAGGAGGAGGATGGCGTTCGCGCCTCGCTGCGAACCTTGATGGCGACGCTGTCGGTTTCATTCTTCGTCGGTTTGTTGATTGGCCGTGCGGCGGTCGGCCGGTTTGTCGTGACGTTCCCCGAAAGCGTCGGGCTGACGATGGCGGCGCTGCGATGCTTTTGGGCCGATATGCCGGCTATCGTCTCACCGAGCTTTATCGATTTCGCGAATTGATACGCGATTCGAACGATATGGAGCCGTCCGTCGAATTCTGGATCAAACATCATTCGATCGATATCAATTCTCGTTCGAAATCGTCTGCTTTTCGTAGCACGGAGAAACTTGGATGAAGCAAAAAATCCCGGTCGGTTTGTCGCCAGTCCGCCGCCGGTTTCACCGGCAGTGCCGCAGCCTTTTGTTCCAGCCGGCCCGGCGGCGCCCGCCAAGGCCATACGCGTGATGCCGCCGCCACAACCACTCGGTCAATGAGTAAGCGAATCTCATGCATTGGCTTTTTCGGCGGGCGTCGATTGGCCCGGCTCGGTCTATTGCCGATGAACCGGCGAAACGCCGCCTGCATCATCGATCACAATCGCGCAGCTTGTTCCCCATTGTGGACGACAAGCTGTACACGTACGAATTATGCCGGCGGATCAATGTGCCGACGCCCGAGGTGTTCGGCGTAGTTGCCTTTCCCGCGCAACTTCGGCTACTGAAAAAGGCCCTCGCACGCCTGAATGAATTCGTGATCAAGCCCAATCGCGGCTCGTCGGGCCGCGGCGTGCTGGTCATCATTGCCCGCGACCGCGATCGATTCTTGCGGCACAATGGCCAGCGGCTGCACTTCGACGACTTGCATCGATATATCGCCGACATACTCTCCGGGATGTATTCCCTCGGCGGCCGGCCCGATCAGGCCCTGATTCAACATCGGGTGAAACTGCATCCGCACTTCGCGCCGATTTCCTACAAGGGCGTGCCGGATGTGCGCGTGATCGTTTATCGCGGTGCGCCGGCGATGGCCATGCTGCGCCTTCCAACCAGTCGTTCCAACGGCCGAGCGAACCTGCACCAAGGCGGAGTCGGCGTCGGGCTCGACCTGAAAACCGGAATCACCCACCATGCCGTCCTCGAAACCAAATCAATCGAGTCGCATCCGGACACGAATGTAAATCTGCTGGGTCTGCAAGTGCCCTGCTGGAGCGAGGTCTTGAACATTTCGCGGTTAGCGGCGTCGGCTGTGGGGCTGGGCTATCTCGGAGTCGATCTTGTCATCGACGCCGAGCGCGGGCCAATGCTGCTCGAAGCGAACGCACGCCCGGGCTTGGCAATTCAAATCGCTAACAATCGCGGCTTAATCCCGGCGTTGGCCGAAATCGACGCCGAATTCATTTCAGCGTCATCGGCAGATCGACGCGCTTGCCGTTTCGCAGAATGTTGATCGTGATCTTGTCGCCGACAAGGAAATTCTTTCGCACGTAGCCAAAGAACTCGAGCATTTGCATTTCCTGGACCTGATTGTTGATGCCGATGATGACATCCGCGGCTTGCACGCCGACCGCTTTGGCCTCGCGATGAACGAACGTCTCTTGCCTGAAGGCCAGCCGTTTCTCGCCGAGCCCCAGCGCTTTCTTCTGGGCCGGCGTCAAATCGTCACCCGAAAGGCAAAGGGAGGGCAGCAGGCTCAGCATGGATGGCCGCCAGGTCAGATTGGTTTTTCGCCAGCCCTCGGCCAGATCGATGACACCCTCCATCGGTTTGCCATCGCGTTCCCACGCCGCCGATATGCGGCCCTTGGCCGGCGACTTGTGCAACGCGTATTGAGCGTCGCCAAACGAGGCGATCGAGCGACCATTCAGCGGGCAGAACCGGTCGCCGGCCTTGAGACCGGCCCGCTCGGCGGAAGAGTTGGGCTTCACTTCTCGGACGAAGTCGCCACGGTCCTTTTCGAGCGTGACGCCGACATTTTCCGGCAGTGGATAGACCCAGATGTCGTTACGCGACCACTTGCTCAGCGATTTCAAGTAATCGCGGCGAAATTCCGCGACCATGTGGCAATGAATGCAGCCGCGGGTCCGTCGAGCCGCCGGGAAATTCTCGGCTTTGAATGGTTTCTCGGTTCGCGCCTGGGCGATCGCCGCACTCGATTGGTGTTTCGCCAGCGCCGCTGTCATCGCGTAATTCAAACCCGCGAGCGTATTGCGGCTTTCGGCGCTGCTCGCGTCACGCCCGCCGAAACGACCGTAAATCTGCTCGTTGGCATTGAGGAAAAACGCCATCCAGGTCAAATCGTAATCGAACTCAAACAGATTCAGATCGGCCCCGGCAATGCGAATGAGCCGGACCCTCACAAACTGCTTGGCAACTTTTTCGATTTTGTCCAGACGAACAACCTGCTCGTCCCAATCGTGGCAGTCCCCTCAAGGCTCGCAACGAAAGACCACCATGAGCGGCTTGCCGCTACGGCGGGCCTCGGCGCGGGCGGATGCGTAGTCGGTATGCCAGCCATATTGTTTCAATTCACTGGGTTCGACCGCCGAAAGGAGGCCCGTGGCGATGGACAAACTGACCGCAATCGCGCTGATCGCTTGAAATCGAAGCATGGGAGTGATCCTGACGGCGATTGAAGTCGAGACGGTAAGCGGACGCTATGGTTTGCCCTTTGGCGCTTTCAGGACTTCGATTTTGACAGTGCGCGGGCGTTCCTCGAATTCCCACTCCATGCGAATACGGCTGCCGACTTTGAGATCGGCGAAAACCTTCAGCATCTTCTTCTCAAGTCCGCCGCCATCCTTGGGGCTGCCGCCGATCCATTTTGGCACATAGCGCCGGCCCTTTTCCTCGCCGTCGGCTTTGACTTCGATCCAGTTCTTATCTTTTTTCGTGACTATTCCGGTCACAGTCCCGGACTTCTTCTCGTCGGCGCGGACCCGAGCGCAGCGGCGATCACGAGCGTCAATGTAAGAGCCACGAAACAAATCTTGGGCATCGGACCGATCCTTTCATCCAGCGGCGTCAACGCGTTGCTCTCGGATCAGATTGCTATCGGCGCCGAACAGGAACATGCGCACGATTTCGCGCGGCAACTCGGGCGGAAATGGCTTCGAACGAAACCGCACGACCGATCGAATGCCGCCCAACAACACAAGGGTGGCCGTTTCCGGATCTTTCACCAGGAAGTCGCCGCGTATCTTACCGTTTTCCAGCAGCCGGCGAATCAGGCGATTTGCTTCGTCGCGAGCTTTTTGCCAAGGCGTGTCGGCCCCGCGAAGCGCGTCGGCTCGCTGAATCAAGTCAAACACATGCGGTTGTTCATCGAAGAAATTCATCACCACCGCAACAAACGCTTCCAACTTGTCGGTGGGAGTGGCCGCCTGATCGACGCTGCAACGAATTCGCTCGCTGATCTGTCGCGCGGCCCGATCGAGCATCGCCAAGTAGAGTTCGTCCTTGTCCTCGAAGTAGCGGTAGATCGTGCCCTTGCCGACGCCCGCCCGCAACGCGACATCCTCCATGCGCACTTCGTGGAAGCGTTGGGTGCCGAATAGCCGGGCGGCGGCGTCAAGCATCTTGGTGGCCTGTTCCGGTTTCTTGGTTCGCATGGGGCTCTGGAAACCTCTCGGGACCCGGCGGCGACGCCAATGCCGGCTTAGGAAACATGATCGATTATAGCCTACCCCCCAGACGCGACAAGTTCGCCGGCCGCCGCCGCCGGCAGGCCAAATGGTCGCGCGGACGCGACGCAAATTTGCCACGCATTTCGCCATTCGTGCGCGGCAGCAATCCAATTGACACCACCGACTCCGCTGTTAGAATCAATCATGAAGACGCGGTTTGTGCGGATTGACTCGGGGAAAATGGGCGATGAAGTGCGATAAGTGCCCCAAGCAGGCCACCTTGCACATCACAGAGGTCCTGGGCGAGGACCGATACGAAGAACATCACTTGTGCGAGCAATGTGCAAGTGATTATTTGTATGAACCTGGTGCGAAGAAGAACGGCAAAAGCGAGGACGTGGCAAGCGAGGACGATATCGAAACCTCGTCGCTCAATCAGCGCGAGTGCCCGCAATGCGGCCTGAAATTCGTGGAGTTTCGCAATTCGGGGCGGCTAGGCTGCCCGCACGATTACGACGCGTTCACCGAGGAACTGACGCCGCTTCTTGAAAACATCCACGGCGACACGCGGCACGTGGGCAAGAGCCCGCGCCGCTCGCCGCAGACGCAGCAGCATCAGACCGAACTGACCCGGCTGCGTCGCCAGTTGCAAACGGCGGTTTCGCAGGAAGCCTACGAGGAGGCCGCCCGAATTCGCGACCAGATCCGCCAGATCGAGGAAGGGTGAACTCCATTGCGGCGCTCACCACGGCAAACGGACCAGTCACATGAAGTGCCAGTTCTGTTCCAACCCCGCGACGGTTCACTTGACCACCCTTTCCGGACTGAAAAAGAAGGCGGTCCATCTGTGCGAGGCCTGCGCAAAACAACAACAGGTGATCGCGACTTCCAAGCCGGAACTGAATATTCAGGCGATCGTTCAGTTCATGCTCGGCTCGCAACTTGGGCCGGAAGCCGAGAAGCTCGCGAAATTGGCCTGCCCGCATTGCGGCATGGGTTTCATGCAGTTTCGCCAGGATGGACGACTCGGCTGCCCGCACGACTACGATATCTTTCATTCGGGCCTCGACCCGATTCTGAAACGCGTGCACCGAGCCACGCAGCATATCGGCAAGACGCCGCCGCATCGCGAAATGAACTTGCAGCGGCAGGTTGAGCTTTATGATCTGCATCGCCGCCTACGAGAGGCCATCGACGCCGAAGCCTTCGAGAAGGCCGCTCAACTGCGCGATTTGATTCGCCAAAAGGAAGCTCCGGATGAACCTGGATAGTTTGACTCAAACCAGCGGCGAGTGGTTGCGTGCCACCGGCCCCGAGTCGGATATCGTCATTTCCAGCCGGCGTTCGCCTGGCCCGGAACCTGGCCTCCTTTCCCTTTACCAACCGCGCCAGTGCATATCAAAAGGCCGAAATCGAAACGTCCTCCGCGACCGAAGTCGCTCAAAATGGAACTGCCGCATCCGCTCCTGGAATACATCAATATCCCGGCCCTGTCGCCATGGATCGCCAATTGCTCGTCGAGCGGCAATTGATCTGCCGCGAACTCGCCAATGCCGAAGGGCCTCGCGGCGTCGCCTTCGATCAACGCGAAGCCGTGAGCATCATGGTCAACGAAGAGGATCAACTCCGCCTTCAGGTCATGCGCAGCGGTCTGGCTCTCGATCAAACCTGGCACGAAATCGACCATATCGACGACCTGCTCGAATCAAAAATCAGCTACGCCTGGCACGACAGTATGGCTACCTCACGGCTTGCCCGACGAACGTCGGAACCGGCATGCGGTCCAGCGTCATGGTCCATCTGCCCGCCCTGGGGCTAACCCGGCAACTCGAGAAGGTGTTCCGCTCATTGCAGAAAATTAACCTAGTTGTTCGCGGACTCTACGGCGAAGGCAGCCGTGCCTCCGGCGATTTCTTCCAAATTTCGAACCAAATCACGCTCGGCCGAAGCGAACCCACCGCCCTTTCCGAATTGCAGGCGGTGATCGCCCGGATCCTGACCTACGAACGCCAATCCCGCGCCGCCCTGTTGCAGGAAAAACGGCTCGAATTGCAAGACCGCGTCTCGCGAGCCTCGGCACCGTTGCAACACGCCACCATGATGACCAGCGACGAAACCATGGAACTGCTCTCGAGCGTCCGCATGGGCATCAATCTCGGTCTGCTCGATGACATTTCCATGCAGACCGTCAACGAATTGTTCATCCAGACTCAGCCATCGCACCTGCAAAAACTCGTCGGCGGCCCGCTCGACGGCGAAGAACGCAACGCCGCCCGGGCGCCGCTACCTGCGCACGCGGCTGCGACAGAGCGTGTGACCAGCAAAAGTCGTCAGCGGAAAACTGTAGGGTGGGTCGAATCCCGAGCTCTAAGGCGAGGGTGAGGCCCACCAGTTCATTGTTCCATCGCGAAGGCCCGGCGGCAATGAATCATCCCACACTATTAGCATGTGTCGCTGCCTCCATACTGCCACTCTGCGGCGGATTCGACGGCATCAGCCCGAAGCGATCGAAATCGACAATGGAGCAACAAAAAGCTGTGCTCTCCGCCGAGGATTCGCGACGAGCATTGATTCGTCTTGCGGGAGCCTCTGACGAAATGTTGATCAAGCGATCCGTTCCGTACTTGAAGAAAGATCCGGTAACAGTTGAAAAGAATCACACAATCTCAATCGGGCGATGGAAGATCGAGGCGGCGAATCACAAATTCCATTTTTCAATCATCGCACCACCAGACATACTTCTCGAGTGTTTCGGGAACTTCGAAAAGGACGCCAACGGGAAATGGGTAGCGAAGATCAAGACCGTTAGGCAGCAGTAGACGTTATTGAAGCAAATGGTGGGCCTCGACCTCGCCTCACGGCTCGGTCTCGACCCTACAAAATCAATTAGAATTTCCGCCTCTCTCAGACGGTCCTTCCCTTGAACAACTGCCGATTCAGCACCGGGTCGCGATCGGTGAACGGCCCATCGGCGCGATCATTGGTCAGGCAACGGACGTACATTTCGACCTTGGCGTCCAGATCATCGAGATGATGCAGGATCAGGCTCTCAGGAATGAGCGGCAGTCGGGGCGAGCCCCATTCGGGCAAATTCAAGTGAGTGATAATCAAATGTTCGAGCAACTGTTGCAATTCCGGATTGAATTCGGGAATTTCCCGCGAGGCGTCGCGAACCATGTCGCGGGCGAGGAATAGATGCCCGGTCAGCCGGCCGATAATCGTCTGTTGCGGCGGAGTGCCGTCATCAAATTCCATCACGCGGCCAATGTCATGCAGAATCGCTCCCGCCAGCAAAAGGTCGCGATTGAGAGGCGGTTTCATTTCCGGATAATGCGAGCGATAACGGTCGGCCAACAATAAGCAGTTTCTGGATACATTTAGCGTGTGTTCCAGCCAACCGCCGCGAAATGGATGAAAATGTCGGATCGTCGCGGGCAATGATTTCAACCGCTCGGCGTGGCGATCCAACAACGCCAAAACCAACTTTCGCAATGGCTCATCGGCGATCTCTTTCTCCGCCAACTCCCGCAATTCCGCGAACATTGCTTCGGGATCGAACCGCGTGTTGGCGACGAATTCGCCCGGGTCAAAGCCATCGGCGCGGTCCTCGTCCTTGACCGGCCGAATGGCGTGAATGTCGAGTTGCGGTCCAAACCGATCGTGCTCGCCAAACGTCGCTCGCAGTTTGAAAAACTGGCCTTCTTTCCATTCGTTCTGGCAGCTTTCAAATAATCCATTGTCGGCCCAGACCATGTACGAGGCGGTGCATTGATGTCACGGAAGCGGCAGTTGAAGAACGGCTTGCCGTCGCGGGTGACGCTGCGAGTCCGTTCCGCGAGCATGGCGAAGAAATCGGCGGTTTGGCCGGGTTCAAGTTCGTGAAGCCGCAGGACCGGAACCTTTGTCTTGGGCATGACGGGTCCGCCTCATCTTTGAGTCGAAATTCAGACCGCGCTTTGATAAAGTCGTTTTAGCAATTGAATCTGCCCCGCGTGATAGATGTCATGTGCCGCGATCCCCTCGATGAGAGACAAGTTCGTCGTCCGGCCTGTCAGCGGTATGATGTTCAGTTGCATTGGCGTCAATTCCGCAACAGTCTCCCGCAACCGGCGATGACATGACTCGAGCAACTTCAAGTATTCCTTCCAGGTCTTTTCATCCAGCGGATCCTTGATCGCAAACCAATTGCTGCCCTTCAGCGGGAAGGAGCCACGCTTTTCACCGCGCAGCCGACGCCAGGCGGCGTACTTCCAGTAGGCACAGTGCACCGCGATTTCGGCGATCGACCGCCGCTCGGGAAGCACGCCAAACCGCCTGTTCCGCAACCACGCGCCGCAACGAGCCTTTCAAATTCGGACCATGCCATGCCTTGCGATCGTACGCCTGGTCGAGCAGTTGCAACAAAATCGCGATCGATGAATCGCCGGCGGCTGTTCTCAAAGGCATGATTTGCACTCTCAAGGCGAGTGGCACCGGACGGGTCCATTCATAACAACCGAATCCGCGAAGCGTTTGGTTCACTGTAGCCGGCCTCTGCGAGGCCGGCCGAGGGTCCGACTGTAGCCGGCCTCTGCGAGGCCGGCCGAGGTCCGACTGTAGCCGGCCTCTGCGAGGCCGGCCGAGGTCCGACTGTAGCCGGCCTCTGCGAGGCCGGCCGGGGTCGACTGTAGCCGGCCTCTGCGAGGCCGGCCGGGGTCGCAGACCCCGGCTACAGCGAGAACTGTAGCAGGCCTACAGCAAGAACTGTAGCCGGCCTCTGTGAGGCCGGCCGGGGTCACGGACCCCGGCTACAGCAATTCGTACCGAATCTCATTCATCTCGCCTTGGTAAGGCCATTCCTCGGACTTTGCGACGAGTTGTGCCCGCTCCGGATTCTTTCGAACATATCCCCACTTCTCTTCGTAACTTTCCGACGATCGCAGAACGTGATCGAAGAATTCTTCCTGCCACAAGGGCATCGGAAAGCCCAACCGACGCTTGGCATACTTTGCCGTCCATTCCTTCCATTTCCCGACATACACCGAAAGCGACGCCGCTTCGGGATGGCTGGCGCAAAAGAAATGTACATGGTCCGGCATGATGACGAAGCGGCCAATAAACCAGCGATAAAGCGTTTGGCAATTGATCCAGACCTCGCGGCAAATCTCGTGCATCGCTTGGCAGTTCAGCACCGGTCGGCGATTCCGCGTACAAGTCGTGACGAAGTAGATTGGGCTCTCAATCCAAATCCGGTCCAATCGCCGAAGATGCTCACCCATCGCACATTCTCATGCGAACGAAATTCTCTCGCCTGCCGGCCTCCGCGAGGCCGGCCGGAGTCACAGACCCCGGCTACAGCTGTAGCCGGCCTCTGGGAGGCCGGCCGGGGTCGCAGACCCCGGCTACAGCAAGAACTGTAGCAGGCGTACCGCAAGAACTGTAGCCGGCCTCTGCGAGGCCGGCCGGGGTCACAGACCCCGGCTACAGCAAACTGTAGCCGGCCTCTGCGAGGCCGGCCGGGGTTCACAGACCCCGGCTACAGCAGCACTGAATGCTGAACGAAACGCCAGTCAAGTCTTGCTTGCGGGAATTGCGATCATCAATCATGCATTGCCCAATTCGATGATTTTCCATTTCCTCAATAGTGAATCGTTCGGAAACCTTGTTCACGCCCTTGCGGAGTCGATCATGTCCAAGGAACAGCTCGCCAGAGTCTTCTCACCACCGGCGGCCCGGGCCGGGCCCCCAATCGCGCCATGCTGCGCGCCGTCGGCTTCCTCGACGACGATTTCTCCGGCCCATGATCGGCGTCGCCGATCTGTACAGCGACATCACGCCGTGCAACGCCCACCTCGACCGGCTCGCCCGCAAGGCGTCGAAGGCATCCGCGCCGGCGGCGGCGTGCCGCAGATCTTCGGCGCCCCCACCGCCGTCCGACGGCATCATGATGGGCCATCAGGGCATGCGCTACAGCCTGGTGTCGCGCGAGGTCATCGCCGACTAGCATCGAGGTCGTCGCCGGCGGCATGAACCACGACGGCCTGCTCGCCTTCGGCGGCTGCGACAAGAACATGCCCGGCTGCGTCATGGCCATGGCCCGGCTCAACATCCCCAGCATCTTCGTCTACGGCGGCAGCATCCTGCCCGGCATCGGCCCCGACGGCGAGCGACATCGACATCGTCTCCATCTTCGAGGCGGTCGGCCAGTACCAGGCCGGCAAGCTCGACGAGAAGGGCGTCCACAAGATCGAGTGCGAGGCGTGTCCCGGCGCCGGCTCGTGCGGCGGCATGTACACCGCCAACACCATGAGTCAGCGCCATCGAGGCGATGGGCATGTCGCTGCCCTACGACGCCAGCTACCCGGCCGTCTCCGCCGCCAAGGAGCGCGAGACGTTCCTGGCCGGGCAGGCGCTGGTCAGCCTGATCGAGAAGAACATCCGGCCGCGCGACATCATCACCCGCAAATCGCTGGAGAACGCCTACACGCTTCGTGCTGGCCCTGGGCGGCTCGACCAACGCCGTGCTGCACCTGATGGCGATCGCCCGCGAGGCCGAGGTCGACGTGGACGCTGGCCGACTTCGACCGCCTCGGCGACAAGGTGCCGCACCTGGCCGACCTGAAGCCGGGCGGCAAGTACGTCATGTACGATCTGCACCGCGTCGGCGGCACGCCGGCCGTGCTGAAGGCGCTGCTCGACGCGGGCTTCCTGCACGGCGATTGCATCACCGTCACCGGCAAGACGCTCGCCGAGAACCTGCAAGGACGTGCGAGAGCATCTACACGCGCAAGCAGAACGTGGTCCAGCCGCTCGACAAGCCGATGCACGCGCACGGGCACATCTGGTCATCCTGCACGGCAACCTGGCGCCGGAGGGCGCGGTGGCCAAGGTGGCCGGGCTGAAGACGCGGCAAGATCACCGGCCCGGCGCAAGGTCTTCGACGGCGAGGAGGCGTGTTTCGCGGCGATCCAGGCAGCGCGAGATCAAGCCGGGCGACGTGGTCGTGATCCGCGGCGAGGGGCCGGTCGGCGGGCCCGGCATGCGCGAGATGCTGTCGGTCACGGCGGCGCTGGTCGGCCAGGGACTCGGGCGAGCAGCATCGGCCTGATCACCGACGGCCGCTTCTCCGGCGGCACGCACGGCCTGGTGGTCGGCCACGTCGCGCCGGAGGCGTGGGTCGGCGGCCCGATCGCGCCTGCTGCAAGAACGGCGACCGCGTCACCATCGACGCCGACGCCAAGCGCGTCGACGCCGACCTGACCGACGCCGAGTTGGCCAAGCGCAAGGCCGCCTGGAAAAAACCCGCCCTCCGCGCCGAAGCGCGGCGTGCTGGCCAAGTATGCTCGCATGGCGAAGTCCGCCAGCGAGGGGGCGGTGACGGGTTGAGCACAGTTCTAAAGTAAAAGCCGTGGATTCTCGAAGATTACACGCGCAGCAAAGCGGCAATCTTCGTAATCTTCGAGAGAAAACGCATGTTTTCCGCGCAATCTTCGGAAAAACCAGGCAAAAGCGCGCGATGACGACATTGCGTCCGTCGCAAGTAGAGCCGGGCTAACACTTTACGAATAGTGACACCCCCAGCAGCCAATTTGATCTGCTTCGCACCGGCTGACGTAGAATAACTAGTGTTCCAACTCGCCGTTGATGCCGCGTGGTCGACTATCCAAGCCATAAGCAATGATTCGACTCCTTAGTTACAACATTCACAAAGGGATCGGCTGGCACGACCGGCGTTACGATCTCGAACGCGTCATTCGCGTGATCGACGAACAAAAGCCGGATTTGATTTGCCTTCAGGAAGTGACCCGGCACGCTCGCAAAACGGATTTTCACGATCAGCCGCGAATGCTGGCCGAATACTTCAACGCCCACGCGTTCAACTTTCAGATGAACGTCCACTATCGCAAGGGCGGCTATGGCAATTTGATCCTTTCACGTTGGCCATTCCACGTTGAGCATCATGTGTCGCTGCGATTGGGCTGGCGGAAACCTCGCAGAGCGCAACTCGTCGTCGTCAATACTCCGCACGGCGACCTGCACCTGGCCAACTGGCATCTGGGCCTGCGCAAGCGCGAACGACAATGGCAGGTCGATCATTTGCTACGACATTCGTTGTTCCGCAGGTCCGCCGAACTGCCGACGCTGATCGTCGGCGACTTTAACGACTGGCGCGACACCCTTGCCGACGGCCCATTCGCGCGACACGAGTTCGAACATGCGACCGGGCCAAGGGAGCAATTTCGCTCGTTCCCGGCAATGATGTCCGTATTCTCGCTCGACAAGGCGTTTCATCGCGGCGGCGTGAAAGTTCGGGATGCCCGCTTGGTCCGCAGTTCATTGGCGAAGCGGGCGTCGGACCATTTGCCACTGGTCCTGGACTTCAGCCTCAATCACCCTCATCGCCACAGGCCAGAAATTGCCCGGCAAGGGCACACGGAATAAAGGCGGCCGCGGCCACCGCGATGACCGACATCCATTGCACCAGCGACAGCGGCGAAAGCTCGAAAAAATGCGCAGTCGGCCGCAGGTACATCACGCCGACGTAGACAAGGACCGCGGCGGCCGCCCACCACCGCGCCCAGACTGTTCGCCGGGCGATGACGAGCAGATTCCCCAATCCCAGCAGGATCAAGGTTGTCAGGAGAAGCGTTCGCCGCATCATTTCCGGATCCCCCAACAATTTGGCCGACACGCTCCAAACCAACAGGCCGGCAATTCCGATGATTGAGCCCGCCGCCAGCACGTAAGACCCCACTTCACGCAAGAACCCGGCTCGGGCTGGTTGCTTGACTGAGGGCCTGGAAAACATCATCAGAAAGGCGGGTCCGCCGATCGTCATCGCATTGAGCAGTGTCACCTGCTGCGGCCTGTAGGGAAACTCCATGCCCATCAGGCCAAATCCAAGGACGATCAGAAACAGCGAATAGACATTTTTGAGCAGGAACACCTTGGAAACGCGGCGGAGATTTCGCAGGATGATCCGCCCCTCGTAAAGCGCGGCGGGCAAGAGCGAGAAGTCGTTATTTTCCAGAACCAGAGCCGCGACGGTCTTGGTTGCGCTCGCGCCGGATCCCATCGCGATCCCGAGATTGGCGCGTTTGATCGCCAGGATGTCGTTGATGCCGTCGCCGATCATGCCCACTTGGCGGCCCGCGTTCTGTAGCGCCGCGACAATTTCGAGCTTCCGCCGAGGCGTCACCCGGCCAAAAACCGTCCCCTGCTCAATCACTCGCGCCGGTCCGGCGCCGATTCGAGTTGCTCCTCGGTTACTACAACGTCATGCGCCAGGGGCAAATGCAGATTCCCGATGGTGGCCCGAACAGTGTCGGGATGGTCGCCGGAGAGAACTTTGAAGTCAATTCCCTGGTCGGCCAGCGATTCGAGGATCGAAGACGCCTCCGGCCGCAATTGATCGCTAAGGCCCAGCAACGCCAGCGGCCGAAGCGATCCCGTTTCGGACGAGCCGCGGGATTCGGCAAACAGCACGAGCCGCAAGCCGCTTGGCAGCATTTCGTGCCAAATTGTTTCCGCTCCGCTCGACCCGGATTCGGCGAGGCGCGGTTTCAACGCCTCAAACGCGCCGGCGACAAGAGTTAATTCTTTGTTTTCGACTCGAAGTCGAACGGCACTGAACCGGTTCTGTGACTTGAACGGCGTTTGCTCGATCGCCTGTGGAGTCGCCTGACTTTGCAATGGGCCAATCGCCGAGCGGATCGCTTGCACAAATCGATTTCCCGAATCGATCGAGGTCCAGGCGAAGAGGCCGAGTCGATTCCTGACTTCCTCCTCGGCAGCATCGATTGTGCGAATCTCGGCCAGACGCAATTCGTTGGTAGTCAGCGTGCCGGTTTTGTCCATGCAGATCACGTCAACCGAGGCCATCGACTCGACCGCGTTGAGCCGCTGCACGACGGCGCCCCGCCGGCTCATGCGACGGCGCCCAGCGTAAAGGTGAGCGTCGTCATGAGCACCAGCCCCTGCGGAACCATCGAGGTTACGGTCGCCGCGATCATCTGCCAAAGCTGCGTCTGCGGGATGCTCTTCGCGAAATACATCCCGAAATACAAGATGCAGAGCGCGACCGTCGCAACGGTAAGCGCGCGAATGATCGCATCGATGATTCGTTGCATCGGACTCGGGGCAAAGTGATATCGTCGAGCATGCAGCGAGGTTTGTTGAGCAAACGACTCGACACCCACCTGATCCGCCCGATATGCACCGACGCCGGCGACACAGATGCTTCCAGAAAGCACTCGTTCGCCGACGGTTCGGGCAACCGGGTCCGACTCGCCCGTGAGCAGGGCTTCGTCCACCTCGAGCGACTGCCAATGAGAATAGCGCCATCGGCCGCGACCGACTCGCCGGCCACGAGTTGGACAAAATCGTCTTTGACCAAATCATCGGCAGCGATGACGCGGGTCTCGCCGTCGCGAAGCACGCGGACTTTTACGGCCGAATGGAGTGCCAGAGCTTCCAGATGTCGCTTGGCCCGGAATTCCTGAACGAGTCCAATCAACGAATTGATAATGGCATAGGCGCTGACGGCCCAAGCAGCACGGTAGTCTCGCAGGATAAACAAAGCGATTGCCGCCGGAACCACCAGGGCGTTGAAGAGCGTAACCGTGTTGCGAACGAGGATGTTGAGGTAATCTCTCCAGACGGAATGCGGCGTGCGATTCACCTGGCCTCGCGCCATGCGATCGGAAACCTCGGCATCGCTCAGGCCCGTGCGAGATAGCCCGGCGATGCCGCCAGATTTGGCGGATCGCCGATCGCGCCACCGCCTTGATGTCGCTGATTTGGCAAGATGCGTCTCTCGCGGCGCCGCCTTTGTGGGCGGTTCAAAGGTAAGGTGTAAACAGTCTCGCGACGCCATCACGGAGCTTGGCCGGCAACGACCGTCCATCCAGATCCGCTCGCGTGATAGCCCGAGCCTTTTCCAACTTTCGGCGAACAATCTTCTCCACCGAGTCGGTGAAGGTGCGACTATAGCACTCCAGATCCAGTTCGAAATTCAATCGCAAACTCCGCGGGTCCCAATTTGAGGAACCGATCAGTGCCCAAATCCCGTCCACGAGCATGAGCTTGGAATGATCGAATGGCGGGGGCGTGAGCCAAATACGGCAGCCGTGCTCCCAAACCGGCCAAAGTGTTGCCATGGTGGCCCATTGCACGATGAGGCGATTGCTTTTCTCCGGGAGGAGGATGTCGATCTTGACTCCGCGAAGAGAGGCCGTGATCAGGGCCGCGATCAGGGCGGCGTCCGGCAGGAAATAAGGTGTCACAATCTGCACGCTCTTGCGAGCACAACTTAATGCACCCAGATAGGCAAAGCGAACTCGTTCAAAATGTTCGTCCGGCCCGCCGCTGACGCCGCGAGCGAGAATCGCTCCGCGGGCTTTCAGTTCTGGAAACCAGATGTCTCCGTCGAGAACTTCCTTGGTGCAAAAATGCCAGTCGTCGGCGAAGACTTCCTGGAGTTGCGCGACCACCGGCCCCTCGACGCGAAAGTGCAAATCCTGAATCGGACGCAACGGCGACGCCGCGATTTCGTTCCCGTCGCCGATATTGATCCCGCCGGTGAAGCCGATCGTTCCCTCGACCACGAGTGTCTTTCGGTGATTTCTCAGATTGGCGTAAGCCAGATAGGCGGGCACCAAGTGCGGCAGGAACGCGGCAAAGGGCACGCGAGCCTCCCGCAGCGGTCGGAAAACGGTCGGCCAGGAATAAGTGCGCCCCGATGTCGTCGATCAGCACACGTGTCTGAACTCCGCGCGTGACCGCCTGCGCTAACGCATCGACAAAGTGCCGACCGACGACATCGTTTTCAAAGATGTAGCTGCTCAGAGTGATCGATCGCTTGGCCTGAGCAATTGCCTCCAACATCGCTGGGTATGCCTGATCGCCATTTTCGAGCAACTCGATGTGATTGCCAGCGAGCAGCGGTCGCTCGGTCAAGTGTCCCATCAGCCGCGATAGGCGGTGCAGATTACCGATGCGATGGAGCGAACGGGGCTCGAATTCGTCCGAGGCCTCGCTCGCGGCGCGGTGCACGCGGCGAGGACGTGGACGATGTCTTCGAAGTTTAAGGGCGCGTCGTCTGATCCGGTTTACGCCGAAGATGAAATACAGCAGGCAACCGAGGATTGGAGCGAGCCAGATCAGCCCGACCCAGGAAATCGCCGCCCGAGGGTCGCGTTTGTAAAGAATAACGTGGCGCAGTAGTGCAAAGACCCAGCACCAGGATTGCGGCGAACAGGGTCCAGACTACGAAAGCCGGCATGGATGCATACATGACCATACTTGCCCGTCCGCCTGGAATCTTCAAAGCGCGGACGCTCCGTCCGTGCAACCGCATCCGAATTAGCGTAGCAGATTCGCGGGCGTTTCACTCCCACCCACTGACGGCCGCCGACCTGGAGGTGATTCGCCGACGGTATGATTCCAGTTGCTTCCAACCCAAGGCAAATTTGCCAACTTCACTGTTGCGAATCACTTCTCCGGCGGGTATCCTTGTATCCAACGGCATTTCCCAAATGCGGATGTTTTGTGAGGCCCATTCCCATGCAAACTTCCACTACAAACGCGGCGAAACTTGTTCGCATTGGGACTGACACTGGTATTTGGAATCGGTTTGGCCTGGCATTTCTCGCCTGGCCTTCCCGTCATTTTTGGCCCGCACGCCAGCGCTTCAACGCGGCAAGCCGGCTACGAGCTGTTCGTCCATGAATGGCAGCCCCACGATGTGCTCGCCCACGGCGATGGCGTCGGCCCCGTGTACAACGCCAGTTCATGCGTGGCTTGCCATAATCAGGGCGTGCCGGAGGCGGAGGCGACAACAGCCATAATGTTACCAACTTTATCGTCTTGCCCAATAATCGCGACGGCGGCTTCAAGAGCGGCACAATTCATGCCGAGGCGGTCTCGGCGGAGTTTCAAGAAAGCACGGTGCTGGTTCACAATCTGTTTCCCGTCGTGCGTGGCGAAACGCGGGTTGAAAACCACTGCAGCTATCGACTCCCGGATTTCGATCCGGTCCGCCAAGAATCCGTTCAGGCGACGGCGCCGTTCGGCTGCCGGCTGGATTGATCGAATTTCATCCAAAGCCATCTTGAGCAATCGCCGCGGCAACCTGATTAGCGGTGGCGCCTCGCCAAATGAAACTGGAGTTCGACTCCATTCCTGCCGGTCGGGCGCGAATTCTGACCGACGGCCGAGTGGGCCGGTTCGGGTGGAAGGCCCAGTTTGCCACTTTGGAGGAATTTGTCGCCGCCGCCTGTGCGAACGAAGTCGGCCTCGGCACGCCGAAATCGAAACAAGCGACGCCAATCAATCGGCCGAATTACGCGGAGCAGGAACCAGACTTGAACCGCAGGCAATTCCGGGCGCTGGTCGCATTTGTTGACACCCTGCCCAAACCAATCGAAGTCAATGCCAATGATCCGCAAATCGTACGCGGCAAGGCTTTGTTCAATCAAATTGGTTGTGCCGTTTGTCACGTCCCGGACTTGGGCGGCGTCAATGGGGTCTACAGCGATTTCCTGCTGCATCACATTTCCGATTCAAACGTCAATGGCAGTTCGTCCTACGGCGGCCTGCCCAATAACGTGACGCTGCCGGATGATCTGCCGAACCCCGATGAATGGAAAACGCCGGCGCTGTGGGGAGTGGCTGATTCGGCGCCGTATCTTCACGACGGCAGCGCCAGCACGTTGGAACACGCGATCAGCCGGCATGGCGGCGACGCTAAGACCGTGCGCGAAACTTTCCAGCAATTGGCCCCCAACGAGCAGGCGACGATTATCGCGTTCTTGAAATCGCTCAAGGCCTCGCCCTCGGCGACACAGGTGGCGGCAAAGTAGCCGAATCTTGACTCTGTAGCGCAGGGGCCTATCCTTCCTCTGCGGGAACATACCCGCAGAGGAAGGAATTTTCATGCAACCCTTGCTGGTCACCGGCGGCTGCGGATTCATCGGCAGCAACTACGTGCGTTATCTGCTGGAATCCGATCCGGAATTGCTCGTCGTCAATATCGACTGCCTGACCTACGCCGGCAATCTCGGCAACCTCGCCGATCTCGCAAACCATCCGCGCTACCGGTTCGTCAAGGGCGACATCACCGATCGCGAGGCGGTACGCGAGGCGATCGGCTCGGCGTCTGCGGCATCATCAATTTCGCCGCCGAAAGCCACGTCGATCGCAGCATCCAGGACTCCGGCCCGTTCGTCCGCACCAACGTGCTCGGCACGCAGGTGCTGCTCGACGCCGCCCGCGAGTTCGGTGTTCCAAGAAGTATGTGCAGGTCTCGACCGACGAGGTCTACGGCAGCCTCGGGCCCACCGGCTTACTTCACGCGAAGAGACGCCGCTGCATCCCAACAGCCCCTACTCGGCCAGCAAGGCCGGCGCCGACCTGCTCGTGCAGGCTTATCAGCACACTTTCGGTCTGCCGGCCGTCATCACCCGCTGCTCGAACAACTACGGCCCGTACCAGTTCCCGGAGAAGACTCATTCCGCTCTTCATTACCCGAACCTGATGCAGGACGAGCCCGTGCCCGTTTACGGCGATGGCCAGCAGATCCGCGACTGGATTCACGTCTCGATCACTGCGCCGGGTCGAGGCAGGCCGCCTGGCGGAATGGGAAGCCGCGGCGAGGTCTACAACTTCGGCGGCGGCTGCGAGAAGGCCAACCTCGACCTGACGCACGCTGCTGCTCGAAGCTCCTGGGCAAGCCCGAGACGCTGATCAAATACGTCAAGGATCGGCCGGGCCACGACCGCCGTTACGCCATCGATTGCACCAAGGCCGAGCGCGAACTCGGCTGGACGCCGCAGGTCCCATTCGACAACGGGACTGGCCGAGACCATCGACCTGGTATCAGCGCGAACGCGGCTGGGTCGACGCGATCCGATCGGCGAATACATGACGTATTACGAGAAACAGTACTATGAACGGCTAAGCTCGATGGCAAGCTCGGAGGTGACCATGTCCATTCGCGGCGTGATCCTGGCGGGCGGAAGGGACCCGCATGGGCGAGCTGACCAAGGTGACCAACAAGCACTTGCTGCCGGTCGGCCCCTGGCCGATGGTCTATCATCCGCTCAAGAAACTGGTCGGCGCGCGGCATGCAGCGACATCCTGCTCGTCTCGGGCACCGAGCACATGGGCGACTTCGTCGAACTGCTCGGCTCGGGCCGCGACCACGACTGCCGCCTGACCTATCGCGTTCAGGATGAAGCCGGCGGCATCGCCCAGGCGCTCGGGCTGGCCGAGCTGTTCTGCACCGGCGAGCCCGCTCCGTCGTGATCCTGGGCGACAACATCTTCCGCGATCCGCTGGTGCCGCTTCTGGAGGGGCCAACCGCCGGCCCGACTGGGCCTGGATTGGCGCTCGAAGCAAGTACCAGACCCGGGCCGCTACGGCGTGGCCGAGTTGAAGCGGCGAACAAGTCGTCGGCATCGAGGAGAAGCCGAGACCGACGCCGAAAAGCGATCTCGCGGTGGTGGGGATTTACATTTACCCGCCGGACGTGTTCGGAGTGATCAAGACGCTAAAGCCGAGCCGCGCGGCGAACTGGAAATCACCGACGTGAACAACCACTACCTGAGGCAAGGCCGGCTCGGATGGTCGTCGCTGGAGGGATACTGGACCGACGCGGGAACGCCGGAATCGCTTCTGCATGCGAATGAGTTGGTGCGGGAGACGCCACCTCTGTTTGGGCAATGACGCGGCCGCTCGCGAAATCGCGAGCGGCCAAGAAATAAGTGGTTGAGATCATTTCTGCTTTCGACGGCGAATGGCAACGATTGCCGCCATTGACAATCCGATCATGCCGGAAATCATCGTGGCGGGTTCCGGGGTTGTCGCCACGCCCGTCCCACCGCCGCACGGGCAGCAGCATTCGCACGGCGGCGGCGTTTGCGGATCAGGAATTGTCGGCGGATCGGGCGGAACGACTTCGCCCGTGGTCGTCGTCGGCGGATAATAAAACGGCGGCGGAAACAGGGCGTTAGCCGACCCGGACATTCCGAGCGACAGCGTCGCCACCCCGATCACCCCCAGCAAATATCGGCGAAACAGAACGGACTTCATGTCAGCCCCCTTCATGGGATCTTTGCGCACCTGCGTCCAAACAGGTCGAAGTCGGTTGGCAGGCAAGATAAGGGCGGGAAAATGCGCGGAACCAACTTCCAGTCACATATCGACCGCGGCGAACGGCGAGCTTTGGGAAAAGACCGCTTGAAACAAAGATGCAGGCAACCCCCACAGCGCTGGGTTCCTGGATGGTCTGGCGCGGTTGTGCCGGAAAATCCGAGTCGGGCAAGGTCGAGACCTTGACTTCGGACCGTGCCACATGATGTCGAGTCATAAACCGCGCCGAAAGTGATAACGGCATCATCATACGTCGCCGCACTCCCGATGCAAAAGGATTTGCCTGCGGGAGAATCGAGCAATCGCGACACCAGGAGGGTGGCTCATGCGATTCATATTGGCGGGGACGCTCGGCGTCGCGCTCGGCGCAGGGAGCAGTCTCGCCCAAAGCCCGCAACCATTCTGGCCTCAGCCGGGTTACAGCGCAAACTCGAGCCAGCAAGCTCCAGCCGCCCGATTGGGCCGGCCGGTTTCCGCCGCCAGCCTCGGCAGACCGATGCGCATGTCGAACCCCGCCGATCAGTCGCTGCAGCCAGCGGCATTTCAAAGCAATCAAACGGCGTCGATGAACCAGCCAACGGGGACACTCGCCCCGCTTTTGCCGCCCGTCGTCGGCGCAAAACACAGAGACGCAGCCGAAGCCGATGCCGATGGCTGGCGGATACTCCCCAGTCGTTCCGCAACCGGCTCAGCCGAGCCCAATGTATGGCTCCATCGATCAAACGCCGGTTATGGGCGGCTCCTGCCCGTCGTGCGGCGTACCCGGCACCGCGTTCATGGGTGCGCCCGTCGTCGGCATGATGGCCGATCCGGGTCTTGGCGGTTACCCAAGCCGATTTTACACCAGCGCCGATTTCCTCCTTTGGTGGGTGCCGACGATCAAGACCCCCCTGCCGAATGCCCTGGCGTCCGCACAGCCGTTCACCGGCGGCGCCCTGCCGCCCAGTCAGGTCGCGATTCCAAGCACCGACTTGATTGCCACGATGCGGCTTGGCGGGCGGATCGGCGGCGGCATGTGGCTTGACCCATGCCACAAGAACGGCATTGATCTCAATTACTTTTTCGTCGGGCCCGCGACGCGCGATTTCTTCGCCGCCACCAGCGCCGCATTCCCAACCCTCTTGCGTCCCTATGTCGTTATTAATCAGCCGGTCGCTGGCGGCATTGCCACCCCACCCGGCCGGCCCAATTTCGCCGACATTGTCGCGCAGAACGGCGACGCGGGAAACGTGACCGTGCACACCTACAGTTTTCTCACCGGCGCCGAGGCCAACTATCGCCGCAACATCCTGGCGAATTGCAACACCTCGCTCGACATGCTGCTCGGTTTCCGCTACATGAACCTGACTGAATCGATCAGCATTACCGAAAACGGGTCGCAAACGATTCCGGGCGCCGGCACCACCACCGGCGGCCTGAATGATTCGTTCCGCACCACCAACAATTTCTTCGGGCCGCAGTGGGGCTTCGTGGTTCAGAAACAGTGGGGCCCCTGGTCGGTCGACTGGCTTACCAAGATCGGCGTAGGCGACAATTATTCCGTGGTCAGCATTCACGGCAGCGCTTCGTTCACGAATCCGACCGCGGCCTTCAACCAGGGCCTGTTCACGCAAGCGAGCAACATCGGAGATTGGAACACCCACCACTTCTCGGTGCTGGGCGAGATGGGCCTGAATATCGGGTACAACATCACGCCTCGGCTGCGGTTGTCTGTCGGCTACTCGGGCATGTACTGGTCCAATGTGCTGCGGCCCGGCGATCAGATCGACCCGATCGTGGATGAAACCCTGGTGCCGAAACCGCCCGGCACGCCGGCCAGCTTTCAGCCGTTGCACCCGAGCGATCCGCACCCCGTGGTTTCGTTCAAGCGATCGGACTACTATGCTCATGGCCTCAATTTCGGCATGACTTTCCGATGGTAATCGAGGCGGCGCTTGGCGGTTGGGAGCCAGGCGCCGCTATCGCCACAATGCCCAGATCTTCGGTGTGAAGACAATCGCCCCGATGGCAACGGCCGTGCCAGATGCAAATAGCACGGCTGCCGCCGCCATGTCCAGGCAGCCGACGATACGGCCCTTTGCCGCGTCATCGAGCCCGCGAAACAATTCCTCCATCGCGCTGTTGAAAAGCTCGGCGGCGAAAACCGCGCCGATGCACCCCAGCAATAAGATCCACTCGATCGCGGTGCAGCGCAGCCCGATCGCCGCGGCGATCACAAGCACAGCCGCCGCGCCATGCACGCGAAAACTGGAATGACCTCGTAGCGCGAGATAAACGCCGCGAAAGGCGTCGCCAAACTTTTCCCGCCATGGACGCCGCCGTCGAATTGCTGGTTGAATCATGATTCGGCCCCCGGGTCTTGCTCAACGAAGTTGCCCGTAACCCCCGTACGATGCCGCTCTTGGCCGGTTCGCGATTAAGAGCGGCACGACATTGATGCTAAAGCCGAAATTATTCAAAATCGGATTGTAGTTAATGCCAACGCTCAATTGCAAATCCGTGCCGCTTCGGGTCAGAATCAGTGAATTCCAAATTCCCTTGGCGGGACCAAAATCGTAGCTGGTGGCGGCAGCGACCGAATACTTCGGACTGATGATGTAGTTCGCCGCGGCCGTCAACAACCGGCTGTCGATCGGATCGACATAGCGGAAGCCAACCGAAAACAGCGTGCGATCCGGCCGATTCAAATTCACGCCCAGCGTGAAATAGCGAACCCCATCGGCGATCGGGTCCACCCAGCCGCTCGACACGACCGAGGTGCGATCGCCGACGTTCCAGAGAGCGTCGTACTCGATGAATCCCACCGTGCTGCCAAAATTATCCCGCTGGGAATTGGGAAACAGCGTGGTCGAAAGATCCAGGGTGAACAGATCGACGGTGTGCTGCATGCCGGGGAATCCGCGCTTGGTCTGCCAGCGCCGTCTCACGTCCAACTGGATCTCCTGGACGCTATCGAGCGTGTCGACGCGATTGTCGACCAACCGCCGAATGGCGTAGAACTGCGGGTCAAACAACGGCGACGTCGCCAGCGCCACGCCGTGCGCCGGATTTAGCACCGGTTGCAACGGAGTAATGTCGCGAAGCGCCTGGTCGGTGGCGTCGTCGTTCAACCGATCGAGCTGCGGCAGTTCTGAAAACGGCGCCGACGAGCGCGAGATGAAATACGACCCGTTAAGGCTGACTTTGTGATAGATGCCTTCGACATTGAGCAAGTCGCTTCGGACATTCGGAAAGTAAGCCGACATCGGCACGCTGGCGCGTGCGCCGGCCGCGGCGTAGAATCGCCCGCGGGCATCGCCATTGATGTCGCTCGAATAGCCGGTGAGATCGACGATGCCAAACGGCACGAACTTGAAGGGGCCTAGATTCAGCGGCAGCGCCAATTCCTGCCACAGATCGAGCCGCCCCGTGTCGGTGGCGGTGTCCGTAACGCTCAGCGGCGGTGGCGGCAAGCTCGCCGGTTTCAGCATCGCAAAGGCGGCACTGGTGCGTGCTGTATACGTCAGCACGTCCCACGGCGACCAGCCAATGACGTGGCCTTCGAGCTTGGGCAGCCACGCCGTCTCGGTTACCCAACTGCGCACTCGCGGTTCGATGAGCAGCGAGCCGCCAAGGATGCCGTCGCGCTTGTTCAAATAGAAAAACGTCTCTTGATTGGGCGCCTCGTCAAATTCCGGTTTGTAATACTGCTCCAGGAAATTTTTGTCGGAAAGCAGCGACACCTGCGTCATCACCTGCCAGCCTTCTGGCAGGGTCTGGAAGTAATCCCAGAACACGCGGCCGCGAAAGTTTGGATGCGGCTCGCCTGTCCGCGGACCGCCGAGAATATCCACGCCGTTGTCGTACATGCCATACAGCTTTACCGTGCCAATGTACTTACCGGGGAAACCGAGCAGTCCGTCGCCCGTATAGTCGTAGGTCGAGCCAATCCCCGGCCCGCGTTTGGTGAATTCGTCGATGCGTGCCGACCAGCGATTTCCAACGGGTGGATCAATCCCCAGCAAATTGAACATGTCCAGTTCGGCCCCGATGTGATAGCCGAAAATTCGATCATGCTGAAATGTCACGCCATGCAGAGGCCCCACCGGACTTGAGAGCGTACCCTGAATGAACGGCGTGTAAAACACGGGGATGTCGTTGACTCTCATCTGCACGTCTTCGCCCTGGAAGAATCGCTCGGTTTCCTCCTCCCCCGTGCCGGTAATCGGGTTGATGAATTGCCTGCCGAAGATGCTGCGTTTCGGCGCCCGGCGTTGCGTGACCCGCGCCTCGCCGAGCACAAGCTTGAGCCCGGGGTCGGACGGCAAGCGGCTCGAGAAGACTTCGGCCTGCACGGCCCGAAATTCCGATGGGCCAAGCTGAAATACTTCGTCGGCCTTGAAGAATAGCGGCTGGGGAATGATCTTGTCGCGGAATTCCACCACCGCCGTGATCGCGACCGCCACATTTCGACCTACGTCATAGTAAAGTTCGTCAGCACGAAGAGTTCGCTCTTCGGTTCCGATGGCCGATCGCAATACGACGTTGCCGCTCAGATAGAACTCGCTCTCCCGGCTTGACTCGCCTTGACCCGACTGGAGGTTTTGAAAAAACTGCTGCGAATCGCCCTTGGTCCAGATGACGACGTTGTCCGCCTCCATGTCGATGATGCCGAACCGCTCGACATTGTTGACGTTCAGAATCACGCCGCCCGTAACCAGGATGGCATTTTGGCCGGGGATCGATTCCATCTGAAAGCGTTGCCCGGTTCGCGGAGCGATGCGCAGGACACGCGGCGGCGCGACCCGCGGCGGCGGGGCGACGACCGCGGGTTGCTGCTCCGGCGGAACCGACGGCAGGGAAGGCAGCGCGGCTCCCGGTCCTGTCGCAGGCGTCGGCGCGTCCGGCAATTGCAACGGCCCCGCTCCCTGGACCGGAATCACCTCGCTCGCCGCGGTCTTGATGACGGCCGGTTTCGGCGCCCATGCTTCCTGGGCCCGATGATAAAGCGGATCGCTCGTCAACTTGACCGCGGTCACCGGCTTGCCCGACTGAATGTTCAGTGCCGCCTTTGATGAGAGTTCAATGACAGCCCGTTGGCCTTTTTCTTGCTTCGGACCGTTCTCCAGCGCGACATCGCCTTCGGCGTAAATGTCCACGAAGTGGACCAGTTCGTCCTTGAAGCGTTCGCCGGTCTCCTTGAGGATGGCCTGCTTGGCGCGAACACGCCTCAGGCCGCCCTGATCGATGTAAACCGACCCCAGCAGTTGCAGGTATTTCGCCGAATCGGTCTGATATACGACAACCTCGTCGGCGACGACGCGGATCTCGTTGGCGTCGTCCGGGACGCGAGCCGGCAGGCGCAGCATCTCCTGGGCATTCGCGCGGACGGTGAGCGCAACGGCGCACGCCGCGGCAACAACCACCCAGCGAATCGACAATCGCCCGGCCAATCGATGTTCCTTCGGGAATGAAGCGAGGGGCGAACTATAGGCTGGTGTGAAACGCTGTCAAGGCGACCCGGATTTCAGGCCGATCAGAATAAATTGGCGCACGGCGGATGGGGCAAATTGGAAACCGGCGTCGACTGGCGGATTGAAAGGGACTGGATCAGGGCCGGTTACTCCGGCTCGGACTCCGCGAGAGTCTGGATAAGCTGCCATTGCTCGTCGGAAACGGGCATGACCGACAAACGCGAGATTCGGATCAATTCCCAAGAAGCGAGTTCTTTGCGCGATTTGAGTTCGGCGAGCGTCACCGGACGTTTGAGGCGGCGAACCGGCGCGACCGTGACAAGGCCGTCTTTCGCCGCTACCGCCTTCATCACGCCCACGACCGCTTTCTCCTTGCCCGTGTGATACAGAACAATCTGATCCCCGACTCTGACCTGGCGAAGGTTCTTCAGCGCCAGCGCGTTCGTAACGCCTTCCCAGACGGCTTTCTTGTCGCGCTCCAGATTCGCGTAGCTATAGCAGTTTGGTTCTTCTTTAAAGAGCCATCTCGTCATGCCGCCCTCAAGCTTGCCGTCTTCTGCAATCCCCACATTTTCGCGCGGCCGAGTCCCCCCTCCCGAATCGCGGACTCAGTTTGATCGCGAACTCCGGCGCTTTGATGTAGAATGGAGCCGGCGTGGTTCCGGCAAACTCCTTGTTACACACACCATAGTCGCCGGGACCACGTCCTATTCAATTCGCGTTGGCAACTTCCGCCGGCAGAGGCGTCGATTCCGACGTGTTGCTGGTAATGGGCTTGGTCGCCGGGTTGGTGAGAAAGGCCTGGGCCAGCAACACGAACGCGCCGCAAACCAGACAGCAGTCGGCGATGTTAAACACCGGCCAGTTCACCAGATAGTAGTAGTAAAGGAAGTCGCGCACGCCCTGGAAGACGACGCGGTCGTACAGATTTCCCATCGTCCCTGCGAGGATCAGGCCCAGCGACACACACAGCCAACGGTCGCGCAGACGTGGCCGGGCGCAGAAAAACGAAGCTGACGATCGCAATCCCCGCAATCACGCTTACCAGCGCGAAGAAATAGTTGGCCGCGATGGCGTGTTCGTTGCCGAGCCCGAACAGGGCGCCTTGGTTGACGCGTGGCAGTTCGTTTGGACTGCTCCAAGTCTGCAGCCAAAAACTCGGCCGCTCGTCGGTGTACTGAACGTGCAAACTAAACGCGTGCGGGACGAGTTCATACGAGCCCGTGCCGGTCGCCTGGTTGTAATGCGTAGGATGGTTGTGCAGCCAGCCAAAAACGACGTATTTGCTCGCTTGATCGACCATCGCCCCAACCAAAGCGATGACGATCAGCCAACCGCGATAGGATCGTGCCATTGGTAGAATCCGTGTTCTCGTTCCGTGAATCGCATCCATGTCTCTGCGCTTCCACGATAGCGGTGTTGGCGGCGGCAGTCAAGGACTTCGCCACCCGCGCAGATTCCCCGCCGCGAAGCGCGTGCATACCCGGATCTCGCCCACTGGGCAAGAGCAATCCCAGTTCGACTGCAACGACTGTGCCGCCTGGAATATCTGGAAAAAGTTTGGCCAAAACACCGAGGCGGGCGAACGCGGCAATTGAGGCCGTTAGTTTCACCAATATCTCTGGGAAACTCGTTCCGATTTGGCTTGACGTAATCGGCTTCGGAGGGAAGAATCGCGCGGCCGGAAGTTTTATCTCTCAAGTCGAAGCCCAAGAAGGGCGACGGCATCGAGGGATTCGGGGGAAGTCGCATCTTCGTGTCCTGTCTCGCGGATGTCGCGCCTTGCCCCATCGAGTGAATCGTGCGCCGGATGCGCCGGTTCGGTCTGCCCGACGGTCGGATGCCAGCGTTCGACCCAACGAGGGCCCCGCGGTGCAAATCGCACGGTGTATCTGTTTGCTCGCGCTGCTCGCTTACGGAGCGCTGGGCTGTTCCAGCGCGCCGAAATCGAAACCGGTTGTCGCCGCCCCAGCCAGCGCTACCAACGCGCCCACGAACAACATCCCATTCTGGAAACAGAACGATTCCCGAGGCCCATCGACGCCTCTGGCGATTCCCGGACCGGGCTCGAACGCACCCGTCCGCCCCACCGCGGCCGAGCAGTCGTCCTATAGCGGCGTGCTGGCCGGCGCGCTCGTCGATGCCTTTGGCCAACGCGTCGAACGCGCTTACATTCAGGTTGCCGCGGCGGACAGCAGCGCCGGCAAACCAATCGAAGTCGCCGTTTACGACGGTTTCTTTACCATTCCGGGCTTAACGCCCGGCCGCCCCTACATGCTAATCGCCCGGACCAGCGGCGACAGCAGCCGCAAACTAGCAGGCCGACTTCAAGCAACTCCGCCGCAGCCCAGGCTCGTGATCAAGATGAGCGAGGACCTCTACTCGCCCAGCGTCCCCCCCGCGCCCGCTTATCCGGGCGATTCAGTCCCGAGTCGCGGCACCGGCGGCATTAAGGGTGTCGACGATAATCCACCGGCCCCGCCCTTGCCCGACTCGTCCTTCCCCGAACGCCCCCGTGGCGATGACGGTTGGCGAAGCAATCCCGGTTCGGCTCCGCGTTCAGGTTTGTCGGACCCGCCTGGCAGCAACCCGGCGCCTCCGCCGCTTGGCGAACCGCGAATTCCGCCCACACGACCGCCGGCGTTCAATGGCGAAAATATTGCCGATCGCGATCGCGATCGGGATCCGCGAAACCCGCCGCCGCCGATCATCAACATCCCCGGTTCGAACTCGCCGTCCGGCCCACTGCCCGACCCGGACCCGCCGCCCGATGGTTCCAATCGTGGGCCCGGCGCGTTCCGAATTCCGGAACAACCGCGCGTTCCCTCGTGCGACTTCTCCGGCCGGCGACTGGTGAACTTCGCCCTGAAGGATGTGGACGGCCGGCCCTGGGAATTCAGCCAGCACTACGGCCGTTTGGTGCTGCTCGATTTCTGGGGCACCTGGTGCATGCCCTGCCTGCGAGCCATTCCTCACGTGAAACGACTGCAGAGCGAATATGGCTCGCACGGATTGGAAGTGATTGGCGTCGCTTGCGAACGCGCCGACGAACCGGACCCCACGCGAGCGGTCCGCAGGGTGGTCGATCGCCAGCAAATCAACTATCGCGTTCTGCTCGCGGAAAAATACCAGGAATGCCCGGTGCAGCAGAAGTTCGCGATCAGTGCCTACCCGACGTTGATCCTCCTCGACGGCGCCGGCAACATCCTCTGGCGCGGCGACGCCGGCGGCATACGCCAGCTTGAAGCCACAATCCAACAGCACTTGCGCGTTGGACGTTGAGTAAGAAATAGAACGCGGATGACACGGATGCGACGGATTTTCGCGGATCGGAATTGATCCATGAAAATCCGTCACATCCGTGTTCTATTCCATTGAGTATTAAAATCGCAACTTCAGCTTTCCCAATCGCTCCACCGTGGCGGCCATCAGGGCGTTTTCCTCGGCCTCGTCCTTGGCCATGTAAGTAACGGAAAAGCGCAAGTAAGGCCCGGCGTCGTCCCATGGCACGCAGCAGACCGATTGCTCGTGGATCAGGAACTGCGAGGCCGCCTCGGCACTGGCGAACTTGCGCTCGCCCGCGGCGGTGGGCGCCTTCGCATACAGGAAATAAGTGCCGCCCGGCATCTTCGCCTGGAAGCCGACTTGATTGAGTGCGTCCACAAGTTTCTTCAAGCGCCGGCGGTATTTTTCGCGCACCGCGTCGGAAACCTCCGGATGCCGCAGCGCCTCGGCGGCCGCTTGCTGAATCGCCATAAACTGGCCCGAATCGCTGTTGTCCTTCACGTCGGCGAACGCCTGCACAATCTTGCGGTGGCCGGCGACAAACGCCATGCGCCAGCCGATCATGTTGAATCCCTTCGACATTGAGTGAATTTCGACGCCGACTTCCTTCGCCCCATCGACCTCAAGGAAACTCGTCGGCGGCCCCTCATAGCTGAGCAGGCCATGCGCCGCGTCCTGCACGACGATGACCCTGTGCTTGTGAGCGAAATCGATGACACGCTGGTAGAAATCACGCGTCGCAATCGCGCCGGTCGGGCTGTTCGGATAGTTGATCACGAGCATCTTCGCCCGGCGAGCGATGTCTCCGGGGATGTCGTCGAGATCGGGATAGTAGCCGTTCCGCTCCAAGAGCGGCAGCTTGAAAACCTCGCCGCCGTAATACGCGCGTGTGCGTCCCGGCGACCGGATAGCCGGGCACGGTCATTAACGTGATATCGCCTGGATTGATGAAGGCAGCCGGCAGCATCGCCAGGGCCGGCTTGGATCCAATCGCGTGATTGATTTCGGAATTGGGATCGAGCGCGACGCCAAACTGCCGCTTCATGAACTCCGCCGCGGCGTCCTTGAACGCCTGGATGCCGTTGTCGGCGTAGCCGCGATTCTCGAAGCGATCGACCTCGCGCTTCAGCCGTTCGCGGACAAGCGCATCGGCCATGTCGTCGTTTTCGCCGATGCCGAAGTCGAGCAATTGCCGCTCGGGATGCTCGGCGAGGGCCCTGCGTTTTGCCCGCTTGATCTTCTCGAACTTGTAGATTTCAGTCCCCTTGCCGTAATTGGACCCGCCGATGCGCTCGGCGAATAGCGACTGAAACCAGGGATCGGGAAGAGAAGCGTTCGAGGCATCGCCCATGGGAATCGCCCTTTGTCATGGTGAGAATCGAGATTGGAATTGTTGTACTTATCGACTGAATGACGTGCAACGAAAACGCGAGGTTCGGGCAAGCCACAAATGTTTAGCCTGCGCAGGCCGCGGTAGCGGCGTAAGCGCTTTGTTATCCAAAGCGCTTACGCCGCTACCGCGGCCTACGCGGCTAAACAACCAAGCCTAAACAATCAAGCCGCTCACATCAGTCCCGCACCAAAACCGCCGGTCGCGCTTTCGGCCTTGGGGACTCGCTCTTCGCTCTTCGAGTGCATGCCGCGCGGGGCCGTGTGCGAGGCGTGCGTGCGGAAATGGCCGGCGGGGCGAGAACCCATCTCCGTCACCATGCCGGCATAACTGATATCGTCTTCGGAATCGTAGTCGTCGTAGGTGCACACATAGCCGGGTTGCTTGGCTCGTTCGCGTTCTTCCTGGAAAGCGCGAATGATCGCGCCCTGAATGGCCTCGCGGGCGCTGGAGTTGATCGGGTGGGCAATGTCGGCGTGGAGCTTGGCGCGGCCGTCGGCGTCGCGCATGGCCCGATTTTCGTCGAGCTTGTGGCCGCATTGATTGCAGAAGCGGGCACGCAAATGGTTCTTGGTTCCGCAGCCACCGCAGCGGTCGGTCAGCTTGCGGCTCGGCATCGCCACGAACGACCCTTTCGTTCCCTCGATGATTTTCAGGTCGCGCACGACGAACATGTTGTCGAACGTGACCGAACAGAAGGCTTGCAACCGCTCGTTGTTTTCCTCGACGAGCTTGATGCGGACTTCGGTGATGACCACAGCGGTTCTCCTTTGTGTTCTGTGGCAATGTCTATCGGCAACTCCTGACCACGTGGAGTTTCCACTTGCCCCCGGCCAGTGCCGCCGGGGATGGGTTCGCCGCTCCTTCCGGGAGCGAGAGACCCGTTGCTTCGGCACCCATCGTGCGTGCCACGCGGATCGCGTCGTCGCGATCGCGGCAGAGACCATACACCGTAGTTCCGCTGCCCGTCATCAGAATTCCCGCGGGCTTGGCGGCCGCCAACGCCTCGCGAATTTCCCGAACTTCCGGGCACAACTTTTCCGCCGGCGACTGCAAGCGATTGTGCAGCCGCTGGCCGATCTCTTCGACATCGCCTCGTTCGACCGCCTCGCGAATCGCCGATCCCGAAATCGGAGCGTTCGGGACCACCACCTCGCGAAACACAGTGGCCGTCGAAAGACCTACCGCCGGGCTGACCAGGACCAAATCGAGCGGTCGTCCCAGCCCGATTGGCTCAACCTTTTCGCCGCGGCCGGTGCACCAGGCCGCTCCAGGCGAAAAGAAGAACGGCACGTCGCTTCCAACCTCGCCGCCGATCTCCGCCAGGTGTTGATCGGGCAGCCGCATATTCCACAGCTGGTTCAGGCCCTTCAACGTCGCTGCGGCGTCCGACGACCCGCCCGCCAGGCCGGCCTGCATCGGGATCCGCTTCGTTAGGTGGATCCGAGCGCCGAGTTTCGCGCCGCTGTGCTGCCGCAGCCGTTGGGCGGCTCTCAGCACCAGGTTTCCGGGGCCGCACGACAATTCCGGATGATCGCAGGTCAGCGTCAGCGAGCCCGAATCGTCGCGGCATAATTCCAATTCATCTTCGAGCGATACGGCGACCATCAGCGTTTCGAGGTCGTGGTAGCCGTCGGGCCGTTTGCCCAGGATTTCCAAAAACAAATTCACCTTGGCGGGCGTCGACACGACGAACCCGTCCGCGGTGCGTTCACACAGCATGGGGAGGTCTGCCTCGGAACCGGAAACGATGGGCTCGGCCGGTTCGATTCGTCCGTGAGGCTGACCGGGGCCGAAATTGGAAAGGCGCCCTTCCCTGGGTTGGGTGAATCGCTGGGAGCATGCCCGAAACCGTCCTGGTTGCAGGGGGCGGCCGCTTTTGGGGCCGCCAAACCCTAAGGTGCAAAACTCAGTTGGCGCGTGGGAACTTACCCGAAAGCAGCTGCCGCGTCAAGGGGGTAGGAAAAATTTTGTCTCAAGTTTGGCCGCCGGTCAACCGACTGTGCATGCGAAACGACGACTCAAAGTGCACATTTGTTCGTCGAATTTGCTGGCGCCGACACTGCAATTTCCGCAATTTGTTACAATCCAAGATATTCAAGTACGAGGATAGCCCATGGCTCCAGCAATTCCCCCCGAGATTGAAGAGAAATACGAAGGGCGATGGATCGCTTGGGACACCGACGCGAACCAGCTTGTCGCCGCCGGAAATTCGATGCAGGAAGTGATCGACTCGGCCAAGGAGCATGTGAATCGGACCCGCCATCTGATTTGGTACCACCACGTCATTAAGAAAAACGCGGTTTTCGTCGGAGGCGTCTCCCATTTGCGCCTTTGTATGACTGGGATTCACAATTCCTTGAAGTCGAACCCAATGGCCTCTGGCGGAAGTGAAATGCTCTGCAGTAAACGGCTTTGATTCATCGCTCTTGGTCGACGTGCCTGACACAGGGTTCGATCAATAAGAGTAAAATAACCGGTCCGCGAAAACCGGCAACCGATGCCGATTCCGTAATTCACTGCGGATCAGTAGCTTACGTCAAAAAATCGGTTGTATGCAAGCTGAACTGACCGGTCATTACCGGTTATTTTGAGACTGGCTGCCTCTCCGGCTGCAAGTAAATAAAGCTCTTTCCCAGACGCCCGCCATAGTTCCCTGCCGAGATGCGAATTAATCCGGGGCAATTGACGGCCGCGGCGATCGCGGCCTGAGTCGCCTTCGCGATCGTCGGCAAATCGCGGCCATTGATGATGATTTCCATGATCGAGCCGACGCCCGCTGGTAGTCGCGAGCGATCGCCCAATTGCTCGCGGAGCGTCGGGCAATACTCGGTGTAGGTGCTGGCGAACATGAATTTGTATTTGCTGCCGGCTTTCGAACCGCTGGCGGCGATCCCGCCGGGAAACGGCATGATTGCGCCGGGCACTTGCCGCACGGCTGCAACTGCTTTTTCGGCGGCGGCCAACGCCGAGTCCAAATCGCGGCCCATCAGCCACAGGTTGCCGCCCATCAGGCCGTCCTGCCAGCAAAAGCGGCGTTCGATGACAAACTCGCCGCCCAGGATCGGCACCACCCAGACCCGGCGACCGAAACGCAGATCGCGAAACTGGTAGCCGTCGCCAAAGTAGGCGAGCTTGCGGCCAAGCGGGATTCGATTCTCATTCTCAACCACGTTGAGGCACGCCGTGGTGGCACAAGTTAATACATTTTGGCTGATTCGCGTGAGAAGGGATTTCGTTAGCGCCTCGACGCGATCCTTGCGAAACCGCGGGACATGAAACTGCACGATGGCCCCGACGCGGCCATCGGGCGTTTCGCTCGCGTCGAGATAGCGATCGAGCGCGGCTTCGCAATCACAAAGGATCGTACTGCTGGCGTTGCCAGTGGCCGCCTGAATCGCGTGATCGAGCCAAATCCGATCGCGGGCCGTGATCATGACCTCGGCGAAGATGCTGCGAAAGGCCTCGGCGTACGTATCGTCGATCTCAGCCATGACCGCGACCCCGGCCGCGATATTCCGTTTTTTCGGTGAGGATCAAATCCATGAACACGTCATGCCGTCCGACCGGAATCTCAGCGAAAAGCTGGCACTCAAACGCAAGAGCGACCAACGGTGCACCGGGCCGGGCATGTTGCAATAGTTTATCGTAGTAACCCTTGCCATGGCCCATCCGCGCGCCGCTTCGATCGAATGCCACGCCCGGGACCATCACCAAATCAAGTTCTTCGGGCCGCACCTGCCGTTCGGGCAATTGGCGAAGTTCCGGTTTCGGTTCGAGAATGCGATACATGCCGATTGCCAGTTCATCCATGCTCGTCAGATGAAACAGGTCGAGCTCGCCGTGCTCGTTGCACCAGGGGACGACGATTTTCTTGCCCGAGGCCAGCGCCGCCGGCAGTGCCTGGCGCGTCCGCACTTCCGAGCGAACGTCGATATAAAACTTCACCGTCGTCGCGGCGGCATAGTCCGGCAGCGACATGAACTTGTCGCAAATGACGCGGCTCAATTCATCCTTGTCGGGTTGAGCATTGCGATTAGCGTGGGCTTGTTCGCGGAGGGCTCGCTTGCGTTCGGCCAAAATGCTCATGTCGAATCTCAGGTCGCGGATCGCAGTGTCGTCATCGATTGATATAGTGTCACGAACAGGGAACGTCAGATATCGGGGGAGTTCCATGAAACGATTTACTGTCCTTTTCCTTGCATTTACCATGACTATTGCCAGCTCCAGCGCCGCCGACAAGCGGCCCATGACCATCGACGATTTATTCAAATTCAAGCGCGTGGCCGATCCGCAAATCAGCCCGGACGGCAAATGGGTTGTCTATGTCATCACCACCGTGACCGACGTGGCGACAAACAAAACGCAAGCCAATCTCTGGCTCGCATCGACTGACGGCAAGACCAACAGGCAATTGACCACGACCGACAAGAAGGATCGCCACCCGCGCTGGTCGCCGGACGGCAGGCAGATTCTGTTCGAATCATCCCGGAGCGGCGACAGCCAGTTATGGGTCATTGATCTACATGGCGGCGAAGCCCGCCAACTCACCAAGATCAGCACCGAGGCCAACACCGCCATCTGGTCGCGCGACGGCAAGCGCATCGCCTTCGTCTCCGCCGTCTATCCGGAGAATTCTGAAAAGCCGTTCAAGGAAAGCAATGAACTGAACAAGAAGAAGAAGGAAGAAATCGAAAAGAACCCGGTGAAGGCGAAAGTTTTCAAGCAATTGTTCTACCGCCATTGGGATAGCTGGGTTGAGGATAAGCGCCAGCACTTGTTCGTAATGAACGCCGATGGCGGCGACCCGCACGACGCCACGCCGGGCGATCGCGACGCCTACCCGACTAGCACCACCTTCAGCATCGGCGACGACTACACCTTCAGCCCCGATGGAAACTACCTGGTCTTCACGGCGGTGCCGGCGCATGGCGAAGCATGGAGCACCAATCACGACATCTGCCGAGTCAGTGTCACGAACACTTCCCCGAAATGGGAGACACTGACCGCCAACCAGGCCGGCGACACCGCTCCGCTGTTCTCGCCCGATGGGACGAAGATGGCCTATCGCAGCCAGAAGAAAGTTGGCTACGAGGCCGATAAGTGGAACTTGACGGTTGTCGATTGCAATCCGGATGGAACGCTCAAGGGCGAACCGAAGGCCGTTACGGAAAAGCTGGACCGATCCGTCGATCAATTCGTTTGGCTGCCCGACAATGACACGATTCTATTCCTTGCGGAAGAGAATGGCGGCACGCCGATTTGGGAAGTTCGCACGTCTACGAGCGAATCCTCCCAACTCACCAACGGCGGAACTCTGGGTTCGATCTCGGTCAGCAAAGACGGCAACAAGATGGTCTTCACCCACGCCGCGATTCATCAGCCGCCGCGAGTCGGCACGATGGGGACGGCTCGCGGGTCATCGGAAACCTTGCACTTCATTGATCCGAACGCCGATTTGCTCGCGCAACTTGAATTGCCCAAGGCGGAAAGCGTCGAGCTTCCGGTCGAGGGCGGCAACAAGATGCAAATATGGATCCTCAAGCCGCCAGGGTTCGATGCGTCGAAGAAATGGCCCGTGGCCTATCTCGTTCATGGCGGTCCCCAAGGCGCCTGGGACGACGGCTGGAGTTTCCGCTGGTGCCCGGAGATTTGGGCGGCTCAAGGTTACGTCGTGGCCCTGCCCAATCCTGCGCGGCTCGACCGGCTTCGGCCAGAAATTCACCGATGAAATTACCGGCGATTGGGGCGGCAAGTGCTATCGCGATCTGATGGCCGGCGCCGACTACGTCGAAAAGCTGCCCTATGTCGATAAGGATCGCATTGCCGCTGCGGGGGCGAGCTTTGGCGGCTACATGATGGACTGGTTCGCCGTCAACACCGGCCGATTCAAGACTCTGATCTCGCACTGCAGCGTCTGGAACTTCGAAAGCATGTGGGGCACCACCGACGAACTCTGGTTCGACGAATACGAGCATGGCGGTCTGCCCTGGGAAAAGCCCGGCCAATACGCCGAGTTCTCACCGCACAAGAGAGCCGGCAATCTCGCCAAGTTCAAGACGCCGATGCTTTTGATTCAGAACGATCTGGATTTCCGTTGCCCGGTTGGCCAGGGCCAGGAGCTATTTACCGCCTTGCAGCGACTTGGTGTGAAATCGAAACTGATCAATTTCCCGGACGAAGGCCACTGGGTGCTGAAACCGGCCAACAGCAAATTCTGGCATGAACAAGTGTTCTCGTGGCTAAATGAACATGTCCCACCAGGCGGCAAGTGACGTAGAATATAGTGAACGAAGAACGCTGTGAGGGGAGCCAAGCGGCGCATGCGCTTACGTCGATTCGACGTGACCGCGGCAACGCTTAGCTCCCTTCAGCGCTGAAGGTGGCGAACTCTCGCTCCGCGGGGGGAGCCCCCTTTCGCGGAGCGAGAGGGCTGTATTACTGAGCGAGTTTCATGGACCCGTTGTTCGCCGACATTGATTCACACTGGGGATGGACGATCCTCGGATTGGTGGCGATTCCGGCCCTTGTGGCCACGAATGCCTTTTTCGTCGCGGCCGAGTTTGCTCTTGTCGCCATTCGCAAGACTCGAATTGAAGAGTTGGTCAACCGAGGCGTGCGCGGCGCCAAGGCGGTCGAACACGCCGTCGCGCATCTCGATCGCTCGATCGCAGCCTCGCAGCTTGGCATTACGCTTGCGAGTCTTGCGCTGGGCTGGGTGAGTGAGCCGGCGCTGGTGCGGTTGGTGCTTCCCCTGTTTCGGTTCATGCCGAGCGACTGGGGCTGGCTTTCGGCGCACAGCGTCGCCATTTTCATCACCTTCTTGTTGATCACGTTCTTGCATGTGATCCTGGGCGAACAGTTCCCGAAAAGCGTGGCGTTGCAGGAATCCGATCGCGCTGCCCTCTGGGTGGCCCGCCCGCTCAATGCATTCGCGCAATTGACGCGGCCCTTGGTCTGGTTAATGAACGCGATTTGCAACAAGTTGCTTAAGCTATTTGGTTTCGAACCGGCCAGCGGCGAGGAATCGGTCCATTCCGTCGAAGAACTGCTGCTCCTGATCGAAGACACCGAGGAGGCCGGCATCTTAAAGCCGGAGCAGGCCGACTTGCTGGAAAAAGTCTTTTTGCTGACCAACAAGAAAGTGCGCGATTGCATGTTGCCGCGAGAACGGATCGCGGCGTTGGAGATTTCGACGCCCCCGGAGCAGATCCTGGAAGCCGTGCGCGAGACGGCTCACACCCGAATGCCCGTCTATGAAGGTGAACTCGACAGAATCCTCGGCATCGTCAACACAAAGGATTTATTTCACCTTTATAGCCTGCGTGGCATCGCCGTGCTTGAGGACGCGCTGTACCCGGCGTTGTTTCTCCATCCCGATGAACCGATTTCGATCGCGCTGCAACTGTTCCGCAAGTCGCACCGTCCAATGGCGTTGGTCCGCGACGATGAAAGCAAGATTCTCGGGCTCATTACGCTTGAAGACGTGCTGGAAGAGATCGTCGGCGATATCGAAGACGAGCACGACCTGCCGGTGCCCAAGCTGGTGCTTCGCCGCGTCAAACGAAAACCGGGAGATCCCGCACAGAAGCCTCAGCCGGATAAAGGCGCCCGAAAATAACGGCAAAGGCGGCGTCATCGCCGGACAAGCCGCCAACAAAGCGTGATGGCGATGATGCCAAACACCACATCGGCCGCCCAGAGCGCCGGCGTCATGGCGATTTTTCCATCCTTTGCCAGGTTTGTCGCGCAGATCAAAATCGGATAATAAAGCCCCACCGCCGGCAGGAAACCGATCACGAAGGAGCTGAGCAAGTCGGCCCGACAGGTCCAGACGCCAATCGGGCCGCCTACCAATGCGAAGCAGATGCACCCCAGAGCCAACGCCGGGCGCAGTTGAATTTCAGCCAAGTACGAGCGAAAGACGCGCATCTCATACTTCTGGCCGTTCTTCTTGGTTCCGAGCACATCTTGATCAAACTTGGTCAATTGATCGAAGCGAGATTCATCCCGGCGAATCTCGTCATCCAGCTTGATCGCACGCGCACGAAGCACTTCCGTGCGCTGCAGCAGCCGCGGCCAGGATAGATCGCACGATCGCGGCGATTCCTTGTCGCCGAACACCTCGGTTGGCAGTCGTTCGCGGTATTCCTGCTTGCGCACGGTAAATGACGTCGACGATCCGCCTTTGCCGATCACGCAGTTGGTCATTTCCACCACGATGTCATTAACTCGTTTTTTGGTGACCGGATCTTCCAGGTTCTCGACGCGCAAGCGGGCCTCGTGGCGCGGGCGACGATGTCATACTCCTGCGACTTCGGCACCTTCCGTTTGAAAATGACGTCGATGAGCCGGGTCCCGCGCACATCGCGAACGAAAATGACGTACGGCAACCGCGAATCCTTGATGCAGCCATTTCGTTTCAGCACGGTGTAGAGCAATTCGTTGGTATCGGTGAGCAAATGATCGCGAACGGCCTGAAAACTGTTTGGGATCAATTGGTAATACAACCCGAGCGTCGCCGCAGACCCGCCCAATCCCAGCAGTAGGCTCGGTCCAAGGATTCGCCGCAGGTTGACGCCCGCCGGGCGCAATGCGGTGATCTCGTTGTCCTTGGCGAGCCGGCCATAGACATTCACCGTGGCAAATAGCGTCGCCGCCGGAATGGTGTAAGGCAACATGCTCGGAATCATCAGGGGAATGATGCTCAGCACCTGGGCCGGGGCCAAGCCGCGCTGCGACGCCTCGGCGACCAACCCCGCGAGAACAAACAGGCCGCTGAGGCCGATCAGGGTGACGGCGAACACCTTGATCAGGTCCCAGAAGATCATTCGCTGTAGAATCGTTCCGAACACCCGCGCCTCCCATTCCCTGCTCGGCGACTTAACGAGCCCACGCCGCGCGTCCTTCGCCGCCCCGGGCATAAGGCGGCTGGACCCGTTCGCCAAGTGGTTGCACGTATTCGAGCAACCGCTTAATCGGATCAACAATGAAGGGCACCGCTTCCTGCTCGAATTCGAGTTTTCCGCCCAGCGAACCGAACATCGAGATCTTGTACATGTTTCGACTGATCGCGTTCGGCACCTCGCGCGCGGGGCCAGGCAACAAATGCACCAGCCGCGACCAGACTGTGTAGATATCGAGCTTTACGTTCGACCCATCGATGTTCAAGCTTCCCTCGCCCGACAGGCTAATGAGTTGGCCGAGCAAATCCAATTGTTCGATTTGCACCTGCCGGCCTTGAATGCGAAACCGAGCGTAGGCTTCGTCGAAAAATGTCCCATCAGGCGTGTGGAATTTCAGGAATTTCAGGAGATCCAAGAGCGGTGGCAAGCTGTAGATCTTGCCTCGCGGCACGCGGATATAGCCGCCGCCGGACATTTTCTTTGGATCGCTGCCTTCTCCGGACAAAAAGACCTGGGCTTCCCGCGGCCGGCAAGTTGCCCGTCCGGTGTAATGCGGTTTTGGCGATCGATCTCCTCGAGTTTCACTCCCAGCACTTTGAGTCGCACGTCAAAGCGAACGATCGGCTCGATCATGAGCGCCGCCTCGCCTCCGATGTCGCCGCCGAACAACTTCGCCTTGATGTTCCTGATTTGCACGACCCCGGGAGCTTTCGCGGAATCAATCAGCAGCTGGGCGTGAATGTTCTGAACAGGTTGTTTCAGGATCATCGCCTGTTCGATCAAGAGGTTGCCGTCCACAGTGTTGAGCTTGTTGTTCCGATATTCACCGCTCATCGCGATGACGCCATGGACGTTATCGCACTTCAACCCGAGATTGAGCGAGGCGCCCGCCAGGCGAATATTCGCCCCTTGCCAATAAATCCAGGGCGAGGGCGCGTCATCGCGAAGGGCGGCGCTCGACATTCTCGCCCCGCGAACCGAGCGCCCTGGTGCTCGGCGGTCCTGCGATCGTTCCGGTTTGTCGGCGGTGGTGTCGACGATGAACTGGTCGACGAACAACGTCATGGGGCCGGCTGGCTCAAGGGCCGTGACCGCCGAACGAAGTTTTGCCGGCAAGGCGATCAGCAGTTCGTCGTCCAAAATCAAGGGCAGCAATTGAACGTGCTGGATCTGAGCCCAGAATCCGCCGCCTTGCTTGGGAATAATCACGGTCGGGTTGACAGGACCGCCGATGGTGATTCGCGAGCCACGGTGGTTCGCCTCGAATTCCGTGAGCGTCAACCGGCCGCGCGAACTGAAGCGACCCGCTCGCCTGCGTCAGTTCGTAGGGAAGAAAATCGGGCACGAGTGACTCGACCTCGAACCGGTTGCAGGTGATATCCATCGTGTTCGTGGGCTTGACGCCGCTCGGCAGCGCGGTCCACGCGGTGTATTCAATATCCCCGAGGAAGCCGATGCGCCCCTCGGCGCAATGATCGCCAAGCGCTTCGCAGGCCGACTTTCTCCATGGCTCGGGCCAGGTCCCCGTCGGCGGGCACCGCGGCCGCCCGCACCCGCAATTTCACCACATGACCGGTCGGGCCAAACCGATTTTCTCCGTCGACGCAAATCTCCGATCCGTTGTGGGTGCCGACAAAGTTCTCGAATGTCAACTTTCGCTGCGGACCCAGCCGAACGAGGAGGGTCCCGCTCACGTTCTCCAACGGATAGGGAAAATCGTCATAGCATACCGTGGCCTTCTTGAAATCGAGATGGATGTCAACGGTCGACCGAAGGTCGCCCGGATGCCGGCGGATTCTCGCGCTGAAATCGCAACGTCCCGTCGGATGAAACTCCTCGATCGATGCCCGCGAGTCTCCCAGTCGCTTTGAAGAGTTGTTCGTCGAGCGGCAATCCTCGTCCGCGAATGCGAAGATCAAGGTGCGAATTCGCACCGCTGCCGCTGTGCTCTCCTTCGATCACGACCGGTTCGCCGGCTACCGAACCGGTGAGATTCACCAGCAGTTCATCCTTTCCGTCGCTCGTCGTTATTTGCTCGAGTTTGCCGTGGATCGCGCGAATCGGATATGGGAATTTGCCATATTCGGCCGTGATTCCCAGCGGCTGCACAATGCATCGCTTGGTCCAGCCACGAGCACCCCGTTCGTGCTTAAACGTCAATCCGATCGGGCCGTTCGGCCGAAAATCCTTGTGAATTTCCTTCAAATTGGCCGGCAGTTGCTCGAACAGCTCGCGCGAAAGCGTCAAGTCTTGGATCGACAGGTGAATCCGCTGGAAAAACTGCTCCGGGTCGTCGAATCGGAGTGACTCCCACGAAATGGCCGCATCGGCCTCGATGGTCACCCGGGCCATTCCCGAGCGCGCTTTGCATTTCTCAACCCGGAGGTGGCCATCCTGATATCGGACGCACAGGTCGATGTCGTCGAGCGGCGACAATGGCAGCCGCGAATGACTCAGCTTTCCATGCCGTAAGTTGACGATCAGTTTGGGTTGAAAGGCCGGTCGGCCCCGCGGTTGATATCGAATTTCCAACCGAGCATCGCCTTGGCCCTGCAACCCGGCCAAATGGGTCTTGAACTGGGAAAAATGACCGCTGAGCAAGGCGACAGCATCCGGGGTAATCGAATAGTCCGGCAACTCCAACGTGGCCGCGAAGTTGTTGGTTGAACGCAACCAGGTTCCCGTACATCGCAATGCTCCAAAAATGCATTGCCCGCGACCCTGCATCGACATTTGCGACAGCGGGTCGTTGATCGATGTCCATGAGACTTCGCGAATCTCCAGCGTGGGACGTGTTACTCCGCCGATACGATCGTCGAATTGCAGCGTTCCATGTCGGACGGTGATCGTCGGCAGCGGATCATCGCGACTTCCCCGAGGCACGCCGGGAAGGTTCCAATTTCCGTCGGCGTCGCGCCGAAATCTGAAGACGGGATCGACCAACTCGATTTTGCGGATGCTCAGTCGGCCCTTGGCCAACTGCTCCTTGTCGTGGTAGATGGTGACGGAAGCGACCGTTAGAAACGGATGGCCGGCATCCTCTCGCTTCGCCAGGCGAACGTCGCGAAGCCAAAGTCCGCCGAGCGGCCGGATCCAGGCCGAACCAACCTGCACATCGACGTCGGGGAACTGCGAGCGAATTTGCTCAATCACGCGGGCCCGCACCGCTTCCGAATTCGTCTGCAAATAAGCGAACCAGCCGCCCAGGGCGACCGTCACGGCAACCACGCCGACAATCAAGCGAAAAAGCCAGGCTCGCCACGACATGCCAAAAACCCGCGACGGAAGCATCCGGACCGATCAGGCGATATAAACGGGATTTTCGAATCGGTCAATTCGATTAAAGAATTGGTCGGGAATTGACGACGGGAAGCGCCGTTATTCAACTTGCGAAACTTGCGGCATCAGCGGGATCTTCGCCCATTTTAGCCGTTCGACAGATCCACGACGCCCAAGTTTTCCAGCAGCGGCTCGACCGGAAGGAACCGAACGCGGGCCGGCGCCTGGCGCAGATGATCGATCCGAGGCAAGCCATGAACCCGATCCTCGACGCTAACGCCCCACCAAACATGCGCCATTGCCGCCACGTCGCGGAATCGGTCGGACAGCAAGTCACGCATGCGCTGCGATCGTTTCGTCAATACCTGATAGACATGCCAATCAGCCCGCCGCATTACATCAATGACCCGCGCGATATCATCTTCGCCTACCTGCTCGTGAAATAAATCGCTCATCGAATTGACAAAGATTCGCCGCGGTTTGTCGCCAAATGAGCGGGTCGTCGAGTTTTTCCGGACGAAGCGCAAATCAAAGCCTTGCTGGTAGGGATGGCCCGGCACGCCGCGAAACCATTCGGCGAAGGTCTCGGCATAGCACCGTGCGCAACTCGGCGGGATCTTGGTGCCGCCGCGCACCGGATTCCAACTCGCATCGGTTCATTCGATTTTTGAGTGATCGCCCATAGGTCCTTCAGGCCGGTTTCGCTCATCGAGCCGAAGATTTCTTCCATTCAGTTGCATCGAGGAATCGCGGCGGGCCGTGCGCGAACCAATTCATTCCGGTGCTAAGTTCCAGCTTTCGTCGCCAGTCGGCGGCGGTGTTGATCAGCGGAGCCGCCCAGGTGAATAGTTTTGCTTCCGTCGCGGACCAGGCCAGGATCGAGGTCTGAGCTTGGACGAATTCCGCGTCGATCAAATTCGATACGCCGAAAACCGGTCCCACCGCCGCGCCGGTCGCGGCGTGCCACATCCGCACACCATCCGACCAGGCCGTCAACAACCAGCGGCCATCAGCCGAAAACATCGCCGATTTCCATTCCTCGGACATGGGGACTGGCAGCGTCATCAGTTTGCCACCCGGAACCAACAGTCTGAGGGAATTGTCGGTTTCGAGCACCAGGCATTGATCGCCCGCGGGATTGTAGGCCACCACCTGCGCGTCAGGGGACAACGGGGCGGGCGGCGGCAACTGCTGTCCGGTCACAATGTCCCATCGCCTTGCGATGTGGCGCGCATCGCGCGTCCGAACAGTTTTGCCATCGGATTCCCAGGCAGCCGCCACCACTGGCGCCGTATGGCGCAACGGCGGGCTCACTGGCTCCCCGGCTTTTTCTAACGACCAGACGCGAGCTTCACCACCGCTCGCGGCCGCATTGCCGCCAATCAGAATCGCCCGATTCTCGATGTCGAAAGCACCGCAACGCACCGCGCCTGGGTGAACGAACGATTGTTCCAACCTCGCATGCGCGAAGTCCCAAATGCCCGCGCGCCCCGCCGCCGTGCCGGTGAAAAGTCGTTGGCCGTCGTTCCGAAACTGCACCGCCGTAATCGGCGAATCATGCGTCAATCGGCTCGTTGGATGGTTCGAATCGAGGTTCCAAACATCGACAATCCCCTTACCGCTCTCGGCGCCGATTGTCAGATAGTAGGCGCCATCCGGAGCCGCCAGGACCAATTTGATGTCATCCGCTGACGTTCGTTCGTTGTGGGTCCAGACGCCGCCGGTGCGCTTCCAGATTGCAGTCCGGCGGCCGGACAAGCCCGCAATTAGCAAATCGCCGCGCCGCTTAGCCGGGGGCGGCCAAGTAATGCCGCGCCGAATGGAAATCTCATTGGTTCAATTCCATCCGCAACGCGCCATACTCGAATGGAACCAAGTGCATCGCGCGTGATAAACCGCTTGCCATCGCGCGTCGATGCTACTTGCCGGCTCGCCGCCGGATGCGGCAGCGTCGCGATCAGATCGCCGGTGGTGGCTTTCCAAAGCTTGACGAATTGATCGTTGCCGCCCGAAACGAGCAATCCGTTTGCCGCGGCAACGACCACATTGCCCGCCGGGTGGGCACGAATGGCCGCGGGCTCGGTTTCCATCGGGCTAAAGAGATTCCAGAATCGAATTGTTCCGTCGGCGCAGCCTGCAATTGCCGTTCTGTCATCAAGCCAGCAAACGCTCTGAACGGCCGCCGGCAATATGTGCGAATGCAGCGACCGCCACGATCGGGCATCGGCCGTGATGAGTTTTCCGCCCGCTGTTCCCAGCAGAACCGTGTGGCCCTGAGGATGCCACGCGATCGCCGTGAATTCGTCTCGTTCTGCAAATGATTTGATGGTGATCAGCGACCCTTCCGGCGGACGAGTCAGCAAAACCAGCGACCCGTCGGGCGCGTTGGACCGAAGCACCAGCGACAAGCCATCCGGAGCCACATTGATGCCCTGCAAATTGATCAGGTTGGGCAGATTGACCGAAGCAACGAGTTTGCCATTGGCCAAATCCCACCAGCGGATGCCCGAGCCGGTCCAAGCCGCGAGCCAACGGCCATCCGGCGACGCCGAAACGAGTCGGCACTGTTTGGCGTCTTCCCAATTCGCGGGCTCGCGATCGCCGGCCGATGTAATCCGCTCGGGGTTGCGCCGGCGCCGACCAGGACAAGTTCATAGTCGTCGCGGCGATTGAGAACGGCGACCGATTCTGCCGGCTCGGAGGCGATCAGTTCAATCGTCGGCGTCTGGCGCAGCCAGGTCGATAGATTCCAACGAAGCGCTTCCTGAAACGGCTCCCGGTTCGGGTCACGCTCCGACTGCGCGAGCAAGTCGGCCATTTGACTCAGGCCGACCAAGGTCTTGCCCCGCTCGCAATCTTGCTGCGCCAGGCGCAGCCGCAAACTTGTATTCTCCCAGACGACGGCCGGATCAATCGATCTCAGATCTGCCGCGTTCGTGTTCGACGAGTTGCGCATCCAGTGTGCGAACAGTGAGCCGCCGGCGATCACCGAAAGCATGAAAATCAACGACGTGGTTTGCCAATTCCCATTTCGCTTATTCAGGCCGTGGATGCCGCGCAAAATCGGGTGCAATTGTCGCGTCTGGATCGGCATGCCTTGCAAGAACAGGCGCAGGTCTTCCGCCAAGCTCTCGCTCGACCGATATCGTTTCGCGGGTTCCTTTCTTAAACACTTCAAGCAAATCGTTTCGAGGCTCGCCGGAATATCGCGAACGAGCTTCCGTAATGGGACCGGTTCCTGAGTGTGAACTTGAATCAGCGTGTCCATTGGCGTGGCGCCCTGAAATGGCGGACGGCCAGTGAGCATTTCATAAAGAATCGCGCCGAGCGAATAGACATCGGTCGTTGGGCCGATCGTGTCCGACCGGCCCTGGGCCTGTTCAGGGGCCATGTAGCTGGGCGTACCGACGACATCTCCGCTCGCCGTGTGGCCGTTTGGAGTGTTGCGGTCGAGAAGTTTTGCCAGTCCGAAGTCGGTGATCTTCGGCATGGAACGCCGGAAGTCCCAATCCTCGGGCAATCGATCGGCGTCCTCCGGAATGTCAAGAAAGGCTTTGCGGCCATGCAACAGGACGTTGGCCGGTTTCAAGTCGCGGTGAATGATGCCGCGCTGGTGCGCGTAATGCATCGCGCGGGCCAGCGATTCGACCAGCTGCGCCGACGACCGCGCCGGCAGCGGTTTCCCGCGGATCTTGTCGGCGAGCGTCCCGCCCTCGACGAACTCGAGCACAACGTAGAGCCGGTTGTCGAATTGCCCGACCTCGAAAATCTGCACGATGTGCGGGTGGCGCAATCGCGATATGGCCTCGGCCTCATCGTGAAAGCGTCCGAGTTCCTCACGAGTTGCCAGGCGGCCGGCAAGAATCATTTTCAACGCGACGAGTCGGTGATAGGCGGTCTGCGTCGCGCGATAGACGACGCCCATTCCGCCGCGCCCGAGTTCGCCGTGGATTTCGAATCCGGGCACGGTTGGAAGGCGGGCGGGTCCGGGAGCAGCCTTTGCTGCGCCATCGTTTCGAACCGGCTCTGGATCGCCCTTAAGCGAGTCGCCACGAAACCACAAGTTGTAATTGACCGCGCCGGAGCCGTCGTCGTCGCCGGTCGCCGGCGGCACGGTCGCTTTCAGCTTTTCGAGGATCGCCTGATCGGTTTCCGCGAGTTTGGGCACTTCCAGTGCCGCCAGGCGCCAGACATCCACCTCCGGCGTCTCCATGCACTCATCAAATCTTCGCCGGCAATTCGGACAGTCATCGAGATGGATCGTCCAAATCTCTTCCTCGATCGGCTCCATTTCGCCGATTAAAAGCTCTTCGATCTGTTTGAGCGACAAGCATTGCATGGATCAGGAACCGGTTCGAAGCCCGTTAGAATGATTCCTCGATGCGCTTTAACTCACCCTCGAGCGATCGAAACACGCGAAATACCGCCGCGCGCACGGACCGCAACGAAGCATCGGTTTGCTCGGCGACCTTGGACTCGTCGAGCCCTTCCAATTTCACTCGGTAAAAGGCATCCCAGTCGGCCGCACGCGCGATCGCTTGAATCCGCGGCAGCACTTCGCGACGGCGTTGATGGGAGCATTCCCCATCCAGCGCGTCGAGAAAAGACCGGTGAGCCGACTCACTCAATAGCAGTTCATTCAGCGGCGACGGCTGATTCGGATTCGCCGCCGTCACGTTGGTCCGGATCAGCCCGCCCCACGCCGCCCGGCCGGCGAATTGCAGCCATAACCGAAACTTGATACCCGGATCGCCGCGCATCCGGGCGAATTCACGATTCAGGTAACCAACGAGATCCTGAACCAGTGATTCCACGTCCGAGGCCGGCACTCCTGTCCGGCGAAACCAATCCAGTATGGTTCGCCCGTAGATATCCACGAACGCGGGCCAATTCGTCTCGGAGGGCGGACGGGTCGGCGGCGGCATTGTTTCGGTCGATTGCATCAGCAATAGCCAAATGTGCCGATTTTGATTCCTGTTTCATTAAAACCACTCGAAAGGCTAGCATATTTGCGACCCGATTGTCGCTTGCGTTGATCATGACTGTGGAGATCGACCCTTGCAATCCGCCAAGCGATCGCTGATGATAAATTCGCCCGGTTCGATCGCGCCGGGAGTGAATCCGACCCGCGAGGATGCCATGCGACTACTCACCGTCTCGTTGCTGTTGATCGCGCCCGCTGCAAGCCTGGCCCAGCCGCTCGTGCCGCCCTTGAAGGGCAAATCCGAAAAAATTGACCTGTTCAACGGGAAGGACATCGACGACTGGGGCGGAAACAAAAAGCTCTGGTCCGTGAAAGAAGGTGCGATCGTTGGTCACAACGAGGGCGAAGTTAGAGTCAGCACGTATCTTCTAACCAAGCGCAAATTCAGCGACTTTCATCTGACGTTTTCCGCGAAGTTGAGCCAATCATCCGAAATGCATTCGGGCATCGCGTTCTGGGGCGCGGTGGCGCCGAATCGCGGCGATCCGTGGACTTACAAGGGACATCTGGTGATGTTTCCCAGCGGCTGGGGGCTCTACGACCTGTACGGCCGCGCGGGATTGAAAGTCGATAACAAACCTGTGCTCAAAGTCAGCAAGCAACATGACTGGAACGACATTGAAATCTTTGCTCAGGGAAATCGGATCCGAGTGGTCGCGAATGGCGTACTCGTAGTCGACTGGCGCGATGCGGAACCCGACCGCATCGAGGAAGGCCCCATCGGGTTGCAACTGCACTCGAATCGAGCGCCGCAGGAAGTGCAATTCAAAGGGCTGGTGCTGGAGTCGTTTCCGGATGACAAGCGGCTGACCAACAAAAAAGTCGGCGACAAAATCGACTCACAATGACCCCGCCCGCTTGGGCACTGCAGGGATCGCGCCTGCAACGTCGCGAGCGCTCATTTGTCGCTCAATTCCTTCAAGCCCTTGTCCAGCTTGGCCGTGTCGGCTTCGCTGAGGACCACGACTTCGGTTTTGCCCGGCAACGCCGCGTAGGCACGCTTGCTGCCGCCCTCAATGTTGCCCAGGTCCAATTCCTGCTTCATGCCCGTCGAGGTTTGGGCCATGATCGTCCGCCGGGGTTTTTGCAGCCCGTAGAGAGCCAGCGGAGCATCCTGATCGCGGACAAATCGCTCCGCCTTGAGGTTCGCGAGCGTCGCAAGCAGATCGGTGACCGCGGCTTGATTGATTTTGACGGTGGGCTTGCCGTCGGCCTTCCACACACCGGCCACTTTCCGCAGCACCGACGGCCCGGTCCGGTCAACGATGGTCAACACTCCGGCTTGTGCAGCGTCGAATCCGTTCGACAGCGTGCGCTTGCGGTATTCGGCCGTGGCTCGGGTGGTGGCCGTCGGATTCAGGAAAAACACAATGTCTTCGTTGCCAAGCCTGGCATAGACGCGTTGATCGGTCGAGTCGCGCTTGCCGATCATCAGCACCAGCACTTCTTTGTCGCCGCTGAAAAATCGCCAGGTGGCTTCCGGCTTGTCGAGCCCAAATTCCTTCAGCTTCGCCGGCGTCGGTTTTTCGCTGACAAACTCGTCGGCTCGCAACTTGTAAAGGGCGTTCAGGAAATCCTCCAGATCGGCGTGCTCGGCGTCGGCCTTCACGGGGGCGGTTAACTTCCAGGTGCCGTCGACCTTTGTGAAGATCGCCTTGTTCGCCCCGACGCGCTCGCCGCGTTCCAAAATCACTTTGTCCGGTTCCGCCAGTCGGCGAATCAGCGTCCGATCGCGAAACGCAATCGGCTCCGCAAGCAGCTTCCGGGCGTACATCACCGAGAGCACGCCCACCGTCTTGGACCCGTCGATCATCACGAAGCGGTCGCCCGCGGCCGATTTCGCCTCGACGGGTTTTCCCACTTTCAACACCCGCGCTTGCGGCTTGCCGTCTTTTAAAAGGGTGAAGGTGATCGTGGCGGCCGGCGCGTCCAATCCAAATGGTTTTAAATCGGTCGGAGCGTATGCCGCCACGCGATCCGCGCAGATTGGCCAATTGCTTCGCCAACTGGTCGAGCGAGGGCTCATCGCCTTTCTGTTCAGCAGGCTTGATGACTTTCCAACCATCCTTGCGGGTGATTTCCATGTCGTTGTTTTTCATTTGCCGCCGAATGCCCTGCAACTCCGATTCGTCGAAATGCAATAGGCTCTTGTCGGCGAAATCGAGGTAGTCGCGCACCACACTCTTGACAACCGCGGCCGCCAAAACGGCCACGGCAGGGTTGGCGTCTACCTGCACATACCGATCGCCTCGATCGGTCGCCTTGCCGAGCTTCAAAACGTGGGTCTTCGGCTTGCCGTCGGCGGCCGCGCCGAACGAAATCGTGATGGTGTCCGCCGGCGGATTCAGCCCATACTGATCAAGCTTGACATTGGAGCCGTACGCCGCGATCTTTTCCGCTTGCAAAAAGCCCCAAGTGCGCAGCATTGTCGCGATGGTCGGCTCATCGGCGGGAAACGACACGGCCCCCGCCTGAATCTTCCAGCCTTTGTCGCCCCGGATCGCGGTCATCCGTCCGCCGCCACTTCGTTCGATCTTGCCGATGCGCTGACTGTCCGCGATCAGCAATTGTCGATCGAGCAGGTCGAGCGCCGACTTGTTGGTGCTCAACAACACCGATTCGGGAACGCGAAAAACAGCCGAATCGTCGCCGAGCTTGGCGTACAATTCGGGCTTCCCGGCGACCGCCTTGCCCAGCAACAACGTGCGTTGCTTAACCTGTTCCTTGCCGGCTTTGTCTTTTTCTTTCGCCGTGAATTCGATCTTCAAGCGCGGCCTGTCGAGCCCATACTCGGCGGGATTTGTCAGCGTGTGCGCTTGATAGCCGCTCAGCTTGAGTGTCGCGATGGCGTCCACGATCGACTGCACTTGCCCCGGGCCGCTGACCGCTTCAAATGGCTTAACGATTTTCCAATTGAATCCGTCTCGCTTCAATTCATATCCGCTCTGTTCCTGCTCGATCTTTAATTCCGTCAAGTCGTCCGGCGTTATGGTCCAAAGCTGAGTCGGACGATAATCCAACGACGATTTGTCGATGGAATCATGGACATCTTTTTTGACAACGAAAATGCTCGTGCCACCCGCAAGTTTGGCGAAATACTCGGGCTTCTTCTCCCGCTGTTTGCCGATCAGCAACGTCTGAGCCGGTTTGGCCAAGCCGCTAAACGCGATGCGGACGGTAAGTTGCGGCTTGTCCAGGCCGGCTTTTGCAAGATCCTCGGCCTTGGGAGCATCATTGACATACTCGACCGCTTCGAGCCGGCCCAGGTCGTCGGCCAGCGCGGTCGCCTTTGACCTTTCGACCGGTGTTGAAACCGGCGCCGTCAGTTTCCAATCATCGCCGACATGCTGAAGCGTGAAGTTTTCCGAGGGGCGTTTGACTTCAACCTTCGCGACGGCCGCGGCGTCGAAATCGAGCACGCGGCGGCCGCGGTAGGCCAACGCCGGCCGCTCTGCCAACTTGATCGCGCTCTCGTCAACGAGGTTCACCCGCTCTCGACCGGAGACTCGCACGTTCACCTTCTTGGCCTGTTCGTCGTGTTTGCCGAAGGCGAATGCGACACGGCGCTGTCGCTTGGTTTTGCTTTCGCCGGGGCCGGGCATCTCCTCGTCGAGTGAAAGGGAAATCTCGATGCCCTTGGCGGCATCGAAACCGGTGTCTTTCAGGTTCGGATTGTCGATCACATCCTTGTCGCGGGCTTCTAGCCCAGCCAATTTGTCGAGCAGTTCGTTGATCTTGTCGAGTTCGGCGATCGCTTGGATCGGCTGCGTGACCCGCCACTTGTCGTCTTTCTTTTCGTCCTTGTCCTTAACCAGGACGATCGTGCCGCTGGCTTGCTTGATCTTGACCTCCTTCACATCCTTGGTCTGGAACCGGGCCAGCTTTTCATCTCGCAGCGCGGCACTGGAGGGAAACAGTTCGGCGAACCGATCGGCCTTGATTTCGAAAATTGTCTGCTGGCCCTTGAGCCGGGCGAAACGATACTCTTCGCGGATAATCGGCGGCGGCATCGGCGGCATGCCCGGCCGCGCGGGCGGCGCGGCCACTCCGGGCCGCTCCGAGACCCGCGCCACCTTGCCGATTTCGAGGCTCACCATCTCCCCATTTTCGAGTGTCGCGCTCAGTTTGTATTCAGGCCTGTCCAGTCCGGCGTATTCAACCGCCCATTTGTTCAAATCAGCCGATTTCGAATCCATCATCCCGGCGATTGCACTTAGCCCGTCGGCGGGCGAAGCGATCAGCGAGGCCGCGAGCATCGCGGCCGGCTCGGCGGGCGAGAACTTCTCCACCCACAGGTCCGGAATCGCCGATAGCAACGCCTTCAGCTTGTCCGGATCGGCCCGATCCTTCACCGGCGCGGCGATCGACCAGCTTTCGGCCAGTTGCAGTGGATCCATGCGGACTGGCGTCCGGTCGGCGTTGGGCGCCGGCAACTTTTCCGCCACAATCGTCAGGACTTCCTTGGCTTGCGGGCCTACCAGCGTCAGCGACTTGATTCGCGGAATTGACACCGGGGCGTTGGATGTTTCCGGCGTGGGGCCAAATGGATTGGATGCTTTCGAGTCCGCGAGTTTCACGCGAACCGTGTTCGGGAACAACTGCCGGCGACGATAATATTCGCGCGGCCGTTTGATGATCGGCAAAATATCCGGGCCCAGCCGAACGACCTCCGGCAAATCGTCGACGCGGACATAGGTGGGCCGCGCGAATTCGCTCTCGTCCAGGCGATCGGCCTCGCCAAAGACGAGCGTATGCGAGCCGCCCACCGTATCGACCCGGACCGTCACCGGATTCTGGGCCGAGTCCAGGCCAAACGGGACCATGTTCGATTTATCGCCGCTCAGGGGAACAACTTGAAAGCGCGAATGCAGATTGGCGACCAGATCGACCAATTGCTGGGCCTCCGCTGTTCGCGTGGGCCAGTTTCCCGGCAGCGCCCAAGCGCCGCCGGCGCCCTTCTCAAGCTGAACCGATTCTCGATCGAGGCGCACTTCGATCTTGCGAAGTCGATCGCGGGTCAGGTCTTGATTCAAGACCCGAAGCGAACCGGCGCCATCGGGATTGACCGGCTTTGGCCGGAGTCCGGCATTCGAGGCGAGTTCCGGACCAAACCACAGGGCGGCCCCGCCGCCCACCAGCAACACGGCTAAAAACAATGTCGTGCGAAGATTCATGTCGTCATTCCCGCCAAAGCCAACACGGTCATCGCATTCGCCGCATCAGCAGCACGACGAAACCGAAATAGGCAAATAAGCCCGGCAAAACGAGGGCGGCGCCCCAGCGCCAGAGCGTTCTGTCACGATCCGAAAGTTGAATCCGCGGATATTGCCAAACCTTACTCGCATGGGGCAATCGATCGTCGCGGCCCAGCAACCAATTGACCGTCTGGAGCAGCAACTGCTCCTTGGCGGGCGACAAGTCAGGCTGGTTGGCATCGGCGCTGGCGAACACTCCGCCGTGCCCGATGGCCGCGGCGCGAATCGGCACCGGTTTGTATTTCTTGTCGCGTTTCGTGTATGGATCAGTTGGGACCAGCGATTCCGCCGCGAGGCTCGCCGGGATCCCGCCTGCGGACATCCGCGCCGCCATTGTCAATGCCGCAACCTTGAACGCGCGATACTTGTCATCGAGCAATTCGGGCGGGACGGTAGTTTGCACCGCCACACCGATTGGAAACGGCCCGCGGCGTTCCTCATCGCGCGTCCCCTTGGTCGGATCGTCGGGCTTTGCTGGTTCGAATCTCGGCGTGTAGGCCCGCTCCGGAAACGGCTTGGCCTCGTTCCAGGTCGCCGGATCGGTAAACAGGAATTCGCCGCGATACTCGGGTCGCTCCCGAATCGACGCGAAGTAAACCGGCCGCGGATAGCGCAGTTTCATATCCAGCCGCTGGCCCACGCTGCGTTCGAGCAACCGCAAGCCGCTTTGCACGGGGTTCGGCTGCCGCGCGGCGTCCGCTAAACTTCGCGTTCCAATCGAATCGAAACTCAACGGCGGAACATCGACGGCTTGACCGCCGCCAAGAGGATTAACGCGCCGCTCGGCAAACGCTCGGCTCTCGGCGGTGTAAAGGATTGTCTGTTTCCCCAAAACGATTCCCAGATCGGCAAGCATTTGCTCAATCGGCCCGCCATCGGTGGTCTCCTGTGGAAGCCCCTCGCTCGAATCATTCGTTGGGCCAAAGAGCACGAACACCGGCTTGCCCGAGCGAATGAACGCCCGAATCGCCGCGATCTGCGGATCAGCCAACTTGTAGTATCGCGAGGCAATTCGCTGACCATTGATCAAATCAATAATCGTCATGCGCGGGATGATCAACAGATCGCAATCCGCCAACAACCGCGAAGTCTTTTCCTTCACGTCCGTGATCCGACGCCCCTCGACCACGGATTCCTGACTGGTGAGCGTAGCCAATTCGATTTCGTCCTTTTGGCGTTCCTCCTCGCGCTGTTCGAATTCCGAACTCAGGGCGGTCACCAGCGTTTCGAATCGGTCCAGATTCAGCTTTCGCTCCTGTTCGGTCAGATTGCGGCCGCCGAGTTGATCGCGAAACGTTTCGGACAGCTGGTCCAACGTGCTTTCCCGGAATATTTTGATGTTCTTGATCATTTCGTCGCGATTGGTTCGGATCACCGGAATCGACTCATTCAGGTCGGCGAGTTCTTCCTCAAGCACATCGAGGCGGTTTTCCTCGAACGTATAGGCGGCGGATTCCGGGCCATTCTCGCCCCAACGTTTCAGCAAAATGTCTTCCACGTTGAAGCCGTTGGTCGTTAGGCTCTTTTTCATTCCGGCCAGCGACAAATCATTGAGCGAGCCGTGAGTGCTGAGCCACTCATGAATGACCGCGACGCCGATCTTCGGCTTCTTTTCCTCGATTGCCAACACGCGCCGAACGAACGGCTCCACGCCCTGCTTCATTAGAACCAGATTGCCGCGACCGCTGTTCGCCTCCTTGGACGCGGTCTTGTCGAGTTGCAGGAACTCATGAAAATCGAGCCGCTGAATATTCTTGCCGGCGCAGAAGAAGATGCTGCTTTCTGGCGCGTCGGCGATCGCCTGCTTCAGGCCGGGAAACTTGGCCGTCGCTGCTTCAAACTTGGCATCGTAGTCCTCGTCGTCCACATCGAGCACGACGACGTGAAACTGCGGGCCAAATTCCCGAAGCTGATCGACTAGATCGCGGACCTTTTCCACAACCTTCCGCTCGGCCTGCGAATCATAACGGTCGGATTTTTTCCGCGAGAATCGATTGCGATCCTGGTGCTGATAGTTGACGACCACGGTGGTTTCGTCGCGCAGCCTACTCAGTTGCGCGGTCACGCTGGTGGGCAAGGTGAAGGCGCGGTCGCGCGTGCAGTCCAGGCGAACATAATGCCCCTGGTGGTAATAGTCGAACGACCAAACGTTGATGCCGATTAGAATGGCGATCGCCAAGACGACTTGAACAACCACGTTCATGCCCATGGCGCTGCGGCGTCCGGCCGCCTGACGGACTCCCGCCACGAATTCAAAGGCCATCACCAGGAGGCCGATCGCGAGTCCGCCGACGAAAGCGTAGATTGCCCCGATTTCGACCGGGTTTCCGTGGCCGCGAAAGGCCTCGCGAACCGTGGCGAACGACAACCGGCCGGATTCGCCGGCGGCCAGCACGAGCGCACCCGCCACGGCGGCCAGAATGCCGGTCAACCCGAGAAACCGCATCAAGAAGCGAATCATGACCATTCACCTCAACGCCAGCGCCGGCTTTCCAGGCTCCGCACCGTCAGAAACAGACAGCAGAGCGCGACGCTGGCATACAGGACCAAACTGCGCGAATCAATGATCCCGCGACTAAAATCGTTTTGAAAATGCACCGGCACGCTAAAGAAGTTTCGAATCCGGTAGTCAACGCTGGCGGTGTCCATTTCGGGCCGCCAGAATGCGGGCAGGACAAACGCCAGGCTCAACACCAACGTGATCAGCGCCGCAACCATCTGGCTCTTCACCAGCGAACTGACGAGCATGCCCAGCGCCAAAAACATCGCGCCGACAAGCATGACCCCCAGATACGAAGTCACCACCGGCCAGTGATCGATGTCTGACAAGACACTGAGCAACGAAATCGGATCGCGGTTGAAGTGTTGAAAGCCGAAATAGACGGCTGCCCCCGCCGCGATCAGCAAGGCGACGCCCAGCACAAAGCCGACGCGTTCCTCCAGCGAATAGTCGAACAGCTTGCCCAGCGAAACCGGCGCGGCGACCAGAAAGATCAAATTCGCGACCGTCGCCAGCGCCACCATGACCGCCAGGGTCTGGTAGTGATCAAGTTGCAAAACCACGGCCACGCCGATGGGAAAAATAATGGCCGGGGCCAAGTACAGCGCCAGTTTCAGGCCGGGTCGGAACGGCACGATCATGAGCAGCGCGAGAACCGCCGCGGCCGACAACCCCACGCACATGAAAATCGAGTTCGCCGTCCATGCCGACTGATATTCCACCCGATTCAGGCCGATGAGCACGGGGAGGTATAGGAGCGTTGGCAGCCAGAGGATAAAGTAAAAGCCCATGGCGGCGATGAATTTCGCCGCCACGACCTGCCAGTCGCGAATCGGCGCCGTGAGCAGCATTTCCAGAGTGCCGCTGCCCCGCTCCTCGGCGAACAACCGCATCGTCAAGAGCAGGGATGAGCAGGAAAACCAGCCAGAAGCGTTCGTCGCCCAGCATGACTTGCATCGGAAATTCGACGCCGGCAGGGCCCTTCTTGGTGAGCAGGTCCAGAGTCATGAAGCCGAATAGATACCCGGTGGCGATCAGGAAGACCGTCAACACGACGTAGGCAATGGGCGACAGAAAATAGGCTGTGAATTCACGTCGAATCAGCGTCAGCATCGGTCGCATGTGAAACTCCAGACCGCGGGCGGATCAATCGCCGCCGGTGATGCGCACGAACAGTTCTTCCAATTGGGCCGCGTTCTCGCCGCCTTTGAGCGATCGATCGAGCGCCACCTGGCCCTTGTTGATGATGATGACCCGGTCGCAGGTCCGTTCCACTTCGGACAAGATGTGTGTGGACAGGATCACGGTGTGTTCATCGCCCAGTTCGCGAATTAACGCCCGAGTCTCGCGAATCTGGGCGGGATCAAGCCCGGCGGTCGGCTCATCGAGAATGAGAACGGCCGGCTCGGCGATTAAGGCGTCGGCCAGTCCCACGCGCTGGCGATAGCCTTTCGACAGCGTGCCGATCAACTGCCGTTTGACGTCCTTCAGCCAACAACGTTTGAGGACGTAATCGAGCCGCGCCGGCGTCGCGACCCGTACAGGCCCTTGAGGCCGGCTCGAAATTTCAGGTACTCACCGACGCGCATCTCGCCGTAAAGCGGGCAGCTTTCGGGCATGTAGCCGATCTTCCGGCGAACGTTGATCGAATCCCAAAACACGTCCAGCCCCGCGACTTCCGCCGAGCCGGAGGTAGCGGTTAGATAACCGGCCAGGATTCGCATGGTTGTGGTCTTGCCGGCCCCGTTGGGACCCAGAAAACCGACGATCTGGCCTTCCTTAATGCGAAACGAAACATCTCGAACCGCGGCGTAGTCGCCGTAGTACTTGGTCAGATGCTCGACGTGGATCATGCCGCGACTCCAAGGGTGATTCAAGCGAGAAGGCACAGCGCAGGCAGGCAACAGGCTTCGGAATCTCGTGCAAGTTTTTTTGATAGGCGCGGCGGCGGCGCATGGCAAGGGAGCGGACTCGGCAAGCCAGCCGTTCGGTATCGCCGCCTGGGATCTCGATCGTGAATGATCGGGGATAAAAGAGGTGCGGGCACGGGGTTGTCTCTGATGGGGACTCGCAACCCATCAGACCCCGTGCCCTGCTCGAAGGGAGGTTTGGGGAGGTACTTTTCAGTGTCCCGGTTGGGACTCGCTACCAACCGGAACGTAATTTACTAAGGCAATGACCGTGCCAATATCCGACGCCAAAATGATTTCGGTGCGGAAAGCGTTCACAAGTAGAGCGTGTTCAACGAATTAACGCAAATGAAGACTTGTCCTCAATGCGACTGAATAAGTTCAATTCCAACCTGACCTGCGCAGTTGTGGTGAAATGCAACACCCTGTAGCAAAATGAAACGGCCAGATGATCGGTTTCATGCCGAGTGTTGGCCGACGCTCGCGGTCATGGGCGTTGACCTGCTCACTTCGTTTTCGATTTGGGTAAATTGCCCTTTTCCTTGTCGTACCACTGCTTCCATTTTTTCAGCGAGGCGTCGTCGCGCCTTTTGATCGCTGAATCCGAGCAGCGTCGGCGACATGAAAAGGTTGACCGTCGAGAAGTTGGCGGGGAAGACTTTCACGTAAGCGAAATCGTAATCGTTGAGACTTTGCCCGGTGAGGTGCACCAGGAGGCCGAGGGCCACATCCCGAAGCTGGGTCGACATGGTCACGTTCCGATTATTGAAGCCAAAGGTGGTCGTGCCGCACGAGCTTTTGTCTTCAAGGAACGGCAGCAATTCCGGAATCACATTTTTGCCGCCGATTTTGGCCAGCGCGCCCATCGCCATCGCCCGCGTCCACGGCTGCGTGCTCGACTTTTTGATCATGGCCCGCGCGATGTCGACGCCCTCCTTGATTTCCAGATTCACCAGCAAATACACGTCGCTGTGAATCGTGGTTTCAGTCCAGGCCGAAAGATACTTCACAACCAGCCGGCGAATGACCTCGTTGTTCTTCAAAACCTCCTTGCCGGTAGGTTGGTACGAAAGACTATGCAGGGCATTGCTGAAATTGGCCCGCGCGGTCCCGTCAAATTTCATGCGGCTGTCCTGAATCGCGTAAAGCAGCATGGCAACCTGCTCGGCGACCACCGGCATGTTGTAACCATAATTGCGGGTCATCGCGAACTCATTGCAGTGCGCCGCGATCTTGTTCTGGGCGGCGGACGGGTCCTTGTCCATCAGTTCCAGCAATTCCGTATCGGCCCGGTGCATCGCGGCGAACAGATCGCGGCTCTTGGCGTCGTCGCCGACCGCCGCCTTGAAACGCGTCCAACCCGGCAACGGCGACTTGTCGGCGCGATCGACCAGAAACGCCTGGATACGCTTTTCCAGGTCGTAATTCAGCGCCAGCGGGAGCAAATACTTGCTGCGGAAGCGAATTTCCGGATCGGAGTCGCTCATTCCCGCCCGCAGGATCGGCTCGACCGCCCGCCCCATTTTCACCAGTTCCGAACTGGCAGTTTGGCGGATGCGAAAGTCCTTGGCGGCCGAGTTTCTTCAGCAGTTGCAAGGCCCGCTCGGTATCGTCGCGGGAAAGTTCGGGGGTATTCGCGACCGCCGGGACGATGACGCCCAGCAGCAGGCACGCCGAAATCAAAGTTTGTCGAATCATGGCGGCGATTCTCCCGCGAAAAGTCGTCCGGTTCAGGTTGGAAAAGCTGCACGAAATCCGGCGAAATTCGACTTTCATATACTATCATGCTTACGCTCGCGCGTCTCAAGGAAAAAGCCGGGAGACTAAACGATGGTGTTAAAGGGCTTTGTTCAGAAACTCAAGCAGGGCCTCTCCAAGACGCGGTCCGTGTTCGCCGGCGTCGCCCACCTGTTCGGGTTGCGCGGCAAAGTCGATCGCGATTTCCTTGAAAGACTCGAAAAACAATTGTACCTGGCCGACGTGGGAAGGAGCCGCCACCTCCGAAATCGTCGATAGTGTGCGGCAATCGTTCCTCGACAAGGAGATTTCGGGCGATGTTGAAGCTTTTGTGAAAGGCAAACTGCGCGATCTGCTCGCCGGCCCCTCGACCGGGCTCAATTACCAATACGGAAAGCCGACAGTCGTCATGGTCGCCGGCGTCAACGGCTCGGGGAAAACCACCTCGATCGCCAAGCTCGTCAAGCGCTCCAAGGAGGAAGGAAAAAGGTGCTGGTGGCGGCATGCGATACCTTCCGCGCGGCCGCCGTCGAACAGTTGACCATCTGGAGCGAGCGGCTCGGTTGCGACATCGTCAAGAACGCGACCGGCAGCGACCCGGCCAGCGTCGCGCACGACGCCTGCGAAAAGGCCAAGGCCCGCGGCTTCGATGTCGTCATCGTCGATACCGCCGGCCGCTTGCACACTCAGACGCACCTGATGCGCGAACTCGAAAAGATTCGCCGCGTGCTCGGCAAACAGATTGAAGATGCGCCGCACGAAGTCCTGCTCGTGCTCGACGCCACCACCGGGCAAAATGCGATTCAACAGGCCGAAATGTTTTCCAAGGCCGTGCAGTGCACCGGCATCGTCCTTTCAAAGCTCGACGGGACCGCCAAGGGCGGCGCCATCTTCGCGATCAAAAGGAAATTGAATCTGCCCGTGAAGTTCATCGGCGTAGGCGAACAGGTCGACGATTTGGAGGCGTTCGACCCGGATTCCTACGTCGCGGCCCTGTTTGATTAGGCCATGTGGTGCGTTAGGACTTGCCGTCCGCGGCCTTGGCAGGAATGATGCGCGTCCGTTTTGTTTGCTCGGAGGACGAATCGGTCTTCATCGATTTCGTCCGCGGCGAGGGCATCTGTCCTTTGGGCGGCGTGGCAGCCGCCGGCGCATCGCCGAGCCGATATAAGGTGATGGTGCCATCACTTGATGCGATTGCCATTGACTTGCCATTCGGCGAGACCGCGACCTGAACCGCTAATGCCTGCCCCAGTGACAATTCATACGTCTTGGCGCGGGTAGACCGGTCCCAGACAAGGCAATGCCCATCTTGCGCCACTGCCAAGAGTTTCTTGCCCTCTTCCAGAAACGTGATCTGCCGCACGCACGAGCTGAGGCCATCGTACGACTCGAGTGGAGTCTCACTTTCGTCTGAGGTCTCCCAAACCAGCACTCGCTTGTCGAGGCCGCCGGAGGCGACCAGCCGGCTATCGGGCGAAAAGACCAGAGCGTCGACCGATCCTTGATGCCCGACGAAGAAATTGACCGGTTTGGTCCACAGTCGGCCAATGCGCCAAACCCAGATGACGCCGTCATTGTCGCCCGCCGCGAGCAATTTGTTGTCCGGCGCGAACGCGGCCGATTTGAAATCGGCCCGATGGCCTTCCATGTCCGTTCGCTGGCGAGTTTTCTTTGGCTCGACATTCCACAGCACGACTTTCCGACCGCCGGCCGAAATCAAATGCTCCCCGCTGGAGGATGCGGCCAGGGCCGAAATCGGCGTTTCCGGGCCGCGAAACACCTGGAATTTCTCGAGCATCGGCGTCGACCACGAGCAGCGAAACATAAAACCGCTCGAATTCGTCGCGCGTCCCGTAGATCTGCTTGTGATCGCTGGAAAACGTCAGTGCGTGGGCCTCGCCGATGGGAATTCCCTTGATGGAGGTGCGTTCAAGCACGTCGTCGCCGACCTCCCACACCCGCAGCGTGTCGTCCAGACCCGCCGATGCGAGCAGGGTCGAATCCGACGAAAACGTCAATGACAGCACGCAGGCCTGATGGGCTCGCAACGTCGTCCATCGCCGGGAACTGGCGCCTGGAACGGTGCCCGGGTCTTGAATCGTGGGCGTGGCGTGCCGCAGTTTCTTGGTCCGAGATTCCTTCTTCTTGGTTGGCAGTTCTTCAAAGCTGGACGGTCGCTCCGTTTCGGACGCCGAGGACGACGGCATCGGCGACTTGGGCGAATTATCCATCCCCTGCTGGGCTTCGTAGAATGCGTCGGCCAGTTCCTGGGCTGTCTGGAAGCGATCGTCGGGCGACTTCGCCAGCAATTTCTTCAGGATTCGGCGAACGCTCGGCGGCACATCCGGCCGGGCGTCTTCCACTTTCGGCGGCGAGTCGTATTGATGCCGCATCAACTTGTCGAGCGACGACCCATCGACAAATGGTGGTTGGCCCGTCAACAGAAAGTACAGAGTGCAGCCAAGGCTGTAGAGGTCGGCACGGCCGTCCACGGTGCTGGCGTTGCGGCCCTGCTCCGGCGCGACATAGTCCGGCGTGCCGAGGAACGAGCCCTTCATTGTCAGCGAACTGCCCTTTCCAACCTCCTGGAAGTTGCTGTTCAAACACGCCAGGCCCAGATCCAACAGTTTGATGATCCCGTGCCCGCTGCCTGGAAGCCGATTCGTTGCCGCCGCCATAATGCCATGTCGGCTCGACGGCAGCCGTTCAATCCCAACCTGCGTGCCAGGCAGCCGATCGCTCCCCACCGCCGAGCGGCGAAAAACCGAACTGGACTTGTTGCTGTCGGCCAGCAAAAGATTGGATGGCTTGATGTCGCGATGGATCAACCCATGCTCATGGGCGTGCTGCAAGCCGATGGCGGCCTGGCGAATGTAATCGCAGGCCTGAGCGACTTGCAAGGTGCCGACATCGTGAACATAACGGGCCAGGTCCACCCCTTCGACGTACTCCATCACGATAAAATGTTTGTCGCCGTCCTGATCGAGGTCGTGCACGACGACGATGTTCGGGTGCAGCAATTGGGCGGCGAGTTCCGCCTCGCGGCGAAACCGCTTCACCATTTTCTCTTCGTTCTTCGATACTCGCTCGCGAATCGTCTTGATGGCGACGAACCGGTTGAGGCGGCGTTGCCAGGCCTTATAAACCACGCCCATGCCGCCTTCGCCCAGTTTGTCGACGATGACGTAATTGCCCAGGTTGAGCTTCGCGCCCTCCTGGCGGAGCACGCAATCGACTTGATACCGCGTCAAGAATCCGCGCTCGACCAACAGCGACGACAGCCGCTTCACGTCCTGAAGCGAGGATTTCGAATCGCGCTCGTACTGTTCGAACTGCGGCGGCGTCAGCAATTGCGTCTGGCGCAAAGCTTCCGTCAGTTCGTTAATGGAGGTGATGGCCTTCATGCAATCTCGCCCGGGGCAAGGGGGGAAATTGGCTCGAACTATCGGCTGATCAAATCTGCGTCGTTATCTGGAAGGACCGATTCGCAACAACCGTAGCCGAATACGCCAAATACAAACACCCCGCCAATCAGGACGCGGGAACCCGGATGCATCTCGGTGCGAATCGCTCATCGGACGCGAGTGCTTCACAAAACCGATAAGCGGTCGCGCGACAATCTATCGAACTGTAGGTCACGATTTGACGATTGACAAAGCGTCGATGAACGCCGGATGAAAAAGCGAGTGCAATGACCGTGGGTCCGGCGGCTTCGATCTCCGGCGACGCCAAATCGGATTGCCAATCCCCATCGTCATTCCGGCAGGACGACGAAGGCCGCGAATCCCGGTTCGGTTACTGGCAATTTCGCCTTCGGCAGACCGACCGGCGACGGCGGCGTCACCGCCTTCATCGGAACGCCCACGGCATGCCCATCGAAGATTCCCGACACGATTGGCGGCCCGTAGAAATCTTTTACGCTCTTGATTCGAAATCGCATCCCAACTTTGAGAATTCCGCCCAATTCAATCTCGACCGCCGGCAGCTCTTGCGGATTTATTACGGCGATCACGCCCGACCCGGTTCATCGACATTGCGGCGCACGATCACTCGCACTTTGGTCGGCTTGCCTCGCGTGAGATGGCTCTTCCGGTCAAATCCGGTCGCGCTTCGCCACTGGGCGAATGTCAGTCCGCGGCTTTGCGGCCCCTCCACCACGGCTGTTTCGCCCCATTTCCCATCCGTCACAAAGTAATCGTTCTCGTCCCAGTGCAATCCACCGGTCATCAACTTCTTCGCCCCGTGCAACTGCACGACACTGGAATGGGCGACAATCGTATTCTGCCCGATTGTTCCCTTTCGAAAGTCGCGAACGACCAGACCCTCGCAGTAGTTGCCGGTGCAAACGACATCCTCGTTGGTCGCCCCCCAGGGGTAGCCGAGCCGAATCCCCCCGGCGACGACGACGTTGTCGCGAATCGCGATTCGCTCCGCCGGCGAACCGCCACCCACCATGATGCCCGGCGAGTTGTCACCGAGCCGGGTGAGGCAGCCATTTTCAAACGCGATGTTGCCGTCGATTTCGAACCCCTTCAGCGATGCCTTTTCCGATCCGTAGACATGAATTCCGTACGCGAACTGGTGAAAGATGGCATTGTCGCGAATCCGCTTGGTCCCCCGGGCGTTTTGAGCGTAGATGCCGTGGCCATGTCCACGATCCGGGCCGCGCCAGCCATTGTTATAAATCAGGCAGCCGGAAATCTCGCCGCCCTCGCCTTCGGCCCAAAAGCCAAATCCGCCGGCACAATCGTGCACGACCAGGTTCACCGCGGCGATGCGATCGCCGCGAATATCCACGCTGCCCCGGCGAATGTCCGCCGGCCACGAACCCGAAATCTTCGTCTTGCGCTTCGGATCGCTGCACGTCACCTCGAAGTCGCGGTAGACGGCGTCCGCGCCTAGCAGAAGGAACAAGCCGTTGTCGCGCTCGTCGCGCGGCCGCGTGTCGATCGTCACGCGCGCTCCGCGTTCGCCGCGCACCACGACCGGGGCGTTCGGTCGGCCCTTCAACCGCGAAACAAACCCGCCGCGATAGGTCCCCGCGTGAATCCAAACCGAATCGCCCGGCTTGACGACGTCGCTCGCGGCCAGCGCCGTCGCCAGGTCCCACGGCGAGGCCAGCGAGCCGTTCCCCTTCGGTGATCCTGCGGTCGTAACGTGGAATTCCGCGGCCTGGAAATTGCCCGCCATCGAAACAAGAACCAGACCAACGAGCAGCAAATCCCGAATTGGACGTCGCATGGCATTTCCCCATCCCGGCTACTTCAACGCTTGCCTCGGATCTCATTGATCAGTTCCATCTGGATTTCCTGGATCTCGACCAGCCGCTCCCATTGATGCGACAACAGGTGATCGATCTTCTGATGCAATTGTCGGATTTCAAGTTCCGCCTTGAGGTTGACCTGATAATCGTGCACCGCGCGAGTGCGATCGCGCGTCTCCTGTCGATTCTGGCTCATCATGATCACCGGCGCCTGCAGGGCCGCCAGCGTGGACAGCACAAGATTCAAAAGGATATACGGGTATGGGTCGAACGGCGCGTCGCCAGCACAAACGAGTTGACGAACATCCAGGCGAACAGCACGACCGCGAAGATGGTGATAAATTGCCAACTGCCGCCAAACGAGGCGATCCGGTCCGCCAGGCGTTGACCTAGGGTAAGGTTCGACTCGAACTGAGCTTCCGGGTTCTTCGCCAGGATCTCGTGTTCACGCAGGCCCCTGATGACTTCCAGTTCGAGATCGGTCAGTTCGCCCTTCTCCGCCTCGAGCAGCGAGCGCACATATTGGGTTTGAAACTTGTGCAAGTCGTCCAGGCAGATCCAGCCGTTCTCATCCCATTTTTCAATCGCGCTGGATGAGTTGCACCACCGCCGGGCGGACGATGATCGCCCGCGCAGAATCGCACGATGCGTCGAGCCACAGATCTGGCACCGCGCCTCCTGGTGAGACTCGCCTCGACTCATGGCGGCAACCTGACTTTCCATCAGCGGCGGATCAAACAGCTGGCAATGCGAAGAGCAGTGAGAACTGCTTGTATGCTACGGATTTCTACTGTCCAACGATGATCCGAGCGACGGCAATTCCAATCGCTTGGCTGTCTCTGCGGGAATTGGCTTAGGTTCGGTTGTTAATCGCTGCATACTCGAGCAACACGGTCCCGGTCCTGTGATAAACGTGGTGCTTGACGAGCTTGAGGCTCAGCGGCTTCGCCGGCTGCGGCAGCAGCGGCAATCCGCCGCCCAACAACACGGGGACCACAGCGACCTCGGCGGCATCGACCAGGCGCAATTCGAGCATGCTGCGAAACAACTCGCCGCCGCCAAATAGCCAAATGTCCTTGCCCGGTCGCGATTTCAACTCCGCGACCACCTCCGCGGGTTTGTCCGACACGATTACTCCCGGGCAATCGGCCTGGCGAAGCGTCCGCGAAAAAACATACGACTTCATGCCCGGCATTCCGCCGCTGCCCTGCTTCCGCACCGCCTCGTAGCTTTTGCGACCCATCAGAAGCGTGTCAAACCTTGCGAACATCGACTGGAAATCGATGTCTGGATCCATCACGATCCAGTCGGCCTCGCCATTCGGCCCGGCGATATAGCCGTCGAGGCTCATGGCCGCCGAGAGTCGGACTTGTCGCATGGGTTGTTTCCAAAAGTTGGTGACTTGTCGCGAAGCGATTAAATCCCAATGCCCGGGGTCGCGCACGCACTCCGGGAAAATGTCTCGCCCGAATCAATCAATTCGTTCGAGATCGATCATGCCGGCGCCCTCTGGAAGTTCGCCTTCGCTGATGTACCGATAACCCAAGCACGAATAATTGAATGGAGTTTTGAGCAATTCTCCCAGGGCCATGTGGCGCTCCACGGCGAAGACATAATTCGACTTGTGAAGAATCTCGTCCACTTCCTGGATCTTTTCCGGAACGCCAAACGCGGCACAAAGTTTCGCCGCATTACCTCCCGCGGGCGTGTCATCGCCGCCCTCAAAATAACTCGGGCACGAATTGTACTCATCGACGAGTTCGCCTCGATCGAACAACCAGTAGGCCAGAATGTCGTCGTCATGATTCAACACGGCAAACACCGCAGCGCCGAGATCCTTGGAAACCGTTTCGCCGACATACTTGATTTCCGCATCATCCTGATTATCGGATTCCTCGTCGTAGAAGACGGTCAAGCCATCGACAGTCGGGGCAATGAAAGCCGTGCGTTTCGCTGATCGAAGAGAGTTTGCCACCGCCGCGCGATCCGGCCCGCGCGTCGTGAAATTGACATAGAAGTTGCCCATGACTTCCACTTTTCAATTGGCGACAAATCGTCAGGTCAAGGAATCTCGCCTCGATCGTATCAAACTCGCTCGGCGACCGCAAACGCCGCAATAGTTGCGTGAACCAACCGGCGCGGTTGAGGAACCGATCACCTTACTTCAGCGATTGAAACTGCTTATCCAGCGAAAACTTGTCCTCGAAGTAATGCGTTCGCCAGTCCGGCTTGGCCTGATCGAGCACCAGCCCCTCGGCGGCGCCGAACGCGTAGAACACCACGCGCTTCGCCTTGTCCAGTTGCAGCGATGTCAGTTCCTTTTCGATTCGCTTCAGGCTCGCTCGGGCGTCATCCCCGAATGACGAATAGTCCTTCAGGTTTTGAAACTCCCGGCTCGGCTTGTAATCGGCTGCCGCGGCCGCCGCGACATGATACTCGGTGTAGTGTGCGATCCCCTCCTGCCACGATTGAAAACCAAGGTACCGGAGGTCGGCGGGCTTCAGCAGCGAATGGAGTTTCGATCGGGCCGCGAGGTACGACTTCAGTTTGTCGCGGAAGTCCGGCTGCCGCCTGGCTCGCAAGGCGTCCAACAGCGCGGCGCAGGCCTTCGCGAATTGATCCTTGACCTTCGCATCGGCGTACGGGAATGGATAGTTGAGCATCCACATGCCGGACTTGTCGCTGCCCGCCAAATCCAGCGCCGCCACGCCCTTGTAATAATCCGGCTGCGAATACTGAAGTTGATGAAAATGCTCGTGCAGCAAGGTCACGACCCAGCGCGTCGAGGTCTTGGCGTCGGTATTCTCCGCCTGGCCGATCACGATCGTCGATACGCCGCCCACCGCGGGAAAGGTGGCCAGCAGCCTCGGATCGAACTGCCGCTTGCGAAACCAGACCTTCGCTTTCAGCACGTCATCCTCGCCGACGAGCTTGAAATCGTCCGACGGCTTCGGATGGCGAATCAGGAACTCGTGGTCGTTCGTCACCAACAGCACCGCGAACGGCGGCCTGTCCCACTTCGGCCAGACGCGATTGCCGATCGCATCCGCCAACCGAAACGCCTCCGCGATGCGAATGCGATCGACCTTGGGAATCGCTGGCGGCTTGGCATCGACGCGCAGAGCCAAAGCCAGCAATAAGAAAAGCAATGCGGAATGAACTCGCATGGCGGTACACCTCGAGCGGCGATCTTACGTTGTCATGCCTCGGCACGCCATCACCAATTTGCGATCCGATACGAAAGAAAAAAAACGACAAAATATGGAATCGGTCCTTGACAACATACCTACTGGTCGGTATCTTCTCATTATGGACGCAGCGCATGCCACCGAAACGACACGCCAGCGAATTCTTCGAACCGCCTTCGACGAATTCTATCGCTATGGCTATCAGAGCGGCAGCCTTAACCGCATTGTCGCGGAAACCGGCCTGACCAAAGGCGCTGTTCCATCACTTTGACGGCAAGCTGGAGCTGGGCTATGCCGTCGTCGACGAGGTGATCTGGCCCGAGTTCAAATCGACCTGGATCGATCCGTTGATGCAATCCGACGATCCGTTGAAAGAAATCCAGCGCCTGATGTTGCACACGGCGGAGCATGGCGTGGCGGGCGGAAGCCTCCTCCAGGGTTGTCCGTTGAACAACCTGGCCCAGGAGATGTCGGCGCTGGACGAGGGATTTCGCCAGCGGCTGGAGAAGATTTACGTGGCCTGGCGGGCGGCTCTCAAGACCAGCCTGACCAACGCCATCAAAACCGGAAAGGTGAGAAAGGATATTTCGCCGGGGCAGGTTTCAGCGTTCGTGGTGGCTGCCTTGACCGGCATCATTGGCACGGTCAAGAACGCACAAAACGAAAAACTGCTCCGCGAAGCCGGCGCCGGCTTGTTGGACTACATGGACAGTCTGCGGAGGTGATCTCTTTTTTTTGGCTCGGCTGGATACCGACTGGTCGGTATCTTCTGCACGGGCCGCGATTAACCGGGGAGCGAAGACAACAATGAAAAACGTCAAAAAACGATTTGGACCCTGGGCCGTGGTCACCGGGGCGTCGTCGGGAATCGGCGAGTCGTTTGCCCGGCACTTGGCCTCGCTGGGGCTGAATCTCGTACTCGTCGCCCGCCGCGAAGATCGGCTGCGGAAACTGGCCGACGAGCTGCATCTCCGCACTCGCATCGAGGTGCGGACCGTCACCGCCGATTTATCGCGCGACGACTTCATGCCGCTCATCGAGCGAGCGACCGAAGATTTGCAAGTCGGCTTGTTGGTCAACAATGCCGGCGTGGCAACTCCCGGCAATTTCCTCGATAACGACCTTGACGCCGAACTGGCGCTGTTGCACGTCAACGCCCGCGCCACCCTGATGTTGGCCCATCATTTCGGGCAATCGATGCGAACGCTCGGCCGAGGCGGGATGATCTTCGTCGCCTCGACGCTTTCGTATTCCGCCGTTCCCGGATGGAGCAATTACGCGGCGTCGAAGGCTTATGACCTGGCCTTCGCCGAAGGCATCGCCCGCGAACTCAAATCGGCCGGCGTCTCCGTCATGGCCGTGTGCCCCGGCCCGACGCGGACAGAAATCTGGCCGTCGGGCGCCCGGCTTTCCCTGGCGATGAAACCCGCCGAGGTCGTCGAAATCGCCCTGAAAAAACTTGGGCGACGGTCAACCATCGTCACGGGAAGGCTCAATTCACTCATCGCCTTCTCAACGCGCCTGCTGCCGCGGTCGTGGAACGCGCGGATATTCGGACGGGTCGCCAAGGGAATCTTGAATGGCGGCCGTTCACCGGTCGCAACTCATCCCGTCTCATTGACAAATGCGACAGTCCATTCGTTGCAAAGTTCGCTTTGAGAACCTGTGAAGGGGTTTCCGCCATGAACTGGATTGCGTTGCGCATGTTGACCGGCGACCGGAACAAATACCTCGCCCTGATTTTCGGCGTCGCTTTCGCCACCCTCTTGATGACCAACCAGGTGTCGATCTTCATGGGCGTCCTGACGCCGCACGGGCAATCAGGTCCTCGACGTCCGCGACGCCGATATCTGGGTCATGGACAATCGCGTGCGCTTCGTCGACGAGGCGCCGCCCTTGCAGGATACCGACCTCTTGCGCGTCCGAGGCGTGCCCGGCGTGGCCTGGGCCGTCCGCCACTTCAAGGGAACCGTGCAAGCCCGGCTGGAAAACGGCAGCACGCGAAATGTCCTGTTGACCGGGCTCGACGATGAAAGCATGGCCGGCGCGCCCTGCGAATGGATCGTCGGCGGCGTGGCTGCGCTCGAGCGGCCCGACGCGGTCGTTGTCGACAAGGCCGGATACGAATTTATATGGGGCCGGGAGCCGTATCAAATCGGCCGCACCTTTCAGATCAACGATCGCCGGGCCGTGCTGGTGGGCGTCTGCAAAGTCGGCTCGCCCTTTTTCTCGACGCCGATCGTCTATGCCCGGTACTCTCAAGCCGCGCGCTTCGCGCCGCACGACCGGAACTTGATGAACTACATCCTGGTCAAGGCGCAAGACGGCGTGGACCAGGGCGAACTTTGCCGGCGCATTCAGGAACAGACCGGCCGCACCGCTCTGACGCGCCGGCAGTTTTTCGCCAAAACCGTCGGCTACTTCCTCGCCTCGACCGGCATCCCGGTGAACTTCGGCATCACCATCGCCCTGGGCTTCATTGTCGGGGCGGCGGTCACCGGCCAAACGCTCTACCTATTCGTCCTGGAAAACCTCAAACAGTTCGGCGCGCTCAAGGCGATGGGCACTCCCAACGGCGGCATTCTCCGCATGATCCTGCTCCAGGCGCTGTCGGTCGGCGGCATTGGTTACGGCATGGGCCTGGGGCTGTGCGAGATCTTCTTCTTCGCCACCGGCAATCTGACGCAAATGGTCGGGCTGCACATGACCTGGGCAGCCTGCGCGGCCACCGGCGCGGCGGTCGCGGTCATCATTGTCGCGACGAGTTTCATCAGCGCCTCGGCGAGTGCTCGTCCTCGAACCCGCCGTCGTTTTTCGCGGCTAAATCACGGTTCGAATTCTCGTAGCGGCGGCGTCTCGCCGCCGTCCGTCGGCGGCAAGATGCCGCCGCTACGAAAACTTGAAACTTGGCTTTGAAACGATCATCCGGAGCATCTCATGAACGCGATGATGGAACTTCTCGACGACACACCAGCCGAACCAATCGGCGTCGATGCGCAGGTTTCCTGCAATGGCGTGACGAAGGAGTTCGGCGCCGGCGACACCAAGACCGTGGCGCTTCACGGCGTCGACCTGACCTTGAACGCCGGCCAACTCAGCCTGGTTGTCGGCCCATCTGGCTGCGGGAAGACCACGCTGATCTCGATCGTCGCCGGCCTGCTCGACGCCACGCACGGGTCGGTTTCGGTGCTGGGCGCCGATCTGGCGCAGCTCCGCGGCCGGAAACTGGTCGATTTCCGGGCCAAGAACATCGGTTTTGTGTTTCAACAATACAACCTCTTGCCGGCGCTGACGGCGGTGGAAAATGTGGCGGTGCCGCTGATCATCGCCGGCTGGCGCCGGTCGGCGGCCGTCGCCCGCGCCGCTGACTTTCTCGATGCCGTCGGGCTCGGGAATCGCGTTCGCGCGATTCCTTCCCAACTTTCGGGCGGGCAGCAACAGCGCGTCGCCATCGCCCGGGCGTTGGTCAACGAGCCGCGGCTGCTGGTTTGCGATGAGCCGACCGCGGCGCTCGACGCCAAATCGGGGCACACGGTGATGGAGCTAATCAAGGATATCGCCGTGCAACCCGGCCGGGCCGTCATTGTCGTGACCCACGACAGCCGCGTTTTCGAGTTCGGAGATCGGATTGTTCACATGAGCGACGGCCGCGTCGAGCGAATCGACGAGAGCGGCCAGGGACTTTTCAACGGAGAAGATTCATGAAATGGTCGATCGGCCGGTTCGCGCTTCCAATCCTGGGCCTGAGCCTGGGAGCGCTGGGCTTTTACCACGTGCAACAGTCATCGCAAAGCGCACCATTGACCGCGCCGCCTAGCGATCCGCCGCGAATTCCATTTGATCGGACGGTGGCGGGCGCCGGCGTGGTCGAAGCTCAAACCGAAAACATTTCCCTCGGCGCCGCCCTGCCCGGACTGGTGCTCGAGGTCTATGTGCCGAGCAGCAGCGTGGGAAAGCACGTCCAGGCCGGCACGCCGCTCTTTCGCATCGACGATCGGCACCTGAAGGCTCAACTGGCCGTCGCCCGGTCCGAACTCGAATCGGCCAAGGCGCGGCTCGCCCGATTGGAACAGTTGCCGCGGCCCGAGGAACTGCCACCGAGCCTCGCCAAGGTCAAGGCCGCCGCCGCCCGGGCCGACCGCCTGCGCGGCGAATACGAGCGCGGCAAACGTCTGCGGGAATCGGCAGCCATCTCGCCGGAAGAATACATGACCCGCCAACTCGGCTATGAACAGGCCCTTCAGGAAAAGACCCGTGCCCAAGCCGACCACGATCTTCTCAAAGCCGGCGCCTGGAAGCCGGACCTCGCCATCGCCCGAGCCGCCGTCAAGCAAGCCGATGCCAAGGTCGAGCAACTGAAGATTGAAATCAGCCGCGCGGTCGTCACCGCCCCGGTGGATGGCGTGGTCCTTCAGGTCAACGTCCGGCCCGGCGAGCGAATCAGCGAAATGGACGCCAAACCGCTCATGGTGTTGGGCGACATTCGAACTCTTCATGTCCGCGTCGACATCGACGATCGCGACATCCAACGCTTTCAGTCCGGAGCAAAGGCATTGGCTTACCCCCGCGGCGAAGCCAGCCACGGACTTCGGCTTCGCTTCGTGCGCGTCGAACCAATGGTCGTTCCGAAAAAAGCACTCACCGGCGAAAACACCGAGCGCGTCGACACCCGGGTGCTCCAGGTGATCTACGCCATCGACCAACCCGACCGCCCGGCATACGTCGGCCAGCAACTGGATGTGTTTATTGATGCCAAGCAATGACCTTTCGCCGCGCAGCAATTGTTTAGCCGCGCAGCAATTGTTTAGCCGCGCAGGCCGCGGTAGCGGCGTAAGCGGGTTTTTGACATGAAAACCCGCTTACGCCGCTACCGCGGCCTGCGCGGCTAAACTTTATTCGGATTGAATTTGCCTATCGAGCAAAAACCTTCGCTTTCAGCAGGTCATCCTCGCCGACAAGCTCGAAATCGTCCGACGGCTTCGGATGGCGAATCAGGAACTCGTGGTCATTCGTCACCAGCAGCACCGCGAACCGCGCCTGTCCCACTTCGGCTAAACCCGATTCCCCACCGCGTCCGCCGAACGAAACGCCTCCGCGATGTGGAGGCGAACGAGCTTGCTCGGCGCCGGCGTTTGCGCTACGGCCGGCGAAGCTGACATAAGGCAAAGAAGGAGTGATGCGATTCGAGTTTTCATGCGCGTGGACCTATCGCTAAGTTGGGACCAGGCATAGGATGCCACGGATTACAATAGACGCGGGGCCATGTTTTCTCATTTTCGTCACGCCCTCGCGCAGCCAGAGATGCTCGACGCCAGGCGTATCGATGACTTTGGCCCACAGCCGCGAGTTCCCATTTCCATTGTGACGCCGCTGGGCACGGCGTACAATTCATTCAAAGGACAATGCCATGCCGTTGCGCGATCATTTTCACACGACCTCGACGCTTCTCAACTGGGAAGCGCTGCACGGCTTTTGGCCAGCGACGATCGTTGCCAGATTGAACGCAATCATGCCGCAGCAGTATTTCGCCCAGCCGCGGATTCGTTTGGGAACTTCAATGGAAATCGATGTCGGCGCGCTGGAGCGCGAATCGGGCGAAGAAACACCCGCGCCGAGCAACGGAACAGGCGGCGTTGCGCTCGCCGCATGGGCGCCGCCCGCTCCCACCGTCTTGCTCGACGCCGAATTGCCCGAACCCGATGAATACGAAGTGAACATCTACACGAAGGACGAGTTCCGACTGGTGGCCGCCATCGAACTGGTCAGCCCTTCGAACAAAGATCGACCCGAAAACCGGCGGACTTTCGTCAACAAGTGCGAAGCGCTCCTGAAGAAGGACGTGTGCGTCACGATCGTCGATCCGGTCACCGACCGCACCGGCAATCTCTTCGGCGAATTGCTGGACCAACTCGACGCCCCCCGCACGGCCGTGTCGCGGAGCGGAATCTACGCCGTGACCTGCCGGGGGCGGCGCAACGGCCCGCGCTGGCGGCTGGAGTCCTGGGAACACGAACTCGCCGTCGGCGCGGTGCTGCCCACGTTGCCGATTTGGGTCTCGCCCGACCTCATGTTTCCGTTGGAGCTTGAGGCGACGTACGAGGAAACCTGCCGGTCGCTGCGGATTCGCTAACAATGCAAAAAGCCAAATCGGCCCGCTGCACTTATCCGCCGTCGAGATCAAGAATTGGGATTGCCAAGCGCGGCTCGGTCCCGCCCGGCAGGCGGGACCTACAGGGTGGCCTGAAGTAGGTCCCGCCTGCCGGGCGGGACCGAGCCGCAGCTTTCCAACCCCGGATTCAAAGATTGACGCTGCACTTGTGCAATGTGGCTCATTAACGGGGATTTGGAAGAGCGATTGGCGGCCCTTCATGCGCTGGGTCCGATGGAGTTCGAGGCGGACGAACGCGAACAGATCCGGGCAATGTTGACCGAGTTGGATCGACGCAGTCGAGACGCCATGCGAAACATCGCAGGTAGCACGCCTTGAATCGCGATCTCCTGGATACCAATCACCTGTCGGCCGATCTGGACGGCCACGCGATGTTGCAACCGCGCGTCGATGCCGCAATGCGCGGCGGCGATCGATTCGGGATTTGTGTGCCGGTTCATTGCGAATATTGGGCGGGAATTCGGCTGAGCCGCCGCTACCGGCAAAACCTCGCTCGCGTTCAGGCGGCCCTTGGCGTCTTCCGTATTTGGCCCACCGACGAGCAGACCGCCATCGAGTTCGCCGAAATCTTCCGCGAACTTCGTTCCGCCGGAAGAATGCTCTCGCAGTTTGACCTTCTGATTGCGGTCGTGGCCCGCCAATACCATCTCGTCCTGGTGACCGCCGATCAAGATTTTCAACCGGTGACCGGGATTCAGATCGAGAATTGGCTGTGAACTTGACTGCACACCCAGCCCTCGCCTCATGAATTCCAGCTCAACGTGCGGGGGGCCCGGCCGCCGTAACCGATCGCACCCACCGATCGACGGCATCCGGCTACGTTGTTCGACGCGGGTGCGATTCCTGTCGATTGAACCGCTGCCTGGGGAAACTGGCCGGATCAATTGGCGGGGATTTCCTGGGCGATCGTCGGCGGCGAGAGTGGAAATGCGGCGCCCGAGAAATCGAATGGGTGGGGAGCGTGCGCCATCCATGCGTGGAAGCGGGCGTTTTGTTCTTCTTCAAGCAATGCGGCGGCGTTCGCCAAAACGGCGTCGGCCGCCGCCTCGACGGCCGCACTCATGACGCCATGCCCAATCCATGCCCCCACACCATTCCCAGCCCACGCCATCAGCGCGATGCAAAGAATAACGTTGGAATGTGTGGCGACGGTTTAATGCTGAGCAATGGTAACAGGCTTGACACCGCGTCTAGCGCATCAAAAGTAACTGCCGCGCCAGCGCCTTTGTCACCTGCCAAAACATCGAAGAATCATTGAGCTTTAGAACCACTCCATGGCGCCGCTCCTTCTCGGGGTGAACATAGTTGCGATACTCCTTCAGCACGTCCGCCACAGTCTTTGCAGACTCAGTGAGCCATTTCAACTCGAACCCGACCTTGATGTACGAGTCCAGCATCCATTCCTGGTAGTTGATCGTCTTGCCGCTTGTTTTGTCCTTGGGTGCCGACGTCGCGTTGACGAGCGGCTTTTTGTCGGGCATCTTGTTCGCCCAAGCCACAAACAGAGCTTCGAGCAAGCCACCCATCATCACAATGGCCGCCAAATGCGCGTCCGCCTTGACGCATTTGCTGCACTCGTGCCACCGTCGAGTCAAGATGTCCCGCATCACTTGGTCGCCAGCAAGCGGTGAAAAGTCAGGCGCAAGATCGTCCGTGTTTGGCGTGGGAGCGACTATGGGGGGCACGAGCAATGCGGCGCGGATCATTAACAAAGATTGTTTTGCGTCCCTAAGTGCGTCGAGGTAGGTCTTTTTTGCGGCATATTTTGCGGTCGAGTCCAGCACCGTGGTAAAGTGCAGGTCGACAGCCGCGAGGTCAGCGGTCGCAGCGCCCGCCACAATAATTGGGCGATGCGTCTGGAACCAAGCGTACGAAGTGGATTTCAGCATCGCTACGACATCGACGCCGCGAACCTGTTTCCCTGTGACCTTCGATACAAGCGTTCGGGCGATCGTGACTTCGCTGATGGCGGAATCTACAGCGTCGTGGACGGTTGGCATGCGCGAATACCCCACAATGAAGTCGAGAGTGTCGCGCTAGTTGCCATTCTTCGCGCGCTTCTTTATTGGAGCTTTCTTCTTGTTGGGTTTCTTCTTTCCGGAGCCAGACTTAGCCAATCCGGAAGGGCCATTCGCCGGTAGAGCCATGGCGACAAGGTTTTCGCCGACTGCGTTAAGTTTGAATCGTCCCTTTCCGACAGAATCAAGATAGCCTGAGTTTTTCGCGTTGTTGAGGGTAATGTTCCAGTCATTAACTTGCCTGCGACCCGCTTGCCGAGCTGCTTCCTTCATCGTGGCGGCATCAATACTGTCGAGCCTATGTGCAGCGGGCGCCACAAACTGAAAGAAGTATGCCACAACCGCCGTAAATTGCTGATCGCTCTTGGGAGCCTTAGTTTCGGTAAACTGTTTGATGTCCATTGCGTAGGCGGACTGAAGGCCGACCGACTGGATGATCGGGGCCGGCGCGTTAACAACCGATTGATCGCCGGCGTTGCCACGCCGAGTGTTTCGCTTGCAAACTTCATGGCGAGCCTTGCATCGTCGGATCCATCCCTAGCAGCGTTTCAACAATTGTCTTCGCAGCGTCCAATGGACTTGGCGGTGTTGTTTTCGCCTCAAGGGGCTGAGTCACGCGTTGTTCTCCGATTGGCGCACTCGTCGTGCTGGCCATTGGGAATCTCGGAAAGGAATGCCTGCATCACGGGCCGCAACGTCAGGCGCCACCGAAGCTCAAACGTTCGATCTTGCTTTTCGGCGCATGTCATTGAGCTCGGGGGTTCGAGGAATGACGTTCCAGGTGCTCGAAACCCTCTCGCGTGAGGACAATGTCGAATCGTTCGTGGCCTGTCCATCTGGCCCAACCTTGTTCATGACAAAGTTGAGCGACAAGGTGAGAACGATGTTCCATTAGGGCCGGCTCATTCCCGAACGCAGTTCTGCCCACTTCAAAGTGGTTTACCGGATGGTACGGATTCCCGGCAGTTTCCGCCCTTCGCAGGAGTTGTCGCAGAAAATCGTTGCATGCGAGCTCATCGTTTGTTCGTCCATCGATTAACTCCAATCATTGGTACTATGCACAAAGGAACGCTGGGACTGTGATCCAGCCGTGGCCAAAGGATCGTTGGAATTATGTCCATCAACCGCACGTAAGCCGCTTATTGATGTTTGCGGCGAGGTACTCGAATGTTACCGAGCGCAAGAACGGATGCCAGGGTGTTGGTCCGAAGAAGGCCATACGACCGAATCCGTCGTTCCAAACCAGCACCACGCAGCCTGCCAGTCCGGCCGCGCATGCGCAAGCCTCGATCGAATTGGCGATGCCAGTCTGTTCAAGCTTAGATTTGGACCCAACGGATCGATCCACGAAAACAATGATCATGTTCTGCCCCTGTTCGCGGATGTGTGCGACATCATAGCTGGCCATCACTGGTCTCCTCAGACGGTGTGGATCGAGACATCCCTCGGCTAGCCGCGTCGAGGGGATTGAGCATCATGCCGGGACGTTTTTCGTGATCCAATTCCATGCATCGCGAGGCAGCCAGCCACCTACACCTCGTCGAACCTCAATCACCAGCAGCAGGTCATTTCGATCAATCGCTGGGGCGAGGCGATTGGCTAGTTGAGTCGCACTTTCATTTGTTGCGATCAGCCAAGTCGACTCCAGATAGTGCCACCAGGATGGCGAGCTCTTGAGTCGTTCAAAAAGGCCCGTGTAATTCCGATCCGGTTGGCGCAGGTCGTACGAAACGCAGTACCCATACATTGGGGGTTCTCCCGATGTTTCGCGGAAATTCGGCTCCGCCGATGCCGCCACCAGCTTTTTTTCTTGGCATTCCCGAAACGGGGAGCTACAAAAATGTAGCTGCCGGCGGATCCCCGCTCGGTTGCAAAACGGCCGGGTCGCAGCGCGTTTTCCAGACAGACGCTGCGAACCGGCTTTTTCGATTGACTCACGTCACAAGTCTGAGTTTCTGGCGGTCCTTGCCCTGCTTGCCCTCAAGTATGATCTCTTTGCCGCCTTCGATCTCTTCCTGCACGATGAAATACAGATTCAGCGCCGATCGGATCGTTTCCGCGAGCGAGCATTGCCACTGAGGCAACGCAGTTTCTCGAGCCGTTCGTACGCTTCCCTCGGAAGGTAGACATTGAACCGCACGGCATCATGCATTGCTCCTTTCTTGGTGTTCGGACGCATTGATTCCTCCTGGAGTTAGAGTGACTGCTTCCTCCTTGACCTGATCCATCTCCTCGGCCGCACGAATGAGATTTGCATCCCGGGCGATGCACGCATCGTCGGCGGATGTCAGATACTTGGTCAGTTTCGCCAGAGCGAGCTTGACCCCGGACTCGTCGGTTTCGGGGAAAGTGGCTTGCACGACAACTCCACCATTCGGATGGCGAGCCACTTCAAGAACAAGTTTGCCCCTTAGAACCAACTTCGCAGCAGCGTGTACCATGAATCCCTCCACCTCGATTGTCCCAACGCTTTCCATTCAAATGGCATCCTGCCGCTGAGTACATTTAGCATAAACGCACATTGCGGCACATGTCAAGGCGCACCTATTGAGGTGTGCAGGTTTTTGAACGCAAAGCCAAATTCTAGCCGCAACGCTTTTTAGTAATCTGTTTCAGATCCGGCGAGCAATATCGAGAGAAAAATGCGAGAGAAAAGAGTTTGAGCTGTTTGGGACAGCGAAAAAGTCCCTTCACGGACCCAGTCGTGCGCGATCGCAAAAAAGAATCGTGTCGTGATGAGCGGGCTAGTTTGTCACGGCCAGCTGCCCGCCGCTGCGATCTCAGAATAATTCCCCCATTTCCGCACAACCGTCCTTGATTCCCAAAACGACCGAGTGAAACTAATAGCGTACATCAGTAACCTATCGCTCGCGGGGTGGTTGATGAAGCGAATCTGCCCGGCGGAGCGAGCCGAGTCCGATGTTCGTCATTTCTCCCCTGGCCGGGCGGGGGCATCAGGCCTTCGGCGCCCTGCCCCTGCCCGGCTTCATTTCTTGTGAGCGTGTCATGAGCCGACCACGTGAAAACCGTAACGATGACAATCATTCCGGCCAGCATCACTCGACGGATGACGCCGAGTTTATCCGGGCCATCGACAGCTACAAAACGCCGCAGCAGGCGGCTGTTCCTACCGTCGCCCCCTCGGCACGGTTATCCGCCGTCGTCGCGGTGATTTCAGGCGGTCCAGGGTCGTCGCGTGGACGCGGTCGTCATTCCACGACGAGCGGCCCGAAATCGGATTCGTGCAGCGCGTTCGATCGCGTGCATTGCCATTCGAATATCGAGGCAGGAGCCTTGGGGAGGGGGTTGCAAGGCAGGAGCCTCGCAACCAGGAAGTAGGTGGGAGCCGCGGTCGGGGATCGGTGAGGTCCGAGACCCGCGCCGTGCGCGGACGCTCAAAAGAGGAGGTCGGGAAGACGCCCTCGGCACGAACCAGGTTGTTTGGCGGATCCCGTTCTGGTATCGTTACATCGGTCGAGAAGGCTGGCCGGATCACGCGTCACGGAAGCACGGAAATGGCTGTCGCCGCGATTACGCCGCGGGTGCGAAGCATCGCAATCTGCGACGAGGTCATTGCCAGTGATATTGAAGACGGTGTCTTCACTCTCGAAGGCGTGCGGCAGCGGATATTGGCCGAAATATTTCCGTGGCGTGCGGAACTGAGTTTGTTCATGATCCTGACCAGTCCGCGAAAGGGTCGATACGACGGCAAGATTTTGGTCGTGAGCGAGCGAAGCGATCGGCGTGTGCGGTACTCGAAGTTTACCGTTGCGTTTGACGAGAACAATGAAATCCTGCCGGCGTATGTCGAATTGGGCGATTGTTTGTTTCCGGAGTCGGGCCTTTACAATTTCGAGGTCTAGTTCACCGCGCCAGGTGGCGGCGAAGCCTTGAAAGGCGAGCACCCGTTTGTTGTCGTCTCGAGTGAGGATTGAGCCATGTCGCGAAAGCCGTTCGTGCCGCCGAAAATCGCCCCGCTTCAACGAATTGTCGCCGAGCCGATCACCGATCCCGCCGAGATCGCCGTCATCGACCAAATGCGAAAGCGGCTCAAGCGCAAGCGCCGCGATCAGGAAGCGCGCAACGGCGCGAGCAGTCGCACATCATCGCGCGCGCGGTCAAGAAGGAAGTGACCGCGAAGAGTCCGCCAATCATCTGTACCCACGTCGCTCTCGGCGGAACTCGGACCAGTCCGCTCGCCAGCACGTCATTCTCGATCCTCCCGCCCAATGCCCAGCATCTCGCCGACGAAAATCGCCAATGCTCGGCCGGTCTCCCCTGGTTGCGAGGCAGGAGCCTCGCAACCAGGTGGGAAAAGGAAACCCGCGGTCGGGCGAGTCGACGAGGTCGGAGACTCACAGGGCGACCTCGCCATCAGGAACTGGACAGCACGATCTGATTGCCCTCGGAATCCTTCAGAATTGCCGACGTGCCCCATGGTTCGGTCTTCGGCGGCTTGGCGAATTCGGCCCCCTTGGCGCAAAGTTCCTCATAGGTCTTCCGCACGTCGTCGCATTCCAGCGAAATGCCCGTGAACGTTCCGATGCGATCCTCGTGGCCGGGCGGCGTAAATCGCGCGATGCCCGCATCGCCCTTCGGCGGACGCAACTCGATCCAGCGCAGTCCCGGTCCCATCGGCTGATCCGTTATCAGGCTGAACCCAAGCGTCGAAATGTAGAACTGCAAGGCGCGGTCCTGATCGCGCACGGGAATGCTGATGAACTTGAGCTTGCGAATCATGGCGGCCCTTTCCTGATTTTGACGGAAGTTTGAAGAACGGACTGCTCAAAAACTACGACGGATTTGACCCGTCAGAAAGGATCGCCGAGGCGATTTGTCGCAAGTCGCGTTTCCGGCGGCTATATTCATAAATAATATAGCCCGGCATGGCAGAAATCTCGCTCGATCCCTATTTGCTGGACTGCCTCTTGCCCGACCTGGTGGGCCACGACCGCCGGCCGGCCTCGTTCATCATCTACCTTTACCTCTATCGTCAGGCGTCCCAGAATCCCGACTGGTCTGTCCGCATCTCGCATCAAGCCATGGCAATCGCCACCGGACTGTCGCGAAGCGCCGTCCAGAGCGCGCTGGCCCATCTGCAGAAGCGTCAATTGATCGCCAGTTCGCGCGCATCCCACCGCCGTGCCGCTTCATCATGTTCTACGCCCCTGGTTGCGACTCAATCGCAAAAGGTGACGCCTTGGCCGCTTGGCCGGAAATGTCTTCGCGAGCCACGGGGCTTGTCCCCGTGGCACAGTGCCAAGTCGGAACCGTCGCGTTGTCGCAGCCGTGCCGCGCCGAGGGGACAAGCCCCTCGGCTCGCCGGATCAGCGCTGAACCGACATCGCGACTCATAATACACTGGAGCGGCCTGCGCCCATCCTGCTCAGCTGTGAACGCCGCGCTGGGATTCTTACCTGGATCACCCGCCCGGCGCGACTTGAAGCGGCAACCAGGCTACTTGGGGGGTGCAGCCGGGGAATACTTGAGTTGGTGGATGCGGGGGACGCTCCGGACGTCAAGCTGAATCGCTCCCTCGGCATCCCACGTCAGCCGGCAGGATTCCGTGGCGTCTTTCTTGTCCTTGGATGCAGTCAGAAATCGCAAAACTGAGATCGTTCGGGACGCTCGATCCTTTTCTTGACTGAATCGGTATGTGTACTGCCCCTTCGCGGCTCCGACTTGGCCGCCGAAGGGAGGGAACTCGGCCTCCCCTTGGGGGGTCTTCGTGGGGTCTGCTTGGCAGCGCCATACGAATTTCTCGGGACGCGTTATCAGGTGCTTTTTCGACGAGTCTTGCCCGGTCACCGTTGTCTGGCACATCCAAGTGCGGTCGTCGAGTCGAACGACCGCCGGCATGACCAGCGATGGGCCGTCAAATCGAAAGCTGATCTTCTCGACGCCGTTGGGTCCCTGGTATTCCAGGACCGGGCCAGCAACCGTGACCGCGAATGGCCCCGCGACGGTTTCGTTGGGCGGTTTGTGTGCGTTGACGCTGAAGTGTTGAATGGATCGATAGGAAATGAACCACTTGTTTTGCTTTTTCTGCAGGTTGACAACGGTGTCGCGCCCTTTTCCAAGAATGTTGCGCGGGCCGAGATTCGTGTAGACGCCTTCCTTCAGCGTTGCATTCGGCGACGGATCGGAAAGTTTGTCAGCCGCCGGCGAAGACGAAGCCCGTGGCGAAAGCGCCGATGAAAAGATGGAGACCAACGGTTCCAAGCCTGATCATGTTTTCTCCACTCCACCGTTCGGCAGTGAAATCAATCTCCACGCCCATCTTCTACATGTTTACAACGACCGATGGCTTCAACGTTAACAGCGTAGCGAACTTGGGAATCGGCCCTTGGCGGGCTCGTCGCATCCTCAATTTCATCGAAATTGGCCGCCGGACATCATTCATTTTCCAAGATTGTACCGATATGTGTACGGATGTATAATAATAACAGTTTGCGCGCGGATACGTGCGCCGGTCGCGAGGGGACGATCATGTTCGCAGCCAATTTCATTGCCCGAGGCGCTCTTAGGTCTGAATCGCGTCGGCAGGTGCATCCGCGGGCTAAAGCCACGCGGCTACAGACCGGACACGGAACCGGACGGACATGCGGACGGACAACCGGACGGACGGACGGGCGGACAAACCGGACAAAGTTTTCGATGTGCTCGAAATCGCGGTGCAATTCTCGAATCCGCAAGGACTTGCATCAAAAGCAGGTCGATCGGTCGCCCGGCAAAATGTCCGCTTTTGTCCGGTTTTCAGCGTGGTCGAGCCGGACATTGAGGAACGGGGACCTGCCGGTTGCCGGCATCGAGCGATCAGGACATAATCGAAGCATGAGTTCCGAATTGTCGATCGGCGAGTGCGCCCAGTTCGCCTGCGTGCTGGAAGCGACGGCCCGCAAGCCGGGCAATGTGACGCGGTTTCGCGATTTCGAGGATCTCAGTTATCTGGATTTCGTGCTCAGCGCCGCGGCGATTGCCGGGGTGTTTGAGCGGACGACAGAGCTAGGCGTCGGGCAGACGGTTCTCGGAGCGGTGAAAGCCACTCGACGGCTGGTGAGGACGAATTCAAACCTGGGAATCGTCTTGCTGTTGGCGCCCCTGGCCGCCGTGCCGCGAAGCCGAACGCTGCACGATGGCATCGCCGAGGTGCTCGACCAACTGACGATCGATGATTCGCGGGCGGTGTTCGAGGCGATTCGGCTGGCGAATCCGAGCGGGCTGGGCGAGGCGCCGGAACAAGACGTTCGCGGCGAGCCGACGCTGCCGTTGCGAAAGGTGATGGCGCTCGCCGCCGAGCGCGATTCGATCGCCCGGCAATACGCGAATGGCTTTCGCGAGGTGTTCGAGATCGGCGTGCCGGAATTGGTTCATAAACCGCTCGAAGAGGCGATCATTGGATGCCATCTGCGGTTGATGTCGGAGTGCGTCGATTCGCATGTCGCCCGAAAATGCGGCATGAGCGTCGCGAATGAAGTGCGCCGGCGCACGGCGATCGCGATCGAGGAAGGCCACGAGGCGATTGCCGAATTCGACGCCTGGCTGCGCGAGGACGGCCATCGCCGCAATCCGGGCAGCACCGCCGACCTGGTCGCGGCCTGTTTATTCGTCGCCTTGCGCGAAAAGATGATCAAGATTCCATTTGAGTTTAACCCGGCAACCCGGGAGGTGCGGCCATGAGCAGCGAACGATATCGCGTGCGGATCGCCAAGGATCATTTGGTTTTCTGCTGTGCCCATTTCATCAGCTTCGATGGCGACAAATGCGAAGGATTGCACGGCCACAATTTTCGGGCAGAGGTGGAGATCGCCGGCCAGCTTGATCCGAACCATTACCTATTCGATTTTGTCGCGTTGACGCGAATGGCGAAAGCGATCACCGATGAATTGGGCCACCATTTATTGTTGCCCCAGAGCAATCCGGTGATTAAAGTCGAGGAGAACGCCCAGCAGGTGCAGGTGAGCTACCGCGATCGGCGTTGGATTCTTCCACGTGAAGATTGCATCGTGTTGCCGATCGAAAACACCACCACGGAGTTGTTGGCTCAATACATTGCTCGCCGATTGCTGGGGAGCCTGAAGTCGGAATTTCTTTATGTTCCGGAGGCGATGCGAGTCGAGGTCGAGGAGAATATCGGTCAATCCGCGACCTATGAGTGGACCGCGAATCAAAACGCCGATGTTTAGTTGGAGCGAAGACTGCTGGGAAGGGTAACGTCATGGTGTCGAAATCGGTGCTTCGCAGTTTCGCGCCGATCGCCGTCGCCTGTGTGGTGGCGATCCCGGCAGCCGTGCTTGCTTCGTATGCGATTTCGCTATGGGAGGAACGCACGTCCGAGCAACTGGCCGCCGATGGCATGCCGCATGGCCCGAGTTCGCCGTTCATGTGGCCGGGCGTCAAGGATCCGCCAATCGTCTCCGCAGGGGAAGCCAATTTGAAAGACGACGAACCGATCATTGGCATCGAAATCAACGGCCATTTCCGAGCCTATCGGCAGGCGGGTCTCGCCGGAGTCACCGGGCACGTCGTGAACGACCTCATTCAGGAAACTCCGGTGACGGTCACTTATTGCGACCGTGCGGACTGTGCCCGCGCGTTTACCAGTGACCAGCGCGGCGAAGCGCCTCGACATCTCCACTGGCGGCATGATTGACGGCAATCTGTTGCTGAAATTTGGCGGCTACTTCATTCAGCAACCGACCGGGGAAGCCCGGTCGGGCGATGGCACGACGATTCACCCGCTCAAAACATTCCCGATCACCCGCACGACCTGGAAAGCCTGGCGGGAAAAACACCCGGACACCGAGGTCTATGTCGGCTTCTCGGCCCCGCCCAAACTGTCGGCGCCGAAGTCGAAGGATCAGAGCGATACGCGGAAGAACTGAGTCGAGGCTGGGGACACGCGCGAGGATTGCCAATGGCCGCGAATCCGACTCGCCGGGGAATCCTGTTGGTGCTTGCCAGCGTCGCAGTCGCGGTGCCGGTGACGATCGCGATTCCTTTCATCGGCGATTGGCTGCGGGAATCGGCCGCGGAATCACCGCCGGCTGCCGCAACAGCGGAAGGGCCGTTTTTCAATTCGCCTTTCATTATGAATGGCAACATGAGCCCAACCATAGTTCCAGGCTACGAGGCGAAACTGGACGATCAGGAACCGGTGGTCGGGATCGAAATTCGCGAAAGCCACCGGGCTTACAAACTGAGCGCGTTCAAGACTTTGCCGCACGTGTTGAACGACGTTGTCGATCGAACGCCGGTTACGATTGCCTGGTGCCGGGCGACGGACCGGATTCAGGCGTTTACCGGCACGCAACGGATCGCCGCTGTCCATTGGCCTCGGCGGCTGGATCAACGGCGGCATGATCCTGAAAGACAACCATGGATTCTTCGAACAAACCACCGGCCGACGCCCCGGGGCCCAGCCGGACGACAAACCGGTGGTGACAATCTTGCCGCACCAACGAACCACCTGGAAAGCGTGGCGCAAAGCGCACCCCGATTCAGACGTTTGCGTCGGCTATTGAGCTGGTCATTTCTCGTGGCCGTATTCGTCCTGCCAAAGCTCATACCACGCCATTTGGATCGCCTCGAGGATTTTCTCGTTCGACTCGCCCGGCTTGCCGTCGAAATCCTCCAGGTCCAATACCCATTTGCGCAGATCGGTAAAGCGCACGGTGAGCGGGTTGAGCGTGTCGTACTTCTCAAACAGGGCCTCGGCGATGTCCCGATAGTCGTTCCATTTCAAACCCATGGCTCCTCCTTTGAGACAAACGGAAAAGCGAATTGGCACGGGCATACGCTTCAGTTTTGCAAACGCGGCGACCGATTGTCAAATGGCGGCGCACCCTGAAAGTGAACTGAAATGCTGACGCGCTAGCGTTTGATGCCCAGGGCCCGAATCAATCCGCCGAATACGCTCGATTCTTTGCCCGCGGAGTTGGGGTCGCCCGCCGGCACGAGTTTCGCGGCCAGCTGGGAGACGTCGGCCAACACGCGGCTGCGGTTCCTTCAGCCGCAGCGGCAATCCCTGGTTGATCGACGAACTGACCGCCGGATAATCCGAGGCGACCGTTTCTAACTCGTCCACGCGGAGCATCTGTTTGAGCCGGTCGACGCCAAAGCCGGGCAAATTTGGATCGTAGCGGTTCAACACCAGCACATGCGGTTTGGCGTTCAGCGAGCCATGAACCATTTGCATTGACCGGATCGACGGCACTTTTTGCTCGCCAACCAAGACGACTTTGTCCGCGGAGTTGAGCGTATCGAAGTAGATCGCATCATATGTGCATGGAACGTCGAGCACGACGACGTCGGCCAGTTGCCGCAAAGACTGAATCAGCAACATGACATCCGTCGCGGGCGACGACATCGGCGTCACCGCATGGTAAGGGCCCGCCAGAATGCTAAACCCTTCAACGATCGGCGTGAGCGCCTGCTGCATGAAGTGCAAGTCGATCCGGTGAATGTCCTTCAATAAGTCATGCGTCGTGAGGCGAGGTTCGACGTTCAGGTAGAGCGGCAGCTTGCCCATTTGCAGCGAGAGTTCCGCGAGCACCACGCGCAAGTGGGGATTGGCCTGCGAAATCTCGAAGGCAATATTGATGGCCATTGTGGTCGCGCCGCAGCCGCCGGTAACCCCCGCGGCGGCGATGACGATGCTTCCGGCCGGAGCACCAAACTGATTCGCAATGCAATCGAGCGCCTGTTTGAAATCGTCGGCCTGCAACGGTAGATTGACAACTTGGCTGGTGCCCATTCGCATCGCTTGAATGGGCACGCCGGGATCGTTGGGCTTCCATCATGACGAGGACCGGATGGCCTGGAAAAAGCTGCTCAACCGTTTGACGGCGGGCAAATCCTGGACCGAAACGAGTTGAACGATGAACAATCGTTTGGCCGGACTGCCCAAAAACGGCTCGGATTTTCGATTGACTCGATTGGAGCCATCGGCCGCTTTCACCGGTTGCCGCAGAGCCGTGATCGCATCTTCAATGCTGGGATAGTCGGCTTCGACGCGGCCGCTTTGGACGGACAATTCGAGACGGAGCAGTTGCAGCAGGTCGACGCCACATCCAATCGTGGTGACATTCAACGGAAACATGGCTCTGCATTCTCCCAGTCGGGATCGACCCATGGTCACTGGTTTTCGCGGCGAAACGCCTCGTCCAGACGAGCGAGTTCGCGTTCCAGGCCGGCCAGAGCTAGTTCGATCTGGGCTCGATCGCCGGCGGCGGCCTCCTCGAGCAGGCGGGCCGCGGCGTCGCGGGTTGGGCGGCCAGTGTCGCCAGCATGCCCTTGAGCGTGTGGGCCGCGCGGCGAATCTCCGCGGGCTCGGCCCGGGCGCGGGCGGCCTCCAAGTGAGGCGGGTATTCCTTGAAATAAATGTCGATCAATGTTCGGAAAACGGCCTGGTTGTCGCCGAAGCGCCAGGGCGATCCGCGATTGAACGGGGCAGATTCGGAATTGCCCAGCGGCGCGATCGATGCGGCCGCCGATTCGGATCGCGGCGACGCCGCTTCGCCCGGCGCCGGCTCGCGGACCAGATTCGGATAATACCGTTTCAACAAACTCAGCAACTCGCGCCCTGCACCGGCTTGGGCAGGTAGGCGTCCATTCCGGCATTCAGGCATTGCTCGCGGAATCCTTTCATCGCGTGCGCGGTCAGGGCCACGATCGGAATGTGGCCCCCGGTGGCGCGTTCGCGCTCGCGGATCGCGGCGGTCGCGGCAAACCCGTCCATTTCCGGCATCTGGACGTCCATTAAAATGACGTCGAACCGATCTCGATTGAACCATTCCACTGCTTCGCGCCCGTTATGAGCGATCGAGACTTTGTGGCCGCGCTCCTCGAGTAGGGTTTCCGCGTAAATCTGATTGACGGCGTTGTCCTCGGCCAGGAGAATTCGCAACGACTGGCTCGGCGCGGCGGTCGCCGGGGCGGTCGAAGCCGGGCGCGCGGCCGGCTGCGATTCGAGGGCGTGCGTCACCACCTCGACCATCGCCGACTCGCGAACCGGCCGGGTCAAATAGGTGCTGAGGCCATGCTGCCGGCACTGCTCGGCGGCGCGCCGAGATTGCTGGTTCGCAGCAGGGCCACCACCGGCGGCGCGGCGCTTCCGTAGTCCCACGATTTCCAGAACGGCTCAATCGCGCACTCGGGCGAGTCGGCGCGGCTCCATATCCAGCAACAGCAAATCGAAGGGCCGCCGGTCGGCGATCGACTGGGCAATCGCGGCGGCCGCGGAGCCGGCATCCGCGACCGCGACCGACTCCATTCCAAGCCCCGAAAGCATCTCGGAAAAGATTCGCCGGCTCCGCGACAACGGATCCATGACCAGAATGCGGCGGCCCGACAATTGCCCCCGGATCAGATTCTGCAATTGGCGATACGAATCCGAGTTGCTGCTCTGGTGCAGGCGGGCGGTGAACCAGAATCGGCTCCCCTTGCCGACCTCGCTATCAACTCCCAGTTCGCCATGCATTAACCGAACCAACTGCCCGGCGATGCTCAGGCCCAGACCGGCGCCGCCGTGTTTGGCGTGGTCGACGGATCGGCCTGCGTAAAGGACTCGAAAATCGCCTTGTGCATGTCACGCGGAATGCCGAGGCCGGTGTCGGTGACCGTGAATTCGAGCCAGACGTCGTCGGGCCCAGCATCGATCCGCGGCTTCGGCGGAATCAGCGTGACTTCGACCGCGACTTCGCCTTGGTCGGTGAATTTCAGGGCGTTGTTAACCAGGTTCACCACGATTTGCTTCAAGCGCATGGGGTCGCCCAGCAGCGTGCCGGGAACATCGGGGTGAACGCGGCAGGAAAGCTCCAGGCCTTTTTGATGGGCGCGAATGGCGAGCATGTTTAAGGTTTCGCCGATCATGTCGCGCAGGGAAAATTCGCGGCGCTCGAGTTCCAACTTCCCGGCCTCGATCCGGGAAAAATCGAGGATGTCGTCGATGATGCTCAGCAGCGATTGGGCGGAGGCCTGCAAAATCTCCAAATAACGGCGTTGTTCGGGAGTCAGGTCGGTGGCGTTGGTGAGTTCGGCCATGCCCAGCACGCCGTTGAGCGGCGTGCGGATTTCGTGGCTCATCTTGGCGAGAAATTCGCTCTTGGCGCGGTTGGCGGCTTCGGCCGCCTCCTTGGCCGCGCAATTCGTCGTCCTGCTTTTTGCGGCTGCTGATGTCGGTGATGACCCCATCGAGCATGAGGGCCTGGTCGTCGCCGATGCGGCTGGCGCGCACGCTTTCGCGGATCCAGCAGACGCTGCCATCGACGCGGACGATGCGATACTCTTCGTGAATCGAGTGGCCGGAGCGCATGCGGGCCACGTTCCGTTCCCAGGCCTTGCGGTCGCGCGAATCGACAATCGAGCCCCAGGGCAGCGTTCCGCCCTCGTCGGCGCCGTGCATGAAATAGCGCGGCGGCCGGCCGGTAATGCTCTCGGAGACCGGTGAAAAGTAGCGATAGTGCCAGCGGCCCGCTTGATCGACCTTGGCGCTCCAGAGGCAGTCGGAAACCGACGTGAGCACGCGCCGCATTTCGGCTTCGACTTTCTTCAAGCGCAGGAACGCTTCGCGCTGATCGCGGACGTCGCGGGCGGTGATCAGTCCCAAGCGTGCGCGGCTTGACGTGCAAGCGCGTAATGGTGAGATTGACGGGGACAAAGACGCCTTCCTGCCGTGTCCGCAGCAAGAAACCATCGCGGGCGTGGAACGAGGTGGTTTGGCGGTGGGCGTCGCGCAGGCGCGAACTGGCCTCGACCCATTCGGCCTGCAACAGCGATGTCGTCTGCATGCGCAGCAGTTCCTCGCGGCTGAAGCCGCTGAGGCGTTGGGCGGTGGGATTGACTTCGAGGATTTGGCCGGTATCCGGCTCGAAGAGAAACAGGGCGTCGCCGGCTTCCTTGAACAGCGCTTCGGCGAGCCCCTCGAGCTGGGGCCGCCAGGATGGGCGGACGCCGGCTTGCCGGCCGGTCGTCGGTTGCGGTCGATGCCAGGGCCAGATCGTCCACGGGCGACACCCCCCGGGGCCGAATGTCGGCGTGCCCACCACGCGCCGCGGCGGCAGCGGCCCTGTTCAACTCTTAGCACGGGATTTCCAGGCAGGCAATCACCCGCGCGACCCGGTCCCATCGGCTGCTGACGGTCTTTGGCGCCCTTCGAGTCGCGCCAAGAAAATACCGGCGGCCTTCTGCTTAGAAGACGCAGAGGGTGCCATAGGGCGCCCGCCGTGGCGCGTACCACCCTTGGCGGCCTTGAAGTATGTTGATCAGAATAGTGAACTAAGATACATGTCCGCGGGCGGTCGGCATTTGTTTGCCGCCTCAAAAAGCGAGGCGGAGTTGAAGGGGCGGCTACAAAGAGTCTCAGCGAGCGGATCGAGAACGAGGTGGCCTGGGGATCAATATTGGCCAGCGTCTTTCCGAACGGTTGCGTTTGTTGGCGTCGCGGCTTACAATTTCGCCCGATCCAAAATCGATCGCGCGACTCGGAACCGGGAGCGACCGCCATGCCGCCACGTCCCAAGAAGCAGAAGCCGCAACCGCAAGCCGAAGCCTACCGGCATCCCGAATCCGAGAGTCTGATGCGCCCCGAGGTGGGCACGCAACTCGCAATTCCGCAAGCGCAAGCCGCCGCAGACCTATCGCTACGATTCGTCGCTGTCGCCGGCGCTCGCCCGCCCGCGAAGACATTGACGCTTAGCGCGGAGGCGATGGTGAATGGGAACGGGAATGGGAGCCCGCAGCGCAAGCAAGGGAATGGGAATGGCAGCCCGCAGCGCAAGCAAGGGAGTGAGGCGTCCCTTGCTTGCGCTTCGGGCTCCCAAATCGGGCTCCCAGTCGAGCTCCTTATCGGGCTCATCGGGCTCATCGGGCTCACCGGGCTCCGAGGGAAAGCCGGTCGCCTTCGTCTTCGGCCCGGAAACCGCCGCGGTCAGCGAGCGGCTGGTCTTTGAGGCCACCCGAGAGGCGCACGCCAAGCAATATTCGCATCTCTATGTCATCGGCTTCGCCATCCAGCCCAATGCCCGGCAACAGGTGGAGCAATGCGAGGCCGCCGTGGGCATTCCCGCGACCTACGTGTAAGCCACGCCCGACCTGCTCATGGGCGACCTTTTGAAAAAGATTTCACGCAAAGACGCAAAGGACGCTGAGAAGAAATACCAGGTCGAACTGGTGGGTCTCGACGTGTTCGATCCGGTGACGATGGAGAACCAGTCGCGCGGCGGGAACGACGTACCCGCCTGGTTCCTCGACACCGATTACAATGGTCGCGTTTTTCATGTCTGCCGGGCGTTCTTCCCCCGCACCGCCGCATGGGATAACCTGAAAAAGGCGATCAAGGGCACGTATGATGAAGGCGTCTGGGACCATCTCGCCGGCACGACGATGCCCCGTTTGGAGCGGGCGAGCACAAGCAAGTCGCCGTCAAGGTCATCGACGATCGAGGGAATGAGTTGTTGGTGGTAAAGCCGCTGCCGGCAAACGGGTAAGGGGAAGTAGGCGATGTTTAAAGATTTTGTCGTCAAGAACTTTCGCTGCTTCAGCAGCCTACACCTCGAGGGCCTGTCGCGCGTGAATCTGATTGCGGGCAAAAACAATACGGGAAAGACTGCATTGCTCGAAGCAATTCACTTACACAATAACCCGACGAATTGCGATTTGGCGTTGACGATGAATCAACGGCGTGCCGGCCTGGGTACGGAATCGCCAGATTTCGATATGGCGGGATGGCTTTTTTATGGGAAGCATTCCGATGTGGGACTGTCTGTGTCGAGTTTCGATGAGAATGGCGGGAGCCGCACCCTTTCTGTTTCGATCTTGCCGGCATCCGAGTCACGCGAGCGGTTCCCCGAAGTAGAAAAAAGACTCCAATCGACCTTTGGTGTTGAATTGGCGGCAAGCGACCGGCCGCGGCTCGTCATGCGATATGAACAATCCAACGGACAACAGGATTTCTCGGTGGCATTCGCACCTATTGCGGGTGCCGCGACATATGCGAAATCGACCGCTCGGATCGGCTGGAACATGCCGTCAGCGTTCATCGCATCTTCACCAACGGATCGCGCACAGGATGTGAGGCTGTTTGGTGAACTGGAAATCGCAAAGTGCCAGGACGAAATACTGCCGGCATTGCGAGTCATTGAGCCGCGTCTCAAGCGGCTCACCCTGATACCTTCGGGGAACGCAACCCTCATTCACGGCGACATTGGAATGCCCGTGCTCCTGCCAGTGCCATTGATGGGCGAAGGCTTACGCCGATTACTCTCGTTGTTGCTCGCCATCGCGACCGCCAAGGGCGGCGTGGTCCTGATCGACGAAATCGAAAACGGCTTTCATTACTCGGTGCAGAAAAGTGTTTGGGAAGCCATCGCGGCGGCTGCCCGGCAGAACAATGTGCAGATTTTCGCGACGACGCATAGCTGGGAATGCATCAAGGCTGCGCACGACGCATTCAAAGCGAGTCGGCCTTACGAACTTGCATATCACCGGCTTGACCGGCTCGACGACAAGATCGTCGCCAAGACGTTCACTGAAGAGAACTTGACGCGCATCGAGTCAACCGATTTGGAGATTCGATGAGCAACGGTGGCGAATTATTTCACGCGGGAACTCGGCTGCCGATCGCCCACGCCAAGGTTCTCGTGGTGGAGGGGCGCGACATTTTCGGGTTTGCCCTGGCTCTGTTGCGGGAACTACAGCTTGATGGTCAGATCGAAGTCCGAAACGGCGGCGGCTTGCCGGCGTTTAATGACTATTTTCAGGATTTGGCCCTTGTCAGCGGATTCGCAGGTGCGACCTCGTTGGGAGTCATCCGTGATTGCGAGGGTGATCCGCAGGCGGCTTTCCAGCAAACATGTGCCGGCTTGCAGCGGGCGGGTCTCTCCGTGCCGACGGCCCCGTTACAACCGACAATGTCGCCTCCCGCGCCGATCGTGAATGTGATGCTGCTGCCCGATGCCCAAACTCCGGGCATGCTCGAGTCGTTATTGTGGCGTTCCTTGGTCGGTGATGTGCGGTTGCCGTGTGTCGATGATTTTCTTGACTGCATCGGTCGCGTTACCGGCCAACCGGTGCGTCGCGAGGATAAATCCCGCGTGTTCGCGTATATCGCGAGTCGCGATGAGCCTTGGTTCCAAATCGGCCAAGCAGCTAATGCCGGCTACTTCCCGTGGACCTCGTCGGTGTTTGCGGATTTGACACAATTCCTCCGCTCGCTTTAGGCGCGCCCATGCCCGACGCGTTTGAAGTTCCCGAACCGATTCTCAATTCGCCGTTCGACGAGCCGGCGGAGCATTGGCACATGGTCGAGGGCGAGACGCCGGAGAGACGGCCGGGGCATCCGTCCGTGGATGCGTTCGTGAAAAACGCCGGTCTCGGCTTTGCAGTTCCGTATTTTCATAACGGTCAAATGCACGACTATATTCCGGATTTCATTATCCGGCTGAAGAGTCAGAAATTGCGGCACCTGATTCTCGAGACAAAAGGCTACGACGAACTCGAAGAGGTAAAGAAAGCGGCGGCCGAACGCTGGGTCAACGCCGTCAACGCGGAGGGCAGTTTCGGGCAATGGTTTTACAGGATTGCGAGGAAGCCAAGCGAGGTCGCCCGGAAAATCGACGAGGCAAATCGCTCCGCGACTGGCGTTGAGCGCTGTTAAGCGGCGGTGACATCGTGATGGAGTTTCAGATCATCGAAGCATCGGCACTTCTCGATTGACTCATACACGCCGCCTAACAACTCCTCCAACGTCGCACAGCGATGGTTCCGATTTTTGTGGAAGGCGGCAGTCCCGTAGATTTCCCGACTGGTTCACTCCAATTTCTCGAGCGGGCCGAGGGCGACGGTCGTGAGATCCGTCAGTGGAAATTGATCGAGCAATTCGCGAATCGCCTTGGCGTCGACGGCGTCGATCGCCTCGAGTTCGTCGTCGAGCGTGCGGTACTCACTGAGATAGGTCCAGTCGCGGCCGATGCCGAGCATGCGGCGGTAGGTGCGTTCGCCGGCGCGAACTTCGCGCGAGGCGAGTTTGGTCCGGGCCACCTCTAATTCCTGTTCGGTGACGCTGTTCTTTTGCACTTCCGCCAGAACGTCGACTACCTTTTGCCAATTGGACGCGGCGTTTTCGGGTTGGCAACTCAGCGACGCGATGAACGCTGCTGGCTTTTTCGTACTCGCAAAAGCCGATGTCGGCGGATTCGGCGAGGCCGGGATCGACCAATTCCCAGTAGAGCCGGCTGCCGGTGTAGTCGCCGATGATCGAGGTCAACACGTGCGCGGCGTAGCGCAGCGGCGAATCGGCGGCGGGGGCCGGCGACCACAACGTGACATATTCCTGGGTCACCTTGTCGCGCGGAATGAGATGGATTCCGCCGCTGCCCTTGGCCGGAGTCAGACCGAAGCGACCGATCGGGCCGCCCTGCCAGCCGCCGCAATACGATTCGATCATGTGCACGAATTCGGCCCAGTCGAATTTTCCCGCGGCGACCACGAGAATGTTTGGAGCGAGATAACGGCGTTGAAAGTAATCGGTCATTTGCTCGCGCCGCAACGCTGTGATGCTATCGTTGGTGCCGAGGATGCTCTGGCCCAACGGATGCTTGCCGAAAAAGATCTGCTTGGCCCGATCGTAACAGGCATAGCCTGGCTGCACGTCGTAGCGGGCGATTTCATCGAGGATGACATCCTTTTCGGTGTCGAAATCGGCCTGACGCAAGCTGGGGCGGAGAATGTCGGCGAGCACGTCCACCGCCCGCGGCAAGTATTCGGGCAGCACCGTGGCGTGGAAGACCGTGTTTTCCTCGCTGGTGAAGGCGTTGTTGTCGGCGCCGATGCAGTCGAAATCGCGATTTACTTCGATCGAGTTTCGCTTTTCGGTGCCCTTGAAAATCATGTGTTCGAGAAAATGCGTTACGCCCGATTCGCCATCCACCTCGTCGCGAGCCCCGGTGCGAACGAAGAAGCCCAGCGCGGTCGAAAGCGCCGCGGGATTCACCTCGCCCAGGATTTGCAGCCCGTTCGGAAGCGTGTGCGTGTGAAACGACATCCCGATCTCTCCGAGATAAATTCCAAATTCCAACCAAGAGCGCCTAAAAGAATGAATGAGGAAGGCCGGAAAAATAGCAGCTTTATTGTTCCTGTCTTCCTGCGTTCCTCATTGCTTTCGAGTCTCTAAATAAATTTCAAAGAGAATTAAATCTTCGCCGTGGCGGCCTCTGGCCGCCACGGCGGCGGGACGCCGCCGCTACACATTTCGTAGTGGCGGCCTCTGGCCGCCACGGCGGCGGGACGCCGCCGCTACGGGCGTCGATCATTTACAACCAGCGGATGAGTTCCCAGCGTCACCACGGTGAAATCCTTCGGCGGGTAATGGTGCAGGTGCTCCATCACCTTCGCCGGCGTCAGCGAATCAACATGCGCTTGAATTTCCTCCAGCGGTCGCACGCGCCCCAGCATGTACCAGTCGGACGCATTGCCGCCCGCTCGGGCGACCGTCGATTCCTGCCGCATGATCAGCGCCGCCTTCAGCCCCGCCTTAACGCGCTGCAATTCCTCGTCATTGACGCCATCGGCCAGGCGGCGGAATTCATGCAGCGTGCGCTCGAGCAGTTCCTGGGCCTTTTCGGGACGGCCGGCGGTATATCCCACGACCGATCCGCGGCCGCGCATCGTCTCGAAGCGCGCCCCGATCGCGTAGCAGAGTCCGTATTTTTCACGCACCTCGGTGAACAATCGCGAACTCATCCCCTCCGACAGCACACCGACCGCCCCACGGGCCGCGTAAAACTCCGGATGATCCATGCTCACGCTGGGATAGGCGATGCCGATCTGCGTCTGATCGAGTTCCTGGGTGAGATGCTCGCTAGCCGGATGATCGGGTTCGGGCTTCGGCTCCGGGTAGGGGTTCGCCTTCCAGTCGCCGAAGTGCCAGCCAATCTGCTCCTTGAGCGTGGCGAAATCGACCTGGCCTGCGATCGAAATGATCATTCCATCCGGCTGAATGTGTTCCTTGTAATATCGCCGCACGTCGCCCATGGCGACCGCGTTCACGCCCTCCTCGGTTCCGCGATGATCGCGGCCCAGCGGGTCTGGATAGTAACGTTTTCGCAGTTCGATCATGACCTTGGACTGCGGATCATCGGCCAGGCCCTGAATGTCCTGCAACGCCAGCAAGCGCGCGGGTTCAAGCTCGTCTTCCGGTAGAATCGGCCGGCGAATGATATCGGCGTACAGATCGAGCGTCGGCGCCAAGTTGCGCGACAGGCTCGAGCCGCCCAGGTAAAGCAACATCAGTCCGGTGCTTTCGCTGCGATCGACGCCCAGGGCGTCGAGTGCATCGTTGAGTTCGCGATTGTCGCGCGAACCGGCCCCGCGCGTCATCAGGTCGAGCGTGATGCCGGCCAAGCCGCGTTCATCGAGCGACTCGTGCGCACAACCGCCGCGAAGCGAAATCGAAAAGGCCGCCGAGCGAACGTGCGGCATGTGCTCAACGAGAAGAGTCAAACCATTGGAATAGGTGTGAATCTGCACTTCATGCGGCACAGCGAATCCTCAGCGATACGAGTGGTTCTTTGTCAGTGGTTCTTTGTTCTTGGTCAGTTGTTTTTTGTCACTTGTTCTTTGCTCCTTCAATAGAAGCAGACCCGGCAAAGAGCAATGCACAACTGACAAAGCACCACTGACAAAGCACAACTGACCAATTTAGATCATGACACAGGCGTCTTGCTGAATTGTATGCACGAGCTTGTAAATGGTGCGGGTGGAGCGGAAGCCGATCTCTTTGTACAGGCACATGGCGGGTTCGTTGCGAACGGTCACTTCGAGATAGGCACGGCGCAGGCCGGCGGTCCGAAAGCCGTACAGGGCCTTGAGCAGCAGAAGCCGTCCGAGCCCGCGGCCGCGATGATCGGGAGCCACGCCCAGGTTTTGAATCGCGCCGAGCCCCCGGTCGCGCATGCCCTGAACCGTGCCGCACGGGCCGAATGGGCCGACGAGCAGCCAGGTCGCCTCGGGGACGAACTCCACGCGCGCGGAAATATTGTGCATCAACTCGCGGCAGCCGTCCGGCGAACCCAGGCTGGGAAAAACGAGCGCATCGAGTTCATCGTGAAAGCACTGGGCTTTGATTTGAGCATGAGCATCGAGCAGTTCGCGATGCCAGGCGGCGAAATGGAAACCGGCGGGAATTTCCGGCGGCGGCGGCAAATCGCGCAGGTCCCGTTCCATCCGGTAACGCTTCAAATAGGTCGGATACGACATCGTCACGCGCTCCTGCCTCCATTTCAAATCGTAACAAGGGCGCGTGCGAAAGGCAAAGGATTCTGAACGCATGAGCCGTCCGGGCAGCCGGCAATCGATGAGCAGCACGCCCGAGGCGGATTCGAAACGGACCGCCGCCGACAGTTCGCCTCGGTTCCGCTTCAGGGAGCAAGATTCGCCGCGAATTGTGGTATGAACCACTCGAAAAACGCACCGATTTCCGCGCAAACGACTGCGCCTTGACTCTGCCCACTTGCGCGTTCACTGCGGCGGCGACCGCCAGCCGCGCATCGGCCGCGAGAGCATCTCCGCGCGTTTGTCACTGCAAATCCAGTCAGAATCGAGCCAATCCGCAGAAATGATCAATGACGATGTTGAAATTCGTCCGCCGGCAATTTGGCCCCGAACCTTCGCCATACGGCCTCCCATCGATTGGCACAGGCATTGCAGAAAGAGACTGCGAAGACCTTTCGAGACTGGAATGTTATGCATTCGTCAGGGCGAATCAGGTCGAAACTTGTCATGGATTTGCGACCGAATTTTTAGGGAGAAAAATCATGAATCCGAATACGCCAACCAAGAACGCGTCCGAGGAGAAGAGCAATAACCCGACTCAATCCGCCAAGGAAATGATCGATCGCGGCAAGGAAACGGCCACGAGTATGGGTGACCGAGCCAAGGAAACGGCGACCCACCTGACCGATCGGGCCAAGGAAGCCGCATCCAACCTGGGCGACCGAGCCAAAGAGGCCGCCTCGATGGCCCGGGACCGCGCCGAACATGCCGCCTCCTATGTCGGCGACCAGGCAGAGGGTGCGACCGCGGCGGTCGGCGGCCGGCTGAAGTCGCTGGGCCATACGATCCGCGAACGAACGCCAGACAGCGGCATGCTGGGATCCGCATCTTCCGCGGTCGCCGATTCTTTTGAAAGCGCCGGCCGATATCTGGAAGACGAAGGTCTGCGAGGCATGGCGGACGACATCACGAGTCTGATTCGCCGAAATCCGATCCCGGCGTTGCTGGTCGGAATCGGCATTGGTTTCCTGGTTGCTCGGGCGACAACCTCGCGGAGATAATTATCATGGCCACGGATTTTGAACCGGGTATTGGGCAACCAAGCTTCACCGGCCTGGCCCGCGGCATTTTCAGAGACGCCGAGGAGTTGATCAAGCAGCAGTTCGCGCTGTTTCGATACGAGGTGCGCGATGACCTCCACAAGCTGATCGGCGCGAGCATTTCCCTGGCCATTGGGGCTGGTCTTGGCCTCGTCGGCGTGATCCTTCTCTGTTTCGGGTGCGTGTATCTGTTGTCCTGGTTGGCGCCAACGCTCCCACTTTGGGCTTGCTACGGAATTGTGGGCCTGGCCTTCGTGATCATGTGCGGCATTCTCGTCGCCATTGGGGTGTCGCGGATCCGATCACTTAATCCATTGGCCAATCAGTCCGCCCAGGCTCTCAAGGAGACCATGCAATGGAAAACGAACCCGAGGTGATCCGACAGCAAATGGATGAAACTCGGACCGCGCTAGCGGACAAGCTCGAGAAGCTCGAGCAGCAAGTGGTCGGAACGGTGCACGATGCATCCGAGGCTGTCAATGAGACCGTGGGAAGCGTCAAAGAGGCCGTTCACGAAACCGTGCAGACGGTCAAGGAATCCGTTCACGAAACGATGCATTCGGTGAAAGAGGTGTTTGACATCCGACATCAGGCAGCGGTTCGGCCATGGATGATGATGACCGGGGCCGTCGGCTTGGGGTTTCTGGGCGGACTGTTGGCGCACCGCATCAGCGGCGACGGTCGCCATCCCGAGTCGCGGGAGCTTTCCAACCGTTGGCCGCGCGGGAGACCGGGCTTTTGGCCCGCCTCCCTCGAGCCAGCGATTCGCCCCCGAACCGGCTGTCGAATCGCAAGCGGCGCAACCGGAAGCTGCCCGGCAGCCGGGGATTCTGGGCCAAGTGAGCGGGATGTTCGAAAAGGAACTAACGCAACTGAAGGGGCTGGCAATCGGCACGGTGCTCGGTTTGGTCCGCGACGCGGCGACGGACGCAGTGCCCGAAACGCTGAGCCCCAAAGTGGAGGAAGTTCTGAACAGCCTCACGCAAAAATTGGGCGGCCAACCGGTTCCCGGCCGGCTGCTTCCAAGGAAGGACGAGGCCGCTCACGAGTACGCGTCGTCGCGAAACAACGGCGCTTATTCAGACCTGTCCGAGGGTCGGCCGCCCGTCTAGTCTCATGACCTTTCACCTTGGACGCGTCCGGATTCCGGCGGAGAGCAAGTTTGGTTCTCGCCGCGGGAGTCCGGACCATTTTATCTGGCGACGACTCGGTTTCGACTTGTGGGAATCCCATCGACCTTTCGAGAATTGAACTGTGGCAAAGGCAGCAAGTGCAAGCCAATGGCAAGGGGCCCTGGTGATTCTTACCGGGGCGGTCGTCGCTACGGTCGTAGTCGCGGCGCTCTACTGGGCGCAAGTGGTTTTCATTCCCCTGGCGTTGGCTCTCTACCTGGCGTTCTTGCTTAACCCCGCGGTGCGCGGTCTGCAGCGCCGGGGCCTTGGCCGCGTCCCATCCGTGATTGTCGTGGTGCTCGTCGCCGGCTTGCTGCTCACCGGCGTCGGCTGGCTAATAGTGCGGGAAACCAGCAGTCTCGTCAGCGATTTGCCCAATTACACGTCGAATTTGCGAAACAAGATCAAATCGATGCGCAGCCTGGGCTCGAAAGACGGGCGTCTGGAAAAAATGCTGGACGACTTGGACCGCGAGTTTAAGTCCGATTCGACGAAAGTCGAGCCCGGATCACCTCCCCCATCCGATGTCTCACCCGTGATGCGGCCGCCATCGCCCGTTGTCGTTGAATCGAACAAGCCGTCTTGGTTCGAACGCATTCCGGGATTTGTCGGCTCGCTGATTACGATCGTCGGCAGTTTCGCATTGTCGCTGGTGTTGGTCATTTTCATGCTTTTGAAGCGCGAGGATTTGCGCAATCGATTCATTCGTTTGGTGGGCCATGCGCGAATCTCGTTCACCACGAAAGCATTCGATGAAGCTGGGCAACGCGTTAGTCAGTACCTCATCGTGCAAGCGGCGATTAATGGCGTCTTTGGCATAATCCTGGCGATCGGCCTGTATTTGATCGGAGTGAAATACGCCCTCTTGTGGGGGTTTCTGGCGGCCTTGCTACGATATCTCCCCTTTGTCGGAATCTGGATCGCGGCGGCGTTTCCGACCATCCTCAGCTTGGCGGAATTTGATAGCTGGTGGCCGCCGATCGCCGTCATCGGGCTGATCCTCGCGCTGGAAATCGTCGTTTCCAGTTTCATCGAGCCGTGGTTGTTTGGGCAGAGCATGGGAATCTCGGAGGTCGGCCTGCTGGTGACGGCCGCGGTCGCCTCGTTCCTCTGGGGACCGGTCGGATTGTTGCTCTCGGCGCCGCTGGCGGCCTGTCTGGTCGTGCTGGGCCGATATGTGCCGCAATTGGCGTTTTTCGATATTTTGCTGGGCGACCAACCGGCACTCGACGCCAGCGCCAGCTACTATCAGCGGCTGCTGGCCCGCGACCACGACGAGGCGGTTGACCTGGTGCTGACCGGGACCACCACGGCATCGGCGGAAACGGTTTATGACCAGATTCTCGTTCCCGCCCTCACCTATGCAAGACGCGACAGCGACCGCGATGAACTGAACGACTCCGACCTGGAATACATTCATCAAGCCACTTCGGAAATCCTCGAAGACCTCGGCGAGCAACTGCGAGCGACCAACGCGCCCGATCCGGCGACACCAGCTCGGGACATCGAAGCAATTCCGATCCTGGGCTGCCCAGCTCGTGACGAATTGGACGAATTGGCCTTGGAAATGCTGGGACAAGTACTGGATCCGAAGCGCTGGCGCTTCAACATGGTGACGGAGCATCTATTGGCGGCGGAATTGATCGACCGAGTTGCCGCCAAGAAGCCGGCTGTGATTTGCATCGCTTCGCTGCCGCCCGGCGGACTTGCCCACACGCGCTATCTGTGCAAACGGTTGCGAGCTTCGCTGCCGAATGTCCGGATTCTCGTCGGACGCTGGGGTTTGGCGAAAAACATCGAGCGCAATCAGGATCAACTTCGAGAATCGGGCGCGAATGAAATCGCCTCAACGATTCTGGAAACGCGGAGCCAACTGAACGCCTTGGTGCCGGTTCTGGTTTCCGAACCTGCCGCGTCTCGCGACCAGGAGTTCCAGCCTGCCGGTCCGAAGGTCGGGCTGGATGCCGGCGAACTCCAGACGGTTACGAAAGGATGATCGAAGGCCTGTTTTTCGGATCAAAATCTCGAAACCAACTTTTTAAATTCACCATTACTGCGGAGGACAACATGAAAATCCAATCTCTCGAAGACTTGTTCGTGGATGAACTGAAGGACCTTTACAACGCGGAGAACCAACTCGTCAAGGCGTTGCCCAAAATGGCGAAAGCCGCTTCCGCGGAGGAATTGCGGTCGGCCTTTGAGGAGCATCTCGAACAGACCAAAGGCCATGTCAACCGCCTGGAACAGATTTTCAAGGAACTCGACATGGCCCCGAAAGGCAAGAAGTGCAAGGGCATGGAAGGCCTCATTGAGGAGGGCAGCGAGCGGCTGGATGGCGATGCGGAAGATGCGGTCAAGGATGCGGCGTTGATCGCCGCCGCACAGCGCGTTGAACATTACGAAATCGCCGCCTACGGCAGCGTGCGAACGTTCGCCGAACGGCTCGGCCGTCGCCAGGCGGCCCGGCTGCTCCAGCAGACCCTTGACGAGGAGGGCGAGACCGACAAAAAGCTGACCCAGATCGCGGAAAGCATTTCCAACCCACAGGCCGCCGAGCAGACAGCCTGACCGAGCGGCGATGACTTCCTCGCCAAGGAAAGCATCATGACCGGAAAAAGCTTCTGGCAGATGATTAAGGAGGCCGGCTCCGAGTGGTGGCGCGATCAGGCGCCGCGGCTCGGGGCCGCCCTCGCCTATTACACCATTTTCTCGATGGCCCCTTTGCTCCTGCTGTGCGTCGCCGTGGCCGGCCTGATCTTCGGCCACAAGGCCGCCCAGGGCGAACTCGCCGGGCAACTGCAAAACTTCGTCGGCCCGCAAGGCGCCTCGGCGATCCAATCGATGCTCGCTCAATCGAGCAGTGAACGGTCCGGCGTCTGGGCGACCATCGTCAGTTCGGTGCTTCTTCTGATCGGCGCCATGAGCCTCTTCGGCCAGCTTCAGGGCTCCTTTAACAGCATCTGGCAGGTGCAATCGCAATCGAACGGCTGGATCTGGCCGATGATCCGGCGGCGACTGCTGTCCTTCCTGATGGTGGCCATCATCGCCTTGCTCCTTTTGGCCTCGTTGATTCTCAGCGCGGTGCTGAACGCAGTCATTCGCTGGCTTCCCGCCGGCGGCTCGGCCATGATTTATGAAATCGTGCATGTCCTCGTGTCACTGGCGCTGATGACGTTTCTGTTTGCGATGCTCTTTCGGTTCATGCCCGACGCGAATATCTCCTGGCGAAACGTCTGGTTCGGCGCGATTGTCACCTCGATCCTGTTCAACATTGGCAAGTACCTCATTGGTCTCTACCTGGGCCGCAGCGCCCGTGGGCTCGACCTTTGGCGCCGCCGGTTCGCTTGCCGCCCTGCTCGTCTGGCTCTATTACTCGGCCCAGATCCTTCTGTTCGGCGCCGAGGTGACCAAGGTGCATGCCCGATCGCAGGCGCCGGCCAACGCCGCGGCCAGGGCCGCCTGATTTCAATTCGCCGCGAAAGCCATTGACGCCCGCTCGGTCGCGACTACATCGGTCACATCCAGCATTCCCCCATTCGCAAGGATAGAACCGATGTGCCGATCCCTCCTCCGCAGTCGTCTCACTTTTGCAGCCGCCATCGTTGCCTGCTTGTTCGCGGTTTCCGCCGCCCGAAGTCAAAAGCCCAAAGTCCCGGATACGGTGACATTCGAACCGGACATTGAATATACGAATCCCGACAATCAGCATTTGCAACTCGACATGGCGAGGCCCAAGACCGGCGACGGCCCTTTCCCCGCGATCATCTGCATTCATGGCGGCGGCTTTCGCGCCGGCAATCGCCAGGGCTACGACGGGCTCTGCGTCAAATTGGCCGAGCGGGGCTATGTCGCGGTCACCGTCACTTACCGCCTGGCACCGAAGTATCAGTTCCCGGCGGCCGTTTACGATGTGAAGGCGGCGGTGCGCTGGATGCGGGCCAACGCCGCCATGTACAAAGTCGATCCCGACCGCATCGCGACGACCGGCGGGTCCGCCGGCGGCCACCTCGCTCAATTCCTCGGCGTCACCGCCGACGTCAAGGAGTTCGAGGGCGATGGCGGCCATCCCGATCAATCCAGCCGCGTCGCCTGCGTAGTCAACTATTTTGGTCCCAGCGATTTCACCAAGTCCTATGGCAAGAGCGTCGATGCCGCCGACGTGCTGCCGCTGTTCCTGGGCGGAAATCTTGAACAGGCTCGCCATCGGCACATCATCTCCAGTCCGCTCTACTGGGTGACTCCCGACGCCGCCCCGACGCTTTGCATTCATGGCACCAAGGACACCTATGTCGCCCACGAACAGGCGGTCTGGATCGTCGACAAATTGAAAGCCGCGGACGTCGAGGCGGAACTGCTCACCCTGCCCGGCGCCGGCCACGGCTTCCGGGGCAAGGACGCCGAAACCGCCGACCACGCGATGTTCGCCTTCTTCGACAAGCACCTGAAGAAATGACCGGCGGTCCGCGGCGAAAAACCGGACAAAAGCGGACATCTCGCATCCACGCGGGTGGACCTGCTTTTGATGCAAGCTCGTGGCGGCCAAGCACCTGCGATTCGATTTCGAGAACATCGAAAACTTTGTCCGTTTTGTCCGTCCGGGTGTCCGTCCGCTTGTCCGTCCGGACTGTCGCCGAATGGCATTCGGCTGCGGATAAGCCGCGCATTCCCATTCGGATGTCGAACCAACTGGGTCGATGAACTTGGCGGTCAGCATAACCGTTTCTCCGAGCGCACACCGGCGGCGCGGCGGGAATGAGCTATTATACACTAGTACACTTATACTCGCAAATTCATTTGGCTGAAATTTCGCCACCCAGTTTTACTTGGAGCACAATTGAGACATGTGGAGCGCACCAATCACTTCCAAATTGGTCGGTCGCGAGACCCGAACGGAGCAGTTATCGATCTCGCTCGATTTCCGTCAGGAGCTTGTCAATTGCAGCCGCGGTCACGGGCTTAGTCAGGTGGTGGTCGAACCCGGCATCAAACGCCCGACGCCGGTCGTCTTCCTGACCCCATCCGGTCAGCGCGAGTAACAGCATTTCCTTGCCCCACGACTCTTGGCGAATCCGGCGTGCAATCTCGTAGCCATCGATGTCCGGCATGCCGATGTCGAGAATGACGACCTCCGGCCGCAACGACGCCGCCGACTGAACTGCCGCTCTGCCGTCGTAGACTTCGTGCACGTCATGTCCTATCAATCGGAGCAGCTGGGCCATGACGTTGGCTGCGTCGCGGTTGTCGTCGGCCAACAAGATTCGTCGCGCGATTCTGCGCGCAGGACTTTCTTGTACGTCCGAATCGTGTTGGCTGGGACTGGTCGGAGGCGGCGCGGCGACGGGCAATCGGAGCACGAATTCACTACCGCCGCCTGGGCCCGCGCTGCGCCTCGACGCTTCCGCCGTGGAGTTCCACCAGCCCTGCGCACGAGCGATAAGCCAATGCCCAATCCGCCTTGGGACTGGCTCCGGGCCGAAGCAACTTGCGCAAACATTTCGAAAACGTGCGGGAGCTGTTCGGGGGCAATGCCAATGCCGTTGTCACGAACCGAAATCAGCGTTTCTGCTCCAGCAAGCTCGGCCATTAACCGGATGGAGCCCGTCTTCTCCGTATACTTCGCGGCATTGTTGAGCAGATTGGAAATGATTTGGCTCAGTCGCAGCGGATCGGCATCCAAATAGACCGGTTGGGACGGCAATGTCACCACCAAATCGTGGCCCATGGCGTCGATCAGCGGTCGAGCCGCCTCGACCGCGCGGCCGACCATTTCGGCCAATTCGACTCGCTCCTTGCGGATCTGAATCTTTCCGCGAGCGATGCGATTCAGGTCCAACAGATCGTCCACGAGGCGAACCAACTGAGCGAGTTGCCGGCTCATGATGCCGCGCGTCTGATCGAATTCATGCGTGCGGCCGATGTCATACTGGAGCAGATCGATCGAACTGTTGAGAGCCGCCAGTGGATTGCGCAGTTCATGAGCCAGCGTCGCGAGAAAATGATTCTTGTGCCGGTCGGCCTCGGCGAGCGCCTCGGTTAACTTCTTTTGCTCGTGAATATCGGTGCTCGTGCCGTACCATTTAACGACCTCTCCGCGATCGTTGAAGATTGGCACCGCCCGCACAAGCTGCCAGCGGTAGCTGCCGTCCTTGGCGCGGAGCCGGTACTCCGCCGTGTACGGTTGGCCGTCCTGGATGCATTCGTGCCACTGGGAAAGCAGCGCTGGTCGATCTTCGACATGGATCGACTCAGCCCAACGATCGCTGAGCCCCTGCTCGACCGGCAGGCCGGTATATTCGGTCCAATGTTGGCTCATGTAGTCGTTGCTGCCCGAGGCGTCGGCGGTCCAAACAATGTGCGGCATGGCCTCGGCCAGTTGTCGGAACCGCTCCTCGCTCGGCGACGCTTGCTCGATCGCCTTGCGTTCAGTGAGGTCGATGATGACCTCGACCCAACCATCCGTCGCGCCTGCCGAGTCAAGCGTCGGCGTATAAATGGCGTTGATCCAGCGACGCCCCACGCCCGGATATTCGACATCACGTTCAAAACGAATTTGCTCGCCGGATAAAACCTGTCGAAAGTAGGGTTGCAATTCGCCGAACGCGTCGTCGCCAAGAATTTTGGCAATTGATCGGCCGATAATTTGTTCCCGCGGTTTGCCAACCCAATTGGCGAAAGGCTGATTGACCCATCGGTAGGTCAGATTACGGCTGCAGCGCGTGACGGAAATCGACATGCTCTCCGTGACGACTTGCAGCTGTTGCAGCGCCTCGCGTAAAGCAGCTTCGGCCCGTTTCCGCTCGGTGATATCCAAATAACATCCGACAACGCCGGCGACCGCACCACTCGCATCATGGAGCGGGGCGACATTGGCGATCATGCAGATTCGGCGGCCGTCCGCGTGAACGACGTCATGCTCGAAGCCGAGAATGGCCTCCCCGCTGCGGGCCGCACGCGGCATCGGCATTTCTTCCGGCTGGAGTGTGCGACCCGCCGCCTCCAGTCGTAAACCTGACGGGAGTTCGGAAACGGGGGCGTCGAACGAGGCATTGATCCCGTATTCCAGCCCATGCGCTTCGTAGGCGCGACGATTTCCGCGAATCGACTTGCACTCCGCGTCCGCGACCCATACTTGCATCGGCGCAATGTCGAAAATGGTTTGAAGTTCTCGGGCCTTGGCCGCCAGTTCGGCCTGTAGCCGCTCGCGCTCCAGTTCGACCTGCCGGCGAGCGGACACATCGCGAAACACCATTACGACGCCGGAGATGTGGCCGTCGCCATCCCAGATTGGGCGGCGCTGTCGTCGATCGAACGCTCGATGCCATCCTTGGCAATTAAGACGGTGTGATTGGCCAGGTCCACGGTCGTGCCCTCGCGCAACACTTTCTGTACGGGGCTTTCAACCGGTTGTCTCGATTGCTCGTTGACAATGCAAAAGACGTTCTCCAGCGGCTGGCCAACGGCTTCCTGCGCGCACCCGGTGAGCGTCTGGGCGACCGGATTCATGAGGCTAACGCGGCCCACCGCATCGGTGACGATGACGCCGTCGCCGATGCTCACGAGCGTCGTGTGCAGCCGGGCCTTCTCTGACCGCAGCGACTCTTCGGCCCGCTTGCGGTCGGAGATGTCGCGGGCGATTTTGGACGCGCCAATGATCCGCCCATTTTCATCGCAAATCGGCGAGACCGTCAATGACACCGGCAGCAGTCGACCGTCCTTGTGCAGCGCACGGTATCGAAATGGTCCACCCGTTCGCCGCGGCGAATGCGGTCGAGAATCTCGGGCATTTCGTCGCGCCGCTTGGGCGGCGCCAGCATTGCGATCGGACGACCGATCGCTTCGTCGGCCGTGTAGCCGAACAATTGCTCGGCCGCTCGGTTCCAGCTGGTGACGATCCCGTTGGCGTCTTTGCCGATGATCGCGTCGTTGGAGGATTCGACGATCGATGCCAGGAATCGAGTCGCCTGCTCCGACTTACGGCGTTCACTGACGTCGCGGAAGATCAGCACAACGCCAAGAATTTGCCCCGCGGCGTCCTTGATCGGGGCGGCGCTGTCGTCAATCGGCCGCTCGGCGCCATTCTTGGCAATTAATATGGTGTGATTGGCCAATCCGACGATTTTTCCCTCCACCAGCACTTTCTTGACCGGGTTCTCCACGGGTCGGCGGCTGTACTCGTTGACGATTTGGAAGATGTCCTCCAGCGGCCGACCGTTCGCCTGGTCGTGCTTCCAGCCGGTCAACGCTTCGGCCACAGGATTGAGTGAGACAATCCGGCCCTGGTCGTCGGTCGCAATCACGGCATCGCCCATGCTTTGCATTGTGACTGTAAGCGATTCGCGTTGATTGTCGGCCTGCCGGCGTGCTCGTCTCATGGCTTCGGCAAACACCATGATCAATGAACAAGTAAACAGGTAAAGCACGAAATCGACATAGTCGTGCGAATGGCTCAGGGGAAGTTGGCCGGTGGGCTCAATGAACAAGTAGTCGCATGCCAGAAACCCGAGCACGGTCGCATAGATGCCGAGCCGGTAGCCTCCAAACCAGACCGACGCGGCCACCGCGCCATAGAGCGTGATCAGCGGCAGCGCGTTTCCGACGAGCGGGTTGAGCAACCAGCGGAGCAAGACCATTCCGGCCGTCACGGTGGTGGCGAACAGGAAATCGGCCGCGATACGCGGCAACCGGCCGTTCATAGTGGCCGCTCCTTTGCAATACCCGCAGGCGAGTCAATCAGGCACGAATCTCAAGCCTTCAATGGCGACGATCGTCAAGCGCCCGTCGCCAACAGCAATTCCTCGAATTTGCGGCGAATCTCCTGATAGCACGCGCACGCACACGATTCCAAGCTTGAGCGATCGACGATCGTCATCCGTCCTCGGCTGTAGCGGATCGCGCCGGCTTTTTGCAGGCTTACCGCGGCCAGCGTGACGCTTTGGCGATGTACGCCCAGCATTTGCGCAAGGAATGCCTGCGTGATATCGAGTTGGTCAGCACGAACGCGATCATGCGTAATGAGCAACCAGCGGCACAGCCGCTGCTCGACCGAATGCCAGATATTGCAAGCGGCAATGCGGTTGGAATGGTGCATCAGCGCCTGGGCATAGCGAAGCAACAAACCGTCCAGCAATTCGTTCTGCCGGGCTTCGCGGCGGAAATCAGCCACCCGCATGCGCAGTGCCTCGCCCGAGATCTGCACCACAGCCTGCGTGTGGCTCACGGGCACGCCGAAAAAGACGGGCAAGCCGACGATGCCTTCGCTGCCGACGCGACCGACCTCGACAGATGGCCCGTCTTCCAGGACAAACAACAATGTCACTAATCCGCTCGTTGGAAAATAGACGTGGTTGATCGACCCCTCGGGTTCGTACAACGTGTCGCCGGGGTCCAACTGAACGGGTCGAAGACGCGCACCAATTCGGGCCAGGTCCCGCTTTGGAAGAGCCGCGAGTAAACTGTTGCGACGTAAGCGCGACGCGTCGAGGGCAACTGGCATGGCCGATCTCCCAAGTGTCGATTGCGGCCCGCTGAATGAGTTATGGTGGGCATATTACATAGCCGGCTATCAACAGCAAGTGCCGGCGTGACTCCCAATACCGCAATGCGTCAATGAATTTGGCCTTCCTGACGGGAAAGAATTGAGTTCGAATTTGAACGCAGGCGCCTTAAAAAGCCGCGCCGACATGCAGGCAGGCGCAAACCGAGCTGGGAGTTTGCGAAGAGATATGCACTGCGCGGTCGAGCAGTCGCGAGCGGCGGCCGATCGTCGCCCCAGGTGATATCCCTGGAATCGTCGAGAGCAATGATCGTTCGCGAGCACCGACCCTGCGGGTCGGGCTCGCGGACGTGAGTGACGCGGACCCATTTCCAGGGGCGTCGAAGACTCCGCCGCCTGGCTACCATCGGTCGCCGCTTTGCGGCTATAACAGCGAGGAATTGCTCCTCCTAGCGTGGCGATCGACGACGCGGTAAAATTCGCTGGGTTGGTTATAGAAGCGCATTTTGGACTCGGTAGGATGGCCCGTTCTGACGCTGCCGCGCTTCGGCCTCCGCCTCCGGTGCAACCCGAACCGAAGCGCGTACCGTAACAAGACCGGGTAATCCCAGTGAGGCCATAATGACCGTCCAGACGCTAAATCGACTTCGTCCTTGCCAGCGAACCGGTGCTCTGACGCTTACGCGAATCGCGGCTTCCGAGGTTGACGGCTATGCAGCCCGAGCATCCCGCAGAAACTGAAGTTACGCGTGTGGCCTTGGCCTTCGCAACAGCGCTTGCCCGCGGCGAGTGGTCTGCGGCTCACTCAATGCTCGCGCCACGCTTGCGAGATGATTGGCAACCAGCCGACTTGCAGCGGATGTACGGCAAGATGACTAGTTACTGGGATAAGCCTGCGACATCAGTTGAAATCGGAATAGCGGACATGGACGCGTGTACGTCGCAATCTACAGTGATTCCGCGTCGTACGGCATTGTTCAGGAGGCCGTAGACGTCCGCGTAATCCACGAATGTGGGCATTGGCTCATCGATGACATTGTTTGGTGCCGCCCGTAGTTCGGCGGCGACAAGACACGTATTTGGCCGTGAATGCGGATAAAGACACCGCGAACGGGAAGAGATTCTCTCCAATTCTCGTCATCGTCGATTGGGATTGACGCCCCGCGAACATCTGCATCGGGGACATCTGGCACTTCCGGAATTCCGCTACGAGGGCGGCGTCTCCCTCCAACACATGCTTTCGAGGACAAACGGTCGGGTTGGCCAATTCTTCGCCAACGGCGGAATTGACGCCGCATCTTTACCGCGAAGCGGTTACAGAACATAGCCCAGGGTCGCGAGCTTGCGAGCGCACCCTGGGTTGCGGAAATCGCAACGCGACAGCCGGTTCGGCGAAGCCGAACCGGCCCCGAATGATCGGCGACAGTTAACCCAAGGTGCGCTTCGCGACCCTGGGCTGTGGAAATCGCAACGCGACAGCCGGTTCGGCGAAGCCGAACCGGCCCCGAATGATCGGCGACGGTTAACCCAGGGTGCGCTTCGCGACCCTGGGCTATGGAAATCGCAACGCGACAGCCGGTTCGGCGAAGCCGAACCGGCCCCAAATGATCGGCGACGGTTAACCCAGGGGTGCGCTTCGCGACCCTGGGCTGTGTTGTCTAACCGCTTCGCGGTAAAGAATGGGCGTTCCCGTTCGGCGGCGAATGCGCGTGCCGCGGCGATCGATGGTCGCCAGGGATGAAATCCCTGGGCTCGTCGAGAGCCGTGATCATTCGCCAGCACCGACCCTGCGGGTCGGTGCTCGCGAACGTGAGCGACGCGGACCCATTTCCAGGGGCGTCGAAGACTCCGCCGCCTGGCTATTGACGGCCGCCCCTTCGGGGCTAAATTCGTAAGACTGTCTGTAGCTGACTGCATTGTCACGGCATCCATCCCATGCAAGGTCATTGAAATGAAAACCAGATTTTTCGCGGCTGTCGCCGTGCTCACGATTCTCCCCGCGTTGTTCGCCGCGGAGCCCGTGCTCAAATCCGGCATTGATAAGAGCCAACTTCGATCCTGCCGTTCGGCCGCAAGACGACCTTTTCCGCAGCGTGAACGGCAAGTGGCTGAAGGAAGCGAAGATCCCATCCGATCGACCGGCCGACGGCGCGTTCTTTCGAACTCCGCGACCGCTCCGAGAAACAGGTGCGGGCCATCATTGAAGACGCGGCCAAGAACAAAGGCGACGCGGATGCGCAAAAGATCGCGGACCTCTACGCCTCATTCATGGACGAGGACCGAGCCGAACAACTCGGCCTGCAACCGATTCAGTCGGAACTGGACGCCATCGCGGCCATCCAGGACAAGTCCGGACTCATTCGCGAACTGGCCGCCCTTCAGCGCGTCGGCGTGCCGGGCCTGTTCAGCATCTTTGTCAATCCCGACTCCAAGAAGTCCGACCAATACATCGCCTTTCTCAATCAGGGAGGACTGGGGCTGCCCGGCGAGCAGTTCTATCGCGAGCCGAAGACTCGAGGCTCTCCGCAAAGCGTACGTCGCCCACATTGGAAAAATGCTGGCGCTGGCGAAGGTTCCCAATCCCGAACAGGCCGCCGCCAAAATCATGGCGATGGAAACGGCCATTGCCAAGGGCCACTGGGACAACGTTCGAACTCGCAACGCCGACAAGACCTACAACAAGGTTTCGCGCGCCGAACTGAAGTCACTGGCAGGCGGCCTCGATCTCGATCCCTGGTTCGAGGGAATCGGCGGCAAGGACATCCAGGAGATGATCGTTCGCGAACCGAGCTTCTTCACCGATCTCGCCACGACCGTCGACCATTTTCCGATCGACGACTGGAAAACGTATCTCACCTGGCGCGTGATCGATCGATCGCGCGCCGCTAGTTGTCGAAGCCGTTCGTAATGGAGGATTTCGAGTTCTTCGGCAAGACCCTGCAAGGCACGCCGGAATCCAGCCGCGCTGGAAGCGCGGCGTCGCCCTGGTCGAGCGATCGCTCGGCGAGGCCGTCGGCAAGCTGTACGTCGCGAAGCACTTCCCGCCCGAAGCCAAGGAGAAGATGAAGAAGCTGGTCGCGAACCTGATCGAGGCTTATCGCGTGGATATTCAAGGCGCTCGACTGGATGTCCGCCGAGACCAAGACCAGGGCCCTCGAGAAGCTGTCCAAGTTCACGCCGAAGATCGGCTATCCCGACAAATGGCGAGACTACTCGAAGCTCGAAATCCACCGCGACGATCTGGTCGGAAATGTCCGCCGCGCGGCCGAGTTCGCATTGAATTACCAGTTGAACAAGCTCGGCAAGCCCGTCGATCGGACCGAGTGGGGCATGACTCCGCAGACCGTCAACGCCTACTACAACCCGGCGCGGAACGAGATCGTCTTTCCCGCCGCCATCCTGCAACCGCCGTTCTTCGACCCCAAGGCGGACGACGCGGTGAACTATGGCGGCATCGGCGCGGTGATCGGCCACGAAATCGGCCACGGCTTCGACGATCAAGGCTCGAAGTTCGACGGCAACGGCAACCTCAAGAATTGGTGGACCGCGGCCGATCAAGAAGGAGTTCGAGAAACGAACCAAGATGTTGATCGCAGCAATACAACGCGCTTCGAGCCAGCGGCAACTTCCCGGCCAGCACGTCAAGGGGCGCTGACGATCGGCGAGAACATCGGCGACCTCGGCGGCCTGACGATCGCCTACAAGGCGTACATGATTTCGCTGAAGGGGAAGGAAGCCCCCGTGATCGATGGCTTCACCGGGCCGCAGCGGCTGTTCATCGGCTGGGCTCAGGTCTGGCGCGGGAAATATCGCGACGCCGCGATGAGCCGCATGTTGGCGACCAATCCGCACTCGCCGCCGGAGTTCCGCTGCAATGGCGTGGTTCGGAACCTCACCGAGTTCTACGAGGCGTTCGGCGTGAAAAAAGGCGACAAACTCTGGCTGCCCGCCGAAAACCGCGTCCGAATCTGGTAAGTGGAGAAACGGGACATTCTGGAATGCCATTAAGATTGGGCCGAATGCAATCACGAAAATACGAAAACACGAAATCAGAATCTGCCCAATGGTCGAGGAATTTCAAAGCGAATATGGTTTCGCGTTTTTGTGCTGTCGTGATCGGTATTTGTCTTAACTGAACGCCATTCGGGACATTCTGGAATGCCATTAAGTTAAGTCGCAAGTCGTTGGTGTCAGCTGTTTTATGGCCGTATTTCGCGTGAATTTGGAGCCCTCGCTCAGAATGGGGTATTGGGTCGGAAACCCCATTCTGCTACGGAGGCTCCTCCATGTTCAGTTCTCTTCCGCGCGTTCTTGAACAGATCCATCGCGACCTGACCAACTTTCTTCAAGCCGATGTCGTCATCGAAGTCTTTCGCCAGGCTGGGATGCGGTGGCGCACTCGCGTCCTCGATCCACTCACGACCTTGCGCCTGTTCGTGCTGCAAATTCTCCATGGCAACACAGCCATCAATCACTTGCGTCACTTCCACTCCGATCCGTTCACGGATTCCGCCTACTGCCAAGCTCGCGGCCGATTGCCTTTGGCGGGCCTGCGACAATTACTCCAGCGGCTGGTGTCCGCGTTGCAACCGTTGATGAAAAGCGACGGTCGCTGGTTGGGACATCGCACCTTTCACATTGACGGCTCGGGCTTCTCCATGTCCGACACGCGCCGAGTTGCAAAAAGCCTTTGGGCAGCCAGGCGGTCAGAAGGCGGGTTGCGGCTTTCCGGTGGCCCATATGCTGACCCTCTTTCATGCCGGCTGCGGCTTCCTTCTGAATGTGTTGGTGGCGCCGTTGCGGACTCACGATCTGGCCTGACGCCGCCTCGATGCATGACGAACTTGAAGCAGGCGATGTGCTGGTCGGCGACCGGGCGTTTTGTTCGTTTGCGCATTTGGCCCTGCTTTCTCTGCGAAAACTGCACGGCGTCTTCCGCATTCACCAACGGCAATTGGTCGACTTCCGGCCTGAGCGGGCGTACAACCGGCCGGGCACAAAACGCCGCAAAGGCTTGCCCTCGTCGCGTTGGTTGAGGCGACTGGGCGTGACGGATCAACTGGTCGAATGGTTCAAGCCTCGAACATCGACCCGAGTGGATGGACGCCGAAACTTACGCCGCCATGCCGGCGTCGTTGGTGGTGCGCGAACTGCGGTATTGCGTCGAGCAACCGGGCTTTCGCACCAAGTCGATCACGCTGGTCACGACGTTGTTGGATGAGAAGGCGTACCCGCGTGAGGAGTTGGCCAGGCTCTATCAACAACGCTGGCGGGTGGAAACCAATCTGAGGCATTTGAAGCAGACCATGGGCCTGGACGTGCTGCGCTGCGAAACCAGGGATGGGGTGCTGAAGGAATTGATGGTCTTCGCGTTGGTGTACAACCTGGTTCGAGCCGTGATGTGCGAAGCGGCGAAGCGGCAGGACGTGCCGATGGACCGGATCAGCTTTATCGATGCATTGCGATGGTTAGGCTCTGCGCAGATCGATCGTCCCTTGCCCGACTTGATCGTCAATCCGGAACGTCCCGGCCGAGTGGAACCGCGCGTGCGCAAACGACGACCGAAGCAGTTTCCGGTGATGAAACGTCCCCGCGACCAATTACGCAAAGGCCTTCAAAACAAGGGCCTTGCGGCGTAACTTAATGGCATTCCAGAATGTCCCCTTTTTCGCTCGCTTGCATCGCCCTCTCGGACATGGTAAATTCTTACCAATCTTCAATTGCACTCGCGGGGCCGGCTTCGATGTCCCTTCTCTCCGGGGCGTGTCATGTTTGATCCATATGCAGAGTGGCTGGGCATTCCCAAAGACCAGCGGCCGATCAATTGCTATCGACTCTTGGGGGTGTCGCGCAAGGAAAGCGACTCCTCGGAGATTTCGCGGGCGGCGCTGGAACGGTCGGAGTTGGTTCTCGAACATCAGGATGGGCCGCATGGCGAGCTTTGCGCCCGGCTGTTGAAGGAGATCGCCCAAGCCAAGGCGATGCTAACGAACCCGGCGAAGCGCAAGGAATATGACGCCCGGCTGCGCTCGAAACAGAAAAACCAGGCGGAGGAGATTGCGGAGGTCGAGGCAGTCGAGGAGGCGGCGCCGACGAAGGGGAAACCGAAATCGGCCAAGGCCGAACCGGCGCGGAAACGACCGCCCAAGCCGGAAAAGAAGTCGTCGGCGATGCTCTTCGTGGTGCTAGGCGGAATTGCGGTGCTGTCGCTTTTAGTGGTAGGCGGCGGAGTCGGCGCTTATTTGATATTCGGCGGCAAGTCGGAACCGACTCGAGTGCAGCAGGCGGCCGCGACGCCGACGACCAAGCAACAGAGCGTGGTTTCGCCGCCGACGAAGCCGGCCACGACGAAGGCCGAGGCGCCGAAGACACCGGCGAAGAAACCAGACCCGCCGAAGCCCCCAGCCCCCAAACCGCCGGCCCGGAAGCCGCCGCAGAAGAAGCCGATGGTGGCGAAGCTACCGGTGCCAAGCGACGCCGCCCAGGCGACTGCCGAAAAGGCGCTCAAGGAAAAGTACAAGACGGAATACGCGAAAACGAAGCCCGAGGACAAGCTGGCGCTGGCCGCGAAGTTTTTGCAGCCGGGCCGCGAAGATCGCAAGGACCCCGCCGCCTGGTTTGTGTTGCTGCGCGAAGCCCGCGATCTCTCCATCGAGGCGAATCGTCCGCGATTGGCGGTCGAGGCAATTGATGAAATCGATCGTTGGTTCGTCATCGACGCGCTGGAAATGAAGATCAAGGCGTTGACCGCGGTCGATTCCAAGAACAGCGAAACGGTCGCCATCGCCGCGCGCTATCGCGTGGTGTTGAACCTGATCGAACAGGCATACGACGTGGAGAACTTCGAGGCCGCCCGCCGGCTGTTGGAGATTATTGAGTCGGCGATGAAAAACATCCAGGCGACCGAGCTGCTCAAGTTGGTTCGCGAGGACAAATCCGAACTCGATGGCTTCGTCGGCGACTTTCAGCAAGTGAGACAGGCCAAGAGCAAGTTGGCGCCATCGCCCGACGACCCCGAGGCGAATCGCGTTGTCGGCCAGTACCTTTGCTTTTTCCAGAACAAGTGGGACGAGGGCCTGCCGCTCTTGGCCAAGTGTGCCGACGCGGAGCTGAAGAACCTGGCGACCAAAGACCTGGCGGAACCCGCCGCCGTCAAGGAGCAGCTTGCGATCGCCGATGGCTGGTGGGCCAAAGCCCGGGGACTGAAAGACCGGCAGCAGCACCACATCGCCAACCATGCCAGAATGTGGTACGAGCGATCCGGCCCGAACACGCAGGGCGAGGACCGCGCCAAGGTGATCAACCGGATTCGGGAGGCCCAGGAAAAGGAATATGCCCGCATCACGCACTTGTTCCCCGGCAGTTTCTACGGCCGCGACACCGAGAATCGGATTTTGTTGCTGCGCCAGGGCGGCGGCACCATGCAATCGGAGGAGGCGGTCGAGGCCGGGCTCGAATGGCTCGCCAAACATCAGAATCCAACCGGTTCGTGGACGACCGACCGGTTCGCCGTGCAAGGCTGCAACTGCACCGAAAAAGCCGACAAGGGGCAAAAGCACGACATCGCCGGCACGGCGTTTGGCATGATGCCGTTCATTGGCGCCGGCGAAACGCATCACAAAGGCAAACATGCCGGCGTGATTGCCCGCGGCCTGTCCTACCTGTTGTCGCATCAAAAGCGGACCGGCAATTTCCACGACAACGGCTATGAAAACGCACTCGCGACCACAGTCGTCGTCGAGTTGTACGGCATCACGAAAGACAAGTCGCTGTTGCCGAGCGCCGTGGCCGCCACGAATTACATCATCCTGGCGCAGGATTCGACCGGCGGTTGGGGCTACACGCCGAAGAGCAAGCCCGACACTTCCGTCAGCGGTTGGCAGTTCACCGCGCTGAAGGCGGCGGCGTTCGCGGGGCTGAAGGTTCCGCCGGAGACGTTCAATCGGCTTTCGAGATTTCTCGACACGGTCGCCGACGCAAACGGCAACGGCTACGGCTACAACACGCCGGGCGCGGGCGCGGCCACCTCGGCGGTCGGCATTCTCTGCCGCGAATTCCTGAGTTGGGGGCCCGGCCACCCGGCGCTCGACAAGGGAGCGGACTCCTTGCTCCAGACCGGGAATTTCCCGAGCAAGAAGAATTTCAACATGTATGCGGCCTTTTACATTACGCAGGCCGCGCATCACCTCGGCGGCCGCCACTGGGAGAAGTGGAACGGCGCCGTCCGCGACCTGCTCATCGAATTGCAGGACAAGGGCAATGACCCCAAACATGCCCACCAGAAGGGAAGCTGGTCGCCGAACAAGGCCATCTACGCCAAGGAGGGCGGCCGGCTCATGTTCACTTCGCTGGCGCTGATCACGCTGGAGGCGTATTACTATCACATCCCGCTGTATGGGTATAAGTTGGAGTTATTGTTGGATTGAGCCGCCGCGCGGTTCAAACGGTTCGACTTGGCTGAGCGCGCGTTTGATTTTTCCCACCGACGGCATCTTGGGAAAAAACCGGCTTTGAATCCAAAGCATCGGAAGGCCCGGGCCGGCGCGCTGGGCCCAGGCAATCGTTTCATCAAGTTCCAAATCGCGGGCCGGATCCGCAACGACCCGGTCAAATTCTTTGATATCAAGGCGCAGGGTGAGCGCGAGTTCTCGGCACTCGGCGGGCGTGCGCGATTTCGCCGCGAAGAGCAATGACGCCATTTCTTCGCCCTTGCCCTGCCTTTCCGCGGCGAGGAACGCCTTGGCGGCGGGGCGGGCGTTTTCATGTTTTGGCATCGGCGCCGGAATTCGCACCAAATGATAGTTGTCGGCGTCGCGAAGCGCCTCGCGCAAAACGCGCTCGAACCGGGCACAATGTGGACAATCGAAATCGGTGAGTTCGACGATATTGATCGTTCCCGGCCGCCAATGGGCCACTACCTGCGGCGGTGTCGGCGGGTCGGATGTCCACCAAGCCCAGCCGATCGGCAGGGAAACCGCCATGAGCCCGGCGGCGATCCAGCCAATGATTCGCAGCCCTTCACAGCGCGGCCGCACGGGCATTGCCGGCAGCACGATCGCGACGCCCGCGACAACAAGGCCGCAAGCGTCGGCGAACATACACAGCACACAAACTTTTTCGAGTACGAACAATTGCACGGCGATGAGGCCGCAGCCGATAAGCCCGGCCGCGACGGTGCCGGCACGGCCAACGAACACCGCGCGGCGATTCGGCACTAGCGAAAAGAGAAATATGATCGCGAACCCAGCGACGCCGATCGCGGGGATGGGAACTCCCAGAGGCCGCGCAAATCGCGACGCGGCGACTTCGGCGCAATCGGAATGGAAACCGCAGAATGCGTGGCCGAATAGCACCGCATCCGCCAGGCTTGCGCTGCATAGGCCCAACGCAACGAGCAATGCGAAACGAAAGATGGTGGATCGGTCGATCACGAATCGGAATCGGGATTGCGCATGAGTTCGGACTTCTCGATCAATTCCTGTTCTTCCACGGTCGGATTGCAAAACGTCGTCTTGCATCGGGGGCACTGCGCCATCATTCCGGCGCGGCTCGCAGGGTAGCGCATTCGTCGTTTGCATTTTCGATTGGGGCACCGGGTGTAGTATTGTTCCATTTCCTTGGGCGGAGGCGGGTTGTAGAGGATGTAGACCAGTGCTCCCAAGATTGCGACCGATTCGGCCAGAACATAGACCAACATCCTTTTGTACGCGGCGCCCGTGCCCGTTTCCTTGATCGATTTTTCGGTGGGCACCAGGGTTTTGTCGCATTCGGGACATTTCGTATCGAGGCCGCGCGCCGAGTAAACCTGTTCGCGCAGACACTCGGGACAGTGCATGAAGTGATATTTCCTTGGATCGTCGACGGCCTTCGGCTTTCTAGGGAAGACCGCCCATACAGTCGCGCCGATCGCGATTGCGCCGATCGCCAAAACCAGGACGACAAGTCGGTTCATCGATCGCTTCCAATTGAACTGAACGCCGGCTGATGAGAAAGCGAAACGAGTCCCGGTCGGACATCCGAGTGAATGGCCGGCCGGGTCTTGTCATGACCAGCAATATGATTCGAACGCCTCAAAGGCCTAAAAGAATGAAGTAGGCAGGAACGCAGGAAAAGATAGCGGGTTTATTGTTCCTGCCTTCCTGCGTTCCTCATTTTTATGGAGCCTCCTAGTAGTCGTAAGCGCTGGTGTCGGCTTCGACCTTGGCCTGGTCGCGGGTGGTCAGGGCGCGGAGAACCGGCATGGTGATGGTTTCGCGGATGAACTTCACATGCCCGTCGGCGAACACCATATGCGCGCCATTGCCATGGAAGCTGAACGCCTCGGCATTGGGACCGCAATCATGATCAATCCAGACGCAGCCGTCGCCGTTGGGGTCCGGGGCACTATACGTGGCGTTCTTGTTGTTGTTCAGTCGCTTTGAGATACCAGAAGCCACGTCCGGGCTAGCCCAACGCCATTGCGCACTGGCGCCGCCGGTGATGGGATCGTAATAGCAGTTGGTGCTGTTGACTGGATCATACAACTTTTCATTCAAGCCGACGTCTTCGTAAAACATGACCGACTGCGAGGTGCCGTCCGTCATTTCGGCAATTGTCGGAAGACCATAGTTCGCATCAATCAACGCCAGAGTCGCGGGGTCCGTGATATAGAGCTGCACCATCTTTGAGGGGTTCACGGTCGGAGGCGCTGCGCCATAGTCATGGTAAAAGGCGTCCGGATATTGTTTACCGGTCAACGCGGTCTTGAAATAGACCGAACCGCTGCTGGATCCGTCCGCCAGGAGCTGGCAATACGGAACCGAGGTGTAATCGGCACAACCGAAGCCAGCCGTGTCGCGAGTGCCGCCCACCCGATCGCCGGCGAGTGGATCGGTGGGACAGAAGAAGATCGGCGGCGCGGCAGCCGCGGCGGCTTGATTCTGCGGAACGGCCGGGTCATTGTAGCGGAAGCGATAATCGAACTTCTCGGCCACGCCGCTCTGTTCGATGTAGGGAAGAATCATGATGTGTGGAGGCTGCAAATCTTGCAGCTTGTGGAAACCGCCGGCCGGATCGATGTAGATGTGCTCGCCCCCGCGCGGCAAGCCGCCATTGCTCGACTCGAAATTCAGGCACGCCAAACCGATTTGGCGCAAGTTGTTCGAGCACTTGGCCCGTGCGGCGGCTTCGCGCACTTTCTGGACTGCCGGCAAGAGTAGCCCGATCAGGACCGCGATGATGGCGACCACCACCATCAGTTCGACCAGCGTGAAACCGGCCCGATCCTTTCGAAACCTAGTCATCATGCGATGCTCCTCAGAGGGAAACTAACATCGGACACGAACGATCCCAATCGCGCACGCGAGGGGAGTACAGGCTTGTAGCCAAACTTCGTGAAGCGGCGATGAACGAGCGGCAGCGAATTCATGAAATACGGCGAGACGGCGTCCGTACCAGCTGGGGGAACCCGTTCGCAAACCTGGGGGAATTGCCTTTGTAAGAACGCCGTAGGCTTGCCGGTCGGAGTGGCACGCGCTCGATTCAAGACCAGCGGCGCGCCGGGCTTATACCGCTGGACCGTGCCGGTCAGGCGATATTCGACGCCTTCCTTCAATTCGGGCGCTAACTCGGCGTCGGCCATCATAAATTCGACTTGAATCTTTTCTTGATCCGGCAGCGCGAGATACACATGGATGTCCGGCATGCCGCGCTGGAGCCTTCCGCGGTTGCGAACGAGCTTGAGCGCACCCTTGATGACGACGACTCGGTCGATATATTTTGCGTCGGCCGAGGTCGAATCCTTGGCGTATTCGGCCACGAAATCTTCGGCGGCCAACTCGGGAAACGGGTGCTTACTCTGCGGCAACATGCTCCAGGCGAGCCGGCCGCCGTAGTAGAGAGCGACCAATCCGAACGCCGAGAATAGTACGGCCCGAATGATTTTCTGTCGTCGTTCGGCGGCCTCCTCCGGATCGTGCCGTTTTCGGGCGGCCTTCTTTTGCTTTTCAGCCTGCTTTTTCGCCCTGGCCGTTTCTTCCTCGCGCCGAGCTTCCTCGAGCTTTTGTCGCAGCCGGGCCGCCTCCACGCGCTGGCGGTCGGCCTCCTGCTCCGCGATTCGTCGTTGCTCGCTGTCGGCATCGTCCGGTTCGTTCGGCCGGGCGCGGCCATCGGCCGGCGTGGGGCCGTATTTCTGCAACACCGCCGCCTCGGCGGCAGAACGATTGGCGACCGACGCAGCGGACCTCCGCGACCAGTCGAGTTCGCGTTGATTGGCAACGGGGCGAGGTCTGGGCTTCGCCGCCGCGCCGGCAGGCGACGGGCGGGATTCAATGGGGGATCACCGAGATTCAATTCGACTTCCGATTCGACTAGCAGATCGGGACTGTCCGACGACGAAATCGTCTGATCCGGTGGGGAATCGGGCAATTCGATATCGGAACCGGTCATCATGTTCGGTTGTTCGGTCGGCGCGACCTCGCCGTCCGGCGTCGGCGGGGCCGGCGCTTTCATCCGTCGCTTTTGCAGCCGCCGGGCTCGCACGGCCTGTTCGCGCCATTCGGACGCATCGGAATCCTGCGGATTCAGCAGAAGGACAACGGTGAAGTCGGCGATCGCCAGGGCGTATTCGCCGCGCGCCGAATGCACCAGGCCGCGCTGCGCCGTGTAGGCCGCGGCGTGGGACGGATCGAGCAGCATCGCGTTGGTCAGATCACGCAACCCGTGCTCGTGTTGATTCAATGTCCGCAAGACGGCCGCGCGATGGGCAAATGTTTCGGCCGATTGGGAATTCAACCGCAGGGACTGAGTAAAGTCATCGACCGCGTCGCGGTAACGGCCCTGCTTGAAGCGAGCCATACCGCGGTCGCGCAACGCCCGGGCGTCGTCGGGCGACTGCTTCAGGAAGGCCGTCAGGTCCGCCGCGGCATAGCCGTACATGCCCTTGGCCGCGTACGCCTTCGCCCGAAGTTGATACGCCTCAGGCAACTGATCATTCAGATCGAGCGCCGCGGTGCAATCGGCGACGGCGGAGTCGGCCGACTCCTCCGGGCTCAGCGCCCGGGCGCGCAGCAGGTAGGCGCTCGCGTCCTTCGGATTCAGCTCGATGCAGCGGCCGAAGTCGACGACCGCCTTACCCGGCTGCGCCCTGAGCCAGCAGCAATTCACCGCGAATCCGCAGCGCCTCGGCGGAGTTCGGCTCCAGTCGCAGCGCCTGGTTCAAATCGGTGATCGCAGTTTCCGGCTCGTCCAGCCGCAAGCGAGCCAACGCCCGGTTGCGGAAAACCGACGCTCGATTCGCATCCAGGCGGATTGACTCATCGAAGGCGACAATCGCGCCGGCCGGGTTTCCGGATTTCAGATGAACGCCGCCCAGCTGTTCGAGAACGATCGGATTGGCCGGGTCGATCCGTGCCGCCTCGACGAAATCGTCAAGGGCCTTGGGGAGGTCGCCAAGTTTCTCGCGCCTTCGCCGCGGTTGGACAGCGCCGCCCGATTGAGCGGATCAAGCCGCAAAACCTCGGAATAGTCCGAGACGGCCCGCTGCAATTCGCCCTTGAGGCGATTGGCGTCGCCACGGCCAAGGTAAGCGAGCGTGAAGTGAGGATTTTGCCGCAGGACTTGCGAAAAATCGGCGATCGCCAGGTCGAACTCGCGGCAGGCAAGATACGAGAGTCCGCGATTGTGGCAGGCCCAGGTGTAGCCGGGGTTGCGCCGCAAGACTTCGGAGAAATCGGCGATGGCGGCGTCGTGTTCGCCCGCGGCCGCCAGCGCGCTGCCGCGTCCGTTCAACGCCGTTATGTTGCCGGGATCGACCGCCAAGACGGCGTCGAAATCGAACCGGGCCTGCCGTGCGTCGCCGGCCTGCCAACAGGTCAGTCCGCGGTTCAGCAAGGCGCCTGTGTTTTCGGGGTCGAGCCGCAGGGCGGCGGAATAATCGGCGATCGCCGCGGCATAGTCGCCGCGCAAACGGTGCGCGTCGCCGCGGCTGACGAGAGCCGTCACATTCCCGGGTTCCGCCTGAAGCGTGGCGGTGAATTCGGCCAGCGCCGTGCCGAGTTGGCCAAGCCGCAGGCAATCGACCCCTGCGAAAAGCGTGTCGCCGTGTCGTCCGCGTTCAATCGCTTCAGAACGGTGGATTCGTCCAGTTGCAGCAACGTATTGTTCATGGTTGCCCTCTCGGCGGTGAATTCCCGGTCGCTTGACCAACCGCTGTTAACGGCGGCCCTTTGCAGCACGATCAATGCAGTCGAATATTTTTGACTCCCTCCCGGTCAAATAAACGGCCGCGAACTTAGGTTGCTTGGGTTGCCACGCTCGTCCTACGGCCTCGCGAGTCCGTATCGAATCGGATGAATCGGCGCGACGACACGGAGACCAAATATAGCGATGAGTTTGTTGAAATTGGGAAGCCGAGATGAAGGTTCGGTGAATGCCCCATTGGCATGTTGTGAGCTGCAATGCGATGTGGTCGACCGCAACGAAAAGGCTGGGATTAAGGCCAAATCGCGCGGGGCGACTCATCGCCTTCCCGCAGCTGCGAATCAACTAGTCAGTTGGAATTTGAGAATCAAAGGCAGACTCGATTCAGTCGCATTCCGATGTACGATTGGCGGCTATGCGTCGTAAGAAAACGCCGTGCGCATTCCAGCAATGTTGAATTACGGACGGCGTTTTCTCATTGCGTCAACGAATCAAAACACCTTTCGCGCGACCGTCTGGTTGGGCGCGGTGCTGATGATGTAGGTCACTTCGCGCTGAGCTTCGCGGCCATCCTGGATGACCGTGAGCTTTACCGGGCAGTAGAGGTGCGCGTCCTTGGCTTCGCCGTCGTTGACGAACTTGAAATCCTTGAGCACGACGCCGGACTGCCACTCGGTATCATTGACGTAGATCGGCGGCTGCGCTTTTTCCAGGGCATTGGACGGCTCGCCCTTTTTCCAGCTTTCCAGAGCCGTGCGCAGGATTTCGCGAGCCTTTTCGGCGGCGACGGGCGCGTTGTGCGGTCCGCGCGAACAGCCCGACGTCACGGGCATAACGATCACGGAGGCCAGCGCCAGCCACCGCATCGGTTTCAAACGATTCATTAGGTTTTCCTCGAACAAGGGCCGGCCGTTCGACTCAGCGAATCGCGAACGGCCGGCGGTTGATCATTCGTAGCTGAACGCCTCGCCGCCGTTGCGCGAGCCCATGGCGCGCCAAACGGTGATGTCGATGGTGTCGCGAATGAAGCGGACGCCGCCGTCGCAGAAGCCGACGTTGACGCCACCGGTGTGCCGGCTGGAGGCGGCCATCGCCGCCCGCAGCGACGGCAGCCAGCCACACGAACGCCCGTTGGGCCGAGAAATGTGTTGATACTGATGCTGGCCATGGCCCCACGGAGCGCCCATGACGATGGGGAACTGGTTGGCGGGGTTGGTGATATCGACCGAATCGCACCAGGTCATGGCCTCGTCGGCGGTGGCGGGCCGGCCGGGGGCGGCATTCGGGCCGTTGAAAATATCCTCGCGCGGACTGATGAGGCCCAAGTTGCCGTCGCCGAGGATTCGCTCGCTGAACATCGCCGTGTTGCTCGTTCCGTCGGTGATGTCGGTCATTTTGATTTTGTTGCTGCCGGTGTAGAAGATGCCGTTTGGATGCTCGCCGACGTTCAGGCCGCGGGCGATGACGAAGACCGGGATGTTGCCGGCATTGCCGTAGTAGTTGGTGCAGGCGCCCACTGACGGAGTCGGATTGTCAAAATCCGAAGGGCACTTGTAAATCGGCACCTCCATCATTTGCGTCTGCATGTTCATCGGATCGCTGATCGGCATCATCATGTTCATCATCATGCACAGGTTTTGCTGTTCGATGAACGGGAGCTGGTAGCACAGTTCGCCCCAGCTGGTGTTGAAGTCCCAGCCCGGGGCGAAGACGCCATAGGTGTCGTGGTAGTTGTGAGCCGCCAGTGTGATCTGCTTGATATTGTTGCTGCATTTCATGCGGGCGGCGGCCTCGCGGATCTTCTGCACCGCCGGCAGCAAGAGCCCGATCAGGATGGCAATGATCGCAATCACGACCAGCAGTTCGATGAGCGTAAAACCAGTTCGAGAATGACGTTTCATGAGAGAGATTCCTAGTCCCGGGAATGAAAAAACCCGCCGCGAACTTCCCGGAACGATTCGAGTTCCGCGACGGATCAAGTTCACTTGCTCTTTCTGGCTCCGGGGATAACCCGGAATGGATTTTCACGTTCAAGCGGAAATTGGAACGCGTCGGCGACTTTCGTCATGTAGTGACATCGCGAGGCGTACCAGACGATCGGCCAGACCTTGTCCTTGCCGCACGCCCGCTCCAGTTCCGCGATATCGGCGTCGGTGATCGACGTCGGGTCCTTGGCCTGCTTGCGCGTGAAAGCGAAGGCGGCTCGTTCGAAGGGCGACAGATCCGACCAATCGCCCGCCAACCGGCGCGTCGATTCATTCACATCCTCCTGCGACAATCCCGCGACCGCGAGAAGCATTTCGCAGTGGCCCATTCAGTAAAAACATTGCAGAGTCTGGGTCACGACCCAGAAGACCGACTGCTGGAACACCGGACTGAAGTGCGCTTCCTGCCGAAAGGGGGCGGAGCAGTCAAACCAGGCCTCGGTCAATTCGGGCTGATAGCCATAACAAACGCGGCTCCAGTTGATGCCGACCTGCCAGGCCGATGGATGATCCTTGCCGATTCGTTTCAACACCTCCTCGCGCGACGGAATGCGAATGCGACCATTCCGTCCCCTTTGCCGCTCCAGGTTCTGCTGATAATGCAGCCAGTCTGAATTAATGCTGGCCCCGGCCGCAACAGCAGGCGGAGCAGGACGCGACTTGCGCCCGCGGGTTGTTTGATCGAGATTCGAGTGAATTGGCCCTGTAAGGGCGGCACTCCATCGGCCGGATCGGGCGGCACATTCATCGCCAAAAACAGGTGATCCTGAAAACTGGAATGAGCGATCAGCGTCACCAGCGCCACCAGGCGCTCTTCGCCGGCGAGATTCAACAATTGTTTGACTTCGTTATCCGTGACCGAGTGGGCTTCCCGCATCATCTTGCGGGCAAACGCGACGGCGGCGCGATCGAGCGCCGGGAGTTGCTCGGGATGATTGACCAGTTGGGCAAGGTCGGCGTCGGCGTTTCGCGCTCGTTTCAAGTCGCCCGCGGCCATCGCCTTGCTGTAGGCGCAGCCATTGGCATCGGCGGCGGCCCAGCGCACCAGGCAGCGCAGCCGCGCGTCGAGCCGGTCGCCCGAACGGTGCATGGCGTCGAGTTCGAGCATGCGCGCCGTGGTTTTCGGCATCGGTCCCGCCAGCATGCGAGCCCAGTTTGGAAGCGTTTGCGGCTTAACCGTGCGCCGGGCAATCGCTTCCAGGCCTCGGAATTTGGCAACAGCGGCAGGCGCGGGGCGGTTTGCCCAATCAGCGTTGCCGCGGGAAAAAGCAACACAAGCGTCAGGGCGGACGCCAAGCATCGGCACATCGAAATCTCCCCCCGAATGAGCGAATCGCGCAGATACTGCGCGACGGCTGTGTACGAATCGGCGATAACTGGTGGTTGCTCGATGGCTGCACGCGAACGCACGAGGCGCGGATCGACTCCACGACTTTGCGCGAGCACGCCGGAGATTCCGCTCAGGCTTTGAGCCATGAATCGGGGAAAGCCGCTAAAGCACGGCCTTTTGGCCGCCTGATGTGCGCAGCATCCGACTCAAAACCAAAACCCGACGGAACTGAAAGTGAGATTCAGCGGGGAGGACGGAAAATGAAACCGAGATCGCCGATGGAAATATGGTCTTCCGACTCAATCAAAAATCGGGCGGCGTTGGTGGAAACCTCTGTGGGGCCGTCCGTCACAAAAGCCCAGGATTCCGTAGGCGGAGCCACACGCGTCGCGGGCGCCGACATCGGCGCTGCCGGATGCTGGGAACAGCCCGGCCCGTGGCATGGCTGGCCCGGAATCGGATGCGAACCCGATTTTGACACGGGCATTGCCGAATGGCCGGATGGGGAGATTGTGTCGCCGATTCGCACATAGTCGCCGCAGGTTGCACGAGCGGACGATGTAAACGCAAGCAGGACGAGCAGCGCCGCGGCCCACCCGGAAATCAAGCGAATCAACAATGGTCGGACTTGAAGCAACATTCAGAAAACGTTTCAGCAATACTCAACGGTGCAAATACGCAGATGACGATTCTAACCTCGCCCAAAATGCGCTTCAAGCAGAATTCACCAATTCTCTAAAATTCCCGTTCGAGAAAAGCCGCGCCTCATGTGCAAGCTGATGGTTTTTACTCCCAACTCACCTTGTAGCGATCGGCCATGAGGCGGCTGATTTGACGCCGTTTCTCGGCCAACGATTTCCACACGGCGTCGCGCGGCTAACTTGTCGCTGGCGATCGCCTCGGCCTGCTTGGCCGCCACGTCGGCGGAATTCGAACCGACCGCGGCGCCGTAATAGGGCACCAGACGCCAGCCGCGGTAATAAACTCGGCGATAGCCCAGCGGCACCGCGTAGGCGCGCACATCGAGCCCGGCCGCCGCCGCATTCACCTTGATCGGCACGCCGCGAAGCGAGCCCGCGATCGACCGCAATCCGGTCGCCACGTCGTAGCCGAAGCTCACCATGTCCGGATCGACATTGACCTGCGGCAATTGATCCATCTTGGCGGCAAAGTTTTCATGCCAAAGAGCCGTCGAGGTATAGTTGGTTGCATTTTTGCTTTGTCGCTCGATATCGTCGAGTAGCTGAACGATGGCCCGATAATAGCGCCGCGTGGCGACCAACTCGAGTTCTTGCTGCAGGCCGGCCTCCGTGGCGGTGCGCGGCGGATCGTTGGCATGCATCGGCAACAGCGCCACCGTCATCAGCCGCGCCAGCGACCCATCCGACAAGTCCGCTTGGATCATGGCTGCCCGGCTTTCATATTGCCAATTGGCACGCTCGAATTCGGGGATGCTGGCGCCCATCGATCGGACCAGATCCACCAAGGCCGGTTTGAGCAAGTCCCGCTGATCGCCGATTTCCTTATTAAAATCCAACCGGAGCGTGGTCCTGGCCCGGTCGCCGATCTTGACGGTGATGCGCAAGCCCTTGATGCTCGCGAGCAGGTTCTTAAGCGATTCCACTTGCTCGGCCGATTTGCCGGAGAGCGATTTCAGCAACGACAGCCGCCCCTGAAGTTTGGCCGGATCGACCATGTCCTCCAGATCGATGGCGACGGCGACATGTTCGCTTTTCGAGTCGGCGATGACCTGTTTGAGATAGTCGTTGACCTGCGGCTTCCGAGATGCCGCATAATTTTTCACCCAGCGCGAGAAATCCTGCCGCGTGCCATTGACCATCAGGCCGTGGACGCCGTTTATCAATTCGATGATGTAGCCGCGCGGCGTGACCGCGACGAACCAGTCGCCGAACCGCTCCAGTTGCCCGCCCTGCCGTTCCGCGATCTGCCGCATATTCATGGGCACTCGGAGCGTGAACACCGCCAAGCCCCAGTTTCCAACCAAGGCGCCCGAGTTCATTTGGCTGCCCATGACCACCAGCTGCACGCTCGGGGGCACCGGAATCGCCCCCTCGAGATACTCCATTTCGTGGCTTTTGGACCAGCCCTCGCGCACGGCCCGGGGCGTCTGCAGGATCGCCTGATTGTTGACCACCGCGACATAGTTCGCCGTCTCGGGAATGCGGCCCAACATCGATTCCACTGTCTGGGCACGGGCGACGACCATCCAGCCGGCCGCGGCCAGCAGCGTTAGCATGAGAGAGGTCACAGTTTTCATAGTCGTTTCCGCATAAATTGAGAATGATTCGTCACGATGCAAATTGTGCGCCGCTGAGCCGCTCGTTGCCTTGTCATTCACAATCCGGTTGAAGTTTTCTGGCTGACCGGTCTGATCGTCAATCCGCAGCCAAAAACGCAGTCTTGGACCGGAAAAGTGTAAGATGACAGATCCTGTGTCGTCGCGCAGGCGCGCTATGGCGCCCTTACACCAGTTGAAGCGGAACACCATTCCAAAAGATACACTCGCCGTCGGGCCAAGGATCAGTCGGCCACCGACTCAGATATTCGAGCGATTGAGCCCCGATATGACGTGGGTGTGCGGAATTGACGCAAAGTGCGGCGATGGATCCCAAGAGGCGGCGCGTTGTCTAATGGATGGCGCACGAATGCATCCGTGGCCTTAACGGCAATGAGCAGGAGACGATTGCATGGATTTCGCCGTTGCGGCTCGATGGGTTTTTCCGGCAGTCGGACCGCCGATCGAGAACGGCCTCGTGGTCGTGAACGACGGGCGAATCGCCGCGGTCGAACGGCGGCGAGAGCAAAAAGCCGATCGCGATTTTGGCGATGCGGCCATCCTCCCTGGCTTGGTCAATGCTCACACGCATCTTGATCTGACCGGGATGCGCGGCTTGGCGCCGCCGACGCCGGACTTCGTCGCCTGGCTGCGCGAGGTAATCGCGCACCGGCGCCAACGCGGCGCGGCGGAAATCGGCGGCGACATTCGCGACGGCATTGATGAATCTCTGCGCGGGCACGACGTTGATCGGCGACATTTCCGGCGATGGATCGAGCTGGCTGGAACTTGCCGAAGCGCCAATGCGGGCTGTTGTGTTTCGCGAAATGCTTGGGCTGACCAAGGAACGCGCCGAGCAATCCTGGCAAACCGCCCAGCAATGGCTCGGCGCCTGCGCGCCGACGCCCGCCGGCCGGCCCGGATTGAGCCCGCACGCGCCCTATAGCGCCGCGTGTCGCTGATCAAAGCCGCGGCGGAAAGCGGACTGCCGCTGGCGATTCACTTGGCTGAAAGCGAAGCCGAGCGCGAACTACTCGTTGACAACGCCGGACCGTTTGTGCCGTTTCTCCAGGAGCTTGGCGTCTGGGATCCGCTCGGGCTCGCAAAGAGCCCCGAACATGTCATTCGACTGGCGGCGGGCGCCGGACCGACGCTCTTCGTGCATGCGAATTATCTGGCGGCCAGCGCGGCGATTCCCTCAAACGCATCGATTGTGTTTTGCCCGCGAACCCATCACGCCTTTGGCCATCCGCTGCACCCGGTCGCGGATTTGCTGGCACGCGGCGTGCGCGTTGCGCTGGGAACCGACGGGCTTTCGTCCAACCCGGACTTGAGCATCCTCAACGAGATGCGCTTCCTGCACGCCGACCGGCCCGATCTAGCCGGCGAAACGATTTTGAAAATGGGCACACTGTGGGCGCCGAGGCGCTTGGCGAGGCCGCTGAGTGCGGCAGCCTCGAACCGGGGAAATCGGCGGATTTCGTAGTAATGCCACTCGGCAGCAATCGTTCAGCGGACCCGCATGAGCTTTGGTTGGAAACTGATTCTGGCGTGTTGGAAACTTGGTGGCGCGGCGAGCGACGTTGAAAAAAATAACCGGTTCGCGAGAGCACATCTTCGGCGTTCTCGCCACAAGTTCTTGCTTGCGAAAAGCTTGCGTCAGAAACTCGATTTGCGGCACGCGAACGCACCGGTTAAAACCGGTTATTTTTTGAGACTTGGCAATAAGGCTCAGTCGAGCACGGCGGGGACGCCGAAAAAATTTTCGCGGCGGTCCGGCGCATTGGCCAGGGCCGCGTCGACCGGCAGCGACACGTCCGGCTCATCCTCGCGAAACACGTTGCGAATGTTCAATGGATGGGCGAGCGGTTCGACGCCATCGGTCGGGACTTGTTGGAGCTGAGCAACGTAATCAAGGATGGTGGAAAGTTGCCGGGCCATTTTTTCGAGGTCGCCCTCGCCCAGTTCCAACCGGGCGAGCAAGGCGACCTTTTTGACCTCATCGATGCGGATCGACATGAGAAATGGCCCAATCGATTCAGATGTTTGGCATCTGGAAGGCTTTGCGCTTGATCGGCCGGGTCACCTTGCCGCTGCGAATGCAGGCCACGCAGACGCGTTTGGTGCTCACGGTGCCATTTTCCGACACCTGGATGCGCTGCAGGTTTGGCTTGAACCTGCGTTTGGTCATGCCGGTGACTTTGCGGCCGACGCCGCCCAAATATTTGGCCTTGCCGCGCCGCGTGATCTGGTTGCCCAGCACGGGTTTCTTGCCGCAAACGGCACATTGCATGCCCATGATCGTTCCTACCTCAGTTCCGCCAATTCATCATTCGGACAGATCAATATAGCAATTTCGCCAATCCTGACAAGCGAACGGGTCTAGTCCTACAATAGCCAGTGGGCGTTACTGATGGATTGAACGGCGTCATTCAGCAAATGACGAATGCAGGAAACCAGGAGAAGCGATTGACACCGCATTCCGGCTTTCCTGGCTTGCTGATTGTTGCATTCCTGCTTTACTGCCCCCACCTGAAACGTAGCTAATAAGCAAGAGGCAATACGCCAACAATCCCACCACCAGTCCCTCCACGCGGGTGCATTTCGATGAACCGCCTGTTGTTTTTCGTTATCGTGACCTGCTCTGTTCCCTCCTTGCGGGCCGCCGAGCCCGATGTTTTCACAACTGAAGTTCGTCCGATTCTGGCCCGGCATTGCTTCAAGTGCCACGGGCCGGACGACAAGGCGCGAAAGGCTAAACTGCGCCTCGACCTCGCGCGATTCGGCTCTTCGAGTGCTCTCGCCCGGCAAGCCGGAGGGGAGCAAACTTCTCAAACGAATCTCATCGGATGATCCCGGCGTGGTGATGCCGCCGCCCGCGGTAAAGAATCCCCTCACGGTCGCTCAGAAACAGGCGCTTCGCGAATGGATCGCCAAAGGCGCGACTTATAGCGAGCACTGGGCGTTCATGCCGCCGAAGAGGCCGGAAATGCCAAAAGTCAAAAATGCCAACTGGCCGCGAAACGCGATCGATTACTTTATTCTGGCTCGGCTCGAAGCCGAGGGGTTGTCGCCGTCGCCCGAGGCCGATCGCTACATGCTCGTCGCGCCGGCTGTATCTCGACCTGATCGGCCTGCCGCCGACGCCCGAGGAGGCCGAGGCGTTCGTGAACGACAAATCGCCGAAAGCCTACGAGCAATCTGGTCGACCGGCTGCTGGCCTCCCGCACTATGGCGAGCGCTGGGCGCGGCGCTGGCTCGACCTGGCCCGCTACGCCGATACCAACGGCTACGAAAAGGATCGCCCGCGCTCGATCTGGCCCTATCGCGACTGGGTCATCGACGCCCTCAACGCCGACATGCCGTTCGACCAGTTCACCATCGAGCAACTGGCCGGCGACATGCTGCCGAGCGCCACGCCGAGTCGCAGCGCATCGCCACCGGGTTCCATCGCAACACGATGCTCAACGAGGAAGGCGGCATCGATCCGCTCGAGTTCCGCTTTTACGCCATGACCGACCGCGTCGCCACGACCGGCACCGTCTGGCTCGGGCTGACGCTCGGCTGCGCCCAGTGCCACACGCACAAGTTCGACCCGATCCCGCAGCGCGAGTATTACCAGTTCATCGGCCTTCCTCAACAACGCCGACGAGCCGCTGTTGGATGTTCATGTGCCCGCGATTGAAGGTCGCCGCGCCGAGATTCGGAAGCAAATCGATGAGAAGATCGCCGAACTGGGAAGCAAGATTCTCGCCGAAAGACCTGGAGAAGAAGTTCACCGACTGGCTCGACCGCGAAACGCGCCCGCACCGTGGCCTGGCAGGTGCTGCGGCCGATCGAGGCCAAATCGAACCTTCCACATCTGACGCTCGAACCTGACGACTCCATCTTTGTCACCGGTGACCAATCGAAATCGGATCGCTACCGGGTCAAGTATCGGGCGGCTTCGACCGGCATTACCGCGCTGCGGCTCGAAGTGCTGCCCGACGACCGGCTGCCGCAGCATGGGCCGGGCCGGGTCTATTACGAGGGCTCGCCGGGCGACTTCAATCTCTCCGATTTTTCCGTGTGGATGAACGGCAAGAAGGTGAAGATCGCCAAGGCGTCGCACAGTTTCGCCAATGGCGGCAACAGCGCGGCCTTCGCCATCGACGACAATTTGCAGACCGGCTGGTCGATCGCCGGCGGCCAGGGCCGGCCGCATTTTGCGATATTCCAGTTGGCCGAGCCGCTGCCGGCGGGGGAATTCGAAGTCCAACTTCTGTTTGAGCGATACTACGCGTCCGGGTTGGGGCGCTTCCGGCTCACCGCGACGAACGCCGCGAAGCCACCCGATGCCCGCGAGGCGACCAACGAGATTGAAGCGCTGTTTCTGGCGCTGGCGCGAAACTGGCGGCCAAACAGCGCGATCAATTGTTGAAGCAGTATTTAACGACCACGCCTGACCTGGCAAAAGAGCGACAGGCGATCGACCGCCTGCGGAAGCAGATGCCCGCGTTCCCGACCACGCTGGTGATGCACGAGCGACCCAAGGAAAATCCGCGGCCAACCTTCATTCACAATCGTGGCGAATACATGCAGCCGACCGAGAAGGTCGAACCCGGCGCGCTATCGATGCTGCATCCGCCGAAGATCCACAATCGTTTGGAACTGGCCCGTTGGCTGGTGTCGCCCGAGAATCCGCTGGTTGGCCGCGTCACGGTCAATCGCCAGTGGCAAGCCTTTTTCGGAACCGGCATCGTGAGCACGTTGCAGGATTTCGGCTACACCGGCGAACCTCCGTCGCACCCCGAGTTGCTCGACTGGCTGGCGGGGAAATTGATCCACAATCATTGGTCGATGAAGTCACTTCACAAACTCATCGTGATGAGCGCGACCTATCGGCAGGCGTCGCGCGTGACGCCGGAATTGTTGGCGAAGGATCCAACGAACCGACTGCTTGGCCGCGGGCCGCGGGTGCGGCTCGAAGCCGAGATGATTCGCGATTGCGTGCTTGCCGCCAGCGGCCTGCTGTCGCGAAAAATGCATGGCCCGAGCGTCTATCCGCCGCAGCCGGCGAGCGTCACGACGGAAGGAACCTACGGCGCGATCGCCTGGAAGGCGAGCCCCGGCGAGGATCGCTATCGCCGCGGACTGTATACCTTCGCCAAGCGGCACGGCGCCGTTCGCGGCCTTCGCGGCCTTCGATGCGCCCAGCGGCGAAGTCTGCGTCGCCCGCCGCGATGTCTCGAACACGCCGTTGCAAGCACTGACGCTGCTCAATGATTCGGTCTTCACCGAGGCGGCGCAGACGCTCGGCCGTGACATGACCACGAAAAATGGGACAAAAGTTGAAAAGGTTGACCTGCTGTTCCGCCGCTGTCTGACGCGCAGGCCGAGCGCAGATGAGGCCGCATCACTCACGCGCTTTTTTGAATTGCAGAAGAGGCGCTTCGCCTCGGGCGAACTCGACGCCGCGAAAGTGGCCGGCGATGGCAACGGCAACACCGCCGAGCGCGCCGCCTGGACTGCGCTCGCACGGGCACTGTTCAATTTGGATGAGATGATCGTGAAAGAATGATTCGCCCGCAGTCACTCGTCTGAATGCAGCATGGCCAAAATAAACGAATGAGGAATGCAGGAAATCGGGAATTGGACATTTTTAGTTTTCCTGCTTTCTTGCCTTCCTGATTTGCTGATTATTTCTGTGTTCGCTGGTGAGATTCTTGTTCCTTCATGGTTTTGCGGCTTCGGCGATCAATCGCGCCGCGCGATTGCACTTGGTGCCGGATTTGGCGGGGCTGTCATCCAAGTCGTTCACCACGTTGGTGTACCAGCACACAATCAGATCCCAACTGGGAACGCAGATCATCATTTTCTCGCCGCCATGCCCCGCGGCGAGAAACGCATCTGCGGGCAACGCGGCGAGCAATCGCCGGCCGTTCTTGTCGGTGCGATTGAGCCACCAATTGAAACTGTAGTAGCCGGGGCCGATGGGCGTGATGTTCTTGCCGCCGCCCATGCTTTTTTGGCCCGAGAGCATGTCGGCGTTTTTGTCGGCCGTTCGCGGCAAGTCGGCCCGCACCGGACTGTTCAATGCCATGTCGACCGACTTCGCCGGGACGATTTGCCGGTCGCCCCACGTGCCATCATGCAGGTAAAGCAATCCGATGCGAGCGAAGTCGCGAAGCGATAGCGCCAGCCGCCCGGGCCGGCCCGCACCCAGGGCGTCAAACGCAAACGAATCCTCGAATCGCAATGCCTCGGCCAGATGCGAACGCAAAACGTTCGTTCCCGTGTCGCGGAAGACCTTTCCCATCAGCGTCTGGTAATAGAGCGCCAGGGCAAAGTCGTTGTAAGACCAGGATTCGCCCGGTTTCTCCGTCAGGCCGTACCCGGACGTTTGCATGGCGAGATGCCGCCAGGCGATCGCGGCGTCCTTGCCGCCGTTTAGACTCTTTAAGCGCGGTTCAACCTCGGACAGGCGATCATCGACACTCTTGAGTTTGCCTTCCTGCACCGACATGAGCAAAAGCGTGCTGATCACCGGCTTGGCGGCGGAAGCCAACTCTTCGCTCTTCGAAATGTCGCCCCAGGAGTAAACCAGAAAGCCGTTTCGCATCAAGCAGCCACGGCCACGAACGAGCTTTTGCAACGTGTCGAGTTTCTGGGCGTTAAGCCCAACCGCAAATGGCGACTTTCGTTCCCAGCTTTTTCCCGGCAACGAATCGTTGCCAGTGATCTCGCCCAACTTCTCGAAGAATGCCCTTTTCCTCGGGCTGGAAATTTCCCAGTTCACCGGCACGCTCTGATAGCCGTCTTTGAATTGTTTACCCTTCATTCGGTAATCGAAATAACCCCACGAGGCGTATTCGCCAAAGGCTGCGAGGAAGTTGTTGGCCGGTTTTTCGAAATCGAAATGATCGTCCTCGTTAAACAGGATCGGCATCGGACGATAGCCGGAGACCTTCCGCGTCTTGCGGACCATTTCGGCGAGGCGCGCCGGCTTGCTCACACCATTGCCGTGCAGCAGCAAAAAATCCGACGCGCGGACGACATTTTCTCCGGGGATGGTCCCGCCGCCATAACTTGTACCCACGAGAAAGCGGCGGCCGTCGCGCGTTCGTATTTTCACTCGCTCAATCAACTCATGCACCCGATTCGGCTTCAAAATCGCATGATCATATTGGACGTTGCACTCGTTGTTCACCTCGATCAACACGTTGCGATAGTCATGATCGAACAGCCAATCGATCGTGTTGTCCACCGCTCGTTTGACCGCTTCCTCGTCTTTCAAACGCTCGTCCTGACCGAAATAGAAGATGCCGAGAAAAACCGCCATTCCTAGCTCGTCGGACTTGTCGAGTATCTTTTGCAGCCTGGCCATGTATTCGGGGCGCAATTCACCTTCGGGCGTGATGGCGGAGTTATGCCACGGCTGCTCGTTGGCGTAACCGGTCGGGCTGCCGCCTTGCAGGTTGATCGTGATTGCCAGCAGGCCATGCCGTCGCCAATGCGGCATCGCGGCGACAAATTCGCGCGTGTTCCGCTCCGGGTCCCATTTGCCGGTGTCGGGATAGGCCCAACGCGAGCGCGTTTTGGGGTTCAGATCGTCAAAAATCCCCTGCACCATCCGCGAGTTGAAGAGCAGCCCCTCGATCTTCTTGCCGTGAAATGATTGCCCGGCGTAGGTGGGTTTGCCATTGATCAGGAATTGATCGCCGCGAATGGCGACTTCGGTTCGGGGCGGCTCGGCGGCGAGGGCGATATTCACCGAGACAAGTAGCCAGATTACGATCGATTTGTGCATGAATGTGTCTCCGCCGCCGGGGTCAATTGTATATGCTCCGCCGCACGGTAGTGATTCGCTCCAGCTAACCGCCAGGCGGAACCGTGTTCGTGATATGGTTTCAGCGTGACTCGGACGCAACTCTGTGGAGTTTGGGCTTCGTCACGAGACTGTCGATTCCAGCCGCGCGAACCGGAATTCTGGCGATGTTCCCCTACGAATTCCTCAGCCTCGCATGGTCCTCCCGTGCGATATTCTCGCCGGTGAGCACCGCGCAAATCGGCTCCGCCAACTCATTCGCGTGCGATTTCACAAACGCCGTGGTGATGGCACTCGATGGTTCGACGACCAGGCCCTGGGTTTCGAATAATTCTTTCATCGCAGTGCGAATGTCAATTTCACTGACCATCGACACGGCGACGCCATCCTCGGCGATGCGCTGTCGCACTTGCGGGTGCGGCCTTTCGAGCTTCAGGCCGTCGGCGATGGTGTCGGAGCGGGCGTGATCAAAGCGGGCATACTTGGGATAGTTGAACGGCTCGATGCCGTATAGCTTCACGTTCGCAGGACGCTTGCGAAGATACTCGGTCAGGCCCATGAGAAGTCCGCCGCCACCGAGCGGGAAAACGAGCGACCGGCAGTCGGGCAATCGGCGAAGAATCTCGTCGGCGATGGATTGATAACCGTCGGTCCAATGCGGATCCAAATGCGGGTGCACGAAATAGCCGCCGTTTTCTTGAGCGATTTCCGTCGCCCGTCGAAGCAATTCGCTGCCGCCGCCATCGATTTTGATGAGGTTCACCCCCAGCGCTTGCAGCTTTTCATCCTTGGCCTTGGCGATGGTCGTCGGCACAACGCCGGTCATGCTGAAGCCGAAGGCCTTCGCGCCGACGGCCGCGCCGAGGGCCGTGTTGCCCATCGACGGCACGACCAGTTGGCGAGTCTTGTCGTCGCGAGTCAAATGCTCGAGTAAATGCGCCGCGCCGCGAATCTTGAAACAACCCGATGGGGCGAGAAATTCGCACTTGGCGAAGACGGCCCGATCGGGGAAGAGATTGCCCAGGCGAATGAGGGGTGTTTGTTGAAGGGAGAGCATTGGGGATTCTCACATCTGTTTACGATTCGCGTTCACTTGGCACCAAGCGGGCGCGAAACGTAAACGATCCGCGCGAATCGCGACCAACGAATTTAATCTCTCCGAACCTTATAGATCCGATACGACTTGTCTTGATAGATTTCGACCAGGTTCGCGCGCGCAGTCTTTGATTGGCGATCGCAATCACGTGCGTAACGCCATATTCCTTCAATTTCGCTCGGGCGTCGGGGACATTCCAATCGGGTTGTTTGTAGAGCCATTCGCAATCGCTCATTCGTTGCCGCCATTCGAGCACATCGACATCCTTGTAGGGAATCGACTTGAAATCGACGACGATCGCCGCGCCGGTGTCGAGGCGAAAGCTCTGGAAATCGACGGCGATCAGATTTCGGTCGCGATCCTGGCGCGGCGGGCGGGTGAAGCTGGTGCTGGGGACGCCGCGCTTCCCCTTCGAGGTGTCCGGCGCCTTCACCGGCAGAAGATAAATATCGCCCGGCTGGCGATGCGTGCGAACAAATTCGAGCAGTGGCTTCTCGTCCTCGTTGATGCGATACGCCAAGCGATAATGCATGATCGCGATTCCGGCGAGTGCCAGCGCGGCGATTCCGGCAGCGCTGGCGAAGCCAGTGATTCGCTCCTGTTGCGCGCTCGATTCCGCGATGACCTGGAACAATCGACCGATCAGCAGCGCCGTCGCGACGGGGACCAGCAATGCCGACGACCGCCAGGGGAAGAGCAACGCCAAGGTGTCGTTCTTCACGATCAATTGCAGAATCGTCAGTGCGAGTGAAATTAGAAAGACGATTGTCAACACGGGAAAGAGCCGGGTTCGCCACGAAGCGGCGATTCCCGCGATCATCCAAACGATTTGCACCGCCGCGATCCAACTAAACCATTTCGAAGGCAGCGTGTGATGCGGAATGCGGAAATGGACCAGGATCTCCTGGCCCTTCGCCGAGACATCCGGCGAAGTGGGCGCGAATTGATTCAATTGCCAAAGCACGATGGGCGCGGTGATCAAGAGTGCGAGCCCAGCCACGATTCCCGCCAGCCGCCAGCGCTTGTCGCGGCCCAGGACGACCAGATAACCGAGAACCAGTAGGGCCGCGGTGGGAGCGTACGTCGCATGCATGACCACGGCCAGCGCGGCGAATATCGATGCAAAAATCGGCCGCTCGACGGCGAACGCATAAAGCGAGACAACGAGCAGGACTCCAAACGCCGATGGTTGCAGGACTGGCCCGAGCAGATATTGCCCCGCAACACCGCTCTGGAAATACCAGGGATAATCGTGGTTCAGCGCATAGACGGAGAAATAGCGCAGGGCCGCGGCGTGAACGAGACAGACCACAAACGCTGCCGCGAGCCAGCGAGAGATGGTCAAACGCTCGCCACAGGCGAATTCCAGCAGGCCCATGAACGCCAAGAAGTAAAGACCGAGCAGGATCGCATAGTAAATGTGCAGCGTCCACAGCGGCAAATGGCGATCGGTGAATGCGACCAGCGCGCTGAAGACCGGCGTGGGGTCGGTGGTGTTGGCGAGCCAGTCGTGTTCCAGATCGCCGAGACCGCCCTCTGAGAGGCCGTGCAGCAGATATTGATTTTGATTGGAATAAAACAGCGGCGCCTGCGTATGGATCGTGGCGAAGATCAACGCCCCGAAGAGAAACGACAGCGCGACCTTGGCTCGACTTGGGCGAGCCACGGGCTCCGATTTTTCGAGAGTTGCAATCGTCGCCACGGAGGCCTCCCGGACTTGCCCTGCCCTACCAACAACTGAAATCTTCGCGCGGCGATTTCACCACGCAAGGCAGTCACTGAGGAATGTTCTTGATAAATAAGGAATGCACGAAAGGAGGAGAAAAACCTGAGAGAAATCGAACGGGTTTTTTCCTGCATTCCTGCATTCCTCATTTATCACGTGTCCATCACGGTTAGTTTCCCGTTTCTCGGCCGACTTTCAACCGGGAGCTTGAAAGTCGTAAATCAAAACTCGAAACTACTGGATACACCCGAGGAATCGCACCATGAATGTGACCTGGATGGGGATTTACCCCGCCGCGACCACGCAATTTCGCGACGACCAGAGCCTGGACCTGCCGGCGACGATTTCGCATCTCGGCCGATTGATCGAGGCCAGGATGGACGGCCTGATCATGCTTGGCACGGTGGGCGAGAATTGCTCGCTCGAATACGCCGAGAAGCTCGAGGTGTTGCGCTCGGCGGTGAAGTTCACCGGCAGGCGCGTGCCGGTCGTGACGGGCGTGGCCGAATACACGACGCGGCTGGCCTGCCGCTTCGCCGCCGACGCCGAGCAGACCGGCGTCGATGGCCTGATGGTCCTGCCTGGCATGGTCTACAAGTCCGATCCGCGCGAGACGATGGCCCACTTCCGCGCCGTGGCCAAGGCGACCAAATTGCCGATCCTCTGTTACAACAACCCGGTTTCCTATGGCGTCGACATCACGCCCGAGATGTTCGTCGAACTGGCGGATGAGTCGACGCTGGTGGCGATCAAGGAGTCATCCGACAATCCGCGCCGGGTCACAGACATCTTCAACGCGGTCGGCAATCGCTACACGGTAATGGGCGGCGTCGATGACTTGGCACTTGAAAGCGTGCTGCTCGGCGTCAGCGGTTGGGTTTCGGGCCTGGTCAACGCATTCCCGGAGGAGAGCCGGCGATTGTGGGACCTGGCGATGGCCGGCAAATTCGAGGAGGCCCGAGAGATCTATCGTTGGTTCACGCCGTTGTTGCACCTGGATACGCACGTGAAATTGGTGCAATATATCAAGCTGACGATGGCCGAGCGCGGCTATGGCTCGGAGGTGACCCGCGCGCCGCGGTTGCCGATTGTCGGGAAAGAGCGAGAGACGATCGTCGGGACAATTCGACAAGCGATCACGATGCGCAAAAAACTTGACCACAAAGAGCACAAAGGAGGCACAAAGATCACAAAAAAGACCCTTCTTTGTGTTTCTTTGTGCCTCCTTTGTGCTCTTTGTGGTCAAGTTTTTTCTGAGTTTCCAATGGGCGTCCAAAAAAGATCCACGTGATTGATTCGCACACCGGCGGGGAGCCGACGCGCGTCGTGATCGAAGGCGGGCCGGATCTTGGTACGGGCAGCATGGCGGAGCGACTCGAACGCCTGCGACGCGAAGATTGGCTTCGCTCCGCGGTCGTCAATGAGCCGCGCGGGTCCGATGTGATTGTCGGAGCGTTTCTCGAAAAGCCGGTCGATACGAACAGCGCCGCGGGCGTCATTTATTTCAACAACGTCGGCTATATCGGCATGTGCGGCCATGGGACGATTGGCCTCGTCGCCACACTGGCTCATCTTGGGCGAATTAGACCTGGTACGCATCGAATCGAAACGGTGGTCGGCCCCGTCACAGCGACGCTGCATGAGAACGGTTCGGTTTCAATTCGAAATGTCCCGAGCTATCGCCTGGCGAAGTCGGTCCCGGTCGATGTTCCGGGACATGGGCAAGTCGTCGGCGATATCGCCTGGGGCGGCAACTGGTTTTTTCTGATCGAGGGGCATGGGCAGAAACTTGAATTCGCCAACGTCGATCAACTTACCGATTTCACCTGGCGAATCCGCCAAGCTCTGACCAAAAATCGAATCACCGGAAAAGACGGCGCGGAGATCGATCACATCGAATTATCCGGCCCATCATTGAAGCCGGGCGTGAATGGCCGCAATTTTGTCCTTTGCCCCGGAAAGGCGTATGACCGCTCGCCCTGCGGCACCGGCACCAGCGCCAAACTCGCCTGCCTGTTTGCCGACGGGAAACTGAAGTCGGGCGAAACCTGGCGGCAGGAAAGCATCGTCGGAAGCGTGTTTGAAGGCAGCGTCGAGCCGCTCGGCGACGCCATCGTGCCGATCATCACCGGCCGTGCGTTTGTCACAGGCGAAGCCACGCTCATTCTTGATCCGGATGATCCCTTCGTTCATGGAATCCGCCCATGAGCGGCAAAGTCATCATTGTCGGCGGTGGAGTGATTGGCGCTGCCTGCGCGCATTTCTTGCTTAAGTCTGGCCATCACGTCGAAATCGTCGAGCAGGGCGAATTTGGCCGCGGTTGTTCGCACGCCAATTGCGGCTACGTTTGCCCCAGCCACGTGCTGCCGCTGGCGCAGCCGGGCGCGGTGCGCAATGCGATGAAGGCGCTGAATGAGTCCCGATTCGCCGTTCACAATTCGGCCGCGATTCGATCCCGCGCTCTGGCGCTGGCTTTTTCGCTTCGTGCGCCGCTGCAACGAGCGCGACATGCTGGCGGCGGGCGATGCCATCAAAGCGCTGCTCGTCTCGTCGCGAGCCCTTTACGAGGAATTGATTCGCGGCGAAGCGCTGGATGTCGAATGGGAAACCCGCGGGCTGGTGCTGGTCTTTCAGAACCAACAGGCGATGGATCATTACGCCGAGACTGACAAATTGTTGCGCGAACGGTTTGACATGGGTGCGGTGCGCTACGATGGACCGGCGCTGGAAAAACTTGAACCGGCATTAAAGCCCGGCCTCGCCGGCGGCTGGCATTATCCGGGCGACGCCCACCTGCGCCCGGACAAGCTGCTTTCCGAATGGCGCGGGTTGCTCGAATCACGCGGCGCGGTCATCCATGAGCATTGCGAATTTCAGGCGCTCGAACGCCATGGCAAACATTGGAATGTTCGGTCGTCGAGCAAGACGCTACAAGCCGACGCGGTGGTCGTGGCGACCGGGGCGTGGACGCCGCTATTGCACAAGCAACTCGGCTGCCGGGTTCCCATTCAGCCGGGCAAGGGCTATTCGATCACGATGGCCCGGCCGGCGATTTGCCCGGCGTTGCCGATGCTGTTCGAGGAGCATCGCGTGGCGGTCACGCCGCTGCGATCGGCGTTTCGGCTGGGCTCGACGATGGAATTCGGCGGCTATGATTCCACGCTCAAATCCAAGCGATTGCAATTATTGAGGAACGGGGCCGCCCATTATTTGCGGGAGCCTTGCGGCGAGCCGGTGTTTGAACAATGGTTTGGTTGGCGGCCGATGTCGAGCGACGGCAAGCCATTCATCGGCCCCTGCCCCGGAATGGAAAATGTCTTCATCGCCGCCGGGCACGGCATGCTCGGCCTGTCGATGGCCCCGGCCACCGGCAAACTGATCGCGGAATTGATCGACGGCATGACGCCGCACCTTGACCCTGCCCCATACGCAATCTCAAGCCGAAACTGAACACACCATGCGAACCACCTGGCTTTTCCTCGCGGCGATTCTTGTTTCCGTGCCCGCGATCGCGGACGGTCCTCCCAAGCCACCGGAATACGCGGCTCCGGATTTGCAAAAGCTGATCGCCGTGCAAGGCGACAAGTTTGCAGAGGCGACTCGCCAATATGATGTCGATCGCGCGACGCTGTTGCGAACCTATCCGGTGCCGGCGTCACCGATCCGCTATGCGCGGCTGGCACGTTTCTATCAGAGTTGGCGTGCAGCGCTCAACAAGTTTGATCGGTCAAAGCTTGGGTTCATCGCCCGACTCGATTACTCACTGTTGCGAATTCGAGTCAATCAGGAATGGCGGCATTTGAAGCGCCAGGCGAGCGAGGAGGCGGCGATCGCACCGCTTTTGCCATTCGCGGCGACGATTGTCGATCTCGAGGAAACCCGCCGGCGCATGGATCCCGTGGACCCGGTGAAGGCCGCGGGGCGCGTCGCGCGGTTCAAGAAGCTGATTGACGGCGTTCGCGAAGAATTCGATGACCTGGCGAAGTCGCATCATTTTAGCGCGGATCAGATTAATCAAGCCGCGGACCTGACCACGAGCCTGCGGTTCGCCTTTCGAAATTGGTTCAGCTTTTATGATGGCTACGACCCGCTTTTTTCCTGGTGGCTGGCCCAGCCATATAAGGAAGCCGAGCAGGCGATTCAAAGCTACATCGGCTTCTTGAAGGACAAGGCCAAGGAAAGCAAGTTCAAGGCGGAAGAGGGCGAAATCAAGCCATTCGTTGCGCCGGTCGGAACCGACGCACCCGATTTGGCCAACCTGATCGCCGAGCCACGAAGTGAATTAGCGGTCGTTTTACGGCGCTTCATGGCCGATCGGTTTTCGCGCGGCCGCATGTCGGCGATGGGTTTGCAACCGCCCGGGCAACGCTCGCCGGAACGCATCTCCCGATTCAAAAAGTTTTATTCCGACTGGCTCGCCGCGCTCGGCAAGTTGAATTACGACCAGCTCAGCCTCGATGGGCAAATCGACTACCAGATTCTGCGCACACATATCGTGCGTGAAATCGCCAAGCTAAATCTGCAGGCGAAAACCGGCCGCGGCGACTCGCCGCGCGGACGGCGCTTTGGCGGTCCCATCGGCGCCGAGGCTTTGAAGATCGAACTGGCCGGCGAAATGATCCCGTACACACCCGATGAGTGCATCGCCATCGCCCAGCGCGAAGCGGTCTGGTGTCAGAACGAACTCAAAAAAGCCTCGCGCGAGATGGGCTTTGGCGACGATTGGAAGAAAGCGATCGAGCAGGTGAAAACGCTGCACGTCGAACCCGGCAAGCAGCCGATTTTGATTCGCGATCTCGCCAACGAAGCGGTCGAGTACATGAATAAGTTCAATCTGGTGACGATTCCGCCGTTGGCCCAGGAATCGTGGCGAATGGAAATGATGACGCCGCAGCGGCAACTGGTGAGCCCGTTTTTCACCGGCGGCGAGGTGATCAGCGTGTCGTTTCCGACCAACACGATGTCGCACGAAGCGAAGCTGCAAAGCTTGCGCGGCAACAATATCCATTTCTCGCGGGCGACGGTGCAGCATGAACTCATCCCCGGCCATCACCTGCAGCAATTTTTCGCCTCGCGCCAGAACACGCAGCGGGCGCCGTTCGCCACGCCGTTCTGGACCGAGGGGTTTGCGGTTTACTGGGAATTCGTGTTGTGGGATCGCGGTTTTCCGCGTTCGCCGGAGGACCGCATCGGCATGCTCTTTTGGCGATTGCATCGCTGCGCAAGAATCGTGTTTTCGTTCAACTATCATTCCCAGAAATGGGACACCAAGGAATGCGTCGATTACCTGGTCCGCACCGTCGGCCACGAGCGCGACAACGCCGCGGCGGAGGTGCGCCGTTCCTTCGGCGGCGGCTACGGCCCGCTCTATCAAGCTGCCTATTTGCTGGGAGCACTGCAACTACGACAGCTTCGCCACGAACTCGTCGATTCCGGCAAGATGCGGGAAAAGGATTTCCACGACGCGCTTTATCTCGAGAACCGCATCCCGATCGAGCTGCTCCGGGCGAAGTTAATGAAGCAAAAGCTGCCGCGGGACCATGTCGCAAGCTGGAGGTTCTATGGCGTGCTGCCCAGCCACGATTCCGGGGCCGGAGCAGCAACCGTGATTGGCGCTGTTCGCGCTCTTCGACTGGCAGGCTTCTGGAAACCAGCGGTTTTCCGCTTGGAAAACGCAAAGGGCGCCAAGAGCGCGAACTGTGCGCGCGTACCACCCCGGGGCGGCCTTCAACTTTGTCGATCAACAAACTTGACATTCGCGCCGCGCACCCAACGATTGATTGCGCCCGCGTCCGGGGTGCGCACCGAGCCAGGGTCTGAACGTAGCTGAACTCGCCAGAGTTCAGGTTCCGCCGGGGGCAGATCCTTTGGATGCGCTTGGCTGAGTCGGAAGACTCGCCCGACGTATCGCTTCCGTGGGGGCAAGAAGCCGAAGTCCGGGTAATGGGCGGTTTCAGCCTTGTCGTTGGCTGGCTGCGGTTCGTCGTTGGTCCGTGGCAGGGTCTTCCCCGGCACGCCAAATGCAAACAAGGCGATCACCAAACAGAGGCATGGCAATAGAGTCTTCGCGAATCGCATGCGGGCTCCTCATTTTCGCTTGGTTTGAACCTTCGACCGCCGCTCGGAACCGAGAGGCGCATTGCCTGGTCTTTTGTTGGAAACGACCAAGGGTCGTGTGCAGTCACCGCCCATCTCGGCGGGCACCGTGTTGCTCAGGGCATTGCTTTCGGTGGACTGCCGTAGACGGCATATGTGAGATCGACGCCCGGCTGTGAATGCCCGCGAATCACGACCGTGCCCAGCCCGAGATAATCGTAACTCTCCAGCGTCCCGGACGTGTCGGAGAGCGACGACAACCGGCTGATCGTGTCGTTCAAACCAGAACTGTAGTTGTAAGTCAGCACTTTGCCGTTCGGGTAAGTGATGCTGGTCAAGCGGCTATGGTTCGCCCCGCTGGGCATTTCACTATAAGCATACTGCACCTTCGGTGTCGAGTTGATATTCACCGCGCCGGAGTGCGACTGATATTCCTTTGTCAACTGACCCAGCCCGTTGTACTCGCGCTGGATTTGATTCACGATATTGCCGCTCGACGCGGCGTCGTAACTGGTGATCAGGTACGCCTTCCCCTGGCCGCCATAGGCATACTCGATCCGCCGCACCGAGCCATCGACATTCGTCCCCAGCACGTCTGCAAATACAAATTGATAGCATCGTTCGGAAAGGGCCGGCCACATCCATCGCCAACCTATCCAACCGCGCCAGTCCTCGACTCAACTTCAATTTTCGACGCGCGCCTATCTGGCATTCTCCAGAGTTGCTATGGGCCCTTAGCCTGATCGGGGAACCGCAGCCGGACTTCACGTTTCAGCGCCCTAGTACTCGTTTCCGGATCTGTTGATCCGCGTTCGCCCAATCATTGGGAGACAAGTTTGAATGTTCCAGCGGTGACTCGAGCTTTGCGGCATACTCTCGCTTGGAAATGAATTCAGCCATGCTTATCGGACGTTCATATTGGCTAAGTGCTGACAGACAAATGTGGACGGATTTGGTCGTGTTTCCAAGCAAATCGCGGACTAACTTGCATGTTGACTCAACCCCATCCACTCCAGCTAGTTGAGCATTTTGATTGATCCATTTCTCGAACGCGACCAACTGCGCTCGGGGTCCCTCGATGGCAGTAATCGTCATATTCATAACGGTGCGTGGCTTCCGGTCACGGGTCGTTGCCGATCTGATTTCGACCACGTAATACTCGAGTCGCGATCCGTCAGTCGGAATGGCTTCCTTATGGAGACGACTGATTGATGCACCGTTGCCGGAATTTGCGACTAGGCATGTCTCATAAAGGATTATCGGTTTAGCGTCCGACCTCCTTGTGAGATCTGTGCCCGGCGGTTGGCCGATTAGTGAGGCAGCGACGATAACAGCACTAAACATTGGTTCCTCCTTTTCGCCAATTGCCGCCACACAATTCGCAGCGACACTGGCCGCTGCCCTCGGTTCAATCCGTGACTTTCTTTACAATGTATGTGTACAAACTGATCTTTCGAAATAGGATTTCCTTCTCGAGCTTTTGCGCATCTGTTGGCTTTTCGAGTGCCGACAGTTGGTCATATCGCTTGATCATATCGGCGCCGCCGAGCTGTTTTTTGAACTCGGCTGCAGAAACGTCCTTACACGCTTTTGGAAACTGAAACTGCCTATCGATGCTCAGCGAATCATATGTCTTCAGGTTATTACTGATTAAATTAGCCGCTTTTTTCAGGGCATCCCTCCAACCGTCAAGCCCAGACTTTTTGAACCCTTCGTCGAGGAGCTCCTGAAGCTCGTTCAACTTCACTTCTTTTCCGTAGTACCAGCGATACTCGATGTCGACCTTGCACTTGCAGGAGTCATCTTTCACCTCGTAGGCGAGATCCTCGTAATAAGACTCGGTCTTTGGAGGTAGGAGCGGATTATCAAATTGCAAGAGTCCAAGTCCAAAGAACCCCTGGAAAGGTTTCTTCCGAGTAACAAGCACCCGCTCACGGTCCTTTATGGTCTTGATGAGCCCCACCGGGTCAACAAAATGAATTGTGTTGTTTCCAATGAATCGATAGTAGTTGACATCCCCCGCAAGAGCGCCCAGTGGATCCAACTGCATCCACCGCCCAAGCGCTGGCGAGTAATCCCGATTCCGGAAATAATACAGCCCGCTCGTCCCGTCGTACCGCCCGCCCTGATGCAAATACAGCCAACCATAGCTGCTGCTCGAACGGCTTCTTCAGCTCGCGTCATAAAACGTCGCGGCCCCAAACGGATCATACGCATACCGCTCGACGACGCTGCCGCTGCCATTCACGAGCGCCGTCACGTTGAAATTCGCGTCCTGCTGGACCCACAGCCTCTCATCCAGCGAGCCATTGGCGTCGGTGTCGCGGTCGCGGAGGATCATGGCGTCGATGTAGACCGGGCTCCAGACGTACTGCACGGTCGTGTTGCCGCCGACGCGCTCCTCCAGGACTTGCCACTGTTCCGAGTAGTACAAATCCGTGGTCGTGCTGCTGGCGGTCGTGCTCACTCGGCGGTTGACGCCGTCGTAGGCGAACGATTCCAGCACGTTGTTGCTCGAATCCTTCACCGTCACCAGCCGGTTCCAGGCGTCGTAAACGAATTTGTTTCCATTTTCGTCGCCGGTCCTGTTGCCGTTGGCGTCGTAGGTCGGCGTCGTCGCGCCCGAGATCGAGGTGATTTCGTTCTGATCATTGTGCGAGCGTGTCTGCGCGTTGCCGTCGGTCGTCACCGAATCAAAATTTCCCAGCGCGTCGAAATCCCACCCTTGCTGGCGCTGCGGGCTCCCAGTGATGCCATTTTTGTTCGCGTTGAGCGTGCCGCGATCGAACGACGTGATCTGATTCAAATTGTCGTACGAATACAACTCGCCGAACGCCGAGTTCACGAGATTGTCGCGCCACAGGCGATTGCCGTCGCGATCATAGCCATACTGGAAGCGATCGGTCGCCGTGCCGTTCGACGTCTTGATCCAGCGCTGATCGACCACGCGGCCGAAGCGATCCAGCCCCGTGTACTGGTCGCCGGCGTCGCCGTTGGATTCGCCGGACTGTTTCACATAAGTGAGATCGACGCCCGGCTGCGAATGCCCGCGAATCACGACCGTGCCCAGCCCCAGGTACGAATCACTCTCCAGCGTCCCGCTCGTGTCCGTCAGCGAACTCAAGCGGCTGATCGCATCGTCCAGCCCGCTCGCGTAATTGTAACTCAGCGTCATGCCGTCCGGGTAAACAATTCCGGTCAAGCGCGAGTGATTCGCGCCGGCCGACATCTCGCTGTAGGTGTATTGTACCTTCGGCGACGTGCCCGTATTCACGGCGCCGCCGTGCTCTTGATACTCGGCGATCAATTGCCCCAGCCCGTTGTACTCGCGCTGAACCTGATTCACGATGTTTCCGCCCGAGGCGGCGTCGTAACTCGTGATCAGGTACGCGTTCCCCTGGCCGTCATAGGCATACTCGATCCGCCGCACCGAGCCATCGACGTTGGTGCCCAGCGTCGTCACCGCGTCCGAGATCACGCGCCCGAGCACTTGCTTCGCTACTCGAGGTACCCGTACGTCAAGATAACGTACAGGCAAAGTGCCGAGAAAACTTCCGCGCACACGGATGCAGTCGCGAGCGCGATTGCGACAATGACGCGAGCCCTCTGGTCCCATTTTTGAGGAAGCCAGACGAAAAATGCGTGCACAACGAATGGCCAGCCGAACGGTCCAACGATTAGTATTAGAGGCACCGCCACGTCATACCCGGTAATTCCGACGTAATACGTGTATGCCACACCGAACGCCGTGACGAGCAACGGCCATAAGAATGCAACTGCCCTGATCCATCGAAGTCTCATGGCGCCTCCGTCGATGCGTCGGATTGTTGGGACGACGAGTCTCTCGGGGTTCATGGATTCTTCGGGCATTTGTTTTTTGTGTCAGTCGGCCGCACTTCGAGATACATTGCGACGTATTTTCCTGGCTTGCCGCCGTCGAGCTGTATCGCCCAGTCGTACGGCCTCATATCGGTCTGAATGTGAGCCCATGTGCTCGCAGCAAAATCTGCCGTCCCAGCGCTCGCCCCATGAGTGATTAGCTTGCCATTACAGTCATATGTGCACTGCTGACGGTGCCCCTTTATTGGCTTCGACCGCAGGTCATAGCACGCGCCCGGATGATAGTCCGTGAAAAGCAAGGTGTTTTGCTGTATCCACAAATTAAAGGATGTGGGGTTCTCCCAAACCGATGGATCCGGATTTCTGAATTCAGAGTGCGTTTTGGTGATTGTAACCATCATGTCCCTACAGCCATGGGTTTCTTTCGTGGTCCACGTTTTTTTCGGCAAGGAACACGGGCATTCGGGAAGGTCTTTAGTCCATGAGGTGTCCTTGCTTGCGTTGTACCACTCCATGAACACCTCAAGCAGCGAGGGCGGTTTGGGTGGTGGAACATAGTGCGGCCCTCCCGGCTCGTATCCCGACGGGAGATAAGGCGCGCCGGGCTGAGCCCATCGGATCAACGAGATCCGTGGGACGATCACCAAGTGCCCGATAAAAGTTCATGTCGCCAGCGGAGATATGCTCCGGATCGACTTGCATCCACCGACCAATCGCCGCCGAATAATCGCGATATCGGAAATAATACAGCCCGCTCGTCGCGTCGTAGCGCCCGCTTTGGTGCAGATGCAACCAAGCATAACTGCTGCTCGACCGCGATCCCCAACTCGCGTCATAAATCGTCGCCGAGCCGAATGGATCATACGCGTATCGCTCGACCACGACGCCGCTACCATTCACAATCGCCGTCACGTTGAAATTCGCGTCCTGCTGGACCCAGAGGCGTTCATCGAGCGAGCCGTTGGCGTCGGTGTCGCGGTCGCGGAGGATCATGGCATCCACGTAAACCGGCGACCAGACGTATTGCATCGTCGTGTTGCCGCCGACGCGATCCTCCAGCACCTGCCACTCGGCGGAGTAATACAAATCCGTGGTCGTGCTGCTCGCGGTCGTGCTCACCCGGCGATTGACGCCATCGTAGGCGAACGATTCCAGCACGTTGTTGCCCGAATCCTTCACCGTCACGAGGCGATTCCAGGCGTCGTAAACGAATTTCCGGCCCGTTTCGTCGCCGGTCATGTTGCCGTTGGCGTCATACGTCGGCGTCGTTGCGCCTGAGATCGAGGTAATTTCGTTCTGGTCGTTGTGCGAACGTGTCTGCGCGTTGCCGTCGGTCGTCACCGAATCAAAATTCCCCAGCGCGTCGAAATCCCACGCTTGCTGGCGCGTCGGGCTCCCAGTGATGCCATTCTTATTCGCGTTGAGCGTGCCGCGATCGAACGAGGTGATCTGATTCAAATTGTCGTACGAATACAATTCGCCGAAGGCCGAGTTCACGAGATTGTCGCGCCACAACCGATTTCCGTCGCGATCATAGGCATACTGGAAGCGATCCAAATCCATGGGGACAAGCCCCGCGGCTCGCCATCTTTGGTCCACCACGCGGCCGAAGCGATCCAGCCCCGTGTACTGGTCGCCGGCGTCGCCGTTCGATTCGCCGGACTGTTTCACAAAAGTGAGATCGACGCCCGGCTGTGAATGGCTGCGAATCACGACCGTGCCCAGCCCAGGGTACGAATAACTCTCCAGCGTCCCGCTCGTGTCCGAAAGCGAACTCAAGTGGCTGATCGCGTCATCTAACCCGCTGGCATAATTGTAACTCAGCGTCATGCCGGCCGGGTAAACAATTCCGGTCAAGCGCGAGTGATTCGCGCCGCCGGACATTTCGCTGTAGGTGTATTGCACCTTGGGCGTCGAGTTGACGGTCACGGCGCCGGGATGGCGCTGCACCTGGTTGACGATGTTGCCGCCACTGGCGGCGTCGGTCAGGCCGATTGGCGCTGGCATGAAGTTGAACGTTGTGTCGGAAACAGTCGAAAATAGAATTGGCTGGATCGTACTCGGGTCGACGTTGCGAACACGCTCGGGTCGCTGCGCTCCCCTCGCGGCTAAACTATTGTTATCGACTCGCGGAACGAGTCGAGTACACTCCGCTGTCAAATCCGCGCCGCGCCCGTAAAATGCAGCCATACTTTGGCTGGATCATCTCTGTTTGGGGGAAGCCGGTTGCCATGGCTGTCGATTCCGAGGCGTTGCGTGTGTTGATCGTGGATGACGATGCGTCGTTGGCGGAGGTGATCGCCGAGGGGTTGGAGCGCGTCGGGTATGAGTGCACCACCGCCACGAGCGGGTCGGCGGGGGCCCGGAAGATTGAAGCCGAAGCGTTCGATGTCATTCTTACCGATCTCAAAATGGCGGGCGTGGACGGGTTGGAGATTGTCCGCAAGGCGCAGGCGCGGCAACCCGAGGCGAAGGTCATCGTCATCACCGGTTTTGGCGACGTCAATTCCGCCGTCCAGGCGATGAAGGAAGGCGCCGATCACTTTCTGCTCAAGCCGATCGAACTCGATCAGTTGCGAACCATCGTCGCGAAATCGGCCGAGGGACTGCTGCGCGAGCGCGAGTTTCGCCGGCAACTCGACGAGCGGTTCGGCTTCGAAGGCATCATCGGGAACAGTCCGAAAATGCAACAGGTGATCACGCGGCTGAAGTCGTTCGCCCCGACCAATGCGACGGTGCTGATTCTGGGCGAGAGCGGCACCGGGAAGGAACTGGTGGCGCGGGCGCTGCACAACAACAGCCCGCGCAAGCACAAGCCGTTCGCCGCGATGAATTGCACGGCGTTCAACGAGAACCTGCTCGACGACGAACTGTTTGGCCACGAGGCGCACGCCTTCACCGGGGCCGACAAGCTGCGCAAGGGCCGCTTCGAACATGCCAACGGCGGCACGCTGTTCCTCGACGAGGTCGGCGACATGCCGCTGAATCTCCAGGCGAAACTCTTGCGCATGTTGGAGAATGGCGAGGTGGTGCGGATCGGGGCGAACGAGTCGGTGAAGGTGGACGTGCGACTGATCTCCGCCACGCATCGCGATCTCGAGGCCATGGTCGCCGAGGGCAAATTCCGGCAGGATCTGTATTTCCGCCTGCGGGTCGGAACGATCCGGCTGCCGCCTTTGCGCGGGCGCGGCGGCGACGATTTTCGCTTGCTGAGCAATCATTTCTTGAAGTATTTCTCCCATAAATATGGCAAGAAAATCGATCGCATTGGCGACTCGCTCTATCGCGCGTTTCGAGCTTATTCCTGGCCGGGGAACGTGCGCGAATTACGCAACATGATCGAGAGCATGGCGGTGCAGGATAGCGATGGCGAACTCACGCTCGAGGACGTGGACGAGAGCGAGCCGCTGCGGAAAGCCGCGGGCGTGATCCCGACCAGCAGGCGCGAACGGGCCGGACAGCCTCGTTGGCCGGCCGCTCACCGAGGTGGACTTGTACTACATGCAAAAGACACTCGATCTGACCGGCGGCAATCGCGAAAGGGCCGCCGAATTGCTCGGCATCGGCGAGCGGACGCTGTATCGCATGATTCAGGACGCGAAATTGCAGGAGCGGATTCGCCTGGCGCTGGCGGAAAGCGACGGCGATGTGGCCGCGGCGGCGGGGAAGTTGGGCATGGACTCGGCGTCGCTCGAGCGGAAGTTGAAGAAGCTCGGGATGCGCGGCGGGGATGAGGAGTGAGGCCGTCGGCGGCGAGACGCCGCCGCTACGATGTATCGGGATGCGCGGCGGGGATGAGGAGTGAGGCCGTAGCGGCGGCGTCTCGCCGCCGGCGGCGGCGAGACGCCGCCGCTACGATTTGACCTTCAGCGGTGCGGCAGTCGGCATCGAGGCGGGCATGCGCGTCGCGATCAATTTGGCACGCGTCAGATCGACCATTTCATGAATGTTTCCGGTCACGGGATTTGATTCAAAGCGGCCGTCGTGCGGTTGCACCAGCATGCGCATGCCGTGCCGGGGACTCAGAGTCACTTTCACGACGCGGTCAACGCGCGTGTGGGGCGTGATCGTGAGCTTCCAGCGCTGGACGATCATGGCCAGTGCGGCTTTCATCATCATCAGCGACATGGTTCGGCCGATGCAGATGCGCGGCCCGCCGCCAAAGGGCAAATACTCATACGGCGACGGCTTGATCGAAAACCAGCGATACGGATCGAATCGTTGTGGGTTGGGGTAAATCTCCGGCAAGTGGTGCGTGACGTAATAGCTGCAAACCACGCGATCCTCGAAGTGCAGCGAGACGCCTCCCAGGTCGGCGGGCGCGGTCACCGCCCGAATCGTATAGGGCACCGTGGGAAGAATTCGCATCGATTCCTTCAGCACGGCGTCGAGCAGGGGAAGTTGCTCGAGTTGCTCGATGGTCGGCAAGTCGCCCTGCAGCGTACCCTTGAGTTCGTCGACCAGGTCCGCCATGATGGTCGGATGCTGGGCCAGTAGGAAGAGGGCCCAGGTGAGCGAGTTGGCCTGCGTTTCATAGCTGGCGGTAAACAGCACGGTCGCTTGACCGATCAGGGCCGCGTCGGAAATGCGGCCCTCGGAATGCGCCTGAATCAAACGATCGAGCACGTCGGGCGTCTCGGCGGACGATTGGCGGCGGCGAGCGATTGTCTGCAACAGGGTCTGCTCGATCAATTCGGCATGCCGCAGCAGCCCGCGAAACGGCGTGCCGGGCAAATTGAAGGGAAACAGAAAACGCGCCCGGCGAAAAGTTGCGTTCGAACAGTTCCTGCATCATGCGGCCGAGCGCTCGGCGCGCTCGCTCGATTCGCGGCCGAAGAGCACATGGGTGGAAACGCGTAGGCTGAGCAGGTGCATTTCGCGCCAGATGTCGATGACCCGGCCGGCGCGCGAGCAATCGAGTTGTTTTTCGACCACGGCGATGGTCGTATCGTGATAGCCGTTGACGGCTCTTCTAACGAACCACGGCGAAACGAGTTGGCGTTGATCGCGATGCTCGTCGCCATTCATGCCGATGAGGCCGTGGCGAATGCGGCGCAGCGAGGAGTCGCGCGGGCCGCCGGCGGTCAGCGGAGTGACACGATAGGTGGCGATGTCGCCGAGCACTTGCCGATTGAATTCGGGGCCGAAAGCGAGGAGGCTTTTTTGGCCGCGCATGCCCCAGGGGAGGAGATCACGGCCGACGAAGAGATCGCAGCGGCGGTGCAGGTCGACCATGCAGCGAATGGAATCGCGAACGAAGCGCGTGAACCACCAGAAGGCTTTTGTGCCGCGCTGATGGTAGACCGGGCGAGTCATGAGTTCCTCCGTGAACGTCAAACCGCCGATTCATGGCAGTTTCGAGAGGAGATTCGTCGTTTCGATGGCGGCTAGCGCGGCGTCGAAGCCCTTGTTGCCGTGCGCGCTGCTGGTGCGCTCCCGGGCTTGTTCGTCGGTGTCGCAAGTCAGGACGCCGAAAATCACCGGCACGCCCGTTGCCAGGTTGGCGTCGAGGATGCCCCGGCTGGCGGCGTCGCAAACATAATCATAGTGATCGGTGTCGCCGCGAATAACCGCTCCGAGCGCGACGACCGCCAAATATCTCCCACTCGCGGCCAACCGCCGGCAAACCAGCGGAAGCTCGAAAGTCGCCGGGAACCCGCACCAGATCGAGCGCCGAATCGCTGATGCCCTGCTTGCGGAAGCCATCGATCGCTCCTTCAAGCAGCAGGTCGACCACCTCGCGATTGAACTTCGCGGCCACGATCGCGAACCGACCGGCGGGTGAGCGGAGATCGCCTTCGATCGTTTGCATGGCGAAAGATCCACCCCCTAACCCCGAAGCGGGGGGAGAGGGGCGAAGACATCGAACGTGCAGGCGAGCGTCGAGCCGCAAGGCCGACGTGTGAGTGAGTGGTCATGAGTCTCACACGTCGCGCTTACGCTGCGACGCTTGCCGCGTCAGGCCAAATTCATGCCGGCCAGGAAATCTTCGTTGCTCTTGGTGCGGGCCATGCGGTTGGTGAGCAGTTCCATCGCCTCGACCGGGTTCATGTCGCTGAGCACCTTGTGAAGGATATAGACGCGGCGAAGTTCCTCGGCGTCGCGGAGCAATTCTTCCTTGCGGGTGCCGCTGAGCATTGACATCGATGGCCGGCCAGACGCGCTTTTCCACGAGCCGGCGATCGAGGTGCAGTTCCATGTTGCCGGTGCCTTTGAATTCCTCGAAGATGACGTCGTCCATGCGGCTGCCGGTTTCGATCAGCGCGGTGGCGATGATCGTCAGGCTGCCGCCTTCTTCGATGTTGCGGGCCGCGCCGAAGAATCGCTTTGGCTTGTGCAGCGCGTTGGCGTCGAGACCGCCGGAGAGAATCTTGCCGCTGGAAGGCTGCTCGGTGTTGTAGGCGCGGGCCAGGCGGGTGATCGAATCGAGCAGGATGACCACATCGGGGCCGTACTCGACCATGCGCTTGGCCTTTTCGATGACCATCTCGCTGACCTGCACGTGCCGCTCGGCGGGCTCGTCGAATGTCGAACTCACGACCTCGGAGCGCGGCCCTTTGACGGTCCGCTCCATTTCGGTCACTTCCTCGGGCCGCTCGTCGATCAGCAGGACGATGACGTAGCACTCGGGATGGTTGCGCAGGATCGCAGTTGGCGATCTTTTGCAGCAGCATGGTCTTGCCGGTGCGCGGCGGAGCGACGATCAGGCCGCGCTGGCCCTTGCCGATCGGCGTGACCAGGTCCATGACCCGCATGTTGATCTCGCTTGGTTCGGTCTCGAGGTTCAGCCGCTGATTGGGATGCAGCGGCGCAAATCCTCGAACACGGTCTTCTGCGTCAGAGTTCCTCCGGGTCGTCGTAATTGATCGCCTCGACGCGAAGCAGCGCAAAGTAGCGTTCATTTTCCTTCGGCGGCCGGATCTGACCCGCGACCACGGCGCCGGTGCGCAGGCCGAAGCGGCGAATCTGGCTGGGCGAGATGTAAATGTCGTCCGTGCAGGGCAGGTAGTTGTAATCGGGGCAGCGGAGAAAGCCAAAGCCATCGGGCAGGATTTCGAGCGTGCCCTCGCCGATACATCAGGCCATTCGTTTGACGCGTTCCTTGCAGGATCTTGAAGATCAGGTCCTGCTTTTTCAGAGCCGTGACAGTCACTGAGCCCCTCGTCCTTGGCGGTTTTCAGCAACTGCGTGAGCGTCTGCTGCTGGAGTTCGGTGATGAAGGTGCTGCCGCGTTTGATTTCCTCGTAGCGGTTGTTGGTTTCTTCGTCGAAGCCGCGGGGCCCATCGTAGCCGTCCTTGTGGGCGAAACGGCGATGGTTGGGACGGGAATCCTGGGGCGCGGCGGGCGCCGGCTCGGCGGCGGGAGCCTCCGGAGCGTCGGGCTCGGCCTTCGCCGCTGGTTTTTCGGTCTGGGCGCTTCGGCCGGTTCGGTCGCCGCGGCGGGGCTTCGGGATGGATCTCTTCAAGGATGCCCGCGCCAAAGGCGGGCTCCTCGGCAGGGGCTTCCCGCACCTTGGTTTCGACGGCGGTCGTCTCGCGCGTGGAGGCCTGCGATTCGGATTTCGCTCGCCGGCCGCGCGTGCCGTTCGTGGCTCGTTTCGATTCCGATTTGGTATCGGCCATTACTCTTCTCCTTGCAACGCCGACGTGTGCGACGATCCAAATGAATGGACTCGATGACATCGAGGAATCGTCGGCCGCCCCGGGAGGCCCGAACAGGCCGCCGAGATGATCGCGGAACGGTACACCGGCAAAAAGACAGGTAGGTTTACAATCATGTGCAGTCCGATCAGCCAGCCGTGGCTTCGAGGAAGTTCCAGCCTCGGAGGATTCGGTCCAGTTGGCAGGCCGTGTCTGCGGGGCTGCCGGCATTATCGACAGCGGCATCCGCGCGGCGTGCTTTTTCGGTAAGAGACAGTTGAGCCCGTTCTCGGGCTGTTATTTGGTCGGGTGTCCATCCCCGCTGGGCAAGTCGTGCGGAACGCACATCTCGGGGGGCATGTACGTAGATTATCCGATCCGCGACATCATTCCAACCCGCTTCCAGCATAACCGGGGCGTCAATGACGACAAACCGGACCTGCGGGTCCAAATTGGCCCGGGCGATCAAGTCGCGGGCCCGCTCGCCGACCCAGGGAAAGATCCACGATTCCAATTCTCGCCGCGCTGCCACATCCGCGAACACCGGCCCGGCGAGTTTCTGGCGCACGACTTCGCCGGCCGGACCGAACATTTCCACACCAAATCGCGACATCACCTTGGCCTTGATGGCCGGGTCGCGAAGCGCTTCGTGAGCAAGCGGATCGGCGTCGATGACTAAACCCCCGCGCTCGGCCAATAGTTTCGCGACCAGACTCTTGCCGCTGCCGATTCCACCAACAAGACCGATCACCGGCTTGCGGCTTGCGGCTCTCGGCTCTCGGCTCTCGGCTCTCGGCTCTCGGCTCTCGGCTTTCAGATTGTGGTTCATCGTCGAATCCCACCGATCATTCACCCAACGCCGAAATCTGAAGCCGAAAGCCGATTGCCGAAAGCCGTCAGATCTCCTCCGTGTCCAACCAATTCGGCCCGGCGGACACGTCCACCTTGAGCGGCACGTCGAATTTCATCGCGCCGATCATTTCCGTGCGGACCATGTCCGCCAATTCGCTTAACTCTTCGGGAGGGCACTCGAAGACGAGTTCATCATGGACGGTAAGCAACATCCGTGCCTTAAACTTGCCGTCGCCGAGTTTCCGATTGACGTTGAGCATGGCCAATTTCATCAAATCCGCCGCCGAGCCCTGGATTTCCATGTTGATTGCTTCGCGCTCGGCCTGGTTGCGGCCCTGGTAGGTCGAGTGAGAGCGAATGGCGGTGGGATCGAATTTCCGCCTGCGGCCGAGAATCGTCGTGCCGTAGCCCAACTTCCGGCACTTGTTCAACAGGTTCGTTTGATACTCGAGCACCTTGGGGTAGCGGGCAAAATACTGATCGATGAATCGGGTGGCGTCGTCGCGGCTGATTTCGAGCCGCTGGGCCAGGCCGCCGGCGCTCATGCCATAAATGACGCCGAAGTTCACGGTTTTGGCGACGCGCCGTTGATCCGAATTGACCTCGCCTTCGGGCACGCCAAAAACTTCAGCCGCGACCGCCGAATGAATGTCGCGATCGTCGGCGAACGCCTGCCGCATGGCCGAGTCGCCGGAGAACTGCGCGAGCATGCGCAATTCGATTTGCGAATAGTCGGCGCGTGAGCAATTGCCAGCCCGTTTCGGGCAAAAACGCCTGGCGAATCTGCTTCCCCTGCTCGCTGCGAGCGGGAATGTTTTGCAAATTGGGCTCGCTGCTGCTGAGCCGGCCGGTGGACGCCACGGTCTGATTGAAGCGCGTATGCAGCCGCCCGGTCTTTGGGACCACCAGAGCCGGCAGGGCGTCGACATAGGTGCCCTTGAGCTTGGCGATTTGCCGGTGTTCGATCACCTTTCGCGGCAATTCGTGACCCAGCGCCGCGAGCTTTTCGAGCGTTTCCTGATCGGTGCTCGCCGCGCCGGTGAGACCGGTCTTTTTCATCACCGGCAGCTTCAATTCCTCGAAGAGGATCTGGCCCATCTGTTTGGTCGAGGCGATGTTAAACTCGCGGCCCGCCAAGCGAAAGATCTCGCCTCGATGCCGACGAGTTGCTGAGCCATCTCCTCGCTCAATCGCTTCAAGAGCGGCACGTCGAGGCGAATGCCGGTGAACTCCATTTCGGCCAGCACGTCGATGAGAGGGATTTCGACCTCGTCGTAAAGCTGACGCAGGCCCACTTGTTCGAGTTTCGATTCGAGCAGTTCGCACAGGCGGAAGGCGACGTCGGCGTCCTCGCCGGCATAGCTCGCGATTTTCGCCGCGGGGACGCGATCCATCGTGATCTGGTTTTTCCCGGGTTTGCCAATCAATTCCTCGATCGAGATATTCTGATGCTGGAAGTAGCGCAGGGCCAAATCATCGAGACTATGGCTGCGCTCGCCCGAGCGAAGCAGATAGTCGGCGACCATCGAATCGCCGGCCACGCCCTGAAGCCGAATCCCCAGTGCTCGAAAGACATTGCGATCGTACTTGATGTTCTGATTGATTTTGAAGATCGTCGGGTCTTCGAGCAGCGGTTTGAGTTCCTTCAAGACCGCGGCTTCATCCAGGCGCGGTTCGCCCGCGGGGCCGCGCACGGTCAGGTAGTAGCCCTGGCCGGCTTTCCAGCAAAAAGCGAGGCCGACCAAATCACAAGTGACGGGTTCCAGCCCGGTGGTTTCGAGATCGACGGCGAAGCGGCGCTCGCGTTTCAATTCCTTTAAGAAGGATTCGAATTTCGCCGGCGTATCGACGAGTTTGTAGTCGCCGTGCCAGTCATCGCCGGCGGCATTGGCGCCGAAATTGAATTCGCCCGGCTCCATTCCGGCGAACAGGTCGGCCTGCGTCGCGGCGGGGGCCGCGGGCTCGGGCGACTTGGTCGAAACGGTCGCGGCCAGGCCGCGAACCCGGTTCGCGAACGATCGGAAGCCCCATTCCTGGAACAGCGCGAGCATCTTCGCCGTGTCCCACTCGGGGCGATGCCATTTTTCCCATTCAAGCGAGACCGGCGTGTTGGTATCCAGCGTGACGAGCTTGCGGCCGGTCGCCAGGGCGTTCGAGTCGGCGGCTTCCTTAATCGCCGCTTGGATCTTTGCCGACACCACGCCATCGAGTTGGTCCAAGTTTTTCAACAGGTTGTCGATGCTGCCGAATTTCTGCAAGAGTTTCGCGGCGGTCTTGCCGCCGACGCCCTTGACGCCCTTGACGTTGTCAACCGTATCGCCGACGAGCGTTTGATAATCGATTGCCTGCTCGGGCGTGACGCCCCAATCAGCGACAATCGCCTGGCAATCGAGAAACACTTGCTTTCGCAAATTCAAAATGCGAATGCGATCGTCGACCAGTTGCCGGCAATCCTTGTCGCTGGAGCAGATCAGGACGTCAAAGCCGCACGCCGCGCCGGCCTTGGCCACGGTCGCGATGACATCGTCGGCCTCATAGCCGAGGAACGTCAGCACCGGCACGTTGGCGGCCGCCAGCAATTGATGAATCAGCGGCACCTGGGCGATCAGGTCGTCGTCAGGCGGTTTGCGATGGGCCTTGTAGTCGCCGGCGATTTTGTCACGAAAGGTCGGGCCGGGCGGATCGAAGACATAGACCAGGTAATCGGGCTTCAATTCGTCGCGGAAGTAGAACAGATCGCGGGCGAAGCCGAACACCGCGTTGGTCGGCCGCCCGTCCGGCGCGTTCATTTGCCCGACCGCGTGATACAACTGGTACAAAAGCGCAGTGCGCATCCACCAGCACAAGCTTGGGTCGCGGTTCAGCAATCGGCGTGGCGTCGGTCACGGCGGGAGCCGGTGTTAACGAATGCATCCGAGATGAATCGGAGGCCGGGGTTCAGACACGTGTTTTGGGAACCGACCGCAGGCTCGGGCCGTCAGGCATGCTTCGCATCGGACCGCCGAGGTTCGCACGGCAAACATGACCGGCGGAAACGGATAGGGCCGAGTAAAATCCGGGCCGAGATGGCGATTGGGCCAAGAGTGTGTTGTTACGGGTATGAAGGAAGTTTAAGTAGGGGGAAAAGGCAAGTCAAGAGCGAAAGGGCTGACGTGCGAGTGCGAAAACTGCTTGAAACCTTGCAACGGTCGTGGCACAATCCGAAGCGGATCATTCGGTTCATTCAGACTCATTGATGCCCAAGAAACGCCGAGTCCCGAAGGCGAGTGGCGCAGTTTCGCCACCGCCGACCGCCGCTCAACCTTCGCCGCCCCCATCGATTCACGAGGCCGAATTGTCTTCGGAATTCACCGGTGCGGTTGACTACGGGAAGGAAATCAGCGAGGCGGAAGCCATCGCCCGGCGACAAGCCGGGCTTGATATCGTGGTGCGCGGCATAGACCGGGCGGCGAATCGCCATTTGGCTGGTAAGATTGAGGATGCGGTGGGCGACGCGATCCCGCATTTTCCGCATCGAACAGCCGGGATGTACGCCCTGCCGCACTGGCAACAAAAGTCGCAATCGCCGGGCGGCCATTCGTTCTACGAGACCAACAATCTCAAAGCGCGGAAAAAGCCATGAAATATTACACGCCCGAACTCCTGGATCGCTTTGCGTCGAAAGACGAGCAGACTGCACTCGCCGCTCAAGACGAACTGGAGGACCGGTCTGAGGAATATGACAAACACCTGAAATCCATTGCCAAGAAACTTCCCCCACGGTTCTGCGAACTGCAGGAGCGCTTCTATTTGCACAACGCGCGGGTGCTGTGGCCTTTTTTGCCATGGCATCCTTGCCAAATGCCACCATCTAATGCAGAAATCTTCCGTGAAATGACGGCAAAGATGCGCCGATTCGATCGATCGATGCCGGCATCGTTGATGCTGCCGGTGGAACTGGACGCGCCGCCAAGAGATCTCATTGTTCTGCACTACCGCGGCGTCGATCCCGACAAGTTAAACTTTGAACTCTGGCGAGATTCGCGATTGCCTACCCTTCGGTGGCTACATGACGAAGTTGACGTCGTTCCGGTGAATGGCGGCATCGAGTTTCTGCACGGCATTTTGTTCAGCGAGGGGATCGAACTTCAACTTCAGTTCGCAGATTTTGATTTCGCCGTGCTCAAGCCGATGGCAAGTGCGTCATCGCCGCCAAGTCCACGTGCCAAAGCGGTTTGACGCCCGGCAGGCCGCCATGGCCGACGGCAGCGTCCGCGTGTTCGCGCTGGATACGAGCTCCTGGGTTTTCTGGTCTGCCTGCTTGCCCAAGCGGGCGGCGGGCGGCGAGTGACGGACCAGCCGAGATTTCATCGTTCCTCGAAGAGATTGACCTGCTCGCCGCCGTTGCGAGTAATTAATGCACGCAGCTTGTCGCGATCGATATTCTTGTCGAACCAATGCACGCTGCCATCGCACATCGCGCCCCGGAAACCATCTTTGAAAACGCAGTACAACTCAGGGATTGGTTTGTTGGGACCGAATTCGATGTCTTCGGGTTTGGACCACGGCACCGGGTCGCCGGCTTCAACAATCATGAGCGTGTTTGAGAATCCGTCGCCGAAATCTTTGAACGTGAGTCCTTGCTTTCCCTCGAAGGCCGCTCGCGACCCGACGAATACATGACAAATGGTGTGATACTTCGGCAGTTTGCTTCGCTTGCTCCCGGCGGCACTGATATAGGATGGGCATTCTCTCAAGCAATTGAATATTGTGCGGACTATTCCACGGCTCATCCAACTTGAATTGGCGATAAAGCTCGTCCTCCTCGATGTAGGGTAGGATCAGGACACGCCAACTATAAAGAGGCTGACCATTTTCGCCGTACACGACGGCGGGCGGCAAGTGGCCATATGCGGACTCGTAGTTGCGCATGGCCAATGCCATTTGCTTCAAGGTTCAATGCAATCGATCGGTCGCGTCTTGAACCCTTCCCACGAGCCCCAGGGCAATCGAGCCGGCGGTCAGCAGTGCGGCCGCCCCGATAGCGAGTTTCAAAATCCGTCTGTTGCCGCGGCGGCGAGTGGGTGCGGCGCGTGTCGTTTCAGGCATTTGCGAGCCAAGTTCGGAAGTTGACATGGGCTGCCCTCCGGGGGGAATGGATCATTCGCCATTGTCGTTCATCGTTGAGAGATTCGCAACGACCATTCTTGATTGATTTGGCTAGCTGTTTGAGCATTGATACCAAATCATTTTCAACCGCACCGTTGTCGATGATAGAATGAAGAGGTTGTTCATTGGGAGATCAACGTGCCGAGCGATCAGGTCCAAAGTCCGCCGCGAGTTCCACCCACGGAGACGGTCGAGCAAAAGCTTCGTCGTTTCGAAGCTCACTGGAAAGCAGACACGCGCTTTCTTTCAGACGCCAATCGGATTATCGGTCATCCCGCCTTTCAGCAAATCATCGGGCTTGGCTAGGCCGTGGTGCCGTTTCTTCTTCGGGACTTGGAGGCGCAGCCATCGCTTTGGGTCTGGGCATTGCCGGAGATCACGGGTGAGAATCCGGTGCCGGCGTCGGATGCCGGCAATATTCGCAAGATGACGGAAGCCTGGCTGAACTGGGAGCGCCGCCAAGGGCCTTCGATGAGCGAACATTTGGAGGCAGGTTTTCCTGGCTTTTGTCTCGGCCTTCGCCTCCATCGGCTATTCGATCTGCGAAGATGAGACCAGTGAGAGCGGCTTTGAAAGAGTCGCGATTTTTGTCGACGCCGACGGCAAACCGACTCATGCGGCCCGCCAACTATCAAACGACCGTTGGACAAGCAAACTGGGGCTGTCCGAAGACATCGAACACGAGCTGCGGGCCTTGGAAGGCGAGATCTATGGCAGCGTGGCGGTCGTTTTGCGTCGTTCTCTCGCGAGCAATTCTTGAGTGGACCTTAGCTAACAGAGCTTGACGTCGAATTTTGACATTGGAAGCCCTCGGTGCGAAATCGTTCGGCGCGGTATGATGACGGCATGTGGAGAATCAACGATGACTACATTTACGGTGGAAGTTCAGTTGCCGGAAGGCCTGCGTGAGATCGGCTGCAGCGACGAGTCGATTCGCCGTGAGGTGCCGGTGCTCCTCGTATTAAAACGGTTTCGCCAGGGTGAGCTTTCGTCCGGCAAAGCCGCAAGCCTCCTTGGCATGTCGCGCCGCGATTTCCTCGATCTGCTAGCAAGCGAAGGCATTCCTTTATTCGACCCGAGCGATGCTGAGCTCGAAAAGGAATTTGAAACCGCTAGCCGGTCGGGGGCGGCGGACTGATGATTGTCGTTTGCAATTCCACTCCGCTTATTTATCTCGCCGCCATCGGCAAATTCGATCTGCTGCATTCGCAATACGGCAAAGTAAACATTCCGAACGCCGTTTTTGACGAGGTCGTGACACAAGGAACGGGGCGGTGGGGCGCCGCCGAAACGGCCGCAGCCACTTGGATCCAGCAGCGGCATGTCGTGGACGTGGCTGAAGTGGCAGCGCTTCAATCTCATTTGCACGGCGGCGAAAGCGAAGTCGTTGTCCTCGCCAAGGAACTCCACGCCGATCTCGCGATTGTTGACGATTCGGCGGCAAGGCATGTACTTTCAATGCGGGGGATTCCGTTGATCGGTACAGTTGGCGTTTTGATGGCCGCCAAATCGCGGGGCCTGATTTCGAACCTAAAGCCCGAGCTCGACGCGCTCCGCAAGGCGAGTTTTCGACTGAGCGACCGAGTGTATCACGCATGTCTAAGGGCGGTAGGAGAGTGAACGGCAACTCCGGAACCACACTGGTGAAATCTCCCAGTGCACTTGGTCGCTTGCAGACCTGTCGCCGACTAAATCCGCCCCGTCGCCACGGCCCAGGCAAGCGTCAAAACGGCCATGGCGGCCGCCCAGATTAAGAAATACCAATGCGAGTGGGGGTTGAGGCAGCAGTCGGTCGGATCCTGCGGATTGTGGTAGACCTCGACTTCGTCGCCGATCTTATACTTGGCGGCCATTCGCCGGGCCAGTCCGGGCAGCGTCGATGAGATGGTCACGCCAAAGTTGACGCGGTCGCCGGTGTATTGACAGCCATTTACTTCGTAGGTGTATTGCACAAAGGACTTATAGAGCGTTTGCGTACCGGCGGTGTCCATGTCGCGGTCTCGAAACGATTCCGTGCCGGATGCGATGATGCGGCCGGGAGCGGTTGGCCAACCGCGAGCTTTCCAAACCATCAGGGTATATGCAAAAGCGAAAAGGCCGGTGACGAGTCCGAAGGCGCCGGCGACGGCCACGAACGGAGCGGTTTTGGGATTCGCCACATGATTCTTGAGCCAATCGACCCCATGAAAATAAAGAATCGCGGCGAGGATTGGACCGCCGACGATCGTGGCCAGACAACCCACCGCGACGACCGCCATGATCCTGGGTAGGTCGCGTTCCAACAGGGAATTGTTGGGATTGTTCGGATCGTAATAGACCGTCACGACTGCCCCAACCGGATACCGTTCGAGAACGGCTTCAATTTCCGAACCGCTGATGATCTCTGCAAGGCTGATTCGCTTGCCGCGATACTGTTTATTCTCGACCGAATACTCGTATTCAACATGCGGCTCGTTGACGAACGCCGGGTCACGGGGATCGCGCACCGTGCGCTCCGCGCTTGGACACGGCTGAGAATCACCTTGCCGGTCGTGGAGGGCCAACGCTTGACACGCCGGGCCTCGATGAACTTGCGGATGACAATGACCGAGAAGGCGATCGCGATTAGTCCAAAGAACGCGACGCCGCAAATAAGCCCGCCGGACATGGGCGAATCCCTCGCGAAAATGCGACTCACGGCCTCACGATACGGGTTTGTCCGTTCCGAACCATCTCCGGACGAAATGAATGCCAAAGCGGCGAGCTTGGCGATCTTGTTCAGACGTACTCGACCAGTTGTTCGCGGAGTTGGGCGATCTGTTGCTGGCGAAACGAAGCGGGAGCATGCGGATCGAAGACCGCCTGCCCCTCGGTGAGCCGTTGCAGCACCGCGAACGCGCGGCGGCGCATCTCCATATCTTTCCGCTCCATCGCTTCCAGCAAGCCGGCGACCGACGCCTCGCCGAGGCTGACCAGTTCCAGAAAACTCTGGCGGAATGTCTCATCGTCGCCCATCAAACCCTCGATCAGGCGATGAACGCGTTCCGCCTGCAACAAGTGCGGGACCATTTCGCGCGGTTCAACATCGGTGCGATGGATCGGCTGCGTGCGCGAGGTTTGACGCCGCGAATTCGCGATTCAGATATCGCTCGCCCAGGTACTGCTCGATGGCGACCGGATTGCCACGATTTCCGCCGGCGTGCCGTGGCACGCACCTGGCCATCGGTGATCAGGTAAATCCGATCAGCCAGTTCGAGGACGCGGTCCACGTCATGATCGGTGACCAGGATGCTAATTCCCGAGTGAGCCAGGCCGCGAACAACTTGTTGAATGTCGGTTTTGGTTAACGGGTCGAGCCGGTGAAGGGCTCGTCGAGCAGGATCAGAGCGGTTCGCAGGCGAGGCAGCGGGCGATTTCGAGCCGGCGCTTCTCGCCGCCAGAGCAGCGGGCGGCGTTGTTCTTGCGCACATGACTCAAGCCGAACTGATGCAATACCGACTCGGTGCGCTCGCAGCGCTCGTGTCGAGTGAGAGTTCGCCCGAGGCTGCGCAGACTGGGCATGCGCTTCGAGAATCGCGAGCATGTTTTGCTCGACGGTGAGCTTGCGGAAGATGCTCGGCTCCTGCGAGAGGTAGCCCATGCCGAGCCGGGCACGCTGGTACATGGGGAGGTGCGGTGACTTCCTGCGCCATTGAACAAGACCCGGCCATCGTTGGGCGTGATTTGGCCGGTGGTCATGCGGAAGCTGGTGGTTTTGCCGGCGCCATTGGGCCCGAGCAGGCCGACGATTTCGCCCGGCTGGACCTCATAACTCACGCCATCGACGACGGTTCGCCGACCAAATCGCTTTACGAGCCCCTTCACTTCTAGAATCGCGGGCATCTACCAACTCCTCAGCCGGTCACAGGATTGGAATCCTGTGCCACAACACCGTGGCACAGGATTCCAATCCTGTGGCGGGTCAATCACAGGATCGGAATCCTGTGCCACAACGGGTATATCGTGAAATGGGACAAATGGGCAAGCCGAACTCAAAAATCGGCAATCGCAAGCGTGCACTCCCCGTTGCAGCTGATTCGCCAAATTGCTAGGATTCCCAAGCCTCATCAGGCTTCCACACCAATTGGTGGGTCCAAGGAAGGACGATATGCGGGTTGCGTTGATCGCACATTCGGCGCCGCGAGGCGATGCCATCGGCAACCAGGTCGCGGCTCGCGCCGGCTTCTTCCGCGAACGGGCCGCCGATGTCCGCGTCTATGTCGAATCGGACGCCCGGCTGCATCCCGACCTCCTCCCGATAACGCAAGTTGTCAACACACCAACGGAACTCGATGCGATTTTGGCCGATCTTCGCCACTGCGATCTGATCGTCGTTGATTACAGCCAAAATTTTCAGCTTCTCGAATTAATCCCCTCAGCCGCCGGTCGCGGGCCGCGAATCGTGTTCGACTATCACGGCGTGACGCCGCCGGAGTTTTGGAGCGTCCCAGAAACAAACCAAAGATCGTCCCGCGTGCAACCCCCCCTGCCCCCCCCGTCCCGGGGGGGGCAGGGGGGGGTTGCACGCGAGACGATTCGGCGTCTCGGTGTTGCCCAGGTATCATTGAAGCCCTCCGTGAAGGTCAACAGCGCCGCGGGCTGGTCTGGTTCGCCGACGAGGCGGTGGTTCACAGCCAATTCATGAAGCGCGAACTGTGCGAGGCAACCGGTTACCCCGCCGAGCGCGTCCGCGTCATGCCGCTTTGGTTCGATGCGGCGCGAATTCAAAATGCAAGTCGATCGCCAAAACTGCGCGAACGGCTCGGTTTGACCGACGAACGGCTGGTTTTGTTTGTCGGGCGGCTCGCGCCGAACAAGCGCGTGCCGCTGCTCATCGAGGCAATCGCCGAACTTGCGGACGAACAACCGCCCATTCACGCCGTCATCATTGGCGACTCAGGCGACATCTATCGCGCCGAACTGGAACGCTGCCGCGAACTCGCGAATCGGCTTGGCGTCGCGGACCGTGTGCATTTCCTCGGACACGTGAGCGAGAACGAACTCGCCGAGGCCTACGCCGGGGCCGATCTGTTCGCGATGCCGTCGGTTCACGAAGGCTTTTGCATTCCGCTGCTGGAGGCGATGGCGGCGGGCCTGCCGGTGATCGCTTCCCGAGCCGCGGCACTTCCCGAAACGGTCGCCGGGGCGGGACTGACCTTTACGCCCGACGACGCCGACGATCTGGCCCGGCAGATCAGCCGCGTGCTATCGCCCGTTCCCGCTGCGCCCATCGTGCGGCGAATCGCGGTGGTTTCCCCGAAGTATGGCGAGAAAGTGCTAGGCGGCGCGGAGCGCTCGCTGCGGCTGATTGCGGAGACATTGGCCGAAGCAGGGCGCGAAGTCGAAGTTTTCACGACGGGGCCGGGCGAGTCAAATCTCGATGGCGTGCCGATCCATCGCTTCGCCGAGGGCGATCTCCGGGCGTTGCCGCATCTCGACTCGTTCGACGCGGTCATCGCCGGGCCATACGGCAGCGATTTGGCGTTGGCGGTCGCGGCGATCGCGCCGGAGCGAATGATTCTGGTGCCCTGCTTCCACGACGAGCCGGCGGCGCGGGACCCGTCGATCGCCGCGAGATATTCGCGCGTCGCGGGCCTGCTTTATCACAGTGCCGCCGAACGGCGACTCGCCGAGACCGAACTCGGCGTCAGTCATCCGAACTCGGCCGTGATCGGGACCTGGCTTGCTGAACAAGCCGGCGACGCCGAGCGCGGCCGCAAACTCGCCGGCGGCGACCGGCCCTACCTGCTCTATTGCGGGCGCTATTGCCGCGAAAAAAACACGCCTCTGTTGATCGACTGGCTCAAACGTTATGAACTGGAACATCCCAATCGATTTCGCTTCGTTTTCACCGGACACGGCGACGCCAAGTTCCCAAAGAATTCCAACTGGCGCGATCTCGGATTTGTCACCGAGCAAGAGAAGGCCGATCTGCTCGCGGGCGCAGCGGCGCTCGTGCAACTTTCCACCAATGAATCGCTCTCGCTGGCGGCGCTGGAAGCGTTGAATCTCGGTACGCCGGTGATCGCCCATCGCGACTGCGCGGCGATTCGCGACCAGTTGGACTTCGGAGGCGGCGCACTCGTCGGCGACTACGACGAATTTCGCGATTCGCTCGATGATTTGTGGTCCAATCCTGAAGCTTGGTTCGAGCTCGGTCGAATCGGCCAGGCGAGTGTGCAAAAGCGGTTCGGCTCGCGGAACGAGTTTATCGATCGGATCAATGCGGTTATGGATGGATTGGAGCGACCGCTATCCGAAGTAATGCGCGAGCGCGGCTCGCAGGCGGCGAACCGTCGCAGCGAAGAATCCTGGAAACAGGCTTTCACCGAGCGCGTCGAATCGGTGCTGCATCGCGATCCGATTCCACTGAAATTCGCCGTGGCGATTTCGCCGCGGCATGGGCATCGGTTTTGCGCCGGCCCGGCGCCAACCGGCTCGCCATTCGCCTTGAAAATGTCGGAACGGTTCCGCTGATGCCCGAAAACTGCCGAGTTCACGCGTCGATTTTCGATGGCGAGGTCCTGACGACGCGGATTTCCGAAATGCTCATGCCGGGGCAAGCTCGATCGCTCACCGTGCAACTGGATGTGCCAGGCGAGCCCGGCGATTTTGTCGCCGAGATTGCCGTCGAACGTGCCGGGGTTGAATTTGAGCGCACGCGAATTCCGCTGCAGGTGCGAAACGCCGATTCGAGCGAGCCCGCCGAGCCGATTCTGGAGGAACTGGTGCGAAAATTATCGCAGGCTGATTCGCTGGTCGAATTGCCGGATGGCTACACCGACGTCAGCGAGGGCCGGCTGGCGTCGCTAAAGCGAACGATCAAGCGGAAATTATTGCATCAATTCCAGACCGCCTATGTGGATGTTCTGTCGCGGCAGCAATCGGCGATGAACCGCATGCTGCTAGACGCGATGCAGGAACTCGCCGACTGCCTGGCGATGCTCGGCCAAGCCGGAGCAGTCGCCGTCGAACAATTTGCCCGCCGACTTCGCGAAATCGGTGCGGCAGTTGAAGTCGCAGATTCGCCGAATGGCGGGCCGCCTCGACGACATGGAGGATCGACTCGAGCGGCTGGAAGCCCGCGAGTCGAATCCTCGCGAAATGTGATTTTTCTGTAGGGTGGGTCGAGCATGGATGCGAGGCCCACCGTTCGACATGGTGGGCCTCGCATCCATGCTCGACCCACCCTACGAAAAACTTCCACGGATTCGTACGGGAGATTCACGGATGAAATGCCTGGTCACCGGGGCGGCGGGGTTCATCGGGTCGCATTTGTGCGAGCGATTGCTTGCGGATCAGTGCGAGGTCGTCGGCGTCGACGCCTACATTCCTTACTATCCGCGCGAAATCAAGGAAGCGAACCTCGCGACCGCAAAGCGTAACCCGAGCTTTTCGTTCCACGAAGCCGACCTTCGCCATGACAAGCTCGAGCCGATGGTCGAGGGCGTGAACGTGATTTTTCACCTCGCCGCGATGGCCGGCCTGCCCAAGAGTTGGACGCAATTCGATCTTTACGAAAGCTGCAATATCACCGGCACGCAACGGCTGGTCGACGCCGCATCGCGAGCCCGAATTGAACGCTTTATCTGCGTTTCCACTTCCTCGGTATATGGCCGCTATGCAAATGGCGACGAAAGCCTGCCGACGCGGCCGATCTCGCCCTATGGCGTGACCAAGCTCGCCGCGGAGCAGTTGTGCCGGGCCTACGCCGAGGAAAAAGGGCTGCCGCTCACCGTGCTGCGCTATTTCTCCGTCTATGGCCCGCGGCAACGGCCCGACATGGGATATCACAAGTTCATTCAAGCGCTTTTGACCGGGTCGCCGATCACGGTCTTTGGCGACGGCCAGCAGGTTCGCGGCAATACTTACATTACCGACTGCATCGAGGCGACGGTGCAAAGCATGAACACGCTGCCCGGCGAGACCTTCAACATCGGCGGCGGCGAAGTCGCCAGCGTCTGGGACGTCATCCACAAACTCGAAACGCTGACGCATCGAAAGGCGAACATCATCCGCGAACCGGCCCGCCCCGGCGATCAACGCTCAACCTGCGCCGACACCACGAAACTGACGCGGCACATCGGCTGGACGCCCAGGGTGGGGCTGGATGAGGGGCTGATGCGACAGATTGAGTGGCAAGCGCGGCAGGCCGCACGAAAAGCGGCGTGATAAATCAATTTGGGATCTGATTGTCGCTTCGAATTCACAACGGCAAATTGGTCGGCCTACAAACTGCGAGCATGATTACGAGTTGTCTGAAGCAACTGACTGAATGGTGGTTTCTGCATTCGGAGCGTTATTGTCAGGTGCATTTTTATGTTGTTATTCGTCGACGAAAGCGGTCACGATCAACGTGAAATGCCTTGCGAGGTCTTGGCAGGAGTGTTAATCGCCGAGCAAAATCTTTGGAATCTCATTCGAGCGATCCGATCGGCCGAAAAGGACCATTTTGGCGGGTACCTTCGCGAGTTTCTGTTGGAAGAGAGAAAAGCAAAGAAGCTCTTGAAAAAGAAGCGTTTTCGAATCGCGGAACGGGGCGGTTCGTTCAATCCTGGCGAGCAAACTGAACTTGCCCATTCTCTTCTCGAAAAAGGGAAACGGGCGAGACTTCAGGGGCTCGATCGAAGCGGAGAGACCGGCAAAGAGCTAATTGCTTACAGCAAAGCGGTCCTCGAATTTGTTCACAACGTTCTGGATATTGCGGCAAGTTTCAATGTGCGCGTGATTGCGTCCGTTGTCGCCAGTCGAGCACCGCGCCCGGAGCCGGGTCGACTCCGCAAAGATTATGTTTATCTGTTTGAGCGATATTTTTATTTCCTCGAAGGCATGGCGCCGAGCGAACGCGGGCTTGTGGTATTCGATGAATTGGACAAGACAAAGTCACACCTTCTGGTCAATCAAATGACATCGTATTTCCTTGGAACAGGGACAGGACGATATCGCAGTTCTCGCATTGTCCCCGAACCGTTTTTTGTTCATTCGGAATTGACAACGGGCATCTTCTTGGCCGATTTGGCCGCCTATTTCCTTGGGTGGGCTTGGCGACTGCCGTCAAAAATGCGGCAGCCAGTTCGCGCAGAATTGAAGCCGTATGCGGACAAACTTCACGGCTTGCAGTACCACGGGCAGAAACCAAACTCGATCGGCGACGGCAGCCTGAATGTTTTTGGAATCGCTTACATCGATGACTTGCGAGGCCGGTTCGACAAAGCTCTAGAACTCGACGTCGATGAAGAGGCCGAATAAAAAAAGGAAAGGCAATGGCCAACCCGAGACGGACCAACCAAAGCCTCCGAAGGTCATTATCGGACATTGGCAATCCAAAATCAACCCATTATCAAGGGAACTTCTGGCCTAATCTTGATTTCGTCTCGTAACTTCCTGGGAACGAGATGCTTAAGAGCTGACCAATTCTTGCCGCAGCACAAACGGCTCCCGCGGGACTGACTCGAGTCGAAACATCGGCACCAATTCTCGCGCTGCAATAGGCTCAGGCTTAGGCAGCCAGCCGCAGGACCAGGCGAGCAGGCCGACGAGGGATTCGGGTTTCACGCCCGCGGCGCGGAGGGTGCTCAGTCGCGTGTCGCCATGGCGTTTGGCGAGTCGGCGGCCGTCGGGGCCGACCACCAGCGGCACATGCGTGAACCTCGGCGGCGTGCGCTTCATCGCCCGGTAAAGCAGGATTTGCCGGGGCGTCGAGGGGATCAGATCGTCGCCACGGATCACCTCGGTGATGCCCATTTCCGCGTCGTCAACGACCACCGCGAGTTGATACGCGGGCGTGCCGGATGATTTCCAGACGACGAAATCGCCGCCGATCTGGCGAATGTCGATTTTGACCTCGCCGCGAAAGCCATCGATAAACGCAGGCGAATCGGTCACGCGAAAGCGCCAGGCGAACGGGCGATCGCCGAGTTTTTCGGCGTCGGCGGCCCGGCGGCCGGCGCAGCGCCCGGGTAGGCAGGTCCTTCGTGCTCCAGGTGGGGAGCGCTCGCCGCATTTTCAATATCAGTTCGCGTGCAGGTGCACGGATAGACCAGTTCCTGTTGCCGAAATTCGCGAAATACGTTCTCATAGCGGGCCAGCCGCTCGGTCTGGACATACGGGCCGTCGTCCCAGTCCAGTCCGAGCCAGCGAAGGTCGTCGAGCGCCTGCTCGGCGGCGCCGGGTTTGACGCGGGGGGAATCGATGTCCTCGATACGCAGGACGACGCGTCCGTTCCGGCTGCGGGCGGCGAGCCAGGCGATTAAGTAGGTACGAGCGTTGCCGACATGCTGGGCGCCCGTTGGGGACGGGGCCAGCCGGCCGACATAGCCGCTCGCGGGGGCTTCCGGCTTCAAGGATGAGGGGGAATGCCGGGTCATGCTATACATCCTGATCGGCTACATGTTCCTGTTCATTCATCGGCCATTCGAAATCTGGCCGGCGCTGGGCGACATGCATGTCGAACGCATTTACATTCTAGCCGCCGCGGGTTTCTGGCTGCTCTATCCCGGCAAACGGCTGCAACCCAACCGCCTGGACCTGGGCATCCTGGGGTTTTGCACGGCGGTGCTCTTCGCCTGGATGCTCAGCCCTTGGTCGGACCAGGGACAAGCCGCGGTCGAGGATTATTTCAAGATTGTGGTGTTTTACGGCCTCGTTTCGACGGCAGTGCGGCGGCCGGAGGAATTGCGAAAACTGATCTTCGCCTTTCTCTGCATCATGACGCTGTACATGATGCACTCGCTGTGGGAGTTTCGCAACGGCCGGCATACCTACCGCATGGGGATCGCCCGGCTCATCGGCGTCGATAAGACCCTCGGCGACCCGAACAGCTTCGGCGCCAGCATTGTCTTCGCCTTGCCGTTCGTGCGGCTCTTCTGGCTCACTGCTCAGAAAAAGCTGCTGAAATTCTTCCTCGTCGGCTATACGGGTCTCTCGTCACTTTGCATCCTGCTCACCGGCTCGCGATCGTCGCTGCTCGGATTGCTGTTCTGGGGCTTCATCGTCTGCCTGTTCAGTCGTCGGCGCATGACGTTTCTCGCCCTGGGCGTCGTGCTCGCCTGCGGCGCCTTCGCCGCGTTGCCCGATTATCTTCAAACGCGCTTCGAAACGATCGTCAACCCGGATGTCGGACCTGCGAACGCGAGAGTTTCCGGACAGGGTCGCATCGAAGGCCTATTCAAAGGCTTCGAACTGCTGGGCAAATACCCGCTTTCTGGCTGCGGGCCGGGCGTCTGGCGAAAGGCCACCGGCAGCGATATCGAGTCGCATAATCTTTATGGCCAGTTGATGGGCGAACTGGGAGGCGTCGGCATCGTTGCCTTCGCCATCATGGTCGGCCTGTTCGTCGCCGCGATCGTGAAATTTCGCAAGCAATGCCGCGAGATCGACAGCGATGACGGCCAATTCATGTTTCAATTGACCGGCGCGCTGGGAATGGCTCTCGTGCTCCTGTTCATGGAAGGAAACTTCGGCCACAACCTATTTCGATTTTCCTGGCTGTGGTACATCGGATTTTTGGTCATCGCGATGCGCGATGCGCGTATGATGGAGGAGCCGGCGCCGCTGGAAGCGTTCGAGGAATGGCACTACCCCGCGTATGGCCAGTTGGCGTCGTGACGATCATGGAGGATCGCCTTGGACCCGCTCGCGCCGATTTCCCGGCATCTGATCGCTCCCGCCTGGGCCGCCTGGGAAAGCAGCCCCTATTTGCGGCATTATCGCCGGCTCAAACGCACGCAATATGATTCCCCCGAAGTCGTGCGGCAACGGCAACTCGCCAAATTACGCGAAATTGCCTCCCATGCTCGCGCGACGGTGCCCTTCTATCGCGATTTGCCCGGCGATATTCGTTCATTCGATGATTTTCAAAAGATTCCCATTCTGACCAAACAGGATATTCGCGATCGATTCGACGATCTACTTTCCTCCGCCTATCGCGGTGAGAACCTGCATTTGAAAAAAACCTCCGGTTCAACCGGAGTGCCGTTGCGGGTGCTGCTCGACGACGCGGGGATGCAATTCAAGCGGGCCTGCACGCTCCGCAGCGACGAGTGGAGCGGCTGGCGCTTCGGCGAGCGTGTCGCCAAGCTTTGGGGCAACCCCGAGTATTTGAAACTTGGCTGGCGCGGGCGAGTCAGAAACCTTTTGCTCGAACGCGCGGATTACTTAGACACGCTCCAGTTGACGGACCAGGCGTTTGCGAAATTCGCTGCGAGCGCGAAACGCAAGCGAGTTGGGTTAATTTTCGGACACGCGCATTCGGTATATCTGTTTGCCGAATATGTGCGCAAGCATGGCCCGGATGGAATTCAGCCGAAGGGGATCATCACCACGGCGATGGTTTTGCACGACTGGCAACGCCGGGTGATTGAGGAAACCTTCGCCTGCCGTGTGAGCAATCGCTATGGCTGTGAGGAGGTGAGCCTGATCGCCTCGGAGTGCGAGGAACATTCGGGTCTGCATGTGAACGCCGACGGGTTGTATGTCGAAATCATGCACGATGGCCGCCCGGCAGCGGAGGGGCAGCCCGGCGCGGTGGTGGTGACCGATCTTGCAAATCGGGCCATGCCGATCATCCGCTACAAAGTGGGCGACGTGGCGGCCTGGTCATATCGGCGCTGTCCGTGCGGCCGCGGATTGCCGTTGCTCGAACGCATCGAGGGCCGCGAGGCCGACTACGTCACCACCGAGGCCGGCGAACTGATCTCCGGCATCTCGCTGACCGAGAATTTCGCCATGCAGGTGCCCGGCGTCGCTCAGATGCAGATCGTGCAGGAAGAGGTGACTCGCTTCCGCTTCCGCATCGTCCGCGGGGAGGATTTCGGCGATCCCAGCGTCGATCGCATGACTTCGCTGGTCCGCGAGCGATTCGGCCCAAACACCCGCTGGGAACTCGAATTCGTGGAACGCATCCCGCAAGAGCCTTCCGGAAAATATCGCTTCTGCATCTCCAAGGTGCCCGTGAGCCTATGATCCCGCGCGTCAGCGTCGTGATGGCGAACTACAACTACGCCCGCTTTCTGCGCGCTGCGATCGACTCGGTTTTGAATCAAACGCTCGGCGACCTCGAACTGATCGTCGTCGACGACGGCTCGACCGACGACTCGCGGGAAATCATTCAAACCGACTTGAGCGATTCACGCGTGCGATTCGTTCCGGTCGATCACCTGGGCCAGCCGGGGGCCAAGAACGCCGGAATTGAACTCGCGCGAGCGCCGCTGATTGCCTTTCTGGACGCGGACGATGTCTGGGAACTCGACAAGTTGGAAAAGCAAACGGCACTGTTCGATCGCGATCCCGCGCTGGGCGTGGCTTATTCCAGGCGGCGCCTGATCGATGAAAATGACCGGGAGATGCCCTGCCGCCAGCCGCGGCTCTATCGCGGCGACGTGCTTCCGCAAATCTTTCGCGATAATTTCGTCTGTTTTTCGTCCGCGCTCGTGCGCCGGCTGGTGTTCGAGCATCTGGGCCGATTCGATCCGAACATCGACTTGGCCATTGACTACGATTTTTGGCTCCGCGCCGCGGCGCATTATCGCTTCGACTATGTCGACGAGCCGCTCGTGCGCTATCGCTGCGGGCACGGCAATTTGTCGCGACGAGTGGGCGAGCGGTTGAAGACCGCGTTGTGGCTGATGCGGCGATTTCTCGATCGGGGCGGCGGCGAATCGCTGGAACCCGATGCCATTCACCATTCGCTCGCCGAGACGTTTTGCCACTTGGGGATTTCGCTGCGTCCGTTCGACACGCGCGGCAGCGCGAAATGGTTTGTGCGCTCGATCGCGCAGGACTGGCAGCATCGCGCCGCCTGGCGCGGGCTGGCCAAGGCGATATTGCCCGGGCAGGTACGAAGGATCCTCAGTCGCGGCGAAGATTGGGAAAGCGCGTATCGCGTGGCGGAAAACGATCCCAAGAACCTGTAGCGGCGGCGTCTCGCCGCCGACGGCCGTCGGCGGCCAGAGGCCGCCGCTACCTTCTTTCGTAGCGGCGGCGTCTCGCCGCCGACGGCGGCCAGAGGCCGCCGCTACGATTTGTTTATTTCTTGTATCGATGTTTGACCGTGTTGGGAGTCTCGTCGGGCGGCGTTTCGTATGGCAGCGACTTCAGAAAAGCAATCAAGTCGTCGATTTGTTCTTTCTTCAGATGGCTCGTCTTGCCGTGCTTGTCGTCGGCATTGAATTTCGTCAGCACCTCGCGCAGGCTCTTGGCCTTTCCGTGATGCAGATACGAGACCAATGCGATATATGCCGAGCAGCGTCGGCGTGTCGTATTTCGGGCCCATTTTCTCGCCAAGATCGAGCTTGCCGGTGCCGACGTCGTGCACAACTCGGCTTGGTCAAATTACTGTCGGTGTAATACGAGCCCGCTGTGGCACGATGCGCATCTGGTCTCGGCGGAGAAAAAAATGGTTTTGCCGCGTTCGCCCTGCGGGCTCAGCTTGCCGGGCGCCGGGATGTGCGGCGACAGCGTGAAATCGAACGAGTTGGCATAGATCGCCAGCGCATCGAGATCCTTCGAGCGCGCCGGCGAGATGCATGCTCAACTCGGTTAATTCGTTCACTTTTTTCGGCGTGAGCCTCAGGTCGCACAGGCCGCGACCGCTGCATCAGCGGGCCGCGGATTGTGTACTCGAAGTCCTGCACCTCGTCGCGGTCGGCGGACCAGTGCATCGGGTGCGTATGGGCCATGCCCCAGAACGCCGGTCGTGCTGCGAAGGCCCTCGGGATTGTGCCAGACGCGGCCGTCGTGCTGGCCGTCGGGATGGCACGACGAGCATGCGACCCAGCGGGCGTCCCCATCGGCTGATTCGCGGTGTTGAAGAGGATCTTGCCGCGCAGCCCATTCCGGCGACTTGGGCGGCGAACAAGTTGTGACCGAATCCTGAAAGCGCATGTCCCGCGAGTAGACACTCACGGTGAAATCGAGCGCGTTGTAGATGAAGACCGTTTTGCTATCGGGGCTGACGCGGACCGCGCGCGGGTTTTTGCCGACTGCGAACGGCGTAGCCGACGCGCTTGATTTCCTTGTAATCGTCGTCGATCACGTCGGAAACATTCATGTCATCGGTGCCGGCGTAGATGGTGTAAAGCCGTTTGCCGTCGGGCGAGATCGCCGCTTCCCAGGGATTGGTCACGACGTACACGCCGTTGTAGGTGTCCATCGCGAAGGACTTCCGCCGTGATTCGTGCTTCGCGGAGGTGTCTACCGGCTGCACCAGATCGAACACAGTGAGTTGCGGCGAAATGGCCCCGCGCCGGAGATCACGTTCACACTGGAACGCGTGTGCGACAAATAGGCCTTGGGCCGCCGCGGATGCAGGACGACATTGCGGCAAAGGTTGTCGCTGGCGAGCGCGCTGCCAGGAATCGACGACCGTGCCCGACTTCAAATCGATCGCGATTAACTTCGCGGTGAAAAACTCGGTGACGTAAACGCGCGATTCATCAGGCGACAACGCGATGCCGCGAATGAATTTCCCGGCCGGAAGCTTGCGGATGACCTTAGGATTTTGCAGATCGATTTCACTGATCAAACCCGGATAGTCGTGCGTGACCCATGCGTGCCGCCCTGCCCTGTCAGTGACGATGCCATACGGTTCGTCGTCCACTGCAAGAGACTGTACGAGCTTGCCCGAGTCGGTGTCGATCATTGCGATTCGATCTTCGCTATAGATCGTCACGGCGGCCAACGGTCCATTGCCGATCCAGGTCACGCCCTCGGGCTTTTCGCCGACCGCGATCTCGCGCAGCTTGGCGGGCTTTGCCGTGTCGATGATCGTCACCGTGCCGTTGTCGGTGTTCGCGACGATCAGCCGTTTGCCGTCGGGCGAGACATCCATGAGGCTGTTGGAGGAGCCGGCGGACACGGGAGCACCGAGAAGGAGCAGACCGGCGAGGCTCAAAAAAACATGGCGCATCAATGACTCCCCTTGGCCATTTCCGACAGGCGACATCCTGTATGGAGTACGAATGAAGTAACTCGCTGTCCCTTCCAATGACGATTGCCGGCGAAAGTGGATTCAACGGTGGGCAACCATCGCGTGATTGATATTGAAAGAGGAAGAATTGATTTCCCTGCAACGCCGCGAGCGGCAATTGATGGAGGAGACTACATGGAGATTCAAGCCAACGCCGTCACGTTCAAAGGCAACCCGGTGGTTTTGATCGGGTCGAAAGTGAAAGCGGGCGATCCGGCGCCGGACTTTGATTGCGTATCGCAGTCGCTGGAAGTGATTCGGCTGTCGAAGACGCCGGGCAAGGCGCGGATGTTCAGCGTGGTGCCGTCGCTGGACACCGGCGTGTGCAGCGCGCAGACCAAGAAATTCGACGACGGCATCGCCTCGCTGGGAGACAAGGTCGCCTGCTATACGATCAGCCTCGATTTGCCGTTTGCCCAAAAACGATTTTGCACGACCGAGAATGTGAAGAATATGCAGACATTATCGGACGTGCGGGACGGTTCGTTTGGGCGAAACTGGGGCGTGCGGATCGAGGGCTTGGCGTTGCCGCTGTTGGCCCGGTCGGTTTTCGTCGTAGATAAGGGTGGGAAAGTGACTTACGCCGAGGTGGTGGCCGAGGTGACGAATCACCCGAACTATGACGCGGCGCTGGCGGCGCTCAAGGACGCCGCCAAGTGAATTGAACATAACTTTGTCTGCCAGTTCTCCGAGTTGCCGCGGTCGAAGTAATGACTTCCATCGCGGCGACCGTCGTTTGTCTCGGGCTCAATTCGATGTTAGAGTGAGGTGTCGAGTTTGACGAATGTGAGGGTTTTGACGGCCGCAAAACGCAAAAAAACCAACTGGCCGGCGAAGCCCGTGTTGCATCCGAAGCAGGTCGAATTACGCTGGAGATGAGAGGGTGTTGTCTGGAAGCGATTGTCGCGGTCGGAACCGCGCTCAATCGCGAATTCCGGCCAGAATCGCTCAAGCCGGCGGCAAAACAACTGGACACGAATCCTCGCGAACGGAGATGAGAGCCATGAATGTTCGAGTAATCACGGGCGGGGCCGCACTGGTCGTGCTGCTCGCCGCGGGTCAGGCCCAGGCGGCCTGGGACAATGCGTTCCAGGTTTGCTGCCATTGCTCGCGCAATCCTGCCACATCGTATTACTATGCCCCGCCGGTCGTTGCCTACTCGTCGCCGGCCGTCGCTTATTCAGCGCCGAGTCCTTGCTGCTCCACCAGCTACGTGCAGCGCTGCTATTACCAACCTGTGGTCAGCTACAAAGCCGTGCTGCAGCCAGTCACGAGCTATCGCACCAGCTACTATTACGAGCCGGTCTGCGGCTATCGCTCGAGCTGCTATTACGATCCATGCTCGGGTCGCAGCATCCAGGTGACTCAACCGGTCACGGCGTATCGCCTGCGATCGCAATGCAACGCGGTCACCAGCTACGTGCAACGCTGCGTGCCGGTCACTTCGTATCGGCCATCCTATTACATGGAAGCGGTCCAGAATTGCTGCCCAGCGCCCAATCCGTGCGGCGGCGCTCCGGGAGCCGCCCCGCGCCCGGTGGCGTGATCGAAAATCCCGGAACCGGCGGCGTCCCGAACATTCCGCGAACGAATGTGCCGATGAACATCGAAGAGACGCCGGGCCAGCCAGGCTCCTTCCGCCCGCAGCCGGCGGCTCCGTCGTATAAGCCGGGTCCGGCCGTTCCCGGTTTCGATCGAATCACCGCCGCCCCGAACGCGAACGGGGCGCTGGTTGTCGGCCAAGTGGTCGCGAAGAACTATGTGACGCCGATGCGGCGCGAAACTGTTGTTCGTCAATCGGCAAAAGGATGCCAACAAACTGGTCGCCCAGGCCGATGGCTCTGGACGCTTCAATGTGAACCTGCCCGAAGGCGGCTGGAATATCTTCGTCAGCAGTCGCGATGGCCGGCTGGAATATCACAGTAGCATCGACGTGCAAAACGCCCGGAATCGCAATGTGATGGTGATATCGCGCTGAGCGACGGTACGTGATCACCTTCCGCACGAACCCGTACGATTGAATCGTGCGGGTTTTTTGTTGTTCCATTCGTTCGTGCCCGTGGCAACAAAAAAGCCGAACCGGATTCGTCCGGTTCGGCTGCCGATTGAACGGACAATTCACTTTTTCTTCCGTTTCAAAACGACGGCCTTGCCGTCCTTGTCGGTCGTGGAAAGTTCGGTTTCGGTGAGCTTTTTGATCGTAATCGTTTGTGTGTGTTCGTCGTCGCCGACCTTCATGGTCAAATCAAACTTGTCGCCCTTCAACTTGTAGGTTCCTTCGATCGACATATCCATGTCGCCGGCCTTGATCGTGATCTTGATTTTTCCGTCCTTGGTGAATTCGACGAACGAACCTTGGGGGAGCGTCCCTTCGTCGGCCTTGCTCGCCTCCCATTTGCCGACGATCAATTTCGCGTAGTCCTTCTTGTCCTCGGCGCGAGCGCCGACGCACAAGAACCCGGCCACCGCGGCCACTGCAACCAGTCGAATCGCGTTCATCGAACCCTCGAAAAGAGATTGGTTATGCACAGTCATCAAACTCGACGCGAGAGATAAGGCTACGATCGCAAATTCGCGGCGACAAGAGCATCGCGAGGCTATCCGCCGGCCCGAATCAAACCGGCCTTTCGCTGCCCCGACCGGCACACGTCCATCACGCGGCCATGCTCATCGAGCGCCAGATGAAATCGTTCCGTGCCCTGGATGCGGTGCAACGACAGGTGATAGTCGCGGCTCGCGGCGGCAAGATAATGGAGCTTGTCGGGCGATTGCGGATTTCGCAGCCGGCCCCAGGAACCGTCGCCCAGATAAAGGACGCCGTTTTCATGCTCCAGCCCGCCGAGCAATGGCTTGGTTCGCTTGAAGGTATGATCGTGATGTTCGAGCACGACCGGGACGCGATATTTCTCGAACAGCGGCACCCAATATTTGCGATTGGCCGCACCGGTTCCGGCGGTGAAGCCCTTTCCATCCTTGCCGGCGACCGCGATCAGTTTGCGATACGACGGATAGGCCGGGACATGATTGACCGCGAAGACATTGGGATGATCGGCCCGGAATTTGAGCGCCGATTCGAGCCAGTCGGCCTGTGCGCCGCCAATTAGCGTGGTATGGCCGGTGTCGAGCAGGACCAGGCTGAGGTAATCGCCGAAATCGAGCACCGCGTGCCCGCTATCCGGATAGAGGCCGTCGAAAAGGGCGTAGAAGAACGGCGCCTTCGCGCGCGGCTTGTTGTAACCGCCATCGACTTCGTGATTGCCGATGCAGGCGACCATGGGGATGAGCCGGCCGCCCTTGCCGACCATTTGCTTACTGTAGTTTCTCAGAAACACGAGGCTGGTATCGACCGATTTGCCGTTGTCGTAGCCCAGGTCGCCGCCGATGACCGCGAACATCGGCTCCTGCCGCGCGGCCTGAAGATTGTTGGCGACCGTGTGGTTATTAACCCCGCAATCGCCGCCGGAAATGAAACTGATGGTGTTGGTCGCCTTCGCGGGCATGGTTCGAAAACTGTATAGCGGCGACCGCTTGCCGATCCGAAACCAATAGTCGCGGCCAGGGTTGAGATGCGTCAACTCCGCACGGAAGACTTTGAAGTCTGACTTCGGGTACGGCTTTGCAACGGTCGGCTGTTTGAACCAGGGGCCGATTGGCAAGGGCGTGTAATAAATCGCGGTGTCCGGCGTCTCGCCCGCCGTGCCGACCCATTGAATCGTCATGGTCGTGGTGGGGTCGCGTTGCCACGTGAGAAAAAGAGTGCTGGGCTGAAAGGCAGGTTCGTCCGCACTCTTGAAAAAAGTGTCGGCGGCAAAGAGCGAACTCGCGGCCAAACCCGCGACGGACGCCCCGAGAAACGAACGGCGTGAAACAAAGTCCATGATGAAGCTCGGCGGTGGGAGTTCGAAAATGCACTGTTGCAATTTTCATATGAAAAATGGAAATGGTTGCTGAGGCCAAGTCCCGGATTGTAAGCTCATAGCATGTCCGACGTGACGCAGATTCTGAATGCGATCGAATCCGGCGACGCCAAGGCCGCCGACCATCTCTTGCCATTGGTCTACGATGAACTCCGCAAACTCGCCGCGGCGCAGATGGCGCGTGAGAAGCCGGGCCACACGCTCGACGCCACGGCGTTGGTGCACGAGGCGTATATTCGGCTGGTGGGAGCCCGCAGCACCAGCAAGGGTGATTGCGAATCCCTTGCTGGCGCTGCGGGCTCGCATAACGATTCGGGTGCGTTTCAGTTTGCCAATCGCCGGCATTTCTTCGCGGCGGCCGCCGAGGCGATGCGGCGAATCCTCGTGGAGTCCGTGCGCCGCCGGCAATCACTGAAGCGCGGCGGCGAGCAAATCCGTCACGATGTCAATGAACTGGACCTGATCGCCGCCGAACCGCGTGAGGACTTGTTGGCGCTCGATGAATCGTTGCGAAAGCTGGCGGAAGCGGACGCGCAGGCAGCCGAACTGGTTCAATTGCGATACTTTGGCGGTTTTTCCCTTCTGGATGCCGCCGAGATTCTGGGCGTTTCACCGCGAACCGCTCATCGTCTCTGGGCTTATGCGCGGGCTTTTTTGCATCAGGAAATGCAAGGGTGATTTCGACTCGCGGGGCGAGTCGGCAACATTTTTTTGGCAGACTTTCCGCGCCGTTTGCGCCTAGTTCAATAGAGGCGATTTGCAATCCGAGTCACGAGGCCGCCATGAACGAGCGCAGCATCTTTCTTCAGGCATTGGAAATCAACAGCGCGGCCGATCGAACGGAATTCCTGAACCAGGCATGCGCCGACGATCCATCATTGCGGTCGCGGGTCGACCAGTTGCTGCAATCGTACAGCGAGGCCGGCAGTTTCCTGAAAATCCCCGCCCTCGAACAAAGCGGCGCGCCGCACTCCACGCCGCTCGATCCCACCGAAACCCAGGCGGCCCAAGACACCCCCGGCGACCGCAGTGATTCGCTCAATTTCCTGCAACCGACTGAGCGGTCCGATTCGCTCGGCCGGCTCGGACATTACGAGGTGCTCGAAGTCGTCGGTCGCGGCGGCATGGGTCTGGTGATGCGCGCGTTTGATGAAAAACTGCATCGAATCGTGGCGATCAAGGTCATGGCGGGCGAGATCGCCGCCAGTGGTTCCGGCCGCAAGCGCTTTCTGCGCGAGGCCAAGGCCGTGGCGGCAGTGGTTCACGATCATATTGTGCCCATTTACGCCATCGAGGAATCGGGCTCGTCGCCTTACCTCGTCATGCAATTTATCGAAGGCAAGTCGCTTCAACAGAAGATCGACGACGAGGGCTCATTGGAACTGAAAGAAATCCTTCGCATCGGCCGGCAGATCGCGCTCGGCCTCGCGGCGGCGCACAAACAGGGTTTGGTCCATCGCGACATCAAGCCATCGAACATCCTGCTGGAAAATGGCGTGCAGCGAGTGAAAATCACCGACTTCGGCCTGGCCCGCGCGATGGACGACGCTAGCATCTCGCATTCGGGCGTGATCGCGGGCACGCCGCAATTCATGTCGCCCGAACAAGCCGACGGCAAACCGGTCGATCCTCGTAGCGATCTTTTCAGCCTCGGTAGCGTGATGTATGCGATGTGCACAGGCCGCCCGCCATTCCGGGCCGACTCCACGGTGGCCACGCTCAAGCGCGTCTGCGAAGATACGCCGCGGCCAATCCGCGAAATCAACCCCGACATGCGCGAATGGCTGTGCGAGATAATTGAAAAGCTGCATGCGAAGAAACCGGAGGAACGATTTCAGAGCGCCAAGGACGTGGCGGAGGTGTTGGAGCAACATTTGGCGCAGGTGCAGCAGGGCGTCGCGACCAGCGAAGCGATGCGTGCTCCGAGAGCGCCGTCGCTGCCTTCGCCGTCGCCGCGCGTCGGCGCTGGCGGTTGGCTCGGAATCGCGATCGTGCTGCTTGCGTTTTTACTCGCCGCCGCCTCCACGGTCGTCATCTGGCCGGGGCATCTCGATTTCACTTGGGGACTGCTCTATCTGATTGCGATTTATGCCGTCTTATGGCTTCTCGTGAAAGCGCGAATCTACCGTCCGCGCGAATCCCTTCGCCACGCGGAATTTTGCGCGGCCGCGCTGGGCATTTTAGTTATTCTTGAGATCGCCATCTATCGGGAGATTCGGCCAACTGTTCAACTTCGAAACGCAATGAGGGCCAAGATCTCGTTCAGCCCACTAGACTCTGAATTCGAAGCATATGTCATTCACGGCCCGGGAGTGCCCGACGCCGATATTGTTGACGGATCTGGTGCGAAAGCTGGCGCGGCCAGCGTCGGTACAGGAGTCCCGCTTCGCGAATACTCAACTGAACCGTTCGTGAAAGCATGGGGCCAATCCGCCGTCACGCTTCCACCGGGAGAGTATCGGGTTCAGGCAGTCGGCAAGCACGGCGAAATCGTAAAGCGGTGGCGAGTGGTTCGGTCGGCGTGGTTCACCCAGCAAGAGATCGAGCGCGATGGAGAAGCTTGCATTCTGGAAATCAAGCGCGGCGAACAATTTCGACTGTCGGTCATGACCTGGTCGCCAATGCAGCGCCCGCCAGCCGGCGTCCCGTTGGAGAGCTTGTCGGACCGAGATCGCATTCAGGGCAGTTGGGCGGTCGTTTCAGTGGATCGAACGGGGCCGGCCGTTCCCGCCGGTGCACTTACTGACCAAAAACTGACCATCACCGGCAAGACGTTCCAATTCGGTGACGCCGACGTCGGCACAATCGTGCTCGACCCGAACACCAGCCCGAAGCAGATTGACCTCCTGCGAGACCAGGGGCGAATCGCGGCGGACTCTCTATTCGGCCGCATCGGCCCGATTGGAATCTACCGATTCGACGGCGATCAGTTGGTATTGTGCGTCGGCGAGGAAAAGGACCGACCCAGAGCGTTCGCACCGAATTCCGCTTTTCCATCGCGCATGGTGATCCGACTCAAACGAATCGCCAACACCAGTTCGAAGGAGACGAAATTGCCAGGAATCGATGGCCGCTGGGTCGCGGTTTCCGCCGAACACCAGGGAAAGAAGATTCCGCCCGAAAAAGCCAAAGACACGTTCCCTTCCGAAATGGTGATCAATGGAACGCAATATGGGCTCACGTGGGGCAGGAAACAGCACCAGGGCCAATTGAAAATCGACGCGACCAGGAATCCTGCCGAGATCGATTTTTCTGGGTCGGTCTTCGCGGACCTAAAACCGAGCCAGATGATTTACAAGCTCGAGGGCGACCGTCTGACGCTCTGCCTGCCGTTTGCCGGGCCGAATGCCAATCCGCCGCGACCGACCGATTTCAAGACCGGGCCAACCAGCGAGAACGTGGTATTGGTTTATCAGCGCGAGAAGGCGACGGACCGCAATCAACCGGCACAACCCAAACTCCTGAAACGAATCGACCCCGCCAAGGAAAAGGCCATCCCGCCGCGGGGCGATCCGAAAAATGTATCGGTCGAGAACGGCGCCTGGCGAATCGTCAACGACACGAACACCGGCAACTTCAATGTGCTGCTCGCCACCGTGCGCGAGGGCATCCCCGAGGATGGAGTCATCATTTGTCGAGCCAAGGTGAAAGTTACAGCGAAGGACCCCAGAGCATGGGGAAGCCTTGAACTTGGCATCGCGAGCCCCTCATATTACGAATACGATTGGCCCTCTTCGTCGTCATACTTCGACGGCAAGGTCTCAGATTGGACCACCAAGGAAGTACGCTACCCAGCCAACTTGTTCATTCGGGAAGGACCTCCAACGATTCCCATCTCGGTTGGGCTGCATGCAAATGGCACACTGTGGGTGAAGGACTTGGAATTGCTGCATCTGCCCACGGCGCCGCCCGAGCCGCCGTTTCGCCGGCCGGGGGAAACGGTTGTGAAGAGCTTTACATTCAGGGATCGACCGATCGATAGAGACTTACTCTTCGATTCCGCGGATGCTTGGCGCTATTACGCCGGCGAAACTACGAATATTCGGATCTTTGAGTTGTCCGAGCCAAAGGTCGAGAACTGCCGCTTGATCCTCCGAGCCCGGATGAAGACCAAGGGGGCAAGCGGCGTCCACTTGCGAATGATCGCCAAATTTCGAGGGGTCGTCGGCGTCGATGACACCATGGATACCGAAGGGAAACCGGTCGCCGTCGCCAAAGGCGATAATGACTGGGCGAACTATGAAGTGATCATGGACCTCAAAGACGGGCAGCGGCCCGAACGAATCGATCTGTGCCTGACAATGATCGGACGCGACAGAGAAAAGACGCTGCAGTCGAACTACGTCTGGATCAAGGATGTGGAACTCTTGAAGGCGCCGCTGCCCAAAGCGCCCGACGATAAGTAGATTTCTCGTATTTGAAATCATCGCCGCGGGCGGAATCCGAGCGAAATTGATTGCTGGACTAAAGATCATGCGACTTTTCCATCCACGGCTTCACGGATGGAGCGATCAGTTTCGCTGGAATGGGCCGCTTCTCAGCGGTGCAACAGCGATCGGCCGGGTGACGGTCGCTGTCCTGGACATCAATGGTTTTCCCCGAGTTCGACATCGCGCTCAATTGATCGCGGAGGGTGTATTTCGCCGAAATGAGCCCGCGAAACGCATCGTGCTGGCATCGCATCGCCTTGCTCCTTATACTCACATCAATCCCCAATAATGATGCGCTTCGGAGCGACGCATGCCTTCACCTCTTGTCATTCCGCCCGCTCGCGGGCTCGACTTTTTGGCTCTGGGGGCTGTGGTTCACCGGCTCGATCCGGGGATCGTGCCGTTTCGCAAGGCGACCCAGTGCCACATCCACGTCAGTGGCGGCGAATTTAATGTCGCGGCAAACCTCTCCGATTGCTTTCGGTTGCAAACCGGCGTCGCCACGGCAATGGTGGACTATGGCATTGGGCATCTCGTTGCCGAGCGCGTGCGGGCCATGGGAGTCAAGCCGTTCTACAAAGATTTCCAGCACGACGGCGTCACGGGGCCGAACATCGCCACGGTCTACAGCGACCGCGGTCACGGTGTGCGCGGGCCGGAGGTGTTTTACAACCGCGCCAACGAAGCCGGTGCTCGGCTCAAACCGGGCGATTTCGATTGGGTGAAGATCTTTGCCGACGGAGTCCGCTGGTTTCATTCCGGCGGCATCTTTGCCGCGCTTTCGCCTACCACGCCGGAACTGATCATCGAGGGCATGAAGGCGGCCAAATCGGCCGGCGCGATCGTTTCCTTCGATCTGAACTATCGCGAAAAACTCTGGAACGTGTCAGGCGGCCTTGAACGCGCGCCGGAGGTGATTCGCCGGATTATGGCTTATGTGGACGTGCTGGTGGGCAACGAGGAAGATCTGCAAAAGGGCCTGGGAATTCCCGGGCCGGAGGTCTCGGCGAAGTCAAAGCTCGATCCCAGCGCCTTTTTCGCCATGATCGACCGCGTGAGCGAGAAATTCCCGAATGTGAAGATCGTGGCGACGACGCTTCGCGAAGTGCATTCCACCAATCGCCATGGCTGGGGCGCAGTCGCCTGGATCGGCGGGCAAACCCACGCCTCATTGACCTGCGACCTGGACGTCTACGATCGGGTGGGCGGCGGCGACGGCTTCGCGTCCGGCTTCTTCTATGGCCTGCTCACCGGCGACTCGCCCGAGGACGCGCTCAAACTCGGCTGGGCCCATGGCGCGTTATTAACAACATTCCCCGGCGACACCACCATGGCCACGCTCGAACAAGTAAAGGCATTTGCCAAGGGTGGCGGCGCCAGAATCCAAAGGTGAAGTGCTTTGTTTCCGTTTCACGCTCGCCGATTGCCTTGCCGGGCGCGAAACGCACCGGATCACTCGTTCGCCATGCGTCGCAACTGAAAGTCTCCACCCAAATCAATGCCTTTGTTTTTCTCCACGTATTTCCAAGTTCCCTTGATCGAGTCGCCGTTGATCCGGGCCGTATACGGCACATCCACGATGTACAGACCGGCGTTGGGAATCCCTTTCACACTCGTTGAGCGCATGTCCAGGAGCAGGCTCATGTCGGCCCGGCGGATCAGTCGGCCCCGGCAAAGAAACGTAATATCCATGCCGGGCATCGTTTCGCGCAGTTCCGCTTCGAAGGCGTCGCCGTCCCGGCGAGTGATCGTAAGAACGGCGTTGACTTCCGAGGGAAACTGGATCGAAGGATGAGCGCCCACTTGCGCCAGTTTGCCTTCCCATTGCGATCCCGCCGGGAGCAAGTCTTCTTCCGCGATCGGCGGAGTTTCCGCGCCGCCAACGCGGCTTACCAGCAACAAAATCGACAGCGAAATGACCCAGTGCGCCCAACCTCGACGTGTCAACATGAAAGTCGCCTCCGCGAATCGAAAGGAAGTGTGAGAACATTGTATTCCGGCGCTGCGGCCTGGACCAAAAAGAAACTGGCCTTTACAGAAGCGAGGCATTTGCTATCGCCCGACTCGCTTTCGCGACGAGAACTCGCCGTCGCGAACGCATCGAACACGGATGTTCCAGTGCTGATTTCGCTCCGCGGGATGAGGCCAAGAAAGTAGCCATCTCGCTCCGCGAGATCAGCCCGCATCGCTCGAAGCAGGGGAGAAGGGGGGAAGCCGGGGTGCGGCGGCTCATGCCGCGGAGGCGGCCGCCGACTTGCCGAGTTATCGCCGTCCCGCGTCGCGGGTCGCCCGCATCCCGGCATTCTTTTTGATTCGTGCCCGCCCGTCACATCGCCAATCGCACATCGCTCGGCCGGGCGCAGGGGGAATCGCCATGTCCGCCACGTCATGTGTGCTGGCCGCGGCCTTGTTGTCCGCGGCGCCGAACGCTCAAGTTCCGTTGGTCGAGCCAGGCGAATGGCCCGCGATTCGAGCCGCCCTCTGGAGCCAGGCCGTTGAAATGGAATTGCTCGATCCGCGCGAGGATCGACTGGTCCGTCTAGAAGATTTCGCGGCCGATCTCACCGTGCTCCGCCGGCGGCATCAGGAACTGGCGGATGCTCCGCCGCTGCGCGATGCCCGCCGACTTCCCGATCGCAGCGCCGTCGGCGACTTGCTCAGCTTCAATCGCGCCTATCGTCGAAACTTGGAGTCGCGGCGAGCGATCGATCGCGATCGGGGACCCATCATTCACGATGCGACTCGCGAGGCCGATCGCTTGTACCAAGTCTGGGACGCGGTCCGTGAAGCCCGCTGCGACATTTATTATGTTCCCGTGCGACGAAAAGCATTGAAAAGGCTGCGCGAAGTGCTCGGTGACGTGGCATACCAATCGGGCCAACTCCCTCCGCCCGTGCCGCTGTGGCGATTCGTGGATATTCGATAAGCGTCGCATTCGCGAATGCCGGGCCCAAGTTACGAAGTTGGCGTTGGCGCGGGCCGGAAAAAGGCCGTGACAATCCCCAAATTCGCGTGTAGGCTATATTCGATCGATCCTCCCGCCATCAGCCGCATTGCCGCGGAGCGATTCCATGCTGACGATCCTGGGCGGCGCGGCGACCGACTGCTCGGGCGTCACGCGACGAAACTTTCTGCAGGCTGGAATGCTCGGCGGATTGTCGCTGGCTCAATTCGGACGGCTTCGCGCGGCGACTCCAAGCTCCTCCCGTGATACGTCCGTAATTCTTTTCTGGCTCAGCGGCGGCCCCGGCCACATGGAAACCTGGGATCCGAAGCCCAACGCCGTCGCCCAGTTTCGCGGACCATTCGGCGCAATTCGCACGCGAATTCCCGGCGTGCAATTCGGCGAACTCTTGCCCGAAACTTCCCGGATCGCCGACAAACTCGCGATCCTGCGCAGCGTCAATCACGGCTCGGGCGATCACACCAAGAGCAATCACTGGATGTTGACCGGCTTCGAGGGGCCCGATTTCAATAAGCCCGATTTCATGGTGCAGTGCCGGCCGTCGCTCGGCTCGGCGACGGCAAAACTCCGCGGTTCAAACCGGCCCGGCCTGCCGCCCTATGTCGCCGTGCCGCATCTTCGCGGCGGCACCGACAACTTTTTCCACTACGCCGCTTACCTCGGCGGCGCCAACAATCCCTTCATCGTCGAGTCCGATCCCAACACGCCGCAATTCCGCGTCCGGGGCTTGACGCTCGGCAGAGGCCTATCATTCCAGCGACTCGAGGACCGTCGTGAAGTGCTCGACGCGATGGATCAGTTCCGCAAGATCGAAGAGCACAAAGTCGCCGATCGCGACGCCCATTATCAGCGGGCGTTTCATTTGCTCACCAGCAAACAAGTGTCCCACGCGTTCGACATCAATGCCGAGCCCGCGAATGTTCGCGATCGCTATGGGCGGCATACCTTTGGCCAAAGCGCGCTGCTCGCGCGTCGGCTGGTCGAAGCGGGCGTGACCTTCGTGACCGTGAACTGCGTGCCCTGGGATCATCACGGCACTGCCGGCCGCTATCGCACCGATGTCGGGGGAAAACTGCTGATCCCGCCGATGGATCGCGCCGTCGCGGCATTGATCGAAGACTTGAGTCAGCGCGGGCTTTATGAAAAGACGCTGGTCGTGGCGATGGGTGAATTTGGCCGCACGCCGCGAATGAACACCGAGGGCGGCCGCGATCATTGGGGCAATGTCTTTAGCGTTCTGATGGGTTGCAGTTCGATGAACATGGCGCAGATGATCGGGCGAAGTACGCCGCGAGGCGAATATGTCGCCGATCGGCCGATCAGTCCTCAAGACGTCGCGGCGACTGTGTTTCAGCATCTCGGCATCGACTCGCGCAAGGTCACTTTCTACGACACGCAAAACCGCCCCGTGCGCCTGATCGAAACCGGCGAACCAATCCGGGAGCTGGTGGGATAGCCGTGCGGAATTTCAGTGCTGGTGAAATCAAAAAAAGGCCAGAAGCCGCTCGCGCGATTCCTGACCTCTGGCCTCTGACTTCTGGCCTCTGACTTCTGGCCTCTGACTTCTGGCCTCTGACTTCTGGCCTCTGACTTCTGGCCTCTGACTTCTGGCCTCTGACTTCTGGCCTCTGACTTCTGGCCTCTGACTTCTGGCCTCTGACTTCTGGCCTCTGACTTCTGGCCTCTGACTTCTGGCCTCATCCGCCGTCCGCGTCCTTGGCGATCCCCAGCTCCGGCGTCGGCGGCAGGTTCAGTACATCCTCGGGGAATAAATCCACCAGGAAGTTGACGATGTCCTTTACCGACAACACGCCGACTGCGTTGCCGTTGCGATCGACAATCGGCACATGGCGATAGCCGCCATCGCTCATGCGGTTGAGCGCAAACGCCAGACTGTCATGGGCTCGCAGGGTTTCCGGCTTGGGCGTCATTACCTCGGAAACCGTCATGGCGCGATTGCCATCCTGGAACACAACGCGGGTCAACACGTCGCGTTCGGTGAAAATGCCGGCCAGTCTGCCGTGATGTTGTACGAGCAAGCAGCCAATGTGATGTTCGTTCATCGCCTCGACAGCCTCGACAGCACTGGCGCCGGCGTCAATGAACACCGGCGTGCGCATGGTCAGCTCGCTGATCGGCGCGGTCAACAGTGCGCCCTGGATCCGCTCGACATCTTCGTAAGCGTCCTGAAATTCACTGAGGTTCATGTCGATTCTCCGCTGGAAGGGTGGGCGGCGAAGGAATCATGCAAGCCTTACACCGCGACCGGCAGAGCCGGGCCGGTTGCCTCCGGGAACTGATTTGGGCGGCTTGCGAGATTGGGAGTATTGTGGCCACGACTTTTCGCGATTGCAAGCGCGAAGTAGGCAAGAATCTCGGTCGATCGCGCATATCATTGTAAATTAATGTTGGCGCGGCGGCGCGGGAAACCCATCCGGCCCGCCGCGAGTAGTTCCGGACAACGACGTTGACACGCTGAGAACCCTGAACAATGGCGCGCTGGCTCCTGGACTGCCGACCCCTTTGCGGACATGCGTGGCGGCTCGGCTTGGCCACCGAGCCGCAGGAATTGGAGGAGGTTTACCGCCTGCGTTATGACGTCTTTTTCCGCGAATTGGGTTACGGCAGTCCAGCGATCAAGGGGAACACTGGTCACGACGTCGATTCGTTCGACGAATGGTGCGATCATCTGATCCTCTACGACATGGAAAAGAAGCGGATGATCGGGACCTATCGGGCCATTCCCGGCGCCGAGGCGATTCGGCGCGGCGGCTTCTACGGCGCGTTCGAATTCGACCTGACGCCGCTCGCGCCAATTTTTAGCAGGATTTTGCAAGGCAGCCGTACGTGCATCGCGGCGGACTACCGCGGCGGGTTGGCCTTCCAATATCTGTCCTACGGCATGGATCGGCTGCTGCGCGAGCGCAACTGCCGCTACTTTATGGGCGCCGACAGCTTTTCGACCAGCAGCCCCGACACGCTCAACCAGATCTATTCCTACGTGAAACGGTTCGCCACCGATTCACGCTGGCAGATCGAGCCGACGCCCGATTGCCGAGTCAAGGGCGTGCGGGAAGTGCCGGTAAGCCAAGAGTACGAGCGCATGTTGCCCACCGTCATTCGCATGGATTTTCGCCTTGGCTTTCGCGCGATCAGTCCGATTGCCTGGGACCCCGAGTTTTGCTCCTACGATATTCTGGTCCTCGCGGATCGCGATCATGTCAGCGACTTTTACCGATCGGTGATCGAGCGCATCGATCGACAATTTGTGCGCACAACAGACTCAAGCGCCGGCGCACGGCGAACGTTCGCCCGGAGATGCAAGTCGGAACGGGGCCCGGGCAATCTCAATGCCGACGCTTTCGCCGAACCATCGGTTCAATACCTGTCGCGAACCTTGGGAGCCAATTCCATGAACCGTGCATATTCCCTATGTCGGGCCGGCATTGTGGTCGTGGTCGCAGCCGCGGGGTTGCTGACGGTCCAATCGGGTCGCGCTCTCCGCGGCGCCGAGCCGCCGAAAAAACTGCCCACCGCCTGGAGGCTCGACGAGGCGCTTCAACAGCTCGCTTTTCACCCAGGCGACGCATACTTGCAATACGTGGCGTTGCAGCTCGGCAAGCGCGACGGCCGCGAGCCGGAAGTGCTTCAACGAATCGAACGCCCCGGGCCGTTCGGAAATGGGCAGGGCCGCCGGTCGCGCGCCGACCTGTTCAACACGTTCAGCGGCGCGCTCGCCCTTCAGGAAAGCTTGCAACTCGACACGATGCGCGGCGAACGGAGAAATCGGCCGAATCCGGGCGCGCCGTTGCCCGATAAGGTTGCCGTCGCCTCGCTGGCCGGGCCGGCCGTGAAAAGCCATCCTTGGGAAAAAATGCTCGGCGATCGCCGGCCGGTGGTCAGCATGTTGTCGCAGTGCGTGCCAGAGGATTTCTGGTTCGCCGAGTTTCGTTCGCTGCCAAAATTGAACGAAATCACCGCGCTCGGCCAGGCTTGGGGTGGGCACATTCTCACGCAAAGCGCTCGGCGACGCCAAATCGCCTCAAACCGGTGAGCGAATCAAGAAACAGCTCGGACTGACGCAATTGCCGCCGAAACTAGTGGAATCGCTCGAGATCGAGCGCATCGCCCTGACCGGCAGCGATCTGTTCATCGGCGAGGGCAGCGACATCACTCTGCTGATCGAAAGCAAAAAACTGCCAAATATGCTTCGGATGCTCGAAGGGTTCCAGGCCCTGCGCGGCCGGCGACAAGCGGGCCGGATCCTGGAAGTGCAATACACACACCAGGTATCGTCCGATGGCTCGACGAACTACTACTCGGCCAACCCGCGTGCCGACTTGCACGTCCGCAGCAATTCGTTGCCCGCGCGTCCAGCGCGTTCTTGAAACCGTTGTTGGCAAGACCGCGACCAACGCCCCCGCCAGGCGTCTGGGAGAATCAAAAGAATTTCAGTACATCCGCATGTTGATGCCCGCCGGCGCCGCCGAAGAGGACGGCTTTGTTTATCTTTCCGATGCGTTCATACGGCGCCTCGTCGGTCCGCAGGTGAAACTCACCGAACGCCGGCGCGTATTGGTCTACAACCATTTGCGCATGATCAACCACGCTTGCTTGATGTTTCGCACGGAATTCGGCCGGGCGCCCAGGTCGCTGGAGGAACTCGCCGAGACCAAATGCGCGCCGGGAGTTTTCGGCAAAGGCGAATTGGCGCACCCCGATGGCGGGACGTATTCCCTGTCGCTCGATGGCATGTCGGGCGTCTGCTCGAAATACGGCCGCGCCGAAGCGCTCTCACCATGCCTGGAACATCTGGTAACGGACGTTTCCGGCGAGGAAGCCGAGGAATACAAGGCATTCGTCAGCGATTACAATCACAATTGGCGTACATATTTCGACCCGATCGCCATTCGCATTCAGGCCTCGGACAAGCAATATCGGCTGGAAACGCTCGTGCTGCCGCTCATCGACAATTCAATTTACACCGCGATGGCGCAATTGTGGGGCGGCAAACCGACAACCCTCGATTTGCTGCCCACGCCCAAACGCGAGATCGGCGGACTGTGGGTGCATTTCCCCAAGCAGCCCCTTCTCGACGCCCTGGGCCCGGAAGTGGCGAAAAAACTGCAGTCGAAAAAGGCCGATCCTAGCGCGCCCGGGCGAAGTCGATCTTTGCCGCAACGAATGACATGAAGCAGTTCGGGCTGGCCCTGCACAACTATTACGACACCAACCATTGCTTGCCGCCAGCGCCGTTGGTCGACGCCAAGGGCAAGCCGTTGCTGAGTTGGCGGGTCGCCATATTGCCGTTCCTCGAACAAGACAATCTTTATCGACAATTCAAGCTCGATGAGCCTTGGGACAGCGAGCACAACAAGAAGCTCATTTCCAAGATGCCGAAGATTTATCAAGGACTTAACGCCAAACTCAACAGCGAGTTCAAGACGGTTTACTTGTGCCGACCGGCAAGGACATGATGTTCGAGCCGAGTGGAAAGAAAATCACCTTTGCGGACGTCGGAGACGGCCTGGCAAACACGATCATGCTGGTCGAAGGCACCGACAATACAGCTGCGATCTGGACCAAGCCGGACGATCTGACGGTTGACCTCAAGAAGCCGCTGAAAGGCCTGGAGCGTCCTGGCCAGAGTTTCTTCCTGGCTCTGATGGGCGATGGCAGCGTCCTAGAAATCAAACGTGATCTCGATCCCGCGATCCTTGGCCGACTATTCACGCGAAACGACGGATTCCACGTCGACTTGAGCCAGCCTAAGAAGAAAGCCCGGATCGCCCGAAAGAAGAAGCGGATTTCGTGACCGATCTGCGACAGATCGGCTTGGCCATGCACAACTACAACGATTCCTACTTAAGAGTTCCGCCGGCGACGATTCGCGACAAGAACGGCAAACCCCTTCTGAGTTGCGCGTCGCGATACTCCCATTCCTCGAAGAAGACAGCCTTTGGCGCGAATTCAAGATGGACGAACCTTGGGATAGCGAGCACAACAAGAAGCTCATTGCCCGCATGCCCATCATCTTCCACGGACTCAAGAAAAAACTCAACCAAGAAGGAAAGACAAGCTTGGTCGCGCCAGTCGGCAAAGGAACGATGTTTCCTGCCGATGGCAACGGAATCCGACTCGGCGACGTGACCGACGGCCTCTCGAACACGATCATGACGCTCCGAGCCAACGATGAATCGGCCGTCATCTGGACCAAGCCGGACGACTTGGAGATTGACATGGCGAAGCTGGTCAAAGGTCTCGATCGCCCGGGCGAGGATTCATTCCTCGTGGTCATGGGCGATGGCAGCGTTCGCAAATTCCGCCTGAAGATCGACCCGACCAAGATGGCGGCGTTGCTCACGCGCAGGTCGCGAGGTGGTTGAAATTTCTCCCGACGATGAAATTCGTCTGCCGCAGCCGCGTCAAACCCTGCTTCCGTTTGATCTTCGATTGTCCGATCAGCAGTTAAAAAAGCTCGAAGAGCTCGGCCTCGACTTGAATAAACTGCGGCGGTTCCTGCGCGTCGGCATCGGCGATCAAATCGGCTTGCACATGCACGACGGTCAGAAGATGCTCGACTTCGACATCGGCGCCGCATTGTCCGGCCGCGGCGATGCGTTGGGCGCTCGCCTCGGCGGCCCCGAACTGTTCGGCATTGGTCTGGCCGTGCAATTCCTTACCGGGCCCTCTTCGATTTCGATCCCGGTCAACGACACGCTCGCCGTCGATGAGTTTCTCAACGAACTCGATCGCTTGCTGCTGAATTTGAAAGCAGACGCGAATCGCGAGTTCGGATTCATCGGCGGGATGGCCGAAATCTATCGCGTTCCATTCCCAAAGCCGCACGTTATCCGTTGCCTGGTTGTCAATGTTTTCGGATTGAAGCTGCGTTTGTTCTGGGGCCGCATCGGCAACGGCCTTTACATCGCCAATCGGCCGTTCGTTCTCGAAGACATTGTGGCGGCGCAGTCGGCGAAGAAAGTCAACAAACCGCCGGAAACCGCTCATGCCCTGGTTCGCGTGCGGCCGGAAAACTGGAAAGACGTCTTGCCCGGCTACAACCTCAGTTGGGCCGAAAACAATCGCAAGGCGTGCCACGAAAACCTGAGCATGATCGCCAATGTCAATCGCGGTTGGAACGACCGCACGCCGAATGGCAATGGCCCGAATGCACTCTTGCTTGATCGGGTTGCGCAGACTATATGGCGTTCGGCCGTTCTGTCCGGACGGCGGAAAATATCTGTTGTCGCTCGACGGCACGTCCTGTTCCTGCAACATCCATGGCGATCCGCTCAATCCCAAACAACTCGCCGCGCCCGACGATAAGAGTGCAACCGGAAAGCTGTTCCGTTCGTTTGGAGGTTTGTATGCCACGTTAACCTTCGAGCCGGAGGGGCTTCGCGCGGTGTTTACTGTGGAGAGGAAATAATGTCCCGTTTACGTTTCGCGCCACAAGCCGTTTACGTTTCGCGCTCGCCCGGCGCCACGCGAACGCGAAACGTAAACGGCTTGTGGCGCGATTAATTTTTAAGGAAGTACTCAAAAAACGCATCCATTACCGCGTTCGATTGCTCCGTCGGTGTGTGGTTTTTTCGATTCGTCATCGCGACGCGGTTCGTTTGGCCGAGCAACTTGTTCACGGCAACGGCATGGTTGAGCGCGATCGAGCGCTCGGGTTGGTCTTCCGAGCCTCCGGACACCAGAAATGGCCGCGGGGCGATCAACGCATGAAGCTCGTGCAGGTCGCGCTTCGCCTCGATCATCTTCTTGTAAGCGCCGGTGCGCGGGTTCGAATCGGTCGGAATGCCCGGCTTTCGTTTCGGATGATCGGGATCGAGCCCGAGATACCACGGCTCCCAGTAATTCACGTTGGCTCGCTTTTCATCGAAGACGATGCCCGGATCGACTGACGGCCACCGCGGCGAATTGATCCCACAACGCCGCGGCAAACAGTGCCCACTTTCCGCCATACGAATGGCCTACGACGCCAATCCGCTTGGCGTCGACATCGCGGCGATTCGCCAGGGCATGCCAACAATTAGCCGCGACGTAGGCGTGATACGAGAGCGGCTGGCAAACCGCCTTGCCGATCTCCGGCTTCCACGCGTCGCCGCCCGGCGTGCCGATCGACAGCGTCACGAATCCGCGGCGAGTCAGTTGCAATGCGAAGTCCCGCAGCGGTTGCTTCGGGTTCAAACCCACGCTGGTTTCCGGCTCATAGTAAACCACGAGCACAGCGGGAAACGGTCCCTTGCCATCGGGTATCAAGAGCCAGCCGTCACCGGATTGTTTCGGTCCGATCCCGATTCGAACTCGCTGCTGAGAAAAGTTTTCGCGGCGAGACTTGGACAGCACTTCAACCGATGGCTTTTCAAGCACTTTCGGCCAAGGACCCATCAGTCGCATCCAGGCGTCGAGAATCTCGCGGCGGCGCTTTCGGCCAGTCGGCCGCCGACTCGGCTTTCCGGCCATTGTCGAAAATCAGCGGCGAGTCGAGCGAGCCGAACTTATCCTTGAATTCCGCCGCAGGCTGGAAATACGGTGCGATCGTCTTCCAGGCTGCTTCGCGGTCGGGCGGATCGGCAACCGCGCCGGCGTTCGCCAGCACCGCGACGATCCAACATAATTTGAAATGCTGCTTGTTCATGCCCCGCTCCCAATGTGTGACTGCCGGCTCACCGATGAAACAGACCGATGCTACTCAATCATTCGATCAAAATCAAAGCGCCGATCACGAGTTCAAGGATGGACACGCGGCGTTGATGCCGCGGAATTCGCATCTGCTGCATCACGGCGATACGCCACGATACAACTTCGGCGTCGTCACGCGATTTTGGGATCTCGTCTTTGGCACGTATGCGAATCAAAAGCGGCTGCGCGAGATGAACGAGGGGGTTCGAAGTGATTCCAAACGATTTCGCGCTGGCCCGTCGATGCTTCGACGTTAAAATCTCAGAACGAGGGATTCACGATGCCGCTTCGCGATCATTTTCGGCCGCCGTTGGCGAACTCGCACGCCTGGGACGAATTGCATGGTCAATGGCCCGCGATGTTGGTCATCCAGTTGTCGCGACAACTTCCGCCCAACTACACGGCGGCCCCGCAGGTTCATCTCGGCGGCGCGGTCGAAATCGATGATGATCAGTATCGCGTGTTAGTTTTTGAATTGACGCGAGGTCGACGGTTGGTGGCGGCAATCGAGTTGGTAAGCCCCTCGAACAAGGATCGGCCGGAGACCCGGCGCGCGTTCGTGGCCAAATGCATGGCCCTTTTGCAGCAACAGGTCTCGGTCGCCATTGTCGACGTGGTGACCTCGCGCGAGTTCAATCTATACGCGGAGTTGCTTGAATTTCTCCACGAGTCCGATCGAACGTTGGCAAAGCCGCCGAGCGTTCCGTACGCCGTGTCATGCCGAGGAACGATTCCGGCGAATCGCTGGACGTTGGAAGCCTGGCATCGCCCGCTTGTGGTGGGCCAATCACTGCCGTCGATTCCGATTTGGTTGGCCAACGACTTGGCGGTCACGCTTGATCTGGAAAGCAGTTACGAGGAGACCTGCCGGGTACTTCGAATAGTGTAAACCAATCGCCACTTGCTCTGGACTCCGCCGCCGACTTGTCGTTAAACTTTCCCCTCGCCCCGATCACCCTCGCGAATGGAATCGCATGCGCATCGTTCACTTGACTTCGTCGACCTTTTTTGGCGGGCCGGAGCGGCAAATGCTCGGCCTGGCCCGGCACCTGCCGCCAAGTTGCCGCACGAGTTTCCTATCATTTTCCGAGGGCAGCCGTTGCCAGGATTTTCTGCGGCAGGTTCGCTTCAATGGTTTTCAGGCCGAGGCGTTGCGCTTCGACACGCCCAACCTGCCCGCCGCGGCTCTCGAACTCACCTCGAAGCTGGACGACCTGCGCGCGCAAGTTTTGCTCTGCCATGGCTACAAGGCGAACCTGATCGGCCGCCTGGCGGTGCGCTCGGCGGGGATTCCGGCGATTGCGATTTCGCGCGGCTGGACCGGCGAGAATCGTAAGATCCGCGTCTATGAAACAATCGACCGCCTGCATTTGCGCTTCATGAATCACGTCATCTGCGTGTCGCAGGGCCAGGCGCAAAAGGTTCGCCGGGCGGGTGTGCCGCCGCAGCGCATCACCGTGATTCCGAACGCCGCGCGGCTGACCGCGGCTCGCGACGCCGACGCCGAAGCCCGCGAACAACTCGAATCATTTTTTCGCGTGCCCGGCGAACGCATCATCGTCAGCGCCGGACGGCTCAGCCCTGAAAAGGGATTCGATATTTTGATTCAAGCGGCAAAGCGCGTGATCGAAGCCGATCCGCAGGCACGCTTCGTCGTCTTCGGCGAGGGCACGATGCGCCCGGGCTGGAGCGGATGATCGCTGACGCGAAATTGATCGGCCGCTTCGCTCTGCCCGGTTTTCGCAATGATCTCGATCAAATGTTGCCAAGCGCCGACTTGTTTGTGTCGTCTTCGCTGACGGAGGGGATGCCCAACGTGTTGCTGGAGGCGGCGGCCGCGTCGCTGCCGGTGGTGGCGACCGCCGTCGGCGGCACGCCGGAAGTCGTGGTCGCTGGCGAAACCGGCTATCTTGTGCCCGCGGACGATCCCGCAAAACTCGCCGAGCGAATCACTCAACTATTACGCGATGAAGAATTGCGACACCGAATGGGCCGCGCCGGACGCGAACATGTGCGGACCAATTTCACGTTCGAGGCCCAAGCTCAAACCTATTTGCGATTGTTCGAAGAATTTGGCTTGGTCGAAAGTCTCACTCAAAGGGCCGCGGCGTGACACCGGTGCGCGTCTGCTTTCTGATCGATCGCCTCAGCCGGGCCGGCACCGAAACGCAATTGCTCGCCCTGATCCGCGCCCTCGATCAAACCCGCGTCGAACCGTGGCTCGTGTTGCTCGATGGCGAGGACGATCTGTCGCGATCGCTGGAACCGGCGGAATGCCCGGTGGTTCGGCTCGGGGTCAAATCGTTCGCTTCGAAGCGAGCAGTGAGTGCGGCGCCGAAATTCGGAAAGTTCCTGCGGCAAAATCAAATCGATGTGTTGCAGGCCTATTTTCTGGACAGCATTTATTTCGGCGTGCCGCTGCGCGCCTCGCGGGCGTGCGGCGAATTGTGCGTGTGCGAAATAACCTCGGCTACTGGCTCAACCGCAAACATCGCGTTTTGAATCATGTGTACTCAAAAATGGTCCATCGCACGTTGACCAACAGCGAGATGGGCCGCGAGGCGTTGATCGCTGAGGGCATCGCGGCGCACCGCATCGCGGTGCTGGAGAATGGCGTCGATGTCGAGCGTTTCGCCGATTGCCGCGCCGCCGGAGACTGCTCGCGACGTTGTGCGAATCGGCGCGGTGGCGAATTTGCGCCCGATCAAAAACCTTGACTTGTTAATCAAAGCCGCCGCGGAAACTGTCAAACGCTTTCCGAATGGGCGATTCGAAGTCGCCGGCGAGGGCGAACAACGCATCGAATTGGAAAAGCTGATTCTCGATCTGAACTTGGGCGATCGATTCCGCCTACTCGGGGCCGTCAGCGATATCCCGAAGTTTCTCGGCTCGGTCGACATCGCCGTGCTTTGTTCGCGTTCGGAAGGAATGTCCAACGCCCTATTGGAATACATGGCCGCCGGCCGGGCGATCGTGGCGACCCGCGTCGGCGCCGCCGAGAAGCTGATCCGCGACGGCGAGGAAGGCCTGCTCATCCCTCCAGATGACTTGCCGGCTCTGATCGGCGCGATCGAGCAATTCCTGACCACTCAGTCGCTTGCGTTTCGCGTCGGCAACGCCGCTCGAAAGCGCGCTGTCGCCGAATTTAGCCGCGACGCCATGCGGCAAAGGTTTGAGCACTTCTATTTGTCATTATTCCCTTGAACGAATATTCCCTCAGGGCTATAATCTTGGTGCCGTGTTACTCAGCGCGGCGAGGGAGGCCCATGAGTGAATCAGCCCGATCGCTCGAAGCGCAGCGCTTCCAAGAGTTCTTGCGCCGATTTGAATCGGCGCCGCCGGCTGGATCGTTTAATGAAGCTTATCTGCAAATTTGCACGATCCTCAATGCCGTGGAAGATGAATTGACTTCGATTCCGAACAATCCAGAGACTTGGCAAACCGACGGGAGAATGTATCCGCCGCAAATGGACAATATGCGAGATGTACCGGACCAGCCATCGGTGAAGCGGTTTCGCAGTCGGGCGCATAGCACGTATATCGCCGCGAATGGCGCCATCGAGATTCGATCGGTCGATGCCTCGGGTGAGAAGGTGTTGTTTGCGAAACCGGGCGCGGATGGAAAACGGTTGAATGATTAATTGGGCGTTGGAATGAGTTTACATTTCGCCGAAAGGCTCGCAATGAAAATGAATCCGATCCAACAACTTGAGGCGGCAATCAAGGTTCGCTTTCCGAACGCGCAAACGAGCCTTGACGCGCCGAACACGCCAAAGGGATCATGGTTTCTCGACGTGAATCTTGACGGTCATGCCGTCAATGTCGAATGGAACGCCAAGCATGGCCTCGGCATCACCGCGCGAGGCGAGCCCGGCTACGGCGAAGGCGTCGACGAGGTCTACTCGGATGCGGGCTCGGCGACCGAACGCGCGTTGAACCTTCTGCTGACTCGCGGGAAATCGGTTCCTCCGGAACCGGTGCTTCTGCGCGAACTGCGCGCCGAGCGAAATTTATCGCAAGTGAAACTGGCCGAGTTGTTGGACATCCAGCAGGCGTCCATTTCCAAAATGGAGAATCGAAACGACCTGCTGGTGAGCACGCTTCAGGCCGTGGTCACAGCGATGGGCGGCCGCCTGGTCATCAAGGCGATCTTTCCGGAAGGCGTCGAGCGCGAGCTTCGCTTTGATGAATTGCAGACGAAACGTGATTCGGCAGCTTGATGGCGGTCAGTTCGGCGTGGTCAAGTCGTACCTCGGCAGCGTTCCCCGCTTTTGTTCCAACTCACTCACCACATCCACCATTCGCCGGCAGGAATATTTATTGAGCAGGCGTTCCAATTTCCCGCGAGCGCGGCTGATTCCGACATAGGTGCGAAAGCGCGAAATCCCTCTCAGCGGCAAGCGCGGCTGATCCGGGTCGAATTCCCAGGGGTGAAAATACATGACACCGGGGAGGCCCATTTTCGCCATCTGTCGCAGGCCATTTCCCATCATCCAGAGTGGGAACAGGCGGAAATAGCCGCCGCCCGCCATCGGCAGATCCTGGCCCAGCCAGCGCAGCGTCAAGGGCGGCATCTCGAGCATTTCGCGCTCAACTCCGCGCACCAGAAATGGCGTCCGCGGCGCGCCGTAGACGCCATAGCGATCATGCCGCACCGGGAAGATCGACGAATCGTAGCGCAGGCCAAGCTCGGCGAGGATGTCGATCGCCCAGGGCGTGACGCGCAGAATGCTGAAGGTCGGGTGCGGAAACCGACCACCGCCGTGCCGCCCGCCTGCTCCAGCATCTCCTTGCTGACGCGCAGGTCCTCGCGAAATGCCTCGGGTTTCAGGCGAAAGACCTGGCGATGCTCCAGGCTATGGCTGGCGACCTCGTGCCCGTCGTCCACAATGCGCCGAATCAGTTGCGGATGCGACTTCGCGATCTTGGCGACGACGAAAAAGGTGCCATGAATCCCGCGCTCGCCGAGGAAATCGAGCAGCCAGCGCGTGCTGGCGTCCATGCGGTCGGCGTAGACGCCTTGCAACTCCGGGCGCAGTCCAGGTGCGACGCCGCCTCGATGCGATGATGCTCTTCCACGTCAAAACTGAGGGCGACGATTGGATGTTCCATCATGGAATCGTCAACTCGTCTTCAGACTGTTGAAAACCAGGCCGCTGAGCAGCTTGGGGTAAAAGTAAGTGGACTTGGGCGGCATCTTCTCAAGGTTTCCGGCGATGCGTTCGACGTGGGTCATCGTCGCGGGCGGCACCAGCGCGACCAGGTCGCACTGCCTTGCGCCCATCGCGTCCTGCGCTTCCTTGAGCAAATGGACATAGCGGCAGGCTTGCTGCCCGCCGATGGCTTCCTTCAAGAGTTTATTCAAGACGAGCACATGGAGAATGCTGACCGACAGGCTTCGCCAATCGTCACTATGTTCTTTGGCCAACTGATCCATCATCGCGCCGTCGCGCAAGCGGGCGATTTGCCATTTCCTGTCGGCGACCGTGCCGAAGCCAAGAATATTTTGATTTCCATCGATCTGAATTCGGTCCCAGGCTTCGCGACTGCCATCGCTGCCCGTTCCGACCGATTCGAAATCGAATTGGGCGTCAGAATCGTCCGCAGGCGATCGGCGGAAATCCCCGGCAACCCGCTCACCAGCCGATGCGTCGGCAGAATGATCAGGCCCGGGTCGCTCATGCTGACCAGGTTCATGAGGATGAAATTTGCCGGAGCATCGTCGTTCGGAACGTCGCCGGCGTCGCGGCGCTCCTGCAAGTATTTCATCCCGGTCTCATAGCGATGATGCCCGTCGGCGATGAAGATCGGCTTCGGCCCCATCAGGCCCGTTATGGCGCTGAGCACATGCTGATCGGTCACCGGCCACAACCGCGACACCACGCCAAGATGATCGCTCGCCTCCAACGGCGGATTTCGGCCGACCGCGTCATCCAGGGCCTTTTGCACTTCGCTCTTGTCGTCCGGGTACAAGCCAAAGATCGGGCTGAAGTTCATCGCCGCGGCCCGCATGAGCTTCAGGCGATCCTCCTTCGGGCCCGACATGGTCTCCTCGTGCGGATAAATCTTGCCCGAGCCAAACGGCTCCAGCCGCACGCGCGAAAAAGCCCTTTCGCACAAACCGCCGGCCCTCGACCTCGTATTCCTGATGCAGCACGTACAGCGACCGAGCCGTGTCCTGCTTGATGACGCCATCGGCGAGCCAGTCGCGCAAAAATCCGGCGGCGCGGATGTAGCGATTGTTCGACTCGTTGTCGCTTGCTTCCGGCCTGTTCAATTCCAGGCGAATGACGTTGTGCGGATTGCGATTGTAGAGGTTTTGTTGAAGCGAATCGTCGATCACGTCGTAGGGCGGGCAGACCACGTCGCTCAGCGCGCCGACTCGGCCCAGATCGTAACGGTGGGCCCGAAACGCCCGAATGTCGGCCATGACACTTCCCCCGGATGTGGACGCAAGCAAAACGATATCTTACGCACGCGACCCGCGTCAACACCAATAGCCCCCTGCGGGGAGATTCCAAATTTCAAACCAACAGATTCCAAGGAATTTCCAAATGTCAAAATTCAAATTCCAAACTACCCCGCAACGCGCGGTTTCGGATTTGGAACTTGTAAATTGAGTATTGGTCGATCTTCAATCGAATGACGGCCGGAAGACGATGAGGAAAGCAGGAACCCAGGCGAATTCATGACCGTATGATTCCTGCATTCCTGGTTTCCTTAGCGTCGATTTCCGGCATCGGCATCCAGCCGGCTCAGAAGCAACAAGCACTGGCGCTTGGAATTTCCCTGCGATTTGCTGCTTTGGACCTTGGAATCTCCTTTCATGGGAAGCGCTGAACTGCGATCGATTCTCGGCGATCGCATTGAATATGTCGAAGAGCGGATTCGCAACGCCTGCCGGCGGGCGAAGCGCGCTCGCGAGGAAGTCACGCTCGTCGCCGTCACGAAAACCGTCGGCATCGAGGTGGCGGCGTTGTTTCCCGAACTCGGCGTTCGCGATCTGGGCGAAAGCCGCCCGCAGGAACTCTGGCGCAAGGCCGAGGCGATTCCCGGTGCCCGCTGGCACTTGATTGGCCATTTGCAGCGAAACAAAGTCGAACGCACGCTGCCGCTGGTACACCTGATCCACTCGGTCGATAGCGAGCGATTGTTGGACGCGATTCAGAGGGAGGCTCGCCGTAGCGGCAACCCCGCCGATGTCCTGCTCGAGGTCAATCTCTCCCGCGAGCCGAAGAAAAACGGCTTCGCGAAAGAGCAACTATTCGCACTCGAGCCGGCCGTGATTCGTGCGCGGGGCTATGCCATCATCGGCGGACTGATGACGATGGCCGCGTATTCCGATGATCCGGAAACCGCCCGCGCGACCTTCGCCGAACTGCGGCAACTCTGCGACGAACTGCGCGTTCGCTGGAACGAATTGGGAGCAAACCTGACGCAACTTTCGATGGGCATGACCAACGATTTCGAGGTGGCGATCGAGGAGGGCGCGACCATCGTGCGGATCGGCTCGGCGCTCTTCGAAGGGTTGCCGGAATCATGAATCGCTGGTCCGCACTTGCCTATGGCGGCGCCTGTTATCTCCTCACCGTCGCCGTGGTCCTCTACGCGGCTGGCTTCCTCATCGACTGGGGCGTGTCAAAATCCGCCGGCGTCGGAGGGGAAATCTCATTCACGCCGGTCGCGATCGATCTGGCCCTGATCGCCCTCTTCGGTTTGCAACACAGCCTCATGGCTCGCACCTGCTTCAAGCGATTCTGGACGCGATTCATTCCCCCGGCCATCGAACGCAGCACCTATGTTCTTTTCTCCAATCTGGCGCTCATCGTTCTATTTGTCTATTGGCAGCCGTTGCCGGGCCACGTCTGGCTGATCCGCGGCCCCATCCTGCAATCGCTGATTTGGCTCCTCGCGATCCTCGGCGTCGCGCTCGTGGTCGCGGCCAGCTTCGCCTTCGATCACTGGGATTTCTTTGGCCTGCGGCAGGTGTGGGATTTGTTCCGGCAGCGAACTTCGCCGGAGATTCCATTCAAAATCCCCCTGCTCTATCGTTTCAGTCGGCATCCAATGATGCTGGGCCTTCTCGTCGCGCTGTGGGCAACACCCGCGATGACCTGGGGCCGATTCGTCTTTGTCGCCGGCATGACGATTTACATCTTCATCGGCGTTCAATTCGAGGAGCGCGATTTGCGCGATCGATTCGGCGTCCAATACGAACAGTATCGCCGCCAAGCGCCAATGTTTGTCGGCCTGCCGAGGAAATTTTCCGAATGATCGCTGTCACCGATCATCCCGAAGGCTGCGTGTTGCCAGTGCGGGCCCAGCCCGGCGCGGAAAAACGCGGTCGTTGGCGAACACGCCGGCGCCCTCAAAGTCGCCGTCACCGCCCCACCCGAAGCCGGCCGCGCCAACGACGCCATCGTCGAACTGCTGCGAAAACATTTGGGTTTGAGACGCTCGCAAATCGAATTGATCGCCGGCCACACGAGCCGGGAGAAGAAGTTCCTGCTTCGAGGCGTGAAACAGGAGGAGTTGATCGCGAAACTGCCGCGGGAGTGACTGGTCTTGAATAAACCAATCACCCCTCCAGCGGCCGGATGGCGAAGTCGCGAAGAGTTGCGGACCAGTCCTGGCGTGCGCCGTCGAGCACTAAGCGGACGATCGTTTCCGACGCGATGGCGACGACCATCAGCACCAGATTTCGGGCGAGCGGATAGTCGCACACGTCGCCTGCCACATCCTCCAAGGTGGCCGGTCGCGTACACGCCGATTGCCAAATTCGACTAGACCGGACCTCAGAAAAATGTCAGGGCCGGTGCCGAAACTTGATCTGCTGCCGACTCGGGATTCGTCGAATAATTTGTCCTTCAGTCGAATGGCGATTCACAGCGAATTAACATGACCCGGCTCGAACTTTACAACCTGGTCTGGTCGACGCCGATTTCCCAACTGTCGAAGACGCTCGGATACTCGGACGTCGGCATTGCCAAGATCTGTCGCAAACACAAGATTCCGCACCCTCCGCGTGGCTATTGGGCGAAGAAGCAAGCTGGGCAGACGCCGCGACAGATTCCGTTGCCCGATCCGTCCGACAACTCCGTCATCGAATTGCAGGGGCCCAACATGAACCAGCCCGAAGCGCCAGAACGAAAAAAAGTAGATCGCCCGCAAATCAAGGTCGCGGATAGCCTGCGCGGTTGCCACACCCTCATTACTCTCGGCAATCAAGAGTTGCAGGGCGCGGACACGAACGACAATGGCATCCTGGTCCTTCCAAAGGAGCGGGTTCTCAACATTCGGGTCTCGAAGGGATGCCTTCGTCGCGCTCTGCTTATCTTCGACGCCATTTTGAAAACCTGCGAGGCGTCGAATTACGCGGTTGCCCGCGGGCCAACGGTAACAATTCAGGATGCCAAGATGTCTTTCGGCGTCGTCGAACGACTGGAAGCGAAGGAGGAGCAGCCGAAAGAGCATGATCTCGATGGCCACTATGACTTCGCTTACAATCGCTTCAACAGAAAACAGGTTCCGTCGGGGCGACTGGAGTTGTTCATCGACCAGTCCGGACTGTACTGGGTCCACGGGTGCCGCCTCACTTGGCGCGATGGCAAGAAACCACTGGAGCAGCGTCTCAACAGCTTCATGGATGGCCTGGAAGATTTGGCAGCTCGGATAAGGACTCACCGAGAGGAGGAACAACGGAAGGCCGAGCATCGCCGAGGCGAGGAACTTCGCCGGCAGGAAGAAGCACGCCAACGGGCTGACAAGCGAGCAAAGTATGAGGCGGAGCATAATCGCGTCGAACTGCTGCGCAGCAGGCCAGGAACTGGAAAGAAGCCGATGATTTGCGTCGATTCATCGCAGCCGCCAAACAAATGCAATTGGATCGACACGGCGCAGTCGAGCCGGAAAGCGAGTTCGCCCTATGGCTGGATTGGGCCGTGCAGCAAGCCGACCGACTCGATCCCTTGCGACCGAGTCCGCCGTCAATCCTCGACGAGAAGATCGAGGAGGTGAAGAATGAACCAATTAACCGGCGACCCTGGTAACAAGCAGGCACAATCTCTGGATGAAATCAAGCCGCTCATCGATATGTGCAGGAAGGGTAGGCTGTTTGCCGTTCAAGAATGGATCGCGGAAAGGAAGCCGGTCAACCCGCCACCGTTTCCTCGACGCAGCAACCATGCCCGGGCGCCGCTCGACATCGCAGTTGAATCTGGCTTCCATAGCCTGATCGAAGTTCTGTTGAAGGGTGGCGCAACCATTGATCTCGATGACTGGAACGGGACGATGGCGAGGGCCCTGCGCAAGGCGGTTCGACATCGTCCAGCTTTTGGTCGAGCACGGATACGACCCGAAACAGATCGCCATGAAGGATGTGTTCAACACGTGGGACCCAGCGATGATGGAATACTTCATCGACAAGGGGGCCGATGTCGAAACTGGTAATCCTTTGGCCTGGGCTTTTTGCAATCGGATTCGCACAGCTCTTCGGATCTTCAAGCGCTACCAGGAACGGTTCTCCACTTTTCCGGAGCAGGCGAATATTGCCCTCCGCTATCACTGCAAAGAAGGCAACTTGAAGTGGGTATCGCTGTTGCTGTGGGCCGGCGCCGATCCGTATGCTCCAGGTGTCGGCAGCGATGATGAGGAACGTGACACGGAATATAAGGGCCTTTCCGCTCTTGGCTATGCTGTCCTGTACCAGCACTTCGACATCTTCAAGCTCAAGCAAGTCAAGCTCGATCCATCTCATCCGCACATCGAAGACGTGGTTCGATACGCTGCTCGCGGCGAGGGGATCGATTTGCTCAAGCAACTGCTTGAAAACGGACTGAAGCCCAATGACCAAGAAAACGGCGGCTGCTCACATATTCAGCGACTTCTGGAGGGGATGGGAGTAGATTTCAGTTCCTATTCTTGCGCCCGCGAAACAGCCGGGAAAAAGTTGATACGCCCAGGGCGCGTGAGAAGATCAAGGCCATTCATCTACTGGCAAAGCACGGAGCCAAGTGGATGCCTAAAGATGACGACATCAAGCATGCTCGTCGATCTTTGCTCAAGCTCACGGCCGACTTTGCGATCGAACTCGCATGGATCATGTCGAAGTACGCCGCTTGCACCAAGGATTGCATCCAAGAACTGATTGCGACGCCATCAATGAAGGCTCATCTCTCGCAAAAGCGGTCGCGGCTTCAGGAGATTTTGGCAGCGTGGCCAGGATCGGGTGAAATTCACGGTTGACACGGGCAATGCAAATGGTACATAATAACTCCATATTTATTTATATGGAGTTAAATTGTACATGCCTGCCCCACGAGCCAAGGCGGAAAACTGGTGCTCGCCAAGGCAAAAGCCCTGTTCAGCAAGCATGGCGGCATCATGCGGATGGCGCACGCGGTCCGAGCTGGAATTCACCGCAACACCCTCTACGCCATGCGGGACGCTGGCGTTATTGAGCAGCTGAGCCGGGGCCTCTTTCGCCTTGCGGACGCACCGCCGCTCGCGAATCCGGACCTCGTCATCGTGGCTCGCCGGGTGCCGCGCGGCGTGGTCTGCCTCATTTCAGCACTCGCACTGCATGATCTGACCGCGCAGATCCCCCACGAGGTTTGGCTGGCGGTTCCTCGGGATAGCGAACCTCCGCGCGTGGACTATCCACCTATCCGAGTATTCAGATTTGCACATCAGGCATTTGTCGCCGGCGTCGAGACACGCAACATGGATGGCACCAAAATTCGAGTATACAGCCGAGAAAAGACCCTTGTGGATTGCTTCAAATACCGAAACAAGATTGGGCTGGACACAGTGGTCGAAGCACTGAAACGCTACCAGCAGCAAGGCCGCGTCAACGCCGATACGATCATGCGGTTTGCGGAGATCTGTCGCGTTGCCAACATCATGCGTCCTTACCTGGAGGCCGTGCTATGAAAAAGCCGGTCAAGGATGTGGCAGCTTCTGTCAGGCAACGGCTCCAGAATGTCGCGAGGAAAACCAATCGTCCATTTCAAGAGATCCTCGAATACTTCGCGATGGAGCGCTTCCTGTACCGGCTTGCCAATTCGAAGCACGCAAGCCGGTTTGTGCTCAAGGGTGCCCTGATGTTCCGGGCATGGAACGCTCCCACGTCGCGGCCCACGCGCGACATCGACCTTCTCGGCCGAATGGATAGCAAGGTGACGACCGTTGTACCCGTGTTCAAGGACGTGTGCAATCAAACGGTCGAGCCCGATGGGTTGATCTTTCACGCCGATTCGGTTGCCGGCCAGGCGATCAAGGAGGACGCGGACTACGCGGGCATCCGTGTAACGTTTCGCGCGACACTCCAGAATTCACGCATTGCGATGCAGATTGATATTGGTTTCGGGGACGTGTTGACGCCGGCGGCCGTCGCGACGGAGTATCCAACGATTCTTGACCTACCTGCTCCGCGGTTGAACGGGTATTGTCGGGAGACGGTCGTCGCGGAGAAATTCGAGGCGATGGTAAAGCTGGGGCTCGTGAACAGCAGGATGAAAGATTTCTACGACATCTGGCTGCTATCTCAGCAATTCGACTTCGACGGTTCGGTTCTCTCCAACGCGATCGCCCGGACATTCGCCCGTCGCAAAACTCAAATCGTGGCGGCGCCAACGGCGCTGACTGAGGTGTTTGCCAACGACACGCAAAAGCAAACCCAGTGGCGCGCATTTCTCCGCAAGTCTCGACTCACTGACTCGCCAGCCGTACTTCCGGATGTGATCACGTTACTGGCCCCATTTCTACTTCCGGTCGCTCAGGCAATTGTGGTTGGCTTGGCGTTTAACCAAACCTGGAAGGCGCCTGGCCCGTGGCAGTGAATTGGGGCACGCTTTCAGCCCTTAACGAAGCCCACCACACAAGGTCAATGTTGCCCCAATTCGCAAGGGATACACGGCGAGTGCCCAGGCAACGTCGGCGACGTTCCCGCTTTCCAAAATTGTCCGCTCAAACCGTGCCGCGCTCATGGCGTCCTCAATGTTCCGGCCCCGCTCCGGGCCGCCGTAGTTTTCAGTTCAGAATGTAGACGCATCTCTGACGCGCGGAGTTCGCGAATATTCCGGGAAATTCTTCTTGAAGCAAGCTGATTGGCGGCAATACGGTACATCCTGGAGGAAGGGAGACCAGACCAGAACCGGAAATCTCTTTACATGTCACTCGGCATCAGTTCCAATGCATTTTGAAACCGATCGGTGTTTGCAAGCGAGCTGCGATATGAGAATCGCGATCTTTGCAGATAGAACAAACGACGGGGCTGTCGACATGCGGCGAAGCTTCTGGCATTATCTCGTTCCATGCCTCCTCAGTTGCGCGGTCGCATTCAGCAACTGTCGAGTGACCAGGGCCGACGAGCCGCCGACCCACGGCGTTATTGTGCTCGACAATTGTGACCCCCTCTACCACAGCCGAAACACGCCGTATTTCGACAATCTGACGTTCTTGAGTGCGTCAGGTAAGGTTCGAAAACGGGTTTCCGGGTTAAACGTCTGCGAAGAAATTGGCAATCCGCACCGAATCGCTGTCGATCCCAAGCGGAATCGGGTCTGGCTGGCGGAAACGGTTGGTCACCGGCTGATTCAATACGATCTGAGCGGAAGTTTCGTGCGCGCGGTGAATGGCGCAATCACACGCGATTGCGATGGACCCGGCCACGGGATATCTTTGGGTGGCGCGAAGTGAGGGCGAACTTGGACGAGGATTCACTGAAGTTTACGATAGGACCGGAGTCCGTTTGCATGCCTATCCGGTGCACGGGTATGACATCGCTTACGACGGCAAGAGTAAAGCTGTCTGGTTAGTCGACCACCAACTCACCAAATTGGGTCTTGATGGCGTCGTACACGTGCGAAAGGAAATCGCCAAATGGTGCGCCACGTCGATTGCGGTCAATCAGCAAACGGGCGCGGTTTGGGTTGGGAAACGCGCGATTGATATTGGGAACGACAAGAATGAGTTACTGTGCTTCGATGCCGACGGCAAACTGGTTCGGTCCATCGATGTCAAAGATCAATCTCCTTACCGCGTCGCCATTGACAACCGAGACGGGTCCGTCTGGGTTGCCGTGTTTGGCAAATCGGTCCGTCGATATTCGGCCGATGGGAAACTCGAGGCTGAATTCCCGATCGCGGCGTTGTCGCTTGACGTGGATCAAAGCACTCGTCATGTGTGGGTCGCCACAAAAAAGGAAGTGCTAAACATCGATCGCAGTGGAAAAGCGTTGAGTCGGACCAAACACAGTTCTGAAACGTCTAGCGCTTGGGTAACGAGCCGTTGAATCTCGACACTGCCCTGCTGTCCAAGAACCCGAGAATTTCAACACCGTGAGGTTCCCGAAAGGGTTGGCGATTTGAACCGCGGACCAAAACGGCCTGAGATGGATGCTGTTCGACATCCGCGTTCAGTCACACGGCGAGTCCTAACGCTGTGCTGCGTCGTTGTCCCCATCATCTTTCACTCTGGTTGCAGCGACGAGTTGCCGCGACATGCCATGTTGAGGGGGCGCTGGATTGCCCGGTGCCTGGCCTTTTCGCCGGACGACAGCATTTTGGCGATCGGCACATCGAGCGCGAAGTACGATGCCGTCGAGGAGAGACGAAAGGGCACCGTCGAGATTTGGAGTGTTTCACAAAAGAAGCTGCTTCGGTCGATCGATTTCGATCAATGGGTCAATTCGGTGTCGTTTTCGCCGGACGGAAAAATGCTCGCGGTGGCGCTTGGCAGCGAACGTGACGCCGGCAACGACCAATCCGATGCTGAAAAGACCCAGCCGGGCGAACTGATCGTTTATGACACGAAGGATTTCTCGGTGCTCTTCAAACACGAAGAAAAGAGCGGGGGCGTCTGGCAGGCTGTATTCTCACCCACCGGAGCCACGTTGGCGGTCATGCATGGCCGGTGGCGACAGACAGGCGAGCCGAATCAGGTGACGATCTACGACGGCTCCACGTTTATTAAACTTTGCACGCTACCGCCTGCCAACAATTCCTATTCGGCTTTGGCCTTTGATCCGAGGAGCGGTTTGCTTGCGGTCGCCGATTTTGACAAGATCAATGAGATTCCGTTCCGGACCGCGGTGATCAAATTTTTCAAATTGCCAAAGGGAGCGCTGCAATCCCAGTTCAGCTTGGCGAAGTCGGGAATTGCCGAGGAAATGCAGTATGCACCAGATGGAAAACAGATTGCCATTCAGGCGGTCCGGACACACTGGTGGGATCCAAAGACAGGGCAAGCCTCGTCGCCAATCGAATTCTATACCCAGGCGATGGACTATTCGCCTGACTCGAAGTGGTTCGTGTTCTGTAGTCGAATGACGAGAAACAACGCTCCGGTAACAAGAATCGAGCTTTGGCGAGTCGCGACGGTACACCGCGATTATGCCTGGGAGCTGGATCGCCATGGGCTCACGGCCATTTGCTTTTCGAACAGCAGTAAGTTCATCGCGATCGGCGGTGGCTGCCGCGAAGCGGATGAACCTTTGGGGCTGGTGGTCATCTATGAAACGCCGGCAAAATAATCGCGAGCCAAAATCGTCGCCAGAGCAGTCTTTATGTAGTAGCCTGGGCGGGAATTTCGTGGTTCCGGCCAATTATCTAACATTTCAATTTCATCGATTTCTTTGACGCAAGTGCAAACTGTACAAAATGTTAAATCGATTTTTCAGTCGCCGGGCGCAACCGGTGTTTGAAGATGTGCGCTTCAATTATTTTTCACAAATATCTATCAATCAATGATTTATGAACATGAACGGTCACTTCCAAGAGTGAAAAAACCGGTTATAACCGGTTGTTTTCGGGCGTGCCGCGGGGAGCTCGCTCACAATCCCTGGGCACACATTTTCCCCGGCCCGCCTCTTGCTGTGGTCTCGCCAAATTCGCATAATTCCTTTTACCTTCGACGCAAGCCGCCGAGCAGCCGCCGGAACTGCGCTGCTCGATTTTTGTTTTGATGCGCGTTGGCTCCGGAGACTGGTCGTCATGGCCGAATTCATGTTGTTGAAAGCCGAACCGCGCCAGGAGTTCGGCACCGCGAATGCCCGCCGATTGCGGAAAAAGGGGCTGTTGCCCGCGGTGGTCTATGGCCACAAGGAAGCCCATCTCGATGTGGTGCTCAGTCGCGACGATGTCGAAAAGGTCGTGAAGAAGGGCGCGCACATTGTGGATCTGGAGGCCGGCGGCAAGACCGAAAAGGCCCGCTTCCGCGAATTGCAATGGGACAGCCTGGGCATGGAACTGGTGCATGTCGATTTCATGCGCGTCAGCAAGGATGAGCGAATCATTGTGCCGGTGCGGATCGAGCTTCGCGGCATTGCCCCGGGCGTGGGCGAGGGCGGCGTGCTCGATCAGCCGATCCACGTCTTGCAGGTGGAATGCCCGGCGTTGGAAATTCCCGACCATATTCGCGTCCAAGTTGAAACATTGAAGGTGGGCGACGCGATCCACGTGAAAGATTTGAAATTGCCCCCGGGCGTCGTGGCGGAGGCCGATCCGGACGCGGTAGTGGTGCATGTGAAGGCGCACAAGGAAGAGGCCGTCGCCCCGGCCGCGACTCTGCCCGCCGCGGAAGGCGCCGCCGAGCCGGAAGTCATCAAGAAGCCGCCGAAGGCCGAAGAAACGGAAGAATAGCAGAAGTCAGAAGTCAGGGGTCAGAGGTCAGAAGTCAGAAGTCAGAGAGAGTGGTTGGCGGCGACGCGTTTATTCTGTCGCAATACAATGTTTGCTACGTCTGATTTCTGACTTCTGACCTCTGACTTCTGACTTCTGACCTCTGTCTCCGGTGGCCGATGAAACTGATCGTGGGGCTCGGAAATCCCGGCCCCAAGTATCGTGGCACGCGACACAACGTCGGCTTCGACGTGGTCGATTACCTGGCCCAGGGGCCGGGCGCCGGGTTGTTCCGCTCCCGCTTCCAGTCGCAGGTAGCGGAGTTGGACGAAGCCGGCCAGGCGATGCTGCTGATGAAGCCCGAGACCTTCATGAACCTGAGCGGCCGGGCGGTTCGCGAGTTGGTCGACTTTTACAAGGTCCCGCTCGAGGATTTGCTGGTCGTCTGCGACGATGTGAACTTGCCCCTGGGTAAGCTCCGCGTCCGGGCCAAGGGCTCGCATGGCGGACACAACGGCCTGCGGAACATTCAGGAACATCTGGGCACGCAGGAATACGCCCGGTTGCGAATCGGCGTAAACGCCCCCGGCCTCCAGGACAATGGCGGGATGATCGACCATGTGTTGGGCCGGTTTCGCCCCAGCGAGCGGCCGACAATGGAAGAGGCAGTGCAGAAGGCGGCCCTCGCGGTGCTGCTCTGGGCCCGGGAAGGAATTGCCGTGTGCATGAACCGAACCAACGGTCCGGACGAGAGCGAGAAGCCGAAGAAATCAGGGAACTGAAGGCAGAGGTCAGAGGTCAGAAGTCAGAAGTCAGAAGTCAGATGCAACAAGACAACAATCAGAAATCGAACTGACTTCTGACCTCTGACTTCTAGTCAACAAGTGAGTGGAAGCAAAAATGGCGCGACGAATGTACGAATTCATGTTTCTGTTCGATTCCAGCAAGACCTCGGGCGATGTGCCCGGCGCGGTCCAGGCGCTGCACACCACGTTCGAGAAGCATGGGGCGGAAATCCTGGCGAGCCGGCCATGGAACGAACAGAAGCTCGCCTACCCGATCGGCCACCAGAAAAAAGGCCTTTACTACTTACTTTACGTTCACTGTGAATCCACGAAGATCATCGAGATCGAAGGCGATCTGCGACTGAATGAAACTTTGCTCCGTTATTTGCCGGTTGCGATCGATCCGAAATGGGAAGCGGAGATGCTGGCGGTGGCCAAGGATGAACACGCCCTGGCGCTGCAGCTCGGCCACAACGAAGAGGCAATCGAATCCTCCGAGGGCGGATATGAAGGCCCGCCGCGCCGCAGCGTTCCGGAAGAAGCCGTGAAGGATTGAGTTGTAGAGCTGGAAACTAGAAAATCAGGGGATTCCTGGGCTGCTGACATTGTCAGCGTTTGGCTGACAAATGTATAGTGACGGGAAGGTGGCGAAAACCTTCACTATTTACATTCCCGCGCTCCAACTCGCTGCCTTTGGGGGAGCGCACAGCCCAGGAGGCCTATCATGGCCAATCTGAACAAGGTGATGCTGATCGGTAGGTTGACGCGCGACCCGGAGTTTCGAAGCTTTTCCACGGGAGGGCGAGTTGCCAAGCTTGGTTTTGCGGTCACCAATAAGAAGAAAAACGCTCAAACCGGACAGTGGGAAGACGAGCCCATGTTCATCGACTGCGATGTTTTTAATCGCGGCGAATACAAGCAAGCTGACTTGATCGAACGCTTCGGACTCCACAAAGGCTCGCAATTGTTCATTGAAGGTCGGCTGATTCTCGATCAGTGGGACGACAAGACAACTGGGCAAAAGCGCACCAAACATAAGCTTGTAGTCGACAATTTCCAGTTGCTCGACCCACGCCCGCAGGATGGCAGCGGTGGACCGGCCCGTTCATACGCTCCGGCGGCCAGAAGCAGCGCCCCGATGGATAACGGCGGCGGATACGATGGCCCGCCAGCCGAGGAGTCCGGCGGCGGCGGCATGGATGGCGATATTCCGTTTTGACGATTGATGTTGAACCGCGACGCGCAGCATTTCCGCTGCGCGTCGTCGTTCTGAAAACCGTGAGATGAAGAGATGTCCACCAAAACGAAGCGAATGAGGGTTCCCAAGACTCCGGGCGGGAACATCAAACTGGTGTTGATCGAAGACGTGACCCACCTCGGCAAGCAAGGCGAGTTGGTCGAAGTGAAGCCCGGCTATGCCCGCAACTATTTGCTTCCCAACAGCCTGGCCACGATTCCCACCGAGCACAATCTCAAACGGCTCGAACGCTACAAGGATCGCGTCCAAAAAGTGCGCGAGGCCCGGGTCGCCGATCTCAAGGTTTTGGCCGAACAGATTCAGCGCGTCAACGTCTCGATCGAGGCAACCGCCAACGAGGAAGGCCATCTATATGGCTCGGTCGGCCCCGTTGAAATCAGCAAGGCGCTCAAGGGCCGCAATTTGAACGTCGAACCGGAAATGGTCCGCCTCGAAGGGCTCGTCAAGGAATGCGGGCTTTTCGATGTACCGCTGCACCTGGGCCACGACATCGAGACCAAGGTGCAAATCGCCGTGGTTCGGCAAACCGAAGCGAAGAAGTAGAATTCAGTTTAAACACGCAGACATGATTAGCCGCGGGGCCGCGGTAGCGGCGTAGCGCGCCGCTCGTCGCGCGATTAGCAGCGCGACGAGCAGCTCGCTAACGCCGCTACCGCGGCCGCGCGGGGCGGAGGATGCCATGTCGGAGCCCGGACTGGATCGCGTTCCGCCACAAAGCCGCGAAGCCGAACGCTGCGTGCTCGGCAGCATGCTCCGCGAAAACCTCGTCATCAACGATGTCGTTCAAATCGTCAGTGAAGAAAGTTTTTACTTCGACGCCCATCAGAAGATTTTTCGAGCGCTCAAGACCATTTATGATTCCGGCAAGCCGGTCGATCTGGTGATCCTGGCCGAGTATCTCGCCGCGCAAAAGCAACTCGAGGATGTAGGCCGGGGCGCTTACCTCGCCGAATTGTGGGACGCCGCGCCGACCGCCGCCAACGCCGAGCACTACGCCCGAATCGTTCGCGAAAAAGGGATCACCCGCAGCCTGATCCACGCCAGCACCGAGATTCTTCGCGATGCCTACGATCAGTCGCAGCCGGCCGACGAATTGCTGCAGAAAGCGGAACGGCAAGTCTTTGAAATCGCCGAGCGAGGCGTCGTCGGCGAAACCGTGGACCTGGTCAAGGCCCTCGACGAAGCCTATGCACGAATTGATTCACGTGCCGAGGCAAGCACACGACGGTCAGCGGCATCCCGACCGGTTTCGTCGATCTGGATGAAATGACCGCCGGCCTGCAGAACAGCGAACTCATTATCCTGGCCGCCCGCCCGTCGGTCGGCAAAACCGCGTTCAGCCTGAATGTCGTGCGGCATATCGCGGTCGAAGAACATTTGCCGGTCTTTTTCGTGAGCCTCGAACAGTCGCGGATCGAATTGGCCGAGCGCCTGCTCTGCTGCCAGGCGAAGGTGGACAGCCACAAGTTGCGCCAGGGACATCTTGGCAGCGACGATATGAACAAACTGATTGACGCCGGCGACATGTTGCGGCAGGCCAAGCTGTTCATCGACGACACGCCGGCCCAAACCTTGACGCGAATCGCGGCGAACGCTCGCCGATTGAAGCGGCGCCACAAAATCCAGATGGTGGTGATCGACTATCTGCAGTTGATCGATCCGGAAAATCGCCGCGACCCGCGGCAGGAGCAGGTGGCGCAGATTTCGCGGCGTCTGAAGCATATCGCGCGCGAACTCAAGCTCCCCGTGATGGCGTTGGCCCAGGTCAATCGCGCCTCCGAGGATCGCCAGGACCACCGCCCGCGGCTGGCGGACCTCAGGGAAAGCGGAAGCATCGAGCAGGACGCCGACACCGTGATGATGCTGCATCGCCCTGGCCGTTTCGACGGCGCCCAGGAAGACAACGTCATCGAGGTGCTCGTCGCCAAGCAACGCAACGGCCCCACCGGCGACATCACCCTCGCCTTCCTCAAACAATTCATGCGCTTTGAAAACTACGCCGTGGGCGATTCGTTCGGCGTCTAGGTCTACAGCCTCCCGCCCGAAGCCTCTACAATCGCTTGCATGGCGGACGATTTTCCCTATCGCGTTGGCTCCGGACATGACACGCACCGGCTGGGCGAGGGACGGCCGCTGATCCTCGGCGGCGTCCGCATCGAATATCCGCGCGGGCTGATCGGCCATTCCGACGCCGATGTCGTGCTCCATGCGATCACCGATGCCCTGCTCGGCGCCGCTGGGCTCGGCGACATCGGCGACGCCTATCCCGACACCGATCCCCGTTGGCAAAACGCCGATTCGCGGGTATTTTTGAGCGAGAGTCTTGCGAAACTGAACCAGGCCGGCTGGTACGTGGTCAATCTGGATATTACGATCTTCGCCCAGGAACCAAAGCTCGGCCCAATTAAGAACGCGATTCGAGAGAACATCGCCAGGTTGATCGGCCTGCCGGTTGAGCGAATCAACGTCAAAGCCAAAACCGGAGAAGAGGTCGGCCACATCGGCCGGGCGGAAGCCGTCGGTTGTCACGCCGTGGCGTTGGTTGTCCGTCGTGCAGACGCCAAGGACAACTGACAACTGACCAAGGACGAAGGACCATGTTGCAGGTTTACAACACGCTGTCACGGAAGAAGGAACCGTTTCCCAAAACGCCCGGCGAGCCGGTGACAATGTATGTCTGCGGCCCGACGGTTTACAAGCCGAGCCATATCGGCCACATGGTCGGGCCGGTGATCTTCGACACCGTCAAACGCTATCTCACCTACCTCGGCTACAAGGTCACCTGGGTCATCAACATCACCGATGTCGACGACAAGCTGATCAAGCGCGCCGGCGAACTTGGCACGACTGTGCCGGCGCTCGCCGAGAAGATGACCGCCGACTATTACGAGTGCCTGAAAAAACTGAATGTGACCGGCGTCGACAAGTTTCCCAAGGCCACGGAGCACATTCAGGGCATGATCGAAATGATCGCCACGCTGATCGAAAAGGGGTTTGCCTATCCGGCCGGCGGCGATGTCTATTTCGATGTTTCGAAAGATCACGATTACGGCAAGTTGTGCAACCGCGACCCGGAGCAACTCGAGGCCGGCGCGCGCATCGAGATCAGCGAACGCAAACGCAACCCCGGCGACTTCGCCCTGTGGAAAGGGGCGAAGCCGGGCGAGCCCAAGGAAGTAATCTGGCAATCGCCCTGGGGCCCCGGCCGCCCCGGCTGGCATATCGAATGCTCCGTCATGAGCACCAAACTCCTGGGCGAGACGCTCGACATCCACGGCGGCGGGCTCGACCTCCAGTTTCCGCACCACGAAAACGAACTCGCCCAGAGCGAATCCGCGACCGGCAAGGAGTTTTCGCGAATCTGGATGCACAACGGGCTGTTAAAGATGGGCACGGCCAAAATGGCCGGCTCGGTCGGCAACGTCGTCAACATCGCCGACCTGCTCGAACGCCATTCGCCGGAGACGGTGCGCTTTCTGCTGCTGAGCACGCACTACCGCAGCCCGATCGAATATTCGGAAGATCGATTGAATGAGATCGCGAAGTCGCTGCAAGGATTTTATCGGTTCTTTGAGGGCTTTGAACGAGTTACGGGTGACAGCTTCTTCAATTTGGAACCAATAAACTACTATGCCCCTCAGCCATATTCCCCTACAGGCAAGACAGACGAGGCTGTCGGGATTCTGGGATACTGGATGAGCTTTCATGAGCGCTTCGACGACGATTTCAACACCGGAGGCGCAGTCGGTGATCTACATGGAACTTTGAGCTCTCTTAATAATTTGCTTGACCGAATCGAGAGACGAGAAAGATACACGTACTCAGGTGTAATACCAACCAAAGAAAGTCTGATAGCACAACTCAAGGAATCGACAAAAGTCTTGCGAACAATGGGATCGCTGCTCGGCATCTTCTGGGCCCGGCCGCAGGAGCCGAAACTGGGCGGCGACGACGCCCTCGTCGCCGGGTTAATGCAGTTGCTGATCGATCTTCGCAATAACCTCCGCGCCGAGGCGAAGAAGATCGCCGCGAAAGATGATCCGACGAAGAAAGCGCTGTTCGAGCAGACCGACGTGATCCGCAAGCGGCTCGGCGAATTGGGTGTCGTGCTCGAAGATCGGCCGGGCGGAACCTCGTGGCGAAAAGCCTAAGCAGCCATGCGCGGCTCAGGCTCGCGCCGGGCTGAAACTCGAACGTGCAACGCCGCGATTATTTGATCGCTGCATTCCGCCACGGAAAACGTGCTGCTGTTAAGAGCTAAATCGTAATTGGCCGGATCGGCGGCGTCGCGATGATAATGATCGCGAATGAAGCGCAGGCGTTCATGTTCGATCTTTTTCACCTGCTCGGCCGCATCGTCTGAAGTGAGTCCCAGCTTGTCGGCCATGAATTTGATGCGATCTTCCCGCGGCGCAACCAGCCGCACCCGCAGCGTGGTCGCCGCCGGCAGCAAGTGCGGCGTTCCCCGGCCGACGATGATGCAAGCTCCCTTGCGGCCGAGAGCCAACAACAACCGTCGCAAGCGATAGGTATATCGCGTCTCGTCCACGTGCGGCATGAAGGAAAGTGACTCGGTGGTTTCCACCATGAAATTTCCCGGCCGCTCGTCGGCCTCCTCGACCTCGTGGACGCTGGCGTGCAGTTCCTCCGCCAGCCGCTCCACCAGTTCGTGATCGTAAACCGGCCACTTCAGCCGCTTGCCCACCTCGCGAGCCACGGTCGTGCCGCGGGCCCCGACCTGCCGGCTGATCGCGATCGTAAACTCGGCCGCCGGCGACTCCTCGACCGCCGGCAACTCTCGCCGCCGATTTTCGGCTCGAATCAAGGCCTCCGCCACTGTGTCAATGGGGTTGTGTGCGAACATGACTCATTCCTTTGCGAAAAGTGCGAATGGCCGTCGCTTGAATCGCGATTAAAGTGAAAGCGCAAATCAACCGCCGGCGAACAACGCCAAACCTGACGTTGGCGTGGAATTCCCTGATATCTTTATTTTATGCTTTCCTTGAGACCGCAACCGGAAAATGAGCCGGCAATTTATGTGCGGGGCAGCCATCGCGCATCATGGACGATACGTGGGATAGAATTGATCATCAACTCACGCTATCCTGGCGTCTGATTGCAAAGTCGTGGGAGGGTTGCGATATGTTTATCCCATTTACAGCGCGGCCCGATTTGGGCGGCGGGTTTGCGATCGACAATTTGATGACCGCCGTTGATGGCCTAGAATCGCGCATCGAGACTCTGCATCGCCTGTGGCTCTTGATGGCGGAAGAGCTTCGATCTCATTTTGGCGATGCGGGATTGAGCATATCGATCAGACGAATTCTCGTCGCCGACGACCAGCAGGCGCGCGAGGAGTTTACGCACCAATTCGACGCGTTACTCAATGGCAACGAACTGTCCAAGGCAGCCAGGCTGATCCGCGATTGGGCGGGCGTGACCTGGGATCAGGCCCACGACTTGGCAAAATACTTGCACCGTATTTCAAAGGAACGAAAACAGGCTTGGTTGAGACTCGTTCAAATTCAAAAAGCCCTCGATGAGATCCCGAACCGTCCGACAGAAGCATTGACGCCAACAAGCAACTGACCACGGACAACCGACCACGGACCAAGACCAATGAAACTCATTCTCGCCATCATTCAACCATCGAAGCTGGAGGCGGTCAAGGAAGCGCTCGCGAAGGTCGAAGTCTTTCGCTTGACCGTCGTCGATGTGCAGGGCTTCGGCCGGCAGAAAGGGCACTCGGAAGTCTACCGCGGCCGGGAATTGACCGTGAACCTGCTTCGCAAGGTGCAATTGCAGATCGCCGTGAACGAGGATTTCGTCGAGCCGACAGTGAACGCCATCATGGAAGCCGGCCGCACCGGTCCGGAGGGCCGCATCGGCGACGGCAAGATTTTCATCCTGCCGCTGGAGGACTGCATCCGCATTCGTACCGGCGAGCGCGGGCCGGAAGCGATTTGAGCCAATTCCGAACGCCCAATCACTTGAACTGCGCCCGATTTTCGGCGATGATGGCCGAATCCTCTCGGAGAAACGATATGCTTCGATTCATTCTCATCTTTCCTGTTGTTTTGTTTCTCGCGCCGCTTGTTTCCGCCCAGGGTCTCGGCGAATCGGTCGAATCGGCCTTTCAATCCGAATTCATGCAGATGCTGCAAGTGATCCTGAAAAAAGGCGCGATGATGAGCGGCGACGACGGCTGGTTCAAGCCGGGCCAGAACCGCTACGGTCGGAATTGGCTCGCGCAGCAATTTGACGCAGACAAGAACGGCAAAATCACTGCGCAAGGAATTCGGCGGACCCACGGAACTCTTCGACCGGCTCGACCGCGACCGAAATGGGACCATCACTCCCGCCGATCTCGACTGGTCGGAGTCATCGCCCTATTGGCGGCAGTTTTCGCAAGCCAATCAGTGGATTGGCCAGGTCGGCAACGAGGGCAAGCTCACTCGCGAGGAATGGCAGAAACTGTTCGACAAGTTTTCCGAACGCAAGAGCTACATGAACGCCGACGACGTGCGGGCGATGCTGAATCCGCCGCGACCGCCGGGCGCCTTGCGCGGGCCAGGGAAACTTCCCTCGAAAAAGATCCTGCTCAAGGGACTGGCCAGTGGCGAACTCGGCTCCGCGTCCGAGGGGCCGAAAATCGGCCAGCGCGCTCCCGATTTCACCCTCGCCACCCACGACGGCCGGCGCACGATCGCCCTCTCGAACTTTCGCAACAAGAAGCCGGTGGTGCTCGTCTTCGGCAGCTTTACCTGAGGCCCCTATCGGGCCCAGTTTGGGACCATCGAAGAAATGAAGAATCGCTACGGCGACAAGGTCGAGTTCATCGGCGTCTATATTCGCGAGGCGCATCCGATCGACGGCTGGCGCATGGAATCCAACGACAAGGCCGGCGTGGCCTTCGCCCAGCCCAAGACCAAGGAAGACCGAGTCGCCATCGCCAACAAGTGCTGCAGCACGTTGAAGATGTCGATCCCGCTTCTGGTCGACGGCCTCGACGACGCGGTCGGGCGCGCCTATAGCGGCATGCCAGATCGACTGTATCTCATCGACAAGCATGGCCGCGTCGCCTATAAGGGCGGCCGCGGCCCCTTTGGCTTCAAACCAGGCGAACTGGAGCAATCGATTATTATGAACCTGCTCGAAGAACCACCGGCCCAAAAGTTTGGCCGCGCCCCGGCCGACCCATGGAAGCTCTTGCCGGCGGCGGAGACGACGCCGAATTCGCCATTGCCCAACTGGGCGGCGGCGCTCACGCCGGCGATGCCGAAAACGGTCGCCGCGATGCTCGAACTCGATTATTTGCATCGCGCAAAAGCCCGTTGCCCGCCAAGCTGCGGGCCAAGATGCGCTGGGTCGCCGCCCACGCCAACCGCTGCCCGCAAAGCGAAGCGACCGCGTTGGCGGATCTGCTGCGCGGGGGCCGATGACGCCGACGTCAAGGCGATCATCGAGAGCGAAAAGACCTGGCCCGAGTCGGAACGAGCCTGCGCTCACCTTCGCGGAGAAACTCACCCGCGAGGCCTATAAGGTCAGCGATGAGGAAGTGCTGGCATTACGAAAGCAGTACGGCGACGCGAACGTGGTCGCGATGGTGCAGCTTTTGGCTTATTCGAATTTTCAGGATCGACTGATTCATTCACTCGGCTTGCCGCCGGATGAAATGCGCCAAGGAGCCTGGCGCAGCACGTCAAATTCAAATATCCGTTTGCTGATGCCGCGGAACCGGCGAGCCGAGTGTTGCCGGCGAGCGAGCGCGAAACGCAAGCGGTGAAGGTTTTGGATGCGGAGTGGAAGAAGTTCGACTTTGCCACTCTGCAAAAGTTGATGGACAGCCAAAAAGCGCGCGAACCGCGGATTCCGGTGCCGTCGTTCGACTCGATTCGCAAATATCTGCCGCCGGCATTTCCCAAGGATCATGAATTGCGGATCAAGTGGTCGCTGGTTTGTCTCGGTTATCAGCCGGAACTCGCGTCCGCCTGGTCGAACTGCACGCGGAACTTCGGCGCGGAAGCGAAACAGGATCGAGTTTTTGAGGAAAGCCTGTTCTGGGTGGTGACGCGCTCGCTGCAATGCTTTTACTGAATGGGCCATTGCGAAATGTTGCTCGCGGTCGCGGGCCTGGACAAAAACGCCATCAACGAGCGCACCAAAAAACTGGCCGACGGCGACTGGTCATCGTTCCCGGCGAGCGATCGGGCTGCCTTTGCCTTCGCTCGAAAGCTCTCGACCGAGCCGTGGAACATCAGCGACGCCGATCGCGATAATCTCCGCCGGCACTTTGGCGACACACGCATGCTCGACATCATCTGGTGGGCCTGCCGCTGCCATTACATGACCCGCGTGGCGGATGCATTCCAACTTCCGTTGGAGCGAGAAAATGTGTTCGTCGGGTTCTTTCCACCGAAGAAATAGCACCACTACTGCCGCTTGCGGCTTTGCAGGCAATTCCCTGCAAAGCCGCAAGCGGCAGGTTAGAATAAAAGTGCACCGTATCAATTGACCAATTCCGGGGTTTTCCTTCAGTGACCGCTCGAGCAATCGACAATCTGCCGCTCCTGTATGAGTCGGACGAGACCGCCTGGCTCGAAGCGATGGCCGAGCTAATCCGCGAGGCTCGCTTTGAGGAATTGGACTATGCCAATCTGAAGGAGTATCTCTCCGACACGGCGCGACGCGACCGGCGCGAGGTCAAGAGCCGACTCACCGTTTTGCTGGCGCATTTGCTCAAATGGATTCACCAACCGAAGAAACGCACCAAAAGCTGGCGGCACACGGTCACCGTTCAAGTGCAGGAACTTGGAGATTTGATCACCAGCGGCGTCTTGCGGGCTTACGCCGAAGAAGTCCTGGCCGAAGCCTATTCAAACGCGCTCAAGCGAGCCGCGGCCGAGAGCGGATTGAGCGCCGAGTCGTTCCCCAGCGAATGTCCATTTTCGATCGATCAGCTTCTCTCCACGCATCTGTTGAAGGATTGATCACCTTCCGCTTGCGGCCTAGAAGGTCTAAAACAATGAGGAAGGCAGGAAGACAGGAACAATAAAGCCGCTATTTTTCCTGTGTTCCTGCCTTCCTCATTCATTCTTTTGGGCGCTCTTGGTAAGATTTGCCTGCAAAGCCGCAAGCGGCAGGTTATTTCAATTCCAGAGTAATGCCGCGCAGATCCATTAGCGCTCCCCGGAGTTTTGCGCCATTGGGCGCAAAATCACTCGGTGTTGACCAGCCTCGAGCGAAATCGTTCCGACCTTTTCCCGCCTGTATTTGTCCCAGCCGCCGGTTGTTGCGACCGTTCCTTTTAGCGACCCTTGCCCACACTCGAAAACAAATGAGTTTCCAGCGGACCCATTGTCGCAGGCGTAATCGAGGTACACGTCGAACTGGCCCGGCTTCGCAAGCTCAATCGTCCAAACGACATGGTCCTTGTCGCCATGCCAGTAGCCGATGTTGCGGAACTCCGGCTCGAAGGTGATTTCGCCGCCATGAATTTCGCAGTTGCCTGCGAGCAGCGAAAACTTGCCGCCAGAGAACTTCACGACACCCGGCCGATTTCCCGCTACTTGCTTGAGCGGCGTGCGCTGCTCGCCCAGGAACGCGAAGATATCGGCCAGGTCCTGCTTGGAAAGATCCTTTTCAAGACCCTCGGGCATCAGCGATTTGCCGCTGCTGGTCAATTCCTCCAATTCTGTCCGCAGAAACGCCTGTTGCTGGCCATCCTGGCCGCGCAGGGTCACGCTGGTGGCGCTCTCGCTGGCGACTAACCCCGTAAAGGTGCGGCCGTTTTTGGTATTGACCAGATAGGCGATGTAGCGCGAATCGACATTTCGATTCGGATCGAGCACTTCCTGCAGCAGGTAGGCCGGCGACTTGTTGGCGAGCCCGGCGAGATCGGGACCGACCGCGTGACCGACGCCGCCAAGCTGATGGCAGGCGGCGCAGCGCTTGGCGAATGCTGCCCGGCCGCGCTCGATGTCGCCTTTCAGCGTCATTACGCCGCGATAAACCTCGATGACCTTGGCTCGATCGCTCGCGGTCGCGGCGAAGATCTCCGAGTGCGTTTGCGGATGCCTTCGTCACGGCTGGAAAGCAATCGCTGCCGCCGAGCGGCGTCGATTTGTCCGGCGGGGATCGCATTGCTCTCGATGCTCTTCACAAGCTGCAACTGCCACGCCGGCCGGCTCAGGAGCAGGTCGAGCACCTGAGTTTGCAAGGCGGGCGACAGGCCGCGCCAGTTCGCGATCAGCAGACCGGCGACCTTGTCCGTGCCGATTCGGCCCAGCGAAGCGAGCGCGGCGGATTGCAAGGCGGGAGAATGCTGGGGCCCAACGAGTCTGGCGAGTGCTTCAAAGTCTTTGTCTCGTTGTTTGGGCTCCCGACCGAGCAGCCGAACGGCCGCGAGGCGTTCGGCGTTGGCAACGTCCGCGTCGGTGATCGCTTTTGCGCTTGAGCGAATACCTCCTGGAAAAGAGAAGCTAGTTTCTTGTCTGGGAATTCTGCCGCTGGTCGGCGTTGGCGTTCTAATCCATCCAAAATGCCGGCGACGACTGCAAATCGCATCGAATCCGGGGATTTCGACTGATTTGCCAAGAGCTGACTCAACGATTTCGCGAGATCCTCCGGCGTCATCAGGGCTACCGCAACGGCCAATATCCGGCTCACGAGTTGATCGGGCACCGCGTCACTCGACCAATGACTAACTACTTTCAGTGCGCCACCAATGTTGTCCGCACACAGGCTGCTCATCGCGGCGGCAACCAGGTACAGATCGGCGGCAGACTCCCCGGCAAGCATCGCAAGCCAGTTTCCCGCACCGCGATCCTTGCTTGCACCAAGCATGTAAGCGGCTTGCAGCCGCACTTGCGGATCGGCGAGAGCGTTCGCGATTTGAGTGAGGCGGAATGTGCTGAGGCCGCCAAATTGCTCCGTCAACCGAATGAGATGCCGATTCAATCCAGGATGCTCGGAAACAATGAGTTCATCCACCAGCATTTGCAGATTTAGTGCGCCGAGGCCGTCCAGAATGCAATAGGCTTGCATTCGCGCCTCGGGGCGTTTGCATTCCTTTGCCAATTTCTCGAGTGGGGGAACTGCCTTCTTGTCTCCCTTCCAAATCAGCATTTGCATCGCCATGTCGCGTTGCCAGCCGTTGGGTGAATCGAGCGCGGCGACCAGGCCCGCCGTATCGAGTTGGTCGAGCCGTGTCCAGGTTCGCGGCTCCGTGTCCTTGGGCCGAATGCGATAAATCCGCCCGCGATCGAAACCGGCGCAGGTCAACTCTCGCCGCGTCCTCCGCCGGAATCCAACGCGGGTGTTCGATCACATACCGGCACATGTCGACAAACCAGAGGCAGCCATCGGGGCCGGTGACAACTTGAACCGGGCGGAACCAGGGGTCGGGCGAGGCGAGGAATTCGCTCTGTTGCTCGTCGGCCGCCCGCCGGCCGGAAAAGGTCGAGCCCTTCGGCGACAGGACCAAGCGATGAATGAGCATGTTCGCCGGCTCGCAGGTGAAGCAGTTTCCGTGATAATGCGAGCCAAGCAGTTCGTCGCGATAGAGGCCGATGCCGCAGGCAGCGGTCGTCCGTCCAGCCGGGCCTGAAAGCTTGAACAACTGCTGTTTGCCGATCGGATACAACTGATTGGCATTGGGGTAATCGTTGACCACGACGGCGGCCAGCGGTGCGGTCACATAGGGATTTCGACGAAGATAATGATCGGCGAGCGGATAGTGGAAACACATCTGCCCGCTGTTGCAGCCGAACCAGTTGCCCCAGTCGTCGCGGACGCGGCCTTGCTGCGTGCGGCCGGTCGCCGGTTCAATTTCGCCGGTGTCCGGCTTGATGCGAAAATCGCGATCGCCGAGCGCGAATGGTTTGTCGGATGCGAACGATTTGATCTGCCCGCCAAAGATTCCGCACGAGCCGTAGACCCAGCCGTCGAGACCATATTGCAGGCTGTTCACGCGGCCCTGGTAGTTGCCGGTGCCGAAGCCGCTGTAGAGTTTTTTCACGACGTCGGCCTTGCCGTCGCTATCGGTGTCCTCGGCGTAAAGGATGTCGGGCGCGGCGCAAATCAACACGCCTTTTCGCCAAACCAGAATGCCGGTGGGGAACGGAATATTGTCGAGAAAAACTCTCGAAGACACGCAGCGGCCGTCGCGAAATTCGAGCATGCGGACGCGGCCGCCCGGCTCGAATTTGCCGTGAATCCCGGACGGGTAGTCGTACATCTCGGCGACCCAGAGTTTGCCGTCGGGCCCGAAATCGACCGCCACGGGCGAGGCGACGAATGGCTCGGCCGCTATCAACTCCACGGTCAAACCGGGTTTGGTTTGAATCGCCAATGGTTGTTGTTGCGGCGAAAGCGGCCGCGAGCCGCCGGTCTTCTTCGAATCGATCGTCGCTGCGAAGGTCTTGCCGAGTTGCGATTCCACCGCGTCCACGATTTGTTGTTCCAATCCGGGTTTGAATGGCACCGGCACATCGTAGTAAACCATCGCGCCGCCGCCCTCGTAGCCGCCTTCCTTGAGCACGCGCTCGGAGGGAATGTAGCAGGGAGCATCGTTCGAATAGGCGTTAATCCAGATCCGGGCGGCATCGAGTTCGCGCTTGAGTCGCAGGGAGTAATCGACCACGACTTCGCCGGGCAAGAAGGCCAGCGCCAGGGACTTGCCAAAGGCCCAAGTGCGAATCCGATAGTCGAGTTTCGTTGGCAGCGCTTCGCCGCGGTCGAGCTTGGCCAGTTGCACGCTCGCGTGATAGCCGATGGCGTCCTTTCGCTTCGCTTTCTCCTCCCAGCCCTGGCGATCGGGCAGTTTCGCGAGTGACAAGTCGAAATCGCGCTCATCGATCGTCAGCTTCCCGGACACCGGCGCGAGGAAACCGCCCAGCAATCGCTTCACTTCTTTGGCGATTTCTATCCCCTGGCGCGAGGCGATCTCGCTTTTGTCGCCGGTCACGCCCGAGTTGGGATTTTGATCGGCGCCGCAGCCGATCGACACGAGCGCCGTTGCGCCGGGGAATGCATCTTGAATCGCTTCCTGGGCGTAGCCCGCCCAATCGCCGCTGACCTTGTTGTTGGACAGGGTGACGCAATGGCAGGCGTAGCTGACATAAATCGCTCGAATCTTCCCCTGGAGATCGCGGACGACGAGCAGGGGCAGATCGTGATCGACGGGTCCGCCTCGCGTTCGCCGGTTCATGCCGAAGCCGACCTGGCCGACGCCCCACGACATCTTGGAGGATTTGCGATCGGCCAGCGCCGCCAACGCGACCTTCTCCAGGTTGTCGATGAATTCCTTCGTGTACCGATCGATGTGCTTTTGATGTTCGGGCGGAATCGGCACGCCAAAGAGCGTCGGGCAGACGCCGGAGAGCATCGGCGCGGTGTGCGTGTGCGACGCCGAGATTGACAAGTGCTTCGGATCGAATTTCGTCTTCTTGGCCAGCCGCGACGCCACCTCGTCGACGATGCGGCGGGGCACGCCAAGATTGTCGACGGTGATCAGGATCGCCGGGCTTTCGTCGTCAGTCCCGATGGCGAGCGCCTTTGCCCAGATTCGCTGGGTCACGCCTTCGGATTCGGTTCGGCGAAAGCCAAAGCCACTGAGCCGGATCGGATACTTGGGCGTGATATCGACGCGAGCGACGCCGACGGAGTAGGTGTCCGGTTCAGCGGCGACGGATGAGCCGGCGATCAGCAACAACGCGAGAGCGGCTTGAACGATTCGCATGCGAGGCTCCAAAAGGCGGGATGTCGCTGATTGTATTCAGATTGCGCGTGGGATTGCCGCCAAATTCAGTCGGCCCCGCAGGGTTCGCATGCCACTGTATGGAACGAATGTTCACTAAGTTGATTGAAGATTTCTAAGGCGACAGATTTGGGGGTGGCGCGCGGTGAGATCTGTCCGCTTAGAGTTTTCCAAGCGGAAAACCGCTGGTTTCTAAGAAGACACATTCAAAGAAGACAAAGGCCGCCCGCCATTATCTTCATTTTTCATCTGGACAAATCGACCCCGCGAAGTTATGGGCCGCGTCCTCTTACACAAACGCACGGGGAACCCGGCAGAGCCAAGCGAACGCGAACGCGGGGAACGTTTGCGGAAACTGACTCGGCCGTGGGTGCGGGCGGAAAGAGACCGCGCCTGGGGAATTTTCTCGGCTTTCGTTGAAGGCCGGGGGAACAGAGCGCCGATGACGGATGACGTGCGGGTCTGTCCTGACTCGCCACGGACGGGGGTTGGCAAGCCAAAATAAAGCTGGCAATTCGACTGGAACAGGACGGCCCATTCCAGGCTTTCGCGGTCAATCACCTTGACTGAGAAGGTTATCGGAACGGCAGCCGGAAACCGCCAGCGACTTCTCGCGAAGTCGCCCGCGGCAAGCGATGTTCCAGAGCGACGTTTCCGGGGGAACGGGTCGATCCGACTTTGCGTGATGCGCGGGGGCCGGTGGGGGAATCGCCGGCGGGATCAATTCGTGGGAACGCGGCCGGCGGCTTGCCTCAAGCTACAGGGAGGGAGCCGGTTCATGGTCACGCAAGTTGAAACGGACGTCCAGCAATTGTGGCAGTCGTATCACGCGGATCGCTCGGTCGAAGCTCGCAACCGGCTGGTGGAACGCTACCTGCCGCTGGTGAAATATAACGCCGAACGCATCTGGTCGCGATTGCCCGACGGGGTCGAACTGGACGATCTGATTAGTGCCGGAATATTCGGTTTGATGGACGCGATCGAGGCCTTTGACACCACTCGCGGCGTGAAATTCGAAACCTATTGCGTGCCGCGGATTCGAGGCGCCATGCTCGACGAACTGCGAACGATGGACTGGGTGCCGCGGCTGGTCCGCAGCAAGGCCAGCCGGCTCGAGGAGGCCCGCAAGTCGCTCGAGGCCCAACTCGGCCGCCCGCCACGCCCCGACGAACTCGCCGAGAAAATGGCGATCAGCATCGAGGAACTCGAGGCGATGGTCGGCGAAGCCACCGCCGTCAGCCTCGTCAGCCTGAATAAGAAATGGTACGAAACCGATAGCTACAAGGATGTCCGCGAGATCGACATCCTCGAAGACAAGAAAGCCGAAGACCCGACCCACCGCCTGCAAAATCACGACCTGATGCGGCTCGTCACCCGCGGCCTCAACCGCAACGAACGCCTGATCATCATTCTCTACTACTACGAAGACATGACCATGAAGGAGATCGGCGCCACGCTCGATCTGAGCGAATCGCGCGTCAGCCAGATGCATTCCAGCATCGTCGCCCGATTGCAGCAGCAACTCGCGAAGCGCCGAGTGGAATTCAGCAACTGATCACAATCGCCCGCGGCATTGCAGTCCTGCAATGCCGCGGGCGGCTTGCCATTTGTCCGGACGGTCCGCAAAACCACCTCTGCCCAAAAACCGTCCGAGGCAGCAATGTACTCCCATTACATCCAATACCGAATTGTTTCGCTCGCACTCATGCTCGGTTGCTGCAATGTCTCCGCGGCCGACGACTGGCCTGAATTTCGCGGGCCGACCGGCCAAGGGCTCTACTCGGGCAAACCATTGCCACTGCATTTTGGGCCCGAGAAAAACCTGGTCTGGAAAGTCGCAATTCCCGGTCGTGGCTGGTCATCGCCGGTGGTCGCCGGCAACCGCGTCTATTTGACCACCGCGGTCATCACCGACGAAGTGAAAGACGATGTGTCACTGCGAGCGCTCTGTCTCGACGCCGAAACCGGCAAGACTATTTGGGATCGTGAAGTCTTCAAACAAGACGGCGAAACGGCGCCGATGATTCACGAGAAGAACAGCCATGCGAGCCCAACGCCGATCGTTCGCGGCGCGCGGTTCTTTGTTCACTTCGGCCATCAAGGCACGGCCTGCCTCGACCTCGATGGCAAGATCATTTGGACCAATCGCGAATTGAAATATGAACCAAAACATGGCAACGGCGGCTCGCCCGTGTTGTTCAGTGGGAAATTGATCTTGAGTTGTGACGGGAATGATTCCCAGTTTGTGGTTGCGCTCGACACCAAAACGGGCAAAGTGGTTTGGAAAACTGATCGCCGCATCGACAAGAATCGCGATTCTCAGTTCGCGTTTGGCACGCCACTGGTGATTCACGCCGCGGGAAAGGACCAATTGATTAGCCAGGGCAGCGGCGTCGTCAACTCGTTCGATCCAAAAACCGGCAACGAACTGTGGCGTGTTCGTTACGGCGGCTGGTCGGTGATTCCGCGGCCGGTTTTCGGACATGGATTGGTTTACGTTTGCACCGGCTTCGTGCGCGGGCAATTGCTGGCGATCCGCCCGAGTGGCAGCGGCGATGTCACCGCTTCGCACGTCGCCTGGAAGTTTGAACGCGCGGTGCCCAATACTCCGTCGCCTCTGCTGGTGGGGGACGAACTCTATCTGATCGGTGACGGCGGAATCGCCACCTGTGTTGATGCGAAAACCGGCAAAATCCACTGGCAGGAGCGAATCGGCGGCGCCTATTCGGCCTCGCCAATCCATGCCAATGGCCGGATTTATTGCCTCAGCGAAACCGGCACGGTCACAGTTTTGCAAGCTGGCAAGTTATTCCGAATCTTGGCCAAAAATGAATTGAAGGAGCGTGCCCTCGCTTCATTCGCGGCGGTGAATGGCTCGCTATACGTCCGAACGGCCGGGCAACTTTACCGGTTTCACGAACAATAGTCGCTTCCACTTTCGAGAAATCGGCTGATCGGATACACTTCACTCGGATCGATTGGACCGACGGGTGGCGATGCGACCGATGACGGGGCCCCGCGGATTGACCGGGCAGAAGTTGGTTAACTCGAACGTGGAATGTCCCGATACGGCTTGCCCGCGCGATATAACTCCAGCCGCGTGACATAGGTTGACTTGTCGGCCCCGTCGAGCTGTTCGATCGCTTTCTCTTGCCACGTCACGGCTTCGTCGAATTGGCCGCACTCCGCTTGGGCGGCGGCAAGCGTGTCGAGGTAACTGGCGCCTTCGAAGTTTACGAGTCCGCAGGCGACCTGTGCATGGCTGAGCGCCTGGGGCCATCGCGAAGTTGTTCATCGGGAGACGTCGCGAGCAGCCAAGCAAGATGATTGTGCGCCCGAGCATCAGTTGGATCGATGGCGAGTCCGGCTTGATGATCGGCGATCGCTTCCGATCGATTCCCCCGGCGATAATGAATGGCCGTGCGCAAATTGAAAGCCGGCGCGTGCTCAGGGTCCAACTCGATGACCGCGTTGAAATCGTTCATGGCGGCATCGTAATTTTCAGTTTGAAATGCCGAAAGTCCGCGATTGAAACGGACCGAGGGCATATCGGGCGCCAGCAGGACAGCCTGATCGAAATTCTTGCGGGCTTCGTCATGCTTGCCACGACGAGCCAAAATGACGCCACGGAGATTGAGCAATTCCGGCCAGTCCGGCGCCAGTTTCAGGCCACGTTCCAAATCATTCAGGGCCCAATCAAATTGTTCGAGATCGGCGCGCGCCGGGCGCGATGAAAATAGGCTTCTTCATCGGTTCCGTCGATCCGCAGGGCGGTGGAATAGTCGGCGAGCGCCAGGTCAAGATCCCCAATCGCGTGATACATCGTCCCGCGATAGAGGAATGCCCGGGCGTGAAACGGAGAATGCTCGACGGCCGTGGTGTAGTCGGCGATCGCCTTGTCCACCTCACCGAGCACGCAGTACGCGTTGCCGCGATTGAAATAAACCGTCCCCGCGGTGGGCTCGATTTCGATGGCGGCGGTGAAATCGGCCACGGCGCCTTCGTTGTCGCCGTTGTGGGCCCTCGCCACTCCCCGCCCGTTCAGCGCCTCCGGGTCGTCGGGATTGAGTCGAATCGCCTGATCGAAATCGGCGAGCGCGGCTTCGAAGTCCTCGGCGTCCACTCGCGCCGCGCCACGGTTGTGGAAATACTCGGCATTGGTCGGATCCAGGCGAATGGCTTCATCGAAATCGGCGACGGCCGCTGGGATATCTCCAATTGCGGACAGGCAGGTGCCTCGGTCGAAATAAAGTTGCGGCGTCGCAAGTTGAGGGTGATCGCTTCGCTAAAGCTGTCAATTGCCAGCGCAAACTCGCCGCGAACGGCATAACTGCGTCCGCGAGCCGCCAATTCTTCAGGATCCGGAATATTCGCCATGCACTCACCGCACCGGACAACTTCCTGTCGAGGATTATCCCATTCTACCTTATCGTGCGGCGATTCGAGCATTGCCTGCTTGATCGCTATCGAAAGGTGAACTTCAAGTTTCGGAGTCTGACATGGATCGAGTAAACTAATCGCGCAAACTGACAAATGACCGTCATGGAAGATGAGTCGGTTGGCCCCGCATTAACGAAGCAGCGCGACCGGCAATCGATTTGTCGGCTAAACATATGGAAAACGCGAAATCACTTGCCGTCCGGATTCGGCGTGCCCGGATCGACGCCCAGTTCCCTCAAACGAGCCGCCAGGAAATCGGCGCGTTGCCGCTCCGCATCGGCGCGTTGCCGCTCCTGTTCGTGCGCTCAGCCCCCGTAGGGATTACGACGCCATTGCGATCGCACCAGCGCAACCACGTGAGTATCTGGCCTTCGAAGGTACCGGTCCAAAGGCACAGCCCTAAGCCGATTTCCTCGATCCAGGTCTCGCTCGTGCGTCGATATTTGTTTCCGGACCGAACAAAGATTCGAAGGACATCCGCACTGAGGATTTGAAAGGGATCAAAGATTACGTAATACGGCACGCCCATCCGGGCGTACTTTCGCAATTTGTCGGTGTCTTCTCCGCCATCGTCATTTGATACGATCTCGAGGGCGAGATCGGGGAATTTGCCAAAGAGCCATGCGAAATAGGACCGGTTCTCCTTTAGGCGATAGTCGTCGCCAATGGTCACGTCCAGGCTTAAGAAAAAATCCGGCACGATAGCCGGGTCTCGCGAACTGGCATAGATGCCGACGTTTGCATCCACCAGGTATTTGCCATCGTTGTTCGGGCCGAGCCAAAACGACCGCAGCGGCTCGACCAGCAATCGCTGCTGCTTGGCCTGAAAGAAATTGTCCAAGGGCGTGTCGTCCTCCGTCGGCAAAGGACCAAGATCGGGCTCGACGATTTCATCTCGCCAGTGATCTTCTTTCGAGTGATTCGCGACAGTGGGGGCGGGCCAAACCGGGGGATCGGAAGGCAATGAAGTTTCCGGCGTCATAGCCCCTCCGCGAAAAAGGTGATTGCAATCATATTCACGATAGCGAACTTTCCCGCCCGTGGGAAGCGAAACCGGTCCATGAAATTCCCCGAACCCTTTCTTGGATTCGAGTTGTCCTTCGTAACCTAAACCCAGGTGCTTTGAATTCGGAATTCTCAAAAGGATAACCATGGCCTCGATATTGCAAATCTTGAGAGATCGCGGCTTCGTGGCCCAGGAAAGCGCCACGAACCTGGGCGAATACCTCGATGCTCAGCCGGTGACGGTTTATGCCGGTTTCGATCCGACCGCCGATAGCCTGCACTTGGGGCATGTTGTCCCGATCATGGCGCTGGCGCATTTTCAGCGCGCCGGCCATCGCGTGCTGCTGGTCGTTGGCGGCGCCACCGGCATGATCGGCGATCCCAGCGGCCGCTCCGATGAGCGGAATTTGCAGACCCCCGAGCAAATCAACCGTAACGCCCAGTGCATTAAGAAGCAGATGGAGCGGTTCTTTGATTTCAATTCCACCAACGCGCCGCGAATGCTGAACAATTTCGATTGGATCGGCTCGATGAGCCTGATCGACTGGCTGCGCGATGTGGGCAAGCATTTCACCATCGCCTACATGCTCGCCAAGGATTCGGTCAAACGCCGGCTGGAGAGCGAGCAGGGCATCAGTTACACCGAGTTCAGCTACATGACCATGCAGGCGTTCGATTTCCTGCACCTGCTCGATGCTCATGGCTGCACGTTGCAGATCGGCGGCAACGATCAATGGGGCAACATCACCGCCGGCATCGAATTGATTCATCGCCTGCGGCAAAAACAAGCGTACGGCCTCACCCTGCCCCTGGTCACGACGGCCAGCGGCGAAAAATTCGGCAAATCGGCCGGCAACGCTCTCTGGCTTGATCCGAATCGAACCTCGCCCTGGGACTTCTACCAATACCTGGTGCGGCAGGACGATCAGGACGTGATCCGATTCTTGAAGCTGTACACATTTCTGCCGCTGGAGCGAATTCGCGAGCTAGAGGAAGCGAGCAAAACTTCGCCCGAAAAACGCGAGGCCCAAAAGGCACTGGCGTTCGAGACCACGCGGCTGGCGCACGGCGAGGAACTTGCCCGCGAGGTGCAGCGAGCCGCGGAAATCGTCTACCATTCCGAGATCAAGGACTTGTCGGATTCGGTCTTGGCGGCTGCGTTCGCCAGCGCCCCCGCCACCGAAATTTTGCGAAGCGAGTTGGAAGCCGGGCTCGACCTGCCGACATTGTTGACGCGCACGAAACTTGCGGAATCGAAGAACAAAGCGCGGCAACTGCTCGAATCAGGGGCCGTGTACGTCAACAACGTGCGTGTTCCTGCCGACACGCGCGTGGGAATTGCGCACCTTGCTTCAACGTCGTTCGTGATTCTGCGAAGTGGAAAGAAAAACTATCATCTGTTGCGTGTGACGTGAATTCAAACACGGAATCCGAATGGCGCGGATCTGTCGGTCTTATCCATGTTCTAGCCGCGATGTGCTTGAGCAGGTGTAAGGGCGCCACGCCGCCTGCGCGACACCAAATCTGTCATCTTACGCTTTTCCAGGCCAAAACTGCGTTTCCTGGCCAAGGACCCGCGCCATCTATCATCCCGAATCAATTTCCATCCAGATCGCGGCCGCTTGCTTCGCGTTTATAGAGCGGCAGATGGCGGTAATAGACTTCCTGCGTCAAAAGGCAGAGGCAGGTGGCGACCAGGCGGCCGCCAGCGCTGCCGGTGAGCTTGCCGTCCGGCGACCAACTTCCGGCGTTAGGACCCGATCCTTTATTTTGCAGATCAATCAGCCAATCGCGCATGCGCGGGTTCCAGTAGTCGTACCAATCCGGCCCGCCATAGAAATGCAACACTTGAGTGGCGTAATAGTAGTAGTAATAATCGAGCGTCGGCGGATTGTCCTTTTTCTTGTTGTCGCGCGGCGGAACCTTCTTCAATTCATCGACGCCGGCGATCAGGCCCGGATTCTTCGGGCCCCATCCCAGGTACTGGCGGCAAAGCAAGCCGACGGCGGTCATCGACTGCACCGGACCCTTGGTGTTGTAGCCGTAGGTCGTGCCGGTAAAGGTCTTGCCGCCGGCCACCGAATCCAGGAACTGGTTTGCCCGCGTGAGTGTCTCTTTCGGGATCGCCAGACCGGCGAGATGCGCCGATTTCAAGGCTTGGACTTGCCAGCCGGTGACGGAGGTATCACCTGCCTGGCCGGGAGAATAACGCCAGCCACCACCTGAGTGCTGCGCGGCGACGATGAAGCGCACGGCCAACTGGGCCGGGGCCTTAAGCCGCGGATCATTGGTCATGCCAAACACTTCGCACAGGGCCATGGTGGCGATGGCATGTTCGTACATATTCGTTGTGCCGAAGTCCCCGGTCGTCTGTTGGCGTTTCAATAGATACTTGATGCCGGCGTCCATCTGCGCCGGATATTTCGACGCCCGCCGCTCCTTGTCGAGCGGATTGTGGGCTTCTTTCGGCGCGCCTTTGTGGGTGTAGCCGGCGGCGAGGAACGGTAGCAGCGCGATGCCGGTGCCGGCGATCTTGCTCTTATAGCTGCCGTCGATGTCCCAACTGCCGTCGGGTCTTTGTCGCTTCGCGAGCCACGCCAGCCCCGCGCGACGCAGGCCTCGGAGGCGGGATTGCCGCCGCCCTCACGGAGCATTTTTTCACGGGTGGCGCCGCTGCGGCCGCGGAAGCCGCCCATCACGGGCGGTCCGCCCATGCCTTGGGGGGCGCCAAACGCACCGACGCCGGGCACAGGCGAATCGATTCCACCGCCCTGACCCGCACTCGACGCGCCCAAGCCCGGCGGAGGCGGAAGCGTCATCGGCGCCTGTCGCCCATGTTGTTGCCGACCGCCTCATCGGGCTTCAGCGGACCGGCCACGCTGATGTCTTCGATTCGATCGATATTGAAATTGGTCGGCAGGTCTGGATCGTGGCCGATGTCCGGGTTCTCGGGGTTGAAGTTCTTCTCTTCCTCGGCGACGGTGGTTTTGATTTCCGAGGTTTCCTGCGCCACCGCCACCGTCTTGGCCTTGACGCCAAAGAACAGGTCGAACGCGATGAACAAACCCAGAAAGACAGCGTGAATAAACACGCTGACGACCCAGGCGGGCACTTGCCGCTTGAGGACGCGCTCGCCGAAGTCTTGTTTGTCGCTGCTCAAGCGAATCACGGGCGAACGCGGGGCTGGTTTTGCCACGGGCTTGTCGTTTGCACTGGACATGATCGAAACGAACCTCCAGTTGGCTGCCCACTCGCAAGGCAAGTGAGGTGGGTTCAATTCGCGGACGGCTCCCGCGGATAGTGTCGGCTCGGCGTCTCCTCGGTCGGGGCAATGAATTCAGTCGCCTTCGCATTCTCCAAGACGACCTGGGCGATTCGATCGCCGTAGGCGAACCAGCGATGCACAAAAAAGGCGATCGCCACCATGCCGAACGCCGAGCAGATCAACAGCGGGACGAAGTAATTCCACAAGTCGCTCAGCTTCTCGGCGTCGGAAACCGGCGCCTCCGTGACCGTCAGCGTTCGCCCGATCACCAGAGGCGCCAATCGTTTCACGTGCTGCTTGGTCTTCTCGTTGACCTCCGCCGACTCATACAAGTATCGCTTGAAAAAATAACCGTCGCAAGCAACCCAGGTCTTCTGGATGTCTTCCGCGGTTTTCAATCCCGGCGGCAACTCGGTCAGGACGACGCAGATCGGATTGTTGTCGTAGTCCGGATCAAAAATCCAGGCCTCATACAGGTTTTTGATGCCGGCGTCCTTCAGGTACTTATTGTCGCCGATCCAATTCAACCGCTTGAGCCGCCCCTTCACATGCACAATCTCGCCGCGATACTGATGCCGGCCCTTTTCGAACATCCGCCGAAACGTAATCTCCTTCCGGGCGTGCTTCGCCAGCACGTCGGAAGGCACTTTGTGGGCGTGCATCACGAAATAGTTGTAGGCGTAATACTCGTCGTGATTTTGCTTCTCGCCGCGGACCGGAGCATCGTCTTCAATCGACTCCAGCCAGTCTTTCGGGCAGTTCAACTGGGGATCGACCTTCGGTGGCGGCGCGCCTTTGGAAGTCGGCGGCGATTGGTCGGCAAAACTGAATGCCGCTAACCCGACCGCCGACAGGACCACTGCGACTGCCAACCATCCGAAACTCGGCGTGTTCAAGGCCTGGCAAATGATCGAGCCCGCTCGCCGCATCGGACCTGAGTTCCTGATTTGCACCCTTGGATGGGGTCTTGGCCGGGAAAGTTCCAATGAAATCCATCGGATGTTCTATTGTACCACGAACTCGAACTGCCGACAGATTCTACCAGGAAACTAAAGATGTTTACGTTTCGCGACCAACAGGCGCCCCATGGCCGCGAAGCACAAACAAGTTTTGTGATCACTGCGCCATGTCGGGCGGGGCCGCGAAACCGATTTGCTTGCAGCCGGCAGCAGGCAGGCGTCCATCACCGCCACCACGTCCGCGTGCTTGGTCTTCTTGTTCGCTTCGATCTTGATCGGAATCGTGGCGTCGGGGCCGTCCGTGTCACGCTTGTCCTTCAATTTCGTCGCGAGCTTTTCCCGCAATTGATCCATCAGCTTTCCAATTTCATCCTTGCGAGTTTGCGGCGTCAGGCCACGAAGAGCGCCGATCGCTTCATCCTTGTCCTTGTTCTCCGCCGAACCCAGCGACAGCGAAAAGCTGTCTTCATGCGAACTCACCCGCACCACCAGGTCCGATTTCAAGTCCAGGTCTGGAGACGAAAGCTGCGTGGGGTCAACATCCTGCATGCTCGCCGCCTTGGCTTGCCCGCTGGCCGGCAGGCTCAGCGACATCTTTCCCTCGGCCCGGCCCGGGTTAAACGTCGCCACGAAAAAGAACAGCAACTGGAACGACATGTCGAGCATCGGCACGATCACTCGACCAAGATCGGTCTCAAGCGCGGGATCATGTTCGCGTCGGATCGGCATATCGTCTCACTTCGTATCCATGGTGGCCCGCAACTGCATGCGCGTGAATCCTGCCTTCTTGCAGCGGGTTAGGATGTCGTAGTCATCGCCATAATCGGCCATCTGATCGGCGCGCAGCACGACAATTGTTTTGTCCGCCACTTCCTTATTGACCTTTTCCTTGTCGGTTGCGGACAGTTTTTGGTAGGATCCCAAGCGCATATCGCGCGCGACATGGTCGGCCAGGATATCGTGCACCTTATTGAAATAAAAATCGAGATTGCTGCGGCGCACCAACGCCTCGGGACGATTCTCATCCTTCTTCTGGAAGGCGACCTTGCCGTTGACCCGGCCATCCGCGAACCACTGCGTGCCGGCCGCATCCACGATCGGCCGGATTCGCAAATCGCCGGTCTCCTCGACATTGAGAAACAGGCGAGTCTGTTTCAACTCGTCTTCCTCGATCGGCCGCGCGGACTGGGCCAGCGGCAGCTTCACCACCTCGGAAATGTTCTCGCGCGAAGTTGGTCGCCGCCATGAAAAACATGACGAGCTGCAACACCAGGTCCAGCAGCGGCACGAGATTCGGTTCGGCGTGGCTAATCTGCATATCGGTCAGTTGTTCTTTGTTCTTTGTTCTTGGTCAGTTGTTCTTGGTCAGTTGTTCTTGGTCAGTTGTTCTTGGCGAATGAGAAAACATCACGACGCGACGGACAAAGAACAACTGACAACTGACAACTGACAACTGACAAAGCACAAATCATGCGGGCTTCACCGTCGGGATGGCGGCACGGGCCTCGGTTGGACCGTTGGCGACCGGCGGGGGCGGCGCGGCGGCGCTGCTGGGCGGGGCCGGTTTCTTCGAGTTGTGATACATCTGCGTCAGCAAATCGTCGGCGATGTTGCCGCAATCCATCGACACGTGAATGATCCGGTTCTTGAAGAAGGCATTAAAGAAAATTGCCGGCACTGCAAGTCCGACGCCGACCAGCGTCAGACATAACGCGTGCGAAATGCCTTCCGAAAGCTTGTTGGGATCCATTGTGCCGGTCGGTGCTCATGGCGATGAAGGCCTTGAATCATGCCGTAGACCGTGCCAACCAGGCCGAGCAATGGGCCGACCGTGCCGATAGTGCCAGGTAGGTGATTCAATTGCTCCTTGCTCGACTTGATCGATTCGAGCATATTGCGGGACGCCTCGCGGGCATCTTCCAGGCCGTATTGCAGCCGGCTCATGCCGGCGGTCAACACCCGGCCAAGGAATGAGTGATCGTTCGCGCGACAAATCAAAGGCCTGTTTGAATTGCCGTTTGTTCACCGTGTCGGTGAATTCTTCGACAAATCCGGCGGGAATCACGGTGCCCATGCGGAGGTCGAGAATGAGCATGACCACGAAGGCGACCAGGGCAAATGGAAATCGCGCCGCAACACGATAATGCCGAGCGGCCCGAGTGATTTGAAGAAGTGCAGGACGAAATCGAGCATTCCGCCGGCTGGCTTTCCTTGGCGGTTGCCGCCGCCCCATCCTCCGCCAGGACAATGCCCGCCGACATGAACATCGTCACGAGAGCGAGGGCAAATGGACCAACCAACCTTCGCAAACCCAGCGCGAAAACCACGTCATAAATCGACCCCGTGCGTCCCCCGGTCCACTGACTCGAGCCGAACACTCCTGTCCGGTCGCCGTTCACGGGTCAGTGTGCCCGCGTGGCCAGGGGAGACTTGAGCGGACCCAATGCCAGGTTGATCGAACTTCCGACGTGTCCGCGATGCCGGGAGTTCCCGAAATATCTCCGCCGAAACCCAATTGAAATGACATGAATGGGCGAGCGTCGGACGCTTGGGCCCGACGGGAATGGAGTTTTCTCGCCTGTTCAGTATCCCCCAATCCACCATGTCACACGGCGTCGGCGCCATGTCAAGAGGGCGGGGCAGGAATTTGCCGCTGGAAATGTTCCAGCGTTCGACGCAAACCCTCGCTCCGCGCGACCTTTGGTTCCCATCCTAGCAACTCCGGGCCCGCGTGATATCCGGTTTACGCAGTTTCGGATCATCCTGCGGCAGCGGCCGATATTCAATCGGCACGTTCCGCCCGCTCAGCTTTCGGATCTCTTCCGCGAATGCAAAATCGTCACTTCGTCGGGGTTTCCGAAGTTCACGGGCTCGTGAAAATCGCTGTCGAGCAGCCGACAAAAGCCCTCAACGAGATCGGAAACGTAACAAAACGATCGCGTCTGCGACCCGTCGCCATAGACCGTCAACGGCTCGCCGCGCAGCGCCTGGCCCATGAAATTCGGCAGCACCCGGCCATCGTCGAGCCGCATGCGTTCGCCATAAGTATTGAAGATGCCACAATATTGGTGTTGACGCTGATGAGTGCGATGATAGGCCATGACGATCGCCTCGGAAAAGCGCTTGGCCTCGTCGTAGCAGCCGCGGATGCCGATCGGATTGACGTTTCCCCAGTACTCTTCTCGCTGCGGGTGCACTGCAGGGTCGCCGTAAACCTCGCTGGTGCTGGCCAGAAGAAATCGGGCCTTCTTTGCCTTGGCCAGGCCAAGCGCGTTGTGCGTGCCGAGCGAACCGACTTTGAGCGTCTGAATCGGAAACTTCAAATAGTCGACCGGGACTGGCCGGGCTGGCGAAATGCAGCACGTTGTCAATCGGCGTCCGAAGCTCCAGCGGATGCGAAATATCGTGGCCGATGAAACTGGAAGCGTCGGATTGGTCACGCAGGGCGTCGATGTTGTCGAGCCGCGCCGGTAATGAGATTATCAACGCAGAACGACTTCGTGCCCTTCGGCCAGAAAGCGCTCGCACAAATGGGATCCGATAAATCCTGCTCCGCCGGTGATCAAGGTGCGCATGATTGCCTCGCTCGTGAGTAATCGACTCGCTCGGCAAGTCGATTCGACCGACGTTATCATATGACGCGGCTTGCGACTGTGCGCGTCGGGCTCTATGCTGGATTCATGACCCTTAACCCCCGAGGGGCCGTATGCGCACCGAAGTGATTTTTTGCCCGTCGTGCAATCACAAGCTGCGGGTGCCGGAAGAACTGATGGGTCGGCCGGTTCAATGCCCGCAATGCCGCGCGACCTTTCTGGCGCCGCCTCCGCCGGTCGGAGGCGGCGAGCGCCTTCCCGAACCTCCGCTTCCGCGCCCACAAACGACCCCGGCCATCACCCGCGAAATGCCGCCCGAATCGGAATTCGAAGAGCCGCGCCGCCGCCCGCCGACGTTCGACGCCTATGACCTGAATGAACCCGAGTTCGGCCCGCGGCCAGAACCCAATGAAGGCAAGGTACTCGCCCCGGCGTTTGTGTTGCTGGCGGTTTCGCTACTCGGCATGCTGGCGAATGGATTCCAAGTCGTCATGGTTGGCTTCATGCCAAACTTCTGGAGACAAGTCAAAGCGGCCAATCCTTTCGGGCAGCAAAACGCCGATACAGCGAGCATTGTCGTCGGTGCGATATTCTTTGCGGTTTCCTTATTCGTGGCAATCGGTTCGATGTCCATGATGAAGCGGCGGCTCTATCCGATTGCCGTGCTGGGCGCCCTCGCAGCCATGGTCGACATTGGCAACTGTTGTTGCATCTTGAGCGCACCAGCCGGAATCTGGGCCATGATCGTGCTTTTCCAACCCGACGTTCGCGCCAGCTTCCGATAACCTGCAGGCACTGACTACTGACTACTGACTACTGACTACTGACTACTGATTACTGATTACTGATTACTTGCCGCTCGACCAATGTCGAAACCGATCGCATGTCCGGCCTGTCGCCGGGCTTTGAATTTGCCGGCTGACGCGCATAACCGCCAGGTACAATGCCCGGCGTGCCGGCATCAATTTCACCCCGCCGAGGCTCTGCCCGTGGAGAACGTGCGTGCCGCGGCGACGAAGTTCGACCGCGAGAGTGGATCGGCCTCGCCCGATGGCGAATCGCGTCCGGGCGGCAGGCTTCCGCCGATGCCGATGCCATCGGCCAATTATGATGTGCGTCAGAGCGAGCGACGCGGCAAACGCGAAACCGAGGACATTTGCCCGAAATGCCGTGCGTTTGTCCCTCGCGGCGCCAACAAATGCCCCGAGTGCCAGGCCGAGTTCGAACCCGAGGACGACGACAACTATCGCCCCTGGGAGCAGGACGGGCAGGAGCGCCGCGATAGCGATCCGCACCGCGGCACGATGCTCATGCTCATGGGCATTGGCAGTTTGCTACTCGCCTGCACCTTCTTCATCTGTATTCTGGGGATCGGCACCACGATTCTGGGACTGGTTGTCGGAATTTGCAGCGCCTGGCTCGGGTCGAACGATCTGGCGAAAATGGCCCGCCATGAAATGGATCGCGAAGGCCGCGGCATGACGCAGTTTGGCGTTTGGAGCGGCGTCATCGGCGCGGTGCTAAATGTCATTGCCCTCGCCGCGGCCATTGCGCTGACGGTGATGGTGAGCTAGCGGTCGCGGTCACATTCACGTTTAACGCTCGCGCGGCGGCGCGCGAGCGTTAAACGTAAACGAGTTGTGGCGCGGCTGCGCGAGCGTTAAACGTAAACGAGTTGTGGCGCGGCGCTGCGCGAGCGTCAAACGTAAACGATCGCTCATTCCTCCGGATACAACTTCGTGCTCAAATACCGTTCGCCCAAATCCGGGAGCACGACCACGATCAGCTTTCCGGCATTTTCCGGGCGTGTGCGACTTGCACCGCGGCGTGGGCAGCGGCGCCGCAACTGATGCCGCACAGCATGCCTTCCTCTTTCGCCAGCCGCCGCGCCATGACATAGGAATCGTCGTCCGCCACTTGAACGACTTCATCGATAATGCCGACGTTCAGCACTTTGGGTAGAAATCCGGCGCCCAGTCCCTGGATCGTGTGCGGCCCGCCTTTCACCTGATCGCGGCACGCCTTCGTATTTGTGCTGAGTGATGACCGGGCTGCTCACCGGCTCGACCGCGATGGCCTTGAAGCTCGGCCTGCGGGCCTTGATCACCTCGGCGACGCCGGTGATTGTGCCGCCGGTGCCGACGCCGGCCACGAGAATATCGACCTTGCCCTGCGTATCGGCCCAGATTTCCTCGGCGGTCGTCTTGCGGTGGATGTCGGGGTTGGCCGGATTCTCGAACTGCTGCGGCATGAATGCCTTGGGCGGCTGACCGCCATGTTTGCGAATCAACTCCTCGGCCTTGGCGATCGCCCCTTTCATCCCTTGCTCGCGCGGCGTCAACACAATCTCGGCGCCGAACGCTTTCAACAGGCGGCGTCGCTCCAAGCTCATGGATTCGGGCATCGTCACCATCAGCTTGTAGCCTTTCGCCGCACAAGTAAACGCCAAGCCGATGCCGGTGTTGCCGCTGGTGGCTTCGACAATGATGGTATCCTTGTTGATTTTGCCCTCGCGCTCGGCCGCCTCGATCATCGACACGCCAATACGATCCTTTACCGACCAGAGCGGATTGAAATTCTCCAGTTTCGCGGCCACGATCGCCTTGGCATCGCCGACCACACGCCGAAGCTTGACCAGCGGCGTGTTTCCGATGCACTGCGTGATCGAGTCGTAAATTCGGCCGCGGTAAGGAAGTAAATCGGGCATTTGATTGGCCTCCATGGGGTTCAAAGGCATAGTGAAGTATTCCGGTCAGATTAGAGGAGATTGTAGTCGCGGCGGCAAGGTCGGCCAACAACCCCTGCCGCCGCGAAAAATGCGTCAGCGCGATCGGCGCCAGAAACCATCAGCGATTGTTACTTCAATTTATGTTCAAGCAACCACGGGTAGAGTTCTTTTGTCCCATAGGCCTTATCCCAGCTGTTGTGCCCGACGCCGGGGTATTCGGTGAACTTCGGCTCGGCCCCGGCTTTCTTCAGCGCCGCGATCATGTCACGCGAGCGCTTGACCGGTACGGCGGGGTCGGCATCGCCATGGAAGCACCAGCAAGGAATATCCTTGATCTTTTCAACCAAGTCCGGCGATCCGCCGCCGCAGATCGGCACGATCGCCGCCCATTTGTCCGGATAGGCCGCAGCCAGGCTCCAAGTTCCAAAGCCGCCCATTGAAAGCCCCGTCAGATAGACGCGTTTTGGATCGACCTTGTATTCCTTTTCCACCTCGGCAAGAATCGCCATCGCCCGCTTCCCATCTTCGGAATTGGCTCTCCAGCTTCGCTTCTGCGATTGCGGAAAGATCGTGATGAACGGGAATGATTGTTCGTGTTTGCGAATGTAACTTCCGATACCGACGTCGACCGGCATTTTGTTTCCGCCCTTGGTCTCGCCCGACCCGTGCAGGAACAGAATTAATGGAGACGCCTTCTCGCCCGTGTAATTGCGCGGAACGAAAACGACGTACTTAATTTCCATGCCGTCGGCGTCGCGATGAGTCTTCTCGATGAATCCGCGCTTCATCGGCGAGTCCTCCGCGTGGGCGATGCCCAGGTTTAACAGGCATGCGGCAGCGATCGCGCCCAGAAAATGCTTGCTCATGGCTCTCACTCCAGGATGAAGATGATCTCTCGTTTCGAACGATCAAGTTCAGATTACGAAATCCGCGATTCGACAACCGGGCGAACGCGCACTCAATTTGCCGCCCAGTGCGCGATTTGATGCGTATTTTGTTCACCCCGCCGGTCAACATTGACATCGGGGTTTGAATGACGCGTCAGCCAGCCAATGCGGACGGCACAGGACTTGCCAAACTTTGCTCTTGGTCGCCCGAAAATAGCGTGTCGGTTTCATCAATTGAGCAGAGTCGGGTTGATCTCTTGGATCACATGGGCGACTGCTCGGAATTCGGAAAGGAGAATAGGCATGCGAAGATTATTTGCATTGGTCGCGGCGGCGGCGTTTGGCCTGGCGGCATTCGCGCCGAGCACGGCCCAAGCTGGCCCGTTCATTTACCGAGGCGGGCCTTATGACCGCGCGATGGACAACTGGGTTGCTCCGGCGCTGAACACGGCCGCCTACTGGACCACCGGTTACGGCTATCCCGGTAACGGGTATTACGGAAACTACAGCTCCTACTACCCCGGTTACAATAACTACTGGGGCTCGAGCTACTACTACCCGAATTACAACAGCTACTGGAACACGGGATCCTATTATCCGAACAGCTATTCGGGCTCCAGTTACTATTACCCCGGCACGTCCTGGGGCACGAGTTACTATTACCCTGGAACAAGCTATTACAGCTATCCGGGGACAAGCTACTATTACGGCGGCAGGCGCGGTTGGCGCTGGCGTTGAGCCCGCGGAAGCGTCAGGACCAGATGATCCTGACGCTTCTTCCTTTTCTCAGCCCTTTCCCTTCGCGGCATGGGCGATAGCTTTTCCTCACGCCCCTTGCTTGAGGAATCGCCATGACCGCACTGCAGCTTGACATCGCCGACCAGATCGCGACCATCACCTTCGATCTGCCCGGCAGCAAAGCGAACACGCTCGGCAGCAGCGTGCTAAAGGAATTCGCGGCGATTCAGGCTCAATTGAAGGCTCGCGAGGATCTTCGCGGCTTAATCCTCCGCAGCGGCAAGGATGGCATGTTCATCGCCGGCGCCGACCTGAAAGAACTCGGCAGCGCCGACCCGAAAGATCCCACAACAATCCGCCAACTGATTCAATTCGGCTTGAGCATCGTCGCCGGGTTCGAAGAGATGCCGTTCCCGACCGTCGCCTTGATCGATGGCCCATGCATGGGCGGCGGAACCGAAATCGCACTGGGTTTCGACGTTCGGCTCGCCGGAACTCACGCCAAGGTCGAAATCGGCCTGCCCGAGGTGAAAATCGGCCTGATCCCCGGTTGGGGCGGCACGCAACGGCTCACCCGACTCATCGGCCCGTCACAGGCCGCCGAAATGATCTGCACCGGCGACGGTGTCCGAGCCAAGGGCGCCCTCGAACTCGGCATCGTCTGGGATGTCGTCCCGTCCGGCAAACTGATGGACGAGGCGAAACGAATGCTCGCCGATCTGAATGCGAGCGGAAGCTGGAAAGCCGACCGGTCGAAGAAGAAGCAGCCGGTCGGCCTGAGCGAGGAGCAGCACCAGTTCACATTCGCCGTTGCCCGCGGCATGATTCTCGAAAAAACCAAGGGGCAGATGCCTGCCCCGCTCGCCGCGATCGACGCGATCGAAAAAGGCTGCAACCTCACGCTCGGCGAGGGGCTCGCCGTCGAAACCGATCACATGATCCCGCTGGTCGGCAGCCCGATTTCGAAGAATCTGATCGGCATTTTCTTTATGCAGCAACGGCTGGCAAAGGATCCGGGCGTAGCCGACACGAGCGTCCAGCCGCGCAAGGTCCGCCGCGTGGGCGTGCTTGGCGCCGGCATCATGGGCGCCGGCATTGCCGGCGCGCATGTTCGCAAAAGTATTCCAGCAACTCTCCTCGACACGAATGCCCAGGCGATGGAAAAAGGCGTCGCCGGCATCGCCGAGGGCTTTAAGTCACAGGTCGACCGCGGCCGGATGAAACCCGAAGACCTGATGGCCGCATTGGCCCGACTGGGAACGACCGCCAGCCTCGGCAACATGGCCGAATGCGACGTGGTGATCGAAGCCATCGTCGAGAACGAGGAGGTTAAAACTGCTACTTACAAGCAGCTTGAGCCACTGCTCCGCCCCGACGCGATCCTGGCGTCCAACACCTCGACCATTTCCATCACGCGCATGGCTCAGTCGCTCGCCCATCCGGAGCGTTTCGCCGGCATGCACTTTTTCAATCCGGTCGCCAAGATGCCGCTGGTCGAAGTGATTCGTGGCGAAAAAACCAGCGATACGACCGTGGCCACGCTCGTGGCGCTCGCCAAGCAGATTGGCAAAACCGCGATCGTGGTGAAGGACTGCCCCGGATTCCTCGTGAATCGAATCCTGTTCCCGTACCTGAACGAGGCGTTGCTCCTGTTGGAGGAAGGCGCCGAGCCGCGGGCCATCGACAAAGTCGCCACGGCGTTCGGCATGCCGATGGGCCCGATCACCCTTTACGATGTGGTCGGTTTGGACACGGCTCTATACGCGGGCAAGGTAATGCAGGCGGCATTCCCCGACCGGGCGGTCGGTTCGAAACTGCTCGCAGAGCTTGTCGAGCGGCGCCGGCTCGGGCAAAAAACCGGCGCCGGGTTTTACAAGTATCCGAAGGGTCCGAAAGGAGTGGACGATCCGGAGTTCGCTCCGATCTTGGCCAAGTATCGCCGGCAGACGCGGACGATTTCGCCGGAAGAAATCACCGATCGCCTGTTTCTGCCGATGCTGACCGAGGCGGCACGCGTACTGGAGGAAGGAATCGTTCGCGACGCCGTCGACGCCGACATGGGCCTGATCATGGGCATCGGTTTCCCGCCCTGGCGCGGCGGACTCTTGCGCTGGGCCGATTCGCTGGGCGCCGCGAAAGTCATCGACATGCTGAAGAAATACGAATCGCTCGGCCCCCGCTTCACCCCGCCGCCGCTGCTAAAGAAGCTCGCCGCCGAGGGAAAGGGATTTCACGGGGGGTGAGGGGGCGAATACGGTTGTTAATCGCGCCGATGCACAGTGATCAAATCGCCCTTCACAATAAGCCGAACGGGATCATTGGCTTCGTACCCAGCGCGGGACAGCACCTTGCCAAGCTTGATCTGTTCCCCGCCAGATCCGAAAAGATCCAAGCATATTGAAAAGTATGAACGCGGCGTCGATCTCAATCCGGCCAAAAAGTCTGTCGTGCCGATCCTGAGCTTAATTGGCACACGCTGTCCAATTGGAAACGCCAATTCATTGGCTTGCTTCAATTCAATGCGGATCTCGAGCTTCGGTGTCCCATCCGCGTAAGGTCTTCCAAGGTCACGAACGGCACCTTCAACCGCAAGCTGAGCTTGCGGCCGCTGAGCCCGATTAACTGGTTTTTTCACTTTCTTCCTCGGATTCTTCACGCTCCCGTTCATCCCACATAGCCGCAAACCGAGAAATCAGCGCCGGTGCCTCATTGACCCGATCGGGCTCATTGCTCGATGGGAGACCGTGACAGTCGGCGGCGAGTTCAAAGGCTGACTTGATTATTCTCCGCATCGGCTTGCTCATACCCTCCATAGCTGCAGCGCCGCGGAGCCAAAGCGCCAGGACCTCTGGTATGTTTTGGATTGGCGAGACTTCAGATATGTCGCTATCATTCGAAAATAGCTTTTTGACATCTGGGTCGTTTCGGTTTTGAATTATGAGTGTGCCGACCAGCCTGCGGTATTCGCGGGCCAATCGCGACCGCGGCCGTTGCAGCACAAACACCGCCTGATTGAGCATTTCGCCGCGTCTCAGTCCGATGTATGATCGAAAATCGCTGGTCCAGTTCAATTTCCAGTACTTTTCGGAACCGACGCAACTGCCGGCGTAGTATACGATGTTCGTCATCCAGACCTGGCACGTTCGCCGCAATGAAATGCAACTTGATCGAGTTGTTCAGCCCTTCTCTCGCCTCCTTCCGAATGTCGCGGCAAACGCTTTGCAAACCGACCAGGTTTTGGTCGTTCGGCATGAACATGAGCACGACCGAATTCGGAAGCTGACGTGTGCAAATACCAACAACATCAGCGTCGCCCGTGCGAGAATCGATCAAGACGTAGTCTGGTTTGAGTTCTTTTTCCCAGCCTTTCTTTGTGTCTTCAAAGAGCAATTCGCCGTATTCGTCCTTATAAAGGCGCGGCCAATCGAGGCGTGCCAATGCGCGTCGATAGGATGTGTCCCGACGACCAGCCGGCATCACCCATAGCCGGCCGCCTTTTTTTCCGATCGGTTTTGCTTCGTAAAGGTACTCGAGCACGCTCGGCACCTGATACGTCTGGCGATACTCGGATACGAATTCAACAATTCCGGGGTGTGGCTTCGGCGGCTGCAATCGCCTGTACGTTTCGATGCCCGGCGATTCGAGGTCAAAGTCGACGACAAGCACCTTTCGTCCGCGGCGAACCAATTCGGCTGCCACGTTGACCAATGCCATCGTGCGGCCGACACCGCCTTTGAATGAATAGAACGTGATGACGTACACGACCTGCCTCGCTCAGTTTCGTGAATCGCACAATTCGAACGAAGGTCGCCTGGGTGCACTCGCCTCGGAGTCATTTGAACCGCTATATCGGAGTTTAATCCGATTAGCTTTGTCCGAAGATGTGCGACTGAATCGATTTCGAAGCAATCGCCGAACTTCCTCGGACTCAAAATACAGGCGCAAGAGATTGTCCATCGCCTTGGACTGGATCATCGCCCCCGACTCCCATCGCGAGATCGTCTCCTTGGCAATTCCAAGCTGCTCAGCTAATTTCTGTTGGCTCATTTCGAGACGATCGCGCATACTCCGGATTTCTTCCGCCATTAACAGGCCAACTTGAACGCGCAATGCGGCGGTGATTCGATCGTCGGTTCCAACCGAAAATGTCTGTTCGCCGCATTTACGGCACGTAGGAATCACCAAGTCAGGGACGTGAATCTCGTAAGCCCGACCATCATGTTTCCGCGAAGTCGTGTAATCAGTTGGTGTCGGATACACCTCTTTCGCGCCGCATTCAGAACAGCGCCATGGAAATGGCCGATCACACCCCAAAGGTGGAATTCGTTCAGACATCGTGGACACTCACAACCTCGATTACTGGATCGTCCGGGTCATCTGGATCATCGCACAAAAGAATTGTTTCGAAATATATTCGCCGCTCATCGACCATCACGCGCAAGTCAAAATGAAATTCATAGTGGGAGTACTCTGCCCGAGTCTCTTTTTGCTCGTCGACCTGTCCGCCGTTTTCAACGTGCTCACACAAAACTCGCGCAATACTTCGGCGTCTCTCCCTTTCGCTTGACTCCGGAAATTCATTCGCCAACCATTCGTCAGCAACCCGTTTAAATCGGACATACCCGTCGAAGTTCCAATTCCGCAAAGCGTTCCGATAACAGCGCATTCGCGCTTCCCGATCTTCCGGAAGCATCTGCGAACTCCTCGCCAAATCGTTTTGGCGGAATCACAGCCATTCTACATTGAATCTTGATTTACGTCAACTATTCTGTCGCCTGGCTGCGCTGATTGAAGAGATTATTGATTTAAATCAACTCAGCGCACGGTCACAAACTCATGATGATTCAGCAACACCATGACCAGCCCCTCGCGGGCTCGCACTTGCGGATTGTGCGATGGTTGCCGACCGTCGGCGTCGTCGGCGCCTTTTGACGCAGCAGCGTGTTGCTTCGCCTGTTCGTCGAGGAATTCGAGGCATTCGGCAATCTCGGCGGATGTGGGAGCGCGGCTGAGGGTCCGATCGAATGCTGCCGTGACAAACTCTCGCGAGTCGGCGTGAGAGCGATTCAATTCGCGTGCCAGCAATCGGCCCATGCGAACGGTCATTTCGGAGTTGAATAGCGCCAACGCCTGCTGCGGGATGATGCTCGCCTTGCGTTGATAGCATTCGGTCACGCTCGCGGCGTCGAAGAGTTTCAAGAACTCCATTTCCTTCTCGGCGGCGTGGCGGAAATACATGCTGCGGCGAAAGACCTTCATCCCCAGGTGATAATCGATGTCGGGCCCGCCCAGCGCTGGGTCCAACTTACCGGCGACATAGAGCACCGAATCGCGGACCAATTCCGCCTCCAGCCGGTGCGGCGACATTCGCCAGTAGTAAACATTGTCGCGATCGATCGCCAAGTCGGCGGCGTCGGGCGTGGATGCCTGGCGGTAAGTCGCCGAGGTGACGATGAGCCGGTGCAGCGGCTTCATGTGCCAGCCCTCGCTCATGAGTTGCGCGGCGAGCCAGTCGAGCAGCGCCGGATGCGACGGGGCCCGGCCATTGTGGCCGAAATCGAAGACGCTCGGGACGATCGCCTGACTAAAATGTCGCATCCAGATCTGATTGACAGCAACGCGGGCCGTGAGCGGATTTTGCGTGCTCGCAAGCCATTTCGCGAAGGCCAGCCGCCGGCCGCTGCTCTCAGCCGGGTAAGTCGCCATCGTCCACGGTCGATAGGCCGTTGAGGGCGGGTCCTTGCTTGCTTTCTCCGCTGCGGCAAGCTGTTTCCTTGCCTCGCCGAGCTTTTTTGTCGCTGCGTCTTTGGCGGCCTTTTTCTTCGCAATGCGCTCGGCCTGTTCGCCCGCGAATAGGTTTCGCTTCGCCTCGGCGAGGTCGGCGGCTCGCTGGGCGATGGTCGTCGCGGTTGCCGCGGCTTGCCATTCCGGCGAATTTTTCTTGCCGGCGTCTTCGAGCGCTTCCACTCTCAGTACGGCGGCGAGCGCGGCGTGTTTGGTCTCAGCGACGGCCAGTTCAAGCTCCGCTCGCTCCAACTGCACCGCAACTGGAAACGCCGTCGCCAACATTCGCCAAGGAATCACTGCTTGCGTTGCATCGATCACATGGACGCGACTCTGGGCCAGAGTCTCGCGGCCGACGAATTCACGGCGATCCGGCAAATAGGCATCGCGCGGAAGCTTCACCGCGTGCGGCGAGTACCGGCCGCCCAGCGCCTTCGGCACCCCCGGCGGCAACGCCGACTTCTTGTCCGGGTTGCGATCGTCGCCGCGAATCAACAAATAAGTCGGGGAATTCAGGTCGGCATCGTACACACGCGGAATGCCGTCCACTTTGGTGTTGGGCTGGCCGGGAATGCGATCGAGGCGCACCTGGTGCGGCGTGAATATCGCACGCACTTCATAATATTCTTTTTGCAAAATCGGATCGAACATGTGATCGTGGCAGCGGGCGCAGCCGATCGTCGTCGCCTGGAACGCGAGGAAGGTGTGCTCGACCGTGTCCTCCAGCCATTTTTCGCGACTGAGCATCTTGTAATTGCGGGCCAGGAATCCGGTGGCGCGCAGCGTGGCTTCATCGCCGGGCGCGAATTCGTCGCCCGCCAACATCTCGAGAATCATCCGATCGTAGCCCATGTCCGAATTCAGCGACTCGACGATCCAATCACGCCAGTGCCAGATGTGCGGCTGCGAATCGCGAATCTGCCCGCCATCGGTCCAGCCCGCCCAGTCGCTGTAACGCCAAACATCCATCCAGTGGCGGCCCCAGCGTTCGCCATAGCGCGGATCGAGCAATAGCCGATCAACCACTTTCTCATACGCGATCGATGATGAATCATTCAAAAACGCGTGCAACTCCTGAGGCGTCGGCGGCAAACCGATCAGATCGAGATAGACCCGCCGCAGCAGCGTCGATTTGTCCGCCTCCGGACGCGGTTTCAACCCGCGGGCCACATGCTCGGCGGCGATGAAGGCATCGATCGGATTTCGCACCCAACTCGAATTCTTGACCGCCGGCAATGGCGGCCACGTAACCATGTCATACGGCCGCCAGGGATAAGCCGAGCGAAACTTGCGATAATCCGTCAACGTCCGCTTCGCCTGCGAGATTTCTTCGAGCGTGGGCTTGTCCTTCGCGTCGCCTGGGAAATGGCCGGTGAGGATTTCAATCAAATTGGGCACACCGTCGCCATCGCTGTCCTCCTCGGCGATCGCATCGAAGCAGGTCGGAATGTCGAATTTCTTGCCGGCTTTTTCATTCTCGATACGCAGGGACTTCAGCCGTGCGCCAAACGGATTGTGCGGCTTGCCCTCGACCTTGTCCGAATCGGGCAGATGACAGAGGACGCAAGAGTTTAGGGCCTTTGGAAAGAACGGTCCCAGGTGCCCAACCACCGCCTGCTTGTGCGGCGGCTTGGCCAGGATCGGAGTCGCAACGAATGCAAACGAAACCGCGAGAGCAATTTGGAGGCGGGGCATGGCAAAACCTCGGGCAGGCGGGATGAATTAAGCCTACCGGGCAATCGCCGGATTGTCACCACGAATCGCGGGCATGCTCATCAGTCAGAACTGCGCATGTGTTGATCGGCAGTGGTGCGAAGCTTATTCCACATCGAGCAGGATTCGTGCACTCTTGTCGGCGGTCATCAGCAACGTGCGTGCGGCCCCGCCGCAAGCGCACCGCGCGATTGAATCGAGAATCCTCCTCGTAACTGGAAAGTCGAACAGTCTCGCACATGCTGAATATTGGAAAGTGCTTTTGAGTTTCGTCGAGGGCGTGGTCCGACGAATAAAGTACGGGATCAAGACAGGCGGCATCGTCGACAGGCGGCAGCTCCTCGACGATGGCAATTGATCTGGCCTGCTACCCCTTTTTGGTCCAGGCGTCGCGAAACCACTCCGGATCCGCCGCATGGAGGAATTTCTGCAATTGGTCGCCAAACAATTGGCGCCGGTCAGTTCCGATCCGGATGCGGTCACGCGCGCGGTGCTGGGTGTGCTGTCGCAGCACATCTCGGCGGTCGAGGTGCGGCAATGCAGCACATTCTGCCTGCGAAGATTCGCTCGCTGCTGCCGGAAGAGTTTCGCACAAGCTGGTTTTAATTGCCCATCGATGGAAGAATATCAAGCCGGCTGCGCGAGTCGGGACTTTACCGGATTTTTTTGCGCCGGCGCACAAAAACGGCCGTCCGTGGCCGTGGCAGCTAAAGCGTCCTGCCCCGTCACTTCGATTCCTGAATGGTAATCTTCTTGGGCTGGGCGCCCGCCTTCTTCGGAATCATGATGGTGATCACGCCCTTGGCGGTGGTGGCCTGCACGTTATCCGGGTCGACTCCGCTGGGCAGCGGAATCTCTCGATAGAACTGCCCGATGAACCGTTCGGTCCGGGTGAAGTTTTCCTTCTTCTCCTCGCGCTCTTCCTTCTTTTCACCCTTGATGGTGAGCACGCCGTCTTCCACGGTGATGTCAATGTCCTGCGGATCGACGCCCGGAATGTCGGCCTTCACAGTGACCGCCTTGTCGTTTTCACACACGTCGATGTGCGGGGTCCAACTCATTCGCCCATTGCCGCCAGTTTCGCTCATCGGCGCGAATAGCCGGCGAACCATGTCGTCAAATTCTCGGCGAGCTTCCTCGAGCACATGCGACTCTCGCCACGGAATTAAGCTTTTCATACCTTCCTCCTTCGGAACCGCGTCACACGAATACACCCGGGTTCCGCTCAGGCGCATTCCGATATTCGGGAACATGAAGGCAGTGCAAATCGCAGACCGCGGCGGATCACTTTCCGTGCTTGGCCATCGGCAGGAAATACATGCCGGCCAGCGCCGCGCCATTGAACGTGTCGCTTGGCTCGACCACATGCACGGTTCGGCCAAGGCGGATCGCGTCCGACACCGCCAGGTTCACCAAATCCTCGCCGCCTGGCTTGTCAGGCGCGAACTGCTCGACCTTGCCGGTCTGGTCGTCGAATCGGCCCCAGACCTTTCGCCCGTTCACCACAAATAGGGTTTCAATTTCGCCGCGATGCACTGCTGGCAACAATTGCGACAGATCGTCGATCGTACGGCCGGTGCCGCGAAGTTGTTGATACGTGGCGATCGCCCGATTCGTCGCCTCCTGAAAAACCGACGCCACCATGGGCCAGATGCGGTCGTGCAGTTCCTGATCGCTGATCCGATCCGGATTTCCTTTCAGATGCTCCGCCAACAAATGCGGGTACTTGTTGGCGCTGCGATAAATGGCGGCGAGATAATCGATGGTCGCCAGCACCAGCGGCGAGCGGTTGCCGTTGAGAATCGGGCTCAGGCTGCGGTCGATCTGCTGAAAGTAACGCAACAGTTCGTCCTTGCGATCGTCAATGCCGACGCCGTGCCCGTGGAAGATCGCCTGCATCGCGCCGCCGACGCCGATCGGATGCGAATGCAGGTTCAAGACTTCGTCCCGGTCGTGGGTTCGCCGGGCCTCTGCCTCGCTGGCGGGCATGCCGGGCACGTTCAACGGCCGAACAGTTTGGGCCGATCCTTCGAGGAAGCGCACATGATTCTGGCTCACGGCCAGAATGTAGAAGCGGCCGTCGTTGTTCAACAAAGGCACCAGCGGCGTGACTTCGAAGCGAGGCCCCACCACGACCTGGTTCGCGAACGACGCCGGCAATCGGTAAATTCTCAAAAAGTCCGCGGCGATGAACAGCGCCAGCCCGTCGCTGGTCATTTTCCAGAACGGCGGCTCCTTCAAGTAGCGGCGCGCCCGTTCGACAAACGCCTCCGCGTCGTCTGGGTTCATTCCCGTGGCCGCCAGGCGTTTTTCGGCCTGGTTCAACTGATCTTTCCAGCGGATCGGGTCCTCATCCGAATAACCCCGGTGCGTCGCCGTAAAAATGGACACACAGGGCCCCTGTTGTTGGGCGAATAAGAACTTGAGGTCTTCGTGCGTAAATTGATCCATGGTTGTCTCTCCCAATACTCGGTCTGTTGCGAGACTTCGATTTGGCAATACAGAAAAGCAAACTTCATGCCTGAACCATTCGCGGCCCGGATTGAGCAAAAACTGTGCTCACCGCACGTGCGAAACGACTGATCGGGCCATCAGCGGCGATTCCATGACCGGCAACTCTGTGCGGATTTGGTCATGGTCGATGCGCCTGTTTCGGACGCGGCGGAGCCATTAGGAATCGAAAATCTTTATAATCACTTTCGACCTGCCCGGATCCGCTTCGGAGATCGCACATGGAATCGGCGGCAACGAATCAATCGACGCTCCAGTTTCTCGGCGCAACCGGAACTGTGACCGGCTCAAAATACTTGGTCCGGCATAACGGCCGCTCCTTTCTTCTGGATTGCGGGTTGTTTCAGGGGTTGCGCCTTGCGCGAGCGGAATTGGAGCCCCTTCGCCGTGCCACCCTCCACCATCGACGCGGTCGTCCTCAGCCACGCCCACATCGATCATTGCGGGTTTCTGCCCGTGCTGGCCAAGAACGGCTTTGGCGGCCCGATTTACTGCACGCCGGCCACCGGCGACCTGTTGCCGATCATGCTCTTTGACGCCGCCAGCCTCCAGGAGGAAGACGCCGAGCAGGCGAACAAGCACGGCTACAGCAAACATCGCCCCGCCCTGCCGCTTTACACCCGCGCTGACGTTCAAGCAGCAATTCGATTGATTCAAATGCGGCCTTATCACAAACCGTTCCAGGTCGTCGAAGGGGTGCAAAGCATGTACCGCAGTGCCGGCCACATCCTCGGCGCGGCGTCCGTCGAGCTGCAACTGGGCCCCGGCGAGCCGTTCCGGCTGGTGTTTTCCGGCGATCTCGGGCGCTGGGATCGGCCGATCCTGCACGATCCCGAACTCGTTCCCGCCGCCGATGTCCTACTCGTCGAGTCGACCTACGGCGATCGCAATCATGCGCCGGACGCGGCCGCGGAATTGGCGAAGATCGTGACCGCGGCCGCGGATCGCGGAGGCGCCTTGATTGTTCCCGCCTTCGCGGTCGGACGCATTCAGGAACTCATCTATACCCTGCGGCAACTCGAGGATGGGGGAAAGATTCCAGTGCTCCCGATCTATATCGACAGCCCCATGGCGATTGAAGTGACCGAGGAATATGCCCGGCACCCGGAGGAACACGATCTGGACATGACCCGCCTCATCGACCAGGACCAGAATCCGCTGCGTTGCCGCAAGCAGGAATGGGTTCGGACCCGCGACGAGTCAAAGCGGCTTAACGGAATTGAAGGACCGATGATTATCATTTCCGCCAGCGGCATGGCCACCGGCGGCCGCGTGCTGCACCACCTGGCCCAGCGGTTGCCCGATTCGCGAACCACCGTGTTGCTGGTAGGCTTCCAGGCCGAGGACACGCGTGGCCGAAAACTGCTCGAAGGTGCGAAATGGGTCCGCATCCACGGACGCGACGTCCCCGTTCGCGCACAAATTCGCAAGCTCAACAGCATGTCGGCCCATGCCGACCGCGACGAGATTCTCCGCTGGCTTGGCGGCTTCAAGCATCCGCCCCAGCGCTGCTATCTGGTGCACGGCGAACCGCACGCCTCGGCGGCGTTGGCGGAGTCGATCCGTGCCAAGCTGGGTTGGAATGCGATTCTGCCGCAGGACGGCGAAGTCGTGCCGCTCAAGGCCGATTGAACGGCAGTTCCTACGCCGACACGATATCCAGCCCATTGATGACGACATTGGGATCGCTGCCGCCCAGATCTTTCAATTGCAAAGTGAGTTGGCCGTCGCTGACCGTCACGGAATAGGTTCGCATCACGTATTGGCCGGCGGGAGCAGTGACTGAATCGACTTGCGTCCCTTCCAGGAAGACTCCCATCTGATCATGCGAGTAGGAGCGATCGCCCGTGGTCACCGTCACGTTGTAAGTCCCATTCGCCAAATCGACCGCGAAGGTGCCATTGGTGGTGAAATTGAAGTCGCGTGTCAGATCGGTGCCGCCGGCCCGATCGCGGCGGGCAATCGTGCCGCTTTGCCAGCCATAGCCCAGTGCCGCGCTGTACTTGGTGGCCTCCGTCACTTGCGTGTAGCCCGACGCCAGCGGCGACGCGGACGTGCCAAAATCAACATGGAACTCCGCGACATTGGTGAGCGTAAAGGTGGCGGTTTACCGATCCGCCGGGTCTTCGCCGTTGGTTCCGTCCCCGTCCTGATTCATGTCATTGCCGGCCAAGTCGCTGATGTGCCGACCCACCGTCAGGCTGTAGTTGCCTGCAGTCGATTGGGCCGCAAAATCGACCGTTGGCCCCGCGATCGTCAGCACCTCTTTCATCACTGCCGTATTGGTGCGCGGGTCGACTTCGGGTCGCGTTTGGATCGAGGATCGCAATCTTATTGACGCCATCCAGCCCAAAATTCCCGTAGTTGTTCTACTTCGTGAACAGCAAGTAGGGCAACGCGCCGGTGTACGACGGCACCAACTTTGAATCGACGATCGACGCCGTGTCGTCCCAACCGAATGCGCCCGGAGTCTTCAATTGCGACAAATCAGCCGAGAAATGCAGCAGCCAGCCCTTGCTGGCGTATTGTCCATTGTTTTCCAGCACGCCGACCCGGCTGCCATGCGCAGCATAAAGATCGGGAATGCCGGCGGCCGCGAGCGAATCGCCGTTTGCGGACGCGATCGGTGCAAGGAGATTGACCGCGTTGTTCGTTCCCGGCGCGATGCCAATCAGCAGCGTGCGGGCGTCGTCGGTTCCAGTCGCCGTCGACCAGTCGAGCGACAGGGCGGAGATGCCCGACCCGGCCGGCGCGTCGCGGCCTTCCAATTCCTCCAACCGAAGCCTCAGCGGCAGGTTTTGCCAGCGATGATGAAATGAACCCCGAACACCGTTCGTTTGCTTGCGATGAATCATCTGTGTCCACTTCGGCCAAATAAGGAATTGACTTGCGAATCGAGTCGTCATTCACCGCCGGCGAGTCCAACTCAAGCACGGGCGACCGACATGGGCTTGGTCAAGACTTTCGAAAAGCGATGCTCCTTAATACCTCCGCCAGGGCGAGATTCGGACATGAGCGGAAGCATCGGCTTTCCTGGCATTATTCCTATCGCAAGTTGCTCCAACGGGCAAAAATGTCTCGCGTTGCCGTTCACGCAAACGAACATCCCACTATCGAAACTTGGTCCAATACACGAACCAAGCCGCCAACAAAACCAGAATCCCGATCAACGCCCATGGATACCATCTCCCCGGCAGCGGGTTTGCCGGCAAGCTGGCTTCAATTTCCTTGCCAGGCCGACGAAGCCGGTCACGCGTCCAAATCGCAATCAGTGTGAATCCAAGCATCATGATCGGTACAGCGAACCAGATTAAACCCTGCTCTGTTTTGAGCCGAATGATCAACAGAAGTAATATGCCGCCAAAGACGAACGAAATGACACCGGAGAACAGGATCAAGATCGGCGTGCGTCGCATTTGACTCTCCACGGTAACCATCAAACACTGCTTGGGCGAGTGGGCGGCAACGGCACGTGCAACAGTGGGAATGGCCACCCGGCGTCGTCTCGCTCCGACCGCCCTTCGACGACAAATCCGCATGCCGCCGGACTGCTCATCACGCGGAAAGCAAGGGGCGAACCCATGAACATTCGGCCGGCGGTCGCGGCGGACCGAGAAACCCTTCTCGACGTTTGGCGACGCGTTGTTCGGGCCACTCACACGGAGTTATTGCCTAAAGAAAACGAATCGGAGATCCAAAGCGCACGAGCGTCCCCGTCAATCAAACGTGAATTGTACTTCGGCGATTTTGAAAGTCATGGGTTGTCACCATCTCCGCGATCACTCGTGCGATCTTCGCGCCGCCCGTCGCGGACGGTTCAATCGGTGAAACATGCGAATAATCGGAGTCGCGATTGCAAATGAGACGCAGATCGATGACCGGAAGTCCGGCCGAAAACGCCTCGCGCAGGATGACCTCATTGAATTGGGCCACGGCGACTCGCTCCGCCGGGCCGAGGCCCGGAATCGAATCGTAGATCGTGCAAACCGATGACGGCTTCGCCGCCGCCAACAGTGCCTTCAACATCGATCGATACATCTCCTGAAACCGGCCACGAATCTGATCAAGAAAAACCAGCGCCTCACCGACCGTGCATGCCGGCGCGGCTAGTGAACCGCGTTCGCCAAGGGCGTCATTGCCGCCTGCGCTTACGATCAAGTGCGTCGCGGCAGCGTGCAATCTCTTGAGCTGGCTCGCAACATCCTCGGTGGTGCTGCCGTCAACGGCCAGAAGCGTCGCGTCCCAACCGCGTGGAAGTGCCTGCCGCAATTGTTCAATCACCGCCGGGCGATCGGGGACATAACTGGCGTTATCGAAAATCGAATCGCCCAGCAGTACGACGTGGCCCATTGCGGCCTCCCCGCATGTTGCAATCGAGTTTTCCACTTGGCAAAGATTGCCGATTCAAACGGACCGCGGCGGTTTCACTTGATTGAGCGGCATGTCGGTACGGGAGTGCATGGGCCTCATCGCGAGCCAAACCAAGCGGTTATAGCAATCTTCTTCGCTTCCTCAACACCCACTCGCTCGTCAGAAGCCCAATCACCAGGAGAAACATCAGGGCGTGATTCCATAACGGCCAGGGCGGGCGGGGTTGATTGAGGGTAACGCGGGTACCGCTGGGGAGGTCGTCGATCAGATTGTCGGCGTCGGCTAGCGAATAGAATTTGCCGCGACTCTCGCGGGCGGCCTGCTCCATATCGACTTGATTCATGCGCAGGCGATCCAATTCGCCGGGCGGCGGCAGAACGCGGCCCTCGACCTCCGGCTTCGTGCCATCGATCGTCGGCGACGACAGCCAGAATTTGTATTCGCCCTCGGGTGTCCGCGTCAGCAGCGTTTCATAAGTCGCCCGGCTGCCTTTGAGTTTCGTCAATTGCAGCGTTTGCGCTTCCAACGGCGCCGAGCGCGACTTATCGCCCTGCTTGCGCAGGCGCGAGCGCTCGGCGAGCACCTTGATCGCCGTGTCGGCGGCGGGCGGCGGGGCGTCGTCCGGGAAACGCACGGTCACGCGAATCGGCTCATTGCGATGGTAAGGCGTCTGCTTGTCGAGGCGAATTTCGACGCGGCCGACTTTCGAGCGGGCGAGGTAGTGCGCCGCCTGGAGCCAGAATTGATTGAACTTGCCCTCATCCTCGCGGAAGCGCCAGCGCCAAGTTTCGTCGAAGCCGAAGAAAATGACACGGCCCGAACCGTAGAAGCTCTGCACGACGAGCGGGTGCAAATCGTCCCCGGATTCGCCGGGGCCGTGGCGGGCGTGCAGGACCGGGTGGGTGGCGAGCACCTCGGCGGCGGGCTTGATGCGATAGCCGGACGCCGCGAAGTAAATCGGCTCCAGTTGTTGCCAGATCTTGGCGTTTTCCGCGTCGTCGGTGGCAAACCGGAAAATCGGATGCTGCTGGCCCACCGGCGTCAGCCGCGGCTTATAGCCGTTTTCCAACCCTTCGTCGAGGATCTTGCGTTCGTTGGGATCCTCGCTGTCGCCCGGCGCACCCAGGTGATCGGCAGAACGTCGGCCAGCGGCGTTTCGCGATACGCTAAAGGCATGCTTTGTTCTCCGGCGATGAACAGCATTCCGCCGCCGCGCTCGCGAACGAAGTCGCGGAGCATTTCCAGGTTTCGCTGGCCGAGCTTTTCGTGTTTGGGATCGACGTCGCCCAGAATGATCACGTCGTAGCCGAACAGTTCCTCGCGCGAGGGCAATTCGCCGATCGCGCTTTTATCCTGGATCGGGTAATCGCGGTCCGCGTCAACCAGCAGGCACTTGAATAGGATGCTCTTGTTGCCTTGCTTGCTGGCCGCCTCACGTTCAAACATCGTCTTGATAAAGCGATATTCATAACGCGGGTAGCCCTCGATGTAGAGCACCTTGACCGCCTTGGCGTCGGAAACGTGGACTTGCTTTTCCACGCTGTTGTTGGTCTTGTCGGTCTCATCCGGCTGGATCGGCACGGTGATGACGTAAACATGTTCGCCAGGCTCGGTCGGCGTCGTGACCAGGCGCACCTTCACCGGCTTGTCGGGATCGAGTCGTACGTCCTGCTTGGCCAGTTCGACGAGGCCGTCCTTTTTCTTCTCGAACAGTTTGGCCTCGACGGCGCTGGCCGCGATCTTCCCTTTCACGGAAACGCGGATATCGAAAATGAGCCGATCGCGAACGTTGACTGAATCGTCGGCCTGAAGATCGTGCAGCAGCAGGTCGCGCGGTTCGTGGGCGTCGCCGGCGCCGACCAGGAAGAGCGGCACGTCGGCGCGGGCGGCGTAGCGGCCGGCCTGGACCAGGTCCTCGCCCTCGGTGGTGACGCCATCGCTAAGCATGATGATGGCGCCGAGCGAACCGCCGCGAAATTCGTTGAGCACGGCGCGAACCGCGCCGCCGAGCTGGCTCGATTCGCCGAGTGCCCGAGCGTCGCGAACCTTCGTGATGGCTTCGTCGACGCCGTTGGCATCGATCACTTCGGCCAACTTGGCGGTCCGCGCCGAGCATTCGTAAACATGCACCTTGACTTGCCGTTTGTTCAATAACCGATGCAGCCAGTCGTTGTCTTGGCCTGCGATCAACGCCTTGATCAGATTCAATCGGCTCGGCGAATTCAACTCCTCGATTTGATCCTGAAGGTCGGACTGTTCCTTCGCGATGGCACTTCGGCGGGCGTCGTCGGCGCTGTTTTTCGCTTCGGTCGCCAAGGCGTCCATTTGTTTCTTGAGCGCGTCCTTTTTCGCGTCGGCGATCTTTGTCCAGTCAATTCCGAGCTTGTCGGCGTGCTCCTTGGTCTTGGAATCCTGGTAGTCGTCGGGCTTGCTCATCGAACGGGAGGTGTCAACGAGGATGACGACATCGGGCCAGCCCTCGCGCTCGAACAGCAATCGCAGCTGCGGAAGGAGCACGAACAGCGCCAGGAAAAAGAGCGCGAAGCGCATGCCGGCCAGCGACGAGAGCGAGCGAGATTGCGGGGCGGTGTCGCCGGGAACGCGGCACTGCGCGTGGCGATTCGCTCCCAGCGATAGATCATGATCGCCAGAGCGCCGAGTCCGGCGAACAAACCGAAGACCAACCAGCGGTCGGCGTCGGACTGGCCGGTGAGGTAGGGCAGGTACTCAAGCCGCCAGCGGGTGCCTTCGCCGGGCGCCGCCTCGGACACGCCGAGATAGCGCTTCCAGCGGACTGCGCATTGACGATGGCAAGAATCCGAGAAACTCGTCGGTTCTCGCCTCGTGGAGCAGTACGACCGCAAGTAGGCCGGTGATTAGTAATGGCACAAAAGCGATATTCGACCAATGGAACAGCCGGCTGAAAAGGCCAGGCCGAGGCGGCGCGGCGGCGGTGTCGGGCGGCACGACGGTGCGGGCCGAACCGAAACGCCAGGCCAGAATCATTTCCAGAATCATGAGTCCAAGGAAAACCAACAGCAACACGCGGGCGACGGCCGGGCCGGCGGAAGAGCGCGGAGCGGCATCCGGATCGTCCGTCGCCGCCACGGCGCGGGCACGATGCTTGACCTCGGCCAGATCGGTGACGATTTGCACGTCGCCATCAGAGGTGGCGGCCCGGAGTTCATCGGCGTCTGCCCGCTGCAAATCGCTTTCGGACATCAAGCCCGCCGAGGTCGATGCCGGCAAGTTGACCGCGAACAGGTATTCGCGCGGGCTGGCGCCGATCGTCATGCGATAGATGCCGCTTTGATCGGTTTCCGGGAAGCGAACAACGGCGACCTCATCCTGCCCCTCGACGGACAAATTCGCCTTGCGGCCGTCGGGCGTGGCAATCGTCGCATCAAGACCGGAGTAACGGGTCGGCAGATATTCGGTGAGCGGTTCGCCCGAGGCGACGACGCGCGGCGAGCGCCAGCGCCGTGTGCCGGACTAGTTCGTGCATGAACGGCAAATAGGCCGGCGAGCCGGGCCAGGTGCCCCAATCGATATTGACCGTGGTGGTGATGAGGACAACACGGCCGCGATGCCGCCGCCACTCGAGCACGGCGGGATCGAGGAGCGATTTGCCCGCGCTGCCCGGTTGCGGCCGGTCGCCAGACTTCGCAGGCGGCAGGAACGATAGCCATTTCTTGACCGCGACCTTGGGCGGCAATTCCACTTGCATGTATTCGTGGAAACGCGCGGCGAGCAACGTCGCCCGGTCATTTTCCTCCTTGAACGCGGCGAGCGGCGGTTGCTGAAAGCTCTCCTCGTCCGCGGTGAGGGTGAACGATTGATCCTCGGGTGCGCGTTTGCGGCCGATCAGCTTGGCGGGAACGATTCCCTCGCCATTCTTGTAGAGCAGCCGGTTGAATGCCTCGGAATCGACCTGCCCGCCAAGGCAGAAAATGACGCCGCCGCCCCGCAGCAGGAATTTGTCGAGGCGGTTGATCTTTCGCTCGGTCAGATGAGCGACATCGCAAATGAACACACAATCGTAGGGATTGAGATTGCCGAGCCCTTCGTCGGCGAATTCCGCCTCGGTGATCACCTTGGGGCGGAATGGGCTAACCGGGTTGCGGGTGTTTTCCGGCTCCGGATTGAGAGCGGTCGCCAGGTGATGCGTCGCCTGATCGTCGGGATCGGCTGCCGGTTTGCCGTTGACCAGCAGGACCGGGATCGAATCCTTCACCGCGGCAATCAGCGAGCGCGAGTTGTCGAGATCGAGTGCATCCGACTCGACGCGCACCTGCACAACATATTCGCCGGGATCGGCGAACTGGAGCGGGAAGGTCGCAGGAACGGTTTCGGTCGCCGCGATGTCAAGCAGCAATTGCTGCTGAACTTTGAGCGTAAAGGGTTCGCCTTCGGACTTGCCTTCCTCCGGATCGGTTCGCGCCTTGCCGACCAGCAGATCGACTTTGGCCTGGACGCGGTTTTTCGCGCCGTAGTTGTGCACCAGTGCGGTCACGGAATTGGTCTGATTGACCAGAACGAGCGACTCGCCGAGGGATAAGTTCGTGATCGCGAGATTGTCGGTTGCTTCCCGGGCGACATCGAGGACGATCACAGAGGCCCGCGATTGAATGCGTTGCCAGGGATCGCTTTCGGGCTTCGATTCGGCATTTCCATCTTGGCGGCCGGCGCCTTGGGGAAGCCGCCCTGGAAGAAGGTCTTTTGCAAATCGGTAAGAAAATAGACCTCACGCTGGTTGTACTTGCCCAGCGGTTGGGCCGCCATGCGCTCGATCGCGGCCAGTCCGCCGGGCAGGTCGGAGTTGCCATGCGGCATCCGCATGGCCTCGATTTCGCGAACCACGTTACCGGTGTTGTCGGACGGACCAGGAACAATGGATTGGATTGGAGCGCCGAGCAAAATCAGGCTGAAGCCGTCGCCGGGGTTGCCGCTCTGGACGATGCGCTTGGCGATATCCCGGGCCCGGTCGAACGCCGTCCCGTCGTCGAAGCGGCGGCCCATGCTATACGAGGCATCAATGGCGATGATCCGATGCGTGCGTCCGCTCCGGGCCGCGACCGCGGCGACGCCGCCGGGGAATAATCGGCTCCAGAGCGGTTCGATCCACGGCATCACGCTCAACATGGCCAAGATCAGCAACACGATCATCAATGTGCGGATCGCCAGGAGCAGCCATTGCTCGATGCGCAGCTTGCGCGTGGTGCGCTTCTGGGCGGCAAGCAGGAAGCGCATCGCGGCCCAGTTGACCACGCGATAGCGGCGGCGATTGAGCAGATGGATGATGATGGGAATCGACGCGGCCCCGAACAGCGTGGCGATTGCCGTCCACGGCGCCAGGAAGAAAAACGCGAAGGGTACGGCGGCGCCCATCAGTGCCTCGATTATTTCCGCAGTCGGCGAGCTAGGTAGGCGGCCAGGGCCACGCCCACGTCGCCATCGGTCCGCAACGGCACATAGTCAATCTTCTCGCTTCGACAGCCGCGTTTCAATTCATCGAGGAATTTTGTCAATTCGGCGATGTAACCTTCGCGCAGGCTGCGCGGATCGGTCAGCAGGTCGGGCAACTGCTCCAGGCCATGAAACAGCGTCGAATCCTGGAACGGAAAATCGAGTTCGGCGGCGTCGAGCACGTGGAAAACCACGATTTCGTGTCGCTGGTAACGCAGGTGCCGCAAACCGGCGAGAATCTCCCCAGGCTCGTCGAGCAGGTCGCTGAACAGCATCACCAGCCCGCGGCGTTGAATCCGCTGCGCCAATTCGTCGAGAATCGGTCCCAGGTTCGTTTTTTCCCCGCCCGGTCCTTGCGCCAGGATGGTCAAAACATCTTTTAAGTGTGAAATTTGTCCGGATTGGCGCAGAAACTGGCGAATCTGAGAATCGAAGGTCGCGAGGCCGACGCTATCGGTTTGATGCACGGTCAGGTAGGCGAGGGCGGCGGCGGCCTCGCAGGCAAAGTCATACTTCGACTTGTCGCCCGAGGTGTATTTCATCGATTCGCTGGCGTCCACCAGCAGCCAGCAAACGAGGTTGGTGTCCTGCTCGTACTGTTTCAAGTAAATGCGCTCGCTGCGGCCGTAAACCTTCCAGTCGATGTGGCGGATGTCATCGCCTGGCACATATTCGCGATGCTGGGCAAATTCGACCGCAAAGCCGTGATACGGGCTCCGATGCATGCCGGAGAGATAGCCCTCGACCACCGAGCGCGCTTTCAATTCCAAGCTGCGCACGCGGGCCATCGTCTGCGGGTCGAGGTATTTGGTCGATGCGTCAGCCATGAAACTACCTTGAAGCGATCGGGCTTCGCCGCTTGCGGCGTTGCAGGAGATCCCTGCAACGCCGCAAGCAGCGGGATCAATCCTGCCTCGGAATGGCGTCGATCAGGCGTTGGACGATGTGATCGGACTTGATGCCGTCGGCTTCGGCGTTGAAGTTCGTGATGATGCGGTGGCGCAAAACCGGCAGCGCGACCGCGCGCACGTCCTCGCACGACACGTGGAAACGGCCCTTCAGCACGGCTCGCGCCTTCGCCGCCAGCACCAGGAACTGACTGGCTCGCGGCCCGGCGCCCCAGGTCACGTAATCGCGTATGAAGTCCGGCACTTGTCCCTGGTCCTTGCGCGTGGCCCGCGTGAACTTCATGGCGTAGCGAATCACGTACGGCGCGACCGGCACCTTGCGAACGATGTCCTGCATTTCCAACAAGTCGGTCCCAGACACCACCCGCTCCACTTTTTGCTGACGCATCGAGGTCGTCTGTTCGACGATGCGGAACTCCTCTTCTTCGTTCGGGTAATCGACCTTGATGTTGAACATAAAGCGATCCTGCTGTGCTTCGGGCAGCGGATAAGTGCCTTCCTGTTCGATCGGGTTCTGCGTGGCGAGCACGAAAAACGGATCGGGCAGTTTGTGACGCGTGCCGCCGATGGTGACTTGCCGCTCCTGCATCGCTTCGAGCAACGCCGCCTGCGTTTTCGGCGGCGTGCGATTGATTTCGTCGGCGAGCACCACGTTTGCGAATAGCGGACCATGCAGAAATTTGAAGGCCCGCTGCCCGGTGGTGTTGTCGATTTGCAAAATGTCGGTGCCGGTGATGTCCGACGGCATCAGGTCGGGTGTGAACTGGATGCGGCTAAAGGTCAGATTCATCGACTCGGCGACCGTGCGGATCATGAGCGTTTTGGCGAGCCCCGGCACGCCGACGAGCAGGCAATGGCCCTGCGCGAACAACGCGATGAGCAACTGCTCCATCACCTCGTTTTGGCCGACGATAATCTTTCGGCATTCATCGAGAATTCGGCGGCTGCCCTCCTTCAGCCGCTCGACCGAGGCGAGATCGCCTTCGAGCCGCGGATAGGCGACTTCCGCTTCATGCTCCGCGAAGGCCGCCGGCATGACGATATCGACGGGCTCCTCTTCCTCGGATGGGGCATACAGCCAATTGCCGCAGCCGCACAAGCGCCGGCCGCCGGGAATGACCTGCACCGTCAGGCCGCAGTTTTCACAACGAATCGCTTTCATGTCGGTCCAGTTCAAACTTGATGTCGAATCGTACGAAGCGCCGCTAGTCGAACCGAATCAGTTTCCCTTCCGAAACGACCACGAGCCGATCGCCCAGCAGCAGGGCGTTTCTCGGGCCGAAGACCGGAAAGTTCAACTCCTGCATCTTCTTACCGGCTTTGCGATCGATGGCCAACAGGGGAAACGACCGCACCAGGTATCCATGATACAAGATGCTTGCCGCGGTTTGAAAGTGGTCCAGCGTCGGCACGCCCGCCCATTCCCGGCCGGCCTGGTCGCGAAGCCAGTCGAAATTCGCGTGTGGAAGAGCAAACTCGGGAAACACCAGCACCGCCGACCGCGCCGGCCGGGCGAGCCAGCGCTCGCGGCCGCGCTTGGGCAGCGGGAATTCCCAGAGCCGTTTGCCGCTCTCGCGGTCGATGGCGAACAGCATTCGATCCGCGACCAGAATGAATGCGCCGGGACCGAGGGCCGAGGCGGCCAAATCGACCGGCTCGGCGCCAAGGAATCTCGCATGGTCGAGCGACGCGCCGGTGTCGATGCTCCAGCGCTCGAGTTCGTAGCCGTAGTTCCGCTCGACGAGCGCCAGCACGAACGAGCCGTCGCGGCGAAGTTGCGGCGCGCTGCCGGTCAGGCTTGGCAAACCATCCAGCCGGCGCGACCAGATTTCGCGGCCGGTCGCCAGTTCGATTGCCTTGATTCGATCGCCCTCGGCCGGAAAAATCGCTCGCTGCGGATCAATCAACACCGGCGGGGATTGCCACATCGCCGGCGCCGATTGCCGGTACAGGACGCGCCCGGTGCTCGCTTGCACGGCCAAGCATTCGCCGCTGGGGGTTTGCACCAGCAAGTGGTCGGTCGTGGCGAGGTAGTTGCCGTGCAGGCCGGCACTGGCGCCGTTGATCGATACGGGGCTCCCGGAGCACGCAAATTCCAGAGTGGCTCGCCGGATTCCACATCCAGCGCCAGCAACTCGTCGCCCCAGAGAAAATAAAGTTGCGAACCGGCCACGCAAAAAGAGGAAAACGGAGTTGATTCGATTTGCAAATTCAGCGTGCGAAACTCGGCGTCGGGAAAGCCGGCGGGCAGCGACCTGCGATCGGGCCGAGTGAATGTCCATTCGATTCGACCGCCGCGCCGATCGAGCCGGCTGACGCCAGTCGTTCCCGCGACGATCACCGAGTCGGTATGAAAGACGCACCAGCGAGCATCGTGATCAATTGGGCGGGCCCAAACCGCCTTGCCGCTGGTCAATGAACGACAGAGAACACGATTTGTGTCGAAAAAAAAAGCGCAGCCCTCGACGCTGATCGGCGACAGATCGCCGCCGGTGGACGGATCGCGCAGCGGGCCAAGCGGCCATTCGTGGTTGGACTGCAGATCGAGCGTCGCGGCGGGCTTCAGCGGCAACTTCACGTCGAGCGTGTGGCTCACAATTGGAGGATCCGCAAGTGCGAATTTGCCCGCATTGATGCGATGGCGAATGATCTGGGCCGCGGACTTATACCCGGCCTGGTCGTAAATCGCCGCGAGGCCAAGTCGTTCGTTCATCGGCAGCCGGCGATAATTCTCGGCGGCGGCGCGAACGTTACCCGCGGATTCCGCCTGCGTCGCCCGCCGCCGCAATTCCGCTCGGACGGCCACGGAAGTAGGCAATTGGCGAATCGCCGCGCCCGGGTCTTTCGCGAGCAGCGCCGCGGCGCGATTTTCCCAATGCTGCTTTCCCCCGCGGTCGAGCAGGCCCAGCAGATAATCGCCGGCGCGGATTGGCAGCCCGTCGGGCTGCGTCAGCCAAAGATCGGCGAGTTGAGGATTCTCAAATACGTCGGGAAAGGTGCGATCGCCGGCGTGAATGCGAAAGGCCCACGCGCGAACGCGATCGTTCAGCGAGTAGGGCTCGCCGCAGGCTTCGCGGAGTTTAGCGCCCGCCTCGGCTTTTGAGTTGAGCTTCCAGGCCTGCTCGGCCTGCATGATCAGAATTTCGTGTCGCCGATGCCGCGCGGCCTCCTGGAGCGGCACGCCCTGAATCGACTCGCCCGCGGCCAATTCCTCGGATTTGCGAAACTCATCCAGCGCGTTGTGCCAGTTTCCGGCGTCGGCCTCAGCCAGCGCAGCGCGATAGCGAATCGGCGCATCGTTGGGGGTTTGCTTCACGTCCATTCGCAGTTGACCCAGGCGCATGCGTTCGGGCACAAAGCCCCAGATTTCGCTCGGCGTCGCCACGATGAGGCAGCCCTGGCCCAGGGCGAGATTTCCCCACGGCTCGTCATTGGAGCCGGCGTGGATGAGGTCGCCATGATCCTGCCGCAGCACGCGCAGTCCATGGCTCGTGGGCCAGATGATCCAGCGATCGGTGATGAATCCGCGGCCGAACGCCGCCAGATTCCCCACATCCGGTTGCGTCCACTGGATACCGCCGTCGCTAACGCGATAGGCTCGCATCCCCTGCGGAAAACTTCCCAAGGTCGCGAACACGAGGCCATTCGCGACGCCAAGCGTTTGCACGACATGAATCGGTTGGCTTTTCCAAATTAAGGCGCCGGTTCGCGCCTCCAGGCACAGTAGGTGATTCGAATCGGCGGGCGCCGCGAAGATGCGGCCGTTGGCGGCGATGCACGGCGACAAATCGTGCGGCTGCACGCCATCGAGCGCCCGGCTGTCGGCGATCGGATAGCGATAGGCCCAGGCACGTTTGCCCGTGATCGCATCGAGCGCGACAATCGCGCCCGAATGCGTGCAATAGACGACGTTGGGGCCGGCCAGCGTCAACACGTCGTGCCGATGCCGCACCGGTTCGGCAGGTGGTTCGACAATCCACACATCCTGTTTCCAACGCAGCGCCGGCGGTTCGTTGCGGCCGCCAGGGCCGTCGGCGTCGTAGCAAAGGATCGTCGAGATCGCCTGCCGGCCGTCGAACTGCGTCCGGGCCACATAAAGTCGACCGCCGCTGACCAGCGGAGCGCCCTCAAACATCATCGGCGGATCGCTATCGAGAGTTCGGGCGCGAATTTCCCAGCGAAATTGCAGCTCGAGTTTGCCCCCGTTACGATCCATGCCGAGGCAGACAATCGCCGAGTCCATTTCCTGCGGCTTCGAAGGATCGGCCGGCTGCACCGGCTGCGCCCAAACTGCGCGTAAATCAAATTGCCGGCGACCGTGAGCGTATAGCGGGCGTCGGTTTGCGACGGCACGCGCAGATCCAGCGATTCGGGCAGTGCGGCTTTCTCGCCATAGTCGTATTTCGCCGCCGGCTTGCCGGTCGCCAGATCGTAGGCGAAGACGCGCGCGGCGTCGGCCACCAGCACATAACCCGGGACGATCACCGGCTCGAACGCCAGGGTCCGGGCCGCGGCCCCAGTGCCCAGCGGCGGATCGGCCTCCTTGTGCGGTTTGGCTTTTGGATCGCCGGGCAACTTTCGCCACCAGGTCGGCGAATCCGACCAATAGGGCGTCGCCAGGGAGGCCACGTTGGAGTTGCGGGTCGCATCGCCGGCGAAGGTGGTCCAGGTAACGCCGACCGGACCCTTTCCAGGCACATGCCATTTCGATCCGCCCGCGATCATCGCACCCAACGTGTCGGCCAATTTGCCCTGCTTGCCGGCGAAGAACCCTTCGCTCGTGGGATGTTGCCTGGCGAACAGATCGAATTCGTCTCGCGCGCGTTGCGCGTCGCCGCGAAATAACAGCGACAGGATCAATTTCGCCTGGGCCAACGCATCATCGCCGTGCGTGTCCGGATGGAGTAGTTCCGATGGGTTTGCGGGCGCTTTATTGGCGATCTCGGACGGATAACGGGTGAGCATGCGCCAATAATGCTCGGCGACTTCGAATTCGCCGCGCTCGAAGGCGAGATCGCCCAGCAATTGCAAGGCCTGCATGGCCGACTTGCTGCAAAAGGCCTGGGCCACGACCTGCTCGAGCAGGCGGGCGTCGCGTTGGGCGGCGCCCTGTTCGAGCCATTTCTTCGCCGACGGCTCGACCGCGTCGCGAAAGATCTTGCGCGCCGGCTCGGGCAGCGCGGCGATTTGCTGATGCACCAGCCACCGCGCCGGAATCGCCCGATTTGGATCATCGGGCGCGGTCACCAGCATGTCGCCCGATTCGGCGAGGATCTGCTGATAGCGTTTAATCGCGTCGTCGTAGCGCTTTTCGGCGGCGAGCCGGCCCGCCGCGTCGAGTTCGTCGCGGGCACGCTTCTCCGTGCCGACCAGCGCCCCCGGCTTGGGCGGCGGCGGCGCCTGCGCCGACGCCTGCAAAGTCAGCGTCACGCCAACGGCGATCGCCCAAAAACAGTGCGAGTTTCCGCGGACAAACATCTAGCGCATGATATGGGGTCCAGCAAGCAGCCTCAAGCGTTCATGTGCGTGAGTGAGCATCCAAGGGCGTCGCGCCGCCTGGCGCGCGACACAGAATTTGTCATCTTACCCTTCTCAAGTGCGGTAAGGGCGCCACCGCGCCTGCCGCGCGACACCAAAACTGTCATCTTGCGCACAGTTCCGGCTGAAACTGCCTTTTTCGCCGGCCCGGGGCACGAAACGGGGCGCGAAAACTCGAAACTGAGTCCTTCCAAGCGACAATTCCTCCAAATCCATCAATCCGCAAACCGCCGGTCGCGATTTCGCCGCTGAAGGCTTCCAGCCAATCAGGACAAAGATGTCCTGATTGTCCAAAACTTTTTAGAATAATTTCAGAAAAAACTCTTGACTTCGGGGTTGTCCCAGATGAAAATCGCATCCAGTTTCACTTTCTCGCATTCGATCGTTCTGTCGAAGTCTCAATCGCGTTTCCATCGGCTCTGATTTCAGTCTGGTGCGCGATGGCTGATTCCAATGAACCGATGGCTGCCCCCCCCCAGCACAGCGAGAGTAAGTCAGTCCGCCGGGAGTAGTGTGGCGGAGTGCAGCCGGACCGAACTCGCGACATCCAGAATATCGGCAAGAATACTGCTCGTGGCCTTCGTCGCGAGCGTTCTGGCTGCAATTTGCGGAACACTTGCCGCACGCTACGTAAGCAACTCGGACGGTACGACGACTTCAACGGGATTGGTGGTCGCTGGTGATGTTAACGCGCAGATCAATCCTCCGAATCGGTCAAGCCCAATCGACCATGTGTTTCAACTGACGAATCCCACCTCGCAAAGCATTGTTATCAAAGACGTGCAAACGAGCTGCTCGTGCGTGACCACGAAGCTGCAGAATTACGAGATTCCGCCCGGAGGAAGTGTTCAACTCGCGGTTCATATGCAGTTCCCGGACGCATACAAGCCAACGTTCCGAGAACCAGTTCAAGTGATCACTGACGCTGGAGACATTGAGCTGTCAATTCTCGGACGACTGCCGTTGCCCGACAGTGTCCGGTACAGACCGACCGACCTTTACCTAGATCCAGTGCCCGGGAGTCGCGTCGTTGAGCGCGAGGTTTTCTTGCGGATTCCAAAGCAATGCGCACGTCAGCTTTCTACGAGTGATTTGATTTGGTCGGGTGGTGCAGGCGTGGATTTCACCCTATCCGAACTCAAAGCGTCCGAACTTTACAACGAATACTCCATCCGGTTGGTTGTTAGCGCGGAGCGTGCTAAAACGGTGGAAGGCGAGATCAAACTGGATTCGGGTTGCGGATCGGTTTCGATCAAGGTGCATCGAGCGGCGAGGTCGACGCGATGAATTCGATGAGTGTGGCGAAAGTCTGCTGCATTGTGTTTCTGTTGCTTTCACTCCGGCTTCCAGCCGAAGAACGCAACGAGGCGGAGGCGCTTGCACAACGATTCGTCGCACGTATGAAGGCCAACTATCCGGTGGCCGGCGAGTTTGAAATTGACGGCACGATTGACCGAGATATGTACGAAAAGCTCAATCAGCAATTCGAAAAGCTGAACGGCAACATTCCAAAAGGGCGTCGAGAATCGCGCTGGAAAAAAACGACCAACACTTGTTTTGCCGTTGGGCCATCGACCGCGATTGGGAAATGCTTGAAACGCTCCCACAAAGCCGGAACGTCTTCAAAACGTTTTTCTTGGACCGCGAAACATTGGTCGAGGGGTTCGAGGGCAACAGCTATAATCTCGACAAGCACAAATCAGTTAGTCAATGGCGACCTGCGAGCTTCTATTTTCTCCTAGGCGCCGAGCGATTCGAAGACGCCCTCCCGAGCTACGAATCGCTGAAATTGGCCCGGCGCCTGAGGGTTCGCCCGCCGGCACGGTCATTCTAACGGCAAGAAATCCAAAGACCAAGCTAGAAGCACGACTTCTGATCGAGCGCAGAATCATGCACATTGCACCGGCTCGATTTGCTGCTCGGTTCGAAGCCTTACCTACGCTTGACGATTCAAGAGTATGCAAAGGGTCCCGACCAACGAGTGTTTCCCAAGCGGGCCGAAATCGTTGTCTATAAAGATCCCAACTACGACCGGCCATTTCGAACGGAAAGACTCTTGGCACACTCCGTGACGTTCCCCGCAACCGAAACCGAAGCGCACGGCGGGGGCCTTGTCACTTCCCAAGGGCGCGCTGATCGCCGATCGGCTGCTCAATAAGTCAATGAAACTCGATCGGGCGACTCCTGTTCGGTCCGTGATCGAGGGTAAGCTTGCAACCGAACCGCTTTCCGAGGTTGGTGCTGACATAAGCCAATATCTCAGAGCGACCAGTCGAAGCCGTTGGTGGTACTGGGGCGGGGGCGCCTTGGTTTTCTTGCTGGCGGTCGTTGCGATACTTTGGACTCTTCGCCGGGGAAGGGCTTCGTAGACGCGATACGCAGGGTCGACCGGCCCTCCCGGCGTGATCAGTTCTACGAATGCGGAGGAAATGGTGATGCGAGATCTACGTTTTGTCATTGCCACTTTGACAATGACTTTCGTTGGCACGTTTTTCGTAAAACTTTGTGTTTATGCCAATATCAACAACAAGGAATGCAACCACAAAAACGGTGGATGCGCGATTACGGCCTGCCAGGCCCCCTGTCTCCCCCACAGCTGTTGCGAAATGACGAACATCGCTTTCAAGACCTGTGGCAATGGCACCAAAAACTGCAATGATAACGAGCAAAAACAATGTGCTCGGATTGACTATTACGACGGCGGTCCATGCGTAGGGAATCCGCCGCTTTGCACCGCGCATGGTGTACCCCCGATTGATACTGGGTTTATAACGAATCCTGGCTGCACCCCGTGAAAACCACTCGACAGTTCAGTCCCGGGAGCGGCCGGAGGTCTGTGCAAGAATGTTCGTCATGCTGGATCATCGACGGAGTGAGGACGGAGCCATGCCTCTGTGGCTGCGAAGAAGCCGCATTTCGCAGACGGACGCAACGTGTCCGGCCGGTAGCGAGGCTACATCAATCGATTGCAGGCCGGTTCGTGCCACCCTGCATTTGCAGGCGGCACGACACACACTAAGCGGCGTGACCGGGGCATTAGCCGAAGTCCGGTCAGCATTCTCGCTGATTGAATTGATTGTGGTCATTGCCATCATAGCGACACTTATAGGGCTGCTGTTGCCAGCCGTACAAAAAGTGCGCGAGGCCGCGGCACGGGCGCGGTGTCAAGGCAATCTTCGGCAAATCGGGCTTGCATTTCACAATTACCATGATACCGTTGGTCGGTTTCCCCCAGGCGTAAGTAAGGAACTGTTTAACGGCGACTACCCCTATATGGGGTGGCAAACTTTCATTCTCCCCTATGTCGAGCAAGAAGCGTTGTGGCGCGGCGCAGTGGCGGCCTTCAGTCAAACAAAGCTGTTTCATCTTGCGCCGCCTCATTTCGGATTGTCTACGCTGATGCCCTTGTATTCTTGCCCTTCGGACAGCCAAACCGCGACCGTTCAAAGCTACCTTGGAGTTCAGGTTGCCCAGACGGACTACGTTGGCAACGAAGGCAGGAACGAGCGGGCAAATGACGGCATCCTATTTGTTGATTCCCGTATTCGACTCACGCAAATTCGAGATGGAACAAGTCAGACACTCCTCGTCGGCGAACGCCCGCCAAGCCTGGACAACCAGTTCGGGTGGTGGTACGCAGGGGTAGGGCAAGACAGCAACGGCTCGGCCGACATGGTGCTCGGCGCAGCTGAAATAAACGAGTCGCAGGGTCTGCCTGTACTGCTGGACTGCCCTCGTGGACCATATTCGTATCTCCAACCGGCGCCGAATGACCTCTGCGCGGTATTTCAGTATTGGAGCCATCATCCCGGCGGAGCGAATTTCCTCTTCTGCGACGGCTCGGTGCATTTCCTGAGCTACTCCGCCGACAAGATTCTGCCCGCGCTGGCCACGCGCCGGCGGCGAGGCGGTTTCGTATTCGGATTGAAAATCGGCCGGCGGCGGGACGCCGCCTTTACGGCGTAAAGGCGGCATCTTGCCGCCTTTACGTGCGTTGGCCCTGAATCAAATACCCGAGCAAGAACACCGCGGCGCCGACACCGAGGATGGCGAGCATCACGCCCTCGGTGACGACTTCTTTGTAGAGGATGTTTCCCGCGATGCCGGTGGGCACGATGCACAGGCCCAGGAGTTGCAGGAATCGTCCCAGCTTGTATCGCATCCACCTCTCTCCGTTTTCGAAAGTGAGAACCGGTTACGCCAAGTCCGGCTGAAACTGCCCTTCTCGCCGATGCCGGCCACGAATCGGAAGGCGAGAACTCGAGTGTGTATCTTTCCAGACGACAATTTGTTCGAGTCCATCAATTCGTGAACCGCCATTCGCGAAGTTCGCCGCTCCAGGTCCCCCAACCAATCAGGACAAAGATGTCCTGATTATCCAAAACTTTTTTGAATAATTTCAAAGAAAAGTCTTGACAATCGGTAGTGTCCACGACCAAAATCAAGGCCGGTTTCACTTTCTCGCCTTCGATCATTCTGTCGAAGTCTGAATCGCGTTTCCGTCGGCTCTGAATCTCAGGTGGTGCGCGATGGCTGATTCCAATCAAGCGACGGCTACCCCCCCCCGCTAAGCGGCTTGAACATTCGCAGTTAAACCGTCGAGTCATTTTTGTGGCGGCTGTTATGCTCTCGTGCGCTGGAGCGTGGTGTTTCGGTTCCCTCGCGCGAAGCGTCATCTCGCGGCGAAGCAAACTGGAAACGCCGGAACTTCCACCGACGATCAGCGCTGGATTGACCATAGATCGCAAGTCGCTGGATTTGGAGGCAGTGTGGGAAACCAAGCAACACATCTGCCGGCTGCCAATCCGAAATCTCACAGGCCGCGCGGTTGAAGTCCTGGAAATCGCCGTGGGCTGCAACTGCACGTCTGTCAAGCCTCAGCGCCTAAGCGTTCCGACTGGCGGCGTTGCCGAAATCGAATTGAAAATCGACCTGACTCATCGATTGCCGCATGAAACGGATCTTGCCGAGCGCGCTTTTTATGTTGAGATCGTGCCGGCATTAAGGTCCGGTCATCGACAAAAGTGGGGCGTCCACGGCAATGTAAAAAGCCGCTTGGCCCTCAGCTCGGATTTTCTCCAATTCGCCGACTCGCCTGTGCACGGGCAGCGAGCGGTAAAGCGCGTTGTGTCCGTGAAAACTCATGTTCCCACACAGGATCTGAAGGTCGAATGGAACGCGGACGTGACGCGGATCGAGATTCAGCGTAAGGGGCAAAACGAGTTCGATCTGGCGGTCGCCGTAAATCCGAAGTTGCCCGCCGGGAAGTTCCGCGACGTCATTGCACTCGATGTCATTGATCCTAGTGGCAAGCGATTGCCGGGAGCCGTGTTGCCCGTTGAGGGCGTCATGCAACCGGAAGTCCGGCTGCTGCCCTCGCGAGTATTCATCGGGACTCACCCAGTTGGTACAATCGCTTCAGCCACCGTGTTGATGCAGATACCAGACGACATCACTGCTCGGGTGGACCATATTGAGTCGGATTCTCCCGATATTACCGTTGAGGATGCTGCTATCGAGGGCGTGCCGCCGGGACGTGCCTTTAGGGTCACGGAGATCATCCGGAACAGCGGCGATCGGTCGAGCCGGCTGCAGTTCTTTATCAACAAGGGGAAATCGCCACCCGAGGTGCTTACGGTCGAGGTAGTTTGTCGGGGGGAGCCCAAGAACGAGGCGATTCGACCGAACGGAGGAGGCCGATGACCGATCCCTCGCGCCGAGCGTTAACGTCAGCACCGATCGCGGCAATCGTTTGGTTCGCGATTCCGTGCTTGGCTGCCGCCCAAATGGACCAACAGCTGGAGAAAATCGCCTCCGACTGGAACGCACGCTTGGCTCGAATCAAGCGCATTCGCTACACCGTGAGTGGAGAAGTGCTCATTCCGCGAGAATATCAGAGACGCGACGGACAAGCCGGTGGTGACGAACGGCGTCGGAACAATTCAGGTTCATCCGACCAATGCGTGTTTAGTCTCATGGAGACCGAGGATTTTGAGTTTGAAGAACTCACGATCTCGGAAGCCGTAGGCTTGTCGTTTCATGGTCTGGATTTTGTTGTTGGTGCCTTCCAGCGGGCCGGTTGAGATCGGGTATTCGTAGTAGTTCAAAATGCCCTCGCGATGTCGTTCCAGGGTGTCCGCGAACTGGATCAGCATGCGGATGTCCGAGGCTCGCGCCTGCGCCAACCAATCGTCGAAGACGCGTTGGGCTTGGGCCTTGGTGGGCTGTTGCCAGATTTGCCGCAGATCCTCCTTGAGGTAGTAGGCGGTCGCCAGGGGCTTGTTCAGACGCAACGCCGCTTGCAATCGTCGCCGCTCGTTGCGGCTCGCATCGAGGTTTTCCGGGTTCTTCAGCAGCAGCCATCGGGTTCCCTTGAGCACCCGACGCTCGCCGCGACGCGTCGCCTGCCGGTACAGGTCGCGCCGAAAATCGCTGAGTCGGTCGTTGAACAGTTTGATCACGTGGAAATGATCGAAGACGTGCACCGCCTGGCGAAGGTTGTCGTGCACCGCTCGGATATACGCCGGCGACATGTCGGTGGCCACCGCTTCCACCTTGGCCCGCGACCGCTTCAACCGCCTCCAGAACGGCTTCAACGCCTCGACGCCCTTGCCGTCGCCGACGAAGACCACCGCCCCGCTGAGCAGATTCAGCACCACCGTCACATACTGGTGCCCCTTGCCAATGGCGATCTCGTCGATGGCGATCTGCTTCAATTTCCCCAGTTTCGGCCGGCCAAACCGCTGCGTCAGCGACCGCGCTTGGATCTCCTTGATGGTGTCCCAACTCACCTGCAGATGCGTGGCGACATCCTGGATCGTCATGTAACGCGACAACTCCAACGCGTACCGCTCGAAGGAGCGGGTGTAGCGTTTCTTCGGGTCCGCAAAGCCCAACTTCACTTGCCGCATCACGCCGCAGTCGAAGCACAGCACCCGCGGCACCTCGAAGCGCAACTGCACCGGCTTGGATCCAATCGGAATCGTGCGAAACGTCCGCTCGACCGCCCCCTGCCGCCAAATGTTATCCCCGTGGCAATGCGGGCAGCGCAACTGCTCGCGCGACTGCTCGATGCGAAACGTCACCCGGCCAGCGCCAAATTCCTGACCCACATACCGGTAGCCAACCAGACCAAACCCGTGATACAGTAAACTCGTGGACATGCTGAACCCTCTTGCGGAGCTTGTTTACCTAACTCCATCAGAGGCAAGCATGTCCATTTTTCAAGAACTCAACGCGGATTTCCCGGATGAACCACAATTCATGCGCCGTTTAAATGGATCTTTCTTCTCGATTTCGTCGCCAACCGTCACCGATTCGAAATCGACAGAACTTATTATAGCCTACCCGAGAACCGACTTAGGCACGAAAAACGAATTGGCGTGTTCGATGGCAAGCAAGCCGGGGGGCTTCTTTTTCATGACCCAGGTTGGGTTCGAAAGCCGACCGACATCGACATCGGGAAAGGAACAGGTGATTTTCGCGGTTCTCTGTTCATGTCCGATAAGTGTCCGTTCTTTTATGGCCATGGAGTTGTATGGTATTCAGGCGCTGGTCGGCTTTATCCCGGCCATTTGACAATCCAGCCCGATACGGAAGGATTGCTTGTTCACGGCCAAGCGGTCTTTGATGGGCGACCCTGCATCGTTCTTCGAACCCCAGCGATTCAGGGGCTCATGACGATTTTCGATGAACTATGGGTTGACCCGGCTCGCGACTCCGCCGTTGTCCGGCATGCGGCCTTCGTGGGAGACTCACCGCGCTCCGACCTATTTATCTGGTATCGAAAAACAACCCACGGTTGGCTGCCGGACCGATGGGAAAAGTCCTTGCGTCGGGGCGCGAATCGTGGAAGAGCTCCGGCGTGCCCGTGTCGAGAAAATCGAGATCGATCCGAATGTGACCGATGCCGACTTTCGTCTTGAAGAGAAACCTGGGATGCTGGTGAAGACGAGTGTGAGACCGCCGTATCAAAAAGATGTGGAAGTCCAGCCTGCGCCGATTGACACGCACTATTACCGGATCGACGAACGCGGCCATCGACGGGAAGTAACGTTTCAGCAGGGTGTGGAAAAGCCCGTCTCGTCAGCGCGCTTTGGGTGTGGTATTTGGCAGCAGCCGTGATCGCGGTCGTCGTACTTGCCTCGATCCTCGCGCTGCGGAAGCGGAAAGCGCGAGTCGTAGCGGCGAAGCAGTAGGGACCCCGGGGGATTTCGTTCAGGGCATCCTGGTTTTGCAGCGGAATTCACTATTTACTGCGTGCCGTGGCACGCTCCAAAAGGAGTAGTCCAATGAAGCTGTGGGGTTTAGGTCGATTACTCGTATGTTTGTTTGTGGCCGGCTCATTCTTCGTCGGATGGACATTTGCCTTGCCGGTGACTGTCGACGGTCCCCCTCCAGGGGCCCCACCATGCAGCTATTGCGACTGCATTGAATGCTATGTCTGGTGGACCAACGGCGACAACAATACGGTCCAGGGTCGCTACAGGGAGGATGAATTTGGCTTCTGGCACTTTGTGTCTGATGCAACCCAGATCGCAAAGATCTGGGCGGCTGGCTGCAGCACCCTGGCGCACTCACCCTGCAACAAGGCTTGGAAACTTGTGCCGCACCACACGCGGCGCGTCTGCACGGGAGCAGCTTTGAGCAATCTCGAGCGACTCCTTTTTATAGATGATAGTAGTACTATCGATTTTTACATTACCGACATCAACCGATATGTGTGTGGCAACTGCACTGAACCGTGAAAACACTGGTGGCCACGCCCTAGGCGCGCCGCATTGCACGGCCCATGCGGGACCATTTATTCATTAGCCATCTTGCTTACGTTTGGGGTCGCGAGCAAATGCCGGCAAGAACGACTAGCAAAGCATTAGCCTTCACAGTCATCGAGCTGTTGGTCGTTATTTCCATCATCGGCATTTTGTTTGCATTGATTCTCGCCGGCGTTCAACGGGTTCGCAGTACTGCTGCCCGACTACATTGCTCGAATAATCTTCGCCAGGTCGGGTTCGGTCTGTCCCAATATTATGGGACTCGGGGCAAGCTGCCGCCAGGAATGAGTTTATCGCAAGCCGGCGACGAGCCTTACCCCTACATGAGTTGGAATACTCGAATTCTGCCTTATGTCGAACACGAAGCGGTGTGGCGGCAAGCAGAGGCCGCCTATCGAGTCACCTCCGACTTTACCCAAAGTCCGCCTCACCCGTTTGCGACAGCCATATCGCTGTTTGCGTGTCCGGCGGATAGTCGGTCATCGCGACCCGGTTTGGCACGCGGCAAACTGATGGCCGCGTTTACAGCTTATTTGGGTGTTTCGGGGACCCGAACAATCAGGCGCAATGGCGTCCTCTATTTCAATTCGACGACTCGGTACCCTGACATCCGAGACGGTAGCAGCAACACGCTGATGGTCGGTGAGCGACCTCCCAGTGGGGACCTGTGGGCGGGTTGGTGGTACGCTGGATACGGTTGCGATGGGGCTGGGCGCGCGGATATGGTGCTTGGTGTCAGAGATGGCACGCCGGCTGTCTTTCCTGGGACCTGAATGAATGCCCACGAATACCCGCGGGTTTTAGAAACGGGACCATCCAAAACGACTGCGACGCGTTGCACTTTTGGAGTCTACATCCCGGCGGCGCCAATTTCCTGTTCTGCGACGGCTCGGTTCATTTCCTGAGCTATTCAGCCGACAAAATTCTACCGGGGCTCGCCACGTGCGCCGGCGGCGAGGCGGTTTCGTTTTCGGATTGAAAATCGGCCGGCGGCGGGACGCCGCCGCTACAGGCTTTAAGCCGGCAAGATGCCGCCCTTACGTGCGTTGGCCTTGAATCAAATACCCCAGCAAGAACACCGCGGCGCCGACGCCGAGGATGGTGAGCATCACGCCCTCGGTGACGACTTCCTTGTAGAGGATGTTTCCCGCGATGCCGGTGGGCACGATGCACAGGCCCAGCAGTTGCATGAATCGTCCCAACTTGTATCGCATCCACCTCTCTCCGTTCTCGAAACTGAGAACTTGCGCCGAAATCTTCCCAATTCCGCGACGCCTCGCCGCGATTCGGCCTCGGCCGGCCCGCTTTACCAGATTTCAAACTTTCGTAGCGGCGGCATCTTGCCGCCGAACTTTCGGCGGCAAGATGCCGCCGCTACGACACGCGAAATCCGGGCTTATCCGCGCGGTTTGTGTCGCCCATAAAGCGGCATCGGACTTGCTTCCCAGTATCGGCCCGATCGATTCCTTGACAAGGTTCGGCGAGCAACTAGAACACACCGCACCCACATGCCAATGGTGTTCCCGGCGGAAAGTCGGTTGGTGGGAAACGGGTTCAGCGCACGTCAACAGGAGGCATTGCCAGTGGCATCGCGTCGCCAGTCGGGCCGCTCGTGGGCCCGCTCTCATCGCATTGCTTCCCGCGGCATTTGGTCTGGTCTTCATTTCCGGTTGCGAAGACACCTACAACGTCGAGATTCTCTATCCGCTGCGCAAGGACTGGATCATCACGGCGGAGAAATTCGAATTCAATCCGCCGAACTTCAATCCGCCGGGGTTGTTTCCGCTCGACGCGTTGGATGGCCGCGGCGGGCTCGAGGAGTTCGCTCCGAACCTGATCAAGATGCGCGACGAGGGAAAGATCATTGACCCGAAGTCGCTGAGCGATCCGGAAAAGCGCGACCTGATGATCGCGCTTTGGGACTTGGCGGGCCGGCCGCGCAATCCGAAGATCGACATCAACGACCCGCAATATGACGCCATCAACCAACGACTGCGGACCGAGCTGAAGCTTGATCGCAAGACATTGACCGAGGGCAGCATTCTTTTTCGCAAGAATTGCCTGCATTGTCATGGGCTGACGGGCGACGGCCGGGGGCCGACCGGCAAGTGGCTCAATCCGCCGCCGCGCGATTATCGGCTCGGGGCGTTCAAATTCACGTCGTCCGGCCAGCCCGAGGGCGAGCGGAAGCCGCGCCGCGACGATCTGCGCCGCATTCTGATGAACGGCATCGACGGCACCTCGATGCCCTCGTTCCACCTGCTCCAGCCCGAGGAAATCGACGCCTTGATCAGTTATGTGATCCATCTGAGCATTCGCGGCGAGTCGGAAATGGAGGCGGTGAAAGGCATCATTCGCGATAAAGCGCAGCCGCCCGAGGAAGGCACGCCGCAGCCGAAGATCTATGAGCGGGTGCGGATCGCCGCCAGCGTGGCCGCGACCCGCTGGCTGGCGGCCCAGGCCGCGGAAATCAAGCCGCTGGCAGTGCCCGACTACAAGGATGAGAAAGAAATGCTGGCGGCGGCGAAACGCGGCTACCAGTTTTTCATGCGGGCCGATCAATGCTCGCAGTGCCACACCAACATCGGCCGCGATTCCGACTACCGCTACGACTCTTGGGGCACCGTCGTCCAGCCGCGCAACTTCCTGTTGAACACATTCCGCGGCGGACGCCGGCCCATTGATCTCTATTGGCGAATCCATTCCGGAATCAAGGGATCCGGGATGCCGGCCCTGGTCGGCAATCCGGGCGAACAGAAAGACAAGGAGCCAGTCATCTGGGACCTGGTGACGTTCCTGCGGCTCGTCGGCTACCCGGAAGAACGCGCGAAACTGCGCTTGCCGCCCTACAACGTGATCATCGATTGACCGATCCCCTGACGGGTGACTCGCTCGGAGCGAATCGGAATGACCAAGTTCGTGATTTTCCTGCTTGCGACGCTGGCGGTGGCCGGCTACGGCTTGTATCTGCTCTTTCCCAGGGCCTTTCATTCGTCGGGCCAGCCCGGCGGCGAAGAGATGGGCTTACTTGTTTGGCGTGATCCTGGCGCTGGAGGCGCTGGCCTTCGTCGTCGCTCCGATGGCCAAATTGTGGCTGCCGATGGGCGTTTCCACCTATTCGGGCGGCGTCGATTCGCTGTTTTACATCATCCTGGCGGTCATCGGAGTCACCTTCATTGGCGTCAGCGCCGTGTTCACCTACGCCCTGTTCAAGTTCGGCCATGATGCCAATCGCCGCGCCATCTACACCCACGGCAATCACAAATTGGAAATGGTCTGGTCGGCCGTTCCCGGCGTGCTCTTGATCCTCCTGGGCGTCGGTCAAATTCCCGCCTGGCTGCAAATCAAGAACCTGAGTTGGTTGAAATATCAGATGGACCCGGGCGCCAAGCAGGAGCGCTTCCTGCAACTCGAGGTCGCGGCCCGGCAGTGGCAATGGCGGGTCCGCTACGCCAGCGTCGAGCACATGAAGGAATGGCAGGACCACACCGTGGCGCTGCGCGATGTGCGTTCGAAGATGCCGCCTCGGCCCGATGACATTCGCATGCCCAATGAGATTCATTGCGTGAAGGGCCAGAAAGTGCTCATTCACCTCAAGACTCAAGACGTCATTCACAGCCTTTTCTTGCCGCAGCTTCGCCTCAAACAGGATGCGCTGCCCGGAAAGACGATCCCGATCTGGTTCGAGGCGACCGAATCGAACTGTGCGTTCCGCGACGGCGCGTGGCAAAACGGCTACCACAAGGACGAAACGAAAGGCACCTGGGTCAAGGACCACGATTACATCTGGGAAATGGCCTGCGCCGAGTATTGCGGCTCGCGCCACTCGCTGATGCGCGGGAAGCTGTTTGTTCATGACACGCAGGAAGATTTCGACAACTGGTTGAACTCGGTCGAGACGGCGAGCCGGGCCGCGACGCCGGACGGCAAGTGAACCTGAATAGTGTTGGTTGATAGGGATCTTTGCAATGAGCGATTCGACTCACGCCACAGAGCACGGTCATCACGAGGATTTGGGCTTCCTGCAGAAGTACATCTTCTCGCAGGATCACAAGATCATCGGCATTCAGTTCATGTTTACCGGACTGTTGATGCTGATGCTGGGCGGCGGGCTGGCAATGCTCTTCCGCATCCAACTCGGCTGGCCGAACTCCGAGATCCCGATTCTGGGCCGCTGGCTCTGGGATGGCGCCGCCGGCGCAAAATGCCGCACGATTTTTACAACATGCTCTTCACCATGCACGCCTCGGTGATGATCTTCTTCGTGATCATTCCGCTGCTCACCGGCGCGTTCGGCAACTTCCTGATCCCGCTGATGATCGGCGCCAAGGACATGGCCTTCCCGAAGCTGAACATGCTTTCGTACTGGTTCATGTGGCCGGCGATCGTGATTGTCCTGATCAGCTTTTTCGTCGATGGCGGGGCCGGCGTTTCCGGCTGGACGGCCTACCCCACGATCTCGAGCTCGACGATGGCCTCGGGTCTCGGTTATCGCTCGCCGGCCCAGCCGGGTTCCGGCTTCGGGCAGATTTGTTGGCTGTTGGCGCTGATTTTCGTCGGCGTCTCGTCGATGGCCGGGTCGGTCAATTACATCACCACGATTATCAATATGCGGGCGGTCGGCATGACCATGTTTCGCATGCCGATGAGCGTGTGGGCCTTGTTCATTACCGCCATCCTCCAGGCGTTCGCGCTGCCCGTGCTCACGGTCGCGCTGTTTCTGCAACTATTCGACAAGACGATCGGCACCACGATTTTCCTGCCGCCGACCGGTCTGACGTTTGGCAACTGGACGACCGGTCCGGGGGGCGGGCAGCCGCTGCTTTGGCAACACCTGTTCTGGTTCTATTCGCACCCGGCGGTCTACATCATGATTTTGCCGGCGATGGGATTTGTCTCCGACATCGTCGCCACCTTCGCGCGCAAGCCGCTATTCGGCTACAAGCCGATGGTGCTGGCGATCGCCGGCATCGCGGGCCTCGGCTTTATCGTCTGGGGCCACCACATGTTCCAGTCTGGCATGGACCCGCGGCTGGGCACCGGCTTCATGCTCGCGACCATGATGATCGCCCTGCCCAGCGCCGTCAAAGTCTTCAATTGGTTGGGCACGCTCTGGGGCGGCGACATCCGCTTTACCACGCCGATGCTCAACGCCCTCGCGTTCGTGTCGATGTTCGTGATCGGCGGCTTGTCCGGAATTTTCATGGCCGCCACGCCGGTGGACGTGTTCATTCACGACACCTATTTTATCGTGGCCCACATTCATTACGTGCTGTTCATGAGTTCGGTGTTCGGCATTTTCGCGGCCATTTACTTCTGGTTTCCCAAGATGTTTGGCCGGATGATGAATGAACGCTGGGGCAAAGTGCATTTCGTTCTGACCTTCATTGCTTCAAATTGCACTTTCTATCCCATGCATATTCTCGGGGCGGGCGGCGTACCGCGGCGCTATTACATGCCCACCGATTTCGACACCTGGGGCAACTTCCAACCGCTGAACGAATTCATCAGCATCAGCGCGTTTGTGATCGGCGCGGCGCAGTTGATCTTCTTCGCGAACATCTTTTACAGCCTGTTCTGGGGCCCGAAAGCGGACCGCAATCCGTGGCACGCGAACTCGCTGGAATGGACGGCCCCGTCGCCTCCGGGCCACGGCAACTTCGACATTGCCCCCGTCGTGCTGCGCGGCCCCTATGAGTATTCCGTCCCCGGCATGGAGGCCGATTTCCTGCCGCAGACCGCGCCGCAGCCCTCCGGCGTGGTTGTGCCCGCGGCGCACTAGTGCCGCTTGCGGCGTTGCAAGACTGATGAAATGAACCTGGAACGCTTACCATCGACCGTCGTTCGCTACCCGGCGTGGCTGCGCGGTTGGTGCCTGGCGACGGCCGCCGTCACGTTTGGCCTGATCGCGTTTGGCACGCTGGTCACGACCTTTCACGTCGGCATGTCCGATCCGCTTTGGCCGACCGCGCCGTGGCATCTGCTCTTGATCGATCGCTTGCCGAATTTCGGTTTTTACATCGAACACACGCATCGCATCGCCGGCTATCTTGCGGGCACGTTCATTCTTGTCGAGACGTTGGCGCTGTGGTGGTACACGCCGAACTGGGGCCGCCGATTGGCCGCGTTCGCTGCCCTGGTGGGCGTGTCGGCCGGCACGACCGTCGGCATGTATCTGGTGAAGCATGCTCCGGAGCGGGCGATCCAATCGCTTTTGAATCCTGGATTCTTTTTGGCGGCGGCATCGGCCCTGGCGTTTCTCGGATTGGCGTTTGGCGAGGTGATGTCTCAGACCGCCGGCCGCTGGCATCGCGCCATTGTCACTGTGGCGTTTGTCGGTGTCGTGGCACAAGGAATGCTAGGTGGCCTGCGCGTCTATTTGAATGAATTGATCGGTCCCAACCTCGCGATCGTTCACGGCTTATTCGCCGAGGTGCTGTTTGCCTCGACCGCCCTGCTGGCGGTGATGAGCGGCTCGCGCTGGAACTCGATGATCGATCTGGTCACGGAAAGGCCCCTGCGCATCTGTCTCGGCGGCGATCGCGGTCCTGGTTCTGATTCAGATCGTTTTTGGCGGCTTGTTGCGGCATTTGCTCGATCCGGCCGCCCAGATGCTTCATCCGCTGCTCGGGATGCTGGTCGCGGGCGCAGTGATTTGGCTCAATGCACGCACGAAATCCGACGTGGACGGCGGCCCCCAACTGCGGCGAAAAGCCGCCGCGCTGTTGGGTATGGTCGCTTTTCAGGTGGCGCTCGGAGTGGTGGTCTGGGTTCGGGTTACCAACGCGACATTGCAGTTTGAATCGGTCAGCATCGCGGACGCGACGATGCGTTCGCTCCATGTATTGACCGGATTTGGAATTTTCGCCTCGTCGGTCCTGTTCGCTGCTCGGGCCTGGAAAGCGAAATTGATTTAGCCGCGCGCGGCGCAGCGGAGAATTGAGTGAGCACCCAGATCGCGACCCATGCCGAAGTCACGTCCGTATCGCTGGCAGCGAGGGCGAGCGACTATTTGCAACTGACCCGCCCAAAGATCGCGCTGATGGTGCTGGTCACGGCCGGGTTGGGAATGCTTCTCGCCGGCGGCGTGCCCGACGCCACGGCGGTGGCCTTGATGCTCATTGGAACCGGCCTGGTGACCGCGGGGGCCAGCGCCGGAAATCAGCTCCTCGAACGCCATAGCGACGGCATGATGACCCGCACCGAATCGCGGCCATTGCCCGCGGGGCGGCTCACCGTCTCGGAAGTGCTCACCTTCACGGCGGCATCGACGTTTCTCGGCTTGGTCTGTCTGCTCATGTTGCCCAGCCCGGCGGCGGCGATTGTCGCGGGCACGTCGTTCGTGCTCTATGTTTTCGTCTACACGCCGGCCAAACGCAAGACCTGGCTGAACACGTTCATCGGCGCCGTGCCCGGGGCATTGCCGCCGCTGATCGGCTATGCCGCGGCCAAGGGAACATTGACGCTCGAGAGCGCGCCGCTGTTCGCGATCCTGTTTTTCTGGCAGATCCCGCACTTCCTGGCGATCGCCTGGATTCACCGCCACGATTACCAGGAAGCGAAGTTAAAGATGCTGCCGGTTTTTGACCCCACCGGTCGACGCACCGCCCGCGTGATGATCGTGAACACACTGTTTCTCATCGGGGTCAGCTTGTGGCCAATGGCCTTTGGCGCCGGCTGGCTCTACGCGCTCGGCGCGGCTGCGTTGGGGCTGGCGTTTCTCGCGTTGACGTGGAGGTTCCGGGCCGATAAGACCATCGCCACGGCCCGCGCCGTGTTGCGAATGTCGCTCATATATCTACCCGGCGTGTTGTTGATGTTGTTCGTGGATCGCATGATTTGATTGCCGCTCGCGGCGGAGCTTGGAAGAACGAGCATGACCACTGCTACTGTTGACGAATCGAAATATATCCAGCGCGGCATCCCGACCAGCAACGGCAAGCTGGCGATGTGGCTGTTTCTGGTCACCGAAATCATGTTCTTCACCGGGCTCATTGGCACCTATGTCGTGCTGCGCATGGGCACGCCGGAAGGCCGCTGGCCGGAACCCAAGCAAGTCCACCTGAGCGAAGCGCTCGGCGCCATCAATACCTTTGTCCTGATTTTCAGCAGTTTCACCGTGGTCATGGCGCACTCGGCGATCGTGAAAAAGAACAGCAAGCGCTGCGTCCAGCTGATCGCCGCGACCCTGTTGCTCGGCGTGGTTTTCCTCGGCATCAAGGCGTACGAATACACCGCCAAGTTCCAGCACGGCATCATGCCCGGGCTATATCGGCGATAACCTGATCGATCCGCAATTGCGCTTCGTCGCCAATGATCCGAACTATCCTCAATGGGACGAGAAGGACGCCGACGGCAGCGCCAAGTACAAGTGGTACATTCGCGAGGCGGGCTGGCATCCGTACGACGCCAACGGTGCGCTGGTTTACAAGAACAAGGTCAAGGCGATTCTGGTCACGGCCGCCCAGCCGGTGTTCGACAAGATCAAGGCCAAGGAAGAGGAAGCCAACAAGGCGAAAAAGACCCTGACCGATGCGGATAAGAAAGCGATCGTCGATGAGATTTTGAACGGCGCCAAGGGGGAGCAATCGCAGGTAACTCCACGCCAAAAAGACACCTATGAATTGCTCGCGAAGATTAGTGGCGACCATGGCCAGCGGGCGATCACGCCTCTGGAAGTCGGGGTCGAGGCGAATGAACTAAACCATAAATATGAGGACCTGCACCTGCCGCCGTTTATCCCCTACGGCAATCTCTGGGCGTCGTGTTACTTCGCGATGACCGGCTTCCACGCGGTGCACGTGCTGGGCGGCATCATCGTGTTTGGAATCATCCTCCTCAAGGGGCTGCGCGGCAAACTGGACCCGAACCCCTGGAACACGTCGATGCTGGAATTGACTGGCCTGTACTGGCACTTCGTCGACGTGGTCTGGATTTTCCTGTTTCCGTTGCTGTACCTGGTGTGACGCGCCCGTACTGGTATTAGAAAGTTGACTCGATTCGCGGAGCCTTGCGATGTCTGATACGCACGCCGAAACCGCTCATGCCGATGTTGCTCATGACCATGCTCATGAAGGCCACATTTCGGACTACACGTTTGCCAAGGTCTTCGGGATTCTGCTGGTTTGCACCACGGGGTCGTTTTTGACCAACCAGATTTTCGGGCATCATGCCCCGGTGATCAATTTCACGCTCATCGCGCTGATTTCGATTCTTAAGGCAACGCTAGTGGTCGCCTTTTTCATGCACTTGAAGATCGACTGGCGGAAGGTGTTCGCCTTCCTGGTGCCGATTTGCGTGTTGGCGCCGATGGTGATCATTGTCTGGTGGCCCGACATGGTCTCGGCCTGGCGGCTCGGCAAATGACCGCTTACGATCTGCCGCTGGTCAACGCGACGCTGAACGGCTCGGCGGCCGTGCTGCTGATCCTGGGCTACATCGCCGTGAAAGCCGGCATGATCCGCCTGCACAAGGCATCAATGCTTACCGCCCTGGCGACCTCGGGTGTATTCCTGGTCTGCTACTTGTACTACCATTTCGCCGTGCGGCATGGGCAGGCCACGCGTTACGTGGGCGACTGGCGGCCGGCTTACGTGACGGTGCTGCTGTCGCATACATTCCTGGCCGCGGCTGCGGCGCCGCTGGCGATTGCCACCGCCTGGCTGGGGCTCGCGAATCGGCTGAAATGGCATCGCCGGCTCGCCCGCGTGACCTTGCCGATCTGGCTCTATGTCTCCATAACCGGCGTGGTGGTTTACTTGTTCCTGAAAGATTTGTATCCTACTCAGTGAGCCGGAAAACTCGCCGTTCGCGGCGTTGCGGGGATCGAACCATGAAACTCTTTTCCAAACTCCTGCTTGCGTTCGTTCTGTCCCTGTCGCTGGCGCCGATCGCCTCGGCCTGCCCGCTGTGCGCTGATTCGATTCCCGAGTCTCACGACGGTTCGCCGGGCGAGTTTGACCCGGCGCGCGCCTCGGAAGGCTACAACTACTCGATCTATTTGATGATGGCGATGCCGTTCGCGCTTTGTGGCATCGTCGGGTTAATGATTTACCGCTCGACTCGTAACGCCGTGCCGCCCGCCCAGGAAGGGTAGGCAATCCCCACGATCGTTGGCTCGAACCGTGAGCGGACTTCCATGCCGATCAAACTCGCATGCGATTGTGGTCGCGCGCTGAATTTGCGCGACGAATACGCGGGCAAGCGCGTTCGATGTCCCGAATGCAAATCGATATTGATGGTGCCGAATCCCGAGGCGATCGAAGAGGCGGTTCAGGTGGTTCGGCCGATTTCAAGCCCGCCTTCGCGGTCATCCAATCCGGACAGCGAGCGACCGCGCCCGCCGCGCCGGGATCGCGACGATGACGACGACCGGCCCCGCCGAAAGCGAAAACGGCTCGACTCCGACCCGTTGCTGCGAGACTATTATCGTCACCTGACCCCGCGGCGGGAACGCGGATCATCGATCGCCATCAGTCGCACGGTGATCTCCGGCGCGCTGATGATGATTGTTGCCGTGGTCTGGTTTATCGTGGGCCTTTTCGTTGGGTGGATTTTCTTTTATCCGCCCGTGCTGTTTATTGCCGGCCTTGTCACCTTCGTCGCCGGCCTGATGGGATACGAACGGGATTGAAGTCGGATTCCATCACTTCAGCGCCTCGAACTCCTCCTCGGATAGCGGCGCGTCGAACGTGCAGCCGAGCCGCCAGCAGGAGTGGCCACCGACCAGGGCGGCCGCGGCGTGCACCACCCGCGCCGCAAAATCCGCCGCAGTTCCCCTTTCTCATCCCGCAATTCGACGGCCAATTCCGTTCCCGGTTGAAATCGGTGAGTGAGCGCCAGCCCAATGCCTCCGCGCGAGATGTCGCAGACCGTTCCCGGCCAGCCAAAGTCGCGCAAAGCGCCGGCCGGGCGGCAGGTCGCCTGCAGGTCGCTGGCGAGCCGGACAAACGTGCGACGTTCAATCTGTGCGATGGTTGGCGAGTTGGCGGCGGTCTCGCGGCTGGACATGATTTCTCCGCTTCCATGTCGGGCGACGACGGCCTGTGCAACCGTAGGACAGGTCCGGCAGTCGGTCAAACCGCGGAAATCTCGGGGACCGGCCATTCAATTCCGGGCCTGGAGCCGAGTCTTTCCCGAAGCGTGCTTTTCCCTGCTGGCATGAGGTTTGCTGCCATTTCGTCACCGAATCACGGTGCGCAGCTCACTTTCACCGTGGATGACCATGCTGGATTCCTCTTGCGCAAGCCCGACCAGGACGAATGGCTGCCGCAGACGATTAACGCGGCCGAGGGTGGCCACGGGCTCTCGCGGCTGGCTCATGCACCTGTTCCTCGGAATTCGCTCCTGATCCCTGATGCGCCTGCTTGAATCAGCCGGTCCGCGAACCGTGAATTTGCGATCGTCGCGATGAGCGAAATCCTGGAACGGTGAACCACGCTCGGCCTTGATGATTGAGACGCCGATGGCGGCAGCCGCCTCGATCCGCCGCAAATGGGAATCGGCGTGCTCGCGACCGGGCAATGGGGGCCATGGAGCCCGCGGTCGGGCCGAGGCCCCGCCGTCGGATTGAATTGAGCGAGCGCCGGCACGGGCCCAAGGCGGGCCGTTCGCTGAAACCGTTTCACGACTTCGAACGGAAGGAGTAGAGATGCGCGCCAACGGGACTGAAGTCCCACGGGGCGACGCGAATAGTCGTCCGCTCGGCGATCTCGCCGAGTTAACTGCGCTGCCGCTTGCCTGGACCTCGGCCGATCGTCGCGCGATCGCGGAAAGCCTAGCCGAAACCCTGACGAAAACGCTGGACCTCGATTTGATCTGCATTCGGCTGGAAGGCGCCGGGCCGGACGACCGGATCGAAGTCATTCACTCCAACGAACAAATTGACAACGCCCGCCGCTACCGCGAAATCGCGGGACTGTTGCACGCCAATGGTCCATTCGACTCGATCGAGTTCGGGGCGCTGCCGTTGCAGCATCCGTTCGCGGGTCACCCTGTGCGAACCGCGGCCGTTCCGATCGGGATTAGCTGCGAAATCGGCGCACTGCTAGCCGCCAGCGACCGGCCGGGTTTCCCGACCCGGGAGGATCAGTTGATTCTGACGGTCGCCTCGCATCAGACGGCCGTCGCGCTTCAGCGCTACCGGGCCGAAGAGTCGCTGCGGCGCAGCGAACGGGAGTTGGCGGATTTCTTTGAGAACGCCCCGGTCGGCGTTCACTGGGTCGGGCCGAACGGCGTGGTCGTGCGCGCGAATCAGGCGCTGCTGGACATGCTCGGCTATCGCCGCGAGGAATACGTCGGCCACGGCGTCGCCGAATTCCATGTCGATTCGGACGCCTGCAAAACGATCCTTCGGCATTTGCAACATGGCGGCGAATTGCACGGCCATCAAGTGACCCTGCGTTGCAAGGATGGTTCGATCCGCCACGCGCTCGTCGATTCCAACGTCCGCTGGGAAAACGGCCGCTTCATTCACACCCGTTGTGTTTTTCGCGACATCACCGACAGGAAGACGCGCCGATTTGCTGGCTCAATTCTTCGGCAATTCGGGGGGCGACTACAACATTGTTGTCCGTTTCGACGGCCGCGACTTGAACGTCGAGTCGGCCGGCGAGGGATTCACGCGCGTGACCGGATACGCGGCCGAGGAGTTCACCGCGGCCACGGCGCTGCTCGCGATTCATCCCGACGACTATCTGGACATCTCGCAAAAGATCGAGCTGCTCTTGCAAGGAGAACTGGTCAACGGCGAAGTGCGCCTCATCACCAAGAGCGGCGACGTGCGCTGGCTTCGCTACTTTGCCGAGCCCTCGTTCGAGGAATCCGACCCGCGCATGATCCGGATTCACGGCACAGCCAAAGACATCACGATGCGACGCCACGAGAGCGAACACGGGCGCGAAATGGATCGGCAGTTTCGGCATCTGGCCGACAACATCGCCGAGGTGTTCTGGATCGCCGATCCGGCTCGAGCGCAGATTCTCTATTGCAGCCCGGCCTTCACGCCGATTTGGGGACGGCCGATCGAATCGCTGGCTCAAGACCCGACGCTGTGGCCGGAATCGATCGTGCCGGACGACCGCGAACGATTCATCGCGGCGCTGGAAGAGACGTGCCGAGGCCGGCCGGCCGACGTGGAATACCGGATCGTGCGCCCCGACGGATCGATCCGCTGGATTCGCGACCGGAGTTTTCCGACCTCCGACTCGCCCGGCGAGGTGCTGCGCGTCGCTGGGCTGGCCGAGGACATTACCGAACGAAAGCACGCTGAGGAAAACCGGGCGCTGCTCGCCGCCATCGTCGAATCGTCCGAGGACGCGATCGTCAGCAAGACGCTGGATGGCATCATCACATCTTGGAATGGCGGCGCCGAGCGGCTGTTCGAGTACAGCGCCGCCGAGGCCATTGGCCGCCCGATCACCATCATTATTCCGAATGACCGGCTTCCGGAAGAAACCGCGATTCTGGCCAAGCTGCGGCGCGGCGAACGGATCGAACATTTTGAGACCGTTCGCCGTTCCAAGAACGGCCGTCTCATCAACATCTCGTTGACGATTTCGCCTGTGCGCGATGCATCGGGCCGGATCATCGGCGCCTCCAAGGTCGCCCGCGACATCACCGCCCGCAAGGTCGCGGAATCGTCGTTGAAGGAGGCGGAGCAGCGCAAGGATGAGTTTCTCGCGATGCTCGCCCACGAATTGCGCAACCCGCTCGCGCCCATTCGCAACGCCGTCCATATCCTGCGCGCAAAGGACCCGTCGCGCCGAACTGCAATGCGCCCGCGACATCATCGAACGGCAACTTCAGCAACTGACCCGGCTGGTGGACGATCTGCTCGACGTCTCACGCATCACGCGCGGGAAAATCGCCATTCACATGCAGCCGGTGGATTTGGCGTCGGTCGTGAACGCCGCCGTCGAGGGCAGCCGGCCGCTGATCGACCGCTGCCGGCACGAATTGATCGTCGCGCTGCCGCCCGATCCGATTCAAATCAATGTCGATCCAACCCGGTTTACTCAAGTCTTGCTAAACCTGCTCAACAACGCGGCCAAGTACACCGAGCCCGGAGGCCGGATCTCGCTGACGGTTGAACTGCTCGACGCCGGCGATGGCTCGACCGAGCCGAAAACCGACCACTCGCCCGGTCGAGGCGCCGATCCGCCGATGTCGGATTCGACGTTTGTCATCCCGCCATCGTATTTGCACGAGTTGGTGATCCGGGTGAAGGACACGGGCATCGGCATTCCGCGTGAAATGCTGCCGCGTGTCTTTGAAATGTTCACTCAACTGGAGTATTCATTGGAGCGTTCGCAGGGCGGGCTCGGCATCGGCCTGTCGTTAGCCCGGCGCTTAATCGAAATGCACGAGGGCACGCTGACCGCCCACAGTGAGGGGCCGGGCCAAGGCAGCGAGTTCGTCGTGCGACTTCCAGTCGTGCTGGCGGCCGATCAATCCGAAGACGAAGACAAACCCGCTGCCGCCGCGAGCAAGAATCGCATTTTGGTCGTGGACGACAATCGCGACTCCGTCGAGAGTCTGGCGATGTTATTGCGACTGACCGGCCATGATGTTTTCACCGCGGCCGACGGCGTGGAAGCGGTGCGTTCGGCCGTCGCCTTGAAGCCCGACTTAATCTTGCTCGATATCGGCTTGCCGAAAATGAACGGCTACGAGGCGGGCCAGCGCATCCGCGCGGCGCTGGGTGATGAGGTGATTTTGATTGCACTGACTGGCTGGGGCCAGGATGAAGACCGCCGCCGATCGAAGGCCGCCGGATTCGATCATCACTTCACCAAGCCGCTCCGGTTCGATGCGCTCGAACAGTTCTTGGCGGCGCTGAACAAGTCCGAGGCCAAATTGAGCCAGGCGGCTCGATAGCCGGCGTCACGCACTCTTTTTATCCGGCTGCTTGTTTTCAAATAGCGGCTTATGGCCCCTGACCACGTCTTCGGTGACGATGTAGCGGCCCTTGCTTTCGAGTTCCGGCAAATCGAACATGATGTCGAGCATGATTTCCTCGACAATGCTGCGCAATCCGCGAGCGCCGGTGTCGCGGGACTTGGCCATGCGCGCGATTTCCTTCAGCGCCTTCACCTCGAATTCGAGTTCGGCGCCTTCAATCTCAAATAGCTTCTGGTATTGTCGCACCAAGGCATTTCGCGGTTCGGTCAAGATGCGGACCAGCGCATCTTCATCGAGCGGTTCGAGCGGGGCGATCACCGGCAGGCGGCCGACGAATTCGGGAATCATGCCGAATTCGATCAGGTCGTCGCTGGTGACCTTGGCGAGCAATTCGCCCAGGCGTTTTTCGCCGATGTCAGGGGTTCCGCCGAAGCCGAAACTGTTCTTGCCCACCCGGCGAGCAATGATCTTTTCGAGGCCGACGAACGTGCCGCCGCAAATGAACAGGATGTTGCTGGTGTCGACCTGGATGTATTGCTGCTCGGGATGCTTGCGGCCGCCCTGGGGCGGAACATTGCTGACCGTGCCTTCCAGCATTTTCAGCAAGGCTTGCTGCACGCCCTCGCCGGAAACATCGCGGGTGATGCTGACGTTGTTTTGCGTCTTGGCGATCTTGTCCACTTCATCGATGTAAACGATGCCGCGCTGGGCCGCCTCGATGTCGAAGTCGGCGGCGTGCAGCAGCTTCAGAAGCAGGTTCTCGACGTCCTCGCCGACGTAGCCGGCCTCGGTGAGCGTGGTCGCGTCGCCGATGGCGAAGGGCACATCGAGCAGCTTGGCGAGCGTGCGGGCCAGCAGGGTCTTGCCGCTGCCGGTGGGGCCGATCAGCAGAATGTTGCTCTTGTCGACCTCGATGTCGGGGCGGCCGAACTCATGCATGCCCATCCGCTTGTAATGGTTGTGAACCGCGACGGACAAGACTTTCTTGGTGCGCTGCTGGCCGACGACATATTGGTCGAGCTTGTCCTTGATTTCCCGGGGCGCGGGGACGCGCGGCGAATTGGCAGACCGCGAGCCGCGGCGGCGCTTTTCCTGCTCGATAATCGACTGGCACAGTTCAATGCACTCGCCGCAGATGTAAACGTCGCCTGGTCCTTCGACGAGCGGTCCGACATCGCGATGGCTCTTGCGGCAAAACGAGCAATAGGCGTTGCGATTCCGACCCGAATTCCCCGTTGGCCGTCGCCCGTCCACGTCTCTGGATGCCATGACCCCTCCTCAGAGGCAGCACGTCAATGAATCAACGGTCGGAAGACTGATTATCGGCACTCGGCGGCAACGGAGGAAGCGGCTGGGGAGCGACATCCGTTATCGCGTTCGCGGACGCGTTCGAGGCCTGGTCTTTTGCCGGGGCGGCCGCGTCCGATTTAAGCCGGCCCAGCAGTTGTCTCTTGATGCGGTCAAACTCGTCGGCGCTCAATTCGCCTCGTTCATACAATACCCGAAAGGAGGCGAGTTGGTCGTGGGTCGTGAAGGTTTCGTTCTCCTGCCGCTTGCGCCATCGGCTTGCGAGTGCGACGATGACCGCGCCGGCAAACAGCGCGCACGACAGCAGCGCCGTGGCGATCAGGACCTTCGGGTCGGTAAACGAAGCTTTGCCCAAGGCGATCATGCCAATGGTCGGGCATGCGGCACCCATGACTGGCCTCGCTGCGAGGGCGGCGGTTTCCCCGGACTTGGCGGTCCGGGAGCCGGTCGTCAACCCGCGAGCAATTATAGCGCGGGGACTACAATTGAGTGTAGCAATTTTCGGGCGGCAAGCGCGGGATCGAACCCAACTGTCCCCGCAAGTTGGGATTAGAGCCAGCAATCGGCGTAGCTTGCCCGACCGGCCGACGCCGGTCAAGACCGTTCACCCCTTTTTTCGGCATTTGCATGATTCGTATTTTCTCGGTTCTGGCGGCCGCGAACGGCATCGGCCTCTTGCTCAGTTTCACCTTCGGACTGATTTCCATGAATCGCGGCGGGCTCAGTGACCCCGCGGACAATAGCTTTCTCATTCATTTCCTGTGCGGATTATTTACCGCCGTGGCGACGCTGCTCGTCCATTGCATGATTTTCACCTATTTCCTGGGCACCGGCCGCTGGGTCCGCGAAGTCACCCTGGCCTATGACCTGCCCGACGCGCCCCTATATAAGACCACGCGCGACCTGAAACGCAAGACCTTTCCGCCGGCGCTCTTTGCCATGTTGGGGACGATCGCGACCGCGGCGGCGGGCGGCGGCCGCCAACTTCAGGACTGGCCGTACCAAATTCATTTCATCGGCGCGATTGCCGCGATTCTGCTCAATGCCTGGGCCTACTGGGTCGAATTCCGCAGCCTGCGCACAACGAAGGCATCCTCGCTCGGGTTTACGAGGAAGTGGAGCGCATGCGCAAAGAGCGCGGCCTGCCGCCCAGCGAGGAGGCGCTGCGGATGGAGGTGGATCGCTGAGAGCCGATGGTCAGGCGAAATTCCTTGCGTTGAGCCTTGATGCTCCGTTAAACTCTAAGGTCGAGGCGGAGGAGACGAGTTATGACCGGAAAAATTGTTATCATGCTGATGAGCCTGACTTTGACCGCCGCGCCCCCGGCGGACACGCGCAACCCCGACGGGACCACGCGAAGGCCCAACCCCCTGGCCCCGAGTCTTCCGGAAACGACCAGGGCGGAAGAAGACAAATTCGATGAGATCGTCGATCGCTTCATCGACGCCGACGTGGGCAAAGTGAAAGGTGCGGACGCCAAGGCGGCGCTGGAAGCGTTTCGCAAGCTGCCGCCGGAGTCGGCGTTCGCGCTGATTCGCGGGTTGAACAAGGCCGCGGCGATCGACGGCAGCTGCCCGGCGCTGGTGATCGGCAAAAAACTCGCCATGCAGCTACGCAGTTCGACCGACGTCAAGCTCCTGCAATACGCGCGGGAGAACGTCGGCGCGGGATTGACGCATTCGCGCCACGCCGCGGTCATCAAGGACATTCGACTGGGCTGCGCCATTCGCATTGGTCGGTTGATGAATCGAACGCCCAGCGAACTGCGCGGACCGTGAACGATCTCCCCTGTGGCGGCGTAGCGAAACTATTGCCGGCGATTGACTTGAAGCCGCCACGCAGATCGTTTACTCTTGATGGAATCATGACTTCGCACCGTCGTCAATGCTGGATCACGTGCCTGAGCGCGATATTCGCACTGGCGGCCGTGTCGCTGTCGGCGTCGGCGGCCAGAGCGGAATGCGGCGATTACGTGCGGATCGGCTCAAACGCAATGAAATCGTCGTCGCATCCGCTGCCAGCGCACTCGCATGATTTTCCCGCCTGTCGGGACGCACGAAAGCGTTCCACTCGTTCCGCCCGCCCCCGCTCCGGTTCCCACCAGTGATCTCTATTGTGCAACCGAGCCTGCGGCCGCTCCGTCGAGTTCACCCGCCGATTGGCTGCAGCGACGATTCAATTCCGAATTCCCGATTCGATTTCCCAGCGACGTCTTTCATCCTCCCAAGCGACTCCCGAGCTGATTCACAGTGGTCTTGACGGGGACACTGCGGGCTCCCAGGCGTCGTATTCGATCCTTCACGGCGTTTTGGGGCCCTCAATCCGCTTGCGATCGTGTCAGACAGAACGATCGAGCGGCGTCATTACATTTTTCTGGGCACTCGAGTTCGGGAATTGCTCCCATGAGTTTAGAATCGTCTGCGGCGCTCGCGCCGGGGTTGCGCGACGCTTGGGGAAAGCCCTACATCCCGGCGGTGGGAACACGCCTGAAGTTCATCCTCGCCTTCATTTTCGTCGCGGTCGCCGCGCTCGGCGCCACCGGAGCTTACCTGAGCAGCATTCGCTGGCTCGATTATTTTTCCGGAAAAACCTATACCACGCCGTTCAAATACTGGATGCTGCTGGCGCATATCGCGCTCGGGCTCATCGCACTCATTCCATTCCTCGCCTTTGGCGTGTTGCACTGGAGTTCGGCCCGGCATCGGCCGAATCGCCGCGCGGTCAAGCTCGGCACGCTGCTGTTTTTCACCGGTATCGTCGTCTGCGCCACCGGCGTCGGCCTCATTCGCGTCGAAGGCATGCCGCAAGTTCGCACCGAGACCACGGGTCATTCGATCGTGTTGTGGCTTCACATCCTGCTGCCGCTCTTGGCGGTCGCCCTCTACATCGCGCATCGCCGCGCCGGCCCCGATATTCAGTGGCGCTGGGGCTACGCCTGGGGTGGCTGCGTCGGCGTCTTTGTCGTCGCCATGCTGATCATGCATTCGATGGATCCGAATTCCTGGTTCAAGCAGGGCTCGGTCGAGGGCCGCTTCTACTTCAAGCCATCCGACGCGCTCACCGCCGACGGCAACTTCATCCCGCCGGAAGCGATGATGATGGACGAGTATTGCATGAAGTGCCACCAGGACATTTACAAGGATCACCTGCACTCCTCGCACAAGTTCAGTTCATTCAGCAATCCGGCGTATCTCTTCAGCGTCCGCGAAACACGCGAGGTGGGCAAGCAACGCGACGGCAACGTCAAAGCCTCGCGATGGTGCGCCGGCTGCCATGACCCGATTCCGTTTTTTGGCGGCGTCTTCGAAGACCCGCGGACCGACCCGAAGTATGACGCCGAGCGCGACAAGCTTCGGCTGGAGCGATACCTGGAAGTCGAGGATGTGATCGCGGGCAAGAAACCGGCCGCCGACTCGAAAGTCTCCTCCGCGGGCGTCAGTTGCGTCGTCTGCCACAGCATGACGCATGTCAATAGCCAGCTCGGCAACGGCGCCTATACGATCGAGGAATCGCGGCACTATCCGTTCGCGTTTAGCAAGAACACGTTCTTCCAGTGGATCAACAATCAATTGATCAAGTCGGAACCGAGTTTCCACAAGAAGACGTTCTTGAAACCGTTCCATAAGACCGCCGAGTTCTGCTCGACCTGCCACAAGGTCAGCCTGCCGGTCGAACTGAACTATTACAAGGAGTTCCTGCGCGGCCAGAACCACTACGACACGTATCTCCTCAGCGGCGTCTCCGGCGTCGGCGTGCGCATCCTTCTACTATCCGCCCAAGGCGAAAACCAATTGTGCCCAGTGCCACATGCCGACGAAGGAGAGCCGCGACTTCGGCGCCCGCGATTTCGATGCGGATGGCAAATTGAAAGTTCACAACCATGGCTTCCCCGGCGCCAACACCGGCCTGTTCGACTTGCTGCGGCGCGACCCGAAATTCGAATCGATCCGCCCGGGGCTCGACAAGGCGGTTCAGGCGCACGCCGACTTCCTGCGCGGCACCGACCCCGACGGCAAAGACAAGAAGGTTCGCATCGATCTCTTTGGCGTCAAGGAAGGCGAGGGGATCGACGGCAAACTGACCGTGTTGCGACCGGAATTGCCGGCGTTGAAACCGGGCCAGACTTATCTCGTGGAAGTCGTGGTGCGCACGATCGGCATCGGCCATCCGTTCACGCCAGGGCACGGTTGACTCCAACGAGATCTGGGTCGATTTCGAGGCCAAGAGCGGCGGCACGGACGATCGCGCACAACGGGGCGACGGCGAACCCGGACGATACCGGCGAGGTCGATCGCTGGGCGCACTATATCAACGTCCTCATGCTGGATCGCAACGGCAACCGCATCAATCGCCGCAATCCGCAGGACATTTTCACGCCGCTCTACAACCATCAGATTCCGCCAGGCGCGGCGAGCACGCTTCACTACCGCCTCGATGTTCCAGCGGACGTGACCGGGCCGATCGAGTTGAAGGCTCGCGTCGCGCTATCGCAAATTCGACCAGGAGTACATGGCGCTGGTGTATAACGGCAAAACCGGTGCCGAAACTGCCCATCGTAGACATGTGCGAGGATTCGGTGCTGCTCCCCGTGGCGGGCATGCCTGCTTCGAAATCCGGCGCAGAAGTCGCCGATCAAGCCCGCCTGGCAGCGCTGGAATGACTACGGCATCGGCTGCTTCCTCGAGGGCGGCGGCGCCCCAACGGGGTTGAGCAACAAGCGCGGCGAAATGAAACAGGCCCTCGCCGCCTTCGAGCATTTGTTGACCCTGGACGAAAAGGACGCGCTGCCGCACGGCTATTTGAACTCGGCGCGCGTGCTCATCGACACCGGGCGGCTCAACGAGGCCGCCGAGATGCTCAACAAGGCCGAAAAGGCCGGGCTGCCGCCTGGTGGACCGTCGCCTGGTTCAAGGCGTTGGTCGCGACGCAAAACGTGACCAACAAGGAGCAATTCGACACGGCGATCAAACTGCTGGAAACGATCGTGGCCCCGGAAAACCAACCGCGGGATCGCAATTTTGATTTCCGCCGCGACTACGTGGTTCAGACCCGGCTCGGCCAGACGCTCTACAAGCGCAGCCAGCTCGAAAGCGATCCCAAGGCGGAGCAAGAATTCCTGCGGCGCGCGATCGCGGCGTACGAAAAGGCGCTGGAAGTGGACCCGGAGAACGTCGATGCCCACTATGGGCTGTATCAGTGCTATGAGCAGTTTGCCCGCAACGTGCCCGAGGCGCCAAAGGCGGAAGGCACGCCCACCGCGGCGGCCCTGCAACTGTGGGGCGATCAACTGGCCGACGCCTCCAAGCGGGCCGAGGCCGCGAAGAATCTTTTGCGCGACGTGCCCGGCGTTTTTGAATCGGCCGCTCTCCGACGGAAAAAAGCCAGCCGTGTTTTCGCCCAAGCTGCCGACCATTCGCGCCTTGCTGCCGCAACTTCGCCAGGCGTTCGCCGGGGAAACCAACGATACCACCCGACAAACGCTGGCGCAACTGCTATCATGGCTGCACAACGAATCGAACCTGATTTACAAGCCGGATGACAACGCTCGGTCGCGGGCGACCACGACCTATCGCCGCGGGCACCCGGCCGCAAACTACGTCGCCGAGGCCGTGGTGATTTACCCGACCACCAGGTCGCAAGTCGAGTCCATCCTGAAGAAACAGCCGATGGGCGGCGCGGCAGGCGGACAATAACGACAAGGCAGGATGGCAAGTAATGAATAAGCTTTTGATGCTGCTGGCGTGCGTCGTCGTTCTGGTCGGGGTCGGCGTGGGCGTCTATTATCTGACGCGCAAAGACACCAAGGAGATAGTCGTCAAGCCGACCAATCCCGAGATCAGGGAACGCACGGTGAACAAGGAAGTTCCTCTCGTCCGCTTTACGGACATCACCGAAAAGGCGGGCATTCGCTTCAAGCACGTCAATGCCGCCAAGGACAACCGAAAGCTGCTCCCGGAAACGATGGGCTCTGGCGTGGCCTTCATCGATTACGACAGGGACGGCAAACAGGATTTGATCCTGATCAACAGCCGGCCCTGGCCCGGCGATTCAAAGGCTCCGCCGCCCACGCTGGCCCTGTATCACAACAAGGGCGACGGCGCTTTCGAAGACATGACCGCCGCGATGGGGCTCAATATCCCGCTTTACGGCCAGGGCGTCTGCGTCGGCGACTACGACAACGACGGCTGGCCCGACATTTTCGTCACGGCCATCGGCGGCAATCGTCTGTTCCACAACAACCAGGGCAAGGGATTCACCGACGTCACGGCCGAGGCGGGCTTCGGCCACGACGTCTGGGCCAGCTTCCAGGGCGAGGACTTCTTCAAACACGAAAAGCCGATTCCCTGGCCCACCTCGGCGACTTTCCTCGATTTCGATGGCGACGGCAAACTCGATCTCTTCGTCTGCCAATACGTAACCTGGTCGCCCGCGATCGACCTGGGCATCGATTTCAAGCTCGAGGGCCTGGGCCGCGCCTACGGCCGCCCGACATCCTTCGAAGGAAGTCAGTGTATCCTTTATCGGAACGTGGACGGCAAGCGCTTCGAGGATGTCAGCGAGCAGGCCGGGAATTCATGTCGTCGAGGCGGAGGGGATCGGGCCCGACGCCCGCAACGCAACGTCGCCAAGTCGCTGGGCGTGATCGTCTGCGATGCGGATGGCGACGGCTGGCCGGACATCGTCGTCGCCAACGACACCGTGCGCAATTTCTTCTTCCACAACATTCCGGGGCCCAACGGCACTCGCCGGTACGAGGAGATCGGAATCCGCGCGGGGCTCGCCTACGCCGAGGGCCAGGCGCGCGGGGCGATGGGAATCGACTGGGGCGAGGTGCTGCCCGGCACCCACGCGATCGTCATCGGCAATTTCGCCAACGAGCCCAGCTCGCTCTTGTGTCAGGACCGCGGCAAGCGCTGCAGTTCTCCGAGCTGGCGGTCGCCTTTGGCCTCCACGGGCCGAGCCTGAGCCCGCTGAAGTTCGGCACCTTTTTCTTCGACTACGACCTCGATGGCCGGCTCGATCTGATGTCGGTCAACGGCCACCTCGAGCCGGAGATTTCCAAGGTGCAGGCGGGCCAGACCTACGCCCAGGCGCCGCTGTTGTTTTGGAACACGGGCGCACAAGCCGGGCTGCTTCGAGCCGGTGACCGTCGGCGGCCGCCGGCGCGGACCTATTCAAACCGCTGGTGGGCCGCAGCAGCGCCTACGCCGATATCGACGGCGACGGCGACCTCGACCTGGTGGTCACCGAAAATAACGGCCCGGCCCGGCTGCTGCGGAACGACTGCAAACTCGGCCATCACTGGGTTCGTCTGGTGCTGGTGGGCGACGGAAAACGCTCCAACGTCAGCGCCATCGGGGCGACGGTGACGCTCGAGGCGGGCGGGAAAACCCAGTCTCGTTACATTTCCGGGGCAAAAGGCTATTTAAGTCAGAGCGAATTGCCGGTAACATTTGGACTGGGTGATGCGTCTAAGATTGACAAGGTGACAATCCGCTGGCCGGGCAAAGGACGCCGGCAAGCCCACGGTCCTGACGGATGTCGAGGTCGACAAGGTTCGCGAGGTCCGCCAGGCAATACCTCGAAATGACTTGCCGTGGTCCGGCTATTTCAGTATTGTCGGACTTTTTCCTGTATGCTGAATACAGGAAATGAGATAGGATTGACGGTAGATTCTTTCGGCACCCTTACATCCGCCCCCGTTCCCACGGAGATTCATTCCATGAGTCGTGTACGTCGATCGGCGTTCACCCTGATCGAGCTGCTGGTGGTGATCGCGATCATCGCCACGCTGATCGGGCTGCTTCTGCCTGCCGTGCAGAAAGTCCGCGAAGCGGCCGCCAGACTGCGCTGCTCCAACAATCTGAAACAAATTGGGTTGGCGTCTGCCAATTACGAATCGACCAACAGGAGATATCCGCCAGGGGGTGTGCGTGAAATACCCTGCTCCCGGCCATCCGCTGAACAATCAGCGGCGAGCGGCGTTACTCACGTTCGCATTCATCCTGCCGAGATGGAACAGGAGAACTTGATCGTCGAATCAACTGTGGAAAGGAGCCAGATGATCCAGCCACCAATGCCAATCCGCTTGATCCGAATCTCCGTTTGCCGCGAACCAGGCCATCTTTCAATGTCCGTCGGACTTCATGAATGACGTGCCACTCGGCGATCGGCTGCACCAATTATCGGGTGAACTTTGGCGTCAGTATTGTCGAGGGCTACGGTCTTGACAGTGACCCCATTGGCGATGAATTCCGTCATCAGCCGCCAAACACGCCGAATGGTGGATTCTTTATCAACAAGAAGTATTCGTACGGCGATTTCCCGGACGGTGCCAGCAACACCGCCTGTGCGAGCGAACATGTCAAGGGTGATTTTTCGAACGGCGTTTCGACGCCGAAGCCGACACATATGCGACGGGCACTATCCCACGGATTCCGCGACGCCGCTATGGCCCACTGCGTCGGGGTCACCCCGATCTTGCGACTCAGACTCGATTCAGCAGCGGGCCCGTGGATGATCGGGGCGCCGACCGCGCCGGACTCTGGGTCTCGGTGCCGCTCAGACACACTACTATCACTCTACTGCGTCCGAGCACTCCTTCGTGCTATTTCGCGCAACTTCGCGCGGTCACCATTGCGACCAGCAGCGGTCACTCGCAGGGCGTAAATTCGCTAATGTTTGATGGATCGGTGCATTTCGTGGCGAACAGCATCAGCATTACAACATGGCGATCCTTGGGCACTCGCAATGGCTCGAAGTTAGTCCCCGCCCGAGCCGCTCATTAGCGAATTCCCGTGATTGCTGAGATCGCTTTTGCAATTGAGACTCGGATTAACTGGTGGCCCGGCTTTCACAGCCGGGCCGAATTTTTCCTGACCCGCTCAACCAACTGGAGAGCCTTCCGCGATGTTCGCCCGCTTCTCGAATATATCGCCCCGTCGATTCTCCTGTTGCTCGCCTTACTGCCCACCGGCTGCCGACACGGGCCGAAACCATCCACCGCCGATCCCGCGAAGGCTCGGGAGATTTTGAAGCAGGGTCTCGAAGCCTGGAAAAAGGGCGATTCGCTCGACTCGTTCCAAACCAGCAGCTCGGTCACGTTCAATGATCCGCAATGGAAAAAAGGGTTGAAGCTCGTTAAGTATGAAGTGAATGGCGACGGCCAGTCGGCGGGTCATGACTGGCAATGCAAGGTAACGCTGACCGTCAAGGACAAGAGCGAGAAGACCGAGAAGGCGACTTACATCATCAGTACTGCTCCCAAGCAGGTCGTGACCCGCAGCGACATGAAATGAGTTCTCGGCCGCGACGCTCACCTTAAATCATGCTCCAGCGCATCGGCTTTACTCTGTTTTGCTGCTGCCCGCCGGGCTCGCCGCGGGCGAACCGGTCGATTACACCCGCGACATCAAGCCAATCTTCACCCGCCATTGCATCGAGTGCCACGGCGCCGACAAGCATCGCTCGGGCCTGCGGCTCGACGCCGGCCAACAGATTCTCAAAGGCGGCAACAGCGGCCCGGTGGTGTCAGTCGGCAAGGCGGAAGCGAGCCGATTGGTTCACGCGGTTTCCTGGGCGGCCGGTTCGCCGAAGATGCCCTCGGGCGGCGCGAAACTTTCCAATCCGGAAATCGCCGCTCTACGATCCTGGATCGACCAGGGCGCGAAATTCCCCGCCGACGAGCAAATTCCCCGGTCAGCCAAGCTCGATCATTGGTCGTTTCAGCCGATCAAGCGTCCGACGCATTGCCGCCGGTCAAAAACATCGGCTGGTGCCGCAATGCGATCGATCGATTCGTCCTCGCCCGGCTCGAACCGCGAGCGGATCGCGCCGTCGCCGCAGGCCGATCGAGTGACCTTGATCCGGCGACTGTATCTGGACCTGATCGGCCTGCCGCCGACGCCCGCGGAGGTGGACGCATTTGTCGCCGACTCGCGGCCCGACGCTTACGAGCGCGTCGTGGATCATTTGTTGGATTCGCCGCACTACGGCGAGCGCTTCGGCCGCGACTGGCTCGATATCGCTCGCTACGCCGATTCCAACGGCTATTCGATCGACGCCGCCCGCGGCATCTGGCCCTATCGCGACTGGGTCATCAACGCCTTCAACAGCGACATGCCGTTTGACCGCTTCACGATCGAACAACTGGCCGGCGATCTGCTGCCCAACGCCACCATGAGCCAGAAAGTGGCGACCGGCTTTCATCGCAACACGCCGATCAACGAGGAAGGCGGCATCGATCTCGAACAGTTTCGCATCGATTCGATTATTGATCGCATCAACACCACCGGCACGGCCTTTCTCGGCCTCACCGTCGGCTGCTGCCCAGTGCCACGATCACAAGTTCGATCCGCTCTCACAGCGCGAATACTATCAGTTGTTCGCGTTTTTGAATAACGACGACGAGCCGAAGTTGGAATTGGGCAGCGCCAGGACGTGGCGCTCAAGAAAAAGATCCACGCCGAGCGCTCCCGCCTGGAAAGGCAATTCAAACGGCTGGACAAGATCAACGATGCGACCGTGGACAAGTGGCAGGGGCGTTTGACGCCGGAGATGCGGGCCCAATTGCCGCGGGAAATCGATCATTATCTCGGCATCGCCGTCAATGGCCGCGAGGCATATCAACAAGAGGCCCTGCGGGCTTATGTGCGAACCCTGGACAAGGCGCGGCATGCAGTCGGCGGGCTGATGCAGCCGCTGCCGTTCGCCGGCCTGGCGCATGTGCGCTTGCTGCAAACGCGAAACCGGCTGGAATCGCGACTGGCGGAACTGAAAAAGAACGAGCCGAACATCCCGACCACGCTGGTGCTCAAGCAACGGGCCAAGCCGCGCGAGACGCACATTCACCTGGGCGGCGATTTCACCCGCAAGGGCGCGGTCGTTATGCCCGACACGCCCGGTTGGCTGCCGATCGTTCAAGTTTCCACCACGCTCGATTCGCGCTTTCCCACGCGGCTCGATTTTGCCCGCTGGCTGGTGAACCGCGCCAATCCGCTCACGCCGCGAGTGACGGTCAATCGCATCTGGCAGCGGCATTTCGGGCTGGGCATCGTCGAGACGGAAAATGACTTCGGCACGCAGGGCGCGCCGCCCTCGCATCCGAAACTGCTCGACTGGCTGGCGTCGGATTTCGTCCGCGACGGCTGGTCGCTCAAGCGTCTGCATCGGCTCATCGTGACCTCGGCGACCTACCGCCAGTCGTCGAAAGCCCGCCCGGAACTGGATTTGAAGGATCCTCGCAATCGCCTGCTGGCCCGCATGTCGCGCCTGCGGCTCGAAGCCGAGATCGTCCGCGACGTGGGGCTCGAGACGTCGGGCCTGTTGTCGCAGAAGGTCGGCGGGCCGAGCGTCTTTCCGCCTCAGCCCGATGGCGTCTTTCGTTTCACGCAGGTGCCGAGGACCTGGAAGGCGGATATCGGACCCAATCGCTATCGTCGCGGTCTCTACACCTTCTTCTGGCGGTCGGCGCCGCACCCGGCGATGGCGGCCTTCGATTCGCCCGACGGCGTCAACGCCTGCACGCGCCGCAACCGCTCGAACACACCGTTGCAAGCGCTGACCCTGCTCAACGACGAGGCCTATGTCGAAATGGCCCAGGCGCTGGCGTCGCGCGTCTTGCGCGAAAAACAGACAAGCGACGCCGAGCGCCTCACGCGTGCATTTCGATTGTCGCTGGCCCGCGCCCCCAAGCCCGGCGAACTCAACTTGCTGACTCGGCTGCTCGCTTTGCAGCGCGAGCAACTCACCGACGCCGAGGCCGCGAAACTGGCCCCGCAGCAATTCTCCACTGGCCTGAGCGCGCGCGAATTCGCCGCCTGGGAAACCGTCGCCCGCGTATTGATGAATCTCGATGAGTTCATCACGCGGGAGTGAGAGCAGCAGATCGTAAGAACAATTCCTGAAGTTCGTTGACTGCGAAGGATCGGCGGGTTTACAATTCACCCAAGAAATTCGTGCAGCAGGGCCATCAGATGGATCATGAAACTTCCAGAGTGGCCGTCCGGGGACCGCGATTGCCGTGGTTCCTGACTCACCCCTCAATTTCATTCGCGCTGCTGTTCCCACTCTTGGCAGCGGCGCCCGCCTTTGGCCAGCCGGACGAGCAACAACTCGCGAAGATCGCGGCGGACTGGGCGAATCGGCAAAAAAAGGTCAAGCGAATTCGATATCGCGTCTCCGGCGAAGTGCTGATGCCGCGTGAAAATGTGACCGACAGCGACGGCCGGCCGTTAAAGCTGCCCGGCGAGCAGACAATCAAGGCGCCGTTTCGATGGAATTTCCTGTTGGATTTTCAGACCAACCGGCACCGGCTCGAGATTGAGGAGCACCTGTTCTACGTGCCTGGAAATAAACTATTTCGGCAGAGTCGCGTCATAACATTTGACGGCGAAAGCGCTTGGTCGAGCTTTGACCAGGACCTAGGTCCGCCACGCCCGCCGACTATTGCCGACATCGGAATATCCAGCGGCGACCTCGGCGCGTACGAGATCGAACCGAGCATGTTTCCGCCCTTTTACGCACAGGGGATTGTTCCCTACGCGGGAACGGATCGGCTATACCCGGGCCACTTGCGATTTGAATCCGACACCGAATCGTTGCTCGTTCATGGTCAAGCCGTCCTCGACGGCCGGCCCTGCCTGGTCCTCCGCACTCCCGCGGTGCAGGGCCTCAACACCACGTTTGACGAGCTTTGGGTGGACATGGGGCGCGATTCCGCCGTGGTCCGCCATTCGCGCTTTGCAGACAAGGCGCCGATCACCGATTTGATCATCGCCTACCGCCAGACGCCGTACGGCTGGCTGCCGGATCATTGGGAACAGACGCTCCATCCCGGATCCAAGGTCAGTGAAATCAAGCGCGCGGGTCGATTCGCTGGAGATCGATCCGCCGGTGAGTGACTCGGATTTTCGCATTGCGGAAAAGCCGGGAATGTTGGTCCGCACCAGCGTTCGCCCGCCGTGGGACCGGCGAAAAGCGGAAGCGCCCCCCGAGCCGACCGATGTGCACCGATATCGCATTGATCAAAACGGCAGACGCCGGGAGGTCGTTTTCGAGAATGGGGTCGAAAGGCGAGTCGGCGGGCGGCGCTGGCTGTGGTGGTCAGTGACTGTTGTTGCCATCGTGATTGCGATTGCGATTTGCGTTTATGTGATCCGACGTCGCCGAGCGAGTCGGGTTTGACTCGAAGCCGCGGCATGCAAAACCGTTCTCGGCATTGCCACTGCTTGCAAAACCGTTCTCGGCATTGCCACTGCTTGCAAAACCGTTCTCGGCATTGCCACTGCTTGGCCGCCCTCGGGAGACTCGCCATTGTGCAGAATCGTCGCTGGCGGCCAAGCAGTGCCAATCGCGCGATGATCCCTCCAGTACAAAGCGAATCTGTGTTGGAGCTCAAAGCGGAAACCTGGAGCGCCTCGCTGCGACGCCAAAACAATACAAACACCCCAACGATGGCGGTTTATGCCAGGTACGTATGCCCTCCGTGAGCAGACTTCGATGCAACACCGAACAGTGCGATACCGAGGATTCACGCTCATCGAGTTGCTCGTGGTCATCGCGATTATCGGCATCTTGTTCGCACTGACGCTGGCGGCGGTGCAACGGGTGCGTGCCGCCGCCGCGCGATTGCAGTGCATGAATAACCTTCGTCAAATTGGCCTTGGACTGACAAACTATCATTCGACACGCGGAAAACTGCCGCCCGGGATGAGCCTCGAGCCAAACGGGGAACAGCCATTCGCGCATCTGAGTTGGCTGCGCGCATCTTGCCGTACGTCGAACAAGATTCCGTCTGGAAAGAGACGGAGCAGGCATTTCAATCGTCGCCGAATGATTTCACCGCGAGTCCCGCCGCATCCGTTTGCGAGCGTCATCAGGATCTACGGCTGCCCGGTCGACTCCCGCACATCAAGCCCGGGAATGGCACGGGGATAGTTTCCCGCCGCCTTCACCTCGTACCTGGGGGTTTCGGGCACCCGCACGCTGCGCCGCAATGGCGTGCTTTACGTCGACTCGGCAACCAGGTTTGCGGACATTCGAGACGGCACGAGCAATACCTTGATGGTCGGCGAGCGGCCGCCGAGCGGCGATCTGTGGGAAGGCTGGTGGTACGCCGGTTATGGCTGCGATGGCGCGGGGCGAGACGACATGCTCCTCGGAGTCCGCGACTCGGGCGCCGGCTGCATCTACAGTCTGTTCGACTGCCCGAGGAAGCCGGCGGGATTCCGGCGCGGCCGAATCGAGAACAACTGCGACGCGCTCCATTTTTGGAGTCTTCACTCCGGTGGAGCGAACTTCGCCTTTTGCGACGGCTCGGTTCGTTTCTTGAGCTACTCGGCGGACTCGATTCTGCCGGCGCTCGCCACGCGTGCCGGCGGTGAAGCAGTATCAATTCGCGAGTGAGTCGAACGGATGGAATTCGCCGCGTGGGAAACCGTCGCATGCGTGCTGATGAATCTCGATGAATTCACCACGCGGGAGTGACTGCGGGTCGAGAATTCGCTTTCAGTCGAGCAAGTGGCTTGTTGACAGCTGACCGCCTTCCCATCTCAATTCATCCTCACAAGCAGAATTGATTCGCTTATTCTGCAAGAAAGAAAGTAACCGGTGCACGCGGTGTCCCGGTGAGAGTGTCATGGCGTAACTGCTTCTCTGTAGAATACTTGCGTCACGAAATCGGCCTCGCCCGGTCTGAACAGACCGGTTAAAACCGGTTACTTTCTGACCTGCACACGGGGACAGTGACGATTGATTCGACGCCGCTTTCTGCCGAATTTTCTGATTTTTACTTGCATTTCGAAAATTCTGTTTATAGCGTGAATAGTGATTCGGCCGAATTTCAAGTTTCGTGGCGGCGGCATCTTGTCGCCGAGTTGACGGCGGCAAGATGCCGCCGCTACGGTAATCTGAGATTCGCTTTCGAGGGAGACTTTGTTCGAGCCGGGTTTCCAACTCCCGTCCGGAAACTCGGCGTGCGACCAAGGCAATGCCCAGTTGTTCAGGCTCCCGTGCACTCGCTCAACGCCCCCGCCCAATCGCAGGATTGCTTCGCGTCGCTGAGTTGGTCTGCGCCTCGGCCGTATGGATGCCTTGTCAGCGATTCCCCATCGCGGCGAGCGGTCCGAGGGCTGCCGAATTGCTACGCGTGGGGCGTCCACCTGGAGTTGCCGGTCACGATTTGGAACCGATTTTGCTGATCGCTTAGGGCTCCCCGTCCGGTCGCGATCGGCGTTTCGGTTGCTCATCCTCGCGATGGGCTGTTCGGACCGGTAGTTGGAAAAACTGACGTTGGAGTTGTCGTGAGCAGTTCCCCCCTCGACTGCTGGCTGTCGCGCTACCGTTGCAGCCCAAATCGCAAATCGCGCCGCGCCACTCGGGCCAATCCGTCCGAACCGCTTCGGCTGGAAAAGCTCGAAGCTCGCGAAACGCCCGCCATCTTCGTGCCGTCCGACATCAGCGGCCGCGTTTTCGTCGATTGCAACAACAACGGCGTGTTTGACGCAGGCGAGGAACCGATCCCGGGCGTGACCATCAACCTGACCGGGACCGACATATTTAACAAGCCCATTGCCGCGACCGTGGTCACCGCCGCCGACGGCACTTACAAATTCGCGAAGCTTGATCCGGGCACTTACAACATTGTCGAGACTCAGCCGGCCGGTTTCTTCGACGGCAAGGATCAACTCGGATTCATCGTCGGCGCACCCGCGGCGAACAATGGCGTCGCCGGGAATGACACGTTTACGAACATCATCCTCGATGGCGGTGACTCGCACGGCTTCGACTACAACTTCGGCGAACTCCTGCACAACAGCCTCAGCGGCACGGTCTATTTCGACATCAATGACAATGGCGTTCAGAACGCGGGCGAACCCGGCATCGCCGGAGCCAAATTGGTGCTCGCCGGCACGAATGATTTGGCCACGCCGATCAATCAAACCGTCTTCTCCGCCGCCGATGGAACTTACAGTTTCACCGACCTCCGGCCGGGCGATTACAGCATCACGGAAACGACCCCTGCCGGCTTCGTCGACGGCCAGGACACGGTCGGCCAAACCGATGGCGTCACCAATGGTCAGTTGAGTCCGCCCGACAGCATTGTGAACATCTCCCTTGATGGTTGCCACAGCGGCGTCGGCTACAACTTCGGCGAAACGAAACTGCCGCCGGCGCTCAACAGCATCAGCGGCTTCGTTTATCAGGATTGCAATGACAACGGCGTCTTTGACGCGGGCGACGAACCGATCGCCAATGTGACAGTGAATCTCACGGGCATCGATTCGAGCGGGGCGACAGTCAGTCTCACCGCCACGACTGACGCTACGGGCCTGTACCAATTCAGCAATCTGAAGGCCGGCGTTTACACGCTCACCGAACAGCAGCCGTCGGGATTCCTCGATAACAAGGAAAGCGCCGGCACGCCGTTTGGCGGCATCGCCGCCCCGCTCGTTGGTCAAGACACGATCAGCGCGATCAATATTCCGGTTTCGACCACGCCGCAGAATGGCGTCAACTACAACTTCGGCGAGGTCGGCACGTCGATCGCCGGGATCATTTACGAAGACACCAATGACAACGGCGTCCGCGATCCCAGCGAACTCCTCATCACCGTGCCGGTGACCGTCACCCTGACCGGCGCCGACGATCTGGGCAACGCGGTCAATCGCACACTCGTGACGACCACCGGCAAATACCAGTTCGATTTGCTGCGTCCGGGAACCTATTCGATCACCGAGACGCAACCCGCCGGTTACATCGACGGCAAGGACTCGGTCGGCCAGACCAATGGCGTGACCAACGGCCAACTGAGCCCGCCGGATAGCATTGTCAATATCTCGCTCGATGGCTGTCACGCCGGCACGAGTTACAACTTCGGCGAAACGAAACAGCAGCCGGCGGTCAACACCATCAGCGGCTTCGTTTACGAGGATTGCAACGCCAACGGCACCTTCGACCCCGGCAGCGAGGAGGGAATCGCGAGTGTGGTTGTTATGCTTGCGGGCGTCGATTCGACCGGCGCGAGTGTGAATTTGAGCACAACGACCGACGCCAACGGTTTCTATCAGTTCACGAATCTGAAGGCCGGAACCTACACACTCACCGAGCAGCAGCCGGCGGGGTTTCTCGACAACCAGGAAAGCGTCGGCACGCCGTTTGGCGGCGTCGCCGGTTCGACCATTGGCCAGGATGTCATCAGCGCGATCAATATTCCGCTTTCGACCACGCCGCAGAATGGCGTCAATTACAACTTCGGCGAAGTCGGCGCATCGATCGCTGGCGTCATTTACGAAGATGAAAACAACAATGGCGTCCGCGACGCCGGCGAGGACCTGATCACCGAATCGGTTACGATCACGCTCACCGGAACCGACGACACCGGCGCCGCCGTCAATCGCTCAGTCACAACCACAACCGGCCAGTATCAATTCGATCAATTGCGGCCCGGCTCCTATTCGCTGACCGAAACGCAGCCGGCCGGCTTCACCGACGGCATCGATACGCCCGGCACGCCATTCGGCGGCACGGCGCAGGAGCCGGACACGATCGTCAACATCAGCGTGGATGGCTGTCACGCCGGCATGGGCTATAACTTCGGCGAGCAATGCCCGCCATCGAGCTTGTCGGGTTTCGTTTACTTCGACACCGGCGCCGGGACGGGCAGCCCGGGATTCAATAACGGCATCCGCGAGGACAGCGAAGTCCAAATCTCGGGCGTCACGATCACGCTCACCGGGGTGGACAATCTTGGCAATCCCGTATCGCTGACGACCACCACCGGACAGCTCCCCGGCAAGGGCGCCGGCTTCTACCAGTTCTCGAATCTGCGCGAGGGCACATACACGATTGCTGAAACGCAGCCCAGCGCCGGCGGGCAATTGCTGCCGGACGGCAAGGACACGCCGGGCACGCCGACCGGCAGCGTCGTGCTGGTCAACGACACCATCAGCAACATCGTGTTGCCCTGTGCCTTCAACGGCGTGAACAACAACTTCGGCGAACTTGGTAATCAATCGGCCCCGGGCAACGCCACGCTCAGCGGCATGGTCTACATCGACTGGAATTGCAACGGCCTGAAGGATGCGAACGACACCACGGGAATCGCCGGCGTGACCATCACCCTGGTCAACTCGGACACCAACGCCGTGCTCGCCCAGACCACGACCGACAAAAATGGCCATTATTCGTTCACTGATTTATCCACCGGCAACTATACATTGATCGAAACCCAACCGCCAAACTTCATGGACAGCGGCGAAAATGTCGGCACGCCGTTTGGCGGCAATACTTCCGTCAACGACCAGATTCGGGACATCCAGATTCCGCAGATTCCCGACGACACCACACTCAATGGAGTCAACTACGACTTCGGCGAGTGCAACAATCCGACCAAGCGGAATTTCTTTGCCTCGTTCACGCCGTAATGGACTGCTGGTCGTTCCGGCCTGAGCCCAAAAGCGACGGACGACCGCGACACAAGCGTGACAAGAGGACGGGGAGAGTTTTCTGACTTTCCTCGCGGCGCGCCCAGGAACCCGCCCGCGCTCAGGGGGCGGGTTCCGTCGTTTTTCCAGGTTCGGTGCGCCCGACCGGGCTCACAGAGCCCGGCTACAGTGCCGGGCTCACAGAGCCCGGTTACAGTGCCGCTGTAGCCGGCCTCTATGAGGCCGGACAGAAATGGACCGGGCTCACAGAGCCCGGCTACAGGCCCGCTGTAGCCGGCCTCTATGAGGCCGGACAGAAATGGACCGGGCTCACAGAGCCCGGCTACAGTGCCGCTGTAGCCGGCCTCTATGAGGCCGGCTACAGAGATGGTACGATCGTCGTCCGCCCGATACGATGAATGGATGCCAAGCACCGAAAAATATCTACGTCCCGAGGTGATTCGCCAAGTCGCCCGGCTCGATCTTCGCGCCAAGTTCATTGTCGAGGGCTTTCTCACTGGCCTGCACGCCAGTCCGTTCCATGGCTTCTCGGTCGAATTCAGCGAACATCGCGACTATGCCCCCGGCGACGATCTCAAGTACATCGACTGGAACGTCTACGCCAAGACCGACAAGTACTACATCAAGAAGTTCGAAGCCGAAACCAACATGAACGGCTACCTGGTCATGGATCTTTCCGAGTCCATGGCCTGGACGTATCGCGAGGAACTGACGAAATTCGAATACGGCATCTGCCTCGCCGCGGCGCTCGGCTATTTGATGATCCATCAGCAGGATCCGGTCGGACTGGTCACCTTCGACACCGAAATTCGCAACGTCATTCCGCCGCACAGCAAGCGCATGCAACTGGGAAGCATCCTGGCGCTCTTGGCGAATCTGAAGCCCACGGGAAACACCGACGTGCCGCATTGCCTGCACCAACTCGCGGCGCTGGCCCGGTCGAAGAGCCTGATCATGCTCTTCAGCGATCTGTTGACTGACCCGGAGCCGCTGCTGCAGAGCCTCTACCATCTGCGTCATCGCGGCCACGAAATCATTCTCTTTCACGTGCTCGATGCGGCGGAAGTCCGCTTCCCGTTCGACGGCATGATCGAATTCGAGGATGTGGAATCGCACGATCGCCTGACGCTCGACGCCAAGGGAATCAAGGAAGATTACCTGAGCGCCTTAAAAGCCCACTGCGACCACTTGAAAGACGAGGCGACCAAGGCGAACATTGACTATGTCGGTATGGATACGAGTGTGAGCTTCGACAAGGCGCTGCTCGAGTATTTGGTGCAAAGGCAACGGCGATTTTGAACTACCGAGAAGTCAAATTCCTACGCGTCGCGAATTTCTGATCGCCGGATCGGTCCCGTTGCTTGGCCTGGGACTGCCGCAATTCCTGCGCGCTCAGCCGCGCTCAGGCAAAGCCAAATCGTGCATCGTGCTCTTCATGTGGGGCGGGCCGGCGCAGCAAGACACCTGGGACCCGAAGCCGGACGCGCCCGCCGAATATCGTGGCGAATTCAAGACGATCGCCACGCGCACGCCGGAACTGAGAATCTGCGAACACCTGCCGATGCTGGCCGACCGGGCCGACGAGCTCGCGGTCATTCGCTCGATGACGCACAACGACGTCGACCACACGTCGGCGACGCACTTTTTGCTCACCGGCAAGGACCGGCCCAATCGCGCCGCGCCGATCGCCGACGATTGGCCCAACTTTGGCTCGATGATGTCATTTCTGGGGCGCGGCAAGGGGCCATTGCCGCCTTATGTGTCAATGATGCCGGTGGTTCCGAACGGTGCGCCGCGGTTCGTCGAATCGTCGCATGGGCAGGGGGCCGGCTTCCTGGGCCCGCTTTACAATCCGATGCGGATCGACGCCGACGCCAGCAAGCCGAACTATCGCGTGGGCGAATTCGAACCGCGAGCCGAACTCGGCCTGTCGCGCAGCCTCGAACGCAAGGAACTGCTTCGTGAACTTGATTCGCAGGTTCGCCGGCTTGAAAATCAGGCCGATGTGCAGGCGATGGAATCGCATTATCGGCGGGCCTTTTCGCTGCTGGCCTCGCCAAAAGTATCGGAGGCGTTCGACTTATCGCGCGAGCCGCGGCGAGTACGCGAACGCTACGGGATGAATATCCACGGCCAGAGCGTATTGCAGGCCCGGCGATTGATCGAAGCCGGCGTGCCGCTTGTCACCGTTTTCTGGCCCAACGACGGCATCACCAATGTCAGCGTTTACTGGGACACGCACAATCGCAATTTCATTGATCTGAAGTCGCGGCTCTGTCCGGTCACCGACTTGGCGTTTTCCGCGCTGCTGGACGACCTCCAAGCGCGCGGCATGCTCGACGAGACATTGATTCTTTGGACGGGCGAAATGGGCCGCACGCCGCGAGTCGGCCAGTCGGTGGTCGGCGGCGCGGGGGCCGGACGCGACGGCCGCGATCACTGGGCCAGTTGTTTTTGCAGTGTGCTGGCCGGCGGCGGCATCAAGGGCGGCGTCGTTCACGGCGCCAGCGACCGCTACGCCGCCTATCCCGCCAACAGCCCCACCAAACCCGCCGACCTCGCCGCCACGATCTATCAGTTGCTGGGAATCGACCCGCGCACCACCATTTACGATCGCCTCAAGCGCCCGCTCGTTCTGTGCGATGGCGACCCGATTTCGGCTATCATGGCGTGAGGATATTTCGAGGTGCCGCCATGCCGATTCACGACTGGTCGCGAGTGAAGCCGGAATCTTCCACGATTTTCACCAAGCCTGGATCACGAATCTGCGCGATGCACTCAATGGCGGCATTTTGCCGCCGGATTATTACGCACTGGGTGATCAGGTCGCAGTGAACTCGGCGACAAATCCTTTCGCACCTGATTTTCCGACTTCTCGGTTCTCGGAGTCACTCGACGAACGTCGACGTTTTGCCGAGAAACAAACACTGCTTGCCATTCGCCATGCGGGTGATGACGACCAAATCGTTGCCCAGATCCAAATTGCTTCAACCGCGAATAAGTCGAGCGAATCTGCATTTGAATCATTTGTGCAAAGCTCGGTTGGAATCCTTGGGAAAGGCATCCACCTGCTTTTGATCGACCTTGTGCCGCTACTGGCGCCGGTTGGCTGCGGCGTTCACGACGCGATATGGCGATTGATCGTCGGCGATGACATTGATTGGACGGGCGGAATAGGAACCGCCGTAGTCGCGTACAAAGCAGGCCCCGAGATGCAGGCGTATGTCGAATGCGCTGCCGTTGGCGACTCGCTCCCCGACATGCCCCTGTTCCTGACCACCGAAATCTATGTCCCCGTTCCACTTGAAACGACCTATATGTCGGCATTTCGTGGCGTGCCGCGGCGTTGGAAAGAGGTCCTTGAAGCGCCGTAATTTACAGCTGGCCCCATCGGCAATCCCGCGCGGCATCCATACAAAAGCGCCATTGGTTTTAGAAAAGCGAGGCAATCGCCCATGACGGCGCGAGCGGTTCATTGGCACGAAGGCATGTTTTTGCGGCCGCAGCAGTTCCAGGCGGCCGAACGTCACTTTCAGCAGACGCTGGCACGCAACGGCCGCTGGGATTTGCATCATGGCTGGGGCGTCCGCCACATCGAATGGGAGCCGGACGCCCTCGCGACTTACCGCTTCGCGCTCCGCACGCTGGAAGTTCGATTTCGCGACGGCTCCGGGCTGATTCTCCCGGACGACGGCTCGTTGCCGGCACTCGATCTGAAGCCGGCGTTTCAGTCCGCCAACCGCGTCACCATCTTCATCGCGATTCCGCAGCTTCGGCTCGGCCGCGCCAATGCAGGCCAGGCGGAGGGCGCCCGCTTTCGGACCGACTTACAAGAATTTGAGGACGAAAACACCGGCGTCAATCCGCAGGCGGTTTCGGTGTTGCTCCCCAACGTTCGCCTGTTGACCGACGCCGATGAGCACGCTGGTTTTGACGTCATGCCGCTGGCCCGCCTCGAGAAATCGAGCCGGGCCGAGGCGGTGCCGCAACTCGACACGGCCTATATTCCACCGCTGCTCGCCTGCGACGCGTGGCCCACGCTGCAAGTCGGCATTTTGCGAACGATATTCGATCGCATCGGCAAGAAAATCGAAATGCTTTCCAGCCAGGTGGTCAGCCGCGGCATCACGCTGGATAGCCACGGGCAGGGCGATGGCCGCATCATCGGCCAGCTTGCGCGCTTGAACGAGGCGCATGCGCTCTTGGGAAACATGGCCTTCGTCGAGGGGATTCATCCGCTGCCGGCCTATCTCGAATTGTGCCGCCTCGTGGGCCAGCTTTCGATCTTCGGCCGGGAGGCCCGCCCGCCTCAACTGCCGCGCTACGACCACGACGACCTCGCCGGCTGCTTCTACAAAGTCAAACAATATATCGACGGCCTTTTGAACGAAGTCGAGGAGCCGGCTTACGAGGAGCGGCCGTTTGTCGGCGCCGGCATGCGCATGCAGGTGTCGATGGAGCCGGTCTGGCTCGAACCCGCCTGGTCGATGTTCCTGGGCGTGCGCAGTCCTTTGGGCGGCGAGGAAGTCGTTCGCCTGCTCACCAAGGCCGGGCAACTCGACATGAAGGTCGGCAGTTCCGACCGCGTCGATGCGATTTTCACCAAGGGCGCCGCGGGGCTCAAATTTACGCCGAGTCCGCCGCCCCGCGGGCTCTGCCTTCCGCCCCCGATTTGACCTACTTCCAAATCGATCGCGACTCGACGCCCTCGGAATGGCAGTACGTGGCGAAATCGCTTTCGCTCGCCATCCGCTTCAACGAAAAACTGATCGAGGGGAATATCCAGGGCGAACGCGAACTGAAATTGAAGATCAAAACCGGCGGCGGGCAAACAGCCACCCTGCAGGTGACGCTTTATGTCGTGCCGCGGTCGCTGGTTGACCAGTAGCGCAACGATCGAGTGGTCGTAGCGGCGGCCTCTGGCCGCCGAACGCGCGGCGGCCAGAGGCCGCCGCTACGGCGGATTATCGTAGCGGCGGCCTCTGGCCGCCGAACGCGCGGCGGCCAGAGGCCGCCGCTACGAAAACTTGAAATCTGGTTCAGTAAATCGAAATCATGCTTTGTCCCCGCTGCGGATTCGACAATCTGCCCGGCGAGAACGAGTGCCGTCGCTGCCTATGCGACCTGACGGCCCTTGATCGCCCCGCGCCCAGGACCGCGCCGAACGAAGCCTGATGGACGACAAGGTGGGCCGGCTCAATCCGCGCCCGGCGATTTCCATCCCGCTCGGCGCGACGGTGGCCCAGGCGGTGCAAACTCTCCTGAAGGAGGAAGTCGGCGCCTTGCTCGTGGTCGATAACGCCGGCATGCTCGTGGGCATATTCAGCGAGCGCGACCTGCTCACCAAGGTCGCCGGTTTGAACAAAGCATTTTCTGAATTACAGGTCGATCAGTACATGACGCCCAAGCCGCAAACGATCAGGGCCGAGGACACGCTGGCCTACGCGCTGCAACAAATGGACATCGGCGGCTATCGCCATCTACCCGTCGTCCGCGACGGCAAACCGATCGCCGTGCTCTCGGTGCGCGACATCATTCGGCATTTGACCAGGATCGGCAAGAGTTGAGCGAAATCCGACTAAACTCATCGAACGGCGCACGATCTGTTTACGTTTCGCGCTCGCGAAGTGCCGCGTTTGCGCGAAACGTGAACAGATCAGTTGCGCCTTGGCATGCTCTCTCGAGGTGATAATCTGACGTCCTTCGGTCACACGATTGTTTTCATTGCGCGCAGCGCGGACTCCTCCGAACTCGCCGCTTTCAGATTCTTGGGTGTTAATCGAACAAATGCAAAAATCTCGAAGATTTCCGAAGATTACGTGCGCGCAGCAGTCGCGCAATCTTCGTAATCTTCGAGAGAAAACGCGGGTTTTTCGCGCAATCTTCGGAAAAACCAGGCAAAAAGTGCGGATTTCGGTCTCCGCCCGCTCCAGCACGCGAGAAGACCCGATTCCAACTTGACTCGCGCCGAAATCCCGCACGATAATAGATACCTGCCTGAATTCCATCCCACCCCCGCCTTGTTTGCCTGCCGTGTCGACTTTGCAGGACTTCGTCATGAACCTCGCATGCCCGCATTGGGCCGGCTTATTGCTTCTTTTCGCTTCGTTGACCGCGACGGCCTCTGAGCCGAAGAAGCTCGAAGTTTATCCGCCCAAGGTCGAATTGATCGGCCCGCGCTCTACAACAGCGCCTCGGCGTGTTGGCCGAATTTGCCGACGGTAAACGCCGCGACCTTAGCCATGAGGCGACCTTCACGATTAGCAATCCGAAAGTTGCCCGCGTCGAGAATGGCATGATCGTTCCAACCGGGGATGGATCCGCGATAGTCGCAGTTCACATCAATGGCGTGAGTGCCGCGATTCCGATCACCGTCAAACAATTCGCGAAGGAACTGCCCACGAGTTTCATCCGCGAGGTGCTGCCCGTGATCAGCAAGGCGGGCTGCAACCAGGGCGCTTGCCATGGAGCGCAGCTTGGCCGCGGCGGTTTTCGGCTCAGCCTCTTCGGTTTCGATCCCGCCTTCGATTATTCACAGATTGTTCAGAGCGCCGAGGGCAGGCGTGTTGTGGTTTCCGATCCGGAGCGGAGCATTTTGCTTCTGAAGCCGTCGCTGCAAATGGAGCATGGCGGCGGCGAACGGTTCAAGGTGAATTCGCCGCCCCATCTGACGCTCAAGCGCTGGCTTGAGGATGGCGCGCCGGCGCCGGCGCCGACCGATCCGACCGTCGAAAAGATCGAGGTCTGGCCGGCGAAGCGGATCATGGCCCCGAACGAGACGCAGCAACTGCTTGTGACCGCCACCTGGAGCGACGGCCGCCGGGAGGACGTGACCGCGACCGCCCGCTTTGACGCGCTCAACGATAGCGTGGCGGCGGTTACGCGCGACGGGTTCGTGACCGCCAAGTCGCGAGGCGAAACGCACATTATGGTGCGCTTTGCCGGCCAGGCCGAGGTCGCGCAGGTGACGCTGCCGTATGAAAACCGACGGGATAAACCCGTCGGCTCGCAATTCGCAAAGAACAATTTCATCGATGAAAAACTGGCGGTGAAGTGGCGCGATTTGGGATTGTCGCCGTCGCCGTTATGCAGCGATGAGGAATTTGTCCGCCGCATTCACCTCGATGCCATTGGAACATTGCCCGATCCGGATGCGGTGCGAAAGTTCCTCGCCGACAAGGATCCAAAGAAACGTGACAAGGCGATCGACGCCGTGTTGCAACGTCCGGAGTTTGTCGATTTCTGGGCCTATAAGTGGGGCGACCTGCTCCGCATCAATCGCACGGCCCTGGAAGAAAAGGGAATGTGGAGCTTCCATAACTGGGTCCGCGCCAGCCTGCGCGACAATAAGCCGGTCGATGAATTCGTGCGCGAGATTGTCCTCGCCGAGGGGAGCACCTTCACCGAAGGGCCCGCGAATTTTTATCGCATCGGCCGCAACGCCGAGGACTGGTCGGAGTCGGTGGCGCAGGTGTTCCTCGGCGTGCGCATGCAATGCGCCAAGTGCCATCACCATCCGTTCGAAAAATGGACCCAGGACGATTACTATGGGCTGACCGCGTTTTTCGTGCGGCTGGGAACGAAGAATTCGCAGGAGTTCGGCATCTTCGGCCGCGAGACGGTGGTCTATTTGCGGCCCAGCGGCGAATCGGTGAACCCTCGCACGCGGAAGGTCGTCAAGCCGCATCCGCTCGACGGCGCGGAGAGTGAAGATCCGATCGATCGCCGAATGAAACTCGCGCAATGGCTCACCGGCAAAGACAACACGATGTTCAGCCGCAATATCGTCAATCGATTTTGGGGTTATCTGATGGGCCGCGGGTTGGTCGAGCCGCTCGACGACATGCGGGCGACGAACCCGCCGAGCGATCCCGAATCTGCTCGACGCGCTGGCGGCCGACTTTGTCGCGCACAAGTTCGATTTGAAACATCTGCTTCGTACGATCATGCAATCGCACGCGTACCAGTTATCGTCGAAGATCGTCGATGGCAACCGGGCCGACGCCTCGAATACTTACTTCACGCGGTATACGGTGAAGCGCCTGACGGCGGAGCAGATCGCCGACGCCATCGATTTTGCGACCGGCACGCGCGAGAAGTACACCGGCCTGCCGCAGGGCGTGCGGGCCATTCAGTTGCCCGATCCCAATGTGCGTTCCTATCTCCTGGATGTCTTTGGCCGCCCTGCCCGCCAGATCACCTGCGAATGCGAACGCACCACCAAGCCGAACATCGCCCAGGCGATGCACACGCTGAATGGCGACTTCCTGAACAAGAAGATCGCCGACCCGAAAGGCCGGATCGCAACGAACCTCAAGGCGAAGAAGCCAATCGCCGCGATCGCCGCGGATCTCTATCTCGTGACCCTTTCGCGAAAGCCCAAGCCCGAGGAATTGGCGAAGGTGCAGGAGTACGTGAAAGGCGCCTCGACCCCCGCCGAGGCGCTGCAAGACCTGCTTTGGGTGCTGCTGAACTCACGCGAGTTTTTGTTCAATCATTGACAACCACGAAACACACGAAATCCACGAAATCAGAATGACGAGTTTCTAATGATTCGCGCGAATCGATTGACCGTTTTTGCATTTTTTTCGTGTCTTTCGTGTGTTTCGTGGTTCACCTCTTCTCTTCCCGCGGCCGACCCGACCTATTGGCAAGACGTGCGCCCGGTGCTGCGCAAGAACTGCACCGTTTGCCACAATCAGCGCAACATTCGCGATCCTGATCTCTCGGCAGGGCTGGCGCTCGACAACTTCGAATCCATTTTGAAAGGCGGCAAGATCAAAGTCGTGAAGCCAGGCGACGCCGCCGACAGCCTGCTGATCAAGATTCTGCGGCATCCGAAGAAGGATCGCCGCATGCCGAAAGATGCAGAGCCGCTTCCCGATGAAACCGTGGCCATGCTCAAGAAATGGATCGACCGCGGCGCGAAGGAAGGCGTCAAGCCCGCGGAAACCGAAACCATTATCGCGACGCACGCGGTTCGCCGAAAGTTTCTCGATGTCGTCCTGCCGACCAAAATCAACAAGCCGCCGAAGTTGGCGTTGTCGCTGCCGATCGGACCGTTGTCGCCCATCGCCGCGGTGGCGTTCAATCCCGCCGGCCACCTCCTTGCGATCGGCAGCTATGGCCGCGTCACCGTCTGGGATATGCAAGAGGCCAAGCCGATCCGCACGATCACGCGCGTGCTCGGCGCCGTGAACGACCTGAAGTTTAGCCCGGATGGCAAACTGCTCGCCGTGGCCGGCGGGCAGCCGTCGGCGCGCGGCGACCTGCGATTATTCGATGTCAAAACCGGCCAGCTCTTGGCGAATCTCGGCGGTCACGCCGACGTGGTCAATTGCGTCGCGTTCACAAACGACGGCAAGATGCTCGCCTCTGCGAGCTTCGACAAGACCGTTCGAATCTGGGACATTGCCGCGCATCAATTGAAACAAACATTGTCCAGTCATTCCGATTTCGTTTATTCCGTTGCCTTTTCGCCCAAGGGCGATTGGCTGGTGACCGCGAGCAAGGATCGCACCGTCCGCCTGAGCGACGCGAAGACCGGCAAGAGTCGATTGACATTCAGCGGCATGAATCAGGATGTACTGGCCGTGGCGGTTTCGCCCGATGGGTCGAAAGTGGTGTCATCGGGTTACGAGCCGAGTCTGTTTTGGTGGAACTCCACGACCGGCGAGCGATCGAAGAGGCAAAATGGACATGACATCGCGGTCAATGAAATGGCGTTCGATCAATCCGGCAAGCTGCTCGCGTCTGCCGGAAGCGACAAGACCGTGCGGCTGTGGAATGGCGTCAACGGTGCGCCCATTCGCACCCTGCAAGCCGGCGCGATCGTCTACGCCGTGGCCCTGCGGTCCGACGGCAAGCAGGTCGCGGCCGGCTGTGCCGATGGCTTTGTCCGCATCTGGGACACGGCGAGTGCCCGGCAACTTGCGACCTTGACGCATCTGCCCTGCAACGGTGATGCCGGCGACTGGCTGGCGCTGACGCCGGAAGGTTATGTCGCCGGGAGCGACTCGCTCTTGGCCAAGGGCAAGTGGCAAAGCAATGGCGCGGCAACGACGGCAACATTTTGGACGGCATTGAAGCGTCCAGAACTGGTGGCGAAGCGCTTCGCGGCGATAAGATTCCCGAGCCGACCTTTTCGAAGCCGAAAAAATAATCCGGGAGCCTTTCGATGTGCCGATTTGCAGCCCTGAGCGCCACTCTCATGCTCGTTGGATCGTTGTCCGCGCAGCCGACAAGCTCGCCCTATTTCCCGACTCCCGAAGCGCGGCGTGGCACTATCGCCTCGGCGAGAAAAAACTGACCATCCGAGTCGCCGCCCATGAGAAAGTTGGCTCGCAGCTTTGTGCAAGGCTGGAGACCGTTCAGGATGGCGATGCGTTGGCAATTCAACAGGTGGTGCAGAGCAAAGTGGGCATCGTCCGCGTCTCGCATAATGGCGAAAAACTGACGCCGCCGCTGATATTCTTGAAACTGCCCTTCGAAAAAGGGCAGTCGTGGGAGGTGGACTTGAAGATCGATTCGCCGGCGGGAACCGACTCCATCAAGGGCAAATTCACCGCGGACCAGGACGACGTGAAAGTGCCGGCCGGCGACTTCAAGAAAACCATTCGCGTCAAAGCACAATTGACGATTAACGGCAAGCAAGTCACCGCGACCAGTTGGTACGCCGAAAAGGTCGGCATGGTGCGACAGCAGCTTTCGGTCGACGGGCAGGATTTTCTCTTGGAACTCGAGAAGTTTGTTGAATCGAAATGAGACTATCGAATATGCGCCGTGCCGCCATTGTTCTTGCCGCGATCCTTTTCGCCTCGCTGCGATAGCGCAAACCTCGTTTCCGATGATCACGCAGGTGCACCCCGTGGCGGTGCAACGCGGGCAAACCACCGAGGTCACCGTCGAAGGGCAGATGAACTTCGCCGGTAGCTATCAGATGTTGACGCAAGGCAACGGAATCAAGGCGGAAATCGTCTCGGCGGGAAAACCGAAGGGCAAGCAAAACGCGGTCCGCTCGGTGAAACTGAAGTTAACCGTCGCACCCGACGCGGTGTTGGGCGTGCGTGAATTTCGCCTGGCGAGCGATTTGGGAGTTTCCAGCCTGGGGCAATTGCTCATTGTCGATGAACCGGTCGTCGCCGAGACGAACCCGAACAATACGCCCGCCCAGGCCGAACGCGATTCTGATTCCGAGCGTGGCATGCGGGAAGATTGAAACCGCCGAGGATGTCGATTGCTTCAAGTTCTCAGCGCGAGCCGGCCAGATTCTGACGTTCGAAGTTTTCGCCGCCCGGTTGGAAGATAAGATTCACGACCTGCAAAAGCACATCGACCCGCTGATCACGCTGCTCGACTCCACCGGTCGCGAACTCGCGGCGAATGACGATTTCAACTTCGCCGATCCGCTGCTAACATTCAAGATTCTGAAAGACGGCAACTACACCGTGCAGATCCGCGACGCCAAGTATGATGGCGATCCGCGTTGGGTTTACGCCTTGCGCGTGACCGATCGCCCGTTCGCGTCGCAGGTTTTTCCGATGGCGGGTAACGCTAACAAAACCATCGAGGTCGAACCGGTCGGTTCGGCCGGATCGGTGCAATCCAAGATTCAAGTGAAATTGCCCGAGAAGATCGGCCTGCAAGAATTGCAACTCGTCGCCTCGGGCCGCAGCACCAACCCGGTCCCGATCTATGTCAGCCCGTATCCTTGTGTCAGCGAGCACGAGCCAAACGACGCGCCCGCGCAGGCGAATCGCGTGTCGATCCCCTGCGAGATCAACGGCCGCATCGGCGTCAATCGCGACATGGATCATTTCGTATTCAAGGCGACGAAGGGCAAGGCGCTCTTGATCGAGGTCAAGGCGCGCCGGTTCAACACCGAATTTCGCTCGAGCCTGGATTCGTTCTTGGAAGTGCTTTCCGCCAATGGGGCGGTGCTCGCGTCCAACGATGATTTGAATGGCAAGGACGCGGGCCTGGTCTTCACGCCGCGCGCCGACGGCGATTACACCGTCCGGCTTCGCGATTTGAACAGCAAGGGCGGCAACTCGGCGGTTTACTGTCTCGAAATCGGCGAGGCGAAACCGGACTTCAGCCTCAAGGTCGATCCCGGCAAGGCCATGATCGGGCCCGGCTCATCGACTCCCTGGTACATTCTGGCAACGCGAGCGAATGGCTTCGCCGGTCCCGTGGAAATCGTGGTCAATGGGCTTCCGCCCGGGGTGACCTATAACGCGCTGACCATCCCGCCAGCGATGACGCAAGGTTTGCTTGTATTGACCGCGGCGCCCGGCGCGAAAGTCGCCGCGTCTCAGGTTCGCGTGATCGGCCGGGCGAAAATTGGCGCCAAGGAGATCGAGCATGACGCGGTCGTCAGTGAAGAAATCTACCTGCCCGGCGGAGGCCGCGGCCGCATCGACGCCGAGATGGCGGCCGTCGCGGTGACCACTCCTTCCGATATCTTGCGCGTCGATGTGTCACCCAAGGAAATCACATTAAAGCCGGGCGGAGAGGTGAAAGTCGACGTCACGATCGTTCGCCGCGCCCGACTACACCAAGGATGTTTCGCTCGATGTGATGTTGCGGCACCTTGGCTCGATTTACGGCAATCCATTGCCGCCGGGCGTGACCATCGATGAAGGCAAAAGCAAAACGCTCATTGGTTCCGGCACCAAGGGCCACATCGTGCTCAAGGCCGCCGCGAACGCCGCGCCAATCGAAAATGTTCCCATCAGCGTCCTGGCGCACGTATCCATCAATTTCGTGGTGAAGATCAGCTACTCAAGTCCGGTCATTCCATTAAGCGTGCGAAAGTAGCCGAACTTGATTTGACCACAAAGACACAATGACACAAAGTCGGCGGAAATTGGCCGATTCGCTTCGTATTGTTACTTTGAGCCTTTGTGTCTTTGTGGTGAAACATTCATGCATTTTTTCGATCGATTGGCGGATGCGGTGCGAGCCAAGGGCACGCCGTTGTGCGTGGGCCTCGACCCGCGGCACGAATCGTTGCCGATCGAAATCGCCCGGCGGCATGGCAGCGACATCGCCGCGGCGTACGAGGAGTTTTGTCTGCGCATGCTCGATATCGTCGCGCCGCTCGTCGCCGTGGTGAAACCGCAAAGTGCTTTTTTTGAAGCCTGCGGTCCGGCCGGCATGCTAGCGCTCCAAAATGTCATTCGGAAAGCCAAGCAACTGGGGTTATTGACAATTCTCGACGCCAAGCGCGGCGACATCGCCAGCACCGCGACTGCCTACGCCCAGGCCGCGTTTCAGGCGCTCGACGCCGACTCGCTTACAATTAACCCCTACCTCGGCCGCGATTCGGTCGAACCGTTTGTGCAAGCCGCGCGAATCGATGGCCGAGGTTTGTTTGTCCTGGTTCGTACCAGCAATCCCGGCTCGGGGATGTTTCAAAATCTGAATTGCGATGGCCGACCGATCTATCGACACGTCGCCGAGGCGGTGCAGACCTGGGGTAGGGAGAATCGCGGCATCAGCGGGTTCGGCGATGTCGGCGCCGTGGTCGGCGCGACGCATCCGCAGGAACTGGCCGAATTGCGAGCCCTGTTGCCCGAGGTTTGGTTCCTGGTCCCCGGCTTCGGCGCGCAAGGCGGCTGCGCGACGGATGTGGCCGCGGCGTTTCGACCCGACGGAATGGGCGCGGTGGTGAATAGCTCGCGAGGCATCACCTTCCCGTACCGGCCGGACGATCGAGACTGGGAACTCCGCATCGAACTGGCGGCGCGCGACGCGATCGCCGAACTTTCGAAGATCTCAACTTGAGGAACTGATGGCGACACCCGTTGCTCTCTCGGAAAAAGTAATGCGAACGACCGACCAGCCGATCACGCATTACATGCGGCTGGCGCTGGAAAACCCGGACCTGATCAGCCTGGCGCCGGGGCTGGTCGATCAGGAATCGCTGCCGGTCGCCGAGGTTCGCGCGGCGATTGAGGAACTCTTCGCCTCTCCCGTAACGGCGCGGGCCGCGTTGCAATACGGCACCACCCAGGGCAGCCCGCGCTGCGCGAACAGGTGATGGCGCTCGTCGCCCGCCTGGACAATGTGCCGGTCTCGCGCTTCGGTATGACCGCCGACGATGTGATCATCACCACCGGGTCGCAGCAGTTGCTTTACATGCTCGGCGAGGTGCTGCTCAATCCCGGCGACATCGTCATCACCGAGGCGCCGTCCTATTTCGTCAATCATGGCGTGCTCGGCAGCAAGGGCGCCCAGGTGCGGACCGTGCCGATGGATGACAGCGGCCTCGACGTGAACGCACTGGCAGGCATGCTCGATCGATTCCGCCGTGATGGCGAACTCGAACGCGTCAAACTCATTTACACCTGCGATTATTTTCAGAATCCCAGCGGGCGAACCCTGTCGCTCGACCGCCGCACGAAACTTGTCGAAATCGCCCAGGAATACAGTCAGCGGCATCGCTTGTTGATCCTGGAGGATGCCGCCTATCGCGAACTTGGCTTCGCGCTGCGCGGCTTTCCGAGCATCAAGAGTTTCGATGAGGGCAACCGGCACGTCATTTACGCCGGGACTTTTTCGAAGCCCTGGTCGCCGGGCATGAAGACCGGCTACGCCCTGGCGCCGCGGGATCTGATCGCACCGATTATTCGCCTGAAGGGCATTCATGATTTCGGCTCGTCGAATTTGAATCAGTGTTTGCTCGAGCGCGTCATGGCGAGCGGGGCCTACGATCGCCATGTGCTCGAACTCAAGCCGATTTACAAGGCCAAGTGCGAAGCGATGCTTGCGGCCCTGGAAGAGCATTTCGGGGATTTCCCGGGCGCGACCTGGACGCGGCCCGATGGCGGCATGTTTGTCTGGCTCGCCCTGGCCGGGCTCGATACCGGGCCGAATGGCAATTTGCTGCCCGCCGCCCAGAAGGAAGGCATGCTCTACGTCCCGGGCGAATTCTGCCATGTTCCCGACGAAAGCGGAGTGTTGGCTCGCCATGAAATGCGCCTGAGTTTTGGCGTCGAATCGCCGCAGCGGGTGCGCGAGGCGATTCGGCGACTCCGACGGGCCGCCGAACACGCCCGAGCGAAGGCCTGACTCTCGTCAGTTCAAATTGGGAAAGCAGCCGTCATTTCGCGAGGGCGGCCGCGCAACCGCTACAACCGGAACAGGCCGTCCGGAATTTTCGATACGAACCATTCTCAGCGTCTCATTCGTTTGATCCGCTTTTTGCGCGCTCCTAGTCTGGATGAAAACATCGGTCGGATTCGCAGGCATGGAATGATCGCGTTCCATGACAAAATCCGCTCAATGCGATCCGCGGTTTTTCATCATGAGGTGGCGTCGTGCGTTCGAAAAGCAACTCCTCGGCTCGTCGGCATCCATTCGCCCGCACGTTGATTCTGGAACGGCTCGAAGACCGCGAACTGCTCAGCGCCGCCTCGCTCAACAACCTGGCGATCGACGCCTCGACCTACGACGCGCGCCAAATCATCGTCGCGATTCGCACCGATGCGACCGCCAACTCCGCCGCGGCGGTTCACGTCAAGAATTCAGCCGTCGATCTGGGCGATGGACTTTATCGCGTCGCCCTGCCCAATGGCGTCACCGTGGCCCAGGGAATCGCTTACTACGACCGCCAGGTTTATGTCCGTTACGCCCAGCCGGATTACCAGGTCAGCCTGTCGAAGACGCCAAACGATCCTTCATTTTCGCAGCAATGGGGTCTGAATAACTCGGGACAGAGTGGCGGAACCGCTGACGCCGATATCGATGCCCCCGACGCCTGGAACATTTCCACCGGCAGCGGCAAAACCATCGTCGCGGTCATTGACACCGGCGTCGATTACACCCATCCCGATCTCGCCGCCAACATCTGGACCAACCCCGGCGAAATCGCCGGCAACGGCATCGACGACGATCACGACGGCTTCGTTGACGACGTGCATGGCTGGGACTTCGCCAACAACGACAGCAACCCGATGGACGACAACGGCCACGGCACGCATGTCGCCGGGATTATTGGAGCGGTGGGAAACAACGGCATCGGCGTCGATGGCGTCAATTGGCGCGTGCAGATCATGGCCCTGAAGTTCCTCGGCGCCAGCGGCACCGGCAGCTTGAGCAACGCCATCCGAGCGCTGAATTTCGCCGTCGCCCATGGCGCGACCGTTAGCAACAACAGCTACTCCGGCGGCGGCTATTACCAGGCGTTCTACGACGCGGTGAAAGCGGCCCAGGCCAAGGGGCACATTTTCGTGGCGGCGGCCGGCAATGGCAGCGTGAACACCGACACGTCGCCCGCTTATCCATCCAGCTACAACCTCGACAATATCGTCTCGGTCGCCGCGGTGGATCGAAACGACAAACTGGCCAGTTTCTCGAATTATGGCGTTGGCACGGTTGATATCGCCGCCCCCGGCGTCAACATTTACAGCACTTACAAGAACGACAACTACGTTGCCATGAGCGGCACCTCGATGGCCGCGCCATTTGTCACTGGCGCAATCGCCCTGCTGCGCGACCTGCATCCCAATTGGACTTATCAACAGATTCTCAGCCAAGTCTACGGCAGCGTCGATCCGATCTCGTCGCTGCAAGGAAAGGTCAAGACCGGCGGCCGGCTCAACGTCTTCAAGGCGCTCGGCGGCTCGACACCGGGCAACAACGGCGGTGGCGGCAATAGCGATACCAGCGGCCCGAAAGTGACTTCCGCCCAGTTTTCCGGCGGCAGCGGCGGTTTCAACAAGCTCCGCGTCACGTTCTCCGAAGCCATCAGTGCGTCGAGTTTCACTGTCGCCGATATCGCGAGTTTCACCCGCAATGGTCAGTCGATTTCCGGCGTGTCCTATACGATCAGCCCGGTCAGTGGAACTTCAAATCAATTCGACATCGCTTTCACCGATCAAACTCTGGCGGGGACTTACGCGTTGACCTTTGGCTCGGATATTCGCGATCTGGCCGGCAATCAAATGAATCAAAACGGCAACAGCATGAATGGCGAGGTCGCCGATCGCTACACTGCCACCGGCACGATTGCCGTGGCGAGCCCACCCTCGACACCGACCACGCCGACCACTTACTATTCGTCCGACCCGCCCAAGTCGATCGCCGACAAGGGCACCACGACCTCGACGCTCACGATCGGCTCGAACGTGACCATCGGCCGAATCAGCGTGAAGGTCAGCATCGCGCATCCGAGCGACGGCGACCTGCGCATTACCTTGAAATCGCCGACCGGCACGACAGTTCAACTATTCAACCAACGCGGCGGTTCCGGCGATAACATTAACGCCGTGTTCGACGATCGCTCATCGACGATTCTGAGCAAGTCATCGGCCCCATTCCTGGGTTGGACCAAGCCGGAGCAATCGCTGTCGTCGCTGATTGGGAAAAATGCTCACGGAACCTGGACGTTGATTGTCGAGGACTTGGCGTCCGGGAACGTCGGCAGGCTCAACGGCTGGGCGATTATCCTGGAGCCGGGGACGGGAAGTTCATCGATTTCTTCAATCGCGACTCTGCCCTTTATTGGACCGCCAGTGAGTTCGCAGCCAACTTCGCCGACGCCGAATTTCATCGCTCCGCCGCGCGAGCCGATCTTCCGGATTCCAATGCTTCGCCCGCCCGTCGCGGCGCCGGCACCTCGGCCGGCTGCCAATTAGTCAGGCGAGTTTGGGTGGCGGTCTTGGCGCCCTTGGATTTCGCCGATTTCAAAACTCGCTGTTTTCCGCTTGGAAAACCTCAAGGGCGCCAAGACCGCCAGCCGTACGCGCGTACCACCCTTGGCGGTCTTCAACTTTGTTGATCGGGATAGTGAACATCTGGATCGATTCGCGATTCACCCGGCGATTCCCAGGTCGCGAAGTGTAAACAGCGGCCGGAAATCGTAGCCGGCGAGCTTTTCCTTCGCTCCTTGTAGTCGATCGACGATGCAGACGACGCGGGCGACTTTCGCTCCAAATTGCTCGACGGCTTTCACGGCTTGCAGAGCCGATCCGCCTGTCGTGAGCACATCATCGAGGATCGCCACGGCCATTCCGGGCTTTAAGCCGCCCTCAACCAACGACTGGCTGCCATGTTCCTTTGCCTGTTTGCGGACAAAGAATCCTTCGAGCGTCCGGCCGTTTTCGTGGTAGCGCATCACGGTCGCGGTCGCCATCGGAATCGCGCCGACCTCCAGTCCGCCGACCGCCTGAATGTCGAGATCGCGGGTCGCTTGCCAAATCAATTCGCCCAAGAGCCACGCCGCCTCCGAGTGGAATAGCACTTGCTTGCTGTTGATGTAGAAGGTGCTCTCTTGACCCGACGCCAGCTTGAACTTGCCGAACGAGACGGCCCGGCTCTTGAACAGTTCGAGAAGGCGGCTGCGCGGATCGGACATGGCTGCCTCAATTCGCCCGGCACGCCGAGTCGCGTTCGCGTGACGTGCCTATATTGACTGGCGTCATTTTAGAGCAAAGTTCGAATTATCGTAGCGGCGGCATCTTGCCGCCGAGTCTACGGCGGCAAGATGCCGCCGCTACGAAAACTTGGAACATGCTCGAGGTTCGGCGTTTATCGCTTCAATTGAGGAGACACATCATGGCCGACAAACCAAAGACTTATTCGGAAACCGAAATCCCGGCGAGACTGCAGGAAATGAAATTGAATTCCTGGAAACTCGAGGATGGTTGGCTTCGCCGCAAATACAACACGGATGGCTGGCGCAGCACGCTGATGCTGGTCAACGCGATCGGCTTCATCGCCGAGGCCGCCGACCATCATCCGGACCTGGCGGTGTCGTGGGCCAAGGTCTGGGTGAAATTGCAAACGCACTCCGCCGGCGGCATCACCGACAAGGACTTCGCCGTGGCGCAGATGATCGAAAAAGCCGTGCTCTGGCGGCCCGAAACCGGCAGCCCGCTGGATGGCGCGGCGAAAAACGAATTTGTCAAAGTCGAATGATCAGGGGAACATCCATGAAACCAACGTTGATCTGTCTCGGCTTTTTGCTCGCCTTGAACGTGCCGGCATTGGCGGCGGAGCCGATTGTCACGGCAACCGTGACGGGCGGACAACACGATCTAAAAAACCTGATCGTGGCGATTCCGATGTTCGGCGTCAAAGCCGACAGTTCAACGCGCTTTCAGGTTAACGACCCGAGTTCAAAGACGCCCTTGGCCAGCCAGTTTCTCAGTTCCGGCCGGCTTGGCCTTTCCGGCGGCAAGCCCGAATTGCTGGCGCTGATTCCCGAATTGAACGCCAATGCCAGCCGAACTCTTGAAGTGCGCATTGTGCCGCGGCCGAAAGGCGGTTTGCCGGCCCCGCTATTCGCCTGGCATCACGTCGGAAATGACACGATCGAGTTGCGAACCAACGGCACGAGCCCCCGGGCGATCGCGAAATTCACGCGCTTCGTGTTCGACCCGAACGCCGTGCCCAAGGCCAAGGTGCTCACCAATCCGACCATCAAGCCGTATCACCATGTCTTCGGACCGGACGGCACGACCCTGCTGACCAACGGACCGGATGGCCGATATCCGCATCATCGCGGAATCTTCTATGGCTTCAATCAAATCAGCTATCAGGGCAAGAAAGCCGACGTCTGGCATTGCAGAAACGGCGAACACACGCAGGCAGGCGAAAAGCAAGTCACGGCGAACGGCAACTTGCTTGGGCTGCATCGCATCCACGTCGAGTGGGACGGCCGCGATGGCGGCGCGTTTGCTCGCGAGGAACGCGAATTGGCCTTCTACCCCATGTCGGGCGGCTTGCTTGTCGATTTTCGTTCGCGGCTCAAGACCGACATCGCGGAGGGCGTGAAGCTCGATGGCGATCCGCAGCATGCCGGCTTCCATTTCCGGGCCAATTCCGCCGTCGAGGCCAACGCCAAGCAGACCTATTTCCTGCGGCCCGACGGCAAGGGCAAGGAAGGAGTCGAGAAAAACTGGGATCCGAAGACCAAGAAAGGTCCGGTCAATTTGCCGTGGGATGCGATGTGCTTTGTCCTCGACGGAAATCGCTACACGGTGCTCTACCTCGATCACCCCAACAATCCGAAGGAAGCGCGCCAAAGCGAGCGAACCTACGGGCGCATTGGGACCTATTTCGAGTACCAGCTCAAGCCTGAAAAGCCGCTGTTCGTGCAGTATCGCTTGTGGATCCAACCGGGCGAAATGACGGTCGAACAATGCGAGGCGCTGAACCGGGCGTTTGTGGAAGCGGTGAAGGTTGACAGGAAATAGAACACGGACGACACGGATTTGACGGATTAACACGGATCAGAATGTGATTGTCTGATCCGTGTCAATCCGTTTAATCCGCGGCATCCGTGTTCTATTTCGGCAGTTCGACCGCTGGTGTCTCTTCGGGAAAAAGAAACTGCAATTGCTTCAACGCCAGTTCGGCTTCGAGAGGATGGCCAAGTCAAATAGAACACGGATGCCACGGATTAGACGGATTGACACGGATCAGAATGTATTTATCGGATCCGTGTCAATCCGTCCGATCCGTGGCATCCGTGTTCTATTTCTTTAATTCCAACCCTAAGCCAGGTTTTGCCGGCGGAATCAATCTGCCACCGTCCAATCGCGGCGGATCGGCAAACAGCGAAAACAACCATGGCACGTACTCGACCGCCTGCACGCAGGGCAGTCCGCAGGCGAGATGGACGCTGACCTCGGGCAAGAGCCTGGGCACGATCGGCCGGCGGTTCAATTCGGCGAGGGCGGCCAGTTTCAGCCACGGCGTCAGGCCGCCGATGCGAATCACATCCGGGCGCAAGGTCACGCGGCCTCCCGATTCGATCAGGGAGACAAACTGCCCGGGTGAGGTGAAGCGCCCGCCGGCGGCCAAAGGCGTGTCAATGCGCGATGAAAGCCGGGCATACCCGGGCAAATCATCGTCGGCGAGCGGATCCTCCAGCCAGTCGGCGCCGATCTCCTCCTCGATGAAGCGGCCCATCGGCAGCGCGGTTTCATACTCGTACGGCCGTTCGATCGTGACGGCGTACCAGATGTCCTCGCCAAGCGTGTCGTGGATGGCGACGAGCTTGTCGGAATCGGCTTTCGGATCGACGCCGGCCAGGCTGACGCGCACGCCGCCGATACCCTTCGCAATCGCCGAGCGGCCGATCGAAATAATGTCTTCGGTCGGGAGGCATGAGGAGGCGGTCTCGGCGGTGAAGCACTTGGCTGAATCGCGAGCGCCGCCCAGGAGTTTCCATAGCGGCAACCCGGCGGCCTTGCCTTTCAAATCCCACAGGCCCACGTCGATTGCGGCGTAGGCTGCGTAAGCCGCGGGACCCTGCAACGTGTGAGCCTTGGCCCACAGGCGTTCATGATGCAACGCCTCCTCGCCGATTAGCAATGGCGATAGGTCATCCTCGATCGCGGCGATGAGCGAGCGTCCGCCATCGGCGAAACAGCCGAAGCCAAGGCCGGTCGGTCCATCGGTTTCGATCTGAACCAAAAGCACGCCAACGGATGCGCGGGCACTGCCGGCATTCCCGGCGACGGGAAGCGACACCGACTTGCCAATCGGCACGCGCAACAGCCGAGCATCGATTTTCTTGATTTGCATGCTGGGATTCTATCAAACGCAAACCGCCGGGCGTTCGCCCGGCGGTTCAACAAATTGAATGGCGTCAGATCGCCTTATAGAACTCCTGCCGCTTTCGAAGAGCGCTATTCCAGAAGCCGTAACCAAAGTAAATGACGAGCCCGATCACGAGCCAGCCCAACAAGCGATACCAAGTCATGGTCGGCAGAACCATCATCATGGTCAAATTTACCAGAATGCCGAGCGGAGCGACGATAAACAGGGCGGGAGTGCGGAATGGACGGGGCGCGTCCGGCCGCTTGATGCGAAGGATCAACACGGCCGCGCAAACAATGACAAACGCGAACAGCGTACCAATATTGACCATTTTTTCTAAATCTTGGATTGGCGTGAATGCAGCAACCACCGCAATGATAGCCCCGGTCAGCATCGTCGAGATATGGGGTGTCTTGAATTTCGAATGGACGGCGCCAAAGATTCCTTTCGGCATGAAACCGTCGCGGGCCATTGCCAGGAAGACGCGGGCCTGACTCAGGAAGGTGATCAAGAGCACGCTGGTCATGCCGGCCAATCCGCCCAGGGCAATGAGAACCGCGGAAGCCTTGAGCATGGGGCTGCCGCCTTCGAGCTCGGCTCGTTGGCGGAAGGCCGATGCGATGGCGGCCTTGGTGTCGATTTCCGGATACGGCTTCATTCCCGTAATGACACCGGAAACGAGGATGTAGAGCACGGTGCAAATGGCCAGCGAAGTCAGAATGCCGATCGGCACATCGCGCTGCGGCTTGACTGCCTCCTCGGCGTGGGTGGAAATCGAATCGAAGCCGATAAAGGCAAAGAAGACCAACGCCGCTCCCAGCAGGATGCCGGAAAACCCATACGGCGTGAAGGTGGTGCGAGTCTTGTCATCGATTTTCGCGAGTTGCTTGCTGATGCCCAACTCGGCAATCAGACCCCAATTCTCCGACTCCTTTTTCTCGACTTTCTCCTTGGCAAAGTTGACGACTGCCTCGGCCCGCGTCCGATCCAGATCCGTTTTCGGCAAGTTCGCGGCGTAGAGCTTCTTGTAGTGGTCGATTCGCGCGTTCGCGGCCTCCGGCGATTCCTTGTTTTCGGCCACGCGTTGGCGTGAAAATTCCTCAACATGGCGAGTCATGTAAAGCGCCATCGCCTGCGACTCGAGGTCCGTTTGCCGCACCACGGCGCTTTTCTTTTCGGGGACTTGGATGATGAGTTTCGTGCCGTTCGGGTTTTGCGTCTCCACCGTGACGATGTGCTTGGCCGCCGCACCCAGGTTGGCGCGCACCAGTTTCTCACCGGCAGTCAGCATCGCGTCTTCGCTCTTGGCGTAGTCCTCCGCGGCGTCGGGCAACACCTGCTGTTGCGGAAGCTTGCGCTCGTCGACCGGAATGCCGGTCCAATTCTGAGACGAAATATAGCCAACGCCGAGGGCGATCACGAACAAAACAACGCCGAGCTTGATCACGACGAGAATTGTGTTCGATATTGCACTCTCGCGAATGCCGATGACGAGAATTGCGGTGACGATTAACAAGATCGCGACCGCCGGAAGGTTGAACCAGGCGCCGGCATGACTAAAGGGATCATAGCTGAGCTTTTCCGGGATCTGCCAGCCCTTCTGCATGAATAGGCCGGTGACATTCAGTAAGAACTCATTGAAATACTCCGACCAGGCGGAGCCGACTGTGGCGGCGCTCATGGCGTATTCGAGGATTAGATCCCAGCCAATGATCCAGGCGAGCAGTTCGCCGAGGGTCGCGTAGGCATAGGTGTAAGCACTGCCCGCGACCGGCGCCATCGAGGCGAACTCGGCGTAGCAGAACGCGGCGAAGGCACAGCCAAAACCCGCGACCACGTACGAGATCATCACCGCCGGTCCGGCGTTGTCGGCGGCTACGCGCCCGGTCATGACGAAGATACCGGCGCCGATGATGGCGCCGATGCCCAGCGACGTCAGGCCCACCGGACCCAACACGCGGCGCAATCGGCCTTCGTCCTCGGCCATTTCCTTGTGCAGTTGTTCGAGCGATTTCGTTGCGAATAAACGTTGAAAGAACGACATGCAGTCCTCGGGTCAATTTAGCTTCGTTTCGTACGAACGATTACCCCGGAGAGTCAGAGTGCTTTTCGGCCCAACAAGCGCCAACCAAAATACACGGGAATCCCCGCCAATACTAGGATTAATCCCGGCCAAGTGAAGATGGGCTTCACGATTAGCAGGTCCAGCATCACGGCGACGCATAAGCCCAGATAAAGTCCGGGCAACACCGGGTACCCAGCGCCCGGTAGGGCCGCTGGGCGTTGGGCCGCCGGAATCGAAGCACGAACAGGCCCGCGACCGTGAGGGCGTAAAACAGCACCGCCGCGAAAATCACATAGTCAAGCAGATTGCTGTAGGTCCCGCTGAACACGAGAACGCTCGACCAAACCGCTTGGGCCCACAATCCCCAGGCGGGCACTTTGTTTCGGTTCAAGAGCCCCGCGCCATGGAAGAACAGGTTGTCGCGAGCCATGGCATAATAGAGCCGCGCCCCCATCAGGATCAGGCCGTTCAAACAGCCAAAGGTCGAAACCATGATCGCGAGCGCCATCAACCCGGTGCCGAGCCGCGGCCAGGCGGTCTCCAACAGGGCGGTGCCGACCCGGTCGTCGCGGGCATATTCAATGCCTCGCTCCATCGAAGTCGCGCTTTTTGCAATTTCCTTTTGACTCTCGGTCGCCTTGGAAATGTCTCGTGTCACCTGGGCCAGGGCGTCGCGCTTCGCCGGGTCGGCCTGCAGGGGCAAGCTCGCCAAATACGCGACATTGGCCAAGAGATAGAGCCCGATCACCAGCGAGGTGCCGAGAATCATGCTCAGGGCGACATTGCGGTGCGGATGGCGAACCTCGCCGGCGATAAAGGTGACGTTGCCCCAGGCGTCGGCCGAGAAGAGCGCCGACCAGGGCCCCGCCCGCCACCATCCAGATGAGCAGTGTTCCCGAAGCCGGCACCAGGTTTCGAAGATCGCGAACCGCCTTGGTTTCACCGTTGCCCCAGAGGTTCCCGAAATTCAGGCGAACCACGTCCGCGTTGTAGATCACGAACAGTCCAATTGCGATCAGGACCAGCAGCGAGCCGATCTTGGCGACAGTAAAAATATTCTGCACCCATTTGCCCTGATCGATGCCGAGCGTGTTCCACAGGGTCAGCGCCAGGACCAGGGCCACGCCGACCAGTTGGCCGGCGGTGATGGTGAATTCCGTCCGCTCAAAAACCGTGAGCGAAGAAAAGGGCAGCTTGACGAGCAAATGAAAGCCGTCGATCCGGAAGAGCGTCGCCTCGGGGCCGGTGCCGAGCGCGGGAATTAACACGCCCAGGAACTTGGCGAACGCGACGCCCACCGCCGCGATGGTGCCGGTTTGAATGACCGTGAACGAGGTCCAACCATAAAGGAAGCCAAACAGCGGACTATAGGCTTCGCGCAAGAAGATATATTGCCCGCCGGCATGGGGCATCATGGCGGCCAGCTCCGCGTAGGCCAGCGCGCCAAGCACGGTCATGACCCCGGCGATCGCCCAGACCGCCAGCAGCCAACCAGACGAGCCGACATCGCGGGCGATGTCGGCGGAAACGATAAAGATTCCCGAGCCGATCATGGTGCCGGCCACGAGCATGCTGGCGTCGAAGAGCCCGAGCCGTTGTTGGAAACCGGCATTCTTGGCGGCCTCGCTCATGGCTTCTCCACGATCAATGTCACGGGCCCTTCGTTGACCAGCTCCACCTGCATGTCGGCCCCGAACTTGCCCGCCGCGGTCGGCACGCCCTGTGCCTTGACCGCGTTGATGAACGCCTCGTAGAGCGGGATCGCGGTTTCGGGCCGGGCCGCGCCGATGAAGCTGGGCCGCTTCCCCTTCGAGCAATCGCCATAGAGCGTGAACTGGCTGACCACGAGGACGCCGCCGCCGACTTCGACCACATCGCGATTCATTTTGCCTTCGTCATCGCGAAAGATTCGCAAGCCGACAATCTTGTCGGCCATCCAGCGGATCTGGTCGAGCGTGTCATCGGGGGCAACGCCGAGCAGCACGAGCAGACCGCGGCCGATTTCGCCAACGACCTCGGCGTCCACGGCGACCTTCGCACGCGACACGCGCTGGACGACGGCACGCATTGTGAATTCTCTTTTTGCGAGAGCGATGAGTGGATTGTACCGCCGCAACAATTTCCGGCGAGCCGTCTTGAACACGGCGGCCGATCGACCGTTCGGTAGACGGATTGGTAAAAAATAACGAAAAAATCAAATTCGGTCTTCCGGAGCGCGAGTTCGGTTGTTAATCTATCCCCTGACTCGTTAATCGCTCGGCCCCGTCGCTCCTTAATTGGGCCGATATTCGCCTGGTTTTGCCTGCGGTGAAAGTTCTCTGTGGAGAGCAATCGCCGCTCGTGTGCGCCCAAACCGCCGCGTTTCGTGGGGTCATGCCCCATGCATGCGGGGGATTGGGCCACGGCCTTTCGGTTGATGCCGATCAGGGGCGAACCCGCTGCGCGAACGAGTTGACGCCGGTCCCACTCACCGGCGTGGAGACCACCGGCGATCGTCGTTAGCCGGGGCGTCTCCAATCCGCTCGGGTCGCCAGCGCTCGTCGCCGCCTGGTGACCCGATCCTTGTTCAGCCCGCGTTCGGAAGCTGGTTCCTGACGTCAACCGGACTCCGAAGGCAGGCGTGACGGGCCGCCGACTGTCGAAAGACAATCGGCGGCCCGGTCATTTTGGCCTTCCCTCCTGTCCCACCGCGCACCTATCGTAATGGAAAACCAGGAGGCATCACCATGCCCATCTATGTTTACGCCGTCATCCATGAGGACGGCTCCGAGGGCGAAGTGTTCGAGGTGTTGCAAGACATTGACGAACCGGCGCTGACCAATCACCCGGAAACTGGGAAACCGGTCCAGCGACTGATCTCCGCGCCCAACGCCCCGCGCGGCTGGACCGATTCGCAGGCCAAGGCGAAACTCAGTCCGAAAAATCTCGAACGCCTGGGCTTCACCCAATACAAGAAATCCGGCAAGGGCGTCTACGAAAAGACGGCTGGTTCGGGGCCGAACACCATTGTGCGCGAATCGAACGGAGATTCTCGATGACAATCAAAAGCCGATCCCGCCGGTCGTTTTTGACGGCGATGGGCGCCGCCGTGCCGGCACTGGCCGTTTCCCGCGCCTTGGCCGACGTCAAGCCGCGAAAATTGCTGATGATCGCCGGCACGCCCAGCCATGGCCCCGGCGAACACGAATTCAACGCCGGCACGACTCTGCTGCACAAATGCCTCGCCAAGACCGAGGGCCTGGACGCCCGGCTGCATCTAAACGGCTGGCCCAAGGACGAGTCAGTTTTCGAAGGCGTCGATGCAATCTTTCTGTATTGCGACGGCGGCGCGGGGCATCCGTTTATTCAAGGCGATCGGCTGAAGAAAATCGACGCCCTGATGAACAGGGGCGTCGGGCTCATATGCGCGCATTTCGCCGTCGAGGTCCCCAAGGATCGCGGCGGCAAGGAATTTCAAGAATGGCTCGGCGGCTATTACGAGGATCACTGGTCGTGCAATCCGATGTGGACGCCGGAATACGCCGAGTTCCCCGATCACCCGATCACTCGCGGCGTTAAGCCATTCCGCATTCGCGACGAGTGGTACTTCAACATGCGCTTCGGCCCGGCGATGAAAGGGATCACGCCGATCTTGACGGCGAAGCCGAGCGACAAGGTTCGAAATGGCCCTTATGTCTATCCGCGCGGTCCCTACAAGCACATCCAGGAGGCGAAGGGGCGCACCGAGGCCATGATGTGGGCGGTCCAACGCGACGACGGCGGCCGCGGCGTCGGTTTCACCGGCGGGCATTTTCACATCAATTGGAGCGACCCGAATTTTCGCAAGGTCGTGCTTAATGCGATTCTGTGGATCAGCAAAATGGACGTGCCGAAAGACGGCGTCGGCTCCGCCGTCAGCGCGACGGAAATGAAACAAAACCTGGATCAGAAAAGATAATCAAAAGCCTTCGAACATCTGTTCCCACGAATGCACGTCAGTGATCCGGTCGGCGAGTTCCTCAAGCTTGGCGATATCGTCAATGGCGTTGATTCGTTCCTCGAATTCGCGCGACGGCTTGCCGAATCGCTTCGTCCCTTGCCGCAGCAATACTTTTTTCATGCCTTTTTCCATGCCCTTCTCCAGGCCGGATTCAAAAACGGTCTTGTTCATGGTCAGCACCTTTGAGTAGGACTTTTCCGCCAACAATCGTTCATATTCCTGTCGCTGCTGTTCATCCATTTGCAAGTAGGCTTGCACGCAATCGCCAAGCAGGAATCGCTGCTGCTCGGTAAGAGGCGCCTCGACCAGTCGTCGCAACGCCTCGGCGCCAGCCAGGCGGCCTGGTCAGGCGAAATTCGCATCAGGGCCGTCAGGGCGACTCCCAGCCAATTGTCGCTTTGAATGTATTCTATCGCATTGAGCCCCGGTAATCCGACATAGAGATAATCGAACGCCAGGCGCACAGATTCCCAGAATCGCTCCTCAATGTGATCGACGCCGATTCCGTCCATTCCGACCTTGAGGTAGATCACGATTGGCAGCACCGGCAAGCTGTAGCAATCACGCAAGTGGATATAGTAACGCGGCAGCCGTGACTTCAGACTGGTCGTCCCTTCCGGCGATTCAATTTCGATGTGAATCAACGCCAACCATCGCTCGGGGTCGTCGGCGTGCTGTTCGGAAACTTTCTCGCGCATGTCGGACTCGCGCCGCCAGATCGAGCTGATGGCGCGAGCCTTCGGGCGGATTGGGCAGCAACTCCTTGTCGAGCCATTCGACTTGATCAAGATCGAGGCGCACCGCCCAGTCCGCGAAGAACAGCCGCAGGAAATCCGCGAAGAATTCGCGAATCAACGTTTTGAATCGTTGATCGTGGTCCATACATCTTGCACCGGCACGAGTCGTCAATCACTCGGCTTCGAAAAGGTTTTTTCGGGCAGCTTTTCCGAGAGCTTCACGTCGTTCAGTTCGCCTTCCAGGAACTTCTTGCCGTCATTTTTGACGAGGATCTTCGTCGGTTGCTTCACGCCGTTGAAAGTCTTGTAACCGGACGGGTACGATTCGGCCACGACTTCGGTCATGGATGGATCCAGCGTCTTCTTTTTCGTCATCACCAGCAGGCCGGAGTCCTTATCGAAATACATCGTGGTGTCCTTGTGGCCCTTGGAAGTGACTTTGATCCCGACGGCCGGCTTGCCGTTCACCTTGGTTTCCGGGACCGCCTCCAGCTTCAGGGTCTTATCCTTGAGCAAGGGAACGAGGCTCTCGAGATAATTGCCGTAGGCCTGTTCCTTCAATTCCTCGAGTTGGTCGCCTTCGAGTTCCATCGTCTGCCCCATCTGGATGGCCCAGCCCTTTTTGCCGTTGTAGATCTGGGAGACCGGGACCTGGTTGCCCATGATGTCAAGTTTCAGATCGGTGCGGACCTTGTCGGGCAGTTCGGAATACATTTCGATCGTGAAGTCGATGTCCATGCCCATGACGGAGATGGTGCCCTTGCCCTTGAGATGGGCGGCCTTGTACTTGGTCAGGTTCTCCTCGCCTCCCTGGGCTTTGACTGCTTTTTCCACGATGGCTTTCGGATCGTCGGCGGCCCGCAGCGATCCGACCAGAACCAGACCCACCAGCGCGAACATTCCGAGTCGCATGTGAATTCTCCGTGGTGCATGACAAAAACCGGCGCAACAATACGCCGGCAAAGTCCATATTGTATGACCAATCAGCCACCAAAACTCAATGAACCACGACCGAGCAATTTTTGGTGATGCGTCGAGTTTTTGTGGCTCATTGGCCATCATCGTGCCGACTTTTTTCCGCTATTCTGTTGACGTGGACACCGAAACCGAGTTAAACTTTAGGAAGAATCCCGCCGAAACCGTTACTTGGCTGACCGAGTAACGCCTGCCCCGATCTCTCAAAGACCTTTTGCCGATGCGAATGAAAAGGTCGCGCTCTTGAGGTGAAGATCATGCTCGTGATTCCCGGTATGGCCGGCAAAGACACGTGTGATGGCGTTTCCCGGCGCGATTTGCTCCGCGTCGGCGGTCTGTCGCTGTTGGGCCTGTCGCTGGCCGACGTGCTGCGCCTGCAAGGCGTCGCTCGCGCCAACCCCGAACCGACCAGCGGCTCCGGTCCCGGTTGGAATCGGGCCAAGAGCGTGATCATGCTCTACTTGCAGGGCGGCCCCAGCCATCTCGACCTTTGGGATCCAAAAGACAACGTGCCCACCAATGTGAAGAGCATCTTCAAGCAAATTCCGACCAAGCTCTCGGGCGTCCAGTTCACCGAGTTAATGCCGAAGCTCGCGCAGGTGAACGACAAGTTCACGATGATTCGCTCGATGAGCTACACGCCGGTGGGCTTGTTCAATCACACCGCGGCGATTTATCAGATGATGACCGGCTACACGACCGACAAGGTCAGCCCGTCGGGCCAGCTCGAACCGCCGACGCCCAAAGACTTCCCGCACATGGGATCGAACATTATCCGCATCAAGCCGCCGACGGTGCCGATGCTGCCGTTCGTCATGACGCCGCGGCCGTTGCAGGAATCGAACGTGGTGGGCAAGGGCGGCACCGCCGGCTTCCTCGGCCGGGCTTATGATCCGTACCTGCTCTATCCGCCCGGCGACGATATGGACATGAACAAGATGGACCGCATTCGCGTCGATGATCTGCAACTACGGCCCGAGCTGACCTCACAACGCCTCGAACGCCGCTCGACGTTGCGCGAGACCGTCGCGAAGGGCATGCCGGCGATCGAAAAGGCGACCGCCAAGTACGACCTCGATGAGTACTACGGCAAGGCGCTGGGACTGGTGGTTTCCGGCCGGGCGAAAAACGCCTTCGACCTGACCAAGGAAACGCCCGCCATGCGCGAGCGCTATGGCAAGAACACCTTCGGCCAGTGCTGCCTGCTGGCCCGGCGATTGATCGAGGCCGGCACCCGCTTCGTGCAGGTGAACTGGCCCAAGGTCGCCAATTCGGACAACCATTCCTGGGACGTGCACGTCGATCTGTCGAAGCGCATGAAGAACCAGTCGGCGCCGATGCTCGACGCGGGCCTCGCGACCCTGATCGCCGACCTCGACGAGCGCGGCCTGCTCAGCGAGACGCTGGTGATCGCGGTGGGCGAGTTCGGCCGCAGCCCGCAGCGCGGCGTCAGCACCTCCGGCAATTCGAACAGCGACGACGGCCGCGATCACTGGCCGTACTGCTACACCTGCGTGGTTGCCGGCGGCGGTGTCAAGCGCGGGTATGTCCATGGAAAGTCGGACAAGACCGCCAGCTCTCCTCTGGAAAATCCGGTCCATCCGACCGGCTTGCTCGCCACGATTTATCACAGCGTTGGCATCAATCCCGCCACGATCGTTTACAACCACCTTAATCAGCCGCGCGAGTTGGTCAAAGGCGAGGTCGTCGAGGGGATTTTGAGTTGAGTACGGATTGGTTTACGTTTCGCGCACGCCGCGCGAAACGTAAACCGCGCCGACAACAGCACTTCTTTCGGTTGCGAAACTCCCGCCGATCGTGTAAACCAATAATCTCCGCGAACCTCGCGTCTTCGATGCGACCTTGATCGAGGATCTCATGATGCTTCGTTGGCTATTTGCTTGCCTGATTGCGCTCATTACAGTCCCGGCCTTCGCGCAGGAAATGCCGGAGCACACGCGCACTCGTGATGTCATTTATTGCCGCAAGCTGGGCGTTTGCCTGACGATGGACGTCTTCACGCCCAAGGAGCACGGCAACGGCGCCGGGATCGTTGCCGTGATCAGCGGCGGTTGGGTCTCGCGGCATTCCGACCTTGAGGCCGGCAAGCTATTCGCCGCCGAACTGCTCCGCCGCGGCTACACCGTTTTTGCCGTACTGCACGGCAGCCAGCCCAAGTTCAACATCCTGGAAGCCGTTGGCGACATGCACAAGGCGATCCGCTTCATTCGCCATAATGCCAAGAGCTACCACATCAATCCGAATCGCATCGGCATCACCGGGGCCTCGGCCGGCTGTCATTTATCGCTGATGATGGCGGTGGAGGGCGGCGATGGAAACCCGAAGGCCAGCGACCCGGTCGATCGCGAATCGAGCAAGGTCGAGGCCGTCGCCGGCTTCTTCCCGCCCACCGATTTCTTTAACTATGGCGGCGACGGCCGCAGCGCCGAGCCGCTGATCAAGGTCGGGCCCTTCGCGCCCGCCTTCGATTTCCGCGAGCGCGATCTGACCAACGTTTGGCGGCCGGTTTCCGAGGAAAAACGCAGGGAGATTCTAAAACGGCTCTCCCCGATCTATCATGTCACGCCGCGCACCCCCCCGACATTGTTGATCCACGGCGATCTCGATTTCCTCGTGCCGCTGCAACAATCCAAGATCATGATCGAGAAATTGAAAGAGAATAAGGTCCCCTGCGAACTGATCGTTCACAAGGGCGGCTCGCACGGCTGGCCCGGCATCGATAAAGACATCCCGAAACTCGCCGATTGGTTTGATAAATACCTTTCGAAAAAGTGATTTCTTTGTTTAGCCCCCACGTTTAGCCGCGAGGGGAGCTTGGCGACGCGAGCGCGTTGCGCTCTAACGCGCTCGCGTCGCCAAGCTCCCCTCGCGGCTAAACGATGATTGATGATTGACGACCAGAGATTCTTCCAATGTCCTCGACTCGCGGCCGCTGGATGGCGTTAATCGCCGCACTGCTCGGATGGATGTTTGACGGTTTCGAGATGGGCCTCTTCCCGGTGGTGTCGAACCCGGCGCTCCAGGACCTCCTTCACATCGTCGGCACGCCTACCGCCGCGGACAAGGCAGCTCATCGCGCAATGGAACGGCCTGGCGATCGCCGGTTTTCTGATCGGCGCCGCGACCGGCGGCGTGCTCTTCGGCTGGCTCGGCGACCGGCTCGGCCGCGTCCGCGCCATGACCGCCAGCATTCTGACCTACGCCCTGTGCAGCGGCTTGGCGGCGTTTGCAATCCATCCCTGGCACATCGTCGCCGTCCGATTCATCGCCGCGCTGGGTATGGGCGGCGAGTGGTCGCTTGGCGTCGCTTTGGTAATGGAAATCTGGGGCGAGCGCTCGCGCGCCCTGTTGGCCGGCGTGATCGGCTCGGCCGCCAATCTCGGCTTCGCGATCGCCGCGATTCTCAGCATGGGCGTGGCCAGCGGCCATGTGCCGGCATTTCTCAACAAGGTCGCCAACTCGACGGGGCTGCCGAACGAGTGGGTGGAGCGGCTGACGACTCACGACGCTTGGCGCATGCTCATGCTGGCCGGAATGCTCCCCGCGTTCATCACCTTTTTTATCCGCATCGCCGTGCCCGAATCGGAACGCTGGCAGCAGGAACAAAAACGCGGCGCCACCAGTTCCTGGGCCAAGCGCGATTTGCTGGGCGTGCTCGTCGGTGCAATCGCGGCGCTTGGCATTCTGGCGCTCTGGTCGCCGCAGGTCGGCACGTCGCCCATCATTCGATTCATTGGCACCGCGGCGGCGCTCGTCGTGGTCATCGGCGGTTATCTCTATCCGGTTGTCCGGTACATGGGGCGATCCGCTCAGACGCCCCAATTCCGCCGTCAGACGCTCAAAAGAATGGGCCTCGGCGCCTGTCTTAGTGGCATCGCCTTGCTCGGAACTTGGGCCTCGATTCAATGGGCGACCAACTGGGTCGACCTTTTCCCCGGCCGGCCGGCCGACGCCAAGCAGTGGACGCAGTTTTTCTCGGCGATGGGCGCCGTCGTCAGCACCGCCATCGCTCCATTCGTATGCGAATGGCTGGGCCGCCGCATTACGTATGTGGTGCTTTGCATCGCGGCGTTCGCCGCCACGGTCTTCTTCTATCAGGGCGGCGCACACTATAGCTCGTATTTTCTCTTCCGCGTCTTCCTAGGCGGCGCCTTCAGCGCCACGTTTTATGGCTTTCTCCCGCTCTACCTGCCCGAGCTATTCTCCACCCGAGTCCGCGCGACGGGCCAGGGCTTCAGCTACAATTTCGGCCGCATCATCGCCGCGGTCGGCGCACTGCAAACCGGCGCCCTCACCGGCTGGGTGCAATCGATCGAATTGGCCTCGTGGCTGGACAAAGGCATCCCAGCCGCCTGCACTCTGCTCAGCCTCGTTTACTTCGTCGGCGTCGTCATCATCTGGTTCGCCCCCGAAACCAAAGGCAAACCGCTGCCGGAGTGAGATGAAACATTCGGGCGCAGCCCGTTCTTGACCCGAGTCGCGATACCGATGTCTCAACACTCGGAATCAGAACGTCTTGCACGAGCCATCGTCCGGTGCCTGGACCGGGCCATCGGTTTTCGCGGGATTCTCTACCGGTCGGCCGCTCCGCAATACGCCAACAAGGACGATCTGCTTACGGGAGCCGGGAGCAGGGTGGCGGGCGACTCGCTGGAATCCGCCCGCGAGCTTTCGCACCGTATATACCAGCCGCGATCCGGAAACTGCGCTGGCCGAGGCGCTCGCACACTTTCGCCACTACGGGCTTCCTGTCCACAAAGCTATGCCGCGTGTCATTGTCGCCATCGATTCAAAACTGACGAGACTACTCAACTTGACGGACGGCGTCACTCGCAGAGCGATTGGAGTCGCTGAAAAGCGCCTAATGACCGAGCCGTGGCGAGACTTCCAGAAGCGGGGTCGGGAAGCGCTGACGCAGGCCATCGGCCGGATCGCGTATGAGTCCGACCTCGAAGGATTGATTGTGCCCTCGTCGGCCAAAAAAGGCGGTACAAACCTGATCTTGTTCCCCGCAAATCTCGACGGGCCGAATAGCTGGCTGCGGATCATCAACAAAGACGCCCTGCCGTCTGGCGCTTAGGCGTGCTCTTTTGCCGGCACTTGTACTTGCCTTTGTGCGCCTTCCCGAAGATAATGAAATGGGAACAGAAGTGCGGAGGTGTCCCATGACCAAAACTGCCGGGAAATCCTTCAAGGCCGCCATCCCGTCCTCGAAGCACAATAAACCAACTCCGAAGCCCTCGATTCTCGTAGCCGAGGTACGGCGGAAATTGGGAATTAGCCGCAAGGTGTTTTCCCGTCTGACCGGCTATTCAGAGCGGGCCATCGCAACCTGGGAAGCGGGGAAAAAGCCCGACGAGCCGAGTCTCCGGCGAATTAAGGAAACCGAGCGGTTTCAGGACCGGCTCGCGACACTCGTGAAGCCGGAAGAAATCCCTGACTGGCTCGACACCCCCAATGACGCATTCGACGGCCTCAAGCCCATCGAGGTCATCGAGCGCGGCGAAATCGATCGCCTTTGGAACATGATCTTCTACCTGGAGTCTGGAGTTGCCAGCTGACGCGCTTCCGGGACTTGGAGACCCATCGAACAACGAAATTCATACCGAGGAGGTCCCGGTTCGCTCGGCTCCCCCCGATACTAGGCTCTCCGCCCAGCAACGCCCTGTGTTCGCGGCTCCGCCGCATGATCACTTCGCACTCGCCAGCTGTGTGCAATCGATCGAATTGGCCTGGTGGCTGGACAAACCATCCCCGCCGCCTGCACCCTGCTCAGCCTCGTCTACTTCGTCGGCGTCGTCATCATCTGGTTCGCCCCCGAAACCAAAGGCAAACCGCTGCCGGAGTGAAATGAAATCCCCGGCGGGGTAATCACTGCCGGCGGACGTGCATGAGTTATCTGGATGCGTGTGTCGTGAACGATGGTTAAAGTTCTGGTTTGAATGACGCAACCTATTCAGCGGATGCCCAGTTCCCTTTTGACCTCGGCCATGGGAATCGACTTTTTCTTGCCCTTCGCTCGCTTCGCCTGGCGCAGGGTCAACAAGTCCTCGGCGTCGGCCAGGCGCTGTGCAGCGCCAGGAACTCCTCATACGGCAACACGACGAATTCGTTCTTGCCGTTCTTTTTCAAGATTTCCGGATGCAGCTTCAACATGCCCCACTCCCATCCGCGATCACTGGTAAGCGTCTTTGCGGTGGACGGCGCGGTAAATGAAAACCTTCCCGCCGTCCACTTCAAATAATACACGATCGTCGCCGACTCGCAGCCGATACTCCGGCCTGTAATTGGTCAGCTTTTTCACGTCGCCGACCAAGTCGTCCTTCAGGGCGTCAATTCCGGCCATGATGCGCCGCTGCGTTTTCATTGGCAACGGTTTCAGTCGAGTTGATTCCTTTCGTCACTTGAGAATCAATTGGTTCAAATGAATCTCATCGAAGTGGTGGGCGTGTGAGAGGAAACCAATTCGATCGACCCATCATCGTGATCGCCGCTCTCGGCGAAATCATTTGGCCACCGGCTTCAGTTCCGCGATCGCGAGGGGTCGGAGATTCGCGCCGAGCGCGTCACAGAACGTGCTCAGAACGGAAGGAAGACCACGCGATTTGTCCACTCCTCGGCCTCGGACGCGGCCCAAATCAGAACAATCGATTCGGCGATGGCGCGAGTCGGTTGCCGTTGCGGCGCCAGGAATACGCCAGCGACGCCGCGGCCATCTGCAATTCGTTGTTCGGCTTCTGACTTGAGCGTGTTCACATCGTGAGAAATGACCAACAACCCGTTGGCGTTGGCAAACACAAGCACCTCGGCGTCCGATGATCGGGAACGCCCGATTTCGACGACCGGTGCGAATGCCGGGCGGCGCTCTCACGCTGAAATTCCTCCCAGCGTTTGTCTTGATCCGCGAGGTATTTGTCAATTGTCGCGCGATGGCGAAGGTAAAAGGCGATAGCCCCGTAAATCTGTTCAAGCGAAAGCGACGGAAAATCGGTCACGATGGCTTCCGGAATTTGCCCCCCCCAAATACGCGTCGACAATCGAGTCGAGCGAAACTCGGGTGCCGCTCAACCGCCAGCCGCCAGTGGCAGTCCGCGCGATGTATTCGCCGTTGCTCTCGGCAGCCCGCGAATCCGCCGTGTCTGGCGAGATCCGATCGTCCTTATGCATGACGCCCTCTTTCCGCGTCGGCATTCACCAGCGTGGATTGGGATTGAGTCCTGACGGTCAGCGCTGGTTTTGGCTCGCTGTTTATCTTATCAGATGTCGGCGCCACCGAGTTCAGCCCTCACGCGGCGAGGAGCTGAACTCTGACGAGTGCAGCTAGACCAAGGTGCGCACCCCGGACGCGGGCACATTCAAACGTTGGGTGCGCAGCAGCAATGTCAACCAAGTTGATCAAGGATTTCAAAGAAGACAGATTTGGGGATGGGTGCCGGTGAGATCGGTCTTCTTTGATTTTCCAGGCGGAAAACCGCAGATTTCTAAGAAGACAGTTTCCGTGACAGTGGGGAGTGGGATCTGTCTTCTTTGATTTTCCCAGCGGAAAACCGCCAATTTCAAAGAAGACATGTTGTAAGAAGACAGCGATTCATCGCTGCGCCAGCGTCGTTACACACTTCATGGCCGCTTTCGGCTTGAAAGTCGGTCTGGTCTGCCGGAAACTATAGGCAGCGATACCCACCCACTGGAAATGACGCCATGATGTCCGCGACCTTGCCGGCATTGGAACCGAGAGGCTTGTTTCGTCGCTTGGCCCGGTTGCGGCGTCGGCTGCGGGTTGTCGCCGGCCTGCGCGGGCTGTTCGCCCTGGCCTTCGTGCTCATCGGCGGGGCCGCGGTGATGGGCTTCCTCGATTGGAAGTTTCAGTTGCCGGGCCTGGTCCGGGCCATTGGCCTGGTGGGCATTCTCGCCGCGGCCGGTTTTGTGATTATTCGCTGGCTGATCGAGCCGTTTCGCCAATCGGTCGATGACTTGCACCTCGCCTTGCGGATGGAGGAAAAGAACCCCGATCTGAACGACGCCCTCGCCAGCGCCGTGCAATTTCTCGACCAACCGGCGGAGGATGAATCGAGTTCGCCGTTGCTGCGCCGAGTCGCAATCAAGCGCGCGATCCGCCTGGCGGACGAATGCAATTTCAACGACCTGATTTCCTTGCGAGGTTTGTTGTTCTCGGGCTTCGGTCTGTCGCTGGCGCTGGCGGCCGCGATTCCTCCCGCCTTGTTCGCGCCGACCGCGACCAAAACCGCGATGATCCGCCTGCTGGCGCCATTCGGCGCCGGCAAGTGGCCCGCGCAAACGAATATCAAATTGATCTTTCCCGATCGTTCGCCATACAAGCATCCGCTCGGCGATCCGCTGGAAATCCGCGCCGAGTTGACCGGCGTCATTCCCGAGCGGGCGACGCTGTCGGTCTGGTTCGATGGCACGCCGCCGAGCGATCAGACTTGGATCGTGCAAACCGACGAAGCGACCGGCGTCGGCACGATGGCCGCGCGATTGGAAGCGAGCCGCATCGGCCGCAGTTTTCGGTTTCGATTGAAAGCCAACGATGGCGAAACCGGCTGGCAGGAAGTGCAGGTGTTGCCGCCGCCGGAATTGGTCCCGCTCGATGGGCGACCGTCGCCGCAGATTGTCCTCGACTATCCGAAATATACCGACCTGCCGTTGCGGCAACTGCCCGATGGCGGCAGCAGTTTCGAGGCGGTCGCCGGCACCAATGTGCATCTTCGCGCCGCCACGAGCCGCCCGATCGCCCGCAGTTGGGTGGTCTATCGGGCGGAACATCCCGCGGTCAATACCGCCGCGGCGTTTTTGTCGCTCGGCGCCGCCACTCCGTTCGGGGCCGCGATGGCGACCGCCGCGGGCGAGGCGGTTTGGGGCAAAGTGCCCGTGCGATTGGATCGTGGCGGCACGCTGCTCGAAGTCGCCTTCACGCCACGAATCAGCGGCGTCTACGCCCTGCGATTCGAGGACGAGACCGGATTCGGCGCGACCCGCTTGATCGATGCCCGCATCGAGCCCGACCCGGCGCCGCTGGTATCACTCGATCGCCCCAGCGCCACTCGCGACAGCCTGAATGTCACGCCAAACGCCGAGCTTCCATTGAAATCGGCGATCCTCGATCCGACCTTCGCGGTGCGTTCGGCCTGGTTGGAGTATCGGACTGGAAAGGAAACGCCACGCTCGAAACTGCATTACGATCATCAAATTGCCGGAACCGCGATGGCGTCGCTGTTCAACGGCGTCGGCGGCGTTTTCGGTCCAAGCAATCTTCCCGTTCGGCTTCGGCTGCCGCAGATCCTGGTCGACAATCGCCTGCACGTGGCCCAGTATCGCCATCCCGACGGCAGCGAATTGAAACCGGGCGACGTTCTGGTGATTCAAATGTTTGGCGACGATTTCGACGATGTCACCGGCGACAAGCAGCCGGGCCGCAGCCATGAACTCGAATTGCGGATCGTGTCGCCCTCCACGCTCGAAGCGCTGCTGAATAAGGATCAGGCGGAGGTCCGCCAGAACCTTTTGCGAATGCAGCAATGGCAAAAAGAAGCCCGCGAGAAAACCGCCGATGCTCGAACGCAAAAAGACGCCACCGGCAAGCTCCGCCCGGAGGACCTGGAAAAATTGCTGCAAGCGGAACAACTGCAGCAGCAGTTGCGTGCCCGCCTGGGCGATGACAAGGAGGGCTTGCGTTCCGAGGTGGAACGAATCAGGCAGGCTCAGCAGGACAACAAGTTGCCGCGGTCGCCGTCGCGCGATCGGATGGAAGCGGTGGCGAATGAACTCGACCGCCTCGGCCGCGAGGAACTGCAGCAGATTGAGCCGCTGCTCAACGCCGTGCGCGAATCGGCCAATGCGAGCGAACAAAAGAAGCCGGACCAGCAAAAGCCGGGCGATTCCAAGACCGATCCGGGCAAAGAGCCGTTGGCGGAAGCCCTGAAGCACCAACAAGAAGTCGAGCAAACGCTCCGGGAGTTATTGCAGCGCATGGAGCCGTGGAGCGGCGCCAACGAAGTTCGAGGCGAAACGCGGGCCCTGCTCAATGAGCAAGAGAAAGTGAATCAGCAAACCGCTGACCTCGAGCAAAAGTTGCCGCCCGGCTCGCAGCGCGAACGCTTGCAGGATCAGCAGCGTGCCGATCTCGACCGCACCGCGTCGCGACAACAGGCGCTTTCCGATCAGGCAAAACAGTTGCTCGACAAGATGGAGCGCCTCGCGAAGGAAAAGGAAGCTCAGTCGCACGAACGGTTGAAGGAAGCCGAGAAACTCGAATCGCAGTCGAAGGACAATCAGCAAAAGGCGGAACAATCCAAGGGCACGCCGCAGGAACGGCAAGCGCGAACGGACGCCCAGAAGCAGCGCGAACAGGCTCAGGAGCAGCGGCAATCGGCGGAGGATTTGCAGCGCGAGGCGGACGCGCTGAAAGAAGCCGCCAAGACCGGCCGGCAGGAATTGACTCAATCGAACGCCGGCGCCAACCAGCAATCGAAAATGCAGCAGGCATCCCAGGATGTGAAAGAAAACAAGCTCGGCGAGGCCCGGCAGAAACAGCAAGAGTCGGCCAAGACGATGCAGAAGATGCTCGACCGGCTCGAAGAACGCCGCACCGACGATCTCGACCGGCTCGCGAAGAAAATGAAGGAACTGGAAGGCAAGATCGACAATCTCGCCGACAAGCAGGATCGGCTGCAGAAGAAAGCGAAAGAAGCTCAACAAATCGCCAATCCCGAGGAGCGAAAGAAGGAACTCGAAAGGCTCGCCCGCGAGCAGGAAAAGTTGCGTCAGGAAGCCAAAGAGTTAGCTCAGGAACTGTCGCGGCTGCAGGCGAGGGATGCCGCCCAGCAAATGAACCGCGCGGCCCGCGGCATGGAAGACGCCCAGCAGCGGCTCGAACGCGGCGAAAAGGCCGACGAGTCGCAGGACGACGCGCTTGACCGCCTCGATGACGCCGAACAGCAAGTCGAACAAGCGCGGCGAGAGGCCGAAGATGAATTGATGCGGGAGAAGGCCGAGAAATACGCGGTGAAGATCAAGAATCTTCGCGATCGGGTGGAAGCCGAAATTGAGGAGACCAAGCGCATCCACGAAAAGGCGATGAAGGCCAAGAAATGGGAACAAGACGTGCTTCTGAGTCTCAACGATCGAATCGATGTCGATCGCGGGCTCGCGGACGAATTGATGCGGCATGTGGAGGGCGAATTCAAGCCGATCAAGGTGGCGGCCAAGATATTGGAGATGTCGGCCGACGCATTAAAGCTTTCCGCGTCCAAGGTTGAGTTTCGCCGCGACGACATCAAGAATCGGCCCATCGACGAACCGTTTGATCCGGTGCTCGAAGACAAGATGCAGTCGGAGATTTTGAAATGGCAGCGAACGGCGCTTCGCCGGCTCGATCAGTTCCTCGACGCCTTGAAACCGGACAAACAGGCGAAGCGCCAGGGCGGCAATTCGGGGGGCGGCGGCGGCGCTGGGGGAGGAGCTGGTGGCAGTGGAGGCGGCGGCCGGGGTGGCGAGGACATTCCATTGCTCGCCCAGTTGAAGGCCCTACGAGCGCTCCAAGCCGAGATTAACGAGCGAACCGAACAATTCGCCAAGGAACACCCGGATCTATCGAAGTTGAAGGATGACGAAAAGCTCGAATTGGAATCGCTTCGCAAAACGCAACGCGATGTTGCGGATTTGATCGCCGAATTCTACAACGCGGCTGACAACGCCAAAGGAGAAAAGCCGTGATCCGATATCCGATTGTCGTTCTTGGCGTTTTGACGCTCGGCTTCGCGGCGATGGCGCAGAATGCGCCGAAGCCGGACGACAATAAGCCCGACCAACTGAAAAAGAAATCACCACCGAAAAGCCAAAAGCCGGATGAACCGGAAAAGCTGGTGCCGGACGATAAAAAGAAACCAAAATCCGACATGCCGCCGGGAATGAACGAGGAGGAGGACAAAATCCTCGAACGGCTCACCAACAATAGCAAGAACGCCGAGGAGCGGTTGGGCAAGCCCGATACCGGCGAGCAAACGCGGAAACTGCAGGACGAGGTGTTGAAGGATATCGACGAGCTGATCAAGAAGTTGAAACAACCGCCGCCACCGCAAAATCAGGATCAGTCTGGAGGCGGAGGTGGCGGTGGTGGCGGCGGAAAGGGCGGAGGCAGCGGCGGTGGCTCGCAGTCTCCGATGGGAAATGCTGGCGGAAGCGGCGGCCGATCTCGTGGCGGCGCGGGCGGCGCGGGTGGTTCGGGAGGGGGAGGCGGTCGTTCGTCTTCGCGGCAACGACGGCTGCAGCGTCAACGTCAACGCCAGCAGTCGCGCGGCGGCAGTGCATCGGGCAGCCCGATGGGTCAGGGGCAGCCGATGGCCGGAACTCAGGGATCCGGGAACCCCATGAACAATTCGCAGGCCCAGAATAACGGCAACCAGCCGATGGGCGGAAACCCCATGGGCGGCGGCAAGCCCGGCCAGGCCGGCAACAACGCGGGCGGCGGCGGACGCGACCCGAATAAAGTTGTTCAAGGATCAAACGAAATGTACAAGGATGTTTGGGGCCACCTGCCGGAAAAGATGCGGCAGGAAATGGATTCCTATTTCAAGGAGCGATTCATGCCGCGTTACAGCGATTTGCTCAAGCAATATTATTCGACGATCGCCGAACGGAATAAAAAGAAGTAATGGAGGAGCGCGACATGGATTGGCTAATGCCTCGACGACAGTTTCTCGGCGTTGGCGCCGTTGCGCTTCCGTTCGTCGCGCGGGCATTTTTATTCGCCGATGATCGAAACGCCGAACGCGTTCCCGATGGCAGCGCGTCGAAGGACATGATCACCCAGGAAACGCAGCATGCGATCGATCGCGGCCTGCAATACCTGGCAAGTCATCAGGCTTCGAACGGCTCGTTTGGCGATCGGCAATACGCCGGCAACGTCGCGGTCACAAGTCTGGCCGCGCTGGCCTTCATGGCCGGCGGCAATCAACCCGGGCGCGGGAAGTATGGCAAATGCGTCGAGCGGGCGATCGAGTATGTAATCGGCCAGGAATCGCGCGATACCCCGGGCTTCCTGTATCACAAATCCGGATCGACCTTTGGCGCGATGTACGGCCACGGCTTTGGCACGCTGCTTTTAGGCGAGGCCTACGGCATGGCGACGAAGCGGGATTTGCAAAAACGCATTCGCGATACGCTCGAGCGGGCAGTCAAACTGATCGAATCGTCGCAAAATGTCGAGGGGGGATGGCGCTACGATCCCAAGCCGAAATCCGCCGATGTGTCGGTGACGATTTGCCAGATCATGGCGCTGCGGTCGCGCGCAACGCCGGCTTGCAGGTAAACAAGGCGGTCGTGGACAAATGCACCAAATATGTCAAGGCATGCCAGAATGATAGCGACGGCGGCTTTCGGTACATGAAGTCCAACGCGGGCGCATCGGCGTTCGCTCGTTCGGCCGCCGGAGTGGTCGCGCTGTATTGCGCCGGGATTTACAAGGGCGAGGAGATTCAAAAAGGCCTGGATTATTTGATGCAGTTTAAGCCGGGCAATGCCCCGCAGTTTCGCGGCGGTTTCGGCGGCCGCGGCCGAATGATGCAGGACATGCATTATTTCTATGGGCAATACTACGCCGTTCAGGCGATGTGGACGGCGGGCGGCAACTATTGGCAACAGTGGTATCCCGCCATTCGCGAGGAATTGCTGACTCGCGCGGTTCAACAACGACGGCTCGTGGAACGACAACACGGTCTGCAACGACTACGCGACGGCCATGGCTCTGATCATTCTTCAGGTGCCAAATAATTATCTGCCGATCCTGCAGAAGTAGCCAGACACCGAACCAAGGCCAGTTCGTTGCGGCCGCGGCGATCGGCGCCGGCAACGCGATTCGTTCGCCGCTGAATTCAGCGCTGCTCGAAATCGTCTCTCGGAAAGACAAGGTGGGGAATAATTGATGCGTGCGATTGCCTGCTTGATTTTATTGGCGAGCGTGACTGTCGTTTCGGCCGGTGAGCCGTGGGTGGTTTACGACGGGTTCGATGGGCCGGGAAAAGGCAAGCACATTGTGCTCGTGAGCGGCGATGAGGAATATCGATCCGAGGAAGCGTTGCCGCAATTGGGCAAGATTCTTGCCAAGGAACATGGATTCAAATGCACGGTGCTGTTCGCGATCGACAAAATGGACGGAACCATCAACCCGAATCAGAACGACAACATTCCCGGCCTCGAAGCGCTCAAATCCGCCGACCTGATGGTGATCTTCACGCGTTTCCGCAATTTGCCGGACGAGCAGATGAAGTACATCGTGGCTTACGTTGAATCGGGCAAGCCCATTGTCGGCATGCGGACCGCGACTCACGCATTTAATCTCGACGGCAAGTCCAGCTATCAGAAGTTCACCTGGAACGGCAAGGAATGGCCAGGCGGATTCGGCAAACAGATCCTGGGCGAAACCTGGGTGAGCCACCATGGCCAGCACGGCAAGGAAGGAACTCGCGGCATCGTCGCTCCGGGCCAGGCCGGTCATCCGATCCTTCGCGGCATCCACGATGGCGATGTTTTTGGCCAGACCGACGTGTATGGCGTGCATTTGCCCCTGCCCGGCGACAGCAAACCGCTCGTTTTGGGCCAGGTCGTTGACAGTCTAAAGCCGGACGGCGAACCGGTCGCCGGCAAGAAGAACGACCCGATGATGCCCGTCGCCTGGGTCAAAAGCTACAAGGGGAAGAATGGCCAGGTCGGCCGCGTCTTCACCACCACCATGGGCGCCTCGCGCGATCTGCTATACGAAGGCACGCGGCGAATGCTGGTGCAAGCCTGTTACTGGGCGATCGGTCTGGAGGACCAGATTCCCGAGCACGGCGCCAAAGTTGACATCGTGGGTGCGTTCAAGCCCAGGCCATTTGCATTCAATGGCTACTTGAAGGGCGTGAAGCCGTCCGCCCACGCCATGAGCAGTTCGGACTAAGCAAGACAACCTGCATTAGGCCGAGCGTCGATTGTGAGGAGAGCAGCCAAATGGGAGTGCAGCCCAACGAATCCGTGGCTCGGCAAATTCAAGTTGAAGTCCGCCGTTCGGTCTTTCTTGTCCGCCTGAGAAATCGCCGGCTAAACGACGCCGACCTGCAGCGGCTTGACGAGGAGTTGGCGGAATTGGTTGAACAGGCGGATTGTCGCTCGCTGGTATTAGCACTGGGGTTTGATACGCTCGATTGCATTTACAGCCGTTTCCTGGGCATTCTCATTTCGACCCGGCGAATGATCCTTGATCGCGGCGGACAAATGCATCTGTGCGAAGTCGGCCCCAACAGCTTGGGTGTCTTGAAGACTTGCAAATTGACCGAACTGTTTGAAATTCATCAGGACATGGAATCCGCCGCCGCGGCGCTGGCGGCCGGCGCGTAGTCGCATGCCGAATTCCATATTCTTCGCCAGAAACCGGGGAATTGCCGAACGGCGGCGCGCCCGATAATAACCGCATTTTTCGATTCTCGTCGGCTGCTAATATCGGCGTAAAGCTTTAGTCGCCAAGTGGATGCATCATAATTCGCGAATTGCGTCTTTAAATGAGCGGGCGCGCCAGCTGTAAACGCCGCCGGATGGAATCTTCGCACGACCAATTGCCGGACCGCGCGGTTCTCGCTCGTCAAGCAGTTTCGAGAGGCACTTTCATGACGTGGCATGCGAGACTGCCGTTTGCGATCGTGTTGGCGACTTTGGTCCTGCTTGGCGCCGCAATCATTTTCATTCCGAAGGAATTCTTTCGCCGGCGCCCGAATCAATCCTCGACTCAAATTCCGCAACGGTTCGAGCCGGACCTCGTATCGGGCATGGTCCGTGATTCTGAGGGCCCGGTTGTCGACGCGGTTGTTCGCTTCGCGGGTCAATCCACGACCATGCGTAGCGATCACGCCGGGCGCTTTACTCTGCCGCGACCAGACAGCGGGCCGGCGACGCTGACTGCGTGGAAGCCCGGTTATTTCATCGGGCAAGCCGAAGTTCGCGGGAAATCAACGACAATCGAACTTCATCGCCTGCCAAGCGACGACAACGAATCATACCGTTGGGTGTCTCCATCTCGCGACGCGAAACCCGACTCGTTTCAATGCGGCAATTGTCATGAAGCGATCTACGACGAATGGGCCCAGGGCGGTCACGCGAAGTCCTTCGCGGGCCGCCGATTTCAAGCGCTGTTCGGCGAAGCCAGTCCCAAGCAGCAAACAAGCGATGGCTGGAGCTTGCAGCTTGATCGGCCGGATGGCACAAAGGTTTGCTCCTCGTGTCATTCGCCCACGAAACGAGATATCGTCTTTGATGAAATCGAGGAGCGCGCAATCAGAACGGATCGCGAGTTGTCCGGCGTGCATTGCGATTTTTGCCACAAGATCGCCGGGGCAGGCGGCGGAAAAATTGGACTGGCGCACGGACGATTCGGCTTGCAGGCGCTGCGCCCTTCCAGCGGACAATTGATCTTTGGCCCGTTCGCCGACTCGACGCGGTCCGAAAACACCTTTGCTGCGATCCAGAAAAGCAGCCGGCTGTGCGCCTCGTGCCACGAGGGCGTCGTCTTTGGCGTGCGCGTTTACGAGACCTACTCGGAATGGCAGGCAAGCCCCGCGGCCAAGGCGGGGATTCAGTGCCAGGACTGCCATATGAAGGCGACCGGCAGGATGACCAACGTGGCCCCCGGTCATGGCGGCGTCGAGCGCGATCCGCACAGCCTGGCCAATCACACGTTTTTTGACGGCAGTCACCATGATATGCTCAAGCGATGCTTAAAGCTCGATTTGAGAGTTAGCCGCAATGCCGCCTTCGTTCAAGCGAAGGTCGGAATCGCGGTGGATGGCGTCGGCCATCGCGTTCCGACCGGATTGCCCGATCGCAACCTGACATTGTCGGTCGAGGCGTTCGATGCGAATGGAAAAGCCATTGCGGCCACGAGCGGCCCGAAATTGCCGGCATTGGCGGGATCGGACTTCAACGGCAAAGCCGGAAAACTTTTCGCGAAGATCCTCAAGGATTGGGACGGCAAGAGCCCGGTTCCATTCTGGCGGGCCGCGCCGGAGTTTGTCGATACGTCGCCTGACGCCGGGGCAGTTGCAGCGTTTGAGCTTTGAATTTCCAGCCAACGCCGCTTCAATTCGAGCGCGGCTGATTTATCGCAAGTTCTGGCCGGAAGCAATCAAATCTAAGGGATGGCCGGACGACGCCTGGGTCGTGGCGGAGAGAATTCAAAAACTCAATTGAATTGGAGAGCGTTGCGGCGTGAGTGCGACGTGTGAGCACCACGGCGGCTCGCTCGCGCTTCGCGGTGACGCACCGACGCTCGTCCTCGTGTTCGCCGCTCTCCCCCGCGGCCGTTCAGTTCGCTCAAACCCTCGTTTGAACGCAGGGGAAGGTGAAACCCACAAGCGGGACGCTTGTGCTACGGGGTGGTCGATCGTAGCACAAGCGTCTCGCTTGTGCGCCACGCTCGGGCGAGCCGAGCGCGATGCAGCCGATCCAAAAAATCTTAAAGCGGCAACTCGACGTTCGCGAAGTCTTACACCTTCAGCAGCTTCTTTGCTTCATCGACGCCGGGGGCCGGGTAGCCGTATTCGCTGGCGGTGACGCGAGCCAGTCCGGCGACGTGCCGCCAACGCAATTCTCGGCGGCTCGTTTGGAACGCCTGGCTGACGGTGCGGTAGAACTTCTCGGCGTGCAGTGCGCCGTCTTCGCTGATCGCGTATTTCAGGAACAGGTCGAAGAGCGGTTTGGGCGAGTGTTCGGCGTTGCCATAGGCGCCGACCGCGGCCATCGCTCGCAGCTGGTCCTTGCCCTTGATCGCCTCCTCGGCGATTGCCAGCAATTTGGCCGCCTCGTTGGTCCCGAGCTTGTGAGATTCCTCGGTGGTGGGATGCGCTTCCCACTTGAGGAAGTCGCCGCCGCGATTGACGCGATCAAACGCCGCCTGGTAGGCCCCGAGCAACATACACATGACCGAGTTACGCTGATCGGTGACGCGGGCGAGGTTGCACCAGGCGTTGGCCGAGTCGCAGGCGTGGACGCCGATGCTGTCGCCGTGCACGCTGCCTTCGGGTTTGTTCGGAGCGGTCTGGTTCTTGGGCCGGCCCTTATCGCGCATGATCAATTCGTTGGTCGCCAGGCGAAGGGCTTCGGTGATGGCACGAACGGAAAATCCCTCCGCGATTGCGCCGGCCACAGCGCCTGCCGCCTGCTCGGGCGAACTCTGGAAAATGGTTTTGCCCAGGTCGCGGACCCAGGCGGTGTCGGCCTCGCGCGTGCCGGGTTTGCGGCCGGCCAGCTTGTGCTGATCGAGCAGCTTCGGCACGGCATCGCGCATTTTCTGGAAATGCGGCATCGACGGATCGCGCATGCTCGCGCAGTAATGGATCGATTGCCGCAGCATGGTGTGGGCGTTTTCGCGTCCGACGATGCCGAGTAGTTCCCAGGCACGCCAGACCATGACAATGCGGTGCACCTCGGCGGCTTCCTCGACGACGGGAAGCATGGCGTTCAGCGCCGGCTTCGGGCGAGTCGTTTGTCAGACCCGCCAACATGCTGTCCGCCTCGTGAATCCGCTTGTGATGAACGGCATCGCGAACGAATTCGGACGGGGCAGTGCCCGCAACCCCAGGCGTAGCTTCGACCGGCTTGAGCACCTCCTTGGCTCGGCCGCCGAATTCGTTGATGCGATTCGTATTGCGATAGAGCACTTTGAGCACGGGCAGCGGGCGTTCGCTTTCCGGAAGTTCACGGACCATTTCCCAGGCCGGGCCGATCGCCATCATGGTGTGAAAGCCGACGTAATCCTCGCCGCCAAAGGTCCGGACGTTCGCAAGCGTCGCGGCCTGCACGAGCTGTTTGAGTTCCGTGCCGGATTTCAGGTTGTCGACCAGGGTCGAAATCAGTTTTCGTGGTTCGGTATCCTGGAGAAGTCGAACGAGCGGTTCGAGTTCGCCGAAGCTGAGTTCCTTGGACGTTTCGCCGGCCCAGGCAGGCGACAGCCCCAAGTCGGCGGCGAGACCGGCGCCGACGCCGGCCACGATCATTCCTTTGCCTAAATCGGAGAGAAATTCACGGCGGGATGAGTTCATGGGAGGGTCCTCGGGAAGGGAAAAAACCGCGGATCAGGTTGGTCTTAATCGCCTATGTTAACGCGCCGGTCCCCTGGAAGGGAAGCGCCAAGTGTGCATTTGCTCGGCGCTTTGGGCGGAGTATGATAATCTCGTTGAACCCGCCAGCCTTGTTCCCCGCCTTGAGGTGCCTTTCATGCGTTCCCGCCTCGGCGTTGTCCTATTCGCAACTGGTTTCATTTTCACAATCGGATCGCCGGCTTGGGCGGTCGATTTCGATCGGGAAGTCCGTCCTATTCTCGCGGGAAACTGCTTCAAGTGTCACGGCCCCGACGACGCGGCGCAAAAAGCCGGCTTGCGCTTGGATGTGCGCAGCCGGGCAATTCACGAATTGAAAAGCGGGCATTGGGCAGTCGTGCCGGGCGATTCGTCCAAGAGCGAATTGATCGCTCGCGTCTCGCACCCCGACGCAGCCACGGTGATGCCGCCGCCGAAAGTCGGCAAGAGACTGACCGAGGAGCAGATCACAACGCTGAAAAAATGGATCGACGAGGGGGCCAAGTATTCGCTGCACTGGTCCTATGTGAAGCCGGTGCGCTCGCCGCTGCCGGATGTGCGCGACAAGAGTTGGCCGAAGTCGCCGATCGATTTTTTCATTCTGGCCCGACTCGAAAAGGAAGGCCTCTCGCCGAACTCGCCCGCGGATCGAGATTCGATCGTCCGCCGACTGTCCCTGGACCTCACCGGATTGCCGCCCACGATTCAGGAGGCCGATCAATTCGTGAACGACACGTCGCCGGAGGCCTACGAGAAACTTGTCGATCGGCTGTTGGCTTCCAAAGCCTACGGTGAGCGCCGGGCGCAGTTTTGGCTCGACCTGGCGCGCTATGCCGATTCGCAAGGCTTCGCCAACGACCCCAATCGCACCATTTGGCGTTGGCGCGACTGGTTGATCGCGGCGCTGAATCACAACATGTCCTACGATCAATTCACAATCGAAGTGTTGGCGGGCGACCTGTTGCCGCATCCGACGAAGTCGCAATTGATCGCGACCGCATTCCATCGCAACACGCTGACGAACACCGAGGGCGGGACCAACCCGGAAGAATTTCGTTCGGCGGCCGTGGTCGATCGCGTCAACACCACCATGCAGGTCTGGATGGCAACCACGATCAATTGCTGCCAGTGCCACAATCACAAATACGACCCGATTACGCAAAAGGAGTTCTACCTGCTCTACGCGATTTTCAATTCCAGCGAGGATGCGAACGCGGGCAACGATGCGCCCACGATTCCCGTCGCGACGGTCGGACGTGACAAGGAGTTTGCTCGCCTGACCGCGAGTTTGAACGAGGCCAAGCGGCAATTGGCTGCGGAAACCAAGACAATCGATGCCAAGCAAGCGGAGTGGGAAAAATCGGTGAAGCCGGACAAACTTCCGAAAGAGATCGCGGCGATCCTGACAAAACCCGCCGATAAGCGCGACGCCAAGCAGAAGGAAAAGCTCGCCAAGCATCACCGCTCGATTTCGGAGACCTGGAAGAAGACCGATGCGAAAGTCAGGGACTTAACGGCGAAACTGAACACCGTGGCGACCACGGTTCCGATCATGAAGGAAGTCAAGCCGCGGCCGACGCACATCCACATCCGCGGCAATTTCCTGGCGAAGGGCGAGGCGGTGCAACCGGGCCTGCCCTCGGCCTGGCCGCCGCCTCCGAAGGGCGCTCCCATGAACCGGTTGACGCTGGCGAAATGGCTGGTCAGTCCGGACAATCCGCTGACAGCGCGGGTGGCCGTCAATCGTCTTTGGGAAGAGCTGTTTGGCGTCGGAATTGTCGAGACCAGCGAGGAATTCGGAACGCAGGGCGAATTGCCGACGCATCCGAAATTGCTGGACTGGCTGGCGACCGAATACATCCGCCTGGGCTGGGATACCAAGAAAATGCTGAAGGAGATCGTGATGTCGGCGGCGTACCGGCAGAGTTCGCGGGTCGGCGACGCGGTGCTCGCCAAGGATCCATTCAACCGGCTCATTTCGCGCGGCCCGCGCGTGCGGCTGTCGCGGAGGAGATTCGCGATCAGGCGCTGTTCGTCTCGGGGTTGCTCAGTCCGAAGATGTACGGTCCGCCGGTCCAGCCGCCCAAGCCAAATTTTGGTTTGTCCGCGGCGTTCGGCGGCAGCACCGACTGGCAAGCGAGCGCCGGCGAGGACAAATTTCGCCGTGGGCTCTATACCCGCGTTCGCCGCAACGCTCCCTATCCGTCGATGACCACGTTCGACGCACCGGAGCGGACCTCATGCACGATCCGTCGCCTGCGAACGAATACGCCCCTGCAGGCGTTAGTGACGTTAAACGATCCCGTGTATGTCGAAGCCGCGCAGGCGCTGGCCCGGCGAATGGCCAGCCATTCGGGCGGCGCAAAGGCGAAACTTCAATATGGTTTTCGCCTGACGTTGACGCGCTTGCCGACCGCGAAAGAAGAGCAACGGCTGGTTGCTTTGTTCGTCAAAGCTCGCGATGAATTCGGTAAGGATTCAGCAAAAGCAACGGCGCTGGCGACCAAGCCTCTGGGCCCGCTCCCCGCCGGGTCGAATGCCGCGGAGATGGCGTCGTGGACGGTGATCGCCAACGTGCTGTTGAACCTGGATGAGACGCTGGCTAAGCCGTGACGCGAGTACCTGCAGGGACGGGACGCGGTCATCATGAAAACGGCCGCCGACGAAGCCTCGATCCGCTCCGCAAGGCTCGAGAATGGCATTTTCGGCCGGGTTTTCCGATACAACAACTCCGTCTCCGTTTCGATGAGGAGGGCGGTCTATGCGTCGCGTGAGTTTGGCCTGTTTCGTGGTCATGTCGATTTTCGCGGCTCGTTCCCGCGGCGACGACGATGCTCTCAAGTATGCATTGGCGCTGGAGGCGACGATCCAAAAGGTCGCCGAGAAAGTCGAGCCGAGCATCGCCTGCATTCTGGTTTCTCGAAGTGGCGAATATGCGAAATTGGGGGCGGCCTATAATCCCGGACAAGGCTCGGAGCCGGGCAAGCTTGGTGGATTCATTCGGCCGCAGGAGCCGGGCCGCTTCAACAGGCGCGGCATTAACTTCGAACAGGATAAGATCGCCCGCTTAGACCTAAGCGTTCCCGATTCTGTTCCCGACAGCTACGGAAGCGGCGTGGTGATCGATTCGAAAGGATTGATTCTCACCAACCGCCACGTCATTCATGATGCGACCAAGATTTATGTGCGACTGCCGAAGCTGGGTGGGAGCTACGCGAATGTTCACGCCGCCGACGAACGCTCGGATCTGGCGGTGCTGAAATTGATCGACCCGCCCGCCGGATTGAAGGCGCTACCGATGGGCGACGCGGATACGTTGAAAAAAGGCCAGTTCCTTCTGTCGATTTCGAACCCGTTCGCGGCGGGCTTCAAGGACGGCAGTCCGAGCGTCTCGTGGGGCATGCTCAGCAACATTCGCCGCCGGCTTCCGGGCGAACCGAATGAAGGCGAACAGCGACGGCCGAAATTGCGATATTACAGCACCCTTCTCCAAACCGACATGCGGATGCCGCTTGGCTGCAGCGGCGGTGCGTTGCTCGATCTGCATGGCAACTGGGTCGGGCTGACCACGTCGATCTCCGGCGTGGCGGGCGGCGAGTCGGCCGGCGGCTACGCCATCCCGATCGACAAGCAAATGAAACGCATCATTGGCAAACTGCACGACGGTCTTGAAGTGGAATATGGTTTCCTCGGAATTCAGCAGACGCCGCGAGGCTGGGAGCCGACGCGGGGCGGCCCGGCGGATAAGGCGGGCATGACGAGCGGAGAAACCATCGTCAGCATCGAAGGCCATCCGATCGAGGAGGTGGACGATCTGCTCTTGAACATCGCCGCCGCGCTCGCCGGCACTGAAGTGCGCATGGTGGTCGAAGGGTTCGGCCAACGCCGTGAATTGCGTCCGCGGCTCGTAAAAACCCGTTGGCGCGGCAACGGTCCCATCATCGCCGCGAATCAACCCAAACCGGTTTACGGCCTTCGAGTCGATTACTCCAGCGTCGATTATGCCCCGGCGGTTCGAGGCGGCGATCCGGGGATTCCGGGCGGCGTGGCGATTCGCGATGTGGTCGGTGGCAGTCCCGCCGCCAATGCGGGCCTTCGACCCGAACACGATATCATCGAGGCGATTAACGGCCACTATGTCGAGACACCCGAGGAGTTTTACGAGATCGCCAGACGGGCCAAAGGACCAATTGAGTTAATGTTGGATAAAGGGCGCAAGGTGAAGCTGCCATGAGCTTTCGCTTCGCGATCTGCAATGAGACATTTGACGGCTGGCCGCATGAGCGGGTCTGCCGATTGGTGGCCTCGCTTGGATATACGGGATTGGAGATCGCCCCATTCACCCTGGCGCCGCTGATCACGGACGTGACAAAGGAGCAACGGAAGACTGTTCGGAAACAAGCCGATGAGGCCGGTTTGACCATCCTCGGCCTGCATTGGCTGCTCGCGAAAACGACTGGTTATACGATCACGTCACCCGATGCGTCGGTTCGCCAACGCACCGCCGACTATCTGAGCGAACTGGCCAAATGTTGCCGCGACCTGGGCGGCGACATTCTCGTTTTCGGTTCGCCGCAGCAACGAAAGATTCCCGAAGGCCACAATCTGGAACATGCGAAGGAATTCGCGGTCGATACGTTTCGCCGCGCGTCGCAGTCGTTCGCCGACTATGGCGTGACGCTTTGTCTGGAGCCGCTGGGGCCGTCGGAAACCGAGTTTCTCAACACCTGCGCTGAAGCGTGCGAATTGATCGAACGAATCGATCATCCAAATTTCGCGTTGCACCAGGATGTGAAGGCGATGTCGTCGGAGCGATTGCCCGTCCCGGAGTTGATCCGCCGCTACGCGAAGGCGACGCGGCACTTTCATGCCAACGATCCGAATCGGCGCGGGCCCGGTTTCGGCGACGTCGATTTCCGCCCGATTTTCAAGGCGATGAAAGAATCACATTATGATGGCTGGATCTCGGTCGAGGTCTTCGACTACAGCCCCGATCCGGAAACGATTGCGCAAAAGTATCGAATACATGAAGAATTGCGAAAAAGTATCTTGACCAAACCCATTCAACGGCCACAAAGATAGGCAAGTCTCGACCAATTCACCAGGGTTCTTCCCTCGGAAGCGGAGCAATCGATGAACGCCAATCCTCTCCTTCGCGCTCTCGTTGTGCCATTGTTGCTCTTCGTGGCGAATACCAATCTCGACGCCGCCGAACTTCAAGTCGGCCTCGGCGAAGCGGACATCACTCCCGCGATGGGGGGAAAGCCCGTGTATATGGCTGGCTTTGGCCACAATCGCAAGGCGACTGGCGTCGCCGATCCGCTTTATGCTCGAGCCATCGTGCTCACCGACGGTAAGCAGAAAATCGCCATTGTCTCGCTCGACGTGGTGGGCTTTTTCAATGCCAACGTCGAAACCGTGCGGCAGAAACTCAAAGGGTTCGATCATGTCGTGATCAGCAGCACGCATAGCCATGAAGGGCCGGACACGCTCGGCCTTTGGGGGCCGACCACCTTCGCCAGCGGGATCGATCCCGGCGTACATGAAAAAGCTCGAAGATGGCGCCGCGTCGGCGGTTCGCGCGGCCGAGACGCAGCTTCGCGCCGTGACCACCAAGATTGGCTCCGTGCCTCTTCCCGATTTGGTGGCGGATGGTCGCAGGCCGATCATCAAACATGATGAATTGGTCGCCTTGCTGTTCACCGACTCCAAGACCAACAAACCGGCGGGAGTCGTCGTGCAATGGAATTGCCATCCGGAGACGCTCGCCGACAAGAATACGAAGCTCAGTGCCGATTATGTCGGCTACACCGTGAAGGAAGTGCACGAGAAATTCGGCTGCCCGGTCGTCTATCTGACCGGCACGGTCGGCGGGTTGATGACCTCGCTGGGCGTGAAAGTACGGGACGCCAACGGTAAGGAATTGCCCGACCGCACCTTCGAGAAAACCGAGCGGCTCGGGCGGTTGGTCGGGCAGGGCGCGATTAAGGCGATCGACCATTCGAAGAGCGTCGAGCTCACGCCATTTGAAATACGCCGGCAGGTGGTCTACCTGCCCTGCGACAACAAGATTTATCTCCTGGGCCGGCAGGCGGGCGTGTTGAATCGCGACGGCCTATGTTTACGGCGACGACAGGAGCAACCCGGAACCGGCGAGAGACGCCGACGCCGGCAAACGGCGTATTTGCATGAAAAGCGAAATCGGCTATTTGCGGCTCGGACAACTTGAGATCGCCGCGATCCCCGGCGAGATTTATCCGGAACTGGTGCTCGACAAGGTCGCCGATCCCGCTCCGGAAGGGGCGGACTTCCCCGATGCGCCGATCGAGCCGGCGATTTACAAGCAACTCAAACGGCCGTATCGGATGATCATCGGCCTGGCGAACGACGAGATCGGCTACATCCTGCCCAAGCGGCAATGGGATGAAAAACCGCCCTATACGTACGATTACAAGTCGCGGCCCTATGGCGAAATCAACAGCCTCGGACCAGACACAGGGCCAATTCTTTGCGAAGCGTTCCGGAAACTGGTCGAGGGAAAATAATAATTCGTTGCTTCATTCAGGACGTGACTTGCCCGCCAAGCAGTTTCGCGCAATCTCGGGCGGAATCTCGATCGATTCGAGTTTGTGATCGGCCCCGGTGCGGATGCAGACGGCGGTGATGCGGCCTTTCGCCAACACATCGGTGCCGCGGCGAAATTCATGTGTATAGGTCACCGACTTCGTGCCGACTTGCTCGACCGAAACATACACCTCGATCTCGTCCTCGAATCCGCCGGTTTCATGAAGTCGCACGACGCGGAGACACGCGGAAACCCCAGGCGTTGCTCCCCCTCGCGCCACGACACATGCAATCCCCGGGAACGCAAGAACGCCACCTCGGCTTCCTCCATGTAGCGGAAAAAGTTGCTGTAATGGACGATGCCGGCCATGTCGGTGTCGTGGAATTCGACCCGGCAACGATAAACGAATGCTTCTCTCATGCGATCATCATACGGGCGCGGTTCGCGACAAACGACGGCGGCCGAATCAGGCAGCGTACTTTTGCAGGACCGTCAGAGTGTTTTGCGCCATGGCTGTCGCGGTAAATCGCTCCTGGACCGCCGCTTGCCCGTTGCGGCCCAATTCCCGGCGCAGCGCCGAATCTTCGAGAAGCCGGCGCAGATGATTTGCCAAGTCAATCGGATCATTGGGATTGTGAAGCAATCCGCCGCCGGTCCGTTCGATCAATTCGGGAAATGAACCATGCCGAGGCTGCACGACCGGCACCCCTTGCGACATGGCCTCGAGCACGTAGAGCCCTTTTGGCTCGCGGTAAGGCGCAGGCACGCTGAGCACGTCGATCGAGCGCAAAAAGCGAATCTTATCTTCGAGCGCGGGCGATTCGACATGGGCGACTTCGCTTGACAATCCGGCGTCGGCGAGTTTCTTGTCGATCTCATTCAAATAAGGCTTGTTATGTTCGCCAAGCCAGCCGGAGAAACGCAGCTTGCAACTCGGAACATCGGGCGATTTCCGCAGCAGAATGAACGCGTCGACCAGATGATGCAAACCCTTCTCCGGAGCGATGCGGGCAAAATAGCCGATGGTCGGCTTTCGGCTTTCGGTCTCGTTTCGCCCCTCTCCCCCTGCACCCGCTTCGGGGGGAGAGGGGTTCTGGGTGAGAGGCGTGACTCGAATTCCCGGATAGACCACATCGAATCGCTGGCGCGGCAGGCCGAGATAGCTTGCCATGAAGTCGGCGTAATAGTTGCAGGTCGCAATATAGCCATCCGCTTGCCGACAATTCTCGCGAATCTTCTCGATTGCTCTCGTTCGCACTTCGGGCGGAAGCATTTCCAGGTAGATGTCGTCTCCCTGGAGCGTGGCGATGATCGGAACGTTCAACCGGCGCTTTAGCTCCGGGATCATGCCGGATAGAAGCACGTTGGTGAGGAGAACCACGTCGGGCCGCCAGTCGTTCTCGAACCAGCGCCCACCAATTTCTCGATTTCCTTCCGCTGCCGGCCGTGCGCCCCGTCCAACATGGAAAGCGTCAAGTCGCCGAGTTCTTCGGCCCGAACGCTGACGGCGAATTTCGAGACCCAGCGCGAGCAGTCCGGGCGAGTTGAACAGGCGATCGAGCCACCACGGCGTGTGGCGAAAGATCCCGGATTTTTGTTCGAGATAAACATTGATGCCGCCAAAGAAAACTCGCTGCTGGCTGACATCCATTTCATCGGTGCGGATCGGCGTGTAAGTGGGAATGAGCAAGGCGTCGTGGCCGAGTTCGCAGAGTGCCGCCGCAAGCGTGTTGTCCGCATGCACGAGCCGCAAAACATGCCGCGGCGCCGGCAGTGATCGATGCGATTCGCATATCCACAGTATACCGGCGAATGGAAAGGCTGAATTCGGGCTGAGACCCGGATAGCATATGAGCGTCCGTTCTCTCCCACCCGCGAGGTGCATCATGCGGCGCTTTTTCTTCCCAGCCTCTTGCTCATTCTCACGCCCGCCCTGGTATTCGCCGATCCGTTGACAATGACCGCACGATATCGCGTGGCAAATTCGGCGGACACGGGCGGTTCCGAGGTTCGCGAGAAGACGCTCTCATGGGAATCGAAGGAGACCGCGATCGTCATTTGCGACATGTGGGACAAGCACTGGTGCGCTTCGGCGACCAAACGAGTCGGCGAGATGGCCCCGCGGATCAATGAGATTGTTTCGCAAGCCGCCACAAGGGGCGTCTTCATCATTCATTGCCCGAGCGATTGCATGGATTATTACAAGGACGCTCCGCAGCGGAAACTCCCGCAGTCCCGCCGACGGCGAAGAACCTGCCGAAGGACATCGGCGGAAGCTGCCGCCGACTCGACGATGAACCGCCCTTGCCAATCGACGACAGCGATGGCGGTTGCGACGATGTGCCGCCGGCAAACAACTACCGAGCTTGGAAGAAAGAACACGATGCGATCAAGATCGCCCCCGAGGACGCCATCAGCGACAAGGGCGTCGAGATCTGGAACCTGATGGAAGCTCGCGGGATCAAGAATGTGATCGTCATGGGCGTGCACACCAATATGTGCGTGGTCGGACGGCCGTTCGGCCTTCGGCAAATGGCCAAGAATGGAAAAAACGTCGTCCTGGTGCGCGACCTCACCGACTCGATGTACAACCCGCGAAAGGCGCCGTTTGTATCGCATCGCCGGGGCACCGAACTGGTCATCGGCCATATCAAGCGCGTATGTTTGCCCGTCGATTCTTTCGGGGGACATTTGCGGCGAACCGCCGGCGCCGCGTGTGGTGTTCGTGATCGGCGAGGACGAATACAAGACCGAAATCACGCTGCCAAAATTCGCTAAAGAGGAATTGGAAAAGCGCGGCGTGAAATGTTCGTTCGTCTTCGCCGACCCCAAGAACAAGAATTCATTCCCGGAGATCGCGAAGATCAAGGATGCCGACTTGATGGTAGTGAGCGGCGCCGGCGGCGTGCCGCCGAGCGATCAGTTGCAAGTGATTCGCGAGTATCTCGATTCGGGCCGGCCGTTGGTGGGGATTCGCACCGCCAGCCACGCGTTTTGTCTCGTTAACAAGCCCGAGGGTTGGCCCGGCTTCGATCATGACGTCCTTGGCGGCAGTTATGCCATGCATTACGACAACGCCGGAGAAGGGACCGCCGACAATTCTGGCGGCGGTTTCTGATAACGTCAAGCACCCGATTCTCACCGGCGTGGCGAACGAATTTCAATCAAAAGCGCATTTGTACAAGAACAAGACCATCGCCAAGACCGCCACCCCGTTGTTGCGCGGCAAGATTGGCCAAAATGGAAAAGAGAATGAATTCGTCGCCTGGACCAACATCCACAAGGGCGGCCGCGTCTTCTACACCTCGCTTGGCTACATCGAGGATTTCCAGGAACTGTCGTTCCGGCGCTTGTTATTGAATGGGATGTTTTGGGCGATGGAAAAGCCGGTGCCGAAGAAATAATGGGCGCCGAGGTTATGCCAGCGCCTCCGGCAGTACTTCCGCCAAGCGGTCGATCTCGGCGGTCGTGTTGTAGAAGTGCGTCGAAACTCGCAGCAGCAAATAGTCCGGCCGCTCGATGACGGGAATTTCAATTCCGCGTCGCCAAAACCGCTGGCGAATTTCCGACCAGGGAAGATTCGTTTCGGGAATGCGAAACGCTGTAAGCGCGCCATGCCGGCCGTTCTCCGGCGGCGTCGCGAGTTTCAGACCGCAGCGGCCATCGAGTTTGTCGCGAGTGTAGGCGACCAATTCCGCAATGCGGCGGCGAATTCGATGAAATTCGAGACCCGATTGGAAATCGATCGCGGCCGGCAAGGCCAGCCAGGGGCAGCAATCTCGCGTGGCCTCGAATTCGAGCCCGCAGTCGCGGCGTCGAGCCGAATTCGTCGCGTTCATCTGGCTGCGACCGGTCATGATGGTATCCCCAACTCACCTGCATCGGCGTAAGGCGATCTTCCATGCCGCGGCCGAGAAAGAGGAATCCCGTGCCGGTGGGAGCGAGAAGCCATTTGTGGCCATTGCCGCCATAGAAATCGGCATCGACATCCGTCATGCTCAGCGGGATCATCACGGGTGCATGCGCCCGTCAACCACGCTGATGATTCCTCGTCGCCTCGCCTCGTGCGCAAATTTCCTTCGCCGGCAACACCAGTCCCGTCGGCGACAGCACGTGGCTGAAGAAAACTAGGCGCGTTCGCGGCGTGAATTCGCGAACAAACGCATCGACGATTTCCTGAGAAGTTTTCGCCATCGTCGGCAGGGGAAATGTGCGCAGCGTTAACCCTTGCCGGATCGCCGCACGCTCCCAACACCAGTGCATCGCCCCGTATTCGTGATCGGTGAGCAGGATTTCGCCGGGCGCGGAGAGCGTCAGCCCGCTCGCCACGATATTGATGGCGACGCTGACGTTGGCCGTGAACACAAGCCGTTTCGGCTCGCCGTCGAGAAACTCGGCGAATCGCTCGCGGGCGTGCCAGAGCAGCGGCGGAGAGCGTCGAACGAAGAAATCGGTCGGCTCCGCCGCCAGTTGCCGGCGAATCTCCGTGACTTGCACGAAGACGGCTTTCGGCAATGGGCCAAACGAGCCGGTGTTGAGATTGATCACGTCGGGGTCAAGCATCATCGACGCACGCGCCGCGGACCAGGATGAGTCGATATCGGTCGATGAGTCGTTCACGGGTCGCCCGCGTGGCCGGGAGCGGCGTCAATACTCGGCTTTTTCCAGTTCGTAGCCGGCCATTCCCAGCGTGAGCATCGGAAACAGCAGCGACGCGGCCAGCGAGAGGCGCTGGATGAAATCCGCCTTGTTCCTGCACTGTGGCAAAGTCGCTGAGTTTCGACGCCAGCGGTTCCGGCTGGATGGCATTGTAGAGCACGGCGATCATATCGGCGGGCTTGGGAAAGAGCCAATAGCACAGTTCCGAAAATACACGCGAGACGCCAGAGAAATACCGCGGATCGTAAGTCATCAGGGCGTGCCGGCCGACGTTCATCATGGAACACAGGCCCCAGAAGATCAGTGTGGCCACCAAAGTGGCGACGGTGTTGCGCGTCATGACGGCCAGCAACACCGCGAACGCGAAAAACGCCGCGAAATTCAGCACCAGAATTGGCAAGACGTCGAGATAGTCGATCGGCCAGTATCCGGTGGCAATGCCCGTCGCGATCCAGGTTCCCACGGTGAAGATGGTCGCGTGAAGCGCGAAGAACAAGAGCACTCCGATTGTCCGTCCGGCCAACATTTGCCAGCGCGGCGCCGGCTTGGCCAAGAGGATCAGGGCGGCATTCGGGTCGAGAAAGGCGGGAACAAATCCGGCCGTGAACACAATCGCCAGCAGCACGCCAAGCGTGTTTGCTCCGAATCCGCCAAGCCAAAACAATACGTTTCGCGTGGCCGATTCGGTGGTGGCCCAGTTGGTTGATCCAAGACACAAACAAAAGGTTACAGCCAACAGGCTGACGCCTGCCGTCAGCCAAAAGACGCCGGACCACAGCGATTGGCGAAAGGTGTCGGCGACGAGCCAGCGCAGCGCGGCCAAGTTCATTTATTGGCCCCCTGGTAAATGCCCTGCAAAGCCGCTTCCAGTGAGCGCGACTTGCCGTCCGGCGAGCCCTTCCCGGTCAAGTCCGCGACCGGGCCAAGAAAAGCCAGCCGTCCTTCTTGCAGCACCGCGATTCGATCGCAGAGTTGTTCCACCTCGTGCAGGACGTGCGAAACCAGAATCACCGACTTGCCCTGTTCGCGCCGCTCCCTGATCAGATCGGCGACCATTTTGCGGCCGACCAGGTCGAGCCCCTCGTTCGGCTCGTCAAGCACGAGCAAGTCCGGGTCGTTCAAGAGGGCCTGAGCAAGCCCCAACCGTTGAATCATGCCCTTGCTGAAACTGGCGACGACGTCGCGGCGGCGATCGGCGAGTCCGACCTTTTCGAGCATCGGCGGGACCTGTTTGGACACGAGGTCGGGCGGCATCAGCGTCAGCGCCCCGTAATACTTCAGCAATGTTTCCGCCGACAGGTAACGCGGAAACGCATGGTTTTCGTGCACATAACCGATCTTTGCGAGCGTGCGGCGATCACTGACCGGTTTGCCTAGCCGATTCACCGTGCCTGAAGTGACCCGGGACAAGGAAAGTAGGATTTTCACCAGGGTGGTCTTGCCGGCGCGGTTGGGGCCAAGCAGTCCGAACACTTCGCCGCGTTCGACGCGAAAACTGACGCCGGCCACGGCCCGAATCTTGCGCCGGCCGAGCAGCCCCATCGAATAATCCTTGATTACATCCGCGAATTCAGCTACAGGAGCGGCGCCCACGGCAATTCCTCGACATGTGCCCATTCATTCGGCATCGTCCATCACTCTACCATAGATCACGGAATCGGTGGATCGTGGCGGAGCGGAGAGCGGCGCTCCTGGCGGTCGCGGAATTATGTCAAAGAATCCGGCTATTCTGAAAATAGCGGACGCTCGCCCGTTTTGATCCCCATCACTTGTACAGCCCCGGCGCGGTTTCCGTGGTTTCCGTGGTAAATGCAGAGCAAACTCAGCTGGGCTGAGCTCGGAATCGCGTGAATCCGGCCTGCCCCAGCGCGGACATTTCGCTTTCCGCCTCCGAATTGGTAAATTGAGTGAAGGAGCGGTTTCATTCGCGAGCGACTCACTACCAATGGATTGCAAAGCGTCGCGACGGGGCAAAAAATGGACGAATTGCAGCATGAATGCGGAATCGCGGCCATCTATCATTTTCCGGACAAACCACCATCGCCCCTGCTTCAACACGTGAAGCCGCACAATGTCTCCCGCCTGATGCCGCGCTTGCTCCTGGATTTGCAGAATCGCGGGCAACTGGCCGCCGGCCTTTCCACCTACAACCCCAACCGCGATGAACTGCTTGACACCTACAAGGAAGTCGGCACGGTGATCGAGGCGTTCAAGCTCAATCATCGCAAAAAATACGACAATATCATGGACGAGTACGACGGTCCGGCGGCGATCGGCCATGTCCGCTACGCCACTTGCGGACCGCTCACCCGCAAATATGCCCAGCCGTTCGAACGCCAGCACGGCAACAAGTGGAAATGGTTCAGCATCGCCTTCAACGGACAACTTGCCAATTTCCCCGCTCTTCGCCGGGAACTGCTTGCCCAGGCGGAGTATCATCTGGTTCGAAACAACGACACGGAAGTGATCATGCACTCGATCGCGCACGAAATGCGCGGCGAGGATCGCCCCGATCTCGTCGAATTGTTTCGCCGATTGAGCCAGCGATTCGATGGGGCATACAACCTTGTTTTCTTGAATGCCATGGGCGAATTGGCCTTGTTGCGCGATCCAAAGGGGTTTCGTCCTCTTTGCTACGCCTTCGATGGTTCGCTGTTCGCCGCGGCCAGCGAAAGCGTCGCCTTGAGCAACCTCGGCTTCCGCGAAATTCACTCGCTGCCACCGGGCGAAATGATCCTCATCCAGGACGGCCAGATGCGAGGCACGCTTTGCCTCAAAACATCCGCACTCGCATTGCTTTTTCGAATGGGTCTATTTCGCGAACGTCGCCAGTACGCTCGACAATCGCAGCGTTTATCTTTCGCGCGCGGCGCTCGGCGAGGAACTTGCGCGACTCGAACGAACAATGAACAAGGTTCCCCTCGACGACGGCACGATCGTGGTGCCGGTGCCGGACACCGGCAAGGCCGCGGCGGACTCGATGGCCCACAGACTTGGCGTGCGGTCGGCGGAAGGCCTGATCCGCAACCGCTATGTCGGCCGCACCTTTATCGAAGGAACCAATCGGGCCGACCGCGTCCGGCTCAAGTTCACGCCGCTTCGCGAGGTGCTCGCGGGCAAACGCGTGCTGCTGATCGAGGATTCGATTGTTCGCAGCACCACATTGCGAACCCTATTATCGCACCTGCGCGAGGTCGGCGGCGCCCGCGAAATCCATGTCCGTGTCGCCTGTCCGCCCATTATGGCGCCCTGTTTCTATGGCATCGACATGTCCTCGATCAAGGAGTTGTTTGCACCAAAATTCATGCAGGGAATGATTCCGACCGTTGAAGAACAGGACGAGATGGCACGGACGCTCGAAGCGGACAGCTTGCGCTATTTGCCGCTGGACGCCGTGGCCCGATGCATTGGTTTTCCGGAGCAGCAGCTTTGCCGCGCCTGCATCACCGGGGAATATCCCACGGAGGCCGGTCAGAAACTGTACGAACTCGATCGCCTTGGCAAAGACAGCGGCAACGGCCGCTTGGTGGAGCTTGCGGTGGTGCGCTGAAGCTACGCGGCGTCGCGATCGGACATGCTCAAATCATCCAACAGGCTTTGGCGGACCTCGTGGGTCAATTCGCCGCTCGAATGCTGGTACTCGCCGAGATGGATCTTGATTGTCGCCGTTGTTGAGAAGTCGGCAAAGGCCTTTCGCTGGGCGCGGGTAAACTCGAATTCCACCCAGTGGGCGAAGCCGGCCACGCGATCCTCAGGCCGGACGGTGACGAGCGTCGCGGGGATGGTTGTTGATTCGATCGCAAGCATGACATTGCCGCCGGAAAAGTCGCGCCAAGTTTGCGCTTGGGCCAACAACAGTGCGGCTTGCAAGCGATGCGACCGCGGCAGAAGTCGATTCATCACCGCGAGTTCGCGGCGAATCCACTCGGGCTCTGACACCCGTGCCACACGCAACAGTTCCTGGATCCGAAACCAGATCGTTTGCCGGTTTTCGAAATTCAAAACAGCGTCGGGCCCCACGCGCACGCGACGATACAGGTCACAGTAGCGGCGGTGCGACTCGACGAATTCCAGCCTCCGGGCGGCGAACTCGTCGAGAGGCAACAGGTCGTCGGGTGTCAGTGCCTGCATTTGTTTTGAAGACCAAACTCGAACTATGGCAATTCGCCCTTGTGCGGGCCTCTTGAGTCGTCGGGCAGTATCGCGTAGGTGTACAGCATGCCGGCCAGCAACGACCCGAGCACCGGGCCAATCCAGTAGGGACCGTGGTCGGCGAATGGATGCGTCGCCTCGAGTCCGCCCACGGTTGTTTCCCAAATCGTGGTTCCCAACCAGCGAGCCGGATTTAGTCCGCCGCCAGTCAGATCGTATGTCACGAGCACCTCGGCCATGACCAGCAAGCCCAGCCAGAGGTATGACAAGGCATAAACCTGCTCACCGGCTTTTCGGCGAACGCGAGGGTCGAAAATCAACGCGAAGATGGCGAATACGAGAATGAAACTCAACACGGTCTCAATGCCGATGCCCTGGAGGATCGCCGAACGATCGAGGCTGTCGCCGTCCCAGGCGGCCCGATTCAGGTGCGGGGCCCCGAGGCGAGTTTCGATCAGAATTCTTTCATTGCTGAAGAAGAGACCACGAAGCGCCAATCCGGCGAGCGCCGCCCCAAGAAACTGCACGGCGATCAACCCGATCGCCTTTTTGTTATCGACTTTTTGAAAGACCCAGAGCGTGACGGTGATGGCGGGATTGAGAAATCCGCCGGACGCTCGCACCGTAAGGGCGAGCGTGACGGCCCAGGCAGCGCCGGCAACCATCGCGGGGATCACTCGACCGAGCGCCGGCTTATCCGCCAATAGCGGCATTCCCGCCGCGCAAACCGCCCCCGCGGTCAGCAGAACCAGCACGAAACTGCCGACCAACTCCGCCACATATGCTCGCACGCTTGCATTCATTTCTTCTCTCTCGAAGCGGGCGTCCAGGTTCGGGCTATCTACCCGGACCGCAGAAGATTGTCAAGCTGGGGATTTTCGCGGAAAGGATTTCAAAAAATGATCGCCGGAACCGCACGGAAAATGGGCCCACGCCCGCTCGGGCCAGCAAGATTGTTGACCACCAAGGCAGCGCGAACAACGCCAGCATCGACTACTGCCTCGGAAAACCTGTTGGAAAGCGAATTATTTGGCCACAAAAAACCCACTTCGTCGGGGGCCGAGCGCGAGATGTGGCTCGCCCGCCGATTCCGCGACGCGTAAAGCGTGGGAATTCGAAAAGTTCACGCGGAGGACTGTATTGTCAACGAACCGTGCATGCCACACGAAAACCGATGTTTCTGAAATGATGCGTCGGCATATACCAATAGCGCTCGGCGGCGCGCACATAGGCAGACGGGTTATAGAACGAGCCGCCACGCAATAGCCGATAATCCTTGTCGCTGACTTCGAGAATGTCTTCCTTGTCCTGCGTCATCGCGGCCGCGGATGGTCGGTCAATTTCCGGCTCAAGATGTCGCTCCTGGCACCAGACCCAGACATTGCCGTGCATATCGAATAGGCCCCAGTCGTTCGGCTTCAGTCGGCCGACCGGGTGGCTGCGGTTGTCGGAATTGGCGACATACCATGCGTAGTTTCCAAGCAACTCATCGGATTCGCCGTACGACCGCGATGTTTCCGCCATCGCTCGGCAAGCGCACTCCCACTCCGCCTCGGTCGGCAATCGATATCCGGAACGCTGCAAATAATTTGGCGCGAGCCGCATTCCGTTTCCATAAATTGGCTTGCCGTTATTGTCTTTGGCCGGTTCGTAGCACAGTTCGGAATCCGGCAGGCCTTCCTGTTTGCTCAACCAGTTGCAGTATGCCGCCGCATGATACCAGGTCGTGTGGTGCACCGGGCAATCGGGGCGGTCCGCGAACTCGGACTCGTACTTAAATTCATGGCCCTCGGCAGCCTGGGTCTGTTGCCAGAATCGGTTGAATTGTTCAATCGTCACCGGTTTGGAAGCGATGGCAAAACTGCGCGAAATCCGCACTCGATGTTGCATTTCGCTTTTTCCATCCTTGCCGCCGTTGCGACCAGGCTCGCTTAGAGGCGAGCCCATCGTGAACTCCATCGGCGGAAGAACGACCATTGTTTGTCCTTGCCCGTTCATAAACCATTGCGGCTTGCTGCCGTCCTTGTTTCCAGCGATTTCTTTTCTAATGCGATCGAGCCGTTGATGCCTCGATTCCTTTAATCGCAAGTCGACTGCGGCGATTTCTTCTTGCTTTCGCCATTGACGGAGCAGCCATTCGACCGCTCCATGAAGTCCGGAATCCGACTCGGTCCGATATAGATCCAGGAACCCGGGGACCAGAGCATTTCGGTCTGAAGCCGATAGTTGCTCCGAGGTGAACGTGCCGAGGCTCAGCACTAGTGCCCGTCGAATCGAGATTTCCGGCTCGGACTCCAGGCGTTGTACAACCGCCTGCGGATCGACTCCGAGGGGGCTGAGGCGATGAATGAGGTAGCTGCGCACGCGCGGATCGCGACTGTGACGGAGCGATGGCCACACGACTTCCACCTCACCCAGACGAAGCAATGCGGCGCCGGCATTTCCCTTTCTCCGAGCCGACATTTCTTTGGCGGCCTCGGAAGCGTCGGCCGGAGGCTCGTCGCGCATTCCTGCCAGCAAGGCCCGCCGAGTAAGCTCCCTGTCTTCGCGAATCCTAGGAAACAACACGGCAAACTGAATGTCGTCGGCGTCCATGAGCAAGTCGGTCAGCACGGCCGGCTGATGGGCGGCATAGTCAGCGAGTATGTGCGCCGCCACAGTTCGTTCGGCGGCATGTTTCGCGTCGCGAGTTCGAAAAATCGCCGACAGGGCGGGCACAAAGTGTCCCTTGACCGGGCGAAACCCGTCGAGCCAGTTGCGCAAGAAAATCGGGTTCACCGCCGCCTCGTGCACGAACTCATGGACGACCGGATCGGTGAATCGATCCCACCGAGCACTGTCGGGATCGTAGCTGGCCAAGGCAAAAGCGGCCCGAAGCCTTTGCTGCTCTTGATTTCGAGCCGGTTGCTCCACCGCCTGCCACAGCATTGTCAGAAGGTCGCCACGGTCCGGCGCCAACGCATCACGCACGACAGCCAACTCGTGGGGATCGGCTTGAAGCAGCCGCTGAACGAGATAGTCCCTTTGATTCGGGTCCACCGCCAGCAAGGCCAGGCTCAGGTGCAGCCGTTGTTGGGAGTCGCCGGCGGTGTGCGCGAACTGGTCAAGCAACAGCGGATTGGCCAATGGGCGGCAGTGATCGATCTCGGCGACAATGGCGGGTACCTTGTCGGTGTCAGCGCCGAGAAGTTGTTGAACCAGGGCCTCGGCATGCGAGGCGCGGCTTTGACGCCACATTATCAGCCGCAAGCCGCCGATGAGGACGAGAATGAGAACGGCCCCGCGCAACACGCCACGCAAAACGCCACGCCGGTAGGCCCGGCGTTGCCTTCGCTTTTCCGCGTCGGGCGTGTTCGCCTCGATCCATTTGCGATCGAAAACGCGGGCGTAGATCCGGTTGCGCACTTCGAGACGCGCGTCGATTGCACGCGACACTCCGGATAGCCGCAACACACTGGTCAATGGATTGGTCTCGTCATCGCGGATCGGCTTACGCCACATGCGGCCGTACAGGTCGAGCAAGGCGGCCAGATCCACCTCGCTGCGCAGTAACCGTTCGCGAACGAACAGCAGGTTGTCGTCGCGCTCGCGGGCCCGGTGAGACAAAAACAGTTCGTCGCAAATTCGGTCCACGTCGGCCGGGGACGTGACTTGCGGATCGTCAGCGATCACGCGGCACATCCGTTGAGTTAAGTAGGGATGCCCGGCGGTCCAGTAGTCAATTCGCTGTAGCAGTTTCACGGCCGTCGCCTGCGGTTGGCGCAAGCCCCGAGAGAGCGAGAGCGCCTCGGTGGCGGTAAAATCGCGTAGTTCGATGCGCCGGCCGACGTTAAATGGCGTCGTGCGCGTGTCCCGGATCAGGTCGGACGGCGTCGCGACGCCGAGAAGGCAAAAGGTCAGGCGCGTCAGGTCCGAATCCTCGGTGCGCCGATTGTAGCATTCGCGGATTCCGGCGAAGAATTCGTCGGTCGAAAAGGGCAAACTGCGAACCGCGTCGATCTCATCCACGAAAATCACGACGCGATCGCGCAGCCGCGTCAGCACCACCTCGCGCAACGCCCGCATCCAGCGCTGCAACGGTCCCAGCCGAGTATTTGCCAGCCAAAAATCATCCAGTTCGTCATCGAGATTGAACTGGCGTGCGATTTGGCCCAACAGACCGTCGTACCACTGCTCGGGCGTGACGTTCTGGCCGATGGCTGTCAGATCAAGGATGGCCACCGCGACACCCTCGCGGCGCAGGCGCTCGGCGGCCCGCACCATCAGCGACGACTTGCCCATTTGTCGCGACGTCAGAACGTAGCAAAACTCGCCAGACTTGATGCCCTCATACAACTCGGTGTCCGCATGCCGCTCCACGTAGCTCGGGGCGTCGCTGGCGAGCGTGCCGCCCGTCACGTAAAAGGACTCCGGGATCGCGCTCATCGCAGGTGTCTCTCAAGATAGCTGGCATACAACCGGCAGCGCATGCGCATCATGTCGGACGACTCACCGGCCAGGACGCCGGCGCTGCGCAGCCGCAGGAAGCTTTCGTTGGATGAGGCTGGTTGACCGCGAAGCACGCTCCGCACCACGTCGCATAGTCCCGCGTCCTTGGAGAGCAGGATCAGCAGACGTCGCAAGTGGTCGCTGAATATGCCGTCGTCGCGACCGACCTGTTGCTCGAAGGCGGCCAGGTCCAACCGTTTCTCGGTCATTTCATGAAGCCCGCAGTTGGACAGAAAGGGATGTCCGCCGAGAAGGCGGAAATAGGATTGAATGTCCGACTCGCTGTGCAACGGCGAGTCGTAACGGCGATTCAGATCCCGGAGTTCCTCGATCGTGAAATCGTCAAGGACCAGCGAGGTGCCGACGTTGAATGGCGATTGGTCGAGATTGTCGATCAACAGATGCGCCTCGGTTGCGTAGGCGATCACGAGGGTCAAGCGCCGCCACGGCTGCCTTGGCTCGGTGGCTCGCGCGTTGTGCCAGGAACGAAACAGGCCGAACACTTCACTGCGAAACGGGCAGGGAAACAGGCGATCCACCTCGTCCATCGCCCAGACCAACGGTTCGTTGATGCGACCCAGGATTTCCTGGCAAATGAATTGATTGAATTTCCGGCTGGGGTTTCGCCTCGAATTCCAAAATTGATCGATCGGGATATCGAGGTTCAATTCGTCCGCGATCCACTCTCCGAGCGATCGGAACAACGTTTCAACCGACTCAAGGTCGGAGGCGTTGAGTCGCTGAAAATCAGTCGTGACGACGCGGGTGCCGGGCGCGCGAGCCAGTTCGAGTCCACGGGCCAGCAACGACGTTTTGCCCACCTGCCGCGCGCCGCGAATCCGGATAACGCTGTCCTGGCGACGGATGGCGTCCTGCATTTCCTTGTCGACCGGACGATCGACGTAATAGCGCGAATGAAGCGGCAGGACGCCCGTCGGCGGAGGCGCCGCGCGGCGTCTCCACGGACGGTTTCTCCAGCGCGCCGGTCAATTCCGAAATCAGGCGCGCATTGTCGTCGGGGCTCTTCCAAAGGAAGTAATGAAGCCGGTCCAAGACGCCCGCCAATTCGGAAGGTAGCTCGCCTTCGAAATTGATGCGGATCGGGAGAATCCGCGGGTTGCCCTGGCGTTTTTGGCTCTCGTCGAAAGCAATCTGCAATTCGCTCGCGAGCATTTCGCTCCGCACCGAGTCGGCTGAGATCAGCGGAATAACCGCATCGGCCTCGCGGATGCGGCGGTCGAGTTCTTTGGCCCACTCGACCCCGACTCCCAAATGCCGATCGATGAACACGTGGCATCCTCGGGCGGTAAACGCCGCCTCCAGCCATTTCAGTAGCGCTTCGTCGGTTTTGATATGCCGCTTGTACAACAGCGCCAGTCGCAACGGCGCCGCGGTCGGGGCCGGCGCGGCGTTCGAACTGGTCGCCGGTTTCTGTCTGACCTCGAGCCATTTCTTGACCGCCTGCGCCAAGGACTCCAAATCCTCCGGCCGCGGCGGGTTCGAGGCGTCCAGTCGGTGCACAACGGATAGAAAATGTTCCAGCGAACTTGATGGCTCGACGTGGCCGAGGCGAACGGGCACGATCGGGATCCCCAGATGCACGGCACGCTCCACCTCGCGCGGCACATGTTCCGACTCGTTGGCATGCTGGCTGAACACCAGGACGAAAACTCGACTGGCTTTGATGCCGTTGGAAATCGCCACGCCGTACGGTTCGCCCGGAGTGATGCTGTCGGGCGCCAACCAGGCAATGATGCCGTTCGCGTTCAGCGCCGCGCGAATCGCCTTGGCGGCGGCAAGATCCTCACTCGCGTAACTAATGAATACGTCATGAGCCATGGGGGATCGCTCCTGGGATCGCACTCGATGAGCCGCCGCCCTCGCCGAGACCTTTTGTCCGAGTGCTGCTCGGACCGTGAACCATGCCGCGCCAACGAGTCGAATCGGTTCCGACCTTCAGTTATTCTTGTTTTGCTCGTCCAACCAGGCCGGCAGGTTTTTCAACAACTCGCCCCAGGTTGCGGGGACGACTTCGTCGGCCGTCTCCGGAAGGAATGCCCAGATGTAAAGCGAGTCGCCTTTGGTGAAGGTATGCCCGGAAAGATTGGCCGCATCGCGGACACGCGAATTCCACACTTCCGCCAAGTTGGACACGAACACGCGATACGCCTCCGTGCGCCCAAGCTTGTGCGAATAGGAGTATTTGCTCAAATCCAAGATCGCGAATCGGATCACCGCCGGGCTGTTCAAATCCTTCTCCCGAACGCGCTGGGCGATTCCCTCGACAAGCGATTTTCTCTGGGGATCCGGATTCGGATCCTTCTCGAAGAGTTCCTGGACCGTCATCGTCATGTCCCTGGGATTCTTGTTCGGATCGATAATCCGCATCCAGATCGCGGGATGATAATCCGGGAAGTTGCGAATCAGGTATTCATGGACCGTCGCCGCTCCATAGTCCTTTGCTGCGACCGGCTTCGATAGACCGGTGCCAAGGAAACCGTCCTGGGAGATCCCGAATCGCAGCCTTAGGATGTCCCGCACATCCGGATACGTCATCAGCACGTCCGCAATGGCCTGGTCTCGCCGCAATGCTTCGGCGCCGCTTGCGGGCGGGCCGGCGGTTCAATTCTCAAGGCGTCGGCTAGCACGGCCTCGGTCACTTGGCCCGAGGAGAGTTTTTCGTGGATTTGCTTGCGCCAGAGGCGCCAATTGTCGGACTGGACCAGTTCCGGGTAATGCGGCGGCTCAACCGACGGCGACGACGGCCAGAAGCGTGCGAGCGCGAGAATCGCAACCAACAACAGCGCCAGAGCGCCGCCGACGAGCATCGTTCGCGAATTCAGCAAGTCCAGCGCTGGCCTCGGAACCGCGTTAGATGGTTGAGCACTCATCGGCAACTCGGTTGCCCGCGTCGGTGGGTCGGTCGACGGAATCTTCGCGCCCCTCGGGAATCTCCGGGCTGATCGCGCTGTCGGCTGGTGGTCGATCGCCCGCGACGAAAAAATCCATGCCCAGCTCGGGCGAGTGTTTCCATTTCAGAAAACAAGACTTCAAGGGGTCACGAAGCTCTCGAAAAACTCGCTCGCTAATAATCACTTTGTTGCTCACGCTCACGAAAGGCCATTTCTTCCTCGTGGCTGGGGTGGGTTCGTCCTTGGGGGAGGAACCATCAAGTTCGCGACTGATTGGCCCGGCGTCGCACACGATGCGGATCACGATTTGCCGCCCCAGGTCCTCGGAAAGCTGGATGCCGCGCTTGACCGATGGCATTTGATCGCACATCTGGAGCGCCGCTCGGCAGGAATTGCTGAACCCATCGGCGCCTTCATTTGAAAATATGAATACGCCGCTGTGATCCTTCCAGGCGCCGAGTTTGCCGCCAAGGCGCTGGCGCTCGTCACCAGCGCATCCTCAAGCACGTCGATGGCTTGTTTCAATACCAAGTCGGTAAAGTGATCGCGCTGTCCACCGTCCGTGGAGATTTCGACGTAGACATTGCAGCTTGTCGCCCGAGGGCTGTTGACGATCGCTTGCCATTCTGGGGCTTTCATGGACGAAAACCTGTAAGTTTGCGCGACAAGGGCAGGCGTGCGGTCCGCATTGGCTCCTTGCATTGAGCCCGTCAGGCAAGCCGAACCGGTCGTCCATAACCGAATTGGGATTGCCCGTTTTCTCCATATTATCGTTGGTCATTGCCTCTGCAAGCCGGATGCCCCGCAATGTCTCAGACTGATTTCCGACCAGCTTACTTGTCAACGTAGTCTCGATCCGAAACGAACCGACGATTCACGGCTGTGAGCTTCAAACAACCACCTGCTTCTCTGTTTGGTGGTTGCCAGGCGGCCGAAGTCGAGGCGATCGAACTGCCAATCAAGGCGCGAGATGCACCGAGGACGATGTGATTTGCCGCCCGGAATGGAAGTTGGCGACACGGCGAATGAAACTTATAACACGCTTGGCCTAGGCAAACGAACCGCACCCCGCCGAACGGCCGTGGTCGGTCGCCAAAATTGGTTTCGGTTTGACTCGCCCCACGGACGCTCTGATGACTTCTGACCCGAACGCTCCATTTCAATCCTCGAAATCGCTGACCGCAAAGCCCGCGATCCCCATTGTGCTTGGCGTAGTCGGGCATCGCGATCTTCTTGATTCGGACGTGCCAGCGCTCGAATCCGCGCTCGAACGCGTGATCTTGGAATTTCGGGCAGCCTATCAGCACTCGCCCCTGGTGATGATGTCGTCGTTGGCTCAGGGAGCGGATACGCTTGCGGCCAGGGTCGCCCAGCGCTGCGGCGTAGCCATTCGGCGCCGCTGCCGATGCCCGAACGTGAATACCGTGAAAGCACCTCGTTCGATTCGGAAGTGCATCGACAAGAGTTCGACCAGCTTTGGAATGATGAATCTGTTGAGAAATTTCAAGTTCCCATGCCGGCAACGGCCGGCGAACCGCCGGGCGGCTGGCGGAGCGTGGCGTCGGGCGAGGGCAAAGCGCAAAAAAGAATACCGGTCTTCGGCCTATGCGAATGCCGCGGCATTCCTCGTAATGCACTCGCATGTTTTGATCGCATTCTGGGACGGTGACGATTCCAATCCAATTCGCCCATCCGGCACCGCGGAACATGTGCTGATGAAACTGGTGGGCCGTCGCCACAGTCACTTGCCAAACTCTCTCGAGGAACCGCTGGGCTATCGCGGCGAACGCGGGCCGGTGATTGTCATCAATACTCCGCGAGCAAGGTCCGCACGGCCTGAGGCGCGGGGCTCCGTGGCAGGAGGTCGCGACGTTCGCACACCGATTACGGTGCTAAACAACGACAAGGCATTGCCAGCACCGCAAACAGAGGTGCATTCATTGGGTGATGTCCGAATCGCAGGGCGCGTCCACTGGCGCCGTTTTTTCCAGCGAGTCCGAACGTCGCTGGGGGTTTCACTGCCCGCGCGGAGAAACGATCCAAACGCTTTGGCCTGGCGCGAGGTGCATCAATTCCAGAACATCTGCCAGGCGGTCGACGACTTCAATCGCGAGGCGGCGGCGATTCCCGAGGACCGATGGAAGACGCGATCGGACAACATTTCGAGTGCGACCCGATTATTTGAAAAGGAACCGATGGCAACCTGGGGCCGGCGGATTTCCGCGGTTCGCGAGGCAGCGGCTGAACTTGCCAATCCTCTCGGCCGGCAACTCGATCTGATTCAGCGATGGATGTTCCTTGTTATCGGATTGTCGCTCCTTTGCTTTCACTTATACGCTCATCCGCTTGACTTGTCGTTGAACAACCGTGATCGCCATCCGTGGATCTTTCTCGCCCTGTCGCTGGCACTTCTCGCGGCCACGATGGCAGTGGTCGTGAGAAACTGGTACCAGCGCCTCGATGAGCGCCGGCTTGATTATCGTGTGTTGGCGGAAGCATTTCGCGTTCGACTGATGTGGAGCCTCGCCGGTCTCGATCAATCCGTTGCAGCAGCATATCCGGGGCAACTTCGCGGTGAAGTCGCGTGGGTGCGACAGGCGTTACGCATCATGTGTCCACCGTCGCCGTTGTGGAAGGAATGGTTCAACGGCCTTGCGATTGACCAACAGCTTGAATGTCTCCGGACTGTCAAGGAAGACTGGCTTCGAGACCAGAAACAATATCACATCGGCAGTCATGAAAATGAGCATTGGTGGTTGGCGCGATTTCGGGCCGGCGGTTTCGTACTGGCCCTGCTCGGATGGTGCGGATTGACATTCATGCTGTTTGGGGAATCGGCGGAGCCGCTCCATCTGCTCCTGCTTGCCTGCAGCATGTCGGTGGTCGTGGGCGGATTGCTGATTGCGTTTTGTGAGCGTCGCGCGCATGAGGAACTTTCCAAACATTATGAACGCATGTCGCTGGTATTCGACGCTGGCCTTCGTGAGTTTGAAGATTGTCTCGACCGCCAGAGTATCAGGAACGCTCAACATATTCTCGAGGCACTCGGCCGGGAGGCCGTGGCGGAGAACGCGAGTTGGGTCATTCTCCGCAGATCTCGACCCCTCGAGTTGCACATCGGCGGTTGAGGTCTTCCTGGCCTGGAACTTCGCCACATTCGGCTTTCTCAACCGATTGTGGACCATTTCGAGTGCGCAATTGCAACGCCCGACTCGCCCGCGCAAGCGCGGCAAAATCCGGTGCAGTCAGAAGCGGAAATGCCGGAACCGAGCGGAACCGACTCAGCAAAACTGGCGGGAATTGCAGGAAAACCGCAAAACCCGCTTCGTAGACAAGCGTAATGATTGGGCGCTACTGGATTCGAACCAGTGACTTCCACCGTGTGAGGATGGCACTCTAGCCGCTGAGTTAAGCGCCCGGGCCGGGAGGCGAGTCGGTCTCCCGGGCGGGCTAGCAAATGCCCGCGAAATCCATTGACCTAGACCCGAGGCGGGGCCTGCGGGTTCGGGGCCTCGTCGAACCGCGGGGCCGATTGCGTGATGCGCTGCGGCGGCCGCGGCGCCTCCGGCAATGCGGCCGGCTGCGCATTATTCGCGTTGGCGGTATTGGTATACGACGCGTCAGCGTCGTCTTCCAGGCCCTTCATTCCCTTCTTGAACTCAATGATGCCCTTGCCCAAGTAGCGCCCGACTTCCGGCAGCTTGCGGCCAAACAGCAAGATGCCGATCACGCCAATGACGAGAAGTTCGGGAATTCCCAAACCGAACAGACCTGCTCCAAAAAGTGCCGACATCTGAAACCTCGTGGGTTGGTTGACTCTATGTTTTGAAAACGCGCTCAAGCGGGTTGACTTAAACGATCGGGCTCGACGGCGCGGGTGGGGTGTCCTCGAACTTCTGGCCCGAGGGCGCGATTCGCTGCGGGGGCCGAACTGGAGCCGGAGGCGCCGCCGCTTCCTGCCGATAGTTGCTGAAGTCTCCGGATTGCAGACTGTCTTCAAATCCGCTCATGGACTTTTTAAAATCCACAATCATCTTGCCGACCGACCGGCCGACCTCGGGCAACCGCTTGCCAAACAACAACACGCCCAGCACGAGCAAAACCAAAATCTCTGTCATGCCAAGGCCGAACATCGTAGGACACCTCCAGTGGTGAGGGCGCGATTCATCAGGAAATGGAGGGTCGGAGCCACGAACCCTGCGGGATGATCCGCATACGCGGGATCACTGAAATTGTAGCAGGCGCCGGGGATCACGCAAGTAAGAGTTGCCATTTTTCCGCGGCGGCCGGTCACTGCGGCAGCAGGCGTTGATTCTCTTCGTCGTAGGCGAACAGGTTGCCGAACCGGGCCCAGCGAACGAACGTTGCAAACGTCTTCTCGTAATTCTCTTGCGGCAAATGAATCACCATGGTTTCCAGGACAAAGTCGCGATCGACGCCGTTGGGCTGCCGCTGCAGGGCCTCGTTGACGATCTGGTACAGTTTCAAGCGCAGCAACTGCTCACGCCAGATGGTTTTTCGTTCATCCGGGCCGGCACGCACGAATTTCTGGCCGAGCGGCTCGAGCACGACCATGCGTTTGGGCGTATCCACGAAATCGAGCAGCTCCGCCCCTTCCACGACGGAAAGCATGCGATCGAATTCGCTGTGCGTGTCGGCGGCGATGCGGAAAATTTCCTCGCGGCCGCCGCGGGCGTCCAGGTACTCCAACAGGCCGACGATTTGGCTGACGGTGCACTCGGGCAGCGGTTCCACCGCAGCCGAAGGCGCGGCCTCGGCGGGCACGTCCGGCAATTCATGCCCGGTGATCAAATCGTGAAGCTGATCCACCAGTCTCAGAAACTCCGCGGAACGATAATCGCGGGGACGCGGCAAATGGTTATTGACGATTGTGCGAATGCGGCCGGGGTTGTGCTCAAAATCACGATTCGATCCGCCATATACGCTACTTCCTTGATATCGTGGCTAACCATAACGATCGACGACAGTCGGCGGTGATGACCGGCCCAGATATCGATGACTTCCGCACGCAAGCTTTCGGCCGTCAACGCATCCACCTGGCTGAATGGTTCGTCCAACAAGAGGATTTCCGGATCGATTGACAAGGCCCGCGCGATTCCGACCCGCTGCTTCATGCCCCCGGACAACTCGCGCGGATAGGCTTCCTCGAAGCCGGCGAGGCCGACCATGCGGATTGCGTCGTCGGAGCGCTTGTGAATTTCGTCTGGGGGAAGGCCGATCGCCTTGAGGGGCAACTTCACGTTTTGCGTGACGGTCATCCAAGGATAAAGCGCGAACCCCTGGAAGACGACCGCCACGCCGGGATTCAGACTGACGAGTGGCTCGTGGTGATAGGAAACCTCGCCTTTCGTCGGGGAGATCAGTCCGGAGAGCACGCGCAGGATCGTAGACTTTCCACAACCCGACGGTCCCAACAGCGCGACGATCTCGTTGGGCAGAAACACCAAATTGATGTCATCGAGTACTCGGAGGCCCTTCCCATTCGGCTGTGGAAACACCACGTCGATGTTTTTCAATTCGCTCAGGATCGTCGGTGAATCGGCCATCGGTCACTCGCCTCATTTGTTCAGGCTATAGCGACGCTCGGCGAGGCGGTACAGCGATCGCCAGACGGTGCCATTGAAAGCCACTACCAGCAACGACATAACCAGGGTCCCGGCGGCCAAATTGGCGAATTCGCCGTGCTCGGTCGCCAGGCTGATCCACGAGCCGAGGCCAAAAGCTTCGTGCTCTTTTTGGCGAAACATAACGTACTCGGAAACAATGCTGGCATTCCAAGCGCCGCCGGCGGCGGTCACCCAGCCGGTGACCAGATATGGGAAAATCACCGGCACGTAGAAAGTCCAAAAGCGCAACCAGCCAGTGACTCGAAAACTTCGGGCCGCTTCGCGCAGATCGGATGGAATCGCCATTGATCCGGCGACCACATTGAACAGGATGTACCATTGCGTGCCAAGCAGCATGAGCACCACGCTGCCGACGTTAAGGTCGATGTGCAGCGTGTCGAGGATCACGATGACGATGGGAAAAAGCATCGGCGCCGGGAATGACGCGGCGACTTGAATGACAGGTTGCAACCATCGCGACAACTTCGGCGAGAGACCGATTGCCAGACCGGCTGGTACGGTCCAGAGCGTGCCGAGAGCGACAGCGGTGAGCACGCGGATCAGCGTTAGGCTCGCCGCGAATCCGATACGGCTCCAGGCTTCAATCGTCACCGGCCGAATCAGCGCGAAGAGTTTCCAAGCGCCGCCAAACATCAACAGAACGAGAATTGCGAACGCGAGGAGTGAGATCCAGGCGCCATTCGCCGTCGGCTTGCTCGGCGGTGCGATTGCCGACAATTGTTTTTCATCGATCGGCTCGGCTCGTTCTTCGCGCCGCTTGCGAAATCGGCCCGTCACCAGGGCGATGATTCGCGACCGGCGAATCCAGCGCAGAAACCAAGACGTCATTTCAATCCGGGCTCCACTGTCTTCCTGCCGGAATTTTTGCGCCCAAACGACCACCGGCCGCCAAAGCAATTGATCGAGGAGCACAATCATGGCCGCCATGGCCAGGATGGCCCAGATCATGGCGTCGTAGCGACCCCGATCAACCGCCACGCTCATATATGAGCCGATTCCCGGCAAGCGAAAATCGCGGTCCTTGAGGCGAAACGCCTCGTTGATCATGAGAAAGAACCAGCCTCCCGCCATGCTCATCATGCTGTTCCAAACCAGGCCCATCGTCGCGAACGGGAGTTCGAGCCATTTGAGCCGTTGCCACCAGGTGAGTCGGAAAATCGTCGCGACTTCACGCTGTTCCTGCGGCACCGCCTTGAGCGAGTGGTAAAAACTGAAGGTCATGTTCCAGACCTGTCCGGTGAAGATCATCAGTACCGCGGCGAGTTCCAGGCCCATGTTGCTGGATGGAAACACGGCGACCAGGGAAAGGACCAGGCCGGGTAGGAAGCTCAACACCGGAATGCTTTGAAGAATGTCCAGGAGTGGAACGAGGACTCGCTCGGCGACCGGGTCCTTGGCCGCCCAGTAGCCGTAAGCCAGCGAAAAGCTCAAAGACAGAACATAGGCGATCAATCCGCGGGAAAGCGAGTAAAAGGTGTACTCAAACAACGTCCAGGGGCTATCGAGATCGATGTCGACGGTTTGCCGCAGGTCATGAGTCCATTCGCGGCCGACGTCGAATAGGCCGAAGATCACGCCGGCCACTCCGGCGATCACCAGCAAATCAATGAGATGGACGCGCCGAAGGTGACGCAGATCCTTGAATACATGCCAGCCGCGAGGGAGCATGGGGAGAGTATAGGCGCTGGCACGGACGTGCGAATATGGGTTTCGGATTCACGGACGAGCTACGGCTTGTCCCGCTGAAACAGGCGCTGGGGGACAAAGCCCCCTGGCTCGTTGTTTCTTTTTATCTCTCTAGCTTCTAGCCGCCGTTCCGTGTGATCATCGCTCGCAATTCCGCTTCCGGCGCGTCCATCGCCAGGAACTTCACTCAGCCGTCAGCGAAGCCGACGTGGAACCCCTTCGCGTGCGGAGTCGACCCGAATTTCGGAAGCGGATTCTTGGCGTCGTAGGACAACTCGTCCGGTTCGTCCACTCGCGGCGTCCGCCTTCAGCCCCCTTGTCGCCGAAGACCTTCGGCATCTGGGCCAGGAGTTCTTCTTAACTTCGCTGTCCCAGGGTTCAGCGAGATGGAAGGCGTTATAGAGCGCGTCCTGCGCGATGTAAGGCAAAATCGCCACGCGCCAACTCAAGAGCGGTTTACCGTTCTGGTCGGCGATGGCGTAGGCTGGGAAGCCCCCGAATTGATCCTGGCAGTTGAGCAATGCCAGCAAATTCTGCTTCATACTGCGCCACGTTTTCCGGCTGTTAGCGGCATGTCGCAGCATGTTGCGTGTCACTTGTGCACCTCGCGTTGGCTCAGCCGCCGTCGATAAAAGATCCAGCCCGGCACGAAGTAACAGCCGGCGAGGGTGACGCCGTAGATCAGCATGGCTTCGTGGGGGATGTACGCCATCAGACCGGCCGTTGCGAACATGCTGGCGACGGCCAGATAAAACATGCCCGAGAGAATGCCGGCTTTGCACAGGAAGACCATCGCGGCGAGGATGGCAAGCATCGGGGCGAATTCGAGCACGGGGCGATGCATGATCCATTCCAGCACGAGCACGCCGAAGCTGCCCGAGACCCCCGCGGCCCAGACGTGGGCGATTTGACGTTCGATGAATGTGACCGGTCCGGTGCGGCGGCGCATTTGCCAGAAAATGCCGCCCCAGAGCATTACGCCGGCGCCCCACAGCGTCATGTAGGTGAGCCGATTGGTCACGCCGGCTTGCTGTAGGACCCAGGTTAACAAGCAAAGCAAGAGCGTGAACAGGCTGTGGGCCATCCAGAGCCCGCCCCAGTTTTCCAGAACCGTGATGTGATGCGTGGGGCTGAACAATCGGCCGATCAGGTCGCGCAATTCGCTGGGGCGGATCGACAACGGTTCGCCGGCGAGAAAAGCTTCCAGATCTTTCGCGAGATGAGCTGCCGACTCATAGCGCGATTCGGGCGACTTTTGCAAACACTTCAGGCAAATGATTTCCAGATCGCGATCGACTTTCGGGTTCAGCAATCGCGGCGGCACGGGGTCCTGTTCGAGGACCATGAAAATGGTGTCCATCCGGCTTGCCGCCTGAAAGGGCGGACGGCCAGTGAGGCAATTGTAAAGGATCGCGCCGAGGCTGTAGACGTCGCTGGCCGGGCCGATCGCCCCGCGATTGCTCGCGGCCTGCTCGGGCGGCATGAAGCTCGGCGTGCCGAGAATCGCGCCGGTCTGCGTGAGACTTTGCTGATTGGATGCCAGTTGCTTGGCGAGTCCGAAATCCGTGACTTGCGGTTCGTACAGCCCCCGGTGTGGGGACGGCGTGATTTCGGTTTCCGCCGCCGAATCCGTGGCGACATGAAGCAGGATGTTGCCGGGTTTCAAATCCCGATGAATGACGCCGTTTTCGTGGGCATGCTCAACGGCGCGGGCAACGATTGCGACCAGCCGCGCCGCTTCGCGCGGGGGCATTGGCCCCTCGGCGAGGAGATGGGCCAGCGACGCGCCCTCGATAAACGGCATCGTGAAATAATCGCGGCCGTCGCATTCGCCGACGTCGTAAACCGCGACAATGTTCGGGTGCTTGAGCAGGGCGACCGATTTGGCCTCGGTGCGAATCCGGGCGCGGTCGTCGGCGGAGGCCGCATCGCCGTGCAGGAGCATCTTTAGTGCGACGATGCGGTTGAGACTTTTCTGGCGGGCCTTGTAGACGACGCCCATGCCGCCGCGACCGAGTTCTGCCACCAACTCATAGTCGCCGAAGGTGCGTGGCAATACGCCGCTTGGTTGCTCCGCGCGATGCGGGGCGGCAATCGTTTCGGCGACATCGGACGGTCGCGCGCGAGACGTGCGCGACCTGCGCAATCGCCCACAGTTGCCGAATCTCGTCGGCGAGTTCCGGATGACCGTTGACAACTTGATCGATATTCGGCGTACGACCCCGGCGCTGCTCCTCGCTCAGGTCATTCAAAATCGCCGCCAATCGCTCGTCACGGCTGATCAAATGCAACACCGGATCCAAATGAACCACCAATCACTAGAGCCAATTTCAAATTGTCGTAGCGATGGCCCATGGCCGCCGAACGCGCGGTGGCCAGGGGCCACCGCCACGGCAACCTGAACTTTGCTCTAATTCTATTTGGTTTCGTCATTGGCTGTTGGTCATCGCGTCTTTGAGCCGCCGAAGCGCCCGGAGGTGCCGCATCGACGCGGCGGCCTCGGTGAGGTCGAGCGCCGCGGCGATTTCCTGATTGGACATTTGCTCGTAATAGCGCATCAAGATGATTTCGCGATCGGTTTCGTCCAGTTCCATCAAGACCGATTGCAATTTCCGCTGTAACTCTTGCTGGATGGCGGCGCTGGCGGGGGTCATTTCCTGATCGACGAGTTGAGCCACCAGTTGGATCGACGAGGCCTCGTCGAGGGCGGGGCCGGCGGTTTGTTCGCGGTCGAGGCTGCGGCGCCGGCCGCCTGGTGTCGCCGATGAGCATCGATGATGCGATCCTGGGCCATCTGCCGCAACCAAAGGTGAAACGGCATTTTGGGATCGCGAAGATAGTCTTCGATGCGACGATGCGCGTCGAAGAGCACTTTTTGCACGATATCGCTGGCATCTTCGCGGCGAGTGATTTGGCGATCGAGCCGAAGGTCAACGGCCCGGCGAAGAGGATCGCGACAGAGGGCGAGCAGATCGTCGAGCGCGGCGGCGTCGCCAGCCTTGGCCCGTTCGAGCAGATGTTTGACGCGCTCGCCTTCCGGCCACATGGCTTTCCCCATCAAAAAGGAATCCGGGGAAATTGTATGAGAAGTTCTTTGTCAGTTGTTCTTTGTCAGTTGTCAGTTGTCAGTTGTTCTTTGTCAATTGTCTGTCAGAGCCATCGGCAGTGACCGACAAAGCACAACTGACAACTGACAAAAAACAACTGACAAAGAACAACTGACAAAGAACCAAGACCTCAATTGAAGAAGTAGGTGAAGCCAAGGGTGCCGCCGAGTATGTTGAAACCAAAGTCGCCGGAGCGGGCCTGGTTCGGGAACGAAATATGGTAGTAATTCGTTTCCGAGGTGATGGCCAATCTCTTCGTCAGGAAGAAATGGCCGCCTAGGCCGACCTGAGTGATGAAATTGAACGCCGACGAGGTCGGGCTGTTCGCACTCAAGTAAGCGTCGGTGTAGCTGCCGCCGAATCCGACCTGGATATAGGGGACATAGCGCTGGTTCTTGCTGGGATTCGTGTAGTAGCGTATGATCCCGGAGCCGCCGATCACGATATTGCCAACGCTTGAGGTAATTGGCAAGCAATCGAGTTCGGCGAGAACCTCAAAACTGCCTTTGAGAAAGCGGCGATCCGGTTGCGGATCGGTGACCATCATACCCAGCCGGACCAGTTGGGGAATAAAGAACGCCTGACGGGTCGACGCGACCCAAATCGGGCTGGTCAAATAACCGGTGACGTATTCAACGCTCGTCTGGCCGGCCATGAAGAATTGCGAATTGCACCAGGGTTGCTTGGGGATATCCAGGATTCGGCGGATTAGACGCTTGTTCTCTCCGCCTTGCGGTTCGCCACAGTTGCAGTCGGGTTGCATCTGCATGGCGGCTGCGGCCGGCGACGCCGGAGCCTGGGCTTGTGTTTGCTGGATCATGGTTCGAGCGGTCCAAGACGACTCACCCGGCAAACCATCGTTCATCGAGACCGGCAACCGCCAGGTGGTCGTGGGAACCTGGCTCGCGTCCGAAAGCACCTGTTGGGCCGAGGCTTGTTGAACGTCTTGCGCGAACAACGAACCCGGAACGGCCAGCGCGACGCCTAACAGCCAGCCCCTTGCAAATCCTTTGGGCATGATTACTCCTCCGAGAATTCAGACCCATGAAAGCGCGGGTTGGCCCATCCTGGACCAGCCCATTGAAGCGCCATCACAAGCTGCGTTGTTTCCATCGGCCGGGTAAGGAGATGCCTCGCCACGATTCCTAGTGGAATAACCGGTTCGTGGCAAATAAGTGGCTAAGACGCAGATTCCGCAATTTCGCGAAGATACATGCGGCCGGGTAAGATGGCAAAGGCGTCTTCACGGGCGGCGACGGTTGGATGACAATTGAGCGGTAATTTCCTGAGGCATTCAATGTCGGGAATTTGGATTTCTTGGATAGCGCCTTCGTTGCCATTCTGCTGCCGGTCGTTGTGGTCGGCGAAGAGGGGGAACAGAAGAAGTCGGTGTCGCCGGTTCAGATAATCGTGCTTGAGCAGCGGGGCGGTAAGCCGCCGATGCGTAGCTATTTCGTCAAGCTTTTGCTGGCCAATCCAAGCGACAAGGCGCTCTGGCTGCTGCTCCCGTATTACGGCAGCGGGCCATTGAAGGCCGACGCTCGGTTTACTCCGTCGAGCAATGGCGAACCGCAGTGCTTCGTCGGAAAGCAGTTCAACGGCGGTAAGAACCAGGGCGAAGGAACCGCCATCGAAATCGCGCTGATCGGCGAGAAAGGATTCCGCGCTTTTCGCCTGCCGCCGCATGCCTCGATCCAATTCGATCGATTTCCAATTGAGGCCTGGAAGAATGTCAACAAGATGGAATTGTGGGAGGCATCCGAATTGCGAGTCAACGGCAAAACGGCGCTAGAGAATTGGCTGCCGTATTCCACACTGAGCGCCGCGAAGGCTCGCATTCCCGCGAACACGGATTGGACGAATCTCGACTGGGACGCCAAAACACAAAAGTCCCGCACCGACTACCCAAAGGAGACGATCAAATCGGTGGTTGCAACGATCAGTCACAAATGGGAAGTTTCGATTAACGGAATGAAGTCGCCGTAACGACTCACATCCATTCCACACCGGGCTCGCCGGCGCGAATTTCGCCGATGATCCACGACTTGATGCGGTCTTCCGCCAATTGGTTTTGAATGCTGTCCGCGAAGTAAGGACTGATTACCATCGCGAGGCCGATACCGCAGTTGAAAACGCGATCCATCTCCGACTGCTCAATGTTGCCGAGCTTCTGAAGCCAAGTGAAAACCGGCGGAATGCTCCAGTTGCGTTTCAAAAACGTGCGCCGGCCGGGCGGCAGGACTGCGCGGAAGATTATCGACCAGTCCGCCGCCGGTGATATGGGCCAATCCACGAACGACTCGGCGCTTCACTGGGTAATGGCTGAGGATTTTCAGAATCGGCCGGACATAAATGCGGGTCGGCTCGAGCAATTCCTCGCCGAGCGTCCGTCCCAACTCTGGGATACGGTCGGTCACTTTCAATTTGGCGTGATCGAAGACGACTTTTCGGACCAGGCTATAGCCGTTGGAATGTAGACCGCTGCTGGCCAGGCCGAGAACGAGGTCGCCGGGCTGAATCGCCTTGCCAGTGACGATGCGATCTTTTTCGACGACGCCGACACAGAAGCCGGCGAGGTCGTAGTCGCCGGGTTGGTAAAAATCGGGCAGGATCGCGGTCTCGCCGCCAACCAGCGAGCACTCCGCCTCCATGCAGCCATCACTGATGCCCTTGATGATGTCGCGGGTGAGCGGCGGGTCATCTTTCGCCATGGCCAGATAATCGAGAAAGACGAGCGGTTCGCCGCCGGTGCAGAGGCAATCGTTGACCGACATCGCGACCAGGTCGATGCCGACGGTGTCGTGCTTGCCCATCAGCGAGGCGACTTTGAGCTTGGTGCCGACGCCATCGGTGCAGGTCACGAGCACCGGCCGGCGATAATTCTTGGCGAAAAGGCGATTGTTGTAGTCGAGGGTGAAAAGAGATGCGAAGCCGCCGAAGCCATCGAGCACTCGCGGCGTGTGCGTTCGCCGCATCAGGGGCGGCATGTGCGAAAGCGATTCCTCGTACTTGTCGAGGTCCAGCCCGGCATCGCGATATGTGATCGGCGTCATTCCGAATTTGTATGGAGCCAGGCGGACCGCGGCTTAGCGGCGTCTGCGCTAGCGAACGTTCTGTGCCGGCGCCGGGGCCAGGAGCTGTTTCATTTGCTCGGGATGTTGGGCCAGATATTGGGATATGGTTCCGAAGAACATTAACAATTGCTGCGCCGCCTGTTCCGCCATGCGATCGGTCGCCGTGCCGAACAGGCGATAAACCAAGCTGGCCGCGCGGCTGTCGGCGTGACAGAAGACATCGACCTCGTGGCGGATTTTGCTCGCGGTTCCCGACTCGCGATAGCTGTGCCGCAGCACCACCACGGCTTGAACGGGGATTGTCGGCAACAAGGCGCCGGGCCGCACGCGCCCTTCCGCATACCAGATACGAGCCGCCGGCGAGTCCGCGATCGGAAACCAGACGATTTCGCTGCCCTGACTGTCGGACCAGGAAAATCGTCCACTGCCCTGATCGCTGATTGGCTGGCACGGGATGCCCAATCGCCTCCAGGCCAACGCCGCCCGGTCCGGATGGTCCATCAGCCAGCGATAAACCTTCGGCACGGCCGTAACCTCTTCGGCCGGCGCCTGCGTCACGAGCGTCGGCTGAGTCAACAGCTTTCGGACCTTCTCGGTTAATGCCGGCGGCAAAGAATCGACGGGCACCAGCTGGGCCGCGGCCATTGACGAGGAGGTCTTGGTGCGAAATTGAGGCGACTCCGCGGACGTGCGTTGCCGGGTCGCAGGCTGGTAGGGTTGGGCATTCGCAACGATGGGGCAAATCACCCCGGCCAGCAAACCCAGACCGCTTAGGCTGTTTCGGAAGAGGCCCATTGGCGATCCTCAGGTTTAATGCGACTCGTCGCAACCGCCTCATTATTCATCGCTCGGCAAGATCGACCGACATGAAGGATTTCGCCGACCTGTCCCGGTTGCTCTTCCACGGCCCAGACAATTCACCTATATTCCGCCTGCAGTTTCGCGGTCCTCGGTCGGAGTCCAGACGATGCGAAAAAAATTCGCGATTGCGGCAGTGATTCTGGTCATAGGCGTCGGCATCGCCGGTTGGTATTTCCGCAAGCCGATCCTCGGCCGATATTATGTCTCTCGACTGGCCACATCGTCCGACGAGGCGACCCTCGAACGAGTTGCGAATCTGGGCGAGTACTCGATTCCGCCTCTGGTTGAATTGCTGAAGCAAGATGGGCCCGCGTGTCGAAACGCGGCGACGGCATTTCAACGTGTACTCGACGGCTGGCTGCCGGATGACCCGCGCGCTGCGCACGCGGCAAAGGAACTCGCCGACTCCGCCGGGCAGTTTTCGTCGGCGGGCAAACTCGCGTCCCTCGATATTGCCGACGCCCTCCTGGCCCGCGGTCCCGGCTGCAAGGAACCGGCTACTGCGCTGGTGCGAAACGCGCTTCACGACGACCAAGTGTCCTGTCAAGTCCGGGGAATTATTTTGGCTCTCAAGCCGGAATTTAGCTTGGCGATTGATCTCGTTCCTCTGCTCAATGATCCCAAACCCGAAGTTCGCCGCTCCGCGATGCTCGGCCTTGGACCGCTTCGCGATGTTGTTCCCGATGACGATCTCCTGCCGCATCTGCACGATTCGGATGCCAAAGTGCGCATGCTTTGCGAGTCGGCGCTGAAAAGTCGTGGCTTGCGCGAAAAGGACGTGATGCTCGCCCGGCTAATTACCGACCCATCGCCTTTGAAACGGCTGGAAGTGATTCGATTCCTGCCCAGCGATTCACAACTCGATCCGCGAGCCTGGTTGGAGCGGCTGTGCCAGGATCCATCGCCTGTCGTCCGAGCCAGCGCGGCCCGCAGCGCGCTGGAACCCGGTCTCGGCGTTGAAGTCGAGATGATCCACCGAATTCGGCAAATGGCAAAGGCCGACCCAAACGGCACCGTGCGGCAAATCGCCGAATACCTTGTGCGTTCACGGCAGGGTGGTAGTCGGTAATTCCATTGAGGCAAGTAATTCGATCAATTCGATAAGTTTTTCGTTTCGCCTGATATGGCTTTAGCTTCAGGATGAAAACAACCGGTTCATGAAGGCCCATGTACGAAGGCAATGTCGCAAGTTCTTCCCTGCGGATAGCTTGCGTCGCAAATATGAACTGCGACTTGCGAACGGACCGGTCAAAACCGGTTGTTTTGAGACTGGCGTTTGTTTCCCCAAGGCTATCGAAGATTGTGCCTTTGCGCGAGGTTGATCGCGCAATCCTGTGAGCCAAACAAATCTCCAACATTCACTCACGACGGTTTGTATACAGATTGCCACTTATTTCAGGAATGCTTTTTGAGCTGACACTTTGTGAAAGTCAAGCAAAATAAAACAAATTCCGAGCGCATGTGTTGCGGTGGTGCTTGATTTGCTAGCCGATTGCGCCAAAAATGATGATTGAGGTCTCAATGCGCGGTCAGGGCGCAGCCATCCTGACAGCCGATGGACCCAACGCCATCGTCGAGACGCTCGCTTCCGCTTTGAAGAGTGGACCTTCAGCCGGCTGGGCCGGCGATGATGCGGAAGCCGCCCCAAACAGCTGGGTTGCGTACAACAGAGAGGATAGGCGGCGATGTTGGTACTGTCCAGAAAAAAAAATGAATCGATCGTAATTGACAACAACATCACGATCACGGTGGTGGAAATCCGTGGCGACAAAGTGCGGCTGGGAATCGTCGCGCCCAAGGACGTGCCGGTTCATCGGCAGGAAGTCTACGACGCGATTCACGGCAAGACCAATGGGCCGGACCTGGCTCAGCCACAAGTGATTGTGAAGCCCGCTGAGGGCGACTGATACTTGCGGGTCCTGCGCACTTGGTCGCGGCCTTGCCGCCGCTTCGTGCATTGCACGGCGTCGTTGTCGCCGATTCGATTACGTGTCGAAGCCACTTCCTCAACCTCCGTCTGGTTTGGTTGCTCCCGATACTTTGACCAAACGAGGCTTGTCCCATGCCGATGATCGCGGTGATCGGCGCCAGTTCGGATCGCGCCAAGTTCGGAAATAAATGCGTTCGCGCTTATGCGCAGCGCGGCTACCAAGTGTTTCCCGTCAATCCGTCGGAAACGACGATCGAGGGCTGGCCGGCCTTCAATTCGATTCTCGATGTGCCCGCCGAAAAGATCGATCGGGTCAGCATTTATCTTCCGCCGAAAATCGGCCTCACCGTCTTGGACGAAGTCGCGAAAAAAGCGGTCGGCGAAGTCTGGCTGAATCCCGGCGCCGATGCAGCGGAAGTTGTCGCCCGCGCTCGCGAGCTTGGATTGAATGTGATTTCCGCGTGCAGCATCGTCGCCATCGGCATTTCGCCGTCGTCGCTCGATTGAACGCCCTCCCGCACATCTGACTTAGGAATCGCCGCGGGCAAGCCGCGATCCGTATAACATCCGAGCGGAGCGACCATCAATCAATTGGGAACAATTATGCGTGAGATTCGCATTGGCAACTTCGTGGAGACGGCGGTCGAGCGGAGCGACTATCCGCCGGACAAGATCCGCAAGATCTTGGGCAGCGAGACGGTCGCGGTGCTCGGCTACGGAGTCCAGGGACGCGGTCAGTCGCTGAACATGCGCGACAACGGCGTGCGCGTGATCATCGGGCAACGCCCCGGCGGCAAGTCATGGGACGAGGCCGTCAAGGACGGCTGGAAGCCGGGCGAAACGCTCTTCGACGTCGAGGAAGCGGTCCAACGCGGCACCATCATCCAGTACCTGCTTTCGGACGCGGGTCAGAAGGAAATGTGGCCGAAGATCAAACCATTGCTCACCGCCGGCAAGGCGCTTTACTTCTCGCATGGGTTTTCGATCGTCTTCAGCGATCAAACCGGCGTCATCCCCACCAAAGACATCGATGTCATTTTGGTCGCGCCGAAGGGATCGGGCACGACAGTTCGCCGGCTGTTCGTCGAGGGCCGCGGCATCAACGCCAGCTTCGCGATCCACCAGGACGCCACGGGGCGAGGCGCGCGACCGCTGCTCTGGCGCTGGGCGTTGCCATCGGCTCCGGATATCTATTCGAAACCACGTTTAAGAAGGAAGTCGTCAGCGACCTCACCGGCGAGCGCGGCGTCCTCATGGGCGCAATCTACGGGCTCTGGCTGGCCCAGTATGAAGTGCTGCGCGAACATGGCCACAGCCCGTCCGAGGCGTTTAACGAGACGGTCGAGGAGGCGACGCAAAGCCTTTATCCGCTCATTGGCGAGAACGGCATGGATTGGATGTACGCCAATTGCTCGACGACCGCCCAGCGCGGGCGCTCGACTGGTTCAAGCGGTTCCGGGACGCCACCAAGGGCGTCTTCGAGGAGTTGTACCACCAGGTCGAGATCGGCGCCGAAACGCAAGCGCGTGCTCGAGGCGAACAGCCGGCCCGATTATCGTCAGCAGTTGGAAAAGGAACTTAAAGAAGTGCGCGAGAGCGAAATGTGGCAGGCCGGCAAGGCCGTCCGCGAACTTCGGCCGGAGCGGCAAGCGAAATAAACAGCCGCGAGCGGCAAGTTTTTTTGGCTTGACTGGATTGAGCGCCCGGTTTATATCCCCTCACCTCAAACCATTGATTCGGGGTCGGGATATGCGCCGTGTTCCTTTTCTCATGAAATTGTTGGCAATCACATTAATTGGAGTCATTGGCTGCAATTCAGCCGAAAAGCGTCCAAGGATCGCGCCGCCCAAAGAAGAATTTCACCAGATCCCAGCCGGTTTGTTTACCGGTCCGCCCAAGTATCCGGAAGGCATGTTGAATAACGTCCCGATTCGCAAACAGGACGACGATGAACTTGATAAGTTGCCGCCCGTCGGCGGACCCGGCATGTCCGGCGGCGCATCGGCCCCGGGAATGATGGGCCGCTGATCGTCGGGCTTATTCTCGATAGGTCGCGAAACTGCTTTCGGTTTCCCAAAGCGTGACTTCCACCACCGGAAAGTCCTGGGCCTTTGCTCGGTCGAAAACTAGTTTCGCGATATTCTCCGCCGTCGGATTCACATCCACCACGTAAACCGGCTCCCCCTGCTTGAGCATGAACGGCAACGCCGGATCGTCGCGGTGCAAAATCATGTGATGATCGAGCGTCTCGTCGATCCAAGCGCCAACCTTTTGTTTGATTTGCGAAAAATCGACCACCATTCCGAGTGGATCGAGCGTCACCGTTTCCAAGACGATCACCGCCTTGCCATTGTGGCCATGGAGGTGCTTGCATTTGCCGTCGTAATTCAGGAGCCGATGGCCATAGCAAAAACGAATTTCACGCGTCACGCGGAACATTGATTGACTCCGTCATTCGTTCTTCATCAGCGGTCAGTAGTCCGTTGTCAGGAATGTAATCGAAAACGTCTCACAACGGGCCACGGACAACGCACTACTGGCCACTGATAGATGCATACTCGGTCGGGTCATCCATGCCCGCAGCGCGGAAGCCGCGACGGCGTTCCTGCGCATTTGTTACAGGCGCCGCAATGCCGTCCCTCGACCGGGCGAATGCAGGAGAATGTGAACTGCAGCGGTAAATGTCGGCCGCGCTGCAACAATTCCGCTTTCGACAGGTGTAGATAGGGCCAAATAATCCTCACCTTTCCCTCGACCGCCAAATTCACGGCGTCCTGGAACGCATCAAAGAACTCGGGCGTGGCATCGGGGAACGGATTCGCCGAGAGCGGGGCCAGCGCCAACGCCGGGACATGATTCAAATGGCACCAGATCATCGCTTTGCCCAGCAACAGGACATTTCGGCCGGGCAGGTAAACCGCCTGGTCCGGCGATTCGGCGTCGGGCACATTTTCGCCGGTCACGCTCCAATGATCGCCGTAAAGATCAGCGACCGGCTGTTCAAGGATTGTGAGCGGCCGCAATGCCGTGCGCGAAGTTCTCCCAGAAATCGTTTCAGGCAATCAAGTTCAATCGATTCCCACGCGGAACCAACGCGAACGTAAATGGGATAGACATGCGGATGGCGATTCACCGATTCACCCGCCAGAATGGCGCTGTCAAGCCCGCCGCTGACGAGCACGGCCAACGGTTGCGATGGATCGGCGAGGGAGGACGATTTCATCGTCCGTATTGTAGGCGGGCATCGGATCGAAAAACAACCGTCGCGACGAACGCCGTTGACGTGCACGCGCGGCCAAACCTATTATGTCCCACATGAACCTTGCCGACGCGTTTCCGGAAATTGTTCGCGCGCAGCAGCCGCTGGGCCCGTTTACCTTGCTGCACGTGGGCGGCAACGCCGAATATCTGGCCAACCCGCGTTCGGTCGAAGAGCTCAGCGCCATCATGCGCACGGCGGCGGCCGAGCGCCTGCCGGTCCGCGTTCTTGGCGTGGGCAGCAACGTTTTGGTTCGCGACGAGGGAGTTCCAGGAGTCGTGCTTCGCCTCACGGAGCCCGCATTCACCACGATCAGGATCGAGGGAAAAACAGCACGGGCGGGCGGCGGAGCAGCCCTGTCCGCGTTGATCTCGGAATCGGCTCGGCACAATGTCGCCGGCCTGGAGACGCTGGTCGGCATTTCCGCCACCGTCGGCGGAGCGCTGCGCTGCAACGCGGGCGACCGCACCGGCGAAATCGGCGAGTATGTCCGCCGAGTCGAGGTGCTCGATGCCGGACATCATGCCGTCTGGCGCGAACATGAGGAACTTCACTTCGGCACGCATCAAAGCAACCTCGACGATCCCGTAATCCTCGGCGCTGAGTTTCGGCTGGACGACGATTCGCCCGACAACATCAAAAAGCGAATGCTTCGGGCCTGGATCATGCGCAAGGCAAGCCAGCCGTTTACTTATGAAGCGGCCGCCCGGATCTTCGAGAATCCACGCGGCATTCAGGCCGCGACGCTGATCGAGCAGGCTGGCCTGGCGAAGACAAGAGTCGGAGGCGCGTCGGTGAGCGATTGCAACGCCAACTATATTGTGGCCGGGCAAGACGCCACCGCCCGCGATGTGCTTCGGTTAGTCGATCTCATACAAAGCAAGGTTCGCGAAAGCAGCGGCATCCAACTCGAACTGGAAATCGTCATCTGGTGAACCCGGTGAACGCCACCCGACGCCCGATCGTTCGCGCGGGGATCGCCGCGGTCGGCGCGGCCGCGCTCCTGGGCGGCTTGATTTATGCCGGCCGCTTGATGCGCGATTCGCTCCGCGGCGACGACCGCTATCAATTTCCGCTGCAACAGATCGAATGTCCGTCGCCTCCCAGCATGGACCGCGAGCAGTTTCTCAGCGAAGTGCGTTATTACAGCGAATTGCCCGAAACAGTTTCACTGCTGGATGAGAACTTGCGTCAACGATTGACCGAGGCATTTCGTCGGCATGCTTGGGTTGAGCGAGTCGATGGAGTTGAAATCTCGTCTAGCCGCCGAATTCAGGTGAAGTTGACCTTCCGGCAGCCGGTGCTGGTGGTCGCCTATTTGGATCAGGAACTGGTCGAACGCGTCATCGATCGTTCCGGCAATCTGCTGCCCCGGACGCATGATATCGCCACGCTGCCACATCTGGCCGGTCGAATCGACGCACCGACGAACGGGATCGGCCGTCCCTGGGGCAACGCACGCGTGGAATCCGCGGCGAGAGTCGCCGGCCTGCTGCATGAATGCCAGTCGCAATTACAATTGACCGAGGTGAACTGGAAGGGCGGCGAAATCTGGCTCAAACGATCCAACGGGCAAGAAATCGCGTGGGGCAAACCGGATGACATGGCGGACCAAAGCAAGGCAATTCATCTGCTCGAGCTGATTTCTACCCGCCATTCAAACAATCCAATCGATTTGCGATCGAACTAGAACATTGCTTCCATCACCAACCGCGACCAGCTTTCAAATTCATCCGGCTGTTTCCACAATTCGGCGAGCGCGGCAAATCCAACCTTGGCAATGCCCGCTTCGCGCGGAAACACCTTCGGCTCGTTCAATTCCAAAAGGTGTACCACCCCGAGGTGAACCTCGCCGACCGGCGTGGCGTCGTCATTGATCAGGCCGAATGGCCGTTCGCGAAACATCGTCTGAATTTCGATTTCTTCGTTCAGTTCGCGCAGCATGCCGGCGCGATACGGATCGGATTGCAACGAGTCTTCATCGGCGCTGATATGTCCGCCGATGCCGATCAAGCGCTTGGCCCGCAGGCGGACTTCCGCGCCGGCCTGACCTCGCAGGTAATGAAACACCTGATCGCCGCAGCGGAGCACGAGATACGGGATCAACTGTTTGAACGAAGGATCGGTCTCGGCCTCGGCTCGCGGGCGATATTCGAGGTGATTCGAATCCAAGAGGAAGCGAAATAACGACTCATCAAACGGGCGAAATCCCTGAAACATGCCCGCCTGACGCAGCCGCTCGGTCGGCAGCCCCAACACTCGTTCATGGAGTTTATCAGACACGAATCGGCCTTTCACAGAAATCGCATCAGGAAATTGATGCCGATGTAGGCGAGCACGCCTCCAATCAGGATGGCGAGGGAAAGCCGCAGCATTTGCTTGCTGCTGCGCCGGCCGAGCAGCGCGTCGAGTTCGCGCTGATCGCCATGCTCCACAGAGTATTGAAGGGCGAATTCATAACGCCGCTCGGGATAGTCAAGCGCCTGCTCTTCGGTGATGTATCGATCAAGTTTCAATCCCTGGGCGATGGGCGTCACCAGAATATCAAAGTTCAGGTCATTGCCAAACGCAAAGGTTGTGGGCCAGAGTTCCGCCTGCGCCTGGTCGGCAGCAATTGCCAGAGGTCGCGAATTAATTGAGTCGCCGGGGCCTTGCGTTCGAAGACCAACCGTCCGCCATCGACTAAACCCTGCACCGCGCCGAGCAGGGTGGGGCTGCCGCCGTTTTGCAGCACATGCTGAAGCTGCTCGACGGTTCGCCGAGGCGGCAGTGCGTTGGACCATTCCAGGGTCGGAAGTGCCCCGGTCTGGTCCCAATTTGGCGGAAATGCATCGGAGACACGAAACGGATCGGCGATCAACGTGCCATAGAGCCGCCGAGGAAACACCAGAAAACGAAAAGCCAACGCTCCCGAACTGGCATCGGCGACCTGAACCACCGCGACATGCCGTGCGCCGAACGGCTGAGCGAAAATGGCCAGCGAACAGGCAACATCCGGACGGCGGGGACCGAAGCCTCGGCAGAGCCGTTCGACTTCCGGCATCCAGGCCAAATCAAATTCAGTCGAGCGTCCGCGTTCGCGAACCTCATCGTCGGTAACGACAAAAATTGCCTGCGCGACGGCGTGCGCATCGTCATTCACGAAAGGAATTCCTTTACGGTCGTAATGCGGTGTTGCATCGCCGCGGCCTGCATGGCGGCGCACAACGCGATGGTTTCCAGGTTGTCGTGCCCGCCGATTTCCGGTTGCGAGTTTTCCTCGAGCGCGACCATCAATTGGGCCATGGTCCCCACGAACGCATCGGGGAACCAGACTTCCTTCCAGCGCGGCTGGAACCAAAAGCCCGGAAATCGCTTGCTTGTAAAGTCGAGCGTACTTGGTGTCTTCGCCGGATAACTCGGCCACCCAATTGTACCGCGAGCCAACCCGCCGGTTCCCTCGACGCGCCAGCGGATGCCGATGTCGCCTTCGGAACCCTCGCGCACTGGCCCGGTCCAGACATCGTCCCACGAAGATGCTCGTGCCCCGTTGTCGTATTCGAGAATGTACAAGTTGATGCCGTCGGCATGGGGAAACTTTGTCCGCGGATCAGGGCGGCGTGCTGGCGAGGACGCGGTCCGGCGTGCCTAGCCAGTAACGGAACGTGTCGAGGTGATGGATGCTCATAATGAACGTGGAAAGTGAGGTCTGCCCCTGCGCCCATGGCATCCAGTGTGGAATCGCCCGCATTTCAATGGTTGCCAGCACCACCTCGCCAAGCCAGCCACGATTCAACAAATCCTTGAGGGCTCGGACCGATTGATCGAAGCGCATGTTCTGATTGACGGCCAACGTAATGCCGGCTCGCTCGCATAGCTCAACGCATTCGCGAGCCTCGGTCACCGACATCGCCAATGGCTTTTGCGCGAGAATGCCGCGAAGATGTTTTTGTTGCACCGCTTTGCGAATGACGCCTGGCTGGGCGTCGGGAGGCACGGCGATGTCTAGGATCTCGATTTGCGAATCGGCCAACAATTCATCGATCGTTGGATGGACAGTTGGAATTTGATGCAAGCCAGCAACCGCCTTCGCCGTCTCCGGATTGCGCGAGGCGATCGAGACCGGATTGAAGCCGGCTCGGCGGTATGCAACCAAATGACAGTCGCGCATGATGAAACCGGCGCCGATGCAGCCAATCCGCCAATCACGCCGCTTCGGCAGCCGGGGGAGGTAATTCAGGGCGAGTTCCGGGACGGAAGTCATTGGATTAACACTTGAATTCTTCTCGGTATGGATTTAGTTACGGGGCACTTACCACCCGCAATTCCAACGGCAACGGGAAATGCACGTCTTCCTCGCGGACGATTCGTGTTTCGACTTTGGCATCAAAACGCCGCCGCAGCTCCTCAACGCATGATTGCACGACTTCCTCGGGACGCTGGCCCCCGCCGTCACCATGACGGTGCCATTCGGTTGAAACCACTCATCGCGGATATCTTCGGGGCCGTCGATCAGAAATGCCGGTTTACCGATTCTTCTCGCGATCTCGACGAGTCGAATGCTGTTTGAACTATTCTGACTGCCCACGACCACCACGACGTCGACCTCCTGCGCCAATTCGTTCACCGCCTCCTGGCGGTTTTGAGTTGCGTAGCAAATGTCGTCCTTGGCAGGGCCGACAATCTGGGGGAATTTTCGTTTCAGCGCCACGATGATGCCGCGCGATTCATCGACGCTGAGCGTGGTCTGCGTCAAATAGGCAACGGACGCATCGGATGGCAAATCCAATTTCTCCACATCGTCTTCATTCTCCACCAAGACAATGTGGTGCGGTGCTTCACCCATCGTGCCGACCACTTCATCATGGCCTTCGTGGCCGATCAGGATAATCGTGCGGCCCTCGCGGGCATAGCGCAAGGCTTCCTTGTGGACCTTGGTCACCAGCGGGCAGGTGGCGTCGATCGCGTGCACTTTTCGCCGGACGGATGCTTCGCGAATTTGCGGCGCGACACCATGAGCGCTATACAACACGGTGCCACCCTCGGGCACTTCCTCGATCGAGTCGACGAACACGACGCCCTTGTTGCGAAAGCGTTCGACGACGGGCCGGTTGTGAACGATCTCGTGATAAGCATAGATCGGCGTACCAAACAACTCGATGGCTTGGTCCAGGCTGTCGATGGCCATTACCACCCCGGCACAGAAGCCTCGGGGATTGGCAAGAATTACTTTCATTCGAATTAACTCAGACGACGATATTGATCAACCACAATACAGGTTACGCGACTGCGCTCGCCAAGCAAAGAACCCCAGAACCTGAAAACGAACAACGCCACCAGAATTGGTGGCGTTGTGGAACATCCGACTGTGTCACGGCGTCATTTGAATTCGACTTTCTTCACTGTGATCACCATCTTGTCGCCTTCCTTCTTGACCGTGCCGGTCACGGTCCCTTCCTTCGCTTCCTGGCAAATCGATGCGTGGTTTTTCTTGTTGCCGGCGGTGTCGAACCAGTAGATCTTGTCCTTGCCATTTTCCTTGACCTTGATGACCGTGTGGCACTTGTCGGTCATCTTCAACTCGCATTTGGAGCAGCAGATCGTGCCGGTCAGTTTCACTTCCTTGTCGGCTGCCTTGGCAGTACCAGCCACGCCCAGGAACATCCCAACGCTTACACACAAGCAGGCAATCCGCAACATGGCCATTTCCTCAGAAAAAAAGTGACGAGAAATCCAATTGACGGAAGAAGGCAGGTTTATTGCTTCCATCACGCACAGCCCAATATATCGGCGGATTCCGGCCACTGCAATCGTTAAATCCGGAATTGTCGGATTGGACGGCATTTAGTCGCAGCTGGGATTTCGCGGCGGCTGAAGAAACGACAAAGCGCCGGCGGTTTCTTTCTCGTTGACCGATGTGGGCGGCCGGATTAGATTGTCGGATAGGAGTTTAAGATTCTTCCCCTGCCTTCGCCCGTCTTCCCGCTTCGGGAGTGATTCCATGATCCGGCTCGATGCTCCCAAGGCCGTCCGGTTTTGCGACGGCCTGACCCGCCGCGACTTCCTGCATGCCGGTGCGATTGCCCCGTTGGGTCTGACTTTGGCCGGTTACTTACGTGCACAGGAAGAAGCAAGCAAGGCCACCGGAAAGCGAAACGACAACGACGTCAACTGCATCATGCTGTTCTTGGTCGGCGGCCCGAGTCAGATTGACACGTTTGACCCGAAGCCGAAAGCCCCCGCGGAAGTTCGCGGTCCTTTTTCGCCCATCCCAACCAAGGCAAGCGGGATTCAGATCTCGGAAATCTTCCCCAAAGCGGCCCAACATGCGGACAAGTTTTCGCTGATCCGCTCGGTGCATCACACGGCGGCCGCCGTTCACGACACCGGCCATCAAATGATGCAAACCGGGCGGCTCTTTCAGGGGGGAATCGAATATCCCCACATCGGCTCGGTTCTCAGCTTCCTGAAAGGCCAGCGCGGCGAGGTGCCCGCCTATGTGCTTGTGCCCAAACCGATCGGCCGCACCGGCGGAAACTTGCCGCACGGCCACACCGCCGGGTTCCTTGGGAAGCCCTATGATCCGTTTATTCTGAATGCCGATCCGAATGCGCCAAACTTCAAGGTGCCCGACCTACTGCCGCCGGAGCAGATTTCGAGCGTTCGGGCCGAGCGGAGGCAGCGATTGCGCGACGCGGTCGATGGCGCCGCCGCGGATTTTGAGAAGAACGCCCAAGCGAAACAACTGGATGACAGCTTCAATCTTGCTTATCGCCTGATGTCAAGTCGCAAAGGCCCGCGCTGCGTTTGATCTCTCGAAGGAGCCTGCCTCGATTCGCGATCGATATGGCCGGACTCGGTTTGGTCAAAGTTGCCTGATGGCTCGTCGATTGATTGAGGCAGGCGTCCGCTTTGTCACCGTCAATATGTTTGAAACGGTGTTCGATGAAATCACCTGGGATATTCACGGTTCGAAGCCATTCACCGACATTCAGGAGATGGCGAAAGTGGTAGCCCCAAATTTCGATCAGGCGTTCAGCGCCTCTGCTGGAAGATCTCGCGAACCGCGGGCTAATGGGCTCGACTATGGTGACCGCGATGGGCGAGTTTGGCCGGACGCCCAAGATCAACCCCGCCGGCGGCCGCGATCACCATCCCGGCGTTTGGACCATCCTCGTGGGCGGGGGACCAATCCAGGGCGGCAGGATCATCGGCGAATCGGATGAACTCGGTTACATCCCGAAAACCCGGCCAGTCACCCCGGGCGAAGTCGCCGCGACGATCTTCAAGGGCCTGGGACTCGACCCGCACAAAGAACTGCCCGGTCCGCAATCGCGCCCGATTCCGCTTGCGGATTTCAACGTGCAGCCGATCAAGGACTTGTTCTAATTGTTTCCTACTTATCAGGAGTGTGCAGGTGCCAAACGAGGACGAAATCGACGATGTGTTGCCGGCAAAGAACAATCGGCCGGATGATCAGGCGTTTGGCGAAACGCCAAGGAAGCCCCGCGAGCCGGATCTGGCGCGAGCGCGCGTGCGCGACGATGCGTTCGACGATGCGCCGCGCGTCCGAAGCCGCCGCGAGGATGACGAGGGGGACGCGACCGGCGGCCTGATTCCATACAAGAACGCGAAGGCGCTAATGTCGTACTACTGCGGCGTATTCAGCCTCATCCCCTGCCTCGGCGCCATCCTGGGACCGATCGCCGTCGTCCTCGGGTTCCTTGGATTTAGTTATGCCAACAAGCATCCCAAAGCCGCCGGCAAGGCTCATGCCATCGTCGGGATCGTGCTTGGGTCGCTCGTGACGCTCGGCCATTTGGCCATTGTCGTTTTGATGCTTGTCGGCGCGTTAAGTAAATGATGCGCCGCGAATTTGGGACCCTCCCCATGCTTCATCGCGTCGTTTGGTTCGTTTCGGTTTGCCTGACGATCGGTTACGCCGGCGTGTCCGTCGCCGGCGAAATCGCAGTCTATCCCGCCGAGATACCCCTACATGGTCCGCATTGCCGGCAGCAACTGATCGTTGTCGAGCGCGACCGACAAAAGGCCGTCGGCGACCGCACTGCCGGGGCACAATTCGCGTCGTCCAATTCGGCGGTGGCCCGCGTTGATGAGTCTGGGACGATCGAAGCTGTCGGCGATGGCGATGCGACGATCACCGCCAGAGTTGAGGGAAAGACCGCGACCGCGGCCGTTCATGTGACCGGGGCCAAACAACCTGCCGAATGGAGTTTTCGCAACCAGGTGATTCCCGTTCTTACCAAGGTTGGCTGCAATTCCGGCGCCTGCCACGGCGCGCTTGCTGGCAAGGGCGGTCTGAAACTTTCACTCCGCGGCTATGATCCGGATAGCGACTATTTCGTGCTGACCCGGCAGGCGCTCGCTCGGCGAATCGATCGGCAGAATCCCGCCGAAAGCCTGATGCTCAAAAAGCCGCTGCGAAAACTGCCCCACGGCGGCGGAAAACGATTCGAAGACGATTCGAGCGACTATCAGTTGTTGTTGAGTTGGATCCAGGCAGGCGCCAACGGACCCGCCGACAGCGATCCCCGACTGGTGCGGCTCGAAGCCTTTCCGCCGGCTGCGACGCTGAAACCGAAAGACTCCATGCGCGTTGTCGTGCGGGCTTGGTATTCGAACGGCCATGCTCAGGATGTGACGCGATGGGCTAAGTTCAGCAGCAGCGACGATTTAGTCGCGACCGTCAACGAAGGTGGCGTCGCCACGGTCGCCGGTCGGGGCGAGGCGGCAATCAATGTCATCTTCGGAACGCGCGTCGCCACGATGACGATCACGTCGCCCTTTCCGAATCGACTCGAAGCCGATGCGTTCTCGAGATCGCCCCGGCAGAACTTCATCGATGAACTTGTATTGAAAAAACTCGAATCGCTGCGATTGCCGCCATCACCGCAGTGCAATGATCGCGAATTCATTCGTCGGGCATTTCTCGATGCCGCCGGGGTCCTGCCGACGCCCGACGAAGTCCGCCAATTCATCGCTGACCGATCGCCGGACAAGCGAACGAAATTGATCGGCATGCTTTTGGAGCGACCGGAGTACGTCGATTACTGGTCGTATAAGTGGTCGGACATGTTGTTGGTCTCCTCCCGGCGATTACCGCAGCCGGCGATGTGGGCCTTTTACCGCTTTGTTCGCGCAAGCGTTGCGGAGAACAAGCCGTGGGATTGCTTCGCCCGCAACATCATCACGGCGAGTGGCAACACGCTCCAAAATGGCGCCGCGAACTACTTTGTTTTGCACAAGGACATTTCGGAATTGACCGAGGCCACCGCGGTCACATTCCTCGGCATGTCGGTCACCTGCTGTCGCTGTCACAACCACCCGCTGGAAAAATGGACACAGGACCAATACTGGTCCCTGGCGAATCTCTTCGCGCGGGTGACGCTGAAAAACGGCGAGCGCGGCGGCGAAGTGCTGGTGCGCGAACAGCAGTCGGGCGACGTGCTGCATCCGCGCCGCGCCGTGCCGCTGCCACCCGCCCCGCTCGACGGAACACCACTGTTGCTTGACAGCACCGCGAGCCGACGCGCTTACTTCGCCGAATGGCTTACCGCCAAGGAAAATCCTTACTTCGCGAAGGCCGCGGTGAATCGCATCTGGCGAAACTTCATGGGCCGCGGGTTGGTCGAGGCCGAGGACGACCTGCGCGAAACGAATCCGCCATCCAACAAGGAGCTTCTGAATGCGCTGGTCCAGGATTTCGTGGCACACCAATTTGACGTGAAGCATTTGATTCGCGAAATCATGACATCGGCGGCGTACCAACGATCTTCGGCGTCATTGCCCGAAAATGTCAGCGACGATCGTTACTATTCGCATTACCTGGTCCGACGCCTGTCCGCCGAGGTGATCCTCGATGCCTACTCGGCGGTGACCGGCGTGCCGACCCCATTCGACAAGGTCTACACCGGCGTCGAGGGCGGAACCGCCACCACCGCCAATTATCCGCTCGGCGTGCGGGCGCTCGAACTGCCCGATTCGCAGGTCGCGTCAAACTTTCTCAATGCCTTCGGACGGCCCGAACGCCTGCAAACCTGCTCCTGCGAACGACAGGAGGAGCCGACGGTTGCCCAGGCGCTCCACTTGAACAACGGTCAAACTCTCAACGACAAGTTAAAGTCAAAGCAGTGTCGGATCGAACAGTGGCTGAAGGAGAAGATCAGCGACGCCGAGGCGATCCGCCTCGTATTCGAACTAGGGTTGGCACGAGAACCCACGCCGACCGAAACGCAACGATTCGAATCCATCCTCAAGGAAGCGGCCGCGGACAAGGGCAGTTCGCGCCGGGACTCGCTCGAGGACCTGTTTTGGGCCGTGCTGACGGGCAAGGAATTCTTGTTTAAGCGATGATCTTCAACTTGGAGGCGTGCCCATGTCATCGATGAATCCGGACAAAAACGGCGGCGACGATGGTCCAGGGGTGGATCGGGAATCCGACCCGTTCGGTCCGCCAAAGACCTCAGTCGAAGTCGGCTGCTTGCATTGTGGGAAAACCTACGAGAGTTACCTGATCGAGTGGCGTGAAGAAACGAGTGCGGATGGGCGCAGACGCGGGTTTTGGTGCTGCCCAACTCCCGGCTGCGGCGGAATCGGGTTCGGCTGCGATATTTTCCCCACCGATCCAGATTGGAAAGATCCGGAAGGCAACTTGTTCATCTCGTACGACGACGAAGAGGATCCGGATTTCGACGAATTCGAGGACGATGACGCAGGTGAAGAGTGGAAAAACGCATCGGACAAGAATCGTGACGAGCCGTTTTGATCGATCGTCCTGAGAACAAAGCAGAGCCTTTTGATGAATACATCGGATTCAGCCAGGGTTGCGATCGCGCTGTTCCTGATGCTGCCGGCGCTGGCAATCGCGGCGCCGCCTCCGCCAACAACCGCGCTGGCGTATCGTCCCGACGGCAAAGTCCTGGCGGCCGGGTCGCGAGAGCTATGGCTGCTCGACGCCAATTCTCATTCGGTCATCAAGAAAATTACCGGCCAGACCGGCCTAGTCACGGCTCTCGCGTGGAGTCGCGACGGTGCTTGGCTTGCCGCCGCTAGCGGATTGCCCTCGAAGTCCGGCGAGGTCCGTCTTTACCATTCCGGTTCGGCCGATCCGGTGAAAACGATCGCGGCTCATTCGGATCGAATTCACGACCTGGCCTTTTCGCCGGACGGCAGGTTGCTCGCCACCTGTTCCTACGATCGGCTGGTTAAACTCTGGGACGTCGAAACGGGAAGGGAAGTTCGCACGCTGAAAGACCATAGCGACGCGGTTTATGGCATTGCGTTTCGCCCCGACGGGAAGCTCCTCGCCTCGGTGGCCGCCGACCGCGCGGTCAAGGTCTGGAATGTTCAAACCGGAACTCGACTCTACACCTTGGGCGATGCCACCGATTGGCTTTACGCCGTGGCGTGGAATCCTGATGGCAAGCATCTCGCCGCCGCGGGAGTGGATAAGAGCATCCGCGTCTGGGAAGCGAATGAGAAAGAGGGCAAATTGGTCGCGTCCGCCTTCGCCCACGAAAAGCCGGTGCTCAAGTTAGCATTTAGTGCAGATGGAAAGTCACTCTATTCGCTCGGCGAGGATCGAATCGTGAAGGGCTGGGATGCCGCCAAGCTGGTCGAGAAAAAAATCTTTCCGACCGAGTCCGAGGCGGTCCTCTCGGTTGCCGTACGACCTGACGGTAAAGAACTCGCCCTGGGCCGCTACGACGGCGCACTGATCGTGTTGAATTCGGAAGAGGGAAAGGTCATCAGCCAGCCGCTACCCGAAAAACCAAAGCCCCCAAAGATCAGTCGGATTTCGCCGGACGCCGCGGCTCGCGGCTCGTCGGCGACCGTGACCTTCGACGGTGAAAACCTGACAGACGGGCTGCAACTCGTTTCGAATCCGCCCGGAATTAACGCCAAGTCGGCGCTTGAACGAACGGCTAACGGCGCGCGACTCAGGGTGGAGATTGATGCGAATGTCGAGCCCGGCATTTATCAATTGAGGCTAAAATCAGCCGCGGACGAATCGAATCCGGTGACGCTGTTCATCGATCGGTTCGCAGCATCCGCCGAGCCGGCCGGGACCAACTCGCTTCGCTTGGCGCCGCAAGTCCAGCCGCAAACGACAATCGCCGGCAATTTATCACGGGCAGGCGAGATCGACTATTTCCGAATTCAGTTGAAGGCCGGCGAGGAGATCGGCGTTCACGCGCAGCCCGCCTCGGGCTCGAAATTGGAGCCGGTGCTGGCATTTCAGGATTCCGAAGGTAGCCAAGTTGCTGACAGTTCACGCGGGGCGCTCGGATATCGCACACCGCACGACGGCGTTTTTGTTCTGTCGCTGCGCGATCGCGAGTATCGAGGCGGCGCCGATTTCAAGTACCGACTCCACCTCGGCAACATTCCGGTTGTTACGAGTTTTTCTCCCCTGGGTTTGCAACGCGGCATAAGCATTCCGGCGACCATTCACGGAGTGTTTCTGGGCGGCGAGTTGCACCCGAAAGTCGCGGCGGCGCCGACCGCCGCATTTGGCAGCCGCGTGACCGTGCCCATCGAGACCAAATTTGGAAAGGCGATTCATGCGCCGAGCCTGGTCGTCGGCGAGTTCCCCGATTTCTCAGCCGGGCAAACCGTTCAAATCCCCGGCACAGCAAATGGCACGGTCGCTCAACCGGGACAATCGCAGATTTGGCGTTTTCGCGCGTTCAAGAACAAGCCCTTGATCCTCGAAATCGATGCTCGACGTCTCGGATCGCCGCTCGATTCGGTGATTGAAATCCTCAATGCTAAAGGGGAGCCCGTTCAGCGAGCGATCCTTCGCGCTGGCCAAAACCAATGTGGCTTTTCGCGATCACGATGCCACCGGCTCGGGCATTCGCATGGTGACTTGGAATGAGTTTGCCATGGACGACTACGTGCTCATTGGCCATGAACTGATGCGCATTCGCGAGTTGCCGCGAAATCCGGACGACGACTGCCAGTTCTATGCGATCAATGGCCAGCGCGTCGGCTACCTCGGCACCACGCCCACGTTTCATGCCCAGGATTCGCCCATGTTCAAGGTGGCGATCCATCCGCCGGGCACGAGCTTCCCGCCCAACGGCATGCCCCTGGTGCCGGTTTGGTATCTCAATGATGATGGCGGCCCCGGCTTCGGCAAGGATTCGCGGCTGCGCTTGATCCTCCCGCCGATGGCGACTACCAAGTGCGTGTTTTGGATTCGCGCAGGCTTCGGAGGGCCCGATTTCAGTTATCGACTCACGATTCGGCCGCCGCGGCCGGATTTTCGAGTCCGTTTCGGTCCCACTTCTCCCTCGGTCGGCAAAGGCGCCTCAGTGCCGATCACGGTCACCGTCGATCGCATTGACGAATTTGACGATCCAGTCCAGATCCGGTTGGAAAATCTGCCGGCGGGGTTCAGTGCTCCGCCGACCTTTATTGAGGCGGGCCACATTTCGACTACTTTCGCGTTGTTCGCCGATTCCAACGCCACAAGCCCGGCTACGAAGCATTCGCCGTTGAAAATCGTTGCGACCACGAAAATTGCCGGCCACGACGTGAATCGCGAAGCGTTCGGCGGCGTGCCCAAAGTAATCGACCCGGGCGACATTGTCACCACCACAGCGCAATCGGCGATCACAATCAAGCCGGGCCACGAGGCGCGACTGTTCGTGCGGGTCGATCGGCGCAACGGCTTCAAGGGCCGAATTCCGCTCGATGTGCTCGGATTGCCTCACGGCGTCCGAGTCTTGCATGTCGGCCTGAACGGCATTCTCGTGACCGAGCGCGACACCTCGCGCGAAATCTTTCTTTACGCTGAACCATGGGTCCAGCCGATGCAGCATCCCTTTGTCGTGCTGGCTCGGCGCGAAGGCAAGAACACCGAGCACGGCGCACGATCGGTACTGCTCAAAATCGAAAAGTGAATAAAAAAGCTCGGCCGCCCTCCTCTGGCTTCAGGATCATGTCGCCGAATTGATCACTGTCGGACAGGCGGCCGAGTTTGCCCGCAGATTTGCCGAACACTCCCGTTGAATTGTCAATGCCCACGACTCGAGCCATGCCGCGTCGAATTTTCGGACGGACCAGTCAGTTCTGTTTTCCTATACCATCATCATACCGCCCTAATCAAGACTAATGTGTCCTGATTCCAGCCTGTGGGGGCCAAAATGACCTCTTCCTTTGTTCCTGGCGGCGCACAGTCATCTCGCCTTGTTGACGTTTTCCCGGTAGCGAAAGATTCTCACCGATTCAATCGTGATGAGCCCCTCGGCGACGACCTCGTCGAGAAATGGCAAGAGACTGGCGATCTTTTCGGTGCGATCGACGATTTCGATCAAAATCGGCAGGTCGGATGACAATTCGAGCAGGCGAGTCGTGTGCATTTTGCTGTTGGCGCCGAAGCCCATCGCTCCACGCAGGACGGTGGCCCCGGCCAACCCCAACTCACGCGCCTTTAACACGATCGCGCGATAGAGCGGTTCCGCGCCATGCCGGTCCGACTCGCCAATGAATACGCGCAGCAATTGGCCGTTCTCTCCGATGGACATAATCGGGAACTCCTCGGGCGAGGGAATCGTCGACAACTCGGCAATTGGACGGGGTACCGAGATCGGAGCGCTTGGCCGCGGCATGCGCTCGGACCGGTACAGCAACACGTGCCCGCGCTCCAATGTGGCCATCCCATCCGACACGATTTCGGCAACGGTGGCCATGAACTCGCCGATCATGCGCTGAGAATCCACGAATTCAATGATGATGGGCAACCGTTCGCTGAGCGACCAGGGGCCGCGTTCGAGCAACGCGCCGGTTGAGTCGAGCCCCAGGATGCCACGCAGCACCGTCGCGCCGGCCAAGCCGTGCTTGCGAGCGCGGCTCACGAGCGTGTCGCCGGCCAAGCGCCACCAGCCATAGCGATCGGTGGAACGCAAATAGACGCGCAGCAGAGTCTGTTCGCCTTCGAGTCTCATCGGCCATTCTCAGAACATTCGGGCCAGGCGCACGCCAACGCGAATCGCGAGCAAACCCAAGAACACGCTGACCGCCACATAGGCGGCCCCAGCGAGGCCGTCGCCATCGCGAAAGAGGCTGTGCGACTCGTATTCGAACGTGGAAAAGGTCGTGTAAGCGCCGCAAAATCCTACGGCGACCAGCAATCGCAAGTCGTCCGGGCGAATCCACCATCCCCCCGTCGCCAGCAGCCGATCGGACAGAATGGTCGAGAACCAGCCGAGAATCAAACTCCCGCTCAGATTGATGAACATCGTTCCCCAAGGGAACGCCGTGCCAAACCGACGCGCGGCCCATACGGTCAGTCCCCACCGAGTCAGGCCGCCGATCGACGAACCAAGCGAAACCAGAACAATTTGCGTCACCAATCGCACGCTATGCCCTCACGCGCCGGCACATGAATAGAAAAAGCCCCGACCGATGAACTGTTCGGTCGGGGCTTTGAGAATCCAGCCGCCTACCGAGCGTTCATCGGTAGGAGTTATCAGCCCAAAATGGGCGGTTAAAGGCGAACCCCATCGCCATGCGCCATAGAGTATAGCCCGTGGTCCGCGCCGAGGCAACGGCCCAAGTCGGCGATGGAATTGCTTGTCGAGAATGATCATGAAAAAGAAAATCGCCGCGATCGTCACCGAGTATCGCAAGTGGTCTCACGCCGACGTCATCGTCACAAAAATACTCGAAGGCTACAATCTCGTCGGGAAGGAATTTCCAAACCTCGAACTCGCGGGACTGTACTGCGATCAGTTTCCCGCCAACGACATGAGCCGGGCCCTGGCGAAAAGGCACGGTTTCAAGATTTTCGACACGATTGAAAAAGCCGTCTGCCTGGGCGGCGACAAACTCGCGGTCGATGGCGTATTGTGCATCGGCGAGCATGGCAATTATCCGAAGAACGAGCGTGGTCAGATTCTTTACCCGCGCCGCCGCTTTTTCGAAAAAGTGACAAAGGTTTTTGAACAATCCAAGAAAAGCGTGCCGGTCTTCAGCGACAAACATCTCGCCGTGACCTGGGCCGACGCGAAATGGATGTATGACCGCGCCCGGGAGTTGTTTATTCCCTTCATGGCCGGTTCGAGCATTCCGGTCGCCTGGCGAAAACCGGAACTCAAACTTCCATTGAATTGCGAAATCGATTCCGCCGTGCAAATTGGTTATGGGCCATTCGAGGCGTACGGTTTTCACGCGCTGGAAGGACTGCAATGCATGGTCGAACGCCGCAAGGGCGGCGAAACCGGGGTCAAGGCCGTGAGGTGTCTGCAGGGCCAGGAGATGTGGAAGGCGTTGGATCGAGGCGACTGGTCCAAGCAATGCCTAGACGCGGCGATGGAGCGAGTTTCGGCCCATGCGAAAAGCGATTACCGCAAAGTGACGGAGCGCGACAAGGATGCGGGGCTGTTCCTGGTCGAATATCGCGACGGCTTCAAGGCCGCCGTCGCCATGATGAACGGCTGGGTTTATGAAGGCGATGGCGGCGCCTTCTGCTTCGCCGGCAAACTGAAGGGCGAGTCCAAACCTCGAGCCACGCAGTTCTATTTGCAGCAACCCGATCCGTTCGCGCACTTCGCGTACTTGCTGCGAGCCATCGACCATATGATTCAGACCGGTCATGCGAGTTACCCGGTGGAGCGGACGCTCTTAACCACTGGGATTCTCGAGGCGGTCGTGATAAGCAAATCGGAGCGCCATCGCCGCGTGGAGACGCCGCATCTCGTGGTTAAATACAAGCCGGCCGACTGGCCGTTCGCGACCGACCCGATTCCGAAGGCAATCAAGCGTTAACGTGTAACTGCCGTCGCCTTATTCACTTCGTTCTCGCCGTCCGGTACAATGGCGTGTCATTTGGGGATCGAACATGAACCCGTCGCCGGCCGATCTCGAAACCGATCCGCGCTTTCCCAGCGGCAAATGGGTGGGCTTCTGGACGCAATCGATTCCGATTCCCGGGCGATTCAAACAGGAACTGATCCTGACATTTCAGCACGGCAAAATTGAGGGCGAAGGCCGCGATCGGGTTGGCCGGTTTCACATTCGCGGTTTTTACTCGCTGGAAGACGGCAAATGCCGCTGGACTAAACGCTATGTGGGCCGCCATGATGTCTATTATCAAGGGTTTAATGAAGGCAAAGGCATCTGGGGAACCTGGGATATACCGTCGGATGGCTTAACCATCCCCTTGAAGGGCGGTTTCCACATTCGTCCGGAAGGAATGGGTGCAGACTCGGATTCGACACTCAAGGCCCAGGCCGACATTCCGCTCGAGGAGCGGGTTGATGTGGGCGAGCCCGTCTTGGCCAAATAGGTTGAGCATGACTCAAGGAGGACTGTCATGCCGGAGACGGTGACGGTGGCAAATGTGCTGGTCGGCGAGGCTAGGTTGGCCTGGATCCTTGGGCCCTGCGTGATCGAATCTCATGAGCTCACATTGCAAGTCGCGGAGCGTCTGGCGGAGCTTCGCGATCAACTGAATTTACCCCTGATTTTCAAGGCATCCTTCGACAAGGCAAATCGTTCGTCCGGATCGACATTTCGCGGCCCAGGATTGCAGGAGGGCTTGAAGACACTCGAGGCGGTGAGGCGACTCACGGGACTGCCGGTCACCAGCGACGTGCACGAAGAAGCCCAGGTCGGCCCCGCCGCCGAGGTGCTCGATCTAATTCAAATTCCGGCCTTTCTCGCCCGGCAAACCGATCTGCTCCAGGCGGCCGGACGCACGGGGAAACCGGTCAACGTGAAAAAAGGCCAATTTATGGCCCCGTGGGAGATGAAAAATGTGATCGCCAAACTGGCGGAAGTCGGAAGCAGCCAGGTATTGCTCACCGAGCGGGGTACCACGTTTGGCTATGGAAACTTGGTCAACGACATGCGGGCGATTCCCTGGATGCGTGGGCTGGGCCGGCCGGTGATCTTTGACGCCACTCACAGCGTACAGATGCCAGGAGGACGGGGCGACCGAAGCGGCGGTGACCGAAGAATGGCCCCCGTTCTTGCTCGCGCCGCGGTTGCCGCCGGATGCGACGGTCTGTTCTTGGAAACTCATCCGGACCCGGGCTCTGCGCTAAGCGATGGCCCCAACATGGTTCCCCTGGATGAACTGCCGACGCTGATTCGCTCGTGCCTGCGCATTCGGCAGGCACTGAACTCCAATGATTAAAAGGATCGGACTTGTGCTCCACCTTCGATTTCCAAATAGTTCGAATTGGCGACGACTCGCGGCCGTGGCGATACCGGTCGCGATAATGAGCCTGCTGACTGGTTGCCCATCCAGCCGTCGCCAGGCGACCCGCACGTCGTCCAGGCGCAAGCAAGAAGATGCACTGGCCGCGGTTCGCCAGACCATTCGCAAGGAACACAAGCTCGAAACCTTCCGGACCGCCGTCGCGCAATTGAACATCTATCTCTCGCAATCCAATGATTCCAAACCGTCGCCGCCGTCCAGCGACGAACGAGCAATCCTGTCGAAGCAACTTCATTTGACCGATGAGGAAATGGACGAGGTCTATCGCGATGAGTTCTCGCCGCTGGACATGCATTATCTGGAGGAATGCTTCCTGTTCTATGACGCATTGACCGCCCTGAAACTCGATTTCTCGCAAACGAGCGACGCGGCCACCTTGGAACGTGGGCAATTGGGGTTTGAGTGGGCGATGCGTCAGGTGTGGCTGAACGACAGTCCCACGCGGCCGTTGCCGCCGAGCTTTGCTTTGAGAATGGGCTTCGGCAACGTCGCGGAGCGCGTCGGCGTCGTATTGACCATGGCGCGGGCCATCGGCATCGACGCCGGCATCATCGCCGCTTCGGATCCAAAAAAGCTTGACCCCTGGGGCATTGGTCTGCGCATCGGCACGGAAATCTACCTGTTTGATCCGCGGAGTGGAAAAGCGGTTGCGGGTCCAAACGCGAAAGGCATCGCGACACTTCGGCAGGTCCGCGCGAATCCCGAATTGGCCAGGGGCGCTGTTCGGCGAGCGATGCGAATGCCGACGTCAAAGCCACGGTTGCGAACAGCAAGGTTTGGTATTCGCCGCCGTTGTCGTCGCTGTCGCCGCGGATGCGCTGGCTGCAGTCCGCGCTTACGCTGACTGCGCCGATCTTGCTCGGTAGCGATCTAATGAGCGACATCGAGGAATTCGCCCAGGCCGGCGAGACGGTCAACCTGTGGAACCCCGACGGCGACGAAACATCGATCACGCGCCGATTGGCGAATTTTCTCCCCAAGACCGAGGGCGGTTTCGAGACGGCCCCGCGCGAACGACAGCTATTTGAGATTTACGGCCGCTCGCTGATCCCGATTTCGCAAGTTCCCAGGTTACTTCGCGAGGGCGTGGTGCCGGGCAATCCGGCGAACAAGTTGTACGCCAAGTTCGCGGGCCAATTCGTCAATTTTCAACTCGGTCCGGACCTTCCGCGCGATCAGGTTCTTCGCGGGCACTTTGAGGAAGCCAACAGTTCCTTGGTCGAACTGCTAAGTGGCCTCATGAGTCTCCAGAAGGTAATCGGCGCCGAGGCCGATCTGGACGCCGACGCGCTACAATGGGCCAAGGAATCGCGCACGGCCCTCAGCCACGCACTCGATGTGAAACGGTCCACCAAGAATGAACTCGAAATTCGCGAGGCCGAGGCGAAGGTCGCGGAACTGGAAAAGAAATCCGCAAAGATGGACATGCTCATCCAGCGATCGGCGGCCGAACCGCTCGCGGGCATGATTACCTACCAATTGGCCCTGTCCAAACACGAACAAGCCGAGCGCGTAAGCCGGCTTCGCCGCGAGGACGTTGAATTGGTGCGCAGGCCTGGCAGAATTCGGCGGGTTGGTGGCGCAATTACTTGAATCGATTCAGTTCGGCCGCCTGGGTCGCGCCCGGCCAGATCGCTCATGCGCAGAACTTTGCTCGCCGAGGCGCAAGCCCGGCTCACAAACATCTCCACGCGGCAGCCGGAGAAACATCGATGAACCGCGCAGGCGCAGTTGCGCTGTTGACTGAATATGTGAAAAACCGCAGCCTGGTGAACCACATGCTGGCGGTCGAGGCCGCCATGCGGGCCTACGCACAAAGTCGGCCATGACGAAGAGAAATGGGGAATCGTCGGACTCTTGCACGATTTCGATTACGGCGCTCGGCGGACCGCCCGCACATCCACTCGAAGGTGAAAAAATCCTGCGCCGCGCATGGCTATCCCGAGGATGTGATTTACGCGATCAAATCACACGCCGACTACCTGCCGGATTGCCCGCGCGTAAATCCAATGGACAAGGCCTTGTACGCCTGCGATGAATTGGCGGGATTCATCACGGCCGTGGCGTTGATGCGGCCGACCGGCATCGAGGATCTCACCGTCGCGAGCGTCAAGAAGAAATTGAAGCGAAAGGAATTCGCCCGCAATGTCAAGCGAGAAGACATTGATCGCGGCGCCCAGGACTTTGGCGTCGAACTCTCCGAGCACATTCAATTCGTCATCGACGCGATGAAACCGCTCGCCGCCAACTCGGGCTTCAAGGTAGCGGAGTTGTGCCCGAGAATGTGTAAGGGCACCACATTCCTCGCGCGTGCGACACCAAATCTGTCATCTTACGCTTTTCCAGGCCAAAACACTCCGTTTTGCTGGACCGTTCGGGCGAACTTGGAGACAAATCCGCCGGCACCGACAGGATTTTGCATGAATTCCGGCCAACCTTGACAGCACGCCCAGGCATCGAGAACTGGTCGGGGCAATAAACAACATATCGCTTTGGTCAGAAACAACTTACGCTAATTAGGCGGCGCTAATAAGAATGAAAAACGGGTTACTCTGTGGCGCAATATTGCAAACGCTTCTTTCATCATTTCGAACAAATTCTTTCCCTTCGGCGGTTTCTTGTTCTAAAGTTTGGACGATCGGCAGTGTCGTCGGCTGCGCTCGTGGCTGCGCCATCGCCGGTTCGCACCCGTCTATCGCCAAGACGCGATCGCCCACCCAATCCAGCTTGGAGGAATTATGCTGCCAGGAATACGAATTCATCGTCGCTCGGGGACGGCCTGCGTGGAATTGGCCGTGGTGCTGCCCGTACTCGTCTTATTGTTGACCGGCATTTGGGAAGTCGGCCGCATGGTCGAAGCCACCCAAGTGGTCAGTAATGCGGCCCGCGAAGGAGTGCGTTGCGCCGCCAACGGCAATAAATCCGTGGCGCAAGTTGACACGGCGGTCAAGAACTACTTGATCGCGGCCGGCTTCAACACCACCGGCTACAAGATGTCAATTTACAACCTGACCGCCAATCCCTCTCCCGCGCCAACGCGCCCTCCGACGATCCCAGCACGGCGGAGCAGCTGGATCATCTGCGTTGCACCGTAACGCTGCCATTCAACAACGTGAAGTGGATCTTTCTCAATCAGTTGACCAATGTCACTACCTTGACCGGCACCGCCGACTGGTTCGTGATGCGCGATCAACCGCTGGTGGTCGATTCGACCATGCCCAATTGATCCATCGGGGGAATCCATGCGAATTCAAGCTCGAGTAAACGCGCAGTTCCGGCGCAACCGCCGTTGAAACCGCGGTGGTCATTTCGATCGCCCTGTTGTTCATGTTTGGAATATTCGAGTACGGCCGCTTTGTGATGACGCGGCAGCTGTTGGAAAATGCGGCGCGGGAAGGCGCCCGCTACGCCGTGGTGCACACCAACGATTCGACCGTAGCCGGCATTCAAAACCAGGTCGATGCCAAGCTGGGGATCGGCAGCAAACAGATCGTCAGTTACAACAAGACGACCAACATCTCGGTGTTCGCGGCCGATGCGTCCGGCAACCCCATCGCGGGAAAAAACTGGGACGACACCAAGTTCGGAGAACTGATTGGCGTCCAGATTTCCGGGACTTACAAGCCTTTGCTGCCCAACCTGCTGTTCATGAATGCGTCGTTTACCGTAAAGACCAAGGCCGTCATGGCCAGTGAAGCCAATTGAGGATCGATCATGCGACTGAAACAGAAATCAGCGCGGCGGGAAGGCACGGTCCTGCCGATGGTCGCCGTAAGCCTGGTGGGATTGGTTGGGTTTGTGGCGTTGGCCATCGATTTAGGCGTACTCTTGGTATCGCGCACGGAGTGTCAACACGCCGCCGACTGCGCGGCGATGGCCGGCGCCCGCACGCTCAACGGCGACGTCAGCAATAACAATAACTTTTCCGGCGCCGGACCGGAGGTTGTTGCCGCGGCGACGGCCTGCAAGGTGCTCACCGATCAGGTGCAAGCAAGCTGGGTCACGTACGAAATCGGCTACTATACCTACGATCGAACCAATCAACAATTCGGCAAGATCCTGCCCAGTTCCGGCGGCGCGATGCCGAGCAATGAAAACTGGAGCTTGGCGACGGTTACGGTCAACTATGGCCATCCGAGTTTTTTCGCAAAGGTATTGGGCATCGGCAGTTTTCAAACGTCGGCTGTCGCCACCGCCGTCCATCGGCCGCGCGACATTGCGATTATCATTGACTTCTCGGGCTCGATGTCGTTCGACAGTCTGCTCGCCGGCAACTACACCGGCAATCGAACGCAAATCTTGAATGCCGATCCGGACTATCCGCAGTTTGGTCAATACTCGGCCCAAAGCATGCTGGGAACTACTCCGTATGTGCTCGCCAGCGGCGAGGTGCTGGGGCTTTCCAATCTGACCTATGACACCCCCGCCGGACCGCCTTTGGTCGATGACTATTATCAAAATAATTTGGGCAGTTCCGGGGTGAAAGCATTTACGTCGCCCCCGCGAGCTATGCCACCGCGCCCGCGGGCGACATACCGGTGAAGCAAACCATGAACGCATCCGGGCAGCCGTATGCAAGCCGATTACAAGACGTTTTGGGATCGACAACGCGGAATGCGTCATTTGAGACGAACGGCTATTCGTGGGCCAGCCTGAACGGCGGCACTTCGAAGGAAATGGTTGGCTACACGACCGGTCCCAGTTACTGGGGCAAGAGGTTCTTTCAGTGGCCGCCCGACCCGCGATCGCAATGGGATTGGCGACGGAAATTCTTCCTCAAATCAGACGGCGTAACGCCGGTCGATGATAACTCCTTGCTCTGGACGACCGGCTCTGGAGCGACGGCAAGAGTGCCGCGCAGCGGTGGAACCGTTAACTATTACATCAACTACGCCGCGATTCTTCGCTGGCTGCGCGATACCGGCCCAAATCCATTCCCGCCGCAATTGCGGGCTGGCCGGATCTGGTATTACAAGTCGATTCCGGACCCGGGCAGCAATCCCGCCACGGACGCGACCTTCAATGCGCGATTCTATGTGCAGACCCCCGCCGATTTGAACGATCGATTCTGGAAGCAGTACATCGATTTCGTTTTGGGATTCGAACAGTCGTCCAGTACGACTTACGGCGACATCAGCAGCAAAATCGGATATGGGGCTGATTTTACCTGGGGCACCAAGAGCATCAGCGCCAAGCCGGTCGCCGGAGTCAGCGGCGAACCCACGCCGGCGCGCTACATGAACTACGCCGACAATCCACCGCGCGGCAAAACGCGCTACTGGTTCGGTCCGATGACCATGCTCGACTTCATCGACAATTACAATCAGAATCAGCGCTGGATGCCGGGCACCGCTCACCAAGCGCCGTCATGGGGATGTAAGATCGGCATGCGGGCCGCGATCGAGGATATCGAGAAGAACCATCCGAACGATTACTGCTGCCTGTCGTTTTTTAGCAATCCGCAGACGTCCTCGGGCGGGGCCGGACACTTCAATCGAATTCGCACTCCAATGGGCCGCAGCTATTCGCAGATGGTAGACAAACTGTTTTATCCGCCGATCACGGTCGAGGATCCAAGCGGCTATCCGGAGATCAACTGTTACGATACGGCGAACATGGGCGAGGTGCCGCATGGAGACGGCGCCACCGCGCCCGCAATGAGTTTTATGCAGGCGTACAATCAGTTCTCGACGAGTAGCTCTCTGGCCAGCTATAATCCAACTGGCCCGAGCGGCGATGCCGGCGGCTTGGGCCGAAAGGGCGCAGAAGATTATCATCTTTGAAACGGATGGGATGGCCAATACGGCGGCCAACGCTTCCTTTGTCAATAGCGGCCCCTACCAGTCCTACTACCGGATTCGAATTCCAGGCGAATATCCGGGCAACAGCGGCACGGTCGATACGCAGCTTTACGGCATTGCCCAGAACATCTGCAACCTCGATACGGCGGGCACGCCGGGATACTCGACGGTGCGAAAACCGGCGCTGATTCACTGCATCGCTTATGGCTCGTTGTTTGATCCGAGTGTGGCAGCCGGGGCTTCCGCCTCCCGCGACGCGGCTCTCACGCTGCTTCAGCAACTCCAGTACATCGGCAGCGTTCAAAGCAATGCGGGGACGCCGCTGCCGTCGTACAAGATCATCATTGGTTCATCAACGAATCGCATCGTGCTGATCCAGCAGGCGTTCCAAAAGATCATGCAGGACACGGTGTCCGTTACTTTGATTGAGTGAGTCGATCGTCAATCCGAAGTGACCGGCGGTTTTTGAACGCGGGTGTGGCAATCACCCGCGTTTCAAAAACCGCCGGTTGCCATTGGGTCCGCCAGTTTGAAAAGATTCGCCAGCCTGCGTATACTTCCACCTCAAAATCGGGCCAACTCCTTCACACTGCCAACTCGTCATTTCCGAGCATCCGCGACGAAAATCGCTCATCCGAATCATTGCTTTTGACTTGCCGTTGGTCAATTCTCGGCAATAGTAGCAGCGTGGGATAGGAGACGGCCCACTTCCGCCTGGACGGAGATGAAGCGGTCATGACGACCACATACCCAGTCTTGAATCTGACGCGAGTCTGCGCCGCAAGCGGGCGTCCGCTCCAACCCGGCGAAAAATACCGTAACGCCCTGCTTGAAGACAGCGGGAAGTTTGTTCGCAAGGATTTTTCGGCAGAGGGCTGGCCCGGACCTCCTGAGAACGCAATCGCCTATTGGTCGGGAACAGTTCCCGATATTACCCAAAAACGTCGATTGACTTTTGACGGCGATTTGTTGATGGAATGCTTTGGGCATTGGCGGAAGAGACGGACCCGGAAAAGGTCCGTTTTCGTTACGTGGTCGCCCTGTTGCTGTTGCGGCGCAAGCAGTTGCAGTTTGAAAACACTCGGCACGATGGCGAACAGGATTACTTGCAGCTCAAATGTTCGAAGACGGGAAATCTGTTTGAAGTGCTCGACCCGCACCTGTCCGATTCGGATATCGCCGGCGTGCAAGAAGAAGTCGTGAAACTGCTCGGATGGGAATAAGGAGAAGCCGCCATGCGAAAATCGATCCTTGCCGCCTGCGTGGGGCTGCTGCTCCTTTCCACCGGCTGCAATTGGTTCAAGTCGAACTTGTTGAATAAGAACAAACAGCCGGCGCCGGCGGCCGCGGCGACGGATGAACGAGCAACGCCCGAAAAGCTGATTGCGTACCTCAACCAGAATGCGTCCAACGTGCAATCGCTTCAAGTCGCCGATTTAGCAATCGAGGCCAAGATGGGCCTGGGCGTCGCCCGCTCGATCGAGTTGCATGGCAACCTGGAAGCGGAGTCGCCTCGAAACTTCCGCATGGAGGGCAAAATGTTGGGATCCGAGGTCGTCGATCTCGGCTCCAACGAGCGCGAATTCTGGTTCTGGATTTCGGAAAACAAGCCGCCGTACCTGTTTTACTGCTCCCATTCCGAGTTGCCGCGTGCACGGCTGCCGTTGCCGATTCATCCCGATTGGATCATGGAAGCGATGGGCATGGCAACCGTCAAATCGTCGCCGAATTTTCGCGTGAACCTGCCGCGCAGCGGCAACACGATTGAACTCATCGAAGACACGCGCTCGCCGCAAGGCCAACGTATGCAGAAGGTGACGGTGTTCAATCGCCGAACGGTTGCAGGCACCGAACCGCAGGTGATCTCGCGCAAACTGATCGATCACCAAGGCAAGATCATTTGCGAGGCGGTGATCCGGGAAATGCAGCAGGACCCGTACACGAAATTGAACGTACCTCATCGCATGGACTTGATTTACCCAGGCGATCGCACGATGGACCGAATCACTTTGAGCCTGGTCCTCGACAGCATCGCCGTCAATCGGACCATTGATCCGGCCATGGCGTGGTTTACACGGCCGAACAAGCCGGGCGTTCAGGCTTTTGATTTGGGCCGGCACAGCGCCGCTTACGGCGGTTCGGGTGGCGTCGTACCCAGCGGTGGCACCTATCGCGGATCGTGGCGCTAAAGGCCGCTGCCCGGAAATTCCAAGCTCACTGGTGTTGGAACTTGTTGCTTGGAATCTGGAATTTCCAGCAGGTCAAGATTGGAGCATTCCCACTTTCTTCGCGTAAGGGAATAGCCCGCCGGCCTCGATAATCGGGGCCACGTCGCCAAGCGGCCGCAACTGCCAGTGCTCGTTGGTCGTCGAGTTTGAGAGCAGACCGTTTTCGACATCAATTTTCAAAGTATCTCCGGTGCAAATTCGCTCGCATAATCGGTCCGACGTTTCGAACGGAATCAGATATCCACCATTGACCGCGTTGCGAAAGAAAATACGGGCATAAAACTCCGCGACAACGGCCTGCACGCCCGCCGCGGCTAGCGCAATCGGAGCATGCTCGCGCGACGAGCCACAACCGAAATTCCGCCCCGCCACCACGATCTTGTAGGGCGACACAAACTCGTCGCTCGGATCATGAAATTTCGCATGCCCCTTTGGCAGCCCTGCCTGGGCCGGCGGCACGCTGCTCAGCGCATATTTGCCGAACATTTTGTACTCCGCCGGGATCGACGGATTGAATGTCAGGTATTGTGCCGGAATGATTTGATCTGTATCGACGTTGTCGCCCAATACAAATGCTTTGCCTTCGATCGTTTTCTGCATGAAGGATATCCAACTTTCTTGCCGCGGTTCGCCCATCCACTCTTTTAACCATACCACGCCTGCTCGAATGCGGCTATTTCCGACAGGCCGCATGCTTCAGCGGCACCCAGGCGGCCTCCTGCTTCGAGCTTTCGACGCATTGCGTGATGAAATTCATGCCGTCGATCCCGTCGAACACATTCGGATAAACGGTGTCGGTCATCTCGATCTTCTTGCCGTCGGTGCGCTTGCACATGTCATCGAACGCGGCGGTGTAAATGTTCGCGAAGGCCTCCAAGTATCCTTCGGGGTGCCCGCTCGGAATGCGCGTGGCGGCCGCTGCCGCCGGCGAGAGATACGGACCACCAGCCCGCGTGTAAATCTTGGCCGGTTCGCCATTCTTGCGCACAAACATCTTGTTCGGCTCTTCCTGATGCCATTCCAACGAAGCCTTGGTCCCGTCGACTTCGATGAAGATGTCATTCTCGCGGCCGTGCGAGATTTGCGACGCCGTCACGGTGCCCAGCGCCCCATTCTGAAAGCGGATGATCGCCGTCCCGTAATCATCGAGCGCCCGCCCCGGTTCGAACACTTTCAACTGGCAGCAGACTTGCTCGGGTTTCAGGTCGGTGATATATCGGGCCAAATTGTAGGCGTGCGTGCCGATATCGCCGAAGCAGCCGGCGGCGCCGGATTTGGCGGGATCGGTTCGCCAGGCGGCCTGCTTTTGCCCGCCGGACTCGAGCCGCGTCCGCAGCCAGCCCTGAATATAAAACGCCCGCACGGCCTGAATCTCGCCGAGTTCGCCGGCCTGGATCATCGCCCGCGCCTGGCGGACCAAGGGATTGCCCGTGTAATTGTGGGTGACCGCGAAAACCACGCCGGTCTTCTTCACCACCTCGGCCAACTCTTCCGCTTGCTTCAAATCGAAGGTCATCGGCTTGTCGCACATGACATTGAAACCGGCCTCGGCGAACGCCTTGGCAATCTCGAAGTGCGTGTGATTGGGCGTGGCGATCGAGACGAAATCGATCTTGTCGGGCCGCTTCGATTCCGCGGCGATCATTTCCTTGTATGAGCCGTAAGCCCGGTCGGCGGGAATGTCATAATCGGGCGCCGAGGCCTTTGCCTTGGCCGGATCGCTCGACAGCGCTCCGGCGAACAGCGCCGCGCGATTGTCCAGCACCGCCGCCGTCGCATGCACGCGGCCAATAAAGGCGCCCTGCCCGCCGCCGATCAATCCCATTCGCAGTTTTCGATTCAGCGGTGCATTCGTAGCCATCGGCGTCACTCCCGAGGAGAGAATCAGATTCAGGAACGATGCGGAAAGAATATGAGCGTGAATACAGTTTCGCTAGACGCGCCTACGATTTTGACAATCTGCTCCTCATATTTGACAAGTGCTTTCCAGTGACTCGAAATACCGTTAATCTGACCGAATTGATTCGACGATGAATCTCTGAGCAGAAAATGCCTGTTACAATAATGGTCGACCCTGCAGAGTTGCACTTGCCACCCGGTCGGCCGCAAGGCGCTGATCCGGCGAAACTGGCACGCCAAATCGCGCAGCACGGTACATCGACCAGCGGAATGCCGCCATTGCAATTGGTTCGAGGTAAAGACGGATATCTTCGAATCAACGATGGCGTGACAAGGGCGACAAGAGTTGCCAAACTACTGCCGGGTCACTTGGTACCTGCCGAGATCATCCAGACTCTTCCCAGACTGGATGTGACGAGGCTTGCCCAAATAAAGGACGTGATCTGATGACACCCCAGCGTATCGCCCTGCTCAAGGCAATAAATCAACTCGCCGAGCGCTACCCAGAATGGCGATTTGGTCAACTGGTTTCGAATGTTGCGGGTTGGGCCGACGCCGGTCTTTGGGACATCGACGACGAACAATTGCTAGCCGCGGCGACATTGCACCTCGAGCAATTCACTTCCGAGTCGCCCGACTCGAGGATTCATGTGGGCTGACAAATTGATTCGCCCAGCGATCACCTGCGTCTCTCCTGCATTTCCCGTCCGCGTACAATTCCCTTGTCATACAATCTCATTTCCTGAATTCGTGCTGAGGACAGAGTCATGGCCCTGACTGCCGCCGAACTTGACAAACAAAGGAAACAGGTCGAGGAGATGCTCGCGGGGCCAGAGGCGCTGGGCTTCGCGAAATCGCTTTTCTTCGGCCGGTTCAAACACGAACTTCTCTTTCCCTATCCGAAACTGCCGCTCGATAAACAGAAGGAAGCCGAGGAGGCCGCGGCGAAGGTTCGCGAGTTCGCGGACCAGCACATTGACGCCGCGGCGATCGACCGCAACGCCGAAATCCCACGGAGCGTGATCGATGGGCTCGGCCAGCTTGGCGTGCTCGGCATGACCGCGCCTGCAGAGTTTGGCGGCCGCGGTTTCGGGCAACAGCAATATTGCCAGGTCATGGAAGTGATCGGCGGCCATTGCTCCTCCACCGCCGTGTTTGTTAATGCCCATCACAGCATTGGCATCCGTGCGCTGCTGCTCTTCGGCACCAAGGAACAGCAAGCCCGCTGGCTGCCGGATATGGTCACGGGTAAGAAACTCGCGGCGTTCGCACTCACCGAGCCGCAGGCCGGTTCCGACGCGGCGAACGTTCAAACTATCGCGACGCCAACTCCCGATGGCAAGGGTTACATCCTCAATGGCGAAAAGCGCTACATCACCAGCGGCGGCATCGCCGACGTGCTCACCGTCATGGCCCGCACTCCGGTCCCCGGTTCCGACGAAACCAAAGTCACAGCGTTTCTCGTGACGCCCGACATGCCGGGCTTCCAGGTCGTCGAAGCGAAAATGGAAAAAGTCGGCATTCGCGGCACGGCGACGGCTCGGCTCGCCTTCAAGGACATGGTCGTCCCCGCGGAAAATGTCCTTGGAAAGGTCGGCAAGGGGCTGCGAATCGCACTGACGGTGCTCGATTTCGGCCGCACCACGTTCGGCGCCAGTTGCACCGGCGTCGCCAAGGCCTGCGTTCAAGCCGCGATCAAGCATGCGAAGTCGCGCGTGCAATTCAAACAGCCGCTGGCGGAATTCGAGCTGGTGAAAAAGAAAATCGCCTTCATGGCAGCGCATGCCTTCGCCATGGAGGCCACCACTGCGCCAATGTGCCGCGTTTATCGATTCCGGCTCCGAAGATTACATGCTCGAAACCGCGATGCTCAAAGTCTGGAGCACCGAGCATCTCTGGACCATCGTCAACGACACGATGCAGATCTATGGCGGGCAGGGTTTCTTCACCAATGAGCCGTTCGAACGCATGATGCGTGACGCCCGTTTGAACCAAATTGGCGAAGGCGCCAATGATGTGCTGCGAGCCTTCATCGCCGTGGTCGGTTCGAAGGCGGTTGGCGAAGGATTGCTCGAAGTACTTAACGCGGCGAAGAGTCCGTTCAAGGGTTTCAGCCGACTTTTGCAATTCGGGCAGGAGCAGATTTCCGCCCGACTCGCTTCGCCTAGTATCCCGGTGCAATCTTCCGCGCTTCGCGGCGAGGCGAATCGGCTTGGCCGGCTCGTCGGTGATTTCGGACTCGCCGTGCAATGGGTACTGCGGCACTGCGGCAAGATTGAAATCTTTCTTACCAGCCAATACTTGCACGAGCGATTGGCCGACGCCGCCTGCGATCTTTACGCGGCGAGTTGCACGCTCAGCCGGCTTGATTCGCTGCTCGCCAACGCCAATGGTCAGCCGATGGCGGACAATCCCGACGTCGTCGCCGGGCGATATTTCCTGGCCATGGCCTATCGCCGAATCCGCCAAAACTTGGCGGCCCTTACCGACAACGATGACGCCATGACCACCCGGGCCGCCAATGCGGTCCTTGGGAAGTGAGTTTGAAGGCTGCCAGCAAGATTCACGGTTGGCGCCCTTGCGCCCTCGGCGTCACAGGCGATGTAGAACCCCGCGTATTCTGCTTGGAAAACCCCAAGGCCGCCAAGGGCGCCAGCCGTGTGCGCGTACCACCCCGGGCGGTCTTCGACTTTGTTGATCGTATTAGTAAACATTCGTACGACACGCCGATTGCTTATGGCGAAACTTTTCCCCCGCCAAGTGGTTCATCATGGTGGGTCCTAAGACTCGACCGCACGGAATATCCAACTGTAGTCATGCTGTAGCCGGCCTCTGTGAGGCCGGATCCCCGGCCTCACAGAGGCCGGCTACAGCATGACTGAACCAGCCGGATCCCCGGCCTCACAGAGGCCGGCTACAGCATGACTGAACCAGCCGGATCCCCGGCCTCACAGAGGCCGGCTACAGCATGACTGAACCAGCCGGATCCCCGGCTTCGCAGAGGCCGGCTACAGCATGACTGAACCAGCCGGATCCCCGGCCTCACAGAGGCCGGCTACAAGCATTACTGAACCAGTACCAGACATTCACTCCGGGATGGCGCAATGAAAAGCCGCACGCTGCTGACGATCATTCCATTTCTCGCCCTCACCGTCGTCATCCGGGCCGATGAGCCGAAAGAAAAAGCCAAACCGAATCAGCAGACGAGCAATTCCGTTCCGGCGGGCTTTCGCACGGTCGATACGGCGATTCGGGCGAAGGTTCAGCCGCGCGGCACGGCGATCAAGTCCGGCCGCACCGGCTATCTCGGCGTCTATGTCGAGCGCGATTCCAAGGGCCGGCTCGCCGTCGAGCAGGTCGGATCCGACTCGCCCGCCGCCAAGGCCGGGTTCGCGGCCGGCGATGTCGTGGTCAAACTGGAAAACGTGAAGCTCGTCGATGTCGAGCAGCTTCGCGAGTTGCTGCAAACCAAGGCCCCAGGCGACAAGGTCAAGTTCACGCTGTCGCGAAAGGGCAAGGAAGTCGAGGCGACCGCGACCCTGACCGCGACGAGCAATCCCCTGAAACCCAGCGGCGAGCGCGTGACGCTCGGCGTCCGGCTGGCCGACGCCGAGGAGGGCGTGAAGATCGACAACGTCAGCAACGATTCGCCCGCGGCGAAGGCCGGCGTCAAGTCCGGCGACCTGTTGCTCAAAATCGACGGCGCCGCCCTGGCCAATCGCGCCGCGCTCAATGATCTGCTCGCCGATCGCAGAGTCGGCGATCCGGTCACGCTTTGCCTCAAGCGAAACGGCAAGGACATGGAATTGCGGCTGACGCTGGCGGCCGATTTTGGCCGCGGCTTCGGCCGGGGCGGGCGGAATCGCGGCGGAGTCGCCGGCGGCCGCGGCGGCTGGGACGACCGCCTCCCCAACACCTGGAGAAAGGATGTCTATCGCCTTGCGATCATCGGCATCGAATATCCCGATGTGAAGCACAATCCCAAGGTCTCCGCCAAGGACTGGTCGGCGTCAATCTTCAGCCGCGACGCCTACAACAAAACCAGCCCCACCGGCTTCAAGGTCTACGGCAGCGTCAACGATTACTATCACGAGATTTCCTGCGGCGCCCTTCGCCTGGAGGGCAAAGTCTTCGACTGGGTCACGGTGAGCAAGAAGCGAATGGAATACAGCCAGGGGACGGGCACCGGCGTCGGCGGCAAAACCGCCCTGCTCAGCGAGGCGATGACGAAACTGCTCGAACGCGACGGCAAGGACGCGCTGAAAAATTTCGACGGCGTCTTTTTCCTCTACGCCGGCGGACGCGTGCAAACCTCGCGCGGCGGGCTTTACTGGCCGCACCGCGCCACCTTCAGCCACAACGGCAAGCGTTGGCCCTATTTCATCGTGCAGGAGGGCGGCCAACGCATGACCAACATCAGCGTCTTCTGCCACGAATTCGGCCACATGCTCGGCCTGCCCGATCTTTACGCCCGCCCGGAAAACCCCGGCTCCGAGGGCATCGGCGTCTGGGGCGCGATGTCCAACCAGATCGGCAACGGCCGCCCGCAGCATTTCTCCGCCTGGTCGAAGGAACAACTCGGCTGGATCAAGCCCTGCGTCATCGACCCGACGGTCAAACAGAAATTAATCCTTGCCCCAATCGAGAATTCGACCAAGGAATGCTTCAAGGTGCTGGTGCGGCCCGACGGCAGCGAATATTACCTGCTGGAAAATCGCCGCAAAACTGGTTTCGACTCCAGCCTCCCCGCCGAAGGCCTGCTCGTCTGGCGAGTGGTCGGCAATCGCCCGATACTGGAAGAATCGCACGGCGTCGAAGGCCCCGCCGGCCCCCGCGTCTTCCTCACCTCGGTCCCCTTCCCCAGCAGCGCCAACCACTCCTTCACGCCCTTCACCACCCCCTCCAGCCGCGCCCAACTCGGCGGCGGCCTGCCCGTGCACATCACGAATATCTCAAGGATGAAGGATGGAAGGATTTCGTTTTATGTGGGGTATGAATTTGAGTGATGGGGGGGTGGATGGGGCTGACTTTCAAGTAGACACCAACAATTCTCGTTCCCAGACTCCTCCCTGGGAACGCGTGCTGTCTTCGAGGCTCCGGCTCGCGCAAGCGTACGAATGAATTTGGCCAGCTGTCCACAACCAATTTAAGTTGACACGGCCAATTGTCGCGCGCCGACTGCACAATGGCCTGCTATTATCAATTCAGTTCGTTAATTCCAAACAACGGCAGCGGGATACGGATCCCGAAGTGCAACCGGCGTGGCTTGCTACCCGTTTTTTGGTCCAGGCGTTGTGAGAGTCTCTCGCACAAATATCATTTTGTCACATGTCATCATGACTTCCGCTTGATCTTCCTCCGCTCGCCGCGATCGCATGCGGCGCTGAATTCGTGTGGCGTCCGATAGCCCAGCGAACTGTGCGGCCGAATCCGATTGTATTCGCGCCGGAACCACTTCGCCTTCGCTCGTGCATCCGACTCCGACTCGAATTCCTCTCGTTCCAGAAACTCGTCCCGCAGCCGGCTGTGAAACGACTCGACGTAGCCGTTCTCCCACGGACTCGCCGGCGCCACGGGGAGTGCTTTCGTCCCCACCACCGGCAGCCAGTCGGCCAAGGCCTGGCCCAGGAACTCCGTGCCGTTGTCGCTGCGAATCCGACGCGGCGCACCTCGTCGACCGATTACGCGACCGAGGATCCGCCGCACGTCGGCGCCGCTCAAGCTTGTCGCCGCGTGCAACGCCAGGCACTCCCGAGTATATTCGTCCACCAACGACAGCCACTTGAGCGTTTGGCCCGAGACCGTGCGGTCGGCGACGAAATCACAGGTCCACACGTCGTTCTTGAACCGCGCCGGTTGGTTCACGCAACTGTTGCGGCTGGTGCCGCGTTTGGCCCCGAGTTTTCGCGATTTTTTGCGACGCACCGCTCGCCGCAGACCCAGTTCGATCCACAGCCGTCGGACGCGTTTGAGGTTGACCGTCCAGCCCTGATGGGTCAGGCGGGCATGGATGCGGCGGTAACCGTAACGCGGGTGCCGACGCGCCAGGCGGCGAATCGCCCGGACCAGCGGCTCGTCCTTGGCCGACGCGCTGGAGCGATAACGGATGGTCGAGCGAGCTCGGCCCAAGAGCCGGCAAGCATGTCGCTGGCTGAGGCCATGACGCTGTTGCAAGTAATCCGCCGCCGCGCACTGCTGCGTCGGCGTCACCACTTTTTTTTCGCGACCTCTTGAAGCATCTGCTTATCGAGCATCAGTTCGACGACGATGGTCTTGAGGCGATCGACCTCGGCTTGGAGTTCGCGAATCTTCCGAGCCTCGTCGATCTGATCTTGGTTAAATTGTTGTCGCCAGCGGTAATAAGTGTTCTCGACGATGCCGAGTTTTCGGCAAACATCGGCGACCGTCAGGCCCTTGGCCAGGTCGCGTTCGGCTTCGCGCAATGAGCGCACGATCTGTTCAGCGTTCCGTCGCTTGCTCATGAGTCCCTCCTGGACTTATGCTATGCAAGCGACTCCCATTTCAGCTGGACCAAAAAATGGGGAGCAGGCCAGAGCCTCCCGTGGCGATGTATGACTATTTTGAAGAACGCCCATTTGGGAGTTTAGGTCCGGCCAAGCGAAAGCGGGATATCCAAGGTCGTTTAGCGACCGGCGTAACACCAGAAATGATCTTAGAACATGTTTTCAGTCAGTATCCGTGGCGGAAAACCCGTGAACTTGAGAATCGAGCGAGCGCTCCGATTCATGAAGGCGTATGGCCCATAAATCACAACCGAGTCGTTCGGTACTTTGGCGATCCTGGGTACGCTAATTGCCAGTGGAACTCTGACCCCAATGACTGGCCCTCAAACATCGATGAACTAGCGCGACAATTCCGTATACACCACTATTTTCGAGTATGGAGCGCAAATGATTGCCGCGAAATTGTCTGTCGCGGCGTGGAAGTCCGCGTGTCGATGGAGGTCACCGAGGAATGGCACGACCCACCCGGTGGGATAATTGAAATCCCACCACCGACATCTCCAGTGCTCGGCGCGCACGCGATTCCAATTCACGAATATGACACAGCGAATGACCGTTTCCCCTTCCAGAACTCTTGGGGGGCAGAATGGGGCGATCACGGACGAGGATCGCTGCCTGCACCTCTCATTGATCGATTTCTGATTGAAGCTTGGTGCCCGATCGGGCAGGGAGTTGAGCCCCCGGTCGATGCTAAATCGGGTTTGACGCGCCTGCTTTGGAAATCTGCCGCTGCTGGCAGAGAAGTACATGGCCGCGAAATCATTGATGCAGCAAGCGGCGAACGGATTGCTTGGACCTTCCTCGTTCGACGCGACGATCATTTGGACATTGAAGAGTTCTTCGTCTGGCCCTTGCACCGTAGAAAAGGGTTCGCCCGGGAGTTGGTTAAGCTTATTTTGGAATTCGTGCGGGGCTCAGGCTTGAAGCCCAGAGTTTTTGTACCATTTGCGGATGCCGATCCAACCAATCGTCAAGGATTGTTAAGGACACTTGAGATGCTGGGCCTGACGCTTAAACCGAGCCCCAATCGGTCGGCTGCATTTATCGCAACGGGCGAACCAACTCTCGCGGCTGTTCCAGAACCGCCGATTCCCGATCGGCCTGCGAGCGTTCGAGACAACCTCCGCCCTGAGTCAGGCACCCGCCTTTACACAGTGTGGTTTGGGACGAACCGAAAGCCAATCAATGATACCGACGCAGAAAAGGGCTTTTCTGGCGAACGCGACAACCGCGTTCACTATGGCAACTGCAAAGTTGCCATTCCAAAATCGCACCGATTCGGATCAGTGGGTTCGAGCTGGTGGAAGCGTTGGTTTCGCCTAACTGACGACAGACTTCAAGTGGTTGAACGTGTTGATTTGCAATGCGACCAGTTCTGGTCAGAACTCACGTCCGCCATCAGCGAGGCATCGCCGGATGCTCGACATGGTCTCGTTTTTCTGCACGGATACAATACCGACTTTGATAAGGCGGCAATTCGTGCAGCCCAAATTGGATTTGACCTTAAAATCCCAGGGGCAACCGCGTTTTTCAGTTGGCCGTCCTGCGGGACGTTGTATGGTTACCCAGCTGACGAATCGTGCATCGAGGCCAGCGAACCCTTTATTGCCGATTTCCTCTACGATTTTGCGACACGAACGGGCGCAAATCATGTTCATATCATAGCCCATAGCATGGGAAATCGTGGGCTGCTGCGCGCATTGCAGCGGCTGGAAACTAGGCTCCGAGAAAACCCTAGGGTTCAATTTAGCCAAGTCATTCTTGCGGCGCCCGACATCGACGTGGACACATTCGCAGGTTTGGCGGAGCTCTACACACGATTCGCTAGGCGTACCACCGTGTATTCATCGCCTGCCGACAACGCGATCAACGCGTCTCAGTTTTTGCATAGCTATCCGCGTGTCGGTCTTACACCTCCGGTCACGGTGGTTCGAGGCATCGATACCATTGAGGTTCCGCGATTTAATGTTTTTGATTTCCTCGGCCATGGGTACTACGCCGAGGCAGAGGGACTCTTGCACGACATTTTCGACCTAATCCGACGGAATGCACCTCCTGAGGATAGACAGCGGCTCACTTCGGCAAAGACCGAAAGCGGTCTGGCATATTGGATCATGGATGCCTGAACCGTCGCGTGAGGTTGCTGTCATGGTTTGAGGCAAAGGGATCGGCGCTGATAGAAATGTGCCTCGACACGATAGGCGAAGACGAAGACTTACCCGCAGTTTTTGCTTTTTCAGATTTCCACGTCGTTCTCCGGCGAGTGCACTCGAATTACCCGAGCCACCGCCTCCTCTCGTAGCGAATCTCCGGCTATGAACAGTGCCTGGAAGCTCCTCCTTGCGATGCACAACCGACTGTCGATCTGCTCGAATACCGACGATTGAGAGCGCAAAAAGTGCGTCGGAAGCGATCGGGTCCCCGCAGAACCCGGGGGCGAGCGGCAGCCCAGCTATGCAAGGGGAAACCTCTAAATCTGTTCGTATAAAGATGTGTTAGAATTAATAAGCGGTCACCGCTGGCTCGTATTCGGAGATTCGACCGACGCTCGTGCGAGAAACTCAACCTTCCGGATCATACCATGCCATTGCAAGCAAACTTCGGCGAACGTACTATCAATGAGCTCGTGTTGATCTTCCGGAATCGACAAATCAATTTGGAACCCGGCTTTCAGCGAAATTCGGTCTGGTCTGATCTAGACCGACGACGCTTGGTCCAATCGATTCTCTCGAACTATCCTGTGCCTTGCATTTTCTTGTATCAGCGGAATCATCGCGGTCGAATTGTTTACGACGTGATTGATGGTAAGCAGCGTCTGGAAACGATTTTCATGTTTACGGGGACCGGCCGATTTCACCGGGACCGGTTCGATGTAAAACTTGATATCGGGCATGGGCTGCAATGGTACGACTGGTCAACGTTGCGCAGGAACCACGAGGCACGGCACCAATTTGAAACGTACAAGATTCAAACCGTCGAAGTGACTGGAGAACTTTCAAGCATCGTTGATCTTTTTGTCCGTATCAACTCGACCGGGAAACGCCTTACGTCGGGCGAGAAGCGACACGCGAAATTCTACAACAGCCCGTTTCTGAAAGAAGCTGAGCGGCTCGTTTCGAGATTCCACCACCACTTGCTTCAACAGAAAATTCTCTCGCAGGCGCAAATCGACCGAATGAAAGGGACGGAACTATTTGCTGAGCTATTGATGTCGATTCATAACGGCGGCCCGATCAACAAGAAAACCTCTCTTGACCGAGCGATCGGAAACGAGGGGGTGATGGCAACACTTTGCATCGATTGTCACGCGAGTTCAAATGCACAATGAACTTGCTGAGACGAATGTTTCCCGAAATCCGGCAAACTCGCTTCCGCAACTCGGCGGAGTTTTACTCGCTGTTCATGCTCGTATGGGATTTGAATCATAACGGGTTCGTCATGAATGATCGACGCCGCAACAAAGTTGCCTTCGCGTTGCTCGAGAAGCTTTCGACGGGCGTGGACTCGCTCCGGGAACAACTTCGAAAGGGCACGATTCAGAAGGGTATATTGCCAGTCTATCGCGACTACCTCCTCACCGTTCAGGGCGACACCGATAGCGCTGCGACGCGGGAGCGTCGTCGTGGCATCTTGAATGGCTTGCTCGGTTCACTGTTCGAGCGCAAGGACGAAAGCGCATTTTCAGTGCAGAACAGCGACGGATCATCTGGAATTCAGATGACCAGCATCGTTGCGTCAAGTGCCGAAAATTGCTCAAGTGGGATGACTTCACTATCGATCATATGCTGGCGCACGTGAAGGGCGGAAAGACAAGTCTTCGCAACGCGAGGCTAATGTGTCGGAGCTGCAACAGTCGAAAAGGCGGCCGGTGAGCTCGATTTCTCCTTGCTACGGCCATCCGACATCAGGGAATTGCTGACGGTTTTCGCCATTCTCTGCCTTCAGGTTGTTTGCACCGAAATAAGTTGCGGGCGTTCGATTCACTCGTCGGCGACGATTAACACTGGGATCGCGAACCATCAACCCTCACGGCGAACACAACTGCAACGAGTCGTCGCTCAATATCCGATAAGAAATCAGCGAGTCCGTTTCCGGTTCCACGAGTTTTCAACAATTGATGCCACGTCTGCTGAAGCCCTTCGAGCTGCCGTGATCGATCATCGCCGATCAGGTGCCGCAACACGCGTTTCGGGCTCAGTTTTTCTTGTTCGCGTTTTGTCGCCGTCAGTCGCTCGGAATGTGGTCGGGGATCGAAACCGACGCCCGGGCCGTCGCCGCGGCAAATCTCTGTAAGCCGCGACTGCTCGTCGGCCGATTGCGGATCGAAGGCGGCAATCAGCCAGCATTCCAGTTCCGTGTGTTGCATCCCGATCACGACCGGCGAGTCGCGATATTGATCGCGTGCATCTTGAAGCGCCTCCCGTACCTCGTCCTGAGCGTCGGTGTCCTTCACGAGGACGAGAAACGGCATTGGTCGATTCGCGGTTGAGGACAAGAACTCGTAAATGATGCGCTGAATTCGAAACTGAACCGGGTGACGCGGGAGCGGCCCGCCGAACTTCGCCGAACGGCTCGACGGTAATCATTGCCACGGTTGATATCAATGCGGTCCCAGGAAATAAAGCGTTCATCGTCGGTGCGTCCGACATAGGCGCGATGGGCGTCGATATCGGTTTCGGAAACCCAATCGACGGTGCGAACAAGTGTCTCGTCGATGAGTTTCGTGGCGACGTCGAAATCGGCCTGGGCCTCGGCGACGACGGCGATGGGGTTGCTCATAGCGCGGCCGGGCTCCGGTCGAGATTCTTGAGCCAATCTTCGCCTGTGTGACTCCAGAATTCGCCCGGCGACATGGTCGCTTTCCACTTTTCGAACGCGGGATGCTGATCGAGGCGGGCGACCACGACCGACCCATCCTCGCCCAGGCCGGTCACGCGCACTTCATCGGGATCGAGTTTGTCCAGAATGTAAGGCGAATGCGAAGTCGCGATGATTTGCAGATCCGGGAACTCTTTCAAGAACTGCTTGAGCAAGGCGACCAGTTCGTATTGGGCTTGCGGATGGAGCCGTAGATCGATGTCGTCGATCAAGAGCGTCTTCGGGCGATGCGGTCCCAGGATCGCGACGACGAGAGCCAGGATGTACAGGGTGCCGTCGCTCATCTGATCGGCGGGAACCTTGTTCGCAAAGGTCGTGTCGAAGAGAAGTTTTTCGCCTGCAGTCCCACCGCCAGCCGGGCTGCGATCGACACGTAGCTTTTTCACATTCGGGATAATTCGACAGAATTGTGCTTCGATCCGATCGAACAATTCGTCGTCCCGCAGTTTCAGATAGCCGAGCAGCGATGGAAGACCGGCTCCGTCCAATTGGACCGGCGGTGGCGTGGCCTGCGTGGTCGATGGCGCGGCAATTTGTGCCGAGCGGTAGTGCGGCCGCAGCACCGGTGCAACCTGAATGGGGATCGTCTGATTTGCCTGAAGAGCCGTCAATTGTCCAGACTTAATTTGGACGAAATCACCTGGCTGCCCCGGTTGGGCGGGTCGGCCGAGGTTGCGAACGCCAAAACCGGAATCCGATTCATCTAGAACTTGCAACATTAACCCGGACTTGTCGCCAGCAGTCGCGAATTGTCCGATTTGTCCCATCCGATTCGGATTGAGCCAGGAATCAATGAGCAGCTCGATCCCTTGCAAGACGCTCGTTTTTCCACTCGCGTTCGGTCCAACGAGAACCGTCAGCGGAAGATCAAACGTAACTTCGACATCGCGAAGTCCCTTGAAGTTTTCGTATTTCGCCTTTCGGATCATGCGGGCACCAACAGGTCGCTCTGTCGAATGGTTTTCGTGCCGGTCCGATTTGGCTCGTCCGACGACGCGATCGACGTGAGCGATGTCTTAATTCTAGCATGATAGATGGAAGTTGATGCGGGGACATGAATTTTGGCCGTGGTGGCCTCATTCCTTCTCGCCCTTCGGAATCGCGAACTTCTGGATACGTTGGTTTTGGGCATCGACGACATACAGGCGATCCTTGCTGTCGAAGGCCAGGGCGTGGGGCGTGTGGAATTGGCCGGGCTTGTCGCCGGGGTCGAGTGATTCGAGGCCGAAGAGGAATTTGCCGTCGCTTGCGAAGCATTGGACGCGATTGTTGGTGGAACTGACCCAGATGCGGTTCCACCGATCAATGGCAATGCCGATGGGGCCGGGGAGGTTTTTGGGGCGGCCGCCGAAGCCGCCGGGTTGCGTGCCGTTGTCGCCGAACGCGAGGAGCGGTTTGCCCTCGGGCGTGAATTTTTGCACGCGGCCGAGCTTGGCCTCGGTGGTGAAGACGTTGCCGTCGCGGTCGAAGGCGAGGAAGTGCGGGCCGCCGGTGCGGCTCTTCGGGTTCTCGACGCCATCGAACTGGCCGGGCTTGCTGCCGTATTCGCCCCACTTGCCGAGAAACTTGCCGTTGCGGGTGAAGCACTGCACCCGGCGATTGACATGGTCGGCGACGTAGACGACGCCGGCCTTGGAAATGGCGATGCCGCCGGGCTGGTTGAATTCGCCGTCGCCCGCGCCGAGCTTGCCATGAGGCGCAAGAGTTTTCCGGCTTCGTTGTAAACGCAGATCTTGTGGCTCATCATCGGCACGACGTAGATGTCGCCTTGCTTGTCGATGGCGATGCCACCCGGCATGCTCTCGACAGGAAACTGGGCGAGGAATTTGCCCTCGGTCGAAAACTTTTGCACGCGGTTGTTCTTGAACTCGGTGACAAAGATTTCGTCCTTGGCGTTGATGGCGATGCCGATGGGCGAATGGAATTCGCCCGCCGCGCTGCCCGGCTTGCCCCATTGAAGAAGGAATTGAATCGGCTGCTTGGGCTCGGCCTGGAGCGGGCCGAGAATTGGCAACACGCACAGCCCGCGATTGCCAGCGCCGGGATTGATTCTGCGAACGAGTCGCCTGACCCCCATCGCGGAGCCCTCCGGATCGAATCTCAGCTTTTCGTGGCGGCGGCATCTTGCCGCGGTGAGTTCGGCGGCAAGATGCCGCCGCTACGACGATGCGAACTTCGCTCGAATCGCAGTGCTGATCTGATTGTCGACTTGGACCTGCCGTTTTGCAATGGGGAATGCGGGGCGGCGAGAACGGATGCCCGCCCCGTGGCAAGAGACACAGTTATTCGCCCGGCAGTTTGCCGGCCAAAATCGGCGTCT
>CAWFFC010000014.1:0-214136 GCA_963815035.1 uncultured Gemmataceae bacterium
TGTGTCGACGCACTTTTTTACGTGCAGAAGGGCCACGTGAGAGTAACCGTTACCTCCGCGAACGGTAGAGAGGCGACGATTGCTCTGGTAGGCGCCGGGGAATTTTTAGGGGAGAACTGCATGCTGTCAGCACATCCTCTTCAACTGGCGACTGCCACCGCCACGACCGACTGTGCCTTGCTCAGGATCAGTAAGGCGGAAATGCTCCGCGTTCTGGACCAGGAACCCGCGCTGTCCAACGTGTTCGTGCGCTTTCTGCTTGCCCGCAACGCGCGCATCCAGGCCGACCTGGTCGATCAGCTTTTCAATTCCAGCGAGAAGCGGCTGGCCAGAATTCTGTTGCTGCTGGCGCAGTTCGGCAGAGAAAGCAAACCTGAGACTGTGATAGCTAAGATCAGCCAAGAAACATTAGCCGAGATGATTGGCACCACGCGCTCGCGGGTAAGTTTTTTCATGAATCGCTTCAGGAAATTGGGGTTCGTCGAATATAACGGCGAGATTCGGGTCCACAACTCCCTCCTGAATATCTTTCTGCAGGAATAACCGCGCTGCCTGCGCTGGAGAGCACAAGAGTGCCGTGTGTTCTATATTGACCGTTCATGATTCCATGAACGTGCGACCATCTAACCATGGCGCAAAAGAACTCAAGTAAAGAATCGGACGAAGCTATCGTCCGCGAGATCAAAGAAGAAATGGCGAAACCTCGCATCGCAAAGTCCGCTCGGAGCGAAACACCGGAGGTGACCCGCGTGTTTCCCCGAAGCGGAAGCCAGTGGCCAGGATCACCTCGCTCGATTCGTAGCCCTCGCCGGCTGGTGACGCACCCAGGAGCTTCGTAGGCCGTTGTCATCGTTCTTGCGTTCCCTGAAGTTGAAGAACTGGGAGCAAGTGGCGGGCGGTCAACGCGGGACCGGGCCAATGACAGTGCTCTATGCCGCTTCCCGGCAATGTGCCTGGGGACCACAGTTTAAGCTCAGTTTCCGGAGAGTAAGAGAAGCCGCGCGTCTCTCCTGTTCGATCCACGCATAGCGAGGTTCCGTGAACCATATACAGTCGGGCACGATAATAATTCACCAATCGGCCAGCCTGCAGCCGCTTGAAATAACCAGCGAGCCTTACTTCCAGGGCTGGCAATCGCTAGGAGCTGTTGAGAGCTCAGGATTGGACCACAAGGTTCGGGCTGCCGGGTGGAAATTGTTTTTCATGGCCGGCGAGCTCAGGGCAGTGGTTCCCGCCTGGGGCGGACACAAGACACTGCGCCGCGGCGTAAAACGACTGCTCGCGCGAACTCGAGCGGAGCATTTCAACTGCATGGAACTGACGCACATAATCAGAAAGCGCTTCTTGGGTCTTCCGTATTTTTCCATCGCCGCACATTCGCGCCATATTCAGCAAGGCTCTCAGATTCAAACGCTGGAGCAACGCCGCGCGACAGGGCTAACGATAACAGCCTAGCCAAGCTGGGCGACCATAACCCGCAGTGGAAGAAGAGGAGCGGAAATGAATTGGGAGCAAGTTGAAGCTAAATGGAGCGGATTAACAAGTTCTGCCAAGGATAACTGGAGCAAACCACAGAAGCGATCTCCACGAGATATCCGGCAAGCGCGAGCAACTTATAAGCAAAATCCAGGAGACATACGGCATCACGCGGCGAGAAGCCGACAAGCAAGTCTGGGACTGGGGTAAGAGCGTAGACCGAGTGCAGAAGAAGATTGCTTAGTGCGCGGTGTCATTTGCCGATTTAGGAGTGTTGGACGAGGAACGCGAATCGTAGGCATAAGCAAGCGAGAGCACGACTGAGAGGGAGAGCATGAGCGCGACAGAAAAAGGTTCGGAACCAACCGCAACTCTGGAGACAACAGCAGTACACCCACAACGGCAAGTCACTCGCTGGCGAACAGCTGAGGAACGTGCCGGTGCTTTAAAAACTAAGAAGCTGAGAAGGCGCGCGGCGCATAGAGTTGCCCTGAAACGGTCGCACGCCAACGGCTAGAGCCGTGTCGAAGATCCTCGGGGCTGCGGATCATGGGGATGCAATAAACATCCGACGCGGCGGAGTTGCTGTCTGTGCAAAACTAGAGACACTCCGTCAACGAACGGTCAAGACGTGAACGGAATGGGACGCACGCTCACACTTGTGGCTCAGATAGTGCTCGGCATCCCGGCACAGTAGTTGACACTTATGACACCGAATTGGACCTTTAACTTTGGATGGAACCTTGGCGTGTTCAGAGCCCTGCCTGATGATTAAGGTCATTACTTCCCGATACTACGCCTTTACAGTAGCTCTGTGTTGATTATTAACCTTACGATTCCCAGGATCCACCGGGCTGCGCGACGGATGTCAGCTTTTGCTTGCGCGATCCTTCAAGCGTCATTTTGCTACTGGATGAAGTGTTGGACGACGCGAACGGTTTGCCCATCGGTGACCTGTTGGGACGATGCAGATGTGCCCTCGTTTGAGTTCTCGGCGTTCGTCGTTGTTGCGCAGTCTCCGCCTTCAGCATGTATTGAACAGTCGCCCACAGGAGGTTCGGACCGTCAGACGGGACCAGAAGCGCATCGACGGCTTTGAATGCTCCAAAGGGCAATTCCACGTCGTCAGCAAGCATTACGATGGGGACCCCTGGGTTGAGTTTCTTGATTTCAGCAGCCACGATCATGCCTTTGCAAAGGCGTAATTCATAGTCAAGCACCACGGCATCCACGCGCTGTGACATGAAGAGCTTTAGACCGTCACGACCGTTGCTCGCGGTCACCAGCTTGTATCCGTTTTGTTGCAACAAACCTAGTTGCGCGGGGTCTCGGTGTATGCAAAGGAGGGTCGGATTGGTGGCCATGAACGTATGTATATCGTTGCGCTGGCCAGCAACTCTGTTCAAGATTGCTCACGCAGAGGAAAAATAGGGTTCCTCAACCGCTGCTCTACGACGAAACGACCACCGGAGAATATCTCTCTGCGGTGCAGCCAACCGGCTCTGAAGAACCCTCATACCCTTGCCATTAGCCCGAAGGCAAGCTCTTCCCCTTGGCGGTTGAGGTTGTCTTTCTTATGTCTCGTGGCTCAGTGGGGACGCTGGCGTACGACCTGCACCGAGCACTTGGCGTGACGAACCACACCCTCTGCGACGCTGCCAAGCAGCAAGCGTTGAATGCCGGTCCGGCTATGGGAACCAAGAACGATAAGGTCGGCGCCCCACTGCTCGGCAGACTCAACGATGGTTTGTTTTACGTCGCCGATCTCAACTGTGGCGCCTTCCACCGTAAAGCCGCCATCGCGCAGTTGCCCCGCGACTTTCTGAACCAGGTGCTGCCGTTCCTGCTTCTGCGCCTCTAGCTCGGGAGCATAGTCGGCCGCCATCTGGGGAGGAGGCAAAGTCGATACGGGCTGCAACACGTGCAAGACCCGAACTTCAGTACTCTCCGCCCGCAACAGGGTGACCATGGCTCGGACGAGGCCGCGGGCAATCTGCGCTTCATCGACCGCCACGAGTATTTTCATATTGCATCCTCTCAACGTGAGCAAGTGCGATCCCAGTCGAGATCTTCTTGGCCCCGTTTCCTTATCATTCTCGAGCGTGGATGAGCAGCAAGCCCACGATTAAGCCGTGCGCTATTCTTCAAAGCAAGGGCTGCCCTTATGACCGGCTTCCTGATGGTGTTTGATGATCCGGCTCAGCCGCGCATACTCCTTGTCGAGAAATTCTCGTTCCGAGTCACTCAAGCTGGGATCCTCCAGCGCGACAACGATGTCGTCAAACTGTCCTTCAAGTTGCTCCAGTTCGTCGCAAATCATACGCACCTCCGCATCGATAAAGCCTCCGCTGTACGGAGCTGTTCAGCACTGCTTACCGGCGCTCACAAGTTCTTGGCTCGCGAGCGCCAAGCCGTGTGTACGATGAGCAGAGTCGTGAACTCTGCGGCTTCATTGCGATTATGTGCCGGCCCTGGCCAGCAGCTCTTTCTTGCCCAGGCCCAGCACGCCGTGTTTGTTGCCGACTTTGCGGAATGCCTCGATGGCGAAGTCGAGGTGATGCTTTTCGTGCGCGGCGGAAAGCTGGGTGCGGATGCGCGCCTGCCCCTTCGGCACCACCGGGAAGAAGAACCCGACCGCATACACGCCCTCCTCGAATAAGTCGCGCGCGAAGTCCTGCGCCAGCTTGGCGTCGTACAGCATCACCGGCACGATCGGGCTCTCGCCGTCCTTGATATCGAAGCCGGCGTCCTTCAGCAGCCCGCGCCAATACTTCGCATTCCACTCCAGCTTGTCGCGGCGGCCGGTGCTGGCGGTGACCAGGTCCATGACTTTCAGCGCTCCCGCCACAATCACCGGCGCCACCGAATTGGAGAAGAGGAACGGGCGGGCCCGCTGGCGGCACATCTCCACCAGCTCGCGACGTCCGCTGACGCAGCCCCCCGAGGCGCCGCCCAGGGCCTTGCCCAGCGTGGTGGTGATCACGTCAATCTTCCCCAGCACCCCGCAGTGCTCGTGCGTACCCCGGCCGGTGCGGCCGATGAAACCGCTGGCGTGGGAGTCATCGAGGAAGATCATGGCGTCGTACTTCTCTGCCAGTTCGGCGATCTCGTCCAGCTTGGCCATATCGCCGTCCATGGAGAACACGCCGTCGGTGACGATCATGCGCGAGCGCTTGTCCATGTGCTCGGCCAGCTTCTCCTCCAGGTGTCCCATGTCGGAATGCTTGTAGGTGTCCTGCATGGCCTTGCACAGGCGCATGCCATCGACAATCGAGGCGTGCACCAGCCGGTCGGCGATCATGACATCCTGCTCGTTCAGGCAAGCCTCGAAAAATCCGCCATTCGCGTCCATGCAGGAAGGGAAGAGAAGCGTATCCTCGGTGCCGAGAAATTCGGTAAGGCGGTTCTCCAGCTCGCGATGGATGTCCTGCGTGCCGCAGATGAAGCGCACGGATGACATGCCGTAGCCTCGGCTGTCCAGGCCGGCATGAGCGGCGGCGATCACCTCGGGATGGTTGGAGAGGCCGCAGATAGTTGTTGGCGCAGATGTTTATGCACTTTTTCGGTTTGGAGCCGGCCGGAAATTCCACTTCGATCTCCGACCACTGGGGCGAATGAATGAATCGTTCGTCTTTGAACAAGCCGGAGGCGCGGATGTTTTCGAGCTCGGCCTGATAGCGATTACGTATGGCATTTATGAAGGCCATGATCATCTTCCTAGCGACGACGTGCCATTGTGTCGACCAATACTCCGACGGGCGCTCGCGCTTGCGTCGAACCGTTCGACCAGCGCCACGATGTTCTGCACGGTGTCAAACGCATCAGGGGTGGCACAAGCGTCCGGAATCTGAATCTGGAATTTCTTTTCCAGGAAGCGCTTGAGCGAAACCATCGAAAAGGAGTCAACGATGCCGCCGGAAATGAGTGGGGTGCTCTCGGTTATCTCGCGTTCGTCGCCTTCCTCCAGATACTCCCGCACAATATAGTCACGCACTGCTTTCTTGATGTCATTCATGCCCGTTGTCCCCTTCCTTGGGCTTAGTCCTCCATGATGGTTGACAAGTCGCCAACCGGCTCGTTGAATTCCTTGCAGCGCAAGACACGGCGTACGATCTTGCCGCTGCGGGTCTTCGGCAACGACTCGACGAACTCGATTTCCTGCGGCATCGCCAAGGGCGAAAGCCGCTTGCGGATGTGGTTCATGATCTCGAGCTCCAGATCGTCACTGGGCTGATAGCCTCCCTTCAGCGTCACGAACGCCTTTACCACTTCCATGTTCACCGGATCGGGTTTGGCTACCGCGGCAGATTCATGCACCGCGGGATGCTCCAGCAGCGCCGACTCAATTTCGAAGGGCCCAACCAGATGTCCGCCGGTGTTGATGACGTCGTCGTCGCGCCCCATGAACCAGTAGTAACCATCGGAGTCGATCGAGGCGCGGTCGCCGCACAGATACCAGCCGTTCTTGAACTTCGCCTGGTATCCCGCCTGGTTGTTCCAGTAGCCGCGAATCTGCGACGGCCACCCCGGCCGCAATGCGATCAGTCCCGCCACGCCGGTTTGTGTAATCGGCTCGTACGTCTTGGTGTTGAGGACGGCCGCCGTCATCCCGGGGAATGGCCTGCCCATGGAGCCCGCCTTAACCTTCATGCCGGGAAAATTCGTGATCACGATGCAGCCGGTTTCCGTCTGCCAGAAGGTGTCGTGGAAGGGCTTGCCGAACGCCTGCTCCGACCACAGGACGGCCTCCGCATTGAGCGGCTCGCCGACGCTGGCGAGATAGCGCAGGCTCGACAAGTCGTGGCGGCGGACAATATCGGTGCCTTCGTTCATCAGCAGGCGAATGGCGGTAGGAGCCGAGTACCAGACGGTGATGCGGCGCCTTTGCATGAACTCATACCAGCGTTCAGCGTTAAAGCCGGAGTCGAGCACGACCTGCGTGATTCCATTTGCCCAGGGACCGATGATGCCGTAGGACGTGCCAGTAACCCATCCGGGATCGGCGTTGCACCAGTAGATGTCATCGGGCTGGAGATCCAATGCCCATTTCGCTGTCAGATACTGCGAGATGATGGAGTAGTGGACGTGCTGCGCGCCTTTCGGCTGGCCGGTGGTGCCGGAGGTGTAATGCAGAACGGATGGCGACTCCGCGGTTGTGGGATACACCGCGAACTCCTGCAGCCGGGTCCGCGTGCGCCAGATCGAAGGCGACCTCGCGCTCCTGCAACGGACTGTCACCGGCATCTACGACGACGATCTGGCGCAGGGACGGAAGCCGTTCGCGAATCTTCCGTACTTTGTGTACGTGCTTCTTCTGCGTAAGGATTACCGACGTCCCGGCATTTTGCAGGCGTACCAACAGCGATTCGTCGCCGAAGGCGGAGAACAGCGGCTGCGCCACGGCCCCGGTCTTCAGGATCCCCAGAAATCCGATGTACAGCTCGGGGACGCGGTCCATAAAGAGGCAAACGCGCTCGCCGGGCTGGACACCCAGGTCGCAAATGAATTGCGCGAAGGTGTTCGACAGCACGCGCAGATCGTCAAACGTAAAGCGCTGCCGATTGCCCTGGAAGTTTTCCCAATCCAGCGCGACCTTGCCGGCCATGCCCAGGCGGCAGATGCGGTCACTGCACATCCAGCCAATATTGAGCCTATCGCCGGGTTTGTATTCGAGTTCGCGCTCCGCGACAGACCAGTCGAAATCGCGCGTAAGCTCTTGGTAGGATGGTGCGGGTACTGCCTCAACTACGGGCGAGCAGCTCATACGGGCCTCCGCTGTTGGGACTCCATAATGACCATAGCTGCGGCGCGTTTAGGCCCGACCGCCACCGACAGCAGAATGCGGCATGTTCCTAGCTGTCGGGCCGCGGCCGCGGCGCGGCGCCGCAGAACAACATCTTTCCTTTCGCCATCCAGCCTAATTTCTACTTCGCGAAAGATCGCGAGATCCGGAACCTCCATACCCAGCGCTTTTAACGTTGCTTCCTTCGCGCTAAAGCATGCAGCGTATCTCCTCTCGGGATGCTTGCCCGAGCTGCAATAGGCGATCTCAACCGGTGTGAACACGCCGTCATCAACTTCCCAGTTGCCATGCGCTAGCTCGCGGGCGATCCGGTCACCGTCCACGAGATCGATACCTAAGCCGACGATCACGCGTCCACCTCTGGTTGTCGATCGAGAACGCTTTCAGCTCATGCAGAGCGCCGAGGTTAGGATTAAGGAACTGGCGGGAATACAAAAAAGCGATTCCCAGTTAGGGTGAGGCATCAGAAATGAAAAAGGCGCACGACATCCCACGGGGAGGCGCCTCGGGAACCATTGCAAACCTCTTTGAAGTCCGATGAGAGTTTCCCTCGCTATGAGTCTTGCAGAACGCGCAGCTAGTCTTCCGTGACCCAAGTCACGAAAATCTGTGACTACGAATACGCAGCCAAAGCTGACCGACGAGCAGCACTCGCCTTCGCCGCAATGCATTCCGCTGCGGCCTCGCTCTTTGGAAGTGTGCCGCCGCAGGGAATGCAATCTTCACTGAGTGGGATTCCGCGGGAACTTGATGTACGGCAGCCGCACATTGTCGATGACGATCTCATCGGCGCGTATTGCCGTCGGCGCTTGAAAGCCGTGCGACGAGTCAGCCGGATCGCTGGAATCGTTCAGCGTCATCTCGGCCGTGCCGCCGGCGGTAACGAAGTCGTCCTGATCAACGCCGTCGCCGCTGACGCCCAGGCCGCCGACCAGCACTCCATTGCGATAGAGTGGCAGCGCGCCGGGAAAAAACACAATGCCATTCTGGTTGAGATTGTGCGGCTGCGATCCCTGCGTGCACGGGTTCGCGGTATCATTCAGATAAAGGTTGAAAAACGGTCCGGGCCGCTGTCGTCAATGCCCGGCGGAAACAGCGGCTGCGCCCCGAAGCTGATGGTGCGGTTGGTCACCGCCGTACCTTCGGAACCTGCGGCAAATCCACCGCGCCCGCCTGCCCGGCTGAGTAGACCCCCGGCAGCTCCCCCGCTTTGCTGCTGAAGTAAATGACATTGCGCGCCTTGGCGACGGAGACGTCGATACTGAAGATGGTCGCATCGTGCATGCGATAAATCGCGAGCAGGTTTCCGTCCAGGTCCGCGACCGAGATCATCATCCGCGCGCGCGCGCTGATCGGCAGCCGGATCATGGCGCGCGTGATGCTCGCAGTGTTGAAAGCACTCATGACCACGGTCTCGACCTCGTCGCGCGTCAGTCCGCCCGGATATGCGCTGGCGAGCGGCCCCACCAGGTAGCCCTCGGGAGGTGAGCCGGGACTCGTCGTTGGCGCCACGCTGTAGGAACCGCTGAACGGGCCGGAGGTGATGCCGCCAGGAGGCGTGGTTTGATTGACAAAGGGCAACGCGATCCCGTTGATGACCACCACTCCGGGTGGTGCGGGCGTCGGGCCAAACGGAGCTGTCGTGGCGGCGACGAATGCGGCATACTCGGCGACATTCAGATCGGCGGACACCACGCCAATCCCGCCCACCAGCGTCCCATGTTCGAACAGCGGAATCCCTCCGGGGTTCACCGCGAATGGTTGGCTGTCATTTACATCCGCTTTACCCGTGATGATCCCAAGACCGGGTGAGGAGCCATTGATTAGCGTCGCAGGCGGAATCGCTTTGCCGGGCAGATAGGTGGTGTTGAACGAGCAGCCGCGATTGGTGTTTTCAATCCCGTACAGCGCCGCATTGCCGGTTCCGGCGACTCCCGGCGGGAAATGGATTCCGCTGATGTAGCGCACCGTCCGCGACGACAGGGGAGCTTGATCGTTGCTGAAGAATGCTCCCGTGCGCGCCAACCCGACCGCCAGGTCTGGGGCATCGGGAGTTGTGCCAAAGTTGCCGGCTCCAGTTGCCGGGGCATTGTTGGTGCCGAACACAGCCAGGATGTTCCCCAAGCGGTCGGTGACGGCCACCTCGACGGGCACATTCACGGAGGTCACCGCGGCATGGACGATGGCATCCACGTCGGCGGCGGTCAGCGTGGGCGGCGGGCCGGGCGCGGGGGGATTGCTGGAACCGCTGTTGCTCGCGCCTCCACTGCCACCGCAGGCAACCAGCAGCAGCAACATCGCGCCGCAGAGCGCCGCAGCGCAACTCAATCTAATGCGTCGTCTGTTCTGTGACATGCTCCCCCGCCCCGCGAGCAGGATTTCAGTTCGGGACGTCGCCGCCCGAGCGTCGCGAAAACACAGTTGAGATGTGCAAGTGGTAGAGCCGCAATTATGACGACATTTCCGGCGAAGTCAAGCAGTGCTTGCTACCGAACCCACCTTGTGATACCAAAGTAGGCCCACGAATTCTTCCAGTGAAGATCGGAACTTCGGCCGTGAGGATGAAACCTCAACGCAACCCGTTCCTTGCCGTGCTGTTGTGTCCGATGATGGCGCTCGGGTGTTGTGCAGTTGCGGCTGCGCAAACCACGCAGTCCGCGAACCCGGCATGTTCCGTCACGAATTCGGTGGTCATCGGACCGCGGCTTCCAGGACGTCGAGGGGACGACACCTCTTCCATCCAGGGCGTCGCCTGTAACGCGCAGGGCCGCACGTTGCCGGGTGTGGAGATCATCGCCGTGCGCGCAGGAGTGGCCGCGGCCCGGGTAAGCAGCAATGGCGAAGGCATCTTCCGTCTGCTGCGCCTGCCTCCCGGGACTTACGTCATCCAGGCGAAGAAACAAGGCTACACACCGCAGACCCTGGCCGCCACCGAGTTGAAATCCGGCGAACTGCTGACCCTTAAAATTTCGCTGGAGCCGACGACAGCCGAGCCTCCGACAAAAGTCGGAACTGGATTGGCCGGCACAAACGGTCCCACGGCCGCGACGCCACTGCCATCCACCTACCCGACTGATCTTGGTATTCTTAAGCTGCCGACGCCGTGGCCGTTGGAAGTGGTGCCCGAGCTGGCGCCCATCGCCGCCAACCCCGCCCCTGATCGCTGGAACGTGCCGATGCCGGATGGGACCGCTACGACCGGCCCGGCGAGTTCCCCTACGTCAGGGGCCACTGGTACGATCCTTTCAATCGCAACAACCTGAAGGGCGACTAACCCGATCTTCGGCCAGCGACTGGTTCTTCAACTTCACCGGCACCAGCCTCACCGGGTTCGACGTGCGCCGGCTGCCCGTTCCCAGCGGCATCTGGCCGCGGAACCGAACAGCGAAGCTTCTTCGGCAAAGGCGAGCAAGTCTTCGCCTGGTCAGAACTTTCTCGTTCTCCTTCGATCTCTTCCATGGCGACACCAGCTTTCGTCCGGTCGACTTCCGCATTCGATTCACGCCTGAAATCAACCTGAACTTCCTGCAGACCCGCGAGCGCGGCATCGTCAACGTCGACGTTCGCGAGGGCACCAACCGCTTTGACACTCACGTCGGCTTGCAGGAAGCCTTCGTCGAAGCCAAGATCCACGACTTCAGCCCCAACTTCGATTTCGTCTCCGTGCGCGCGGGTATTCAGCGGTTCAACAGCGACTTTCGCGGCTTCATCTTCGCCGATCAGCAGCCCGGCGTCCGCATTTTCGGCAACCTGCGCTCCAACCGGATCAACTACAACCTCGCCTATTTTTATATGCTGGAGAAGGACACCAACAGCGGCCTGAATACCTTCGAACCGCGGCACCAGCAGGTTTAAATCGGCAACGTCTATATCCAGGATTTCCTTGCCAAGGGCTACACCACGGAATTCAGCTTCCACTACAATCGCGACGATCCCAGCCTCCACTACGACGAGAACGGTTTTCTGGTGCGGCCTTCGCCCATCGGCGACGTGGTCAACGGCGGTGTCAACCGCACGGCATCCGCGCCTATTATTTGGGCTGGACGGGCAACGGCCACATCAGGCGCCTGAATATCAGCCACGCCTTCTACCAGGCCCTGGGCAACGACACCTTCAATCCGATCGCCGGCCGCCCCGTGGACATCAACGCCCAGATGGCCGCGCTGGAGTTGTCCGTAGACAAGGACTGGATTCGCTACTACGCTCAGTTTTTCTACGCTTCGGGCGATCCAGAATAACAGTTCGGAGCCACGCGCAGCCGCGACGGCGCATGGCTTCGACACCATCGTTGACGATACCCAATTCGCCGGAGGCCCCTTCAGCTTCTTCGATCAGCAGGGAATCGGCCTGACCGGCACGGGCGTTGCGCTGACCACCCCGGTCAGCCTCTGGCCCGCGCTGCGCAGCAAAAGGAAGAAGGCCAGGCGAACTTCGTCAATCCCGGAATCTGTACGTCTTCAATGCGGGCGCGGATTTCAAGCATCACCACCAACCTGCAGGGCTTTGCCAATACCAGCTATCTGCGTTTTGATCGCACCGAGCCGCTGCAGATCTGCTGTTCCAGTCGCCCATCCAGCACAGCATCGGACGGACCTCGGCTTCGGCGTGACGCTATCGGCCGCCATTGAACGAAAATATCGTGGTGACCGGCGGGACTTCTGCGCTGATTCCCGGCGCGGTCTGCACAACATTTACAACACCAGGGTGTTGCTTTCGGCTTTGGCTCCTGGCGCTTACTTTTTGAGTTGCCGATGCAAATTGCTTCGCAGCTCGCGCTTCTCGTTCATCGCCTTGGCGCGCGTCATGATTTTCCTGTGCGCCGCCATCTCCCCGCGCGCGGAGCACGCCCGCAAACTCGGGTTCCAGCCCGCCGCAATCCGCCGCTGACGCGTAACCCACTCCTGCTGCAGCAATCGCCGGAGCAGAGGTCAATACAAGACCGCGGGCTGCGTGAGCTGCCACACCGCCACTGACAGCGCCACCATGCACACAGCGGCGCGGTACGACTGGGATGCACCGATTGCCACGGCGGCAACGCACGATCTTCCTGCCCGCAGGCATGCCGCCGGACTCCTCCGAGTATCGGTCGCTGACGAAGCGGGCCCACCCCAAGCCGCGCGATGCCGAGAATGCCAGGGACACTCCGCCAATCCGGTGCGCGCCTACACCGAGTGGCTGAAGGAAGACCCGGAGTACATCAAGTTTGTGAATCCCGGCGATCTGCGCGTCGCCGACGAAACCTGCGGCCGCGCCGGATGCCACGCTACGGAAGTCAGCCGCGTGCGCACCAGCATGATGACCCACGGCGCCATGCTGTGGGGCGCGGCGCTCTACAACAACGGCGCGTTTCCCTGAAGGATGCGCATTTCGGCGAAAGCTACGCGCCGCGACGGCAAGCCGCAACGCATGAAGACGCTTCCGCCGCCGACCGCCGAAGAAACGCGAGAAGAAGGGCGTCCTGCCCTACCTCGAACCGCTGCAGCGCTGGGAAATTTCGCAGCCCGGCAATGTGCTGCGCGTCTTCGAGCGCGGCGGCAGGGAAGAAGCCGGAGACTCGGCAATCCCGCTGCTCGACGAAGAACCCGGCCAGCCCGGACGTGAAACTCGAGCGACCGCGGCTTCGGCACGCAGTTGCGCACCGATCCCGGTGTTCCTCGGCTTGCAGAAGACGCGCCTGCTCGATCCGGTGCTGTCGTTTCCCGGCACCAACGATCATCCCGGCGACTACCGCGCCAGCGGCTGCACCGCCTGCCACGTGATCTACGCCAACGACCGCTCGCCCGAGCACTCCGGCTCGTACGCGCAGTTCGGCAACATCGGGCACTCAGCGCCACGGTCGATCCGACGATTCCGAAGAACGAGTCCGGCCATCCCATCAGGCACGTGTTCACGCGCGCCATCCCGTCGAGCCAGTGCATGGTCTGCCACATCCATCCCGGCACGAACATGGTGACCACCTATTTCGGCTACACCTGGTGGGACAACGAAATGGACGGCGACAAGATGTATCCGGCAAGGCAGCGCAATCCCAGCCGCGAAGAGCAGCAGCGAATCCAGCATGCGCAATCCGGAAGCGCCGCGGCTGCGCGGCACTGTGGAGCGACGTGAAATTCCTGGACAAGATCGGCAGCCCGGAATTCAACGCCAAGCTTGAAGAACACCCAGTTCGCCGACTTCCACGGCCACGGCTGGATTTTCCGCGCCGTCTACAAGCACGACCGCAAAGGCAATCTGCTCGACGAGGACGACAAGGTCGTCGCCTTCGACGATCCCGACAAATTCGCAGAAGGCCGTCCACCTGAAGGACATTCATCTCGAAAAAGGCATGCACTGCATCGACTGCCACTTCGACGCAGGACAGCTCACGGCAACGGCAAACTCTACGGCGAGACGCGCGACGCCATCGAAATCGACTGCGTCGACTGCCACGGCACCATCGAGAGAACGGCGACCTGATTACTTCCGGCCCCGCCGCGCCCGAAGGCGGCACGCGACCTCGGCACTGCTGCGCACGCCCTGGGGCGATCGCCGCTTCTAATGGCAGGACGGCAAGCTCTATCCAGCGCTCGATGGTCGACCGAGAACAAGCAATGGGAAATCGTCCAGATCCTCGACTCCGATCACTCCCGGCAACACTCACTACAGCGAGAAATCGCGGCTCGCCAAGACCATCCAGAAGGACGGCAGACCTGGGGCCATGCCCGACGACGACACCAAGCTCGCGCACGCCAACAGCACGCATGACCTGCTACACCTGCCACACGCTCCTGGACGCCCACCTGCTTCGGCTGCCATCTCTCGATGACCGCCAACCAGCAAGATGCCCATGCTGCACAACGAAGGCACTCATGACCCGCAATTGGACCTCCTACAACTTCCAGGTCCTGCGCGACGACGTCTACATGCTCGGCAGTCGACGGCACCGTCACCGGCACATCGCATCGCGCCGGTGCGTTCCGCGTGCGCCGTGCTGGTGAGTTCGCAGAACGCCGAACCGCGAGTGGCTCTACTACCCGCAGCAGACCGTCTCCGCCGAAGGCTTCAGCGGCCAGGCGTTCAGCACCTTCGTTCCGCACACGGTGCGCGCGCAAGGAAACCAAGCAGTGCACCGACTGCCACGTCTCGCACGCCAGGCGACAACAACGCGTGGATGGCCCAGCTGCTGCTCAGGGCACCGACTTCATGAATTTCATGGGCCGCTACGTTTACGTCGCCACCGGCAACAAGGGCTATCGAAGCCGTCGCCGTGGCCGAGCACGACGAGCCGCCGGCGATCTCGGCAGCGACCTGCAGAAGCATCGCCTATCCCGACGAATTACGAAAATTCGTGAAGAACGAGTCGCGAGCTGCACGAAGCGTACGACCACCGGGCAATAGTGCTCGATATGCAGGCTGCGCGGCGAATATCTCTACGCCGCGATGGGCGAGGGCGGCTTCCGCGTCTACGACATCGCCAACATCGACAACAAGGATTTCTCCGAGCGCATGATCACCGCCCCGGTTTCGCCGCTCGGCCAGAAGTTTTACGTCAAGACGAAGTACGCGACTGGCTGTCGCCTCGCCCACCACGCTCGGCGTCGATCCGCTGCGGCAGCCGTTCGCCGGAAAACGAAGAGCAGCCGCATCCACCTGCTCTACGGCTTCCTCTATGTCGCCGACAAGTACGAAGGGCTGGTCGTCGTCGGCAATCCGGACTGAAGCCGAAAAGTCCCGGCGTCGGTACTCTGCTCGACGGCGATCCGCGCAACAATTTCCTCAAGCGCGCGCTAGCCTTCAATCCCGACGGCATCCTCACGGCGCGCGCCGCATCACTTTCGCCGGCACGTATGCCTATGTCTTCTGCGACAAGGGTCTCGTCGTCGTCGATCTCGACAATCCGCTCAAGCCCGAAGTCGTCGCCGACCATCGGCGCACCCGATGCTCAATGATCCTACGGGCATCGCCGTGCAGTTCCGCTACGCGTTCGTCGTCGACCGCGACGGCCTGAAGGTCCTGGACGTCACCCATCTCGACAAGCCCGGCACCGGTCGCAGGAGCGCTCGTGCCGCTCGAGGATGCGCGCAACGTCTACATCGCGCGCACCTACGCGTATGTCTCCGGCGGCAAGCAAGGCATGGTCATCGTCGACGTCGAGCAACCCGAGCATCCAAAGCTCGATCAGGTCTTCAACGCCGACGGCGCAGATGAACGACACCAACGACGTGAAGATCGGCATGGTGCGACGCCAGCCAGTTCGCGTTCGTCGCCGACGGCAAGAACGGACTTCGCAGTGGTGCAGACTCATCTCGCCGGAGACGTTCCCGGCATTTCTCCGGCTTCAGTCCGCGTCCCGCGCCGAAACTGATCGCCACGCACCGCACCGCACGGTCCGGCGCTGGCGGTCTCGCAGGGCATCGATCGCGACCGCGCCGTGGACGAAAGCGGCAACCAACTCGCCGTTTTCGGACGCCGCGGCGCCCGTCCATTCAACTAGCAGGAAATGCAGCGGCTCTATCTGCGCGACGACAGACTCTACACCGTCACCGATGCTCCACCCGGGTTGCCCAGCTCAACGGTTGAGCCGGCGCGTGCATCGACCGCGCCACCGCCCGGACGGTAGGACGAAACTCGCTATAATCCCCCAGCCGAACTCCGCAACTCCGGGATCGTGAAGCTGTTTTTGGGAGATTTTTCTTTGCGCCAGTCGTGATACTGGTGGCACTCGGAGCAGCGGCCATCGGCGGCATCGTGCGCAGCTCCTGCTTCCTGGTGGCAGCCGCGGCAGGTTTTGATGTCGGGCAGAAGAATATCGGCGGTTTCGCGGCTCTGCGGCGTCCGAGTATGGCAACTGGTGCATGCGACCATGCGGTGCGCATCATGATCGAAGTCCGAATGCTGTAACCAGCGCGCTGGGATTGACGATTTGGCGATGCCAGGCACCTTACCATCTCCCACGTTGATCGTGTGACATAGCTTGCAACCCTTACCGTAGAGAATGCGGTCGGCATTGGCCACTTGCCAGTTGATCCACTGCTCGCGAGTGCGTGGCGCCGGCGGCAAGGGCGCGAGTATGGGTGAGATGATCTTGCTCACTGGCAGTGGCTCGGAGAGGAAGTTCGGGTGCGCAACCGAGTACTCGGTGTACTTTTTGATCAGGAACGCCTGCACGACCTCGGGCTTGTCGTGCGGCACCGTCTCGTCGAAGCGCTTGTCGAACTGCAGGTCCTTCACATGGCAGCCGGCACATTGCGCGGTGTAACGGATAGGCGCCATGTAAGCGCGAGGACTGACTTGCCTACGGGTAGAATCGGCGCTTAGCGCCACCACTTTCACTGCGCCGCGCGCATACGGCCAGGCACCCTCAGCGCTCGCCGGGCGATGACAATCGCGGCACTCCATTTGGATATTCCCTCGCGGGCTGTCCAGCCTGGGCTGCAAATGGACGTAGTGGTTCAGCTTGATAGTGCCGGGGTCGGTTGCGCCCGCCCGCAGTGGCGCGAACTCCGGATGCCCATTATCGAAGGCGCTAACTGTGTGGTAGTACTTCAGCTCTCCGCTCTTGATCCTGAGGTCGGTGTGACACTGGGCGCACGCCGAGTCCATCGTGCGTGCCAACCGCAGCGACGACTTGTGCTCCACATGGCAGGAGCCGCATGTGGGAGTGAACGTTACCAGCGTGGCGTGATGCGCCGGAGCGTCATGACAGGCGAGGCAGGCGCTGTCGTTGACCTGCTTGCGGAATCCTCCGCGCGTAACGTGACACAGCTCGCACTTCTTGCCGAACATGGCGTGCGCGGCGGAAACCGGGCCACTGCTGTAAACTTTCTGGCCCGTGGCGCGCAATGACGTGAACCATACGAGCAAACCTACCGCAATCAACGGCGCAAGCACTGAAAGGTATAAGCGCCATCGCCGCAGCGGATGCAGTTCCTTGAAGTACTGCAAGTTCATCCGCCTGGCCAGCGATTTGGTTGTGCGTACGCGTTGCGTCATTGTCTTGTCTCAATACCGCAGCGCAATCACGGCGTGAACGGCTCCCAGCAGCAACAGCGCATAGGAAAGCGGTATGTGCACCAGCAGCCAGCCGTGCAGGATGCGGTGGTAAACGCGTCTGCTGGTCCAGTTCACGTTTCTCCTCACAGATACTTTCCAGGTCATCGACCGTGGGGTGCAGGCTGGCGGGAATGAGAAGCCGTAAGTGCTGAAACATCCCGCGCGAAGCCGCGCGATCAGCAATCTCCAGTTTGCGCGAACCAAACTGGTTGAGAAAGGGCCGCATCTTGCCGCGAAAGAACTCTCGTAGGTGTGAGCTAGCGTCTTCGTCGATCTGCAGCCCGGTGGCTACGGTGACTCCGCCCATTGTTCCCGCGGCGGCGGCGGCCGCGCGCTGCTCCATGCTGGCTCCAGAAGGTTGCCGGTCAGGGTTGCGCAGGCCTCCTCCACCAGGTGGTTGGCCTCATCCACCAACTGCGAACGGACCCGCCCGATCTGCTCGTAGATGGTCTCCATGGGAATTCGTTCGGTAGTCAACTTCGGCATGAAATGCTGCAGCAACCGCGCCGAAGATTCCGCTGAGAAAGACAACGAGGAAGATCCACATCAGCACGCTGGTCAGTCCGAATCCGAAGCGAAAACCCGCGTGAAACAGAATCAAGGGAAAGCTGATCGTCGCCGAGCCAGAGATGGCCGCGCATCCAGGTCTGCGCGCGTCCCAGTCGCCAGATGGGAAATTTCTTGCGCGCGCCCAGCAGTCCCGCGAACAGCATGAATGCCGAGCCGATGCTGCCGTAGATCGGCCCGATGACGCTTCCGCCGCTGGGCGCCCTGTGGCGAGCTATGCCGGTACGGCATGTAGACCACCGCAGCCAGAACAGCACTGCCAGGCTGGCGATGAACCACCTGCGATGAGTGCGATCGATGCGCAAGGCTCACTGCTCCCCTTTTCACCGGCGTCGCTTGCTTCAGCATTCCGCAAAGAAATCTGGCGGATTCACGCGATGCGCGGCATCGTGCGGGCAGGCGTACACGCAGCTCGGCTCTGCGTGGTCCGTGCAGAGGTCGCAGACCGGTGGCCTTATTCTGGTACTCGCGATCATTCGTCCCGGATGATCCGGGATCGTGCGATCTCCACCGGCGAACGGATGCATGTTGATGTTGCCGTACGGGCAGTTGTTGGCGCACAGCCCGCAGCCGATGCACCAGTCCTCGATGATGACTTCCAGCGAATTGCGGCGGCGGATGGAGCCCACCGGGCAGCCCACCATGCACAGGGGGTCGCGGCACTGGCGGCAGGAGGTCGCGACCAGATACTTGTCGAAACGCAGGCCTTCGCGGATCAGCCGGCTGACGCCGTCGTGCGCGTCGGCGCAGGCCCGCACGCACTGGTCGCAGCGCGTGCAACTTTCCAGATCCAGAACCAGCAGGCTTTGCGCTTCCATCAGTCCCTGGTCAGGAACTGGTCGACGGGAACGCTTTCGATCTGCTCAGCGCTTTGCCGATTGGTTCTCTGCCGTGTGTCGGCTGCGCGACTTCCTCCAGCTCGCGGCGGACCTCGGGGAACTGCTCCAGCATCGCGCGGAAGTCGTCGCCCGGAATGCGCACCACTTCCACGTGATCCAGCGCGGTGCAGGTCGCGGTGCGCGCTGCCGCCGCCGAGCAGAAACGCCATTTCGCCGAAGTACCCGCCGCGCGCCAGATAGGCCAGCACCAGACTCGCCCCGGGATGGTCCTCGCGAAACCTTCACAAAGCCGAGCCGGACCAGATAGAAGCTGTCGGCCGCCTCGCCCTGGCGGCAGATCACCTGTCCCGGCAGATAGCGCACCAGTTCCACGCGATCCCGCAGGTGACTCGATGAACTCCGGCGTGAGCGATGCGAACACCGGCACGCTCCGCAGGTGGGACTCCAGCGCGCGCTGCTTGTAGTTCTGGTCCAGCTGCGCGCGGAAGGTCTTGTTGCGCTGCATGATGTCGAGCACGTTGCGCAGCATCTCGAGCATGACGCAGTCGGTCGCCGCCCGCACAGTGGCCGAGCGCGGGTAGAAGATTCATGCACGTCATCTCGCCAAACAGTTCGCCCGGCGCCGAGTTCGGCTACCGGATTGTCGTACGGCAGGTCCACCGGGGCATCGATGGGAATGGAAGCGCGCGTAGCTCTCTCCTCTCTGCGGCGGATCCTGCTTGCGCCCGGCAGCAGGCTTCGCAGCTTGCTCGAAGAAGCCTTCGCCGCCGCCCTCGGTCCTGACGTGCGCCATCGGGCGTGGAGAGATAGACCTCGACCTTTGCCTTCCAGAATGTAGAACGCGGTGGATCCGAAGTCGCCTTCGCGGCAGATGATTTCGCCCGGCCTTGAACTGGCGCTTCACCATCGCGTTGCTGGTTCAGTTCCAGGAACGTTCCGGAAACGTTCCTGAAGACGGGAAGATGCTAGCAGCTCTTCCGGCATCGACGGGCTCGCCGGCCAGCATCTGTCTGACCACGCTCGGTTGGTCAGCGCGCCGGTGGGGCAGGACACCATGCACTCCCCGCAGGAGACGCACGTGGAATTCCCCATGGGCAATTGTGATCGAAGGCGATGCCGGCCTGATAGCCCTTGCCGCGCCGCGCCAGCACCAAATTGTGCGCGAATCTCGTCGCAGCCGCGAATGCAGCGGTCGCAGAGAATGCAGGCCTCGTGATCGACCGCGATGGCCAGAGAAGAGTCGTCGTGTCCGCGGGGCGTGCTGCGCTTGGGGAAACGCGGATGCTCGATGTCCGCCGCTGCGCGCCAGCGTTTCCAGTTCGCAATCGCCGCGAGTGCTGCTGGCGGGCGCAGGGCAGGGATGGTCGGCCATCAGCAGTTCCAGCAGAGTCCGCCTGACGCCGTCCAGCACCGGCTCGGTGTTGGTCTTCACCGCCATGCCGGCTTCCGCCTGCGCGGATGCACGAGGCGGCGTACACACGCGTGCGCCCACATCCACCACGCAAACGCGGCAGACGCCCACCGGATTTTCGTTTTGCTGATGGCACAGCGTGGGGATCGGGATGCCGTTCATGCGCGCGGCATCGAAAATCGTCGTGCCCTGCGGGAACGGCGACGGGCCTGCCGTCGATCGTCAGCGTCGATCTGCGACTGGAGCGGTCTGGTCGAGCCGTTCCGTCGGGACTCATTGCACCTCCCGATGCGTGAAGCAAACGTCGCCCGGGCAGCGATGCCGAACCAGATGGTCCTCGATGACCTCCGGGAAAGTGCTTCAGGACTGACGCGATCGGCACGGGCACGACCTGGCCCAGTCCGCAGATCGATGCCAGGCGCATGGCCTCGAAAGTTCGTCGAGAGTCTGCACGTCGTCCTTCGAGCTGCGCCCTTCGGTCCAGCCCTTCAGCATCTCGACCATCTTTTGCGAGCCCATACGACAAGGCACGCACTTGCCGCAGGACTCGTTGCGATAGAAGCGCGTCGCGTTCAATGCCATGTCCAGCATGCAGCGGCCCTCGGCGCAGACGACGATCGCTCCTGAGCCCACCATCGAGCCGGCCGCGGCCACCGCGTTCGAAGTCCAGCGGCAGGTCCAGCCATCGATGCGGGCAAGTATCCCGACGATGGTCCGGATGGCGCGAACGCCCAGCAATTTTTGCCATCGGGAATGCCGCCGGCGTATCGTAGATCAGTCTCCGAGTAGGCGTGCCCATCGGCACCTCGAAGACCCCCGGGCGCACCACGTCGCCACTGATGCCGACGAACTTCAGCCCGACGCACCATTCTTGCCTTGTGCCTTGTACCAGTCCACCCCTCGCGCCAGAATCACTGTGGCCAGCGAGAATGTCTCAACATTGTTGATGACGGTGGGCTGTCCCACAGGCCGTCGTTCCGGGAAACGGCGGCTTGTTGCGCGGCTCCGCACGCTTGCCCTCGATGGCTTCCAGCAACGCGCTTTCTTCGCCGCAAATGTATCCGCCGGGGCTGACGAAAATCTCCAGATCGAACGACAGGTCGCTGCCCATCACCCGCGGGCCGAGCACACCATTCGCGATAACACCCGATCGAGTCTCTTCCTGCAGGATGTGCTTCGCGCGTCTCGTACTCGTGGCGAATATAAAGGATTCCCTTGCGCGCTCCGGTGACCAGTCCGGCAACAATCATGCCCTCCGAGCACCAGGTATGGCAGGTTCTCCATGATGTGGCGGTCCTTGATGGTGCCCGGCTCGCTCTCATCGGCGTTGCACACGATGTACTTTTGGTAGCGCTGGCGGCGTTGCGCACGATCTCCCACTTGAGGCCGGTGGGAAATCCCGCGCCGCCCATGCCACGTAGCTTCGCCTGCTTGAGAGTTGCGATAACCTCCTGCCAGTCGCGCTTCTCGACGAAGCGTTGAACAACCGCATACCGGCCGCTGCCGTGGTAGGGGTCACAGGCTGCGGTTGCGCGTTTGTGCTTGTCGTCTTGTGGGGAAATAGGTTTCCCGCGAACGCATTGCGCGCAATGGCAATGGCGCTCCGCACGTCGAGGTCGCGATAGATGTTGTCGTTCACCGTCACGGCCGGCGCTTGGTCGCAGCGCCCCAGGCACGATACCTCGCGAATAGTGATGTCCTGCGGATTGGCGCCACGGAACTGGTCTTCGAGCGCCACTTTCAGCTGGTCCGCTCCGCGCAGAGTGACAACTCATGTCATGCACACTCGCATGTCCACCTTGGGCGGAGGAACGAGATGAAAATGCGGATAGAAGCTGGCGACCGCGTGAATCTGGCTTAGGGGCGTGTTGGTCCTGCTCGACAAAGCTTTAAGCTCGTCAGGTGGGAGATACCGAATTCACGTTGTATGGCTCTTAGCTCTTCGAACACCGCAGAGCTCCCTGGCGAGCGCGATCAGCTTAGGTGAGCGGTTTCGGGAAAATAGAGGGCAAATGCTATAGCAAAATCGCAGTAGAGTCTAGCTACAAATTATCGCGGATAACCCGCGGCCGCGCCCAAGCGCTGAATTGGCGGTGCACTTGCCATTGATTTCTTCACGTTTCGTCGTATAACCCGTGCACCCCGAAATTCTGGAGCAATGCCCTTCAGCGGCGGTGAGTGGAAGCTGATAAAGACGATGCGGCTGAAACATGTGCTGGTTAGGATTGCTGGTACTTGTGATGTTCTTCACGATACCGGGGGTGTCGACAGCGGGCATCCGATATGCCCCACCTCACGTCCGGGAGCCGGGGAAATATATCGGCCCCGGCGGCTGTGCTGCCAGCAGCTTGTCACGGCAGTGTTCAGCCGAAGCAGTTGACCCGGATCCCAGAACGAGTACAGCATCTGGATCGCGCAAGACAAACATGCGCGAGCCTTCACGTGCTCTCCAATCCTGTCTCGATGCGGATGGGAAAGATCCTCGACGGATCGGACCGAACCAAAGTCCAGGCCGTCTCGAAGCCTGTCCTGGCCCGTCAGCCATGCTGCTTGTCACGCCTGCCGCCCCCCGAGCAGCGCGCCCAGACCTTCCAACTGGATGACGGCGTGAGCTGCGAATCCTGTCACGGTCCGGCGTCAGGCTGGCTGGGGCCGCATACGAAAAGGACTGGCACGCACGAGAATTCGGTCGAGCAGATAGGAATGTATGACAACCGCAACCTGATCAAGCGCAGCGATAAGATGTATGAGATGCCACGTCGGGAACCAGAAAAGTTCGTAGACCACGAAATGATTGCCGCCGGCCATCCCGACCTTACCTTTGAGCTCAGCTATTTCAGCTTCTACATGCCGCAGCACTGGAAGACGCCCGAGCAAGACAACGCATGGCGCAACGTGCAGGCCTGGGGAGTAGGGCAGGCGGTGCAGCTGCGCGAATCACTGTATCGCCTGGCGCGTCGCGCCGCAGAGCCAAACTGGCCGGAATACGCGGAGCTCGATTGCTTCGCTTGTCATCACAGCCTGACCGCGGCCGACAGACAGTTGGCGGCAGGAGCGGGGCTACGAGCGGACGGCGCCCGGCAACCCGCCCTGGAATCAGGCGCGCTTCGTCGTGTTCCGGATTTGGTCGAAGAGCTTCATCCTGCAAGCAGCGGGACAGTTGAATCAAGATGTGTGAAGTTGGCGGGCATGATGAACGATCTGAATGGCAGCCGGAAACAGATCGCGGATACCGCCAAGCACGCCGCGGTCGCTGGCCGGCAACTTGGCCACGCAAATCAATAACTAGGCCTACGATCCAGCACTCACATTGCGGGTGATGCGGCGCATTGTGGCCGACTCAAGGACATCGCTGCCCATGGTGAGCGGCCGGCCGGAACAGGCCACCATGGCGCTAGACGTTCTCTACCGGGCTTATCAGCAAAACAGTAATCAGGGCATGCCGGGAGTGCGCGCTCCGTTGGATGGTATGATCCAGATGGTGCTGCAGAATCCCTCGTCCTATTCAGCCCCGCGCTTCATGGCTCAGATGCAGAAAGTAAGCGAAGCGCTGGGGCAAAACTGAGGCTTCCTGGCTGAGCATCGCTCCGAGAAGTTGCAGTCGCAGGCGTTGGCGGCAACATGAAAGACCAGCCTATCAGAGCGGATAAGCCTGACCGTGAATGTCGCGGAAGCTGCGCCAGTTGTGCCGCAGACCGCCGAACATCTCCGTCTCGCCCAGCGCCACACCGGGGGCGTCGCTCCCTGGCGCAAGTGGGGGCCTTACGTTGCGAGCGCTCCTGGGGTTCGGTTCGCGAAGACTACAGCGCCGACGGCAATGCTTGGGATTATTTCCGCCATGACATGGCGCGCAGCCGGACCTATCGCTGGGGTGAGGATGGCATAGGTGGTATCTGTGACCGCTACCAGTTGCTGGTGCTTCGCCTTTGCCTTCTGGAATGGCCGCGATCCTATCCTGAAAGAGCGCATGTTCGGTCTGACTTCCAACGAAGGAAATCGGGGAGAGGACGTAAAGGAATACTATTTTTACCTCGACAATCTGCCTACACATAGCTATATGCGGCATGCTCTATAAGTATCCCACAAGCTGAGTATCCTTACCGGCAGTTGGTAGAAGAAAACCGGAAGAGGCAAGGACAGAGGGAGTACAAGCTGCTCGACACTGGCGTGTTTGATGAAGATCGCTATTTCGACATTTTCATTGAATACGCGAAGAATTCGCCGGAGGATATCTGCATCAGGCTGGAAGCTTTCAATCGGGGGCCGGAAGCTGCCGACCTGCACATCCTGCCGCATCTGTGGTTTCGCAACACCTGGGCATGGAGTAACCCTCGAAAAGATGAGCCGGAGATTCAGCCCGGTCCCTCCGGCAACGACTATCTTTCTCTTCTAGCTGACGATAAGAAGGTCCGCGCCTGGAGAACTTGCAGTTCCGCTACAGCCTTGGACGGCGATATCTCTACGGTCCTGAAGGCGGCCGGCTACTTTTCACCAACAACGACACCAATGGATCCCGTCTTGGCGCTGCGAGCCCTACCCCCTACGTTAAGGATGCTTTCCACCGACATATCATCCATGGCGAAGAGTGCGTTAATCCGGAACAAATAGGCACCAAGGCCTGCTTGGAGTATTTTAATCGCGTGCCGGCGTCGGGCTCGGTGGTGCTTAACCTGCGTCTGGTCGACGCTGAGATGCCAAAACCGTTGGCTACTGTCAATTCTGTAATAGAGCGACGAAGACAAGAAGCGGACGAGTTTTATGATTCGGTTCATCCGCCAAAGGCGAATGCGGAAGAAAGAATGATCCAGCGGCAGGCTTTCGCCGGCATGCTGTGGAACAAGCAAGTCTATTTGTTCGATGTTAGTAGGTGGCTGGATGGCGACGGTATTCCGCCTCCTGAATCGCATAAGAAGATACGCAATGTGCACTGGCGGCACTTAAACTCGATGCGCATCCTGGCGGTCCCTGATAAGTGGGAGTTTCCATGGTTCGCGGCGTGGGACCTGGCATTTCAGTGCACAACCTTATCGCTGGTTGATCCCGAGTTTGCAAAAGAGAATTTATGGTTACTGCTGTTTGAACAGTTCCAGCATCCCAACGGCCAGATACCAGCCTATGAATGGGAATTCTCCGACCTCAATCCACCCGTGCATGCCTGGGCGGTATGGCGCGTGTACTCTGAACGAGAAGTTGCGCACGGGAAAGGGGGACACCGCATTCCTTGAGAAATGCATTCACAAGCTGCTGATGAACTTTGCGTGGTGGGTCAATCAAGTCGACCGCGAGGGCAACAATGTCTTCGAAGGGGGCTTTCTCGGTCTGGATAATATTACCGTCATAGACCGCAGCGAGAAGCTACCCGGCGGCGCCGCCCTGGAACAGTCCGACGCCACGGGCTGGATGGGCTTCTTCTGTCTTTACCTGATGCGCGCAGCGCTGGAGTTGGCCAACACCAACCCGGTGTATGAGGTCCTGGCGACCAAGTTCTTTGAACATTTTATTTATATCGGCGCGGCCATGAAAAAAATGGGTGGGCGTGACTACGAGTTGTGGGACGAGGAAGACGGCTTCTTCTACGACGTGCTACGGCTCCCCGACGGCACCTTTAAGAAGTTCCGCCTGCGCTCGTTGGTCGGCCTTATTCCGCTGTTTGCAGTGGAGGTCTTACGGCTCGTGGACCTGGAACCGCACCCCGAGTTCTTAGCAAATGTCGAGTGGTTCATTAAGAACCGCCCTGAGCTTGTGGGACATGCCTGCTATTCGCTTGACGGTTCGCGATGGGTGCTTGCCATCGCCGATTCTCACCAGCTCAATCGCATGCTGCGGCTATTGGCTGACGCGCAAGAGTTCCTCTCACCTTACGGTATACGCAGCCTGTCGAAGTATCACCAGGAACACCCTTTCTGCTATGGCGGCCGGTGTGTCGGCTATGAGCCGGGAGAGTCAGACGAAAAGATCAAGGGCGGCAACTCGAATTGGCGAGGCCCGATTTGGTTTCCCACGTCCTATTTGCTCATACGTTCGCTGATGAAGTTTGATCGCTCGCTGGCCTCTTTGCCTTCGATTGCAAAAGGCGACGGCGACGCGATTGTCCCCCGAGATCTCGCGTCAAAGGTGGCAGACCGCATGATCTCCATCTTCAAACGGACGCCGGACGGAAGACGCCCTTGCTTCGGCACCTATGAGAAGTTCCAGAATGATCCGCATTGGCGAGACTACCTTTTGTTCAACGAGTACTACCATGGGGAGACTGGCCAGGGCCTGGGCGCTAGCCATCAAACGGGATGGACAGGCCTGGTCGCAAATTTGATCGACGAGTGGAGAAGATAGTTGAAATCATATGCGTGCCGGTTGCGCCACCCTACGAGTTCGTGCGGCTGACGACCAGAGCATGACCAGCGGACCACAAATTCGGCTGAAGTTTTGGGGGGTCCGCGGATCTCATTCCGGTTCCAGCACAGTAGATTTCTGGGATGCGGCGGCAATACAGCCTGCGTTGAGCTCCGGATTGGAGACGCGATCGTCGTCATCGATGCTGGGACCGGCATCCGCAACTTGGGGCTGTCACTTCAGGAAGAGTTTGCGGGATCGAAGCTAACCCTGGATCTCCTGCTGACGCACTTCCACTGGGACCACATTCAGGGGCTGCCGTTTTTCGAGCCCATCTATTCAGCCGACGCTGAAATCAGGTTTCATGCTGCGCATCGCGAAGATAAGATCCGCGAGTTGCTGGAAGGCGAGATGGCCCATCCATATTTTCCAGTGAGCTTCGAGCTCCTGCCCGCCCTTCGTACCTATCACGAGTTGACCGGCAACCCGTTCGAGTTCCCCAATGCATCTGTGCATCCCTTCCGCATGAATCATCCGCAGGGAGCGACCGGATTTCGCATTGAGGCAGGCGGAAGGGTAATAACCCACGCCAGCGATTTCGAGCACGGAAACCCGGTTTTTGACCGGACGCTACGCGAATATGTTGAGGGCAGCGATATACTGATCTATGATGCACAGTTCACGCCGGAGGAGTACCCGGCGCGAAAAGGATGGGGACACAGTACCTGGTTGGAAGCTACCCGCGTGGCGCAGGAGTGCAAAGTAGGCCAATTCATTCTGTTCCATCACGATCCCAGCCACGATGACACAACCATGACCAATATTGTCACCCAGGCGCGAAAATATTTCGAGATACAAATGCTGCACAGGAAGGCGTAGAGATAATTTTGTAGAGGGGCGCAACTTCTATGAATGGCCTGACAAGTTTCAACATCTACCATCGAGCGTACTGCGCTAAGATCCGCCTGTGACCCCTCGCAAACGCCTCATTCTCGCCTGCGGCCTGCTGCTTACTGTAGCTACCGTCGCTGTTATCGGCTACAAGGTCATTGGTGGTCCGTCGGTAAGTCTTCTGGACGCCATCTACATGGTTGTCATTACTTACTGTAGGGGCCGGTCAGGTTATGGAGAAGTCGTCGACACCGCGAGGAGTCCCGCGCTTCGCATATTTAATATTTTTGTCGTACTGACAGGTGCAGGCGTAGCAGTGTACGTCTTTTCTGTCCTGACCGCTTTTCTGGTCGAAGGCGAGCTGCGTCAACTGTTCCGGAGGAGCAGGATGAAAAAGCACATTTCGGAATTGAAAGGCCACTTCATAGTATGTGGTTTGGGCGAAACCGGTCGTCACGTAGTTGACGAGTTGCAGAAGACGCGCGCCCCGCACGTGGTGGTGGAGATCTCCGACGAGGCGATCACGCGCGCGCAGGAGGCCCACCATGAGCGAGCTACAAGGACATGCTATATGTGGTTGGCGATGCCACTGACGAGAAGGTCCTCGCCCAGGCCGGCTCGGACCAGGCAAAGGGGATCATTTCGGTGCTGCCTAGCGACAAGGACAATCTGGTTATCACCGCGTAGTTGTTCGGCAGAAAAACCCGAATATCCGCATTGTCAGCCGTTGCACGCATCTCGCCTACGCGCGGAAAAAGTCGCGCTGTTGAAGGCCGGCGCGGAACTCGACAGTTTCTCCCAATCACATCGGCGGCCTGCGCATGGCAAGCGAAGTTTTGCGGCCAAGTGTCGTCGGTTTCCTCGATCTGATGCTGCAGGAAAAATCGCGCACACTTCGTATTGAGGAGATCCCACTGGAAGGACAATGAGTTTGGGCGGGACGGATGATCTCGGAGCTCAGCCTTGCGGACCGCTATAATCTTCTGCCGCTCGCCATTAAGACTACAGGCGCTGCGGGTCCCGACCTGAACTTCAATCCCTCGCCTGCAACCAAGCTAGCGGCGGGATCCGTGCTGATTGTTTTGGGAGACGCAGAAAATGTGAAGCGCGCTCGCGCCGAAGCTAATCCGTATGCTCGGCTTCTTTCTCGCCAAAGGTGAAGTTCACCCCACCGAAATATTTGAAGTTATTCTGATTAGCGCTGAAGGTCTGAAAGCCGAAGCGTGTAAGCTGAAAGTCCAACTCAACCGGGCGAAGTTGCACATGTGGCGAGAGTCGGATATCGAGGCCGCCCCCAACTTCCATAGCGAATGCGTTCTCATTTCCGCCGCTATTCGTTAGTACATAAGTGCCGCCGCCCTTGGCGCGCAGCACCGCCGAGTATCCCGCCGAATGCGCTACACCGTAGAGCGTATGTCCATACGGCTGCCATGTTCCCGAATGCTTCTTGATCTGCGGCCCGAACTGGTAGATGAACATGCTGCTGTGAATGGGGCCGGTTACCCCAATTCGCGCAATCGGTGTGACCAGTCCGACCCGAAGGAAGAGCCAGTGAACTCGGCCTTGAATCCCAACCAACGTACCGGGTTGTAGACAACCGCGCCGCCGCCGCCATTCAAGTTGACCGTGTCCAGCTGCGGCACCTCCGGATGGAAATGGGTAAACGAATATCCGACCGCGGCTTCAAATTGCGGAAACGATTGCGCCGCCACGGCCACGCCGGTCGCCAGCACAAAGCAGAGGGCCAGCAGTCCACGATGCATTGTCATTCAGAGCTCCTGAAACGTTATGTTTACTCGCTGGCGGTTGCACAGTTAGTGTTGTAGCGGTTGAACAGTGACGGGCAGTACCGCCGAGTGCACCGTTCCATCGGCAGCCGTGCCCTGCACCAGAACGTAGTAGTGACCGGTGGGCGTCAGCCGTCCGCCACTGGCCCCGCAGGCAATCGCCATTGCCACGGCGCCAATGAGCAGCAGGGTAATTGCGATTCGTGTGAGCTTTCTGCGCAAACGGAACGATCCTAGCAACACCAGCCCTGGCAGGCCGAAGAACAATGACGCATAGATCGGCGCATGCCTTCGCAGCGCCGCGACCGTGCATCCGGAGAGGGTCACCGTGAATTGTCCGGGAACCGTCCCGCTGGGAGGAGTAAAGACGCAGACGCCACCGATGACTCCGAGTGGCTGACTGCCCTCAAGTCCGGTGCCAGTGACCTGCGGGCACGAAGGGGTAACGGTTCCCGGAGGGCCGGTCAACGACAGCATTGTCGTAACGCCGCATCCAGGACACATCGTCACCGGGTATTGGTGTAGATCACCATGAGGTTCAGTGTGGCGGTGTGCTGGCGTCCCTGCGCATCTCGTCCGGTAACCGTCACCAGATAGGCGCCAATGGGCGTCTCGCTCCCCGCACTGATTGTCAGCATCGTCCTGAGCTCACCCGGACCCACCGGGCCCGGAGCTGAGCGGGTTCAATGTGCAGCCGCCCCCGTTCAGCGGAGGGCTGACGCTGCATGACAGGGTAACGGTGTTGCTGTACCCATTGATCGGCTGCACGACGAGATTGATCGCCTGCGCAAGAAATGGCTCGTTGGAGTTGTTGAACCCCTGGCTGACAGTAACGATGCCCGGCATGATCGGCGCAATTGTAAAGTCACCGATGGACTCGAGAACTTGATAATCCAAGGGCCCCGACTCGCTCGGCCCGAAATTGTTGTCTCCGCTGTACCCCGACACAATGCTGTGATGGCCGACAGCAAGTGTCGTCGTCTGGCAAGTCGCCATACTGCCGTTGTTCGTTGGTGCGAGCGGCACCGCGGAACAAATGGTCGTCTGGCCGTCGAAGAATGTGACCGATCCGGTCGGGCCCGCCGCCGTTCATGCCCATCACGGTGGCCGTAAAGGTAACGAGCTGACCAAGCGGGGAAGGGCTGGGAGGTTGCGCGTCCAACGATGTACTGCTAGCGGCTACATTTACCACTTGTGGCGGCGTGTCCGTACCCTGGCTGCCGTCAAACTGGTTGTCACCGCTGTAACGGGCAACAAGCTGGTTGTGTGTGCCTGCGCCTAGCATCTGCGTCGTGCAGGTCGCGGTCCCATTCGCAAGCGGTACACCGGCGCACAGCACGGTAGGTGGCTCATTGTCAGTGAAATCCACCGTGCCGGTGGCTCCGTTTCCGGACACAGTAGCGGTGATCGGGACCGGCTGGAAGTAGGTGGATGGATTGGGTGGTCCAGAAGTCACCGTCGTCTGGGTCGGTACTAACTGTGGTGCCAGTTCCATCCAGCGGATACCGTCTGGTCCGCCCGGGACACCTACGTCGAAGTTCACGTACCAGTGCTGCCTCGGTATTGGCGGCGCATGACAATCCGGAGGGAACGCTACCGAAGCAATCTGGGTGCTCCAGTTCATAGGAGCAGTGACCTGGTAGTACTCGCCGGTGTACCAGAACGTGCAATTGTCGACCGGATCGACTCGCATGGCGCTGTAACTGCCCCAGGGACTACTCTGCTGAGACCCTGTTCCGGAGACGACGCTCAGTTCAGGTTGCAGAGTTCCCAGCGGATCGCTCGGAGTGCGTCCGGAGACTGCTATGGATGGGAATAGGCTCGGACTGGAGAGGCTGTAGCCGAGAAGAATATCGCCGGTGGCATTGCCGGCTATCGATCCCATCCAACGCGAGTTCCCGTCGGGTAGAGCAAGCGTTCCTTGCTGGAAAACGGTCAGCTTGGTGACAGGGATCGCACTGAGGCCTCCAGGGTCGCTGAAGTAGGCGAAACGATACATCAGCCGGTCGCCGAGCGACTCAAGTTGATTGGCGCCTCCAGGCTGCGGAACACAGTTGCCCATATAGCTTCCGTTGCACGCCGGTGTGAAGGCGGCAATCGAGAGGAGTTGCGAGTTGCCGTTCCCCGTGATCGTGGAGTTTGCGGGATTGGCAAAATCCGCGTGAAACGAATAGAGCGAGAGATGCGAGTTGTCCACGGCGCCGACTCCACCAATCAGAAATTCGTCCTGGCCGGACGGGGAAGGGCTTGGGAATCGATGTCGGCCGGCAGCAGGCTGAAGTCCTGGGCCGTCAACTGGAAACAGATTTGTTCGGCGCTGGGATCCCCAGCCAGCATTTTTACATTGTTATAGGCGCACGCCACGGCCCCCAGAAACATGCCGTCGTTTGGGACGCAATTGCTCATGCCGCTTGGGCCGCAATTGTTCATGGTCTGGAACCATCCCGTGGACCAGACGGCAAACTTCTGATAATCAGGAAAACCGTTTCCAGGTACAGGGAACTGATATAGAAAGTATGTGCCCGTCGCGTCGTTACTGGTTGAAACCGCAATACACACGTCATACGGCGAGATCAAGAAGTTCTGCGCCACGACCCAACGGTGCGCATGAGCGTCAAATTGCACTATCGGCTGGCCGGTCTGCAGGTGTGCGCAATTTCCGCCCAGAGCATTGAACAGTTGCGAAATGCTGCCCGTTGCCAAAAGCCCGCCATTCGTCTTCGAAAAACAGCGTAGGTTTGATCCACCACCTGTACGATTTGGGAATCTCCTACGGCGATGTTTGCGTCGGGGGCAGGCGCCGCGACCAAGTAGCCAGGAAAGCCGTTACCTATTCCGAGGAAACTCAAGTCCAAGTTGTAGCTTGACGGCTCGACTCCATCTTGCTCAGGCCGAGCGTAGGACGGGGCAGCGAGGGGAGCAAGCCCAGCCGCTTCTCCCAGGGGCGGTGAAGTGGCAAAGCGCACAGGATGTTCTACGGTTGGCTTAAGGCGCGACGAAACGCTTGCGGCTGTGGCGGACGAGACTTCAGTTTGCGCAAAGCCGGCGCGGGTGAAGATGGCGGCAGTCAGCGCCAAAAACACGGCGCATACCAATCGGAGACCGCAGGGACGCGACATGCAACCTCCCGCACCGGGGCGGCAAGAAGACCGGGAGCGCGGTCGCCGTCCTGAAGGATGTTTTACGGGTGAGCCAAGCTAGCATCGCAAATTGGCGGAGTCAATCAGAATCTCTGGTTACTTGGTGTGCGCCACATACACTCCATCCCAGCCCGTTGGCGGAGGATCGTCCATAAATTCCAGGCAGCGCTGCAATAGCACCTGACTCGGGCCATCCAGGGGATGGCTCGCCATGATCTCACCCAGCTTTCTTGCGGCCACGTTCCAGTCCGCCGCGCGGTAGCTCTCCAGCGCGCTGTTATATGCGTGCAGCAATGGTTCGTAGCTGGCCGTTTCCGTGATCGGCGCCAGCAGCTCGTAAATCGTGACCGGTTTAGTCTTTCCCTTCACTCGTATCTTGTCTACTTCCCGCGCCACAAATTGTCCTTTCACTTCGCCATAGGTCCCTTCCGCAATAAGAATTGTCGTGCGGTACTGCTTATTCATGCCCTCAAGCCGCGAAGCCAGATTAACGTTGTCGCCCATCACCGTCCACGACAGCCTTTTTTCCGAGCCGATACTGCCGACGTTGACCTCTCCGCTATTCACGCCCACTCCGACCGCGATCTCCCGCATGCCGCGCGCGGCCCACGCACGGTTCAGCTCAGTCAGCCTTGACCTCATCTCCAGCGCACAGCAGCAGGCGCGATAGGCATGGTCCTCTTGCGGATACGGCGATCCCCAGAAGGCCATGATGGCGTCGCCGATGAACTTGTCCAGTGTGCCGGAATGTTTGTACAGCACCTCGGTCATGGCATTGAAGTATTCGTTCAGCAGCCGCACCAGTTCATCCGGGCTCATGCCCTCCGACATAGTTGTGAAATCGCGAATATCGCTGAAGAGGATCGATAATGTCCTGGTCTCGCCTCCCGGCCGGAAATACTTTTCCGGATCTTTTTCGATCAGCGAGATCACTTCCGGGGAAAGGAACATACCAAATTGCCTCGCGGATCTTGCGCTTCTCCCGTTCTTCAAAGAAAACGCGGTAACTGATCGAGCCGAAATAGGCGATGACCAGCGTGGTTGATGGAACCACCAGGCTGAACCATCGGCCCCAGTGCACGAAGCTGAAGTAGGTAAACCAGGCAAACAGACCCAGCACGAGGACGGTTGTGGCCGTCGCGGCCAGCGGACGGCAGCGCCCCAGCCAAACCCCCAGGCCCGCCCCGAACAGGACGATGAAGCCGATATCCACAAGCTCCTCGCGGAAACCTCGAACCAGGAATGTACGATGCGGCTCGCTGCTGTGCAGCAGGTTGTCCAGAATGTTGGCGTGTGCCTCCACTCCCATGTAATCCGATTGATGCTGTGAAACGGTGTATTGCGAATGTCGGCAATGGCCAAGGCGGTGGCTCCGACGAAGACGATCTTGTCGCGAAAAGTGCCGGCCGGCAACTTGCCATTGAGCACATCGGTCATCGAATACTGCGGGTACGAATGATAGGGGCCGACGTAATTGATCAGCGCCGTGCCGTCCGTGCGCGGGTGCAACTCGTGAGCTCCGAACTGGATTCGCTCCAGCCCATCCGGCGAAATGTAGGCTGCAATCTGCTGGTCGGGTATGGCTTCGTATTGCTGCAAGACCATGAGATCCAGGGAGGGAAAATAATCCTGGTCACGATAGCGGCCCATTAACAGCGCGCGGCGCAGCGTGCCGTCCTGGTCAGGAATTACATTGAAGAATCCGAACGAAGCGGCGGCTTCGGCATACTGCGGCAGGTTGGCCTCCACGCCTTGCGCCACCATGCCTCCTGCTTGTGCCCAGGCCTGTTCAAGTCGAACTTCCCCGGCCCCGCCTTCAACACCTGCGGGAACGCCTTGGCCCAAATAATGTTGAAGTAGTCCTCAGCCTTCTTGGGATCGGCGTACTGCGCGCGCTCAGCGTCCAGAAACACGTGGCCGAGCACAACGTTGCCGGCCTGCTTCAGTGAGTCGCTGAACTGGGCATCTACATCCGCCTGCTTCCAAAGCGCTTCAATTGTCTGCCTCTGTCCTGGACTAACATGTTCCGACTTCAGCTTCGACAACATCTGGAGCGCCTCGCTGCTCTCCGGCAACGTAAATGTCATGTCGAAAGCAATCACCCGCGCGCCATCCTGCTTCAGGTTGCGAACGAGTCGGGCGTAACGTACTGCGTGGCAAGGGGAATGCCCCGACCTGCTCCAGCGTCTTTTCGTCGATGCCGACAATCACGATTCGCGGGTCGGGTTGCCGGGTTCCGCGGAGGGCGAAGCGCAAATCCAGGGAGCGCTGCTCGATGTCGCGAACGAAAAGAAATGCGGCTTTGCGGTTTTCACCAATGCCGGAATAGCGAAGAGCGACAAGGCCGATGGCAGTGGTAGCTGCTGCGATCTCCCATGTGCGTGCTGCGCGAACCATGCGGACAGCTTTTTCCACAATCGCATAGCTCAAGTCGGACTACTTGCAGCCGCAGGGCTTGTTGCTGGAATTGGTCTGCGTGAGGCCAAAGGTCAAACCGGCGACGGCGCCTATCGCTACCAGCGTCCAGGTGCGTGCGTGGTGAGACGTTTTTGCTTCGGGGACGTTGGTTTCGGCGATGCTCGTCTTCATCAACGCGGGATAGGGCGGCATGCCGACTCTGTTCAATCTTGGAGCCGATGACGACCACCTGCCCGGCAACCACGGTCACGGCAATCTCCGACCCGGTGCTTGAGTTGTTGCTGTTAACGATTTTCGCGCCTGCCAGCGGGGTCACAGTGAGCGTGCCGTCATAACAGATCACGATGGTGCGGCCATTATCGTAGGCAACATAGAAGTAGGTCCCGATGACGCCGATGACCGCGTTGGGCGTCCGCACCTCATATTTGCCGCCCGGCTTGGTAATCTTAACCACCTGGTTGCGCAGCTTGCCGTAGTTCAGATCGATGGCAGTCTGTTGCGTGGCCGCATCATGCTGGACCACCCTCAACTGGCTATTCGAGCCCAGGCTCAGGAGGGAGCCATCCGTTAGCCCGGCGCGCACCCTGCCCTTGGCGTTGGTTTGCAGCAGATCGTTCCACTGGAGTGTGTCGTTGATGGCCAGCGCCTGCGCGTTTCGCGAGGCATCCGGAATCATCGCTTTCACAGAACCGGCTGTTTGCTCGCCCGCGGGTTCGGCCCAAATAGGGCTGGCGGTAAGCAGCAGGCAAAGCATTGCAGCAAGCGGCGCTCGAAGCATGTGCTCTCCCGGCGGACGTAGTTTTCTTCGGATGATGCTGCATTGTCTCGCAAATGCGGCGCAAGTCAAGAAACTTCTCGGCGGCAAGTTGCGGGACTTCACCGACGATTAGGGCGCGGCAAGTGGTGCTCCAGCAGACGCACAAAAGTTCTGAATCACAAATATCTGTCTGGAGCTCAGAATCATGGCGAACCTTATCTCGACATCCTCGATGTCAGATCACTTCTTCGTCGTCCGCCGTATGAGATCCGCTGGCTGACGGAAGCTGGCATTATTCCCGTCCACGCTCTGAGACACAAAGGACAGACGTGCTGGAGGTTTCGGTTCAGCGAGGTGTTGAGATGGGCTGAGGAGATTGACGTGGAGATCAGCCAAGAAGCCGTCAGGAGCCTGCACTCGCGCCACAAGGTCGGATTCCATGCCTTCCGCCGGTTCCGTACTTCGGTTCTGCGGAAAGCGCGGGTTCCGGAAGACCTCGTCAAGCTCTGGCTCGGCCATGCGTCGAAGTCCGTAGCGGACGACTACGCGCGGCAACTGCGGGAAGACGTGCCGTTTCGCCAGGAATGGGCGCAGCGTGTAGGGCTCGGATTTTCAATGGGTAAGCCCGAAGTTGGGCTACCGTGGGCTACCGAAATTGTTGCAACACACAATTCTGCTGCTGCTTAACTTGTGAGAATTGACTGAATTAGATGGCGCGCCCTGAGAGATTCGAACTCCCGACCTTCTGGTTCGTAGCCAGACGCTCTATCCAGCTGAGCTAAGGGCGCTCGTGAGGAACAACACGATAGCGGAACAGCATTCGCATTATAGCAAAGTTCAGCTCGGCGACATTGCGGCGTCGAAGGCGGAAGACGAGGGCGCGAGACAATGATTCGGGCGCCTATTCTTCGTCGGACCAGCGCGAAGCAGTCGAGGAAAATTCGCCAGTGGCGCTTCCTACCCATGCGCCACTGTCCCGCCCCAGCCGAGAGATGGCTAGAACGGGGCAACCGCTCTGAGATCCACAAACCGTCTTCGCTTGTTCTTGTTTCGATGTTTCGATTTCGATGTGGAAAACTGCAGCGAATACGCGCTCTGAACCGGGAGCATGGCAGCCGGAGACGACTACCACCTACGTGCCATAAGAAAACTTTACTAATAGCAGGAAAGTTCTACAGTGTCGGATAAGAGATACGTGATTAAGTTCTTTGTTTGCCGTCCGAATCTTTGGCACCCGGGATGCTCTATCTGAAACGCAGACGAAGTGGCGCAATAGGGGTCACTCGGATGCAGGAATTTCGGCCAGAGTTCCTATGCGGGTGGCCCTACTAATTTGGCGCTCACCGGTCATCATTTTCGCGGTCTCCCCCGGCGTCATGGGTCTGTTCGCAAACTACCAGCGACGCATGTTAGGGCAAAAGGCGAAACGCTCCGCAGCAGCGCTTCGCCTTTCGTATTTCTGGGCCTCAGACCAGCGCCAGCCTCTCGCGGATGTCGAAGCCGGCTGTCGCGCAGCAGGTTCTCCACCGTGGATTCGTTCAGACGGGTGGCGTCGTATTCCACGCGAATGGTCCGCTCGGCTTCGTTGAACCGCACCCGGCGGATTCCATAGACATCGTTCAGCTGCCCGAGGGCGCTCATCTCCTTCTCGCCCGGCGGCATTCCATAGCGAAACATGACTTCCACAGCGGTCATCGCATCACCTCAGCCCAAACGTGCAATGATAAGCACGTGCAGAAACTGCGTCGCCTCATCTGCATCGTAAGCAGCGTGACGCTAGGTGCGTTCGCGGAACATTCCGCCTTCACTATAGAGCATCCGCGCTGCTGAACAGCACGGAGAAGCCTGACGAGAGTGCAGGAAATGAGTGAGTCCGAGGAGACTCCGCAGAACCTGGCGTCATGGATTTCGGCGAAAGATCCCGTGTGCGGCATGGCGGTAGACCCGGCAGGCCCGCGGCAAGGCGCAGCACGAGGGTCAGACCTACTACTTCTGCTCGCCCGGATGCATGCACAAGTTCATGTCGTCGCCCGCGAAATACCTGGCAGCCGGGGCAAAGCTGGACCGCAGGCCGCCGGTTCGGCCGCTGCCGAGCGCCAGAAGCTGGGCCGCGATCCGGTATGCGGAATGAACGTCGATCCTGCCAAAGCCGCTGCCATCGCGGAGTATGAGCGCAAGCTCTATCACTTCTGCTCGCGCGGTTGCGCGGAGAAGTTCAAGCACGATCCGGAGAAGTATCTTTCGCCTGCCTACAAGCCCGGCGGCATGCGCGGCATGGTGCAGATTGGCGGCGCGCAGCGCCCGTGCAAATCGCGCCTCGCAAGCTGCGAAGGATCCGGCTGCGGCATGAACGTGGATCGGCCAAGGCCACTGCCACCGTCGCACATCGAGCAAGACCTACTACTTCTGCTGCACAGGCTGCGCTGAGAAGTTCAAGCCGATCCGCAGAAGTATCTTGTCGCCAGCAGCTACCGACGCACCAGCAGAGCCCGCCCAGCAAGTGCCGGCCTATGTCTGCCCCATGGATCCCGAGGTCCGTCAGGACCGGCCGGGCGCTTGTCCCAAGTGCGGCATGGCGCTGGAGCCGGAGCTTCCCGTCGCCGCCGACCAAGACGCAGTGGACCTGCCCAATGCATCCCGAGATCGTGCGCGACGGGCCGGGGGCGTGTCCGATCTGCGGCATGGCGCTGGAGCCGATGACGGTCGACGCGCCGCGAGGAAGAAAATCCCGAACTGCGCGACATGACCCGCCGCTTCTGGACCAGCGTGGTGCTGGGCGTTCCGCTGGTGGCGTTCGCCATGTTGCGCATGGGTCGTGGCTGCATGTCGTTCACGCCGCGGCTGGGCAACTGGATCGAGTTCGCGCTGGCGACGCCGGTCGTGCTGTGGTGCGGCTGGCCATTCTTCCAGCGCGGCTGGGCGTCGGTGAAGTTCCGCAGCCCCAACATGTTCACGCTGATCGCGATGGGCGTCGGCGTCGCCTACGTCTACAGCGCCGTCGCGACCGTCGCGCCGGCAATTTTTCCGCCGTCGCATGCGCGGCATGCAGGCGGCCAGCCTGAGGTCTATTTCGAGGCCGCGGCGGCGATCATCGCGCTGGTGCTGCTGGGTCAAGTGCTGGAGCTGCGCGCGCGCAGCCGCACCTAGCAGCGCCATTCGCGCGCTGCTCGACCTCTCGCCGAAGATGGCGCGCATCATGCGCGACGACGGCAGCGAGTACGACGTGCCGCTCGATCAGGTGAAGGTCGGCGACAAGCTGCGCGTGCGTCCCGGCGAGAAGATCCCGGTCGACGGCGTCGTGCTCGACGGACTGAGCTCGGTGGACGAGTCGATGGTGACCGGCGAGTCGATTCCGGTCGAGAAGCGCGCCGGCGACAAGGTGATCGGCGCGACCGTGAACGGCACCGGATGGCTGCTGATGCGCGCCGAGCGCGTGGGCAGCGAGACCATGCTGGCGCAGATCGTGCAAGATGGTGAGCGAGGCGCAACGCAGCCGCGCGCCGATCCAGCGGCTGGCCGACAAGGTCGCCGCGTGGTTCGTGCCCGCGGTGCTGGCGGTCGCGGTCATCACGTTCATCGCGTGGTTCGTCGTCGGCCCGGAGCCGCGGCTGGCGCACGCCATCGTCAACGCCGTCGCGGTGCTGATCATCGCGTGTCCCTGCGCGCTGGGACTGGCGACGCCGATGGCGATCATGGTCGGCACTGGACGCGGCGCGCGCGCCGGCGTCCTCATCAAGAATGCCGAGGCGCTGGAGACGCTGCAGAAGGTCGACACGCTCGCGCTCGACAAGACCGGCACGCTGACCCAAGGCAAGCCGGAGCTGATGTCGGTCGCTGCCGTTGGTGGCGAGACGGAAGAGCGCGTCGTGCGCCTGGTCGCCAGCCTGGAGCGGGAAGCGAGCATCCGCTGGCGGCGGCGGTGGTGGAGGCGGCGCGAGGCGAACGGCATTCGCTGATTCCCGCCGGAAGCGTTCCGCTCGCTCACCGGACGCGGCGTGGTGGGCACGAGTCGGGGGCACGAGGTCGCCGTCGGCAACGATGACGCTGCTGGAAGAACTGGGCATCGATGCCGGCGAGTTGAAGCCAAAGGCCGAAGAGATGCGCAGCGAAGGCCAGACCGTGGTTTCGTCGCCGTCGATGGCCGCGCCGCCGGGCTGCTCGGCATCGCCGATCCGGTCAAGCCCGAGGCGGCGCAGGCGATTCGCGATCTGCGCGCGCGAAGGCCTGCGCGTGGTCATGCTCACCGGCGACAGCGAGACCACGGCGCGGCCGTGGCGCGCCAGCTCGGCATCAGCGACTTCGAAGCCGGAGTGCTGCCCGAACGCAAGGCCGACGCCATCAAGAAGCTTCAGCAGCAGGGGCGCGTGGTCGCCATGGCCGGCGACGGCATCAACGACGCGCCCGCGCTGGCGCAGGCCGCAGGTCGGCATCGCGATGGGCACCGGCACCGACGTCGCCATGGAGAGCGCCGGCATCACGCTGCTGAAGGGCGATCTGCGCGCGCTGGTGCGCGCCCGCCGCCTGAGCCGCGCGGTCATGCGCAACATCCGCAGAACCTGTTCTTCGCTTTTGTCTACAACTCGATGGGCGTGCCCATCGCCGCGGGCATTCTCTATCCCAAGTTCGGCATTCTGCTGAGCCCGATCATCGCCGCCGCCGCCATGAGCTTCAGCTCGGTGTCGGTGATCAGCAATGCGCTGCGGCTGCGGAAGGTGAAGCTGTAGGGGGCGCAGAGCCTAAAGCCCGGCGCTTCCACCGCACCGGCTAAAGCCGGGAGACCTGAGGCGCGTTACGGCACGACTCAAGTCGTGCCCTGACACAAAGCTAATCCACGGCGTGTTACGGCACGACTCAGGTCGTGCGGCGACACGAAGCGACACCGCCAAAATTCGCTTGATGAAGGCGAATGAAGTCGGGGCCGTCACGACCCACGCTTAATGCATCATCGCGCCGGCCTTGCCGCTTGGGTTTGCGCAGCAGGAACAGGAACGGAATCATGCGCCACGAACATGACCGCGAGAAACAGAAACGTATCGTTGTAGGAAAGCATGGCGGCCTGCCGTTGCACCATTCCCCACATCGCTCCAGTACGCCTGCTGGGTGGCCAACGCGGCGCTCGATCCCTGGCTCATGAAGTGTGCCTTCATGCCTTCGAACATTTGCTGCGCGGCGCCGCTCTCGCGGATAGACATGCGCGCCCAGGATGTTGATGTGCGTCTGCTGCTTGCGGAATTGCACCGTTTCGACCATGGCAATGCCAATGCTGGCGCCGATGTTGCGCATCAGGTTGAACAAGCTGGTGGCATTGCCCATGCGCTCATTGGGAATGGGGCCGTTGGTGATCGTCGTGAGCGGCACAAAGACGAAACCCAGTGCCGCTCCCTGTATCATCAGCGGCCACCAGAAATTCCACGATGCCACGTTCAGGCTGAAGCGCGACAGCTCCCACATGGCATACGCCGAGGCGACCAAGCCGATGCCCAGCAGCTTGCGCTTGATCCACCTTGCCGGTCAGGCGGCCGACAATGGGCATGATAAGAAACGACGCCAGGCCGCGCGGCAAGTTGGTGACGCCCGCATGGGTTGCGGTGTAGCCCAGCAGCACCTGCATCAGCAGCGGCAGCAAGCACGGTGCTGCCGTAGAGCACGAAGCCGATCAGCGTCATCAGGAACGTGCCGATGGCATACGAGCGGTACTTGAAAACGGTGAGGTCGAGGATCGGATGCTCGGCGGTCAGTTCGCGGATGATCAAGCCCGGTCAGGCCAACCACCGCCAGCACGGCCAGAGTGACGATGAAGTGCGAGCCGAACCAGTCGTCCTCCTGGCCCTTGTCGAGCATGATCTGCAGGCTGCCGATGCCGACGGCCAGCAGGCCGATGCCCCAGTAGTCGATGCCGGTCTTCGGACGCCGCAGGTAGGGCGGATCGAAGATGAAGATCTGGGTCAGGATGAGCGCGACGACGCCGATGGGCACGTTGATGTAGAAGACCCAGCGCCAACTGTAATTGTCGGTGAGCCAGCCTCCGGCAACCGGGCCGAGCATCGGCGCCACCACGATGCCCAGCGCCCAGAAGGCCATCGCCTGCCCGCGCTTCTCCGGCGGGAACGATTCCAGCAGGATGGCCTGCGAAAGCGGCTGCAGGCCGCCGCCGCACGCGCCCTGAATGATGCGGCAGAAAATCAGGAACGGCAGGCGTGGGCGCCAGTCCGCACAGGAACGACGCAACGGTGAATCCGGTGACCGAAAGCATCAGCAGGCGCTTGCGTCCGAAGCGGCCCGCCAGCCAGCCCGTCATCGGAAGAATGATGGCGTTGGCCACCAGGTACGAGGTCAGCGTCCAGGTCGCTTCGTCGTTGCTGGCCGACAGACTGCCGGCGATGTGCGGCAACGAAACGTTGACCACCGTCGTGTCCAGCACTTCCATGAAGGTGCTGGACATGACCGCGATCGCGATCAGCCAGGGATTAATTTCGCGGTGTTCGTTGTTCCCGCTGAATGGCATTCGCTAGTGTCAGGCTACCGTCGTTTCCCAGATTCGGCAGGAATGTAATAGTTCTGTCATTTCGACCCCAAATGCGTCGCACATCACGGAAACTGCCGGCAGTTCTACCTACCATGGAATCATGGTTGCACAGCGAACTTCTGATCTGCATTCACTCCTCATCCCAAAGGCGACTCAAGCGCGCGTGCTGTTGAGCTCGGTCTTCGGTCCCTATGCGCGCGACGACGAATTCGGCAGCCGCGCCATCAATCCCATGGAGCTGTATCACAACCAGGTCACGCGCGCGCAAGGCAGCTTCTCGCTGCGCATGTTCCATCGCTCCTGGGGCCTGATGATGATCCAGCGCAACATCTCCGCGCCCAGCACGCTGCTCGACTTCCCTACCCTGGAGCGCTTCGAGCACGAGCTGACTTCGACCGCAGTACGACATCGTCGGCATCTCCGGCATCATTCCCAACTTCGGCAAAGTGCGCGAGATGTGCCGCCGCGTGCGCCAGCCTGTCGCCCAATCGACCATCATCGTCGGCGGACACGTCGCTGCCATTCCCGGCATCGACAAGCTGATTGATGCCGATTACATCGTGCGCGGCGAAGGCATCGCATGGATGCGCCGCTATCTTGGCGAAGATCCCGGCGCGCCCATCGAGCATCCGGAGATTCTCTCCGGCTTCGGCATGCGGGTGCTGGGAATGCGCGTTCCCGACAACACGCGCGACACCGCCGCCACCATCATTCCTTCCGTCGGATGCCCGATGGGATGCAACTTCTGCACCACCTCGGCGTTCTTCGGCGGCAAGGGCAAGAGCGTCCACTTCTACGAATCCGGCGACGAGCTCTTCGAGGTCATGGAGCACATGGAGCGCTCCATGAGCGTGCGCTCGTTCTTCATCATGGACGAAAACTTCCTGCTCAATCGTCCGCGCGCCATGCAACTGCTGGACCGCATGAAGCAGGCCGGCAAGAGCTGGTCGCTGTACGTCTTCTCGTCGGTGAACGCCATCCGCAAGTACACCATGGAAGAACTGGTGCAGCTCGGCATCTCCTGGATCTGGCTGGGCCTTGGAGTCGCCGAACTCGACGCTACGCAAAGCTGCGCAACACCGACACCCAGGCGCTGGCGTCGCGAGCTGCGGCAGCACGGCATCAAGCTGCTGGGCTCCACCATCGTCGGCCTGGAACACCACACGCCGGAGAACATCGAGCAGGAGATCGAGTACGCCGTCGCGCACGGCACCGACTTCCACCAGTTCATGCTGTACACGCCGGTGCCGGGCACGCCGCTGTTTGAGCAGATGCAGGAGGAAGGCCGCATGCTCGACGGCGTTGATCTCGCCGACATTCACGGGCAGTTCAAGTTCAACTTCCAGCACGCGGCCATCTCGCGCGACGATTCCAAGCGCTTGCTCGACTGGGCGTTCCGCTTCGACTTCGAGCGCAACGGGCCCAGCCTCTTTCGCATTTGCGACACCATCTTTCAGGGTTGGAAGCGCTACCACGACCATCCCGACCTGCGCGTGCGCCAGCGCATCGCCAACGAAACCGCCAAGCTGCGCACCACCTACGACGCCGCGCTCTGGGCGATGGAGAAGCGGCTGAAGACCAAGCAACAGTAGAATCGCCAAGCGGATTGGCGAGCTGCGGCGCGAGATTGAACACGAGTTCGGCGCGACCACTCGCCTTATGCGCAGAGTGGCGGGTCCGTTACTGTGGTGGACTTCGAGGCGGGAAGATCGCCGGCTGGCGCGCGGCAAGACTTATGAGCCGCCGACATTTGTTGATCGGCGAAACTGGGTCACGCCGTAAGCGGTGCTCAGCCCGCCGCTAGACGGGCTGAGGTTACCTGCTTCAGTACGAATACCCGTCGGGCTGCGCAACGGCGCCAACTTCGATCTTGGTGTCGACGTAGTCGCGTCCGGCGGCGATGGCCTTGCGATCGAGTTCCAGCAGCTTGGGATTTTTCACCGTCTCTTCCAGCACGCGAATCGCCGATTCTGCCGGCAGGCACTCGGTCTCTTCCAGCAGCGCGCCCAGCATGACTACGTTGGCCACCTTGGCCGAACCCATGCTCGTCAGCAATCTCCGATGCCGGCACGCAGATTACCCGCGCCTGCGAGCGCGCTGAAGTCCTCGGGCAGCTTGGTGCTGTTGTAGAGGATCAATCCACCGGAGGCGACGGTCGGACGCGAACTTGCGCAGCGACAGTTCGTTCATGGCGACCAGCACTTCGGGCTGCGAAATCAGGGGCGAGCCGATGCGGTCGTGCGAGAGCATAACGTGGCAGTGCGCGCTGCCGCTGCGCATCTCCGGCCCGTAGGAGGGCAGCCAACTCACTTCCATGTGCTCGCGCAGGCCCATCTCGGCGAGCAGTTGTCCCATCAGCAGAATGCCTTGTCCGCCGAAGCCCGCCAGCTTCACGGTAATGTCGCGAGTGCGGTGATGGCGGCTGGGGCGGGGATAATCGTCGGACTCGCGATCTTACGCCCAGCGCGTCGGCGACTGTCTTGATGCGGGACCTGCGCGTCGACCGGCAGCTCTGGCTTGCGATCGCGGAAGACGCCCAGCGGGAAAGTCTTCATCAGCGTCTCGCCCACCCACTTGCGCGCGACCACGGGATCCATCTTCAGGATCGTCGGGCAGGGCGAGAGGAACTCGACCAGCGAGAAGCCGTCGCCGTCTCTTCTGGATCTGCAGCGCCTTCTTGACGGCTTTCTTGGCCTTCATGATGTTCTTCATGTCGCTGAGCGCGACGCGCTCGAGGTAGGTCGGGGTCTCCAGCCCGGCGAGCAGCTCGCATACATGGAGCGGCAGGCCTTCGTTGTGGGAGCGGCGTCCCCAGGGCGACGTGGTGCTCTTCTGGCCGACCAGCGTGGTGGGCGCCATCTGGCCGCCGGTCATGCCGTAGATGGAGTTGTTGACGAAGAAGACGCAGATGTTCTCGCCGCGATTGGCGGCGTGAATGATCTCCGCCGTGCCGATGGCCGCCAGGTCGCCGTCGCCCTGATAGGACATGACGATGGACTCGGGATTGGCGCGCTTGAGCGCCGTCGCCGCCGCCGGAGCGCGTCCATGCGCCACCTGCACATTGCCGACGTCGAAGTAGTAGTACGCAAAGACCGAGCAGCCGACCGGGCTGACGAGGACGGTGCGGTCCTGCACGCCCAAGTTCGGTCAGCGCTTCGGCAATCAGCTTGTGCGACGATGCCGTGTCCGCAGCCCGGGACAGTAGTGCGTCTGCTGCTGCAATTCGCCTTTGCGTTCGTATCGGTCGTAGAAGGCCGGCGATTTTTCGTGAATTACCTCGTAGCCGTTTCCACAATATGCTCCTGTGTCATCTTGAACGTCCAGCCTGAACGCTAGACATGGGCCGCCATGCGCGCGAACACCTGCGCGGTGATTTCTTCCGGCCATGGGCACATTGCCGCCGACCCGGCCGTAGTACTCCACCGGCACGCTGCCGTTGAGCGCCAGCTTCACGTCTTCCACCATCATTCCGGTGCTCAACTCCACCACCAGCACCTGCTTCACGTGCTGCGCCGTCTCGCACAACTCGCGCGACGGGAACGGCCACAGCGTGATCGGACGGAACAGCCCGGCCTTCATGCCTTGCGCGCGCAACTGGTCGACAGCCGTACGCAGCACGCGCGAGACGATGCCGAAACCAACCAGCAGGATCTCGGCGTCTTCGGTCAGGTAGTTTTCGTGACGGCTCTCCAGCTCCTGCGCCAGCATGTACTTCGCTTCCAGCTTGCGAACGTGCTGCTTCCAGAGCATCGGGTTCCAGGACGATGGAACTGATCAGGTTCTTCCTGCGTTTCCGCCGTGCCCTTCACCGCCCAGTCTTTTTCCGGCGGCACGATGTCGCGCATCTCGATGTCGAGCGGCTCCATCATCTGGCCGACATAGCCGTCGGTCATGATGACCACCGGATTGCGATAGCGGTCGGCAAGCTCGAAGGCCAGCACGGTGAGGTCGAACATCTCCTGCACCGAAGCCGGCGCCAGCACGATGTTGCGATAGCAGCCGTGGCCGCCGCCCTTTACGATGCCGAAGTAGTCGCTCTGCTCGGGAGCGATGTTGCCCAGTCCCGGCCCGCCGCGCACCACGTCAACGATGACGCCCGGCAGTTCGGCGCCGGCCATGTACGACATGCCTTCCTGCATCAGGCTCAGGCCCGGGCCGGACGACGCGGTCATCACGCGCTGGCCCGCGGACGCCGCGCCATACACCATGTTGATCGCCGACACTTCGCTCTCCGCCTGCAGAAACGTGCCGCCGACTTCAGGTATCAGGAGCGCGGCGTATTCGGCGATTTCGCTGGCCGGGGTGATGGGGTATCCGTAATAAGCGCGGCATCCGGCCAGCACTGCGCCTTTGACGATTGCGACGTTGCCTTTACACAGCTGCCGCATTGGTCACCTCCTGCTTCGGCGGAACGGTTTAGCGGCCTTCGGCGGAGGCGTCGAGCCGCTCGACGATGATCGCTCCGGGTTCCGGACAGCAGTAGAAGCAAGCGCCGCAGCCGGTGCAGCCTTCGCCGGTGTATTGCGCCGGATGCACGCCGTAGTGGCTCAGCTCGGGCGCCAGTTCAAGGCACTCCGGAGGACACGACTCCACGCACAAGCCGCATCCCTTGCATTCTTCGTGATCGATGATTACGTTACCGCGCGGTTGCGATGCCATTGTTACCCTCGCACTTCCACGTTCGTAAGCGTTGCGTTGAAACCAGCGTTGCTGTTCGCAGTACTCGTACAGCTCGTCGCGGAACTTGGGATGGGCAATCTGGATGAGCGCCTCGGCGCGTTGCCGCACGTTGCGCCCGTGCAGATAGGCGATGCCGTACTCGGTGACGACGTAGTGCACGTCGGCGCGTGCGGTCAGCACGCCGGCCCCGTGCGCCAGCCGTGGCACGATGCGCGACACCGTGCCGTCCTTGGCCGTCGAGGGCAGCGCAATGATCGGCTTGCCGTCCTTGGAGCGCGCTGCGCCGCGGATGAAGTCGAGCTGCCCGCCGAAGCCGCTGTAGAACTGCGGCCCGATCGACTCGGCACAGACCTGGCCGGTCAGATCAACTTCGATGGCCGAGTTGATGGCCACCATGCGGTCGTTCAGCGCAGATGCGGAACGGGTCGTTGGTGTAGGCGGAGGGATGAAACTCGAAGATCGGGTTGTCGTCGATGAAGTCGAACAGCTGTCCGGGTGCCGAGCACGAAGCCGAGAATGATCTTGCGCGGCTTGAAGTTCTTGCGCTCGTCCGTTGATGACGCCCGATTCGATCAGCGGGATCACGCTGTCGGAGATCAGCTCGGTGTGGACGCCCAGATCCTTGCGGTCCATCAGGTTGGGCAGGATGGCGTCGGGAATCGCGCCGATCCCACACTGCAGGACCGCGCCGTCTTCGATCAGCGATGCGACGTGCGCACCGATCTGGCGGAAGATCTCGTTGCTCGCGCTGTTTCTTGCATTTCGCACAGCGGCCGCGAGAGCTCGACGATGGTGTCGATCTGGCTGACGTGGATGAAGCTGTCGCCATAGGTGCGTGGCATCTGCGCATTCACCTGCGCGACCACGCGATGGGCGTGCTTGGCGGCGGTCAAGCGTGATATCCACTCCGACGCCGAAGCTGCAGTAGCCATGCGGGTCGGGCGGCGATACCTGGATGAGGGCCACATCGATCGGCATCTCGCCGCTTTCGAACAGCGCTTCGACTTCGCTCAGGAAGATCGGAGTGTAGTCGGCGCGGCCGTCATTCACGGCCTCGCGCACGTTGCCGCCGACGAACAGTGCGTTGTGGCGGAAATGCTCCGCCATCTCCGGCGCGCAATAGGGCGAGGTGCCGTAGCGTCAGCAGATGAATCATTTCGACGATCGTTGACGTAAGGGCGCGCGCGACCATCAGCGCTTCCACCAGCGCCTCCGGTTCCGCACAGCCGGGGTGGATATACACCCGCATTCCCGATTCCACGCAGGCCACAGCTTCGCCGAGCGCCGACTTGCATTCCATCATCGGCAGATTGGTCATGTCGCGAAGTTTCTTGACGGATTCGGCGGTAATCGCGCTCATCGGTTCGCCTCCAAATATCCAAGCCCAGCCGAGGAATGAACTCGGCTGGGCTTCATGGGAAAGCTGGAATTGTCCTTATTCAACGACCCCGGCCGGTGTCTTGGGGTTCGGAGCGGTCGGTGGACCGTTGGGCCCGGCCGATGGTCCCGCCGACGGCCCGCGCGGCCTCGGTGCATTGCCATCGTCGCGCGATTGGGATTTCTTGCCTTCGATGACGGCGTCGGCCAGCTTCCCGAGGATCAACTCGATCGAGCGGATGCTGTCGTCGTTGCCCGGAATCGGCAGATCGACCACGTCCGGGTCGCTGTCGGTATCGATCAGCGCGACGGTCGGCAACGCCCATGCGCTGGGCTTCCTTGACGGCGATGTGCTCGCGCTTCGGATCGACGACGACCATGGCGTCGGGCAGGCGGTTCATGTCGCGGATGCCCAGCAGGTTGCGCTGGATCTTGGTCAGTTCGCGGTTGAGCTGCGCGACCATCTTCTTGCTGTAGCCGCGGATTCGGCGCGTCTCGGGGGCCTTGGTGAAGTCGAGCTTGCCGGCCTCGTTCAGCATCGTCTTCATGTACGACGGCATGTCGACGCTTGGCCGGGTTTTCGCCGCGCGGGCAGCCACAGCGACTTCGAGTTCCTGGAGGCGTTTGAGCCGGTCGCGGATGGTGCGATAGTTGGTGAGGGTGCCGCCCAGCCAGCGTTCGCTGACGTAGGGCATGCCGCAGCGGGCGGCCTCGCGCTCGATGGCTTCCTTGGCCTGGCGCTTGGTGCCGACGAAGAGCGACCAGACTGCCGCGCTGGCGACCTTGGGCCAGGAAGCGGCTGCCGCGAAGCAGGCCGCGGACGGTTTCGCGCAGGTCAATGATGTGGATGAGATTTCGCTTGCCGTAGATGTACGGCCGCATCTTGGGGTTCCAGCGGCTGGCGCGGTGCCCGAAATGGACGCCGGCCTCGATCAACTCCTGCACTTGAACAATCGACACATTGCCCTCCCAGTCAATCGATACAATGCCCGTGTTTCATCTTCATCGCCCGGCCTCCTCGGCATGGGTAACCTCCGCGATGCGCGGAGCGAAGCGTTTATCGTAGCAATGACAACAAGGCTAGTCTACCTTTTCTATCAATGTAGCCATCACCAGCAAGAGTCCAACCCCAGAATATGCCCCCAGCCCCTGCGATCCAAATCATCCCCGTCCTCGATCTGATGAACGGTCTGGTGGTCCGGGGAATCCGGGGCGACCGGGCCCATTACCGCCCGCTCCAAAGCCGGCTCTGCCCCGGCTCCGAGCCGATTACGGTGGCCCAGGCGATTCAAGCCAGTTTTGGGCTCGAAATCCTTTACATCGCGGATCTGGACGCCATTCGCGGCGAACAGCCAGCGCGGGGTCTTTTTGCCGAACTTCATTCGCTCGGATTTCGGCTGTGGATTGACGCTGGCGTCCGATCCGATGGGGATGCCACGAAGCTGGCCCAAGCCGGGATTGCAGGCATTGTCGTCGGCACGGAAACAATCGAAACTTTTTCGCAATTGCAGCAAATTGTCGCCCAACAAGGTCCCGATCGAATTATTCTGTCGCTGGATTTGAAAAACGGTCAGCCGTTGGGGTCATTAGGCAGCGACCCGATCACGATTGCGGGCATGGCGAATTCGCTCGGCATCCCGCGTCTGATTGTGCTCGATTTGGCCCAGGTTGGCGCGGGCCGCGGCGTCGGGACCGAATCGCTGCTCATCGAACTCGCCCGACGATTTCCCGATTTGAAACTCATCGCCGGCGGCGGCATCCGCGGACCCGACGATTTGGCGCGACTTCAAGCCTGCGGCGTCTCCGCGGCCTTGGTCGCCTCGGCTCTTCACGACGGGCGATTCGACGAATTTCGCGCCCCGAGGGCCTAATTCCCCGACTTCTTGTCGTCCTTTTTCTTCACCGACGGGCCGTGGGCGATCGCTGTCCACCGCTTATCAAAGTCAAAATTATGGTCATTATCGGTGTCGTGGCACTTGAAGCACATCTGAAAGACCTTGTTTTCGACCGCCTTCTTTTTCAGGGAATCGGTAGGATCGACTTTCCACGGGGTCATGGCCAGCGCGTATTCCTTATTGTTCGGAGACTGAATGTGCAGGCTGCCCGGCCCGTGGCAGTTTTCACAGCCAACGCCCTTTAAGTGCGGCGTGCGTTTCTCGTCAACGTAGCCGGTCTGGTAGCCGAAGCCGGTCGTGTGGCAGACGATGCACTCCGGATCGAACTGGCGATTGTGCGGCGGCTTGGCGCGCGGATGCTCGATCAGCGTCTCAAAGCCTTTCGTGTGCTTCGATGAATCCCAAACCTCGAATTCGCTCGCGTGGCAGGTCTTGCAGCGGTCGGAGCCGACATAGGACGGGTGAAAGCGGAACTTCTGCGGATCGGTCGCGTCCCAGAACCGGGCCTGCACCGGATGCAGCACTTGCGGAAATCGCGACTGAAAATCTTTGTCCCGCACGCTCTTCGTGTATTCCTCGAGCAAGTTCACCGCCGGGTTGGTTTTTTCCTGCTCCTTGGGCGTCTTGAACTCGATTCCCAGCGGCACAATATTCCAGCGATAATCCAGACTGCGATCGGGCTTGCGAAAGATCGCCATGATGCCGATCCAGCGGCCCTTGTGGCCGACCTCGACGATTCGCGTTTGCTTCACCACCTTGGCGACGCCGGGCGGCTCCGATCCGGCCGTGCGGCAGAGAATCACGTCAAAATCGGTGATCGCATTGGCGAGAGTCTTGGCCTCGTCCTCGGTGCCCTGGTAAAGCAGCACGCGCACGTCGGGCTTCTCGAGGTTCATCGCTTTGAGGACCGCCGGCAGAATCTCGCCGTTGCCGCCAAATTTCACCGCGCGATCGATCTTGGCCGCTTCCTCGGCCACGCTTTGCCCGATCGTGCCGACGATGCCGACCTTGATGTTGCCGTTCTTGGGCTGAACGACGCGAAAATCCTCGATCATCGAGCCGTTTTCGCCGGGGTACATTTCCTTTTTCTGCAGGATGTTCGCGCCCAGCATCACGTAGGAGTTCTTGTGATCCAATACACTGCCGGCAAGCGCATCAAGCAGCGGAATGCGAAACTCCTCCTGCCCGACCTCGATGGCGTCGTAGCCCATGAGGTTCAAGGCTCTCATCGAAATCTGGTACTTCAGTTTTGACTGTTCGGCGAAGCGTCCCACGGTGTAAATGTCGCCTAGGTCCGCGGCAACAACTTTGAGGCCGAGCTTGCGGAGTTCGGTGATGAAATTGTAGCGCCGTTCCAGGCCGCCGAATTGCGGCAGGGTGCAACCGCATGGCGCTTCATAGTTGTGCTGTTCGCCTGAAAAGAACAGGACCAATTCGGGCGTTTGATCCGCCGGCCAATTCTTGAAATACTTCGCCGCGAATTCTTTCAAGTCTTTCGAGGGCGTTTCGCTCGCCGCGGCATCATTGTTCGTGTTCGACCGGACCGGCCCGTCATTCGGCGGCTGCTTCTTGGCCATTAGCAGGCCGGTGGTCGCCATGGCCCCCAGAGCCAGCAACACCACGATGAAGACGGCATAGCCTCGACTGCCGAATGGAGCTTTGGCAGCCGCCGACGGTGAATCTTTTGGGTTTTCCCGCGACATCCTCGTACCCTCGTGCGACCCGGTCCGCCTCAATTCCCCACCATAACTAAATTGCCCCCTAATGGCGAGAGGAATTGGCCGCGGACAAGCCGTCAGCGGGCGGGCGCGGGTACCGCCTTATGGCTACGGGGTTTTGTCGGGGCCTGCCGGCCAGGCCAGCGTCAGCCAGCCTTTGTCCGATTCGACCTGCGTCGACACCAGCACGCCGGCCTTTTCAATCTTTTCCGGCATCTGAATTTCGTCGATCTCGAATTTTTCCTTGAAGATGCGGCCAAATTTCCTTTCCAGGAGCTTTCGCAGAGTTTGCACGCGAGCGCCGATGCGGTCGCCCGGCTTGAACCCCGATGGGTAGATCCGCAGGTCGCCTTGTCGCACTAGATTGAACCCGGTCGGCGTCTTCACCAGCTTGTAGATCGCGGTGGTGTCCATGCCGTCGAAATCGCGGTCGCCGGAGGTAAATTCCTGCCCGCGCAGGGTCACGGTGATCATCTGTTTGTCGAAGTGAAATTCCCAGGGTTTTTCCTTGGGGAAAGTAATTGAAAACGGGGCTGTGTCTTCTTCCTTGGTGTTGATCTCGCCGCCAATCGGCTTCATCAACGAATTGAATTCGTTATCCAGTTCCTCGCCGGTGAACTTCCTACCGGCAAACATCGCGTGCGAGGCGTTGTTGAGAATCGATTCCTGGACGCGAACCGCCACGTCCGGCCAGCCCAGCACTTCCGGCACCGGCGCGAAACTCGCCGGCTTGCCGGTCGGATCGTTCAGCAACAGGCGAATGCCGAGTTCCCGATCGGACGAAAGGATGCGGATCTTTTGCGGGAACATGCCGCGCTTTTCCATGGGACGGCGGACCTCGTTCCAATACTTGTCATTCGCCTTTTGCAACTGCTGGGCGGCGTTGTCGTCGAACTGCTTCACCAGTTCCTTTTGGGCGTCCTCCAGCACGCCGCGGTCGATCTTCGGCTTTTGTTTGGTGTAAACGCGATACGCCAGCCGTCGAACCAGCGGGTCCACCGGAAACCGCCAACTCGTCGAAAGACAATTCAACTGATTCAAGTCCAAATTCGGATGCGTCTCCGCCGGGCAGGCGCGAATGCCGGACTCATCGACAATCAAGACCTTGCGGCCCGAATAGGAGACCTGAGTGCTCATGTTGAGGTGGACCCGCCGGCGATAGGCGTCGGTGTTCGCCATCGTGGAACCACTCATCACCAGTTCAATCATGCCGCTGTGCGACGACGGCAGGAAATTGATGTCCACCCGGGCGTTGGTCTGCTGGGTTCCCGTCAGCCGCATCTTGTCTTTCGTCGACTGGAAGGGGGCGGTCTTGTCGATGACTTGCGAACCGGCCGCCTCGGCGAAGTCGCGGCTAACTTCCACCAGCAAGTTGGGAATCACCGGTGCGGGGTTCTGCGCAAGCGCGGCGGCGACAAGACATAGCGACAGGGTGACCGCAATCATCCAGCGGCTCATGGCTGACTCCTTCAGGTGGGATCAGGTTGTATATCGGCGTTCCAGCGGCGCCTCACTCGGCCAGTCTGCCCCCGCCCACCAACTGCACGAAACTTTTCGTCCGGTAGAGGCGGTTATAACGGAACAACTGTTACCAAGATGTTGCGCCATAAATGATCGGCGGGTGTTATATTCGGCGCAAGCGGAATAAACCACCGGCTCGACTTTGTTAACGCTACGGATTGGAGTTTGATCATGAATCGGGCACTTTTCTTTATGCTGGCGGCCGCGCTGCCGATTGCCGCCGATGAACCCGCCGCCCCCGCGGGCGCACTCGCGCCATGCCGATCAAGGAAATCACTGTTTTCAAGGACGGCCACGCCTTTGTCCTCCACCAGGGCGTCATGCCCACCGATGCCGCGGGCAACGTGGTCATGGATTACTTGCCCACTCCCATGCTCGGCACGTTTTGGCCTTATTGCCCGGACAAGAAGGCGACGCTTCATTCGGTGACGGCGGCTCATCGCCGCGTCCGCGTCGAGCGCACCGCCATGAGCCTGCGCGACCTGATCGAAGCCAACCCGGGCGCCGAGGTGATCGTTTCCGAAGGCAAGGACCTCCATTATCCCGCGACGATCGTTCGCTTTCTGTCGCGCTCCGCCGAGGAACTCGACGCCACCGCGCCGGCCGCGGCCGGCGAACATCTGCCGCAAAAAGGCAACCTGCTTCTACTCAAAGCCGCCGACGGCACCCGCGCCGTCCCCGTCGAGCGCATCACGGATCTGAAATTCGTCGGCAAATACCAGACCAAAGTCGCGGAGGAGGAATTCCGCAACTTGCTCACCATGAAACTCGACTGGGGCGGCAAGCCACCGGAGAAAACCGCCGAGGTCGGTATGGGCTACGTCCAAAAAGGCGTCCGCTGGATCCCCAACTACCGCATCGATATCGACGGCAATGGCAAGGCGCTCGTCAAACTCCAGGCGACGTTGCTCAATGAAATGACCGATCTCGACAACGCCACCGTTCACCTCGTCATTGGCGTGCCATCCTTTTACTTCAAGGAAACCACCGACCCGATCGCGCTGAACCAGTCGCTCGCGCAACTCTCACCTTATTTCGAAAACGGCCCCGCCACGCAATATGCTTTCAGCAACGCCATGATGACGCAAGCACCGCGAATGACCGAGCTTCGCAATGTCGCGCCGGCGGCGCTCCCCGCGTTGACCTCGGCCCCGATATCGGCGGCGGCGAAAAATCCGAAGACCTCTTCGTCTTCACCGTCAAAAACGTGACACTGAAAAAAGGCCAGCGCATGGTGTTGCCGGTTTCGCAGTTCACGCTCAATTACAAAGATGTCTATGTCCTCAACGTTCCCTATGGCCCGCCGCCGGAATTGCGCCGCACTACCTCCGACCAGCGGGTCGCCGAGATGCTCAAGCTGCTGCATGCCCCCAAGGTGAATCACAACGTGCGGCTTGTGAACAATTCCGACCAACCGCTCACCACCGCCCCGGCGTTGATCCTGAAAAACGGCAAGGTCATGGCCCAGGGCATGATGACCTACACCGCCCGCGGCGCCGCCGTCGACCTCACCGTGACCACCGCCATCGACATCAAGGTCAAGAAAAACGACAAGGAAACCAAACGCACTCCCAACGCCGCGACCTTCAACAACGAGGTATTTTTCCGCGTCGACGTCGCCGGCTCGATCAGTCTGACCAACTATCGCAAGGAGGCGGCCGAAATCGAAGTCGTCCGCTACGTGCTCGGCAACGTCGGCGAGGCCAATGAAAACGGTAAAGTCGAAATGGTCAATTTGCTCGAGGACGACGACTACCTGCCACAAGGCTCGCGCCCCGACTGGTGGGGCTACTACAGTTGGCCCTACTGGTGGAGCCATCTCAACGGCATCGGCCGCATCGTCTGGAACATCAAACTCGAACCCGGCAAGAGCGTCGATTTGACCTACACGTGGAATTATTATTGGCGGTGAACCGGTATCATCACCACAGAGTCACAGAGAGCACAGAGAAGACAAGTACATTTGTTCTTGTCTTCTCTGTGCTCTCTGTGACTCTGTGGTTCAATTCAGTCAGTCGTTACTTGGTATCGTCATAAGCCTCGGCCAAGATTTTCTTGTAAATCGCCTCGGCCTTGTCGAAGGCTTTTCGTGCTTCCTCGCGTTCATCGGCCTTGATGCCCGGGCCGCGGACATTCCACAATTGCTTCATGACATCCAGGCACCATTGGGCACTGCGTTTCGACGCCCGGATCGGCTTGCCGCCGACGATCACGTTTACCGGGTTGGTGTGCATCTCCGGAAAATGACGAATCGCAACCCAACTGCTGCGCTCGATATTCGCATCGAATTCCAAATCGTGGATCTTGTCATCCGCGGGCACCTGCTTCGTCGCCACGATCTTCCCGTTCACGATTAGTTCCACGGTTCGCGTGTCGCCCAGCGGCACGCGGCCGCCCGTGGCGGTTCCCAGCGGCACGGCCGACGCGAACGCGACCTTCGCCTTCACCTTCACCATGCCCGGCTGATCGAGCTTCACCTCGCCGCCCAATGGTTCGTCGTTGACGCGGAAATCGATCGCATGGGCATAGCCGTCGGAAACGTACGAGTGCCCCGTCGCCAGCCCCTCGCACCATTTGCCGAATTCGATCTTCGTGAGCTTACCCATCTGCACATAGACGCGGCCCTGGCCCACGCGGCTGCCGCTGATGCAGGGGAAATCGGTTTCGCCGCTGGCCTTCAACGGGAAGCCACAATTCATGATGTGATACCAGCAGTTCCATTCCGGCACGCGATCGGTGTCCATGGCGCTGATGAAATCGCACACGCCCATCGCCGTGGAGACGCAAATCTCCTGCGCCCCAATGCCGTTCATCTCGGGGATGACGTAATTCGGGATCATCTTTCGCGCCACCGCCGGATCGGGCACGACGCCCCGGCCGCCCTCGCGATGCACATAGCCCTTGTTGTGAATCGTCGTACAGATTTGCGTCAGTTCCTGAAGCGTAATGACGCCATCCCCATCGCGATCGATCGCCGCGAATGAATCGGGCAATAGCCCGTTCTCGGCCTCTTCCTTGGAAATCATCCCATCCTTGTTGGCGTCAAGTTCGCGCATTTTGCGCTGGGCCGCGGCTCGCGGATTGATGTCCAGCCCGTTCGCCGAGTGAGCGTAACCCGCGAAACCGCCCTGCTGCTTGGTCCAGCGCATCACCGGCGTCGTCCAGGTCGGCCAGCCCTTCACACTCGTGCCGTCCGAACCGGGATAGGTTTGTTCCTTCAAATTCAACAGACAGACATGCCCCATCGCCTGCGAGCCGAATCCGGAAATCTCCAGATCATACTTGAGCACGCAAAATGGCTCGCTGATCTTGTTGGCGTGCGGTTCGAAAAACTGCCGTTGGAAATCGTAGCACGGCCCCCAGGTGAGATTGCAGCCGACGTTCAACCCCTCGCCCTTCACATGCAGAAACATGTCCTCGGCGAAGACGCCCTCGGTCGGGTTCGTGTAATGGGCGCAGCCCGCGGCATGAATGTGGTGGTCGCCGCTGTAAAAGCCATAGTCGGCCATGTTGATCCAGCGTTCGAGTTTCACCGCCAAATTCATCGGCCCCTTGCCGTCCTTGCCGGTCCCCGCGACGGTGATCTTCTTTTCCAGCAGCTTGTATTCGGGACCGCGGCCGTAGTACATCACGAACTCGCCCGGCGGCAACAGCACCGTTCCGCCATCGGGCCGATAGACCTGGTCCTGAAAGAAAAAGTCCGGCGCCAGTCGCTTTGCCTTCGCCGGGTAGACGCGGCCCATCTTGTCCCGGAACGTGAATCGCCCCACCGTCGGCTTGCCGTCGAAATCCTCGATCGACAGTTTCACCGCGACGGCGTGCTTGATGTCGAACAGCACCGGCAGATCGGCGCGGAAGCCGAGATCCTGCGTCCCCTGGCCGACATCAAAGGAAATCGTCGCCTCGCGCTTCCCCGAATCGCTGCTATAGATCAATGCCAACGCATATTCGACATTCAGCCCGCTGAGAGAACCAGTCATCGGCCGCGACGTGTACATTTCCACTTGCAGAAATCGATCCTTCACCTCGGTGTCTTTCAGCGTGGTGCGTTTGTTGTAATTCTGCCCGTAACGCGGCCCCGATTGCGGGCTGCTGATATGCAGCGGCTTTTTCACCGTGCTCTCGTTGAAAACCTTGATCAGCGCCGGCGTAAAGCCATGCTGTTGCAGGTTCGCCTCGGCCGGCCCGCGTGCCACCTTCACCCGCGATTCCGGATTGATGTTCACCGCCACGAGCACATGAGGATCGAGCAGTTTCTGAATCTTGACCGCGTCGCGGGCCGTGATCGCCTCGGCGAGCGCGTCGCTGGTCTCCTTCGGCAAAGGCGTGCCGAGAAATTCCAAAGCCTGCCCCAACCGCCGGGCATTCTCCGCCAACGGCTGCCCCTCGACCCCGCGAACGACTTCCAGATTGTCGGCGAATGAAAAAACGGGAAACAGCAACAACAGAAGTGCGGAAATGCTCGCGCCATGGCTGGGGACTCCGAAGGTGAGAGGTTGCGATGCACTCGGTTGTAACAAATGACAGGCGAGATGCAATGGAAAATGGGTGAGCGGCGCGGATTGTGTCGCGGCGAATGCACGTCTATAATCATCGTTTGATCATTCCATCCGCGAACGGACACGCAGAACGATTCGCACGCCGACCTGGTTCAGCAATACCCCGATTATGTTTGCCGCGTCACCGCCGACGAAGGGAAGGTCGGCACCGGCCATCTGAGCCGGTTTCAGGATCTGGAAAAAATCAGCCCGGTTTTTCTGACGACCTCGCAACTGCTGACCACCGGCGTGGACGCGCCGACTGTGAAAAACGTCGTTCTCGCCCGCGTGATCGGCTCCATGACCGAGTTCAAGCAGATCATCGGCCGCGGCACCCGCGTCAAGGACGAATACGGCAAGCTCTATTTCAACATCGTCGATTACACCGGCAGCGCCACCGCGCATGTTCGCTGACCCGGCGTTCGATGGCGACCCGAGCCGCGCCATTCAGGAAACCATTGACCCCGAGGGCGAGATCGTTCCCGATTCCGAGGTTGTCGAAAAGGCCGAGGAAGAACCGCCCGAGCCGGCGGAAGCTGAATTGGAGCAGGCCGGCGAAGTCGAAGAGGAATCGGATTCCGGGCCGCGAAAATACTACGTCGATGGCGGGCAGATTGAGATCATCGCCCACATCGTGCATGAACTCGACGCCGACGGCAAGCAGCTTCGCGTCGTGCAATCCACCGATTTCACGGCGGAAAAAGTGCGGACGCTCTTCCCCACCGCCGCCGAGCTTCGCGCCAAGTGGTCGACTGCCGGACGGCCGCAAGGAATCATCGAGAGCCTGGAGGAACGCGGTATCGCCTTCGACGAACTGGCCCAGGCCGCGAACCAACCCGACGCCGACCCGTTCGACCTGCTCTGCCACCTGGCGTACAATGCACCCCTGCGAACTCGCCGCGAACGCGCCGACCGCCTACGCCGGGAGAAGAAAGATTTCTTCGACCAATACGGCCCCGAGGCCCGCGCGATCTTGAACGACTTGCTCGAAAAATACGCCGAGCACGGGGCAGCGCAATTCGTGCTGCCGGAAGTGCTCGAAGTGCCGCCGATTTCCGAGCGCGGAAATGTCGGGGAGATCGTCACGTTGTTTGGCGGGCCGGACAAGCTGCGCGATGCGGTGAATGAATTGCAGACTCTCCTTTATGCAGCATGATCCGCGATAGCCCCGAAGGGGCGACAGTCAATAGCCAGGGGCGTGAGCCCCTGGAAACGATGATCCCGAAACGAAACGAGCCCAGAAGGGGCGACAGTACTGCCGCCTCTCCGGGGCTCAATATTCTAATGGCGATCCAACCAGCGGCGTGACCCGGCTTTGATACGGAAATCGACATTCAGACCGATTTCCGTATCAGGCTACCTTATTTCGTTTCAGGCGGTTTGACTGTACTGCCAAGTCGCTTGAGCAGATCTTATGCTTGCTCGGGAAAGCAGTCAAGATAAATCTGAAGTTTTCATATGCTTGCTCGGGCAAAGCATTGACGATGCTTGCCCGGAGCATGTATACTAGCTTGGTCTGGTGTGAGAAAAAGGGAATCAATCATGAAGAAGAGTGAGACAAGAGAACTAGCCAAGAAATTGTCGGCCCTTGGGGCGGCCAAAGGTGGTCGGGCCCGAGCGAGTGTATTGACTGATGAGGAAAGGCGAGAAATTGCCAAACGGGCGGCGGAAAAGCGGTGGGAAAAGGCTGGCAAACGAAAGGAAAAGCCTGTAGACGAGTTCGAAAACCGAGAGCAAGCTGGGCCAGTTGAGCTTGGGCCCGATTCTGAGCACAATGCCGTCATTGGCGAAATGCCGTTTTCAATGTTTCGTGGGATTCTCAGAATCGGCGATGTCGAGATGGAATGCCATGTACTCAGCAATGGCGCTCGTGTCCTCACACAGCGTGAAATGGTTCGCATGCTGAGCGGTGGACGCGAAAGCGGTAATTTGCAACGGTATATCGATCGCAATCCCCTGACAGCCAATAATTTCGAGTTGGGCCCGACAGTTAATTTCAAAGTGCCAGGTACAAGCATTATCGCCATTGGTCATGAAGCAACTCAGCTTATCGACCTTTGTGACAAATACTTAGAAGCTCGCGAAGCGAATCTGTTGAAAAAGAGCCAGTTAACTTTAGCGGTTCAGGCTGAAATCGTAATTCGTGCCACGGCAAAAGTAGGCATCGTCGCATTGATCGACGAAGTAACCGGATACCAAGAGGTTCGAGCCAAGAATGCTCTTCAGCTTAAGCTTCAGGCGTTCATTGCAGACGAACTTCAGGAATGGGCCAAAATGTTTCCGGACGAATTCTGGTGGGAGCTAGCTCGACTAGAGAGCATTCACTATTCGCCCCGAAGTCGCCCGTTGCGCTGGGGCCGATATGTAATGATGTTCGTGTACGATTCCATCGATCCGGACGTTGGTGGTTGGCTCAGGGAAAACAACCCCGATCCGCACTATCGCATGAACCACCACCAATGGCTCAAGAAGTTCGGGCGAGAAAAAGTGCATGATCAGATTACAAAAGTCGTGACGATTATGAAACTGTGCAAGGACATGACCGACTTCAAAGCGAAGTTCGCCACGTTTTCAAAAATAGCCCGCTTCAATTGACATTCGATGATATTGATTGGAAATCCGAATAGTTTCCTCTTGCAGACCGAGGCGTTCTTCGCAGGGTCTGATCATGTGTCATTACACGAGCTTCTCAAATGCGAATTCTGTATTTGGACGATTCAGGAAAGATCCATGTGAACGATCCAGCCAAAGTTGTTGTGTTTGCGGGATTCTCCGTTGATGAAGAAGCTTGGCATGAACTGATTCGAAAGATCAATGGCGCAAAATCAGACAAGATGCCAACAAGGGGAAGCCCGAATTCATGGGAAATAAAAAGCACTGAGTTGCTGGCTCAGTTCGACTTTGGCCATCCGATGCAGGTTTCGCTGATGCGATTTGCTGAAGCACAAAGAGCCTCCCTGCTGGTAAATTCGAGGTGTGTACAAACCTTGAATCTCTCCGAGCAAGGAGGCTCCGATGGCCAGTGTACCGCCGGGAGTGGGTTCCGTCTTTCAGGAATGGTCCGACGAGTTCTGCGAGTCGGTCTGGCCGCGTTCCGGGTGCTCGTGTTCGCGGCGATTGTGTGCGTCGGGCGGCACACGATCTGTCGGCTGCTGCGGATTGCTGGCGCGTTGGCCGACGGTCATTGGTCGAGTTATCACCGCGTCCTCTCGAAGCGGCGCTGGTCGATCTGGCGGCTGGCGCGGATCCTCGCTCAGCACGTAATCGACCGCTTCGTCCCGCGTGGCACGATCTCCATCAGTGGCGACGACACGGTCACGCAGCATCCGGGGAAGAAGGTCTACGGCAAGGGGCGGCACCGCGATGCCGTCCGGTCCACGCACTCCTACACGGCATGGAAGTGGGGACACAAATGGGTGGTGCTGGCGATTCAGGTGCAGTTGCCAGGTTTGAGCCGCCCGTGGGCCTTGCCGGTGCTGTGCGCCTGTACCGAACTCCCGAAGAGGACAAGAAGCGGGGCCGCCGCCACAAGACGCCGTGCGATCTGATGCGGCAGCTCCTGGGCGTGCTCTTACGCTGGTTTCCCCAGCGGAAATTCGTGTTCGCCGGCGATGGGGGCTATGGAACACACGCCCTGACGCGGTTCGCTTCCCGGCAGCCGCGGTTGACGCTGATCAGCAAGTTCTACAAGGACGCCAACCTCCACGACGCGCCTGCGAAACGGCAGCCCGGCACCAACGGCCGGCCGCGCATCAAAGGACGCAAGCGCCCCTCGCCGGAGGAGGTCGTCGCGAAGACGCGGAGCCGACGACGACTCAAGGTGGCCTGGTACGGCGGAGGCAGCCGCCGCGTCGCCGTCGTGACCGACACGAGCCATTGGTACAAGGGGGGCGAGGGGCTCGTTCGCGTGCGCTGGGTGTTCGTGGAGGATCTGACAGGCACGCATCGCGACGAGTACTTCTTCACGACGGACGTCGCTTTGACGCCCAAGCAAATTATCGAGGCCTACACGGGCCGCTGGGCGATCGAAGTGACTTTCGAAGAAACGCGCGAACACGTCGGGCTCGAAACAACGCGGGGCCGTTGCGAGCCGACGATCCTGCGCACGAGCCGTGCCTGCTGGGGCTCTACACGCTGGTGGCTCTGTGGTACTCGGAACTGCCGGAAAAAGAACGCCGAGAGCCGGCCGTCCCCTGGACAGGGAGCGTGAAGCAGACGCAGACGTTCTCCGACGCGATCACCCTGGTGCGTCGGCACATGTGGCGATTCTGGGTTCTGGAAAGCCCTCGCCACGCCGCGGCCTTTCAGAAACTCACCACGAAGGAAAAGCACACGCTGCTCGAACTACTCACACAGGCCCTATGAGGGCCAAAGTCGAACTCAGAAAGGCTGGAAAAAAAGAAAAAGTCGATCGTTGTGCGCATGCCTACCAAGAATTCTGCGAGACACTGGCTGTTACGTTTACGCGGTATCAATGGAAAAAGCAAATGCTAAGGACGCTTTGGATGAGCAGAAATTCGTCAGTTTGGCGTTCCAGCGATTGATCGCAAAATTCAACGATGAAATAAATACTACCGATACGACCGGCTCGGTGGTTTGCGATTGGTCCACACATCAATTGGATCATCATTTGACCAAATGTGTAACATCAATGTCAGTCACCAACTATATGTTTCGTCTTCGAGGCGGAATCACTTACGGGAGCTCGATGGCGCTTGCACCGCTTCAAGTTGCCGATTTGATCGCCGGATGCTTACGAAGATCGCTCGAAGGAAATGCCCATTTGGATTCATTGGCCGATGAATTTCGAGCTTTGCGCTATCAGAACTCGAAGGGTAGGGACTCGTTCGGCTTTCCAGTTGACAGTATTTTCAAGCTATTTTGAAAAAAAGAGCCGTGGCTATTCACGCGAATAGCCACGGCTAGCGTGCTCTCGTGATCGCCCGTCTTCGGAACCGTTGGTTCCTACTAGGCAAAGCTTGGGAGCACGCTTGTACGTTACGGTTGTTCGGCAACCGTGTCAAGGTTTATAGAGCAAAACTTGGTCCGATGTCGTAACGAATTGAAGCGATAAGTCATAAGTCTATGAATGACAATACGTTAATTCTTTCACCCAACAGCTGACATTACCAACAATTGTGTAACTTTAGCACACTTCGGCGCACTCTTGATCCGTTTCGGCACTGACAGCTTGACTGAACGTCCAGCGCCTTAAAATGGGTTTAACCCATTTTAAGGCGCTGCGGACGTTCAGTCAAGCTGTCACAGATAATCAAATATTTATATTAATGACCGTGGCATTTCGTATCAGACTTCGGCATTACGTTTCACGCTCGCGTTCCGTATCAAAGCCGTCCAAGGGGGCAAAGTCATGACCGAACCGAAACTTGTGCTGGAAGTGAATAACGACCCCGTTTATGGCGCTCAGGTCCGAGCGCAACTCGAACGAGCCAAGCGAAACGGCGATTGGTTGGCCGCCCATTCGGGCCGATGTCTTGCCCGCGGCCCGCGGCCGACGCGTGGCGGTTGCCGGCCAGCAGCCATTCATCGCCGACACGGCGGCGGAAGCGTGGTCGATGGCCAAGGCGGCTCACCCCGATGATGACGGCGCCATCATGCAATTCGTCTTCAAGGAAAACCACGCGAGGATCTATGCGAATCGAGGGTGAGTGGTTTCTTTGCGGCGACGGAATTACACGCACCGGTTGTGGTCGCGGGCGTTACGGCCGCCGATGGCTTGCTCGTCCTTTTCAATGTGATCCTCAGCCGGCCCCGCAGCGACATCGAACTCCTGGCCGATTCCGCATCGCTATCGCGTGGAATCGAACTGATGCGAAGGAGCGATGCTCCGATGAGGCGATGAGTGGCCTGATTTCTCATTGTCACTTCGCACTTTGCGCTCGTACATTGATCGCCAGGAACGAGCCACGGGCGTAGATAGCCCGCCGGCAAAAACCTCGGAGCATCAAACATGCGAGTTCGCAACACTTGCGCGCGGCCGCCATGGCGGTGATTTTGGCCGCCGGTTGTTCGTTTTCGGATCGGGCCGAGTTGGAGCGGATTCGCGCCGACGCGGAGCACACTCGCCAGGAATTGGAGCGGACCCGCGCCGAGGTGGATGCGGCGCGGGCGGAGGTCGATGCGCTGCGGGCCGAGTTGGCGGCGCTTAAAGCCGACCTGGCCCGGGGAGTAACGCCCAAGGCCGACTTGCCCAAGCCGGCGGCGGTGGAGAAACCGATTGAAGTGCGGCTCACGGATTTGAAAGGCCTGTACGACAAGTCCGCCATCAACAACTTGGAATGGGACAACTTGAAAAAGAAGATCATTGACGCCATCCCGGAAACGCTGCCGCCCAGCGAACGCCGCTCGCTCGGAGCGAGACTCACCGCGCTGAAGAAGGTTTATGATTTTGGCGCGATCAATAATCTCGAATGGGCCATCTGCAAGGCACGCGTCATCAAACAAACCCCATCGAAATATGCTCGCTTGCAGCCAATGCTGGAGCAGGAACTCACCGATTTAAAGTCGGCCTACGATTTCGGCGCGATCAACAACCTGGAGTGGGACCAGGCCAAGGCCGAGGTCGGCAAGCGAGTGAAGTGATTCACCTAGCGGCCAATTTGGCCCGTCAAGTTGATAGTAAACTTATTTACACTATAATTCTGTGGCGGGGCCGGTGGGGTGCCGTTACGCCGAGTTTCGCGCGGAATCGCTATGGGAGACGAGTGATGGTGTCGAGCATCGAAATTTGTCGCGTTTGGGTGCATCCGCAGGCTAAAGCCATGCGGCTACAAAGTGGACATGGAACCGGACGGACATACGGACGGACAAGCGGACGGACATGCGGACGGACAAACCGGACAGATTTTGTGATGGCTCGGATTCTGCGGTGCAATTCGCCATTCCGCAAGGAGTTGCGCGAAAAGCAGGTCGACCGGCGAGGCGGCGAAATGTCCGCTTTTGTCCGGTTTTTGGACCAAATCGGCCGTCGAGCTGACCTGGTTCGCGACCTTCGCCCTAGGCCAGATACGCGTCGATCGGACGGTTTTGTCCTGAATTTCGATTGCTGGCGAGCGAATGAGAGGATAGGATCGATGGTTAGGATCGGTCGAATATGTCCTCTGGGCTTGCGGCCGATTCCTCACTCTTTTCAGGGGGCCTGCCGATGTTGACGATTTGGGGCCGTCGCCAACCCCATTGCGACGGTATTTCCCGGCGTAACTTCCTGCGAGTCGGTGCGTTCGGCGCCGGTCTCACGCTCGCGGACATGTTGCGCGCCCGTGCCACCGCGGCCGAGAGCAACGCTCGCGCCGCCGCACCCACCACGTCCAGTCCGAAAGCCGCCATCATGATCTACCTGCCGGGCGGCCCATCGCACATGGACATGTACGATTTGAAGCCGAACGCTCCGAAGGAATATCGCGGCGAGTTCAAGCCCATCGCCACGAATGTTCCCGGCGTGCAAATCTGCGAACTCATGCCGCGGCAAGCCGCGATGTGGGACAAGCTCGCCGTCATCCGCTCGGTCGTCTCGGTTGAGGAGCATTCCGATTCGCTGGTCATGACCGGCTACAGCGAAGCGCAGAATCGTAACGCGCACCACCCCTCGTTCGGCTCGGTGATTTCGAAGCTGAGCAAGAGCGAAGGGACCGACGTGACGCCGTTTGTGTCGCTGCGCGGCATGTCCACCGGCTGCGAACCGGGCTACCTGGGCGTCGCGCATCGGGCCTTTACGCCCGACGGCGCCGGGTTCCGCAACTTGCGTCTCGCCAACGGCGTGAATGTCAATCAGATGAGCGACCGCAAAGGCTTGCTCGGCAAGCTCGATTCGATCCAGCGCGAGGTCGATTCCACCGGCACCATGAAGGGCATGGATTCGTTCGAAACGCGTGCTTTTGACATGATCGCCACCGGAACGGTCCGCAAGGCGCTTGATCTGAATCGCGAGGACCCGCGTTCGCGCGACCGCTACAAGGGGATCGAGCAGTTCCTCACCGCTCGCCGATTGGTCGAATCGGGCGTCGGCTGCGTGACGCTTTCCTATGGCGGTTGGGATACGCACGGGGCCAACTTCAAGACCCTGCGAAAGCAACTGCCGGTGCTCGATCGCGGCGTCACCAATCTGATCCAGGATTTGCACGATCGCGGCATGCAGGATGATGTGGTGACGATCGTTTGGGGCGAATTCGGCCGCACGCCGCGAGTCAACAACAGCGATGGCGGCGGTCGCGATCACTGGGGCCCGGTCATGTCGGCGATGATCGCCGGCGGCGGAATGAAGATGGGCCAGGCGATCGGCAGCACCAACTCCCGCGGCGAAATTCCCAAGGACGGTCGCTGCACCGTGCCGCAAGTGCTGGCCACGATCTACCACGCCATGGGCATCGACCCCTCGATGACCTTTGCCAATGGCTCTGGCCGCCCGATGTACGTCCTCGACGACCGGGCGCTGGTCAACGAATTGCTGTGAGCGGAAAGGACAAGTGCAGGACTCCCGTGAATCGAACAGGATTCGATGATGGCTCAATCATGGTCGCTCGATCGTTTGCGAGCCGTGATTGCCGAGACCTGGGGATTCCGGGAGTTGCGGCCCTTTCAGCAAGACGCCATGGCCGCGATCCTGGACCGGCGCGATTCGCTGGTCGTGCTGCCGACCGGCGGCGGCAAATCGCTGTGCTATCAGGCGCCGGCAGTAGTCCGCGGCGGAACCACCCTGGTGGTTTCGCCGCTTATCGCCTTGATGAAGGACCAGGTAGATAGCCTGCGATCGGTGGGCGTGCCCGCCGGCCAACTCGATTCATCCCTTTCCTACGCCCAGCGCGACGCCTTCATATCCGAACTTCGCGGCGGCAACATCCGCCTGGCGTTCGTGACCCCCGAGCGACTGGTCGCGACCGAGTTTTACCGAATGCTCGCCGGGATTGACGTTCACGCCATCGCCATCGACGAGGCGCATTGCATCAGCCACTGGGGCCACGATTTCCGCCCGGAATATCGCCAACTCTCGCGCTTGCGGGAGTTGTTCCCCGCCGCCGGCGTGCATGCCTTCACCGCTACCGCCACGGAACAAGTCCGGCGCGATATCGTGACGCAACTTCGCTTGCATGATCCAGTATTGCTGGTGGGAAACTTCGATCGGCCCAATCTGACATATCGCATCTTGCCGCGCCGCCAAACGCTTCCGCAGGTGATGGAAGTAATCGAGCGGCACCCGAATGAAGGCGGCATCATTTATTGTCTGCGTCGCCGCGACGTCGAGGAACTCGCAATCGCCTTGCAACAAAAGGGAGTTTCGGCCCTGCCCTATCACGCCGGCTTACCGCCGGAGCAGCGGCAGATCGCCCAGGACAAATTCATCAACGAGCAGTGCGACGTGATCGTGGCGACGATCGCCTTTGGCATGGGCATCGATCGTTCCAACGTCCGGTATGTGATGCACGCGGCGGTGCCGAAATCGTTGGAGCACTACCAGCAGGAGACCGGCCGAGCCGGCCGCGATGGATTGGAAGCCGAGTGCGTCCTGCTGCATTCGGGCGCGGACATTCTTACGTTCAAGAGAATCATCGCCAAATCGGCGCAAGAAGCTCAGTCGCCGGTTGATCCGGAGTTCCTGAAATCGGCTTACCGGCATTTGGACGACATGGATCGTTACTGTAAGAGCGCCGTCTGCCGGCACCGAGCGTTGGTCGCCTATTTCGGGCAAAAGTATGAACCGGAGAATTGCCAGGCCTGCGACATCTGCCTGGGAGACTCCGAGCCCGTGCCGGACTCGCTGGTCGTGTCGCAAAAAATTCTTTCCTGCGTGGCCCGGGTGAAGGATTCGTTTGGCGTGAATTACGTAGTCTCGCTATTGCGAGCCGAACCGAATCACGACGCCCGCCGGCGCGGACACGACAAGCTCTCAACCTTTGGCTTGCTGAAGGATGCCTCGAAGGCCGATTTGCAGGATTGGATTTACCAGTTGATCGGTCAGGGAGTGCTGAATCGAGAAGGCGACGAATATCCCGTGCTCAAGTTGAATTCAGCCTCGTGGGAAGTGATGCGCGGCGAACGCCGGGTGCAATTATTGCGAATGGCGGCGGCCCGCGGGGCACGTCGTGCTCAGGTTGACATCCAAGCCTGGGAGGGAGTGGATTCTGGATTGTTCGATAAACTGCGACAATTGCGACGCAAGCTTTCCATCGAGCGGTCGGTGCCGCCGTATGTGATTTTCAGCGATGCGGTATTGCGGCATCTCGCCCGCGAGCGGCCAATCACGGACGCCCGGATGCGGCAGATATCCGGCGTGGGCGACGTCAAACTGCGCGATTTCGGCCCGCATTTCCTGCCGCTCATCAAGCAACACGTGGACGAACATCCGGCGCCGGAGCGATCCGGGCCGCCCGCGTCGGAGTTGGCGGATACTCCGCGTCAGGCAATGTATTTCCAGATGTTCGAGGAGCGGATTCCACTCGAGGAAATGTGCCGGCGGACCGGATATCGCTACGACACAATCGTGCGGCACCTTTGCGACTATGTCGAGGCCACGCGGCCAAAATCCATTCGCGATTGGATTTCAGATGATCTTTACGCGCGGGTGGCCGACACCGCCGCACGAGTGGGAACGGAATCGCTGCGGACGATCTTCGAAGCGCTGGGCGAACAGGTTGCCTATAGCGACATCAAGTTGGTTGTCACGCATCTGCGCATTGCGAAACGCTGAAATCAGTTTTGATTGTCGGCCGTGTTCACTCAATGCATATGCGATTCGCCCTTGAACAAGGGATGATCCTTGTTGGCCCGCGAATAGATGTAGGAAATCAGATCGAGAATCTCCTCGCGGGTGAGCTTGTCCAGCAGTCCTTTCGGCATGATCGAGACCGGCGTCTTGCTGCGGGTTTCGATGTCATCCGCCTTGATCGTCACCGGTTCGGCTTTCGCCAAGGGGTTCTCGATCAGTTTGATCTTGCCGTCCTTCTCTTCGAGAATGATGCCGGTGTATTCCTTGCCGGACTTCATTTCGAATTTCCAGGTCTGATACTTTTCGTTGATTTTGGACGATGGCTCGACGATATCCTTGAGCACGTCTTCAATCCGAAGTTTTGCATCAAGCTTCGTCAGATCGGGGCCGAATTCGTTGCCGACGCCTTCGAGCTTGTGGCAGGCGATGCAGGTCGCCGCCTGGAACATTTGCTTGCCGTTGCCGTATGACCGGCCGGCCTTCAATTCCACGACGAGCGGGGCCAGATCCTCGTACTTCCACTCCATGCGCGGCCGGCGATCCTTCAACAGTTCATCCTTGATCGGCAGCGGATTCTTCGCGAGGTAGGCTTCGGGATTCGCCAGATACTCATCGAGATCGGCGACCACGTAAAGCGCGCCGTGCATCCTGAGCCAATGGCCGGGGTACGTGCAAACGTATGGATAAACGCCCGGCTGGCTCGGGGCGGTCCAACTCAGCGTCTGGGTCTCGCGCGGTTGCAAGAGGCGACTCGAAAGCAGGATCTTGTTTGAGCGCGGCACGAAATGCCGGGCAGCCGCATCGGGACTCGTCGACGACGCTTCCGCCATGCGGCCGATTTCTTCCATGGCGCCGGGCAACGTGATGACGAAGTTATGCGGCATCAGGTCGTTGTTTTCGAGCATGAATTCGACCGCCTTGCCGGCCTTCACCACGATCATTTCCTTGTCGTACGACATGCGTTCGGGGAGCGTGCTGACACGGATCACTTTGACGCCAAGTTCGCCGAGTTCGGCGCGAGCTTTCTTGGCCTCGGCGGGCGGCAGGAACGACGCCAGCGCGTCGGCGAATTCCAGGGCATCGAGAGCCGCTGGCGACGTTCGCTCCTTCACCGGGATCTTGCGGATATATTCGAACAAATCGGCGAGCAGGGCCGGCGCTTCGGTCGCCGGCCAGTAAGTGCGCGGGATTCGCTGCATGGCCCGAATTGAGTCAGTCCGCGTGGCATCTGACTTGACATAGGGACGCAGCAGTTCGAACGTGTGCGCTTCATGTCCGCGGACGCTGGTCAGCGCCAGCATCGCGGCCCGTCGAACGGCTCGCTCGGGCGATTCGCTGCCCACCGCAAACGCCGCTTTCTCCTTTGGCGTGGGGATCCGTGTTTTCACAAAGACGACATTGCGATTGGCATCCAGCACCTTGAGCGTGTAGTTTTTGAGTCGGTCGCCGAGATTGCCGTCGGTGCGATTCCAGATCACGACCGAATCGATTGGGAGTTCGGCGCCGAGATCGACTTCCCACCAGGGATCGCGGGTGCCTTCGACGGAGTGGGTCTGTCCGCCGTCGCCGTATGCGCCGCTGGTATTGCCATCAATCGCGCGACTGGCGACTCCGCCATAGGCGGTATTCTTCTGCGACGCCTTGCCCTGGCGGGCGACATTCTTGCCGTCGCTGATCACTTGCACTTCAGCCAGAGTCAACGTTCGCTGCCGGCCCGGGAGTTCGATACGAACATAACGGCCGGGCACGACTGGACCGGAAACATTTGGCTTCAAATGATCGGGCAATCCTTTGAGCAACGGCTCAACCTTTGGAAACAACATGGCCCGCAAGCTCGGGTCGGCGATGAGCGGCATCGCGGCGAGCAGATCGCGCAGCGATGAAGTGGACTTCGACGCGAGGTCCCAGGCGGCGTCCACCTTGCCATCCACGCTGACCATCGCCACATAGCCGACCTGTCGCAGCAGCGGCAATTTCGCGCTGGTGGCAAGCTTTTCGAGATCGGGGCGAACCGCGGCGAGTTCCGCCGGCTTGCGGCCGCCCAACAGGTGCACCAATTCCAAAATCACATTTTCATCGCGGCCCGATTCGCTGACGCCATTGATTACGTCCATCAGAACCCGCAATTCGGGCTTATTCTGCGAATGGGCCAGGCGCTGCAGGGCGTCGCGGCGAATCTCGTCGCGCACTCCCGAACGGTACAGCAGTTCGAGATTCACCGCGCGAGTGCGTTCCAGTTTCAGCAGTTGATCGACTCTGTAGCTCTTGAGGAGATAACGCCGACCGGCGGTCGTGGTGAAGTTCACCTCCTCACCCTTGGCCAGCGCAGCCTTCAGAATCGGATCGAGCACGCGCATGGTTTCTTGACGCTGGAATGTGAGATAGCGATCCATCGGCTTCTCCGAGGCGATAATTGGGATTTCGGCCGCCTCGGGCTGCGTCAAGAAGCTCGCGGCCCGCACCGATTCCAGCCGCACGCGCGGGTCCGGGTCGGTCGCCAGTTTCTTGAAGCGCTGCAGGGCGTCCGGCACGCGGTCGCGCCAGTAGCACAGCACGCGCGTGGCGGCAGACCGGGCATGATGGTCCGGCGACGATAGCACGCGATTGAGCAGTTCGACGTTCACCACATTATGAGATTGATGCAGCCAGAGCGCTTCGAGCAGTTGATGCTCGTAATCGGGATCATTCGGATTGAGTCCGGCGATCCAGTTTTTCACGGCTGCGATCACATCCTCGGTCTTGCGGCCGGTTAGTTCCACGCGGGCCCGATAATGCACGCGAAGTTCGCCGCCTTTCAGCAAGTCGAGCAGTTTCGGGATCGGCTCGTCCGCGATCGCGGGCGATTTCGACAGCGGCCGGCCTTCGTAGGTGATGCGATAAATGCGGCCGTGCGTGCGGTCGCGATTCGGATCGCGAACGTTGTGCTGCATGTGGCCGATGATGGTGTTGTGCCAGTCGATGAAATAGATTGCTCCATCCGGACCAACTTTCACATCGCTGGGGCGGAAATTCTCGTCGCTCGAAGAAACGATCGGCTCCAGTTCCGTGCCGTGGAAACTCGACCCGTCCTCGTCGATTTTGTAGCGCAAGATGCCATTCATGGTGATGACATTGGCGACCAGCAAATTGCCCCAGTAATCCTTTGGAAAATGGTTGCTGTAGATGTATTCGATGCCGGGGCAGGGCCGCGTGCGCTGCTGATATACCTGAGGCGGGCCGGCGTGCTTCTGCGGAAACGGGATGAATCCGGAAAACAACGCGGCGTCGTATGGCTGGGCGCCGGTGCCGTCCATGACGATGTCCTGGCCCCAGTAATTGAAAACGTGGCCATGCGGATTGGCGAAACCGAATGAGACGTAGTTCTCGAATTTCTGCGTTCGCGGCTCGTAGCGATAGACGCCGGCGTTGATGCAGCGCACGGGCGGGCCATAAGGCGTCTCCACCTGCGTGTGCATGAAGGTGCCTTCCTGGTAGAAGATGCCGCCGCCCGGGCCCATCGCGAAACTATTGGCCGTGTGGTGCGTGTCGGCGGAATCGATGCCGCTGATGACGCGCTCGCGGACGTCGGCGATGCCGTCGCCGTCGGTGTCCTTGAGGAACACGATGTCGGGCGCTTGGGCGATGATCACGCCGCCGTTGTAAAACTCGAAACCGGTCGGGCAGTGCAAGTGATCGGCGAAGACCGTCATTTTGTCGGCCACGCCGTCGCCATCGGTGTCCTCGAAGACCAGCAACTTATCATTCATCTCCTCGGTCGGCTTCCAATGCGGGTACGACGGCCAGACCGCGACCCACAATCGGCCCTTGGCGTCCCACGCCATCTGGACTGGCTTGGCAAGTTCCTTCCAGCGCTCCTCCAAGGCGAACAGGTTGATCTTCAATCCTTTGGCCAGCGTCAATTTCTTGATCTCCTCCTCGCCGCTGAGATACAGATGCTTGCCGCCCGGCAGCGGGCCCGGCTTGTTCGAGATGACCGGAATGAAGCCTGGCAAATTGTTGTCGACCGGCTTGACGTCCTTGCCCTGCGCCGCGGCCCACACCACCTTGTCGCGATTCATGACCATGATGTCGAGCACGCGCAGTTCGCGCTGTACGACGATGTAATTAGTCTGGCCATTGACAAACTTCAGGAACGCTCGTTCGCCATAGGTCGAGTAGCCATCGACCACGCGGTAGCGATTGAACCAATACCAATTCTTGTCGTTCACGGCGGCGTTGAGTTTCTTCAACATTGTTGCGTCTGGCGCCGGTTCCTTGCCAAACAGATCGCGGTCGATGACCTGGGCGAGGAACTTGTCGCCGCGTTCGTTGATATGTACGCCGTTGATCGTGATGGGCTCAAGTTTGGTTCGCTTCTGGTACAGTTCCTCGGTCGGTGAAAACAAATCGACAAACGGCACGCCATTGGCCTTGGCGACGTCCGCCATCGCCGCGGTGTACATCTTCAAACGCGGATTATTCTGAGAGCCGTTGGGCAGATTCGGATCGCCCAGGTCTTCATGGGCGATCGGCGAAAACAGCACCAGCCGCGGGGCCGACTTGCCGTTGTATTTCTGGCTGAGCGTGTGCTTGATGAAGGCCTCGAGATCCTGCTTGAATTTCGGCAGGCCGGCTTCGCCCGCGAACGATTCGTTGTAGCCGAAGAAGGCGAAGACCACGTCGGCGTGAGTATTGGTCAATTCAAAACGGTTCGGATCGGCGCCGGGAACCGGATGGGCCGGCGGCGCGTTGCCGGCGAGCCACTGGTCCGGCGTGCCGAAATGGGCCGATCGGATGCGCTTGGATTGCTCGACCTCGTCGCCGGAAAAACCCAGATTGCGAAAGACCAGATGATAATCGGGATAGCGAGCATGAATCAGCGTTTCCATCCAGCCGTAGTGCTGCATGCGGTCGGGGAGGGTGTTGCCGATGATGCAAATGTGGTCGCCTTTTTTCAGTTCGAGATCGCCTGCCGAAGCTGCGAGGGGAAAAAACGCCGCGAGGAGAGCGATGGCTTTGAATTTCATGGATGCGTCCCTTTTCGCCGAGGAAGAGCTTCGGTCCGGTTTTCAGGCGGGAAGTTATCTTAGCAAATGGTGCGAGCGGGAACGAGGGCGGATCGTCAGGAAAGGTTGGTTGGCGCTCTTTGAATTTGGCGGTCTTTGACTCGCCGAAAACCAGCGGTTTCCCACTGGGAAAACGCCAAGGGCGCCAAGAGCGCCAACCGTGCGCGCGTACCACCCCTGGCAGTCTTCGACTTTGTTGATCAATATAGTAAACATTTGATCACTTATGACTCAAGCCAGCATGGCCTTGCGAGAGTATTAGCGGTGGATCGAATTCGATTGCGGTCGGATTGCATTGGAGCGTACCATACCTTCGTCACCGCGATTAGCCGGGCAAACAAACAATGAAACCGCGCCGCGTCGAAGTCAACGATTTGATGCAGCAAGGCTACATCTATTACCTGACGCAGCCGATGGGCGGCAACTTCCATCCCGATTTCCAACTAAAACTGCTCACGCGAATCGCGAATGGACTGCCAGGATAATTGCGTCTCGCAAAGGCGCAAAGGACGCAATGAAAGAAAATACGGGATCTGAACGGTTTCTTCTTGAACTCCTTTGCGTTCTTTGCACCTCTGCGAGAAATCTTGAAGTACGGACTGACGCCACGGCAAATGCTCGAACTGGGCGTCTTTGGCGGCCGCTACAAGACCGACTGCCAGGCGGAATTCCCCGCCGACTGGTTTGAGAAGGCGAAACTGTGCCACGAACGGCATGACCCAAAGCTGAATTTGTTTGGTGTGAACGCTTCGCAGCCGCTGTCGGTCTGGCGGGAAAAGGGCTGGATCTATCATGAGGACCCGCGTGGCTGGTTCCCGTGGTACTGCCGCTATTACCTCGGCCGCCGCTGCCCCGACGACGACCGCCAAATCCGCCGCTGCGGCGCCGTCCGCCGGCATGTCGCGCAGATTGAGAAAAACTGCCGCAAAGGCGATTTGAATTGCCGCCGAAGACAACGGCAGGCGCTGCTGCACTGGGCGTATGATTCGCGGAGGGTTTGAGATTGTATCGGTCCGCCGGTGCGGAGTGAAATGTCGCTGCGAACACGAGCGTTTGCCGAGTTGTCGATTCAAAGGGAAGTTCTAGTGAGCAACCTGGGCGACAACCCACTGAAGATTGCTGAATCGGGAGGCAAACATTCCGGCTTCTTGAAACAACGGGCCGGCAAATCGATTGCCGAGCTGCAGGTCGAGGCCAGATGATTGCGTCAACGCGCCGCCGATCACGCCGCCAAAATTCAAGGTCGGATCGGTTACAATCGCTGGGCGCACGCGACATCTGCAAAGAGAAATTGACAACTTCAATCAACAGGCCGAGATTTGCGAGGAACTCGCTCAACGAAAATCGGCAGGTGGCCCATGAACGACGCACTTTCTTGCATTCAGGACACGCTGCGGTCGATGCTCGATGAGGCCAAGGAGGCGCAACGAGACGCGACGGCCAATCGAGGGCGCCCCCAGGAGGCATTCGCTGTTGGGCGGGCACAGCGCTTGCCGAGACTCTTCACGCTTGGTCCAATCAACTTGAAACCTTTGGACTCAACACCCAACTTGATGGCGTCTGGACCCAACTGCGCGAATTCTTGACGGCTCAGGGATATTAGTTCACAATCCGCTTACGCAGCAGATTCGAGACCTCCAGCGGGCGTAGGCCCGACTTCGCGATGCATCGATCGAGGAATTGATCGCTCTGGAGTCAATCTTCGTTCGCGCGGCATGAAGACGCTGCCGGGCAGGCCGAAGACTCGGGCGATCGTTTGCATTTGGGCGACCGTAAAGGGCCGGTTGCCGCTGACCAGATCGCTCACGCCGGCCTTTGAGATGCCGGTTGCCCGAACCAGGTCGGCCTGGGACATGTTTCGCTCCGCCAACATCTGGGCGAGCAGTTTGTGCGGCGGCAACGGCGCGATGGCGTGATGTTGCCGTTCGTACAGGATGATCAGATCGGAAAGGGCGTCCAAATAGGCCTGTGCTCCCCGATCGAGTTTCCGAGTCAACAGATCATCGACCACTGACTGGGCCGCATCCAGCTCAGCCTCGGTGTGAATGCTGGCCAACGGATGGCACTTCACCAGTTCAAAATAGCTGTCCGGCAACTCGGCCAATCGAGCGGTGTCGCGCGTGCCTCATGATTTCCTCCGCGGCTTGTTGCGGTTGATCGGATTGCCGTTCCTCGGCCTTGGCCGAGCGCGAGCAGGCCGCGGTCTGTAGCAGCCGCAATCGGTTGCCCAATCCTCGCGGTCATATTCAGCGTGTGTCATCGCTCGCAGCACGTAGACCTTATGGTTGGTGTAGAAAATGCGTGCGATCAATCGGAAGTGGTTTCCGCCGATATTGAACACCGTGCAGTTGCCCACCAAATCCGCCGACGGGAACGTCGCTCGGAGTTCGGCGAAGTTCCCCCATTTGGCCGCGACTGTCTGATCGTACCAGGCGCGAAGCGGCAATTCCGCGCGACGGTGAATTGACCAGAACTCTCGTAATCGCTTGAGCGACACGACCCACATGGGCGACTCCAGGTCGAGCAACCTCGCCAGTATGTTCGATCATTGCAAAAAGGTCAAGATCGCTGTTCGACATTTGCGAACGTCTGCAAATCGAGTTTCGACCGGCTTTTCTAAATATCATTTTCTGCAACCACGTCCCCCGGCGATAATACTCGTGTGCGCTGCGCCGAGGCGACCGCCAAGGCCTATTCGACGCGCTGTGGGCCGAATTTGGTGCGGCGTGCGATTATCGGCCGCTCAGCGGGATCGCGGAATGCCAACAGATGTTCGCGGAGTTCGAGCTGGTCGTGCTTTGAAGTTTCTGCCATGCGAGAATTGCCGATGCGTTCGGCGACGCATTGATGTGCCAGGCTCGAAGGTGACCTCGGTCAATAATGTGTGAATTTGAGTAGCATTCAGCGGAATCGACGCGAGTCAGCCAGAGCATTTATCGAATGCGTTGCCCATGAGGGAATCCGTTTCATGGACATCGAAACTTGGCGACGGGCCTGGGGTGCCGATCGGCTCATTTATGCCGGCGCGTGCAGCCGGCAGTTGCCGCCGATTGCACGCGACTTTCTGACTTCGCACGGCCTCCCGCGAGTGATGATCTTCGAGGACAACGACGCAGTTGAGGTCTCCTTTCACCACCTGGCCAACAAACTTGTCGCGTACAACAAAATGATTCGATGGGGCGAGTCCATTGACCGCGAGCTCGACCGCTCGTGGATGCATCAATTGGTCATCGGAGAAGATCGACACGGCTCTTATTGCGTCCATCGAATCAATGAGATAGTCACTCGCATCGACGTTGAACTCTCCGAACCGGAAGAGTTCGTCAATTCAAGCGTGCCGCAGTTCGCGGAATCACTGTTGCTGGCGGTTCTTTGGTCGGGGGCGAATTGCCAAGACGAAGCTTGGTGGCGAACCTCGTTGGCCGAATTGGCGCACGCACTCGAATTGAATGATCCCAAGGCGTTCGATGGCCGCAAAAGCTTTTGGCCCACACTGATCGAGCACATCAAGGATCAGCCGCCGGGGTCATTTGAAATCACATGCGACCCGGCGAGGTCGAAGCCAAGGTTTTGAACGAATCGCTGGAATTTGACAATGCAGTGGTGGCAATACTATTCGTTAATTTGTCACGTCTTGTGTTTCATCATTGCTCCACTGATGATCTCATTCGTATTACTCGAGGGGTTCCTTAAACTCGTCGCACTTTGGCACAAGGCTCAAGACGACAACGAGGCCGACGACAAAAATCGACGAGGCGGCGCATCCGGAAAATGATTGCCGACTTGGGCATTGCTTCCCCCGCCTTCTGGCGAACGCGGCGACGCCCTTGCAAATCCCGATTCCATAACGAGAATTTCCCACGCATCGTTCAAACCAAACGACCGCAACTGGTCGAGTGATTTTTGGATGAGGTTGCACATCATGAAACGCGCATGGTTGGGCGTGCTCGCCTTCATCGTGGTCGCGGCGGCACGTGGCGATGACAAGCCCAAGCCCAAGGAGACGCCGGCCGAACGGCTGGCGGCCATACAGAAGGCGCACAAGGCGGCCGAGGCAGAATACTTCAAAACTTCCGAACAAATCCCGGACACGCCCGAAGGGAATAAGAAACAGGAGGAAGTGACCAAGGCATACAACAAGGGCCAGTCGGCTCGATTCATGGAGGCGCTGGAGATCGCCAAAGCCGCGCCGAAGTCGGACGCGGGTTTCGCCGCTTTGGAGTGGTTATTGACGATCCCCAGGACCTATTTCCTTCCGGCGGGCAAGCCAGCGATGGAATTGATGACGAAGTATCATGCCGAAAATCCAAAAATCGGAAAGGTCATCGCCTGGGTCGGCTACTACCGGCCGCGCGGAGTCGAGAGCGAGGCCGCCGCGCTGGCCCTGATCGACGCCGTGGCGAAGAAGAACCCGGACCGGAACGCCCGGGCGCAGGCGGTGATGGCCCAGGCATGGCAGGCGAAGGATAAGTTCGCGGTGGCCGAGCGCAAGAAATCACCCGACGCCGACAAACTCGCTGCCGAGGCGGAAAAGGCCTTCGAGGCGGTGATCAAGGATTACGCGGACAGTCCCCGGTTGCTCCGGGCCGGCGGCGCACCCTTGGGCGAGGAAGCGAAGCTGGAACTGTTCGAACTTCGCCATCTGCGCGTCGGCAAAACCGCTCCGGACATCGCGGGCGACGATCTCGACGGGGCCAAGTTCAAACTGAGCGATTATCGCGGAAAGGTGGTGGTGCTCGATTTCTGGGGCGACTGGTGAGGCCCCTGCCGGGCCATGTACCCGCACGAGCGGTCGCTCGTGAAACGGCTCGCCGACAAGCCTTTCGCGCTGATCGGCGTCAATTCGGACACGGACAAAGATGAATTGAAAAAGCGCATGACCGAGGAAAAAATCACCTGGCGCTCGTTCTGGAACGGGCCAAAGGGCACCAGCGGCCCGATCGCCCGGTCGTGGAACGTCCGCGGCTGGCCGACGGTTTATGTCCTCGACCACAAGGGCGTGATCCGCTTCAAGCACCTGCGCAGCGATGACCTGGACCGAGCCGTCGATCAATTGCTTGCGGAGGCGGCGAAGGAAGGGAAGTAGCGACATTACTCTGAAAGATACCTCAGGCACAGCGAGGTCTCGTCGCGGTCGAAGTCGAGTTTTTTCGCGAGCGCGGTGAATTTCGCCGCGTGGGCCGGGAACTTGCGGGCGAGCGCGACGAGGAGCACGCGTTTGAACTTCGGGAGCAAGGTCGCCTCGAGGATCCAGTTTTCGTCGAATGGTTGTTTTCCGGTCATCATCGCCGAAAGCCGTCGGGCCGACCTGTCGCCATGGCCGAGCGACTCCGCCAGTTTCTTCCACTGTTCCTCGGCGACGAGAGCGTCCTTGGCTCTGAGCGCCGCGAGGTAAATCAAGCCGAGGCGAACGCCATTCAGATCCCAGTCGCGAGGGCCGGCACCTGGTTCGAGCGGATTGTTGGCGGCGGATTTGTAGTCGCCTTTCAGCAAATCAACCACAAAGTATCGTTTGGCGTAGACTCGATCCGCCGCGGCGAGATACTTGGCGCGATCGCGCTCGGCAAGCGCCCTCTCCACGTCGAGCACCGCGAACTTTCGCCAAAAGTTGCGCGGCGGCTGGGCTGCTTTGATTGATGCCCAGGCTGGATACCGTGCGGGCGATCTCCATGTCGGCGCCCGCTTTGTCGCCCAGCGCGAGCATGGCCGCCATCTTATTGGAAATCGAAAGTAAGCGGCCGTTCGGCGGATCCTTGCCCGCCTCGACGATCAATTCCCTGTATTTCCCAGCCGCCAGCAGCGCATCGAGATAGCTGCTGCGCTGGACCACATCGTTTGGCCGAAGGGAAACGGCCTTTTTCGCCCAGGTCAGGGCCCGATCGAAATCGCCACGCACCAAGTACCGGTAGGAAAGCGAACCGCAAGCCTGAGCCGAGGGCGGATTGCCGTTGGCGGCTTCGAGATAAAGTTTTTCACCGGCGAGGCCATCCTCCAGTCGCCCGAGCAGATAGACCGCCCCCGGCGAGCGCTTGGTTTCCTCGACCAGCCGCCGGTACTCCGGCCGCATGTCGATGGATGGGTTTTCCGTTTCGTTCAGCCATTGATGCCAGCGATGCCAATCGACGCGAATTGGCCGGTCCGCCAGCCGCGGTTTGACCACCTCGATTGCATCCTTCGCGGGCAGGTGGCTCGCCAGCCAGGGCACGGCGAGATCGTCGCCTGGGTCCAACTGAACGAGCCGCTTTACATAGGCAATTTGTTCATTCATGGGAATCGCGTACTGCGTCAAGTTCACGAGGCGATCCTTCGTGCCATTCGCGGAGATCAGACCGACCCGGGTCTTACGAAGCGTGCTTCCGGCGTGATCCAATTGAACCTGAGCGGGAAACGACTGAAATTCGTAATCGACCTCATTGAAGTGGTGCACCAGCTTGTTGACGCTGAACTGTTCCTTTGGCGGATTGACCGCGACGTTCGGCGAGTCGGAATAGATTGTTTCCCGCCATTCCACCATCGCCAAGTGATCGGGATTGATGACAAATACGGGGCGATGAAACGGGCGGCCCCAGAAGTCGGTGTGAATGGGCATGGTTTGCGGGCCCTCGCCGGCCTGCGGCCAGTCGACCGTCACGTCGCCTTCGGGCACATCGATCTTCTGCGGGACGCCGGGCTGGACGGCGAGTTCCTTGCCATTGATGTTCACCTTGTAGGCCTGGTTCCAGCCATTTACGAGATAAACCGGGCGATGCCGGCCGCGATAAAAGGCCGAACCGAGATAGAGGGCAATCAAGCCCAGGAAAACCGCGGCACCGACATACCGCGGCCATTTGAAGCTGAGGCCGCTGCCTTCCTGGTAGCCGGTTTTCGATGACTCGCCGAGGTATTTCGACGGGATCGGTTTGCCCGTCCGCTTGTACTTCTCCGCCGTCCGGCGTTGCTTCTGATGCGATTTTTCGGCGACCAAAGAGGGGAATGCCGCGTCGCGCGCGTCCATCAGCTCGAGTGCTTGCTCGTGAAGTCCTTTGGCCATGCAGCCTTCGATCAGCCAGAAGGTCAGCCAGGCCTTGTTGGGGTCCTTGGATTCAAAGACATGGCTGAGATAGCGAATCGCCTCCTCGGGCCGGTTCTGCTTGAGCATGCAGACCGCGAGCCGTTCGCCGATCTCCTCGGTCGGGTTGATGGTCATGGCTTTGGAGTAAGCCGCCTCGGCCTCGCGCCAGCGGGAGAAATACTCATAGGCGCCGCCCAACTGGGCCTGAATGTCGGCGTCGCGATCGCTGCGATCGCTCAGTACGTCCGCCAGTTTGTCGAACGCCACCTCGTCCTGGTACATGGTCGCCACGCCGAGCGCGTTTTGAATTGTTTCCTTGTCGTCCGGATTGGCCTGGAGTTTTTCGAGAATCTCGTTGAACGCCTGAGCCTTTAAGGTTTCCCATTTCTTCAAAGGCATCACGCGATGACGGCGGCATGCCTTGCACTCTTCGAGGATCCGCTTTTGTCCAACCGGGACGACCGGGACCATCGCGGCGACGATGAACAGAGTCGTGTCGTATGATTCGAGTTCGCAAAGTCCCTTGCAGAACTGGCAGACTCCCTTGACGCGATGGATTCGCCGCTTGCCGTAGTACCAGGTGCCAAAACCATTAAGGACCGAAGGCATGACCGGACCTCACGGGAATGGACAATCGTAAATGTTCACTCGCGTGTCATGGGCTCCGAAACTTTATTATGAATGATTGCATGGCCGGTGCAACTGCCAACCGTAACATCTTGCCGCCTGCCTCGCCCATTGTTTGAACGGACGATACCATATCGCCATGAGCGACGCCGTACAGGAAATCAATCGCGACGTGTTGGCCGCTCGGGAGCGGCTCGAACCGTTTTACCGCGAGATCCGAAAGGTGATCGTTGGCCTGCAAGGGCTGATCGATCGCATGTTGCTGGGATTATTGACCGATGGACACATCTTGCTCGAAGGCGTGCCGGGGTTGGCCAAGACGCTTGCCGTGCGAACGATGGCCAGCACGCTGCATTTGCAATTCTCGCGAATCCAGTTCACGCCCGATTTGTTGCCCGCCGATGTCGTGGGCACGCAGATTTACAATCCCCGCACCGGCGAGTTCACGGTCAAGCGCGGGCCGATCTTCGCGCATGTGGTGCTCGCCGACGAAATCAACCGATCGCCCGCCAAAGTGCAAAGCGCGTTGCTCGAGGCCATGCAGGAAAAGCAGGTGACCATCGGCGAAGCGTCCTTTCCCCTGCCGCAACCCTTTCTGGTGCTGGCGACGCAAAACCCGATCGAACAGGAAGGAACCTATCCGCTGCCGGAGGCCCAGGTCGATCGCTTTATGCTCAAAGTGAAACTGGGTTACCCAACGCGCAACGAGGAACTGGCGATTCTCGATCGCATGGGCGGGATCGAGCCGGACCTGGGCGTGCAGGCGGTGCTTGGACCGGAGGACGTGCAGGCGCTGCGGAAAACGCTCGATCGCATTTACGTCGATCAAAAGATCAACAACTACATTGTCGATATCATCCAATCGACCCGCCGGCCGGACGACTACGGATTGGAAATGACGGGGCTGATTCAATATGGGGCCAGCCCGCGGGCGAGCATATTCCTGAAGCGCGCGGCGAAAGGAATGGCCTTTCTTGACGGCCGTGGCTACGTGACGCCGGAGGATGTCAAGGCGATCGCGCTGGATGTCCTACGGCATCGCCTGCTCATTACCTATGAAGCCGAAGCCGAGGAACTGACCGCGGAGTCGCTGGTCACGCGGATCTTGGAGCGACTGCCGGTGCCGTGATCGGTCGCGCCTATAATGAGTTAATGAATCTCGCCGTCACCTTGCGACGATTGGCGCGCATGCCGGAGATGGATATCGACCCGGCGGTGGTCGCGCTGCATCTGGCCCGCGACGAATATCCGCATCTCGATGTCGAGGGCTATATCAACGAACTCGACGGCATGGCCCAGGAGGCGCGCTACTACCTCGGGGCGTCGTTCAAGTCGCAAGTGTCCGGTTTGTGCCGCTACTTGTTTCATGAAATGGGCTATCACGGCAATTTGGACCAATACTACGATCCGCGCAACAGTTATTTGAACGACGTGATGGACCGGCAATCGGGGATTCCCATCACGCTGTCGGTGGTGGCGATGGCGGTCGGCCGCCGGCTGGGCATGCGCGTCGATGGCGTCGGGCTGCCGGGACATTTCGTCGCGATGGCCAGCGACGGCGGAAACGAGATTTTCTTCGACCCGTTTCACGAGGGCCGATTCCTGACGCCGGACGATTGCTCGGAGTTGATCCGGCAGTCGGCGGGGCTGGAGGTCGAGGCGACGCCCCAAATGCTTCGTCCGGCGACGACCGGCGCGATTGTCACGCGGATGCTCACGAATCTGAAAGCCAGCTACCTGCGGGCGGGCGAGTACAAACGGGCGGCGCGGGTGATTCGCCGGCTGCGGCAAATTTCGCCCGACGATTGGACGCAGGCGCGGGACTTGGGGGCCTGCTACCTGCACGCCGGGGCGGCCGGCAAGGCGATTGACGCGCTGCGGCTGTATCTGCGGAAGAAACCGAGCGCGGGCGACGCCGAGGCTGTGCGAAAACTGTTGTCGCGGGCCAAGAGTGAAGTCGCCCGCTGGAATTGAAACCGGTTCAAGAACCCGCTCGGCGGCTCAGTCGGGCATCCACCTCGGCGCGGACCTCTTTGAGTTCGGATCGGATCGCCTGACCGGAGCCATCCTCCCGATTTCGAGCGGCGAGCAGCCGCTGCCCAAAACCGCGCAGATCGGAAGTATTAATCGCCCGCACGGCGTTGTCCTTGGCCCATTCCGCGGCGATGCGCCGGCCCAGGTCGTTCAAGGCCGAAAGCAGTTCCGCCCGCACCGTTTCGGAGCGAATCATGTCCAGCAGCGATTTGACACGGCTGGTCCAACCGTTGACGAAAATATTGCCATCGTAAAACGATCGGACGTATTCCCAGTAGCCATCCCACGATTGGCGGTCTTTGTTCGGCGCCGTCGCGTTCGTATTCGCGGCGGAAATCGGCTTCATTGGGCAAGTAAACGCGAGCGGCGCTGGTCTGGTCGCGGGTCGCGATGGAAAGGGACACGGCCGACTCGCCCGATTTCGCGCAACCGGCGGCCAGCGCGGCCGAAAGCGACAGCAACGCGAAGCAGACCGTGAGGCGATGGCTCGGCGTCGTCACGATTTTTCCCCGCAAGAGAACCGGCAGAATTGCGGCAATCGAATATACAGCGTAATCGGACGGCGCGAGAATTGGAATCCACGACAACCGGCAAAATCGAAAAACGCGACGGAGTTGGCGACGGGAATGCCGGATTTACCGAACAAAGGGGCCGACTGGCGGCCCCTTTGTTCATTTTGGCTCAACGATGGCGGCCGCGGCGCTCGCGTTCGCGAGCCGGCGGGCGCTCGGGCGCATCCATGCCGGTGAATTTCACCTCGTTGCCGGTGCGGTCAAAACAAACGATTTGCATCTGTTCGGGCGAGATGCCGGCCACGCCAAAGATCGCCACCTGCATTTCGCCTCGCTCTTCCAGAGCCGCGATTTCCTTGCGGCGGCGATTGAGCAGGTAGTGCGCCACCTCGGCGTGAACCTTCACCTCCATGCGATGGATCCCCTCGCGATGGGCGGCGAGTTGCATCAGTCGCATCACCTCGATGCTCATGCTCTCGAAGGTCTTGACCTGGCCGGTGCCCTTGCAGTGCGGGCAATCCTGGTAGACGCTCTTCTTCAGCGACGGGCGGATGCGCTGCCGGGTCATCTCGATGATGCCGAACTGCGAGATTTTCAGGATCTTGGTGCGGGCGCGATCGCGTTTGACGGCGTCGCGCAAGGCCTTCTCGACGCCGCGGCGGTGCTTTTCGTCGCGCATGTCGATGAAGTCGTTGACGATGACGCCGCCGAGGTCGCGGAGCCGCAGCTGGCGGGCGATCTCCTTGGCCGCCTGCAGGTTCATCTGGTAGGCCGTCTCCTCGGCGTTGTTGTCGGCCCGGAAGTTGCCGCTGTTGACGTCGATGGCCACCAGGGCTTCGGTCTGCTCGATGACGATGGAGCCGCCGTAGGGCAGCGGCACTTCCGCTGCTGGATGCGGGCGATCTCGTCCTCGATGCCGTACTTGTGGAACAGCGGTTCGGTCTGATCGTAAAGCTTGATGCGGTCGGCGTAAGCGCGGCATGACGATCTGCAGGAACTCCTGGGCGTGCTCGAAAGCGCATCGGCTCATCGACCCAGATGGTGTCGATGTCGCTGGTGAAGGTGTCGCGGATGGTCCGCGTGATCATGTCGCTTTCCTGGTAGATCTCGGCGGGCGATTTCAGCTTGCGAATGCGGCGCACCACCACCTGCCACAGCCGCGACAGGTAGGCCAGATCGCGCTGCAGTTCCTTCTTGTTTCGATCGATGCCGGCGGTGCGGATGATGAAGCCGAGGCCCGGCGGCGGCTTCAGCTCGTTGAGGATCTCGCGCAGGCGGCGGCGCGCGTCTTCGTCTGCGATCTTGCGCGACACGCCGATGCGGTTGAGCCCGGGCATCAGCACGAGGTAGCGGCCGGCGATGCTGATGTAGGTGCTCAGCGTCGGGCCCTTGGTGCCGATGCCTTCCTTGATGACCTGAACGAGCACTTCCTGGCCGCGCTTGAAGATGTCCTGAATGAGCGGCTTGGGCCGGCCCTCGCGGAAGCGGCCGCCTCCGCCCGGGCGTCCGCGGCGATCGCGGCCGCCGTCGCGTCCGCGGCGATCGCGGCCGCCCTCGCGACCGCGCCGCCGCGCGGCCGGGATCGCGGCTGCGGCACTTCGCCGTCCTCCAAATCCATGTCGAGGATGTCCTCGGCGAAATCCTCGGACAGTTCGGCGGTTTCCGGCTCCGCCTCGCCCTCGGATTCGTCGCCGGCATCGATTTCGGTTTCATCGTCGCCGAGCATCAATTCCTCGATGTCCAGGTCGTCGATGGGCGCCGACTCCGACGCGGGAATTTCCGCCTTCACGTCCTCAACATCGGCGAACTCCGGCTCATCGCTCGGCGGCGGAATCGATTCTTCAAACGTCTCGATCGGCTCGGCGGCGGGCCGCGCTTGGCTGCGGAGCAGCCGTCCGCTCCCGCGTCGGAGCGGTTCGCGCAGCCTTCCAGGATCCCGGCGCCAAAACCGCTGCTCTCGGGTTCGACGGTGCGGTGCTCGGCCGATTCCATGACCGGCAGTTGCTCGGGTTGTTCGGCCGCTTCCGGCTTGGCGACCGCGGCGGGCGCCTCGGCTTCCGGCTCCGATCGCTTGCCGCGCCCTCGGCCACGAGCCCGGCCGCGACCGCGACCGCGCCGGTCCTCTTCTGGCGTGGACTCCGCGGGCGAACGCGGTTCGGCCGCCGGCGTTCCGACGACCGGCGCCGCGGCCACCGGCTCGACCGGCGGCGGCGCCGGTTCCGGTTCGCGATAGGCCGGCTTCGGCAGTTCCAGTCCCAGAATTTCGAGCGCGGCGCCCAGATGGAACTGGCGCCGATTCCGCCCGAACCTCGGCGCGGACTTCCTGAGGCGTCGGTTCCGGCTTTGGTTCGGGGAGCGATTCCTCGACCGCAGGCAATTCGGCCTCTAATTCGGGCGGTGGAACATAACGTTCCTCGCGGCGATGGCGTTCCTCGCGGCGGCCGCGGCCGTTGCGATCGCGCCGCTCGCCCCGGTCGCCCCGGTCGCCTCGGTCGCCCCGGTCGCGATCCCGATCGCGCCGGTCGCCGCCACGCTCCGCATTCAGGTGCCGATAGTAGGCGGGATCGACGTCGGAGATGTGCAGGAAGCCGTTGCGGCCGATGCCGAAATCCACGAACGCCGCCTGGATGCTCGGTTCGATGTTGACGATGCGGCCCTTGTAAATGTTGCCGACGTAACTCTCCTGGCTGGTGCGTTCGACGTACAGTTCTTCGAGGCTTCCGTCTTCGATGATCGCGATCCGGCATTCCTCGGGTTGCAGGACATTGATCAACATTTCTTTTTTCATGAGTCAGAATTCCTTAATTAAGTGACCGCCTGGGGGACCGCGGCATGTTCCGCGAGGCCGCCGGCGGCGATTGTTTCGTCAATGAGTTCCAGTTGCGTGCGCTCGAGCACCGAACCGGCGTCGAGCGCATCGTCCACGCCGAGAAGCCGCAAGACCTCGTCGGCGCGGGCCGAACCGGCCGGCGTGACCCGCAGATCGAATTCGATCGCGTCGGGTGTTCGCCTCAGGTCCAGCAAAAAGGGTCGAATATCAACGCGCTTCGGATGCGGGTGCGTTCGCTCGACCCAGATTTCCTCGCGCACCATCAATTCCGAGATTTGACTGTCAACGGCCGCCAACCGTTCCGCGGCCAGCGGCAGGCGATACGTCGCCCGCGAAACCTGGCCGGTTTGCCGCGGTTCGATTCGGCGGATCGAAATGAGTTCGAGGCCGGCCGGCGTCTGCGCCGAGCCGGGAAAAAACTTCCTCCGGCGGCAACTCCTGCAGCAGTTCGAGTTCGACGGCCTCGTCGAGGCCGACGACGCCCAGCGGCAGCGACAAGGCGAACACCAGCCGCGGGTGGGGGTGGAATCCTTCGGTGGATCGGAAGGGCAACGCGGCGCGGCGGAGCATGCGTTCGAAGGCGCGCATCAAGTCGTGGTGACTCAGGAAACGCAAATCGCCGCACTTGCGGAATCGGATTCGGAACTTGGCAAAGTCCATCGGGTGGTCAGTTGCCCGTGGTCCCTTGTGCTTGGTCAGTCGCCAACCGCGGCCGGCGTGAAATCAATGAAAGTTGATTCCACCCGGAGCTATCGTTGCAACCAACAAAGAACAACGAACCGCGAACAACCTTTGGTCTCTCTAGCGGAACACCTCGGGCACGAGGCGTCGGTTTTGTTCACGCAGGTACGTGAGGACATCGCGAGCGGATTCAAGCCGCATCGCTTCCTCGGCCACCCGCGTGGCGTCGGTCAGCGCGACCGAGCGAATGACCGTCTTGATCTCGGGAATGTGTTGAGGCGTCAGGCTCAGTTGCCGGAAACCCATTCCCAACAGCAGCAACGTGAAGAGCGGATCGCCGCTCATCTCGCCGCAAATGTTCACCTGAATGCCGCGGTCTCGGGCGGCCTGAATCACTTTTTCAATCAGGCGCAGGACCGCGGGGTCGGCCGGCGTGTACAGCTCGGCCATTTGCTCATTCGTGCGGTCGGCCGCCAGCGTATACTGGACCAGGTCGTTGGTGCCGATCGAGAAAAAATCGAGCTCGCGGGCCAGATGATCGGCCATAATGGCCGCCGACGGAACTTCGATCATCGTGCCGATCGGAATTCGCGGGTTAAACGAGATTCCCGCATCGGTCAAGTCTTCCCGCACTTCGTTGAGCAGCATCTTGCACTGGCGAATCTCCGACAGGGTGCTGATCATGGGAAACATGATCCGCACGTCGCCGAGAACGCTGGCTCTTAGAATCGCACGCAGTTGCGTTTTGAACAAGGTCAAATTGCGCAAGCACAGCCGAATGCTGCGGATTCCGAGAAACGGATTGCGCTCGGGCTGCAAATTCCAACTCGACATGCTGAACTTGTCGGCGCCCAAGTCCAGCGTCCGGATCACCACGGGATAGCCCGCGGGAAGTGTCTTTTGCACCCGAGAATAGGCTTGGTAATGTTCCTCCTCGGTGGGGTCCTCATCCTTGCCCAAATACAGGAACTCGGTGCGGTAGAGCCCCACGCCCTCGGCGCCGCGTTCGCGGCAGTGCTCCGCTTCGGAAGGGAACTCGATGTTGCCGAGCAATTGCACGCGGCAGCCATCGACCGTGACGGCGGGGACGTCTCGAAGTTCATTCCGCTTGGTCTCGAGTCTGCGGAAATTATTACGAAATGCTTCATATTTTTCCAGGGTTTCGTCGTCGGGATCGAAAATTACCGTGCCGTCGTGCCCGTCGACGATGACGCGGAAGCCGTCGTGGGCGTCGTCCAGGAACGGACCGATGCCGACCACCGCCGGGATTTCCAGGGCGCCGGCGATAATGGCGGTATGGCTGGCCTTGCCGCCTCCCTCGGTGACCAGGGCATGAACGCGGGCGGGGTCCAGGGCCGCGGTCTCGCTGGGCGACAAGTCCGGCGCGAGCACGATCAGCGGCCCCGGCCGGCACTTCAGCAACTCTCGCCGTTGCCCCAGCAGGTGTCGCAGCACGCGTTTTTCGATGTCGAATAGATCGGCGGAGCGGCTGCCAAAGCGGTTGTCGCGGCCCAGCGCCGCCAGGGCCTGGCCGATGCGGCCGAGCACGACGCTGACCGCGTATTCGACGCCAAACCTGGTGTCGCGGATGAGAAGTTCGGCCTCGCGCCACCACCGGACCTTCCAGCAGTTGCGCATGGGCGCCGAGAATATCGCCGATCGGCTGGCCGATTTTGTCGGAAACGGCCTGCTGGCTTTGGCGAGCTTCGTTGGCGGCAGCCGCCAACGCCTCGTGCAGGCGTTTTACCTCCGTCTCGATCTGCTCGGGTTGAATGTGCCGAACCGGAATGCGGTACCCCTCGGCTTCGAGCACGATGGCCGTGCCGATCGCCACGCCGTCGGAAACAGGGATCCCGCTCAAGACCTTCATGATTCACGGGGCCGACTGTGCCCCCAATTCCTCCCGGTTGGACTCGAACCAACGACTTGCGGCTGACCAGGCCGCCGCTCTTGCGGTAGCGGCGGCATCTTGCCGCCGACCCTGCGGCGGCAAGATGCCGCCGTTACGGTAGCGGCGGCAAGATGCCGCTCTTGCGGTAGCGGCGGCAAGATGCCGCCATTACGGTAGCGGCGGCAAGATGCCGCTCTTGCGGTAGCGGCGGCATCTTGCCGCCGACCCTGCGGCGGCAAGATGCCGCCGCTACGAACGGTCAAGATTCAGTGCCCCACTCGCCCTTTCACGGATTTCCGATCACCCGCGGACGTGCGCGGCGATCATCCCTTTGGCGGCACCGCCGCCGCGGCGACGTCCTCAAAAACAGTGGCGAGTTGCTCGGCCAGGGCATCGAGCGCGACAGGAGCATCCGGGCCATCGACCTCGAGGGTCAGTTGGCGCCCATTTCCGCCGCCAGCAGCAGCAGTTCGGGCCAGAATTTCCCGTCGACCGTCTGGCCATTGCGCGAAACGCGGACGTTGGCTTCAAATCGCTGGGCCAATTCCGCGAAGGCGGCGGCCGGACGGATATGCAGCCCTTGTGGATTCGCGACGGTAACGACCCGCCGCAACGGTTCGCTCATTTCTTGCACGCCAATGGGCATGTTCGTCTACTCGTCTTCCGCAAGCAGTGCCAATCTCGACAAGCACGGCTCCATCCTCGCGATTGCCACTGCTTGGCGGCCTGCGCCGATTCTCGAAGTACTCGCGGGCGGCCAAGCAGTGGCAATTTCGCCTGCCACCGGCCGTCATTTCTGGATCAATTGCCAGATTTCCTCGCTCGACTTCGCCTTGCGCAGATCCTCGACAAATTTGTCGTTGCGCATGTTGCGAACGACATTTTCCAAGGCTCGCAGGTGATCGCCGGGCCGGTCTTGCGGCGAAATCAGCAGCACGAGGACATGCACCCGCTGGCTGTCGATGCTTTCAAATTCCACGCCGGTTTTCGACAGAGCGATGGTGCCAATCAGGCGATCGGTGCCGGCGTGCTTGGCGTGGGGAATGGCGATGCTGCGGCCGATTCCGGTCGAGCCAAGCTGTTCCCGCCGCATGATGGCCGAGACGATCTGGTCGGTGGGGCTGTCGGCAAAACAACCTGCTTGCTGCAAACTCTGGACCATTTCGCGGACCACGCCTTCCTTGGTCGTCGCCTGCAGTTCCGCCACAATCGCATCGCGGACGATAAACTCGGACATGCGACACATGGCAACCCCTCTCTCGTGGTTCAGTTTTCCCGCGTCCCGGCGCCGCCGTTCGCGGCTAGGCGCGATCTTCCATCGGCGGAGCGCCCGCGACTTCGCCCGTCGAGCGATCGCGGCGATGGTCCTGAATTCTTTCCTTATATCTATTGATTTGATGCGTCATCTTATCAAATGCCAGTTCCATGGCTCCGAGGAGCTCCGGATGGCCCTCGCGGGCCACGAATTCGTGTTTGTGCTCCGCGGTGGCCCGGAATTCCACTTCTTTGCGGATCGGATCCTTTAGATCCACGGTCACCTCGATCAAGGTGAGACGGCTGAAGAAGTGCAATAACTTCTCGGCCTTGTCTCGAATTTGCTGTTGATGTTCGTCGCCCAATTGTCCGTGACGCACGGATAGCTTGACTTGCACGTCCCATGCTCCTTCCATCGGGCCCGCGGACCAATCGCCGCGGGTTCGGGAAGTAAAATCGTTGCCACTTGTTAGAGTCAGCGGGCAAGCATTGCCCGATTTCAATTCTCAATTGTATTTCCCGGACTCGCCGGATGCAACGAGGCCGCCGGACCCATCGGCACCGATGCGAAAATGGAGCTTCGATTCGTGGCGGCGGGCCGATCACTTTCGCGCCGCGACTCGTCTTTCCTTGCTACGGCGAAATCAAGCGACGAGGCGGCACGAAATGGCGGCAGCCCGCCAACGAATAGAATTGGAATTCGTTATAGCTGCGGAATGAAGTACATTTTCAGAAAAGGATAAAAAAATCGCGAAAGCGCACGCCCGGTTGCTGCCTCTAGAAGATTGGGCTTTTTCCGTTCTCATTTTTGGGGCGCTGCTATGCCCGACGGATCGATGAAAAACGTGCTGCGGCAAATCCGACGATTGGTCGCCCGGCCAGGAAGCGTCGGCCAGACCGATGAAGAATTGCTCGAGCAGTTTATTGTCAAACGTGAAGAAGAAGCATTTGCGTCACTGGTGCGACGACATGGCCCAATGGTGTTGGGCGTGTGCTTGCGACTGTTGCGGAACCGGCACGACGCCGAGGACGCTTTTCAAGCCACGTTTTTGACGCTGGTCCGCAAGGGCGGCTCGATTCGCCAGCGCGGCGCCTGGCCAGCTGGCTCTATCGCGTGGCCTTTCGCGTGTCGCTGCGGCTCAAAGCCCGAGCCGAAAAACGCTCGATTAGCGAGTCGGTCGGCGAAGCCGTGGTTGAGTGCGATCCGTTCGCCGAGGCCGCCTGGCATGAGCTTCGGCCGATTCTCGACGCGGAATTGCAGGAACTGCCGGCTAAGTATCGCGTGCCGATGATCCTCTGCTATCTTGAGGGGCGGACCTACGAACAGGTCGCGATCGAATTGGGCTGCCCGAAAGGCACGGTGGCGATTCGCCTGTTGCGCGCCCGCGAAATGCTGAAGCGACGGCTTGTTCGCCGCGGATTGGTTGCGGCGGCCGGAGTGGCGGCGGCGCAGAGCATTCTCCCCGGTGCGTCGGCCGCGGTTCCCCCGGCCCTCGCCACCAGCACCACAACCGCCGCCGCGTCGATCGCGGGCGGCGCCACGCTCGCCTCCGCGGCGTCGGTGGGGATCACCACGCTGGTTCACGACGCCAGCCGCGGCTGGATGCAGCGACGCCTCAACACCGTCTGTGCCGCCGCGATTTGCGTCTGCTTGTCGGGGCTCGGGGTCAGCGGCGGCCGCATGATTCTTGTGCAACATGATCGATCCACAGCGCGTCCGATCGCGATGACCGCCGCCGCGCAACCGGTAAAGCCGGTTGATCCAGTTGATGCCGTCAAACCGGCCGAACCGCCGACGGCGGTCGCTTCGGCGGAACCCGCGTCGAAAAAGCCGATCCAGTTTGCGACGCCAGGGCAACCGTTCTGTATTTGCACGGTCACGCTCTCCGTGGACGATTTGGCCCCGCCGAAAAAGAACCCGATTCCGACGATCGATGATCTGGCGCCCGAAGACGCGCGGGCTGCCCATCCCTCGTGCAGGGCATACGTGTTGCTCAGCGTTCCCGAAGATGCCTTCGACACGGTCCGCCAGACTGGGTCGGTCGTCTTGAGACCGAAAAATGTCAACAATACGGTCGTGGTGCTGGTTCAAGCGAAACGCGATTCGGCAAACTGCAAGTCCCGGTCGGGCTTGGCGTTGCGTGAAAGGCTGGAGGACGACTTGGATTGGCTGCACGACGCGGGGTCGCGTCCGCCATTCGACGAGCCGCCCGCGATCGCGAAGGCGCAGAAACGCCCCGCACGCATGATCGCAGTCACGAATTACCGGCAGTTTACGCTGTTTTCGGGCATGGTTCGCCTGGTTTTCCTGCGTCCGATCAATCACACGCGGGCGAATCTGTAAGCAGACCCTTGGCCGCCGGAATTCCGGTTCCGGCGGCTTTTTCATGCGCCCCACCTCCGGCGGCCCGCCACGCCCGCACCTTTCCGTTGCTTTCCAAAAACCTATCCCAACTTCGGTTAAGACTCGATGAACGGTCCGGTTGATTAACTGGCGCCGGAGGGCGACGGTGAGCGAATTGTCCCATTTCGACGAATCCGGCGCCAGCCGGATGGTGGACGTGGGCGCCAAACCCGAGACCAACCGCCTGGCGCGGGCCAGCGCTCGGGTGCGGGCGGCGACTGCAACGTTGGCGCTGATCAAGGACAAGGCATTGGCCAAGGGCGACGTGCTCGAAGTCGCCCGCTTGGCCGGCATCATGGCCGCCAAGAAAACAAGCGAGCTGATTCCCCTTTGCCATCCGCTGCCTTTGACGTCGGTTTCGATCGATTTCGGATTCGAAGGCGACGACCTGCTGACCATCACGGCCACGGTGGGCGTGACGGCCCGGACGGGTGTGGAAATGGAAGCGCTCGCGGCCGTCAGTGTGGCCGCCCTGACGGTCTACGACATGTGCAAGTCCGTGGACCGCGGAATGACGATCGAGCGGATTCGGCTCGAGGAAAAGAGCGGCGGGAAGAGCGGGACGTTTGTTCGCGAATCCTGATTCGGCGGCGGGTTTTGTTCGCACTCCCGAGGATCTGGCATGCCCATCGTTCAACCGGCCATGAATGGAATCGCTCGCGGCACGGCGTTATTTGCCGCGATCGCCGCCGACCTGGCCGAAGTCGAACGGCTGTTCGCCCGCAAGCTCGCCAGCCATCGCGGGCATGTCGCCCGCCTGATCAATCACATCGACCCGTATCGGGGCAAGCGGCTGCGCCCCGCCTTGCTTCTGCTGACGGCGCATGCCTGCGGCCGGGTGGTCGCCGCCCATCACATTCTCGGCGCGGTCGTCGAAATGATTCACACCGCGACGCTGGTTCACGACGACGTGCTCGACGAGGCGCAGATGCGCCGCCACGTGCCCACGGTGAATGCCGGGTGGGGCAACCAGGCCAGCATTCTGCTGGGCGACATGCTTTTTTCGCATGCTTTTCACCTGGCCAGCTCGGTCGATGCAACCGCCTGCGAGATCATCGGCCGCGCGACGAACCGCGTTTGCGAGGGCGAATTGCATCAAGTGACCGAGCGCGGCAATATCGAACTGACCGAGGAAAGCTACTTCGACATCATCGATGGCAAGACGGCCGAGTTGACCGCCTGCTGCTGCCGGCTGGGCGCGCTTTACGCCGAGGCTTCCGACGAGGCGATCGAGCAAATGACCGCGTTTGGCCGGCATCTGGGCGCCGCGTTCCAAATCGCCGACGATTTGCTCGATTTAACCGGAATCGAACAGTCGACCGGGAAAACGCTCGGCACCGATCTGGCCCAGGGAAAACTGACGCTGCCGATCATTCACATGCTCGAGCGTTTGCCGTCCGGCGACGCGGCGAAGGCCCGGTCGCTGCTGGCCGACGCCGATACGCCGCGGGAGGCGTTGCTGCCCTATTTACGCGAAACCAACGCCCTGGCTTATGCCCGCCGCCGCGCCGACGAACAGGCTGGCGCCGCCCGCGCGTCGCTGGAGGTCTTGCCGCCCAGCGAATATCGGTCGTTGCTCCTTTCGCTAACCGATTGGTGCGTTCGGCGGGAAAAGTGACGCGCCGCGGATTATAATCAATTCAGCAGCGTTCCAACGGGTTGTGTCCCATCGGTGTTTTGTCGTGCGCGTCACCTTGCTTCCGTCATCGGTTTCCTGCGGCAGCCAAATTTCGAACCTGCATTTAACGACCTATATCGTGAATGAAAGGTTGGCGATTGACGCCGGCTCGCTGGGGCTGTGGGACCCCGTTGAGGAACAAGCGAAAATCCGACACGTGCTGATCTCGCATAGTCACTTGGATCACCTGGCGTCGCTGCCGCTGTTCGTGGACAACGTTTGCACGCGCTACGGCGATCCGGTCACGGTGCACGGCAGCGCCGCCGTGCTTCAGAGCTTGCAAAACGACATTTTCAATTGGCGCGTCTGGCCGGATTTTGTCGGCATGACTCCGGAAAAGGGCGCCTTCCTGAAACTGTCCACGCTGCAGAGCGGCGAACCTATCGAACTCGAGGGCTTGCGCATCACGCCGGTGGACGTGAACCACACGATTCCGACGCACGGGTTTATCATCGAGGATGCGGCGGCTGCAATCGTCATTGTTTCCGACAGTGGCCCCACCGATCGGATTTGGGAGTTGGCCAACCGCACGCCGAATCTCCGGGCGGTCTTCATGGAGACATCGTTTCCGAACGAGATGGCGGATATTGCCGAACTGAGCCATCATCTGACGCCGAAGATGCTGGCGACCGAGATCGCCAAATTGAAACAGCCCGCGCGAGTCATTGGCGTGCACATCAAAGCGCGTTACCGCACCCGGGTCGAACAGGAATTGCTCGCGCTCCAGCCGCCGCGTTTCGAAATTGTTCGCCCGGGCGAATGCTACAACTTCTAAGCCGCCGGCCGCTTTGCGTGGCGGCGCCGGGTGTCTTCGGCTTAGAATGCCTGTATGCCAAAGTTCACGATCGCGCGGCGGCTCGCCTTGCTGGTGGCCGTCGTCGCCTTGATCATGACGATTGCCCTGTGCCTTTTATCCTTCCTCAAGGGCCGCGCGGTGCTCACCGCGCATGAAATCGCCAATCTGTCGGACGAGGGCAATCTCCGCATGTTCGAAATCCGCGAGGAGTTTCGCTTCCTCGCCCGCGAGGTTCGCGACGGCGCGGCCCTGTTGCCCAAACTGCCGGAAAAGCTGCCGCTGGACGAAACATGCGCACAATCAGCAGTTTGAAACGGCGTGGCGGCAGGCGTTCGCGCAGGTGCTCCGGCATGTGGACGAGCATGGCCGGCAGTCGCCCTGGAACTGGGTTGACCGCGATATCGCGCTCGAGGCCTATTGCCTCGACCTGAGCCCGCGCCGCGCCGCGTGCGAACGCTCGGACACGACGGCGACTATGTCAAAGACGTCGAGTCCCAGCCTGCGATCGCGGAAGCGGCGCTTCAGGATCTGGAAAATCGAATCGCGCTCGCGAAGAGCCGGTCGAAAGGCGGACCGCTGCGTCAATATATGTCGCGCGTGCTGCCGGTGCGAGGCGACCCGCAACGACGCGCCGTGTGCATCGGTTTCGAGTTTGCCGGAGGCGCGGGGATGCGGTCGGCGTCTTCGTCGTGGCCTTTAATTTCACGCGCATGATGGCCAACGAGGAACGCCATTCGCCTCGCCACCTGTATTTTGTCGTCGATCAAAATGGGAATTTCCTCTTTCATCCGGATCGTTCCGAAGTGGGTTCGAATATCGAGAGCGACCGCGATCGCTCCGGCGGGCCGCGCTTCAATTTCGAGCAGGCGCCGTGGGTGGCGCGGGGCGAGGGCAGAGCCGAGCCGGAATCAATTCAGGGCGAAACCCAGCCGCTGGGAATCCTGGGCAACGACCTGAAGTATTACTTCACGCGAAAACGCTACGATCGCGGACTGCCGTTTCGAACCGATCCGCAGCGCCAGGCGCTGACGGCCCAGCTCGATGAGTTCGCGCGAAAGCACCCGGGTTTTCGCTTCCGGCCGCCGTGCCCCGAGTCGATCGATTTGGCGTTCAGCAGTCTGGATCGGCAGACGCTGCGCGACGCCGAGCAGTTGGTCGCCGGCGAGGAAAAGGAGATCGGCTATCGGGGCGGCGGCTACTGGGAGGGCCCGGTCGCCTGTTCGACCTTCGCGGCGCATTTGGTGCCGCTGAAGATCGGCATGGAGCAGCCGGGGCTGGAAGGTGCGGAGGAAACCCTCTACCTGATCGTGGCTTCGTCGCTGGAAGAGATTGCCCATGACATCAGCCAGGCGACCAAGTGGGTCTGGTGGGTGTCGTTGCTGCTGTGCGTCGGGGCCGCGGGCATGGCGTTGATCCCGGCGAACTTGTTGATTCGCCCGCTGATTCGCATCACGCGCGCGGCGCAACGACTGGCCGAGGGCGACTACGCGACCGATTTGCCGGCCAAGTCGCCGGGCGAAATCGGCGAATTGGCACGCTCATTCCGCAATATGGCCGAGCAAATCCGTCAGCGGGATCAGGCGCTGCGCGACACGCTGGCCCGGATGCAGGCCGTGCTCCGCACCGCCGCCGACGGCATCATCACCTTCAACGATCGCGGCATCATCGAGGAATGGAACCAGGCCGCCGAGCGGATCTTCGGCTACGGCGCCGAGGAAATCATGGGTGAACGGGTCCAGCGGCTCATGGAGATTCCCAGCGAGTTGGAACGGAGCGGAAGCGACGGACAGGCCGGCGGCACCGTGCGGGCGCTGAACAAGGTCATCAGCACGCCGAGCATGATTCGCCAGGGTCGCCGCCGCGACGGCAGCACCTTCTGGATGGAGGTGGCGTTCAGCGAGGTGCCGCTGGGCGATCGGCGCTTGACCACCGGCATCTTTCGCGACGTGACGCGGCGGGTTCAGGACGAGGAACGAATCCGCCAAATGAACGAACTGCTCGAAGCGCGAGTGCGACTGCGCACCGCGGAGTTGCAGGACGCCAAGGGCAAGCTCGAAGTGGCGCTGCAAGCGGCACAGGCCGCCAGCCAGGCCAAGGATATCTTCGTGCGCACAATCAGCCACGAACTGCGCACGCCGCTCAGCGCCGTCAAGGGCTTCACCGAACTGCTGCTCAATCCCAAGGCGGCTAAGCTGCGCGAGAACCCCGTCCCGACCCTGGAAAAAATCCACTCCGCCAGCGAATACCTGCTGACGCTGATCAACGACCTGCTCGACGTGGCCCGGTTCACCGCGGGCGAACAGATTCACCTGAACCTGTCCGAATTCGATCTGAGCGGTTTTTTCAACGCGCTGGTCGAAATGACCAATCCGCTACTGAAGAAAAACAACAACCGGCTCGTGACCGACGCGGCCGCCGATCTCGACCGCATGCGCGCCGATGAAACCCGGGTGCGGCAAATTCTTTTGAATCTGCTCAGCAACGCGGCGAAATTCACCGACAACGGCGAAGTCGCGTTAAAAGCGCGGCGAGAATCCGGCCACGGCAATGACTGGATCGTGTTTACCGTCTCCGACACCGGCAGCGGCATGACCAGCGAGCAGATGAAAAGCCTGTTCAAGCCGTTTTACCGCGTCGACAATTCGATCACCCGCAAGCAGGGCGGCACCGGCCTGGGTCTGTCGATCAGCAAACTTCTATGCGATCGCATGGGCGGGTCGATCGCGGTCGAAAGCGAACCGGGCAGGGGCACGACCTTCACCGTTCGCCTGCCGGCACAGGTCGTCGGCCGGGACGAGGTCGGCGCCGCCCCGGCAGAAACGCAGGCCTTCCCGCAGGGCAACACCGTCCTGGTCATCGACGACGACGGCATGACGCGCGAAATGATGCAGTCGTTTCTGACGCGCGAGGGTTTCAAGGTTCATCTCGCGGCGAACGGCGAGGAAGGCGTGCGCTTGGCCCGCGAGGTGCGGCCGTCGGTGATCACGCTCGATGTGCTGATGCCGGGATTCGACGGCTGGGCGGTGCTGGGCGCGCTGAAGAGCGATCCACTGACGCACGACATCCCCGTGATCATGCTCACGGTCACCGAGGATCGCACGCGCGGCTTCACGCTCGGCGCCGCCGACTACGTCACCAAGCCGATCGACTGGAATCGGCTTGGGGAAATCCTGCGCAAATACAGCAGTTTGCCCGGCACAATCCTGGTGGTCGATGACGACCAGATGCAGCGCGATCACATGGCCCAAGCGCTCACTCTGGCGGGCTGGACGGTTCGCGAGGCGGCCAACGGCCGCGAAGCCCTGCAGTATGTCGAAGCCGAACGCCCGACGATCGTCCTGCTCGACCTGATCATGCCCGAAATGGACGGCTTCGAATTTCTCGATGAACTGCGGCGCCGGCCGGCCGGCCGCGACGTCCCCGTCATCGTCGTGACCGCGAAGGATCTCAACGACGAGGACCGGCAGCGGCTATCCGGCAGCGTGGCCCATATTTTGCACAAGCAATTGTTGTCTCGCGGCGACTTGCTCGGCCGGATGCTTGCCCAGGTTTGCAGCGTCATCAAATGCCCCGAGCCGGCCGCAAAGGAGATTTCCAGTGGCTAAGATCCTCATCGTTGAAGACGACGAAATGCTGATGGACCTCATGCGGCAGACGTTGGAATTGTCCGATCATGTCGTGCTCGGCGCGACGAACGGCGCCGCGGCGATCCAGCAGGCCGCGGCCAGCTTGCCCGACGTCATTCTCATGGACATCGGCATGCCCATTATGGATGGCTATGAGGCCACGCGCAGGCTGAAGGCCGACGACAAGACCCGGCATATTCCCATCATCGCCCTCACCGCCCACGCCTCGGCGGTGGACCGCCGGCAGGCCCTGGATTCCGGCGCCGACGACTACGAGCCGAAGCCGGTCGATTTCGACCGGCTGGGGCAAAAAGTGGCAGCGCTGACGAATCGAGGTGGTCCATGACTCCGACCCACTCCGAGCCGAACAGCGACCGCGTCTGGAGCGCCTGGCTGACGGCGACGCGGCAGGAACTCGCGGCTCCGGCCGAGGATCTGATTCAAACCACCGCGGCGTTGGGAGCGAGCCTGTCTCCCGACGCTCCGCCCAAATTTGTCCAGGCCGCCGCCAATATGCAGATTCGCTCCAGGCAGTTGCGCGATCTTGTCGAGCAACTGCTTCACACCGATGACGGCGACCTGCAGGAATCCCAGCACAAGACCATTCGCCATGATCTCCGCTCTCACGCGGCCTACATCATTGGCATGTGCCAACTGTGGAAGCAGCAAGCCGCGACGATTTCGTTGCAGCGATTGATCCCGACGCTCGAGCAACTGGATTCGGCCGCGGCGCACATCGTCGCCTTGCTCGACAAACTCGTCTCCTTCAAGCGCGTCGCCTCGCCGGTCGAATCCGAAACCGGCATGGCCGAATTGCTCCACTACATGGAGGACCTCCCCGCCTCGCAGGAGAACGGCGACATTCTCGTGGTGGACGACAGCCGCTACAACCGCGATTACCTGATCGACCTGCTCACCCACCAGGGCCACCGCGTCGTCGGCGCCGAGAGCGGCGAGGAAGCGCTGCGGCTGATCGCCCGACGGCCGTTTGACTTGATCCTGCTCGATGTGCTCATGCCGGGAATCACCGGCTTCGGCCTCCTCGAACGCCTGAAATCCTCGGAACTTTGGCGTCATATCCCCGTGATCATGGTCTCGGCGCTCGAGGAAGAAAAGGGCGTCATCAATTGCATCGCCCGCGGGGCCGAGGATTATCTGCGCCGTCCGGTCGATCCGCTCTTGCTGCGGGCCCGCGTCGGCGCCTCGCTGGAAAAGAAGCGGCTGCGCGATCGCGAAATCACCCACCTGGGCCGCATCGATCAACTGCTGCACGCGATCTTTCCTCCCGAGGTCGTGGTCGAATTGAAGGAAACCTCCGCGGTTCGGCCGCGGCGTTATGAGCGCGTGGGCGTGCTCTTTCTGGACGTGGCGGGCTTCACCGCCTTCTGCGACAGCCGCCGCGACCGGCCGGAAGAAGTGGTCAACACCTTGCAGCTACATTTTCTTGCCTTCGAGCGCATTCCGCGCAAACTCGGCGTCCAAAAAATCAAGACGATCGGCGATGCGTTCCTGGGCACCGCCGGGTTGCTGCGCCCCGACCATCAACCGGTGCAGACACTCGTGCGCTGCGGTCTGGAAATGATCGAGTCGGCTCGAACCGTCGCGCCGCCCTGGGACGTTCGCATCGGCATTCATATCGGCCCGGTCGTGGCCGGCGTGCTTGGCGAAACCCAATTCTCATTCGATCTCTGGGGCGACACGGTCAATCTTGCCGCCCGCATGGAAACCGCCGGCGAACCCGGCTCGATCACGCTCTCCGAAGCCGCCTGGAATGAAATTCGCGCCGTTGCCCGGGCCGACTCGCGCTGGGTCGCCATTCGCGGCAAGGGCCCGATGGAAGTGTTTCGCTTTGGCGGCTTCACCAGCCAGTGAATGTTCCTCTCAATTCTTTCGTGCCAGTGATGGCTTTTGCTTGCCAACCGTCTCGTGCTCCCCGACAATTGCGCCATCTGAATGATTTCTCCGATTTTGAGAGACCGTCATGAAACTCCGGACCCTGCTCTGCGCCGCGGTGATTTGCATCGCGGCCATTGATCTTCACGCCAAGCAGCCGATTCGCCTGGCGAACAACCCGGCCCTTTCGCCCAATGGGTCCGTTCTCGCCTTTGATTGGAATGGCGACGTCTGGGTCGTTCCCAGCAATGGCGGGACGCTCGCCAACTGACGCAAAAGCCCGGACGGCATTCGCAGCCGAAGTTTTCGCCCGACGGCTCGCGCATCGGTTTCATCAGCGACCGCGAGGGCAGTCCGCAAGTTTTCGTCATGCCGGCGGCGGGCGGACCGGCCAAGCAAATCACCTTCAACACCGCGGGCTTCGCCTTGCTGGGCTGGACACCCGACGGCAAGAAAGTCCTCGTCAGTTCGCAGCGCGACAACTACTGGCGGCACGCCGAACGGTTCTTCCTGATCACGGTGGATGATCGAAAAGCCGAGGAATTGCTTTTCGATGCCTATGGATCGAATGGGGCGCTGTCGCCCGACAGCAAGCGACTGCTCTTTACCCGCGAAGGCTCGCCCTGGTGGCGAAAAGGCTACCACGGCTCGCAGGCCAGCCAGGTCTGGTCCTACGACTTCACCAACAAATCCTTTGACCAACTCCTGAACGATGATCGCGGCGATTTGTGGCCGCTGTGGAAGCCGGATGGCTCCGGGCTTTACTACGTCAGCGGCCGAGGCGGCGCCTTCGACTTGTGGGAGAAAAACTTCAGCTCCAAGGATGGCAAACAACTCACCAAGTTTTCCGACGACGATTCGGTGGTTACTCCTTGCATTTCGAAAGACGGCTCGACCATCGTCTTTCGGCGGCTGTTTGACCTGTATCGCCTGCGGCCCAGCGATCAGTCGCAGCCGCAAAAGCTCGAGATCTTCGCTGACGTCGATCGCCCGACCGATCGCATCGAACGCCGCACGCTGAGCACGGCCAATGGCGTGGCCTTTACGCCCGATGGCCTGGAAATCGCCATCGTCGCGGGCGGCGACCTCTGGGTCATGGACACCGAACTGCGCGAACCGAAGCAGGTGACCTCGACCCCGGAGGAAGAACGCAGCCCGGTTTTTTCGCCCGAGGGCGATTCGCTTCTGTTCGTCAGCGATCGCGACGGCCGGTGCGAAATCTATCGAGCCAAGAAGGAATACGGCTCGAAGTTCTGGTGGCTCAACGACCAATTCAAGATCGAGCGATTGACCGACGATCGCGAGCAGAAATCGCATCTGACCTGGAGCCCCGACGGCACGCACGTTGCCTTCGTGAAAGGTCGAGGCAACCTGTGCGTGATGACGCCCGATGGCAAGGAAGTGAAAACAATCCTGAAATCGTTCCAACGGCCGGAGTACGATTGGTCGCCCGACGGCAAATGGCTGGTTTACTCGGCGGACGACAACGATTTCAATCGGGACATTTTTGTCGTTCCGATCGACGGCGCGCGTCCGCCGTTCAATGTCTCCCGCCATCCGCGCAACGATTCCAACCCGGTCTGGTCGCCCGACGGCAAGGCGATCGCCTTCACCGGCCAGCGCGGCGAGGAACGCGACATTTTTTATGTCTGGCTGCGTGCCGAAGACGATGAAAAAGGCAGCCATGAACGAATGCTCGAAAAGGCCCTGGAGAAAATGAAGAAAGGTCGCCGGTCGGGCGGCCAGCGATCCGGCGCGCGTGGCGAGGGCGCGCCGGCGCCGGACGCCGCGAAGAAGAAAACGCCGGTTGTCATTGATTGGGAAGGCATCCATGAGCGCGTGCATCGCGTCAACATCCCGGAGGTTACCGAAACGAACCTGATGTGGTCGCCGGACGCAAAGAAACTGCTTTTCACCGGTACGGTCGAAGGCAAGCAGGGGATTTATTCGATCGAAATCGCAGGCAGTTCCAAGCCGGCATCATTCAGCAGTCAGGTCATCTCCCAGGCACGCTGGCTGCCGAAGGCAAATCAGATTGTCGGCTTGGCAAACGGCATCCCGACTTCGTTGGCGGTCGACCCGCAGAGCGGCCGGCCCCGCGGCGGTTCGAGCGAGCCCGCGCCGTTGGCCGCGCCGCCTGCCAGCCCGAGGCGAGGCGGCCGGGGATTCGCCGCGGCCGCGCCGTCGAGCGAATCGGGCGGCGGTTATCGCTTCACGGCTCTGCAAACGGTCGATGTCGCCAAGAAAAACGCCGCCGTGTTTGATCTCGCCTGGAGAACCATGCGCGACAACTACTCGACGAGCGCCTGGGCAATCGCGACTGGAACAAAGTCCGCGAGAAATATCTCGGCATGGCCGCCGACTGCCCCGATTCGGAAGCGATCGTCACGGTGATCAATCTCATGCTCGGCGAACTCAACGGTTCGCACCTGGGTTATTACTCCGGCATCCGCGATCCGTCTCAGCGGCGTCGCGGTCCACAGGCCAGCGACCCGGGTGCGGGCAAGTGGCGCGAAACCACTGCTCACTTGGGGGTCCGCTTCGATCCGGAATACAGCGGCCCAGGATTGAAAATCCGCGACGTGATCCCCGGCGGGCCCGCCGATCACAGGAAGAGCAAGCTCGCCGCCGGTGAAATCGTGGTCAGCATCGATGGGCAGAAAATCGATCCGAGCATGGACCTCACCGCTGTGCTCAATGGCCCGGCTGCCCGCGACATCGCCCTCAAGGTCAAGGGGGCCGACGGCAAGGACCGCGACGTGCTCCTGCGGCCGATCAGTTTCACGGAGGTTCGCCGGCTGCTTTACGACAAGTGGATCAAGGACAACTTCAAGGCCGTCGAAAAGTTGTCGAAGGGCAAGTTTGGCTATTTGCACATCGCCGCGATGGACATGAACAGTTTCTACAAATTCGAGGAGCAACTCTATGCGGCCGGTGCGGGCAAGGAGGGGCTGGTGATCGACGTGCGCGAGAACGGCGGCGGCAGCACCGCCGACCATCTGCTCACGGCGTTGACTCAGCCGGTCCACGCCATCACCGTGCCCCGCGGCGGCGGTACGGGCTATCCCAACGATCGCAAGGTTTACGCCACCTGGAACAAGCCGATCGTGGTATTGTGCAATCAAAACAGTTTCAGCAATGCGGAGATTTTCAGCCACGCGATCAAGACCCTGAAGCGCGGCCAACTGGTTGGCGTGCCGACCGCGGGCGGCGTCATCAGCACCGGGGCCACCACGATCATGGACGCCGGCCTGCTTCGCCTGCCGTTCCGCGGCTGGTATCTCGCCGGCGACGGGCAGGACATGGAATTGAATGGCGCCGTGCCGCAGCATATCCTCTGGCCCAAGCCGGGTGAATTGCCCAGTGGCAAGGACGTGCAACTCGCCAAGGCGGTCGAGGTTCTCCAAGGCGACGTTAAGAAATGGAAGGAACGCCCGCAACCGAAACTGCAAAAGTCGATGGAGCGGTAAACACGCTCGCGCGGTATCATGAGAGCGGGAAGTTGGCGATTGGGGAAGTTATGCCGTTATTGGATCATTTCCATCCACCGGTAAGCTCGTTACGGCATTGGGAATCGTTCCATGGACGATGGGCTCACGCGATCGCCGACGCGCTGAATCGCGTGTTGCCGCCGAATTACTTTTCGGAAGCGCAGGCGACCGTCGGCGGCTCCGTCGAAGTGGATGTCGCCACGCAGGAGGAACGGGGGCCAGCGGTCCCATCAACGAATGGCGGCGTGGCGACGGCTGTCGCCCCGGCTGCGACGGCCACGGCCACGGCTCTGAAGATGCCGTTGGTATTCCCCGACGAATTCGAGGTCCGCGTATTTGAAACGCGGGCGGGGCCGACGCTGGTTGGCGCAATCGAAATCGTCAGCCCCGGCAACAAGGATCGGCCCGAGACACGCCGGGCCTTTATCGCGAAATGTTTGAGCTATTTGTCGCAAGGCATCGGCCTGATCGTCGTGGACTTGGTCACGGAACGAACCGCGAATCTGCATGACGAACTCGTGCGCTGGATGGGACTTGGGCAGCCCTATCTTTTTCCCACGGATACGCGCCTGTACGCCGTGTCATATCAGCCGCGGCGCGGCCTCAAAACGGGAGACCACGCCGAATTGAGCCAGGCTGTCCTGCGAATCGGCGAGCCCCTTCCGACCTTGCCGATGTCGCTTCGCGGCGGGCCGGTGGTTCCGATCGATCTCGAATCGACCTACACCGAGGCGCGAGATCGCAGCCGGATTTGAATCATGGCGCTTGGTGAATCGAAATAGGGTCCGTATAATTTGCTTTCGCGAATCCGGTTTGACAGATCCGATTGGCCGTCGCCGGATGATTTTGATTTCGTGACGGAGGTTTGAACGTGGCTTCGATCAAAAACGTGGACATCCGCCGCGGTATGGTCCTTGTGGGTGAGGACGGCCAATTGCACCAGTGCCTCGACCGGGATCTGAACACGCCGGGAAATTGGCGCGCGATTCTGCAACTGAAAATGCGCAACCTCAAGACCGGCAGCATCACCATCAATCGCGTGCGACCTGAAGATAAGGCCGAACTTGCTTACTTGGAAAAACGCCAATTCCAGTATTCGTACAAGGACGGATCCGACTACATTTTCGTTGACTCCGAGACGTTCGAGCAAATGGCCATGCCCGACGAGATCATCGGCGACCAGATGAAGTATCTGAAAGAGAACGATACGGTCGTCTTGACGATGTACGAGGGCAAGCCGATTGACGTGGAACTGCCCGCGACGGTCGAACTGAAGGTCATTGAGACTGAGCCGGGCATCAAGGGCGCGCACCGCCGCGGCCCAATTCAAGCCCGCGGTTCTGGAGACCGGCCTGAAGATCACCGTGCCGCCGTTCATCAACCCGGGCGAAATCCTCCAAGTCGATACGCGCACGGGCGAGTACCTTAGCCGAGCCAAGCAGTAATCGCTTTGGCTCGCGATCAATCGATCGCCTTTAATTGCCTCGGAGCGAAGCGAGTTTTCGGCTGATTCACGGCCGGCATTCGGTTTGCGCCGAGGCAATTCCTTTTCAACCCAGGAGATTCCCAGCCATGACCCGATTGTTGGTCGGCATGATCGTCGCCTCCGTCGCGCTCGGTACGGCCGAGGCCGCCGGACCAGAACCGGCCGACGTCAAGGCCGTCGTTGACAAGGCGGTCGAGTTTCTGAAGACGCGCCAAAACGAGGATGGCAGTTTTGTCCCGCGGCTCGGCGGACCGGGCATCACGGCGATGGTCGCCGCCGGTCTGCTTCGCAACGGTGTTCGCCCCGACGATCCGGTGTTGGCGAAGGCGCTGCGCTATCTCGAAAAGCAAGTGCAGCCCGACGGCGGCATCTACAATCGCCGCCTGGCCAATTACACCACCTGCGTCGCGCTGGTTGTTTTCAAGGAAGCCAACAAGAACGGCAAGTATGATCAGGTCATCGCCAATGCCGGCAAGTTTCTAAAGTCGCTGCAAGGCGACCCCGGCGCTGAAAGCGACACCAAATTCGGCGGCGTCGGCTACGACGGCAAGGGTCGCCCCGATCTCTCCAACACTTCTTTCTTTGTGGAATCGCTGCTTGCGGCGGGCGTGTCGAAAGACGATCCGGCAGTGAAGAACGCCATGAAGTTCATCAGCCGCTGCCAGAACCTGCCGGGCGAAACCAACGATCGGCCCTACGCGAAGAAGACGACGGCGGACGACAAGGGCGGCTTGACTTACAATCCCGCGGATGCCGACAACGAGAAAAGCCCCAACCGGACTCCCGTGGGTGGTCTTCGCTCAATCGGTTCCATGACCTACGCCGGGCTCAAAAGCTTCGTTTACGCGGGCCTGAGCAAGGATGACCCGCGCGTGAAAGCCGCGCTGGACTGGATCGCACGACATTACACGCTCGATCAAAACCCGGCGCGGGCACTGCGGGACTGTACTACTACTATCATCTTTTCGCCAAGGCCATGGACGCCTATGGCGAGGGCACCTTCACCACGAACGACGGCAAGCACGACTGGCGCAAGGATCTCTTCGAGGCGCTTAAGAAACGCCAAAAAACCGACGGAAGCTGGACGAACGAAAACCCCGCGTTTCTGGAGAGCACTCCCGAACTCGCGACCGCTTTCGCGATCCTGTCGCTGAGTTATTGCAAGAAGTAATGAGGCCTAACAGCGTTTAGCCGCAAGGGGAGCTTTGCGACCCGAGCGCGTTTGGCCCAAACGCGCTCGGGTCGCAAAGCTCCCCTTGCGGCTAAACTATTCTTGTTCCCGATCCAACAATTTCCGCTTGCGCTTCAAACCCCAGCGATAGCCCCCCAGATGTCCGTCGGTTCGCACCACGCGGTGGCAGGGGATGACTATCGACGCCGGGTTGGTGGCACAGGCGCGAGCCACGGCGCGAGTGGCCTTGGGCTCGCCCAATTCCGCGGCGATTTGCGAATAAGATTTTGTCGTGCCGTAGGGAATCTCGCGCAGCTTGTGCCAGACCTTGAGTTGAAACGCGGTCGCCTGCACATCCAGCGGCAAGTCCAAATGCGGGCGCTGGCCTTCGAGATGGGACAGGATTTCATTCAGCCACGATGTTAGTCGTTGATCATCTCGCGCAATGGACGCGGCCGGGAATTCTTCGCCGAGCCATTCCTCGAGTTCGCTGTCGCTGTCGCCGAGGAACACGGCGCAGACGCCCTTGTTGGTCGCCGCCATCAACAAGCGACCGAGCGGACAATTTGCGATCGTGTAGCCGATCGTCGCGAATCGGCCGCCGTCGCGGTACTCGCCGGGAGTCATGCCGAGCTGGCCGTTGGCTTTCTCGTAGACCCGGCTGCTGGAGCCGAAGCCGGCGGCGAACGTGGCCCGCGTGACGGTTTGTTTGTTGCGCAACCGCGATTTCAATCGGTCGAGCCGGCACGATTCCACGAATTGCCGCGGACTCACCCCGGTGATCCGCTTGAACACGCGTTGCAAATGCGGGGCGCTGAATCCCGCCCGCTTTCCCAGATCGTTCAGGGTCAGCGGTTCGTCGGCGTGAGTCTCGATGTAACGGCACAGTTGCCGAATGCTCTGAACATTGGAATCGTCGCTCATCGTGCACCTCCGATGATGAGGATACAAGATCGCGCCCGACGCAGACTATCCGATTCTTGCGCAGCCGGCCAAGGCTTCGGTTGGCGCGTCCGCGAATGAATACCGCCGCGGATCCATGCCGCGCGCGGCCTCGGAGAATTCGCGGCGGCATTGGCGAAAGTATCGCCCAAACCCGAAGCCGCCGCGCCGCATTGCGCCGCCATGCTTGAGCCAGACGACCAGGCAAACGGATAAGAACAGGCCCCGATGCGTTTCGATTGCGATCAAATTGAGCCATCGGGGGCGAAATCGGCGAATGTGGGCGAGCCGTTCGAGATGAAACTGCACGTGCGGTTTCTCATCGCGCAGAATCTGCGAGCAAATTCGCCGCAAGACCGGTGAACCGGTCGCCGACCGCAACGCCCGATAGTAGACCTTGGCGATCAACTCGGCGACGAGCAAAAACACGAGCAGGACTTCGAGGTTGAAGCAACGGCGTAACTTTCGAAACGCCGAATCGCGCCAGCTGCGACTCAAACGTGGCAATCCGGCGAGGTCGAGAAATCTCCCCAGCATGTCGGCGTGCATTCCCTCTTCTCGAAAAAACACGGCCAAGGCTTCGGGATAATCGTGATCGCCGGATTGCTCGGCGTATCGCCGGGCGATTGCCAGGCTGCACCGCCCGTCGGAGCTTTCCCCCAGTTGAAATTCCTGAACCGAGGCGGCGATGGCGTCGCGCTCCTCGTCGGTGATTCCAGTGCCGCGTTTCCAGCAAATGTCCATTCGTGCCCGGGCGTTGCCCTGAAAGTAGTCGAGCCATTCGCGGGACGTTCGTCGTTTGAAATTGCCCATCGTTACTCCGATTTCTAGTGACAAGTACTTTGTATTGCAAAGTAAAAAGCGACAAAAAAAACGCCTGCGAGCGGCGCTGATCGCACGCGTTCAAATCGGCAGATGCCCCTCGCGGGCCCGGACTCGTCTTGCGGTCTTGGTCGCGGCCAGCGCGTCGGCAACCACGTTCTCAAGCACGTTCAAATACTCGCTAAATCGCGTTTTGCCGGCCGCTGTGATTTTGACCGTGGTTCGCGGGCGTTTCTTTTCGAACCCCTTGTGAATTTCAATCAGCCCGGCTTCCTCCAGTTGCTGCAAGTGCCGGCTCAGGTTGCCGTCGGTCAGCGCGCACAGGTCTTTGAGTTCGTTGAACGGCAATCCCTTCGGATGAGCGGCGAGCGAGGTCAAAATCCCCAGCCGGGCCTTTTCGTGAATCACGCGTTCGAGGCCTTCGTAGGCAAATCGGCCGCTATCATGCGACTGGGTCATGCTGTCGCTCCAAGTTCCAGTAAAGAATTCCGGCGGTGGCCAACTGGCCGACCCCGAACGGCACGCCCATGGCCCAGGGGGAGAAGGCGAATTCGCCGCGCGCCAACGCCAGCGTCGCCGCACCCGCAAACAGATACCAGAGTCCGACGGCGGAGACGGCTCGCGGCAACAGCCGGCACGACGCGAACACGCCGAGGCTGAATAGGACTTGCCACAAGCCGGGGAGCAGAGCTGCGTGTTCCGGGGCGGCGCGAACGATCGCGAGGGTGACCAACACGCCGGCCAACAAGCAGGGCGCGAACTGGCTCAGGGCCAACCAAGTTACGGCGCGCGTGCGCGAGGCGCCGCCAAAATGATCGCGCAGTGCCATCGCCGCGCCGACGCCGAACAGACTCAACCCGGCTGCAACAGTCCAAAGCAATACATAGGCGCGAAGGTCATCCGCCGGTTGCGAAATGCTCGCGGCCTGCACCGCCGCGAACGCGAAGGCGATCACACCGGATACTGCCACCGGCACGGCCCGATAGCCGCGAAAGATCTCTGCCTCCGCCATCCGCGTGCGAATTTCCGCGATATGCGTCAACGCGTCGTGCAGGTCCATGGACAACCTCGACTATACTTTGCGTTACAAAGTAACCGAGGCGGTTTGATGTGTCAAGCCCCAAAATGGAAGCTTGGCGTTCGGTTGACATTCGTCGGCAATGCGGAAATGATGAGAGGCATGTTTCGATCCCTGCTCGCATTGGCGTTCCTCGCGGTGTGCGCTCACGCCGACGATTCCCTGCCGCGCGGCGCCAAACACAAGATGGTCGTCACCGAGGATGGCGAGGGCACGATCTGGTCGGTCGCTTTCTCGCCCGACGGCAAATATCTCGCTTGTGGCGGGTCGGTCAAGAAAATCCATCTGTTCGATGTGAATACCGGCGAGCTGCTGCGATCGTTCGGCACGCATCCGGATGCCGTGTGGACCGTCGCCTTTTCGCCCGATGGAAAGATGCTCTGCTCCGGCGGCCGTGCCGATCTCACGCTTCGCGTCTGGAATCCCGCGACCGGCGACGAATTGAAACCGTTCGAAGGCCATCGCGGCGGCATCACGCGAATCAAATTCTTCCCCGACGGCAAGCGCCTGATCATGTCCGGCGGTTCGTGGGACTCGACCATTCGCGTTTGGGAGGTCGCCAAGCGCCGGCAACTGCTCGCACTCACCGGCCATGGCGATCTCATCGACTCGATGGATCTCGCGTCGAATGGCCGCCTGGCGATCTCCGGCAGCCGCGACGCAACCTTGCGCATTTGGAGTCTCATTACCGGCAAGGAAATTCGAAGCCACACGCGCACAGGCGACGATTCGGGGTATGTTGCCGTCGCCTTTTCGCCGGACGCCCGGCTCTACGCGTCCGGCACGTTCGACGGTCAGTTTCAGGTCCGCGAGACGATGACCCATCGCCGCTGCCTCAAGCTGCACGAGGGTCGCGGCAGCGTGAAGGCGATCGCTTTCTCGCCCGACGGCAAGCTGGTTGCGTTTGTCAGCCAATCGCGAATGATTGAAATCTGGGACGTGCGCACCGGCGAAACCGTCGAACGCTACAAGGGCCATGAAGGTCCCATTTACGCCCTGGCCTTTTCCAACGACGGCAAGTTGCTCGCCTCGGCGGGGGCGGACGCGGCGACAATCATTTGGGAAGCGCCACGTGCACCGAGTTTGGGTAAACGGCTCAGCGGGTCCGAGCGAGCCGAGGCTTGGGAGCGGCTCGCCTCCGACAATCCGGTCATGGCCCGGCATGGCGTCGTCGCGCTGGCGAACGATTCGAACGAGGCGATCGACTTTCTGGCTGCGAGATTGAAGCCCGCGCCTCGCATCGACGAAATGCGGGCCGATGCTTTCGTCACCCAACTCAATAGTGCCAAATTCGCGGATCGCGAGCACGCCGAACGCGAACTGGCCCGCGCCGGCGATCGGGCCGGCACGTTGTTGCAGCGTGCCTTGCCTGCGCGCACCGACGCTGGAGGCCCGCAAACGGATCGAGCGGCTGCTCGACCGGATTGAAAAGATGGAACCCGGCGCGGATCAGCGCCAGGCGTTGCGCACCATCGCCGTGCTCGAACAGCATGGCGGCGCCGCGGCGAAGCGATTACTGGAAAAACTCGCAGGTGGAGCAGCGGGTGCGCGGGTGACCATCGAAGCCCGCGAAGCGCGGGAGCGAATGAGATGAAGTCTGCCGAATGGGCAAACAAAAGACGACAAACATGGTGGCAAAAATCGTGAAGCGAACGGTGTCCGATCGATATTTCGAATTGGTCAAGCAGCTTCCGCTTGTGCACATCGCCAGCGACGACCATTTGCGAGCGGCTCAAGAATTCATCGATCGATTACAGGAGCAGAAACTGGACCATGGGGCTCAAGCGTATCTGGATGTGCTGACCGACTTGGTCAAGGCGCATGAAAACGAGCAAGAGCCCGTGGCGGATGTTTCGGAAGCAGTTGTGCTTCGCGAACTGATGCGAGCGAATGAACTGACCCAGGCCAGGCTCGCCAAAGAGGTGGGCATTTCGCAATCGACCATCTCCGCCGTCCTCGGTGGGACGCGATCGCTCACCAAAGATCAAGTGTTGGCGCTGGCGAAGTTTTTCCGTGTCTTGCCCGGGGCTTTTCTGCCGTCGTGATTCCGGCGGGTTAATTCAGCCAACGCGATCGCCAACAGCCGTTCCGGCGTAACCGGGAAGAAATCCTCGTGCGCACGTTTGCGAGTTGCATGGTAACGTCCTAGATGACCGCTCGCATCACCCCATCGTCAGCACCACGCGGAATCGGGCCTTGCCGCTCATCATGCGGTCGTAAGCCTCGGCGGCGCGGTCGAGCGGGTAGGTTTCGTTCATCGAGCGCACGCCGGTTCGTGCGCTGAACGCCAGCGTATCCTGCGAATCGATCGAGGATCCGGAATACCAACCCTTCACCGAACGGCAGCCCAACAGCAGAAACAACGGCGACACCTGCATCGACATCGCCGCTCCGATCAGCATCATCGTGCCGTTGATGCCGAGGCCGCCTTGAACCGCGCTCATCGCGTCGCCGCTGGTCGTTGTCGCAAGGATCACCTTCGCGCCTCCGAGCTTTTGCAGTTCCGCCGCGGGATCCTGTGCCTGACTATCGATGTAAATCGACGCTCCCAATTTTCGTGCCAGCGGCTCCTTGTCTTTTCCGCGGGCAATGCCCACGGTTTCAAAGCCCATCTTCGCGGCGTATTGAACTCCGAGATGGCCGAGCCCGCCGAGCCCGAGCACGGCGACCAGGTCGCCCGGCCGCGCGCCGCTATTTCGCAATGCATTGAACGTGGTGAGGCCGGCACACATCATCGGCGCCGCTTCGACCGGCGACAGTTCGCTCGGCATTCGTGCGAGGGCGCTGGCCGGCGCGACCATAAACTCGGCGTATCCGCCATCGAAGGTGAACCCCGTCACTTGCTGCGTCACGCAGGCGAAAAAATCGCCGCGACGGCAATGCTCGCAGACGCTGCAGTAACCGCCATGCCAACCGATGCCGACGCGTTCGCCCGGCGTCCAGCCGCTCACGCCGGGGCCGACCGCGTCGATCACGCCCGCCACTTCGTGACCGGGAACGCGCGGATATTGAATTCCGGGAAAGCTGCCTTCCTTTACCATCGAGTCGCTATGGCAAACGCCGCACGCCTGAACCTTGATTCGAATCGCCCCCGGCCCCGGCTCGGGGATCGGCCGCTCCACGATCTCGAACGGCTTATTCGGCCGCGAAACCTGCACTGCACGCATCGTTGCCATCGTCGCCTCCTGAGTTGATCGGGTGAATGGAGAGGTAACGGCACAGGAATAGGATATCCACAATTACCGCCGTTTGCGGCGTCGCAGGCAAAGTCCGCTTCAATCGACATGTGCTGCGCAGGCGCTAAACGAGGGCGCCGTGATTTGCTCTTTTCACTTTATGGCGTAAGTTTGAATGGCCCATATCTCTGTGTCCCCCTCCGTAATCTTAATTTTCGACCCCGTCAGCCGCGGAGGCGAATATGCCGGAAGAAATTCAGTCTTGGTGGCAGAATCTCAGTCCCCAGGCGCACACGATTGCCGTCGATGCCGCGTTGGCGATCGGGGCGCTTTTGGGCGGCCACCTCGTTGCGGTGGTGGTGACGCGATTTCTGCGCAAGCGAAAGTTCGATTCGATCTTCCGAATATCGACGCCGCCGACTGAAGCCGCGGACGACGATCGCAGGTTCACGCCGACGATGCTGGTCGGTCTTTTAACTCGATTGAGCGTGTGGGCGGGCGCCGTGGGATGGCTGATTCGCGATTATGGCCGGCCGGAACTGGCCGAAACGATTTCGACCACCATCGGGCGAGTCTGGATGGTCGCGGCGGCATTGACGGCGGCGTTGGCGCTGGCCAGTCTGTTGGCCCGGCGCGTGATCGAATGCTTGGAGGGCACCGTGGCCGGCCGCACTGGGACGATGTCGCCGCGCACCGTGGCAGGAGCGGTCGGCGCCGGCATCTATGCCCTGGTGCTGCTCTTGACCCTGCTGACCGTCGCCGACAATTTCAACTGGCCGCAGACGCGAAACGCGGCGGCTTCCCTGTGGCAATTGACGCTGAACCTGTTGACGGCCGGCGCCGCCGTGCTCGTCGGTTGGCTCGGCGCTCGCTGGGCTCGCGAATTCGCCACGCCCCAGGCCGGCGCCACGGAATTGAAACCGGCTCAGCAAACCGCCTTGGCAATCGTAGCCGTCACGACGGCCCTGGCGGTGGCCCTTTTGTTGTTTGGCGGCGGTCTCAGTGTTGGTGTTGCTTTGCTTGGCATCGTGGCCTCGCTACTGTTCCTGGCTCGCGGCCAACTGCCCGACGTTATCGCCGGGCTCAAGCTGTGCGCGAGCAAAATCGGCACGGTTTGGTTCGATGGCACTCCCTGGCAAGTAGGCCAGATCGGCTTACTCCAGTCCGATGTCGGCCGCGGCGGTGAGTTTTATCGATTGCCAAATCGACAGTTGCTGCAAGCCTCGAGCCAGTCGCCCAGCTTGCCGGAAACAAATAATCGAAAGCCGGTCATGTCGCAGTGAAATGGGGCGACGCGCTCCGCTCCGCGTCGCGGGGCGACGCGCTCCGCTCCGAAGACTCCGCGTCGCGGCTAAACTATTTGAAGAGTTATCGCTCCCAATTATCCAAAATCGCCTGTAGCGTTTCCGGGTCGGCTTCGGTGGCGGGAATTTCCAGCGCTCGTAGGGCGACTCGGATTCGCGACAAAGCACGGAGTCGATCGAATGCGACGCCAGGTGGACGCGCAATTCCTCGCCGCGACCGTTCGGGACCAGAACAACCAGGCGGCCGCCAAAGGGATGTACCGTCAATGGTTCAAGATCCTTCGCTTTCATGGTGGAACCTCCGCCAAATGACGATGCAAAGGCCGCGCCGCAGAAATACTTCTTGGCGTCACTTTGTTGCCACCACGCTTTTGGCGATCCGTTCCACCTCGGGGCGGAGCGTGTTCATCGATTCCGGCGTCAGATGGGCGGCGAGGGTAGCGCCGCCCTCGCGCATGCGCAGGATGTAGTAGTCCAGGAACAGCCGCTTGTCTTTCATCACCGCGTCGATCGCGAATTGGTCAATTTCCTTGGGCGAGGTTTGCAGCCTGCGTGGCGTCGTGGTACCCAGGATTCGCCCTTTCTGATCGCGAATGAAGGTTTCGGATTCCTTCACAAACTGCGCGGCGGTCGGAGTTTTTGCCAGGCTATCCAAGGTCAGCAGCAGCCCGTTGTCGCGGTCGGCGTCAATCATGATTTGCCGGCCATTCACGCCAGCCACTTTCCACCGCCGCGGATATTGGAAGCGAACTCCGAGGTCTTCGTTGTCGTATAAGAGCAGGGTATTGTCGTCGTCCGGGTTGAGTTTCACTCCCCGGATAGCGTCGTCGGATAATTCTGTTGGCCGGAGTTTCAATTCGCGAACTAGTGTAAAGACGCCCTCGATCGTGCCGGCCGGTTTGTCCTTGTCCAAAAGGACCTGCTTGCCCTGAAACGAAATGTAACTGATGTAGCCGGAATCCATGTCGAAATAGAAGCGGCCGTTGATTTCATGGCGAGTGGGGCCATCCTCGCCCACGCCGCGGACCAACCCCCGAATGCCGACGTGAGCCACCGGGCGGCCGTTGATTTTGCCGAATTCGTGCAGCGTGCATTCGAGCGAGCCTTCCTCGATGGTCATGTCGGTGAGTTCGTGAACCGCCTCGGTGCTCGCTTTCCAGGTGTCGCCGGGCTTCGCCGGCTTCGCCGGGAGCAGCCCGCGCAGGCTGGGCGTAAATAGGTCGGTGCGGACCAGGTCGATTTCGCTGATCAGCAGCGGGCCATCGGGTGAAAACGGCACTTTGACGTTCTTATCGCGAAGCAGGACCAGCCGCCGCACCGCCGGCCGAATCGTGTTTTCGACCTTCTGCTGTCCGGTTTCCTTGCGAAAGGCGATGGACTTATAGAGGCGCAAGGTTTTGTTTGGCAGACCGTCTGAATCCGTATCGAGGATTCGTTCGTCGTAATCGATGGAACTCTCCGCGGCGCCGCTCAGAGATTGCCCGCCTTTCTTGTCCTTATCGTTAGGAAGGGTGAGTTGGGACGTGCCTTTCATATGGCTGCGGACGCGATACACCGCGCCGACCTGGAATTTCTCTTGGAGCCGAACCGGATCATCGGCCCGCGCGAGTGTGACAACGAGAATCATGCAGGCAAGGGAAATGGATCGCGGCGACATGAGGGCTCCCGGAAAATCGGCGGCAAGCGACGTTTCGATCTTCGCCAATCGATTCTATTTCGGTCGCGTCGGAAGTCGGAAGGCGCAAGGCGTCGCGGCAACAACATTTTTTGAATGAAGATCGGAAAGTTTGCGTCTTGCGGGAAATGCGCGAGCTGTCGATTGGTGGAGCATCTTTCAACTTGAGAGATTCCACCTTGCAAAATCGATCGCCAAAAGTGTATAAGAGAACAGTATCAAAAAGGAAAACGACGAAAAAAAGGACTTGGTCGCAAACGAATGATCGGCGCAAGTCGTTGTCTTGGAAGACGATCCGTTGACGTGATTTTGTCGGCATGGTGCCGTGTCGCGGAAATTCTTACCAGAAAGGAACAGGAAGTGCAACGCCAATTCTTAACTGCGAATTACACCATGTCGGAACGACGCGGGTTTAGCAAAAGGAAATGGAATTCCGGCCCGAGATGGAACGACGGGCAGAACAGACGGGAAATCCCCCAAAACCCGAACCTGATGGTCCCTTGAGGACATCTAATCAGGCAAAGGGTAAAGGATTTGTAACCCGTCTTGCGGAACAGGCGTTACAAACAACTGGGAAAAACGAATAAGCAGGTAGGGGCTTTGCGTCAGGGATGCGTCCCGCGCACAGGAACGACCGGAACATGGCAATAAGAGGCAGCAGGTCGCGTAGGAGGCAGCAATGAGCGACTTCAAAGTTCAGGCTCTGGAACGATTGACGGAGCAAGTGCGGTTCGCGCCGCCTGGCGTTCGCCAGGAGCAGCTCGAGCGCACCGGGGCCTTGCACGCGCAGATCAAGCCGGACCGGCAATATCCGTATCCGTTTGTCTGCTTCCGGATCACCAACTATCGCACCGACGACAATGCGAAATTGTTGATCAGCGGCGCCGACCTGAAGCACGATCTCGACCTGTTCCGCGAGCGCATCGCCCGATCATTGACCACCGCCGGCCTGGAACTGCCGGCCGAACCGATGCTGAGTTTGAACGAAGTGAGCCGTAAATTCAACGTGTCCACGAAAACCATCAGCCGCTGGCGCAAGCATGGCCTCATCGGCCAACACGTGATGGGCAATGGCCGGCGGCAATTGGCCTTTCCTCGTTCCGTGGTCGAGCAGTTTGTGGCCGGCCATCGCCGGGAGGTTTCCCGCGGCAGCCGGTTTTCGCGGCTTTCGGACCTGGAAAAGGATGAGATCATTCGCCGGGCGCACGGCCTTGCTCACGTCGGCAGCACGCTCACGGATGTTAGTCGGCGAATTGCCCGTCGTCTCGGCAGGTCCACCGAGGCGGTCCGGTACACGATTAAGGACCATGATCGCCGGTTCCCCAATCTGGCGGTCTTTCCCGACGTGACCGGGCCTCTCGATCCGGCTCACAAGATTCAAATCTATAACTCCTTTCGAAAGGGGATTACCGTGAATACCTTAGCCAAACAATTCCACCGCACCCGCTCGTCGATTCACAAGGTGCTCAACGAGGTGAAGGCCCAGAAGGTTCTGGCCCGACCGGTGGACTACATTTATAACCCGGAATTCGATGAGCCGGACAAGATCGGCGACATCCTCGCGCCCATGCCGGGCGAGGAGGAATTCCACGAAGAGATGCGCAGCAAGAAGGTGCCGCGCGACGTGCCGGCGGAGATGGCTCATCTGTATGAATATCCGCTGCTCTCGCGCGAACAGGAGCGCCACCTGTTTCGACAGATGAATTACCTGAAGCACCAGTTGCACAGAATTCAGGAAGATCTCGAGCCGAACAAGGCGCGGGCATCGGACCTCGACCGCATCGAGGAACTACAGGCGAAGATCGGCTTCGTTCGCGACCGCCTGATCCGCTGCAACATGCGGCTGGTGGTGAACTACGCCAAGAAGCATGCCGGCCCCGCCGACACGCTCTGGGAACTGATTTCCGACGGTAACGTCTCGTTGCTGCGAGCGGTCGAAAAATTCGACTATGGCCGCGGCAACAAATTCAGCACCTACGCGAGCTGGGCGATCATGAAGAACTTCGCCCGGTCGATCCCGGACGAAAAGACCCACCGCGAGCGGTTTATCACCGGCCACGAGGACATGTTCGAGGCCCAAGCCGACGACCGGAGCGATGAGCAGGAGCAGGTCACGCAGGCCGATCAGGCCGTCAAGAAAGTGAACCACCTGCTCGACCTGCTCGATCCGCGCGAGCGGGAAATCCTGCGGATGCGGCATGGCCTGGAAGGCGACAGCCCGATGACGCTCGAACAAGCCGGTCAACGCCTGGGAATCACCAAGGAACGAGTCCGGCAATTGAACGTCCGCATCATGAAGAAACTGCGCGACTACGTTCAGGAGCACAGAATGGACATCTGATCCGCAGACGTCCATTTTAATTCGATCGCGGCGAGACCCGAGGGTGGGGCCCTCGGGTCTTGCTGTTTTCTTACGCCTGCACTTCGAAAATGCATTCAATCTCGACGGCGATATTCGAGGGCAAGGCATTGGTTCCGACGGCGCTGCGGGCACCGACGCCATCCTCGTCGCCAAAGACTTCCGCCATCAATTCCGAAAAACCATTGATCACAAGGGGCTGATCGCGGAATTCGTTGGTACACTGAACCAGGCCCAGCGTTTTCACGAGCCGCTTCACCTTGTCGAGCGAGCCAAGCGTCGCCCGCACTGTCGCCAGGATCGCCAACCCCACCTGCCGGGCGGCGGCTTTGCCCTGTTCCAGATTGAGGTCCGCGCCCACGCGGCCGGTGATCATGGTCTTGTCTTCCTTGAGCGGTCCATGCCCGGAGACATACAGGATGTTGCCGACCAAAAGGGCGGTCCTGTATTTGGCCACCGGCTTCGGCGCGGGAGGCAGAACCAAGTGCAATTCCTGAACGCGATTTTCCGGCTTGCTCGCCATGGGAGAGGCTCCTGTTTGGATGAGGATGCTTTCTGGTTAGCGATGAATTGAAGACGCGGCCAGAGTCACGCAAAGTCGCAACGACCGTAGCGGCGGCCTCTGGCCGCCGACAGTGGCGAGACGCCGCCGCTACGTTGGAATCTCGTAGCGGCGGCCTCTGGCCGCCGACGGCGGCGAGACGCCGCCGCTACGTTGGAATCTCGTAGCGGCGGCCTCTGGCCGCCGACGGCGGCGAGACGCCGCCGCTACGGCCCTTTCGCGGCCCGGATGTAGGCTTCGAAATTGGCGACCGGCATAGCTCGATCACAGCCATGGCTCAAATTGATAATATGGCGTTGACCTCCGCCCCGGGCGACGCACCTTCGAGTGGCCTCGGCGACTTGTTCGGGAGTCCCCGCACGAAGTAGCGATTCGTCGACATTGCCCTGGAACGTCAGGTTTGGGTAGTCTGCCCGAGCCTTGGCCAAGTCATGGGTTACGCCAAGGCTGATCACGTCGGCGCCGGATTGGGTCATCAAATCCAGGTACGGACCTTCCTTGACAAACAAGATTTGCGGCACGCGCGATTCGCCGGCGAAGATCCGCTGATGATAGGGTTGAGCCCAAGTCTGATATTCGCCGATGTTCAAGCCGCCGGCCCAGGAATCGAACAGTTGATAAGCGTCCGCGCCTTCGGAGACCAGGATGCCCAGGAAACTGAGCGTCGCCGTCGCGATTCGATCGACCAGCGAGCGCCAGACTTCGGACCGCTCGACGATGAATCGCCGCGTCGCGTTCAGGTCCTTTCCCGTGCCGATGCAGTAAGTGGCGAGCGTAAACGGTGCGCCGGCAAAGACGATCACCGGCAGTTCGCCATTCAACTTGGCTTTGACGAGTTTCAGTAGATCGCGAATATGTAGGTAGGATTCCGGCGATGGATTGGCACTGAGTCGATCGAGATCCTGCATCGAGCGAATCGGCCGATCGGGAACCGGCCCCACCTCTTTTTGCAATGCGAACGGCAACCCCATCGCCACGGCCAGCGTGGTGATGTCGTAAAAGAGAATGATCGCGTCGACGCCAAAGCGCTTCGGGCAAAGCGAGGCCTGCGCGGCGAGTTCGACGTTTTCCGAGAATTCGTAAAACGATAGCCCGTCGCGGATGCGGTTGAATTCCGGATCCCAGCGGCCGGCTTGCCGCATCGCCCAGACGGGCGGCCGTTCGACCGTCTCGCCGCGCGCCGCTCGAACCAAAAGGTGCGCACTCATTCCGGTTTCCGCCCGACGTACAACGTGGCAATGCCGCCCGTGAAAGGATAAAAGCAGACGTCAACCAGGCCATGGTCGCGCATCCGGTCGGCGAGCGCCTCGTAATCCGGGAACTGCATGACGCTTTCGGGCAGGTAGCGATAGGCGCTATCGGGGCTGCGTGAAAAGAATTGACCGATCGCCGGCAGCACGCGGCGGAAGAAGAACAGGTATGGCCGGCGAATCAGCCAGTGGCGAGGCTTCGAAAACTCGAGCACGGCGACACGGCCACCCGGGCGAGCGACCCGCATCATTTCGCTCAGCCCACGATCCATACTGGTGATGTTCCGCAGTCCAAACGCCACGCAGACGATCTGAAACGTATTGTCGGCGAACGGCAATTGCTGGGCATCGGCCTCGACGAACTGGATGCGATCGATCACGCCTCGCTTGCGAGACTTGGCGATCGCTCGCTGCAAAAGTTCGTGACAGAAATCGGCGCCGACGATCGGCACGTTGCCCTGCGCCGCCTTGTCATAGGCCAGAGCGAGGTCGCCGCTGCCGGTGCAAAGATCGAGAATGGGTTCGCTTCCCTCTGGGGGAACCAAGCGTGTGGTTCGCCGTCGCCAGGAGCGATCGACGTTCAGGCTGAGCAGATGATTGAGGGCGTCGTACCAAGGCGCGATCGCCCCAAACATGGTGCGAATTCGGTCTTCGCGTTTGTCGATCAACGCCGAATTCACGGCTACTCCAATGATTCCAGTCAGGCGACTGCCAACAAGGCTTGCCAAGAATCGACTTTCCGAATCTGCCGCAGCATGCGCTCGAGCCGGGCGGTATCGCTGATGGCACGAATAGCGGCAAGCGTCGCCTGTTCGGGCTGGCCAAACGATTCCGTGCCAACGATCACGATGCTATTTTGGTCCGCCTCGATTCGACCTTCCTTTCGACCCTCTTCTCGGCCTTCTTCTCGGCCTTCTTCGAGGATCAGCTGGTAGGTCGGCAAATCTTTGAGTCCTTGGGTCATTTTCATCAACTCCCGTATGTATTCACCGGGATATCGGGCCCCGGATAACACATAAGTCGCTATCCAGAGTATATCCAATTCCGACGGCGATGTTTCGGTTCGAAGGCGATGGTCAATTCGACTGAACACCTCGGGCAGTTTTGGCTCGGCCTCGTCCGTCAGCACGGCGAGGGGAAGCGTGGCAAGCCCGCCAGTCATGAACCGCTCCAACGGTTCCTCCCAGATTTTGATCATCCGGTATCGAAAATCGAGATACGGTTCCTCGTTTTCAAAGCCCTCGGTATAACGGCCGGAGAGATTGCTGAGCAGGGCGGCTCGCCTCAGCAACACCACCACGCTGACTACGGGCAAACCATGCCGCTTTCCCAACAGGGTGTTCCGCACTTGAATGTCCTTGGGCAGGTCGGCGTCCGGGCCGGTTTGCAATTCGAGGTGCATCAGCCACGGCTCGGCGGAATCGACGCGCAAGACCTTGTCCGCGACCGAGGTCACCGTGGACACATCGGAGTCGATGACGCGCGCCGGACCGCCGACCGGGCGGCCACAAAGCGGCAGCCAGTCCGCCAATCGGTCCTCGACCAGGTGCTTGGTGGCGACATCATACCGTTTCGACATTCGCCCTCCGTTGTGGATGGCAATTCAGGATGCGGTGGATATGGTGTTTTGTATCGGAGCGATCGCAACCGTTACAAAACCCGCAAGAATTTCATCCGGGAGTCGCCATGCTCGATCTGCAAAACTTTTTGATCAAGGAACAGGCCGGTCTCCTCAAGATGACCGACATCTATGACATCTTCAATCCGGAAACCGGCGCTCAAATTGGTCAGGCCAAGGAAATCGTCAGCGGATTGAACAAAGTGCTTCGATTGTTTATTTCCAAGAAACTGATGCCGGCGACGTTCGAATGCCGCGAGCACCCGGAAGGATCGCTGGTCTTCTATTTGAAGAAGCCGGTCAGTTTGTTTCGTTCCGTCGTCGAGGTCTACGACGCCGACGGTAAAAAGCTTGGTTATTTCAAGAGCAAGATGCTTTCGCTCGGCGGCGGCTTCTGGGTCTATGACAACAACGACCAGCAGTTCGCGGAGATCAAGGGCAAATGGACCGGCTGGGAATTCAAGTTTATCAGTTCGCAGGGGTCGGAGTTGGGGAGCGTGACCAAGAAATGGGCTGGAGCCTTGAAAGAACTGTTCACCTCGGCCGACAATTACGTGGTTTCGATTTCGCCCGAGTTGGCCGAACAGCCCATCGCCAAGATTTTGCTGCTGTCGGCGGCCCTGGCGATTGACGCGGTTTACTACGAACAGGGTCAGTAATCGCTTGCCGAGGAACGATCATGCTTACCGCCGAGGGGTGCCGGTCGCGCCGGCAACGATTTTGGGAATTGGTCAACAATGATATTCCCGGCGACCGGCTCCTCCTGGGCGATCCGATTCATTTGATGTACCTGGCGAATTTCCATGTCGACCCGTTTAGTCTCGGAGCGGGTTACACGGGACTGCTGGAGCTTCGCCGCGATGGCTCGGCCACGCTCTGGCACGAAAGCCGCCTGCCGAAATCGGTGGCGGACTCTCACGTCAACGAGCGAAAAGTCGTCACCTGGTACGACGGCCAGTCGCCCGGCAAAGGACCGCGACGGCTCGCGCTGGAACATGCAATTTCACCCACCGGCGAATTCCGCGTCCACGATCACATCGGCGACCCATTCGCGCCGCTGGTGACGGGAACTCTGGCCCGCATGCGCCGGCAAAAAGACCCGGACGAACTGGCGATTCTCAACCGCTGCATGCGCACCGCCGAGGCCGGCTTCGTTTGGTCGCGAACAAACGTCAAACCCGGCCTGACCGAGCTTGATGTTTATTGCGGCGTGAATTCCGCCTGCATCGAGGCCGCCGGCGAGCATGTCATCGTTTATGGCGATTTCGCGGTTTGCACCGGGCCGGAGCGCCGGGGCGGGCCGCCCACTTCACGCGTGCTCCAGGCCGGCGACATGATGATCCTCGACTATTCGGTGGTCATCGCGGGCTATCGCAGCGACTTCACCAACACGCTCGTGGTTGGCCGCGAACCGAGGCCGGAACAGCAACGGCTCTACGATCTCTGCGTGGCGGCCATGGCCGCCGGAGAAAAGCAGCTCAAAGCCGGAGCGGCGTGTCTGACGGTCTACCAGGCGGTCAACGGCATATTCGAAGCGGCGGGCATGGCGGAGCATTTCGGCCATCACGCCGGCCATGGGCTCGGTCTTTCTCATCCCGAAGCCCCCTTTTTTGTTCGCCACGCCAACGAAACACTCCTGGCCGGCGATGTCGTCACGCTCGAGCCCGGCCTCTACGTTACCGGCGTCGGCGGCATTCGAATCGAACACAATTATCTCATTTCCGACCATGGTTCCGAGCGTCTCAGCCGTCACACGATTGCCTTGACCTGACCCCTCGTAATGGCAGCCTTCAGAACGCAAATTTCACCGCGCAAGTAGCATTTGCAAGCTATGGTTGGAGCAGGTTGCGCTGTCCCTGCGCAATTGGGAGGAAGATCATGCCGGACATTGAACCTGTTGAGAAACCGTCCGTGGTTAGATTGCGTCCGGCCAGCAATCCGTCGCTAGATTTGGGCTCGCAGCCGCCCGGCGACGATTGGTTGTGTCTCTCTTGGCTCGACCGATCTGAATACACAACGACCATCAAGCGAACTTCGAGCGAGCGCCCAACCCTGGCCGGATATGAAATCCGCCGGGAGCTTGGGCAGGGCAGCTTGGGAACCGTTTACCTGGCGCGCGATCCGCGCCTGAAACGGCGGGTGGCCATCAAGCTCATGCGCGAGAATCTGGTCGAGGCCGGCGCAGTCGGAACGATTCCGGGCCGACACGGAAGCAGTCGGCAAACTGCAGCATCCGAACATCGCGTCGATCTATGGCACGGGCGAATTCCGCGGCCGGCCGTTTCTGGTGCTTGAATACGTCGCGGGCCCGAATCTTCGCCAGTTTCTCGACGGCAAACCGCTTGTGCCGCGATTCGCCGCCGAACTATTCGAATCGATCGCCCGCGCCGTGCAGCAGGCGCACGAACGCGGAATTCTTCATCGGGATCTGAAACCGCGCAACATCATCATTGGGCCGCAAGACGGCATCATCGCCCCCGGCGACGACTCCGAGTTCCCGATTCCGCATTCCGAATTTCGAATTCCGAAGGTGACCGACTTCGGCATCGCCCGGCTTCGCGAACAACCCGCTTCGATTGGCAGTCCCTGCTACGCGGCGCCGGAACTGTCCAAGTCGGCGACCGAGCCGAGTGCCACGGCGGACGTCTACTCGCTCGGCGCGATTCTCTACGAAATGCTGACCGGGCGTCCGCCCTTCAATGGCCCCGATGCCGCCGAGACAATCGCTCAGGCTCGAAGTCTGGATCCAGCGCCATTGAGGCTGCTGCAGGCCGGCGTGCCGCGCGACTTGGAAACCATTTGCCTGAAATGCCTGCGCAAATCCCCCGGCGAGCGCTACGCGAGCGCGGGTGAGTTGGCCGACGACATTCGCCGGTACCTTGAAGGGCGGGCAATCGGTGCTCGACCGCTCAACGCGGTCTCGCGATCGATCCATTGGGCACGCTTGCATCCCGCGAAAGCAGCGCTGACGGCGATTGCTCTCTTTGCCGTCGCGGCATTGGTCGCGAGCGTCGCAATTCAGGCCTCTGCCCGGCGCCGGGAACAAGCCGAACAACAGAGAACCGAGCAGACTCGCGACCAGGCTCTCGCTGCCGTCGATCAACTGCTCGAAGAAATTGGCAACAGTTCGCGGCTGCGGCAGGCCGATTTGAGCGATCTGCGTCGCGCGCTGATCACGCGCGCTTCCGCATTACCAGGAATTCGTCAAGGCGACCGACGGCGACCCGGCCCAGGACCCACTGCGGGCTCGGGCCTTGGCCCGCCTCGGTTTTCTCCATTGCGAACTCGGCGACGTCAACAAGGCGATCGACGATTACGCTGCCGCCTGCGACCTTTATGGAGCGCTGGCGGCCCGCTTTCCCAAACGAGCCGATTCTCAACGGGGCCTCGCGCTGGCCCTTCTAGCCCGCGGCAAGACCCTGCTGCGAGCCGGCCGACCGCAGGAAGCGCGCCAGGAATTTACCCACAGCAAGAAAATTCTCGAAGCCCTGTCGAAAGATCCCGCGGCAACGGCCGAAGACCAGGCCAGCCTCGCCGATTGCAATTTTCAACTTGGCCTTTTGGAGGCCGGTTCGCGGCTCGACGGCCGCGATCAATTGCAGGAGGCCGTGGCCGGCCTGCAAGCGCTGGCCGAGCGCCGGCCCGATTTGCTGCAGGCGCGTGCAACGCTGGTCGACGCCCGCATGATGTGGGGCCGGCAGTTGGTCGGGGCGGGGAAGCACGCCGAAGCCCGCGAGCAGTTTCAATCCGCTGTCAGCGATAGTTGGCGTCTGGCCCAGGATTCCCCGGCCGAGGCCGATGTTCGCTTGCTCCATGCCCGAGCCTTGTTGGCCCAAGGCGAGTTTCAATGGCAACGAAATGAACTGGCGCCAGGCGACAAGAGCCTGAGGAGCGCTCGGCGCATCTTAGACAAGCTGGCGCCACAACTGGGTGGCAGCCCGGAATACCAATCCGCCGATGCGCGGTGCGTGTACGACGTGGCCGAGACGCTGATCAACACTTCCCGCGAGGCGGAGGCGTTCGCCATGGTGCGAATCGCCATCGAGCGGCAGGAGCGATCCGCCGCCGCGGACGCCGCGTCCAGCGAACGCCGAATCGAACTGGCCTCGAGTTGCGGGCTGCTGGCGAGGCTGCACGTTCGCAAGGCGCAGGATCGCGAAGCGTTGAGTTGGTTTAATCGCTGCATCGAACCCTGTGAGGAGGTTCTATCGCGAGATGGCGATCACGCGGCCGCCAAGGAGTGCGTGCGCCGCAATTTGCCGGTGCGAGGCGACACGCTGCTGCGCCTGGAGCAATTCCGTGCCGCCGCACACGATTTTGACCAGGCGTTGAAATCGCGGAGAAGCGGCGCCGAAGTGAATGCCCTGAACCGCCAGCGGACAATTGCCTGGTCGCTGGCCGGGGATATCAATGCGGCGTTGCCGAAGACGGGCGCGGAAACCGCCGCGGCCGCGCGCGACTTGATGCGCCGTTTCAATTCGATGCCCAGCCAATGGATCACGTCGGAAAAGCAGCGCGGCCGGTTTCGCTCCGCGGCAATCGCGTTGTTGAAATTGGCGTCCGAAAAAGGTCGCTTGACCGATGCGGAATTGCGCCGCGCTGGCCGACGAGGACGAGTTCAAACCGCTGCGGCTGCTGCCCGAGTTTGTGAGCCTGCTCAAGTCGCCGCTCAATCAGCCATGATCAGTTGGGATGGGCCTGCTGGATGCCATTGCTTTTCTCGACGCCGTTCTTCTTGGGGGCGTCGCCGTGGCGCAGACGCTTCCTGGCACGCGATAGCACCGGCCCGATCGTGTTCACGGGCACATGCAACTCGGCGCTGATTTCCTCATAGCTGCGGCCTTCGAGATAAAACAGCCGCACCACCTCGCGCTCGCGCGACGGCAGTTTCCGCAGCAGCTTTTGCACTTCCTCGACGCTCTCCAAGCCGACCTCGACCTTGGGCATCTCCTCGCGATCAGCCAGAGTCTGAATGTGATCGCGGATCGCCTTGCGGCGAGTTAGTTCATGGGCGCAAATTCGCCGCGCGACCACCGTGAGATAGGTGGCTAGGCTGCTTTGCCCGCGGAATTGCCGCAGAACGGAATAGTCGTTGGCGACCAGTTGCATCATCACTTCGGCCGCCAGATCCTCGACATCTTCCGGGGCCAGCGAGATGCTCCGCAAATGGGCCGTGTAATGAACGACATGGTAAATGAGGCTGAGGTAACGATCGACAAAATCGTTCCACGCCCCGGTATCGTGATTGAGGCATCGCTGCAACAGCGACTTATCGACGGCCGTGAGTGCCACGCGCAACCCCCTTGAACGACCAACCGGGGAATACTCCCGCACAGGTCGATTTCGACTTGCTGTCGGGAACGGCAATCCATGGCCCGCTGTATTGCCCCTATTTTACCGCAAACCGCCAAAAGCAACAGTCCTAGTTCAAAAACCGCGCCAACTCGCCCGCGGCTCGCGCCGCTCATGCGGTTTTAACCACTTTTTTCGGCCATCGAACCGGTCCCGGCTTCCAGCTGGGGACCTGCCGGGACACCCCAAAAGAATGGTTTCAACAGCTTTTCAGACTATCTCTCAACGTCCAACGCGCTCCGCGACGTTTGGTTGACGACAATTTCCGGCATTTGCGGAAAAAGCCGCCACGAAGAAACTTCCGGGCCTGGCCGTTCCAAATGCCTCGCAGCAACGACTCAAAAATGAACGAATTGAAGCGGACCCGAACAGCGTCAAATTCAATGACCAACGAACGACGTCGAAAGCCATCCGACCTCTGACGGGCTACTCGTCTTCCTCCGGCGGCATCGACCGGAGATCGCCCTTCTCGAATCGGGCGAGTTGCTTCTTCAAGTACACTTGGCTCGCGTCCATTGCGATGCACTTTTTCATAATCTCCTTGGCCTTCGCGACATTTCCCTTGCGGAAATACACCTCGGCCAGCGTGTCGAGATATTCGACGCGATCGGGCGACAAACTGACGGCTTTTTGAGCATGTTCAAACGCCTTGTCGAGTTCACGGCGGCAGGTTGCCGCCAGCCAGGCATATGAATTATGCAGGAACGCGCTGTTCGGATAATCACGCGCGGCCTTCAGGAGCCGCCCTGAAACTTCGTTGAACAGTTCGTCCGCCGCGCAGCTTCTTGCCCGCCTCGTCCAACAAGGGGATCGAATTGGACAAGACCTTGATATTGCCGGGCAGGGCGTCGAGGCAAACGCGAATTTGTCCAATCGCCTCATCAAACTTCCTCTCGGCGAGCAATTGTTGAATTCGAACTTGAACCACCGATTGTGGCGCGTCCAAATACGAGTGATACGCGACGAAGCGGGCGTTTTGCCGCATGCATCCGGCGATCGCTTTCTCGTAGTAAAGAATCGTCCGGTCATAGTCCTTGTTTTTCAGCGCCAGCGCCCGGCGCCGTCGAGCACATTGCCGACCTGCCAGGAGCGATACCAGCCGGCCTGCAAAACCAGATCGCGTTCGCGGCGAGCAGCGTCGGCGAAGCCGCGGCGATCGAGTTCCTTGGCAAAGGTGCTGCGATCCCGCTCATTGCCGAGCAGTGTCCAGTGAGCCAATTCCATCAACCGATTGCCTTCCTTGGCGTCGCCGGCTCGCTTCAGGGCCCAGCCGCGTAGGAACACGGCCAACGCGCTGCCTCGGTCGGCCTCGGCGGCGCGGGCAAATAGCGCGGCCGCTTCCGAGTAACGCTTTTGGCGGCCGAGAAAATCGCCGAGATCCACCAGCGTTGTCAATTCCGGCCGCAAGGTCGCGGCCTTTCGTAGAAAAGCTTCGGCCTTTTGCATGTCGCCGGCTCGCTCCATCACGATTGCCGCGGCCCCGGCGGGGCTCAGCTTCGGGTTCGCCTCTGGCCCCAGCTCCTTGATCGGCACCCGCTCCAGCGGCACCGTTCGATCCGCCAGCGCCTTAACCCATTCGTCCCGCTGCTCCACCGGCTTGCCGGCGAACAGGCGGTGCATGGTCGAGATCGTTTTCACTGGGTCCTCGTTCGGCTGTTGCTTGCGGAGAAAATTCCACCAGATGTCGGCGGCCTCGCTTTCCGTTCCGAACACCGGCTCGAACAGCCGCGCGAAGCCGTCCGTCATGCCCTGCTTCTGCAATTGGCCCAGATAGCGGGCACAATACTCAGCGGCCCGATCCTTCAGTCCCAGTCCGGCCATCGCTTTGATCAGATCGTAGGCGACATTGCTCTCGCCGGTTTCATTCAAACTTTCGCCCAACTGCTTCAGCTGTTTCAGCGCTGCCTCGGTTTCGCCCAGCTGATATCGCAGGCGGGCCCGCCGAAGATCGAGCGCGAATTGTTCTTCCTTGTCCAGCGCTTTGGCGTCACGCGCCAGCGCGAAAGCCTCGGCGTACTGCATGCGCAATGCCAACAAATCGAATGTGAACGCAAGCGGTTTCTTTCGCTCGATCAGGATCGGCAGGGCGTCGGCGTGGCGGCCGTTGAGCAACAGCGACTCGCAGGCAGTCTGGGCCTCGAATCCATCCGCAGATCGAGCCATTTCCTTCAACCGGGCGATCGCATCGTTCATCAGATCGACGTCCTCGGCCAGCCGCGCGAACGCCAGGATCATCCCATACTTCGAGGCATCGCGCGGGCCGAGTCCGACTTTGCGCACATGCTCCGCCAATCCCTTCCAGTTCCCCTCTTCCCACAGTAACTGCTCGACTAGTCCCTCGTCGTCAATCTCTCGCGCGATGGCGACTGCTTTCGCGAAATCGGATTTCGCCCGGAATAGATGCACCAGCAACTTGCCGGACGATTTCGACCGGGTGCGGTTCCATTCCAACCGGGCCTTGGCGATGGCCGAATCGAGCGTGCCGCGCAAGAAGTGGTAAGTCGCGAAATTGGTATAGGCGGCGTTGGAATCGCCCAGCAGGCAGGCGCTCGAGCAGGTCCTCGACCACGTCGAGTTTTCCCGCCATCAGCATCGGAGGCACGGCGCGCTGGGCATTTTCAGCCAATTTCGAATAAATCGCCTGCCGCTCGTTGGCGTCGGTTTCCATGTCCGCCAGCCGCTTCACCACCGCGAAGCCGGGCTGGCCCTGGTCGGTCAATTTTTCGACCACCTGCATGCGCACATTGCGGTCGCCATTGCGGTAGCGGCCGATCAGTTCGACGACCTCGGACGGAGTGTCGGGAAAGATCCCCCATTGAAACTTATCGAGCAGCGCCCGCGCCCGCCGCACCGCCTCGGCGTCGCCGCTCTTCAGGGCCGCCTGCAGCGGCCCCTCGGCATCGACCCCGGCGCTCCACAACAACCGCGATGCCTTCTCGCGCACAAAAAAACTGCGATCGCCCAGATCCTTCACGGCCTTCTTGATCTGCTCGGGCGTGTACTTCCCCGCCCATGCCGGCAACGCACAAGCCAGAATCGCAATCACCGCAATCGGAATGCGAACAAACGCAATCATGAAAAATCCCCGATTCGGTCCATGACGAACGTCAATCATGTCTCGCAGCCGCAATGACGATCTTACCGAATCGAGTGGCGTGCTCGCAATGAGATGATGCACTTCGGACTGCGAATCGCCGGCCGCGAAGAGACTTGGCTCGATTTTCGATGGCGATGCCGCCCGCGGCTGCAGGCGACGGCCTACCTTTGGCGGCCAGGGACTCGACGCTTTTTGTGAGCGCTCGGTCTGAATTCTTCTCGGTCGCGCCCTCGTTGTTTCGTAAGAAAACTGCAGCGGCGCGATCGTTTCGCGCGCTAAGGCCAATCACGGTGCAAGGGCAACATGAAATACACCTTCCTCGGTCGCACGGGCGTGAAAGTGTCGCGGTTGTGTTTGGGCTGCATGAGCTATGGCGACCCGGCGTGGCGCTCGTGGGTGCTCGATGAGCCGGCGTCGCGGCCATTTTTTCAACGCGCCATCGAGGCGGGCATCAATTTCTTCGACACCGCCGACATGTATTCGCTCGGCGTCAGCGAACAGGTCACCGGCAAATGCTTGCGAGAGTTTGCCAAGCTCGAGGAATGCGTCGTCGCCACGAAAGTCTTCAATCCGATGTCGGAAGCTCCGAACATGAGCGGCCTGTCGCGCAAACACATTGTGCAGGGCTGCGAGGCGAGCCTGCGCCGACTTGGGATGGAGACGATCGATTTATACCAGATTCACCGTTTCGATCCGAACGCGCCGATCGACGAAATGCTCTCAGCGTTGGACCTGCTCGTTCGCCAGGGGAAAGTCCGCTATATCGGCGCGAGCTCAATGCCAGCGTGGAAATTCGCCAGGTGCCTTTCAGCCTCGGAGCGCGCGGGCTGGGCGCGGTTCGTGTCGATGCAAAACCATTACAACCTGATTTATCGCGAGGAAGAGCGGGAGATGCTGCCGCTGTGCGAATCGGAGCAAATCGCGGTCATTCCCTGGTCGCCATTGGCTCGTGGGTTGCTATCCGGCACGCGCAAGACGCCGGCGGATGCGACCTCGACGACGCGGGCGGAGACCGACGATTTTGCCCGCAAGCTTTACGATCAGCCCAGCGACCAGGAGGTGATCGACGCAACGGCGAAGGTCGCGAAGGCGCGCGGCGTGTCGCCGGCGCGCGTGGCGTTGGCGTGGCTGCTTTCCAAGCCGGCGCTCACGGCCCCGATCATCGGCGCGACCAAGCTTCATCACCTCGATGATGCCATCGCGGCGCTGGACGTTGAGTTGAGCGCGGGCGATATTCGCCAACTCGAGGCGCCCTATCGGCCGCACCCGGTTCGCGGTCATTGATTGCGGAATTTATTCTTGCGAGCCAGGCGATACAAATCGCTGCCCATCTTCATGATGTAGAGCAAGTCGTTTTTCGGGTCGCATTCGAGCCAGGTGAGACCGCCGACGCCCTTGAGCCCTTTTGGCGGCGCAATCGGCTTCGACCAGGATTTCCCACCGTCGAGGCTCTCGATCACCCCCGAGTCCACGAGGACGAACATTTGCCTGTCCTTGCCGAAGACCGGCCCATAGCGGCCGCGTTTGATGTCGGCGAGCGTTCGCCAGGACGCGCCTTGGTCGTCGGAATCGATCAACGAATCTTTGACAAGCCAGTAGAGCTTCCCGCCGTGCCATTTGGGCAATGCCTGGGCGCTCCCGACGCCGACCGGGCTGAACTCGGCACAAAGCTTCCAAGTCTTGCCGCCATCGGTTGTTCGCACCAGGTCTGCGGTCGAGTGGGAACGGCTTTTCACACGGACCGCGACCGCGGTTTGGCGATCGAACACCCAGCCCGGGCCGAATCCCTTGCCAATTTCAGCGAATGTCTTGCCGCCATCGTGCGACGCCAGGAGCAGCCCGCCGGATTCGTGTTTCAGGGCCAGCACGAATTTCATCTCCGGGTCCGACCAATCGATCGCGCACCAATCAACATGCGATGATTTTGAATTGAACGATTTCCAGGTCGCGCCTTGGTTGTCGCTGGCGCTCACCGGCGAACCATAGACCAGAGCCGTCAGCATTCGTTGACTCATGCCGGTCGGATCGAGCGTGAAGCAGCCCGGCGACTCGGATCGCCCTTTCGGTTGTTTGTCGCTGATTCTCTTGAATGACTTGGCATGATCGTCGGAGCGATAAAACCCGCGATCGCTCACGTTGATCCACACCGTGCCGCGGTCGTGGTCGACCACAATGCCGCACAGGCCGCCAAATCCGGCTTGTTCGTTCTTGATGAAATCGCCCAACATCGGCTGCCAGCCGGGTTCTTCCGCGCCGCCGTAAATGGCGAAAACACGACGAAGAGGACGAGGACAAGAGTTCTCATTTGGCGACCCCCACCCGTTGGGTTATTTGTTGCCGATGCAATAGAGGGATTTCGCGCCTTTGATATAGAGGCGTCCGTTAGCGATCGCCGGCGATGCCGCGCTGCCGTCGCCGAGGTCGCCCGTGCCGAGCACTTCGAACTTGGGCCCGACTTCCAGCACCACGCTTTTGCCGCCGCCCGCGAAGTACAAGCGGTTGTCGGCTGTGACGATTGGACTGCCTGCCGGGTTGACTCCGTTTGGCAAGCGCTCGCTGAATTGTCGTTTGCCCGTTGCCACTTCGTAGCAATTCAAGACGCCGGGATTGTGAACGCGATAAACGAATCGACCCGCGATGGTTGGCGACGAGTAGCCTTCCGGAATCGGCGGCGTGCGCCATTTGACGTGGCTTTGCGTCACCTCGCCGGCGCCGGTCGGATCGATCGCGATGCCTGGCCCGCCACGGCCGCTTTCAGAGTAAACGAGTCCGCCGCCAAACGCCGGCGTGGGTACGTCGCCATTGTTTTTCGCGTGCCAGATCACCTTGCCATCGTTCGGATCGACGCCTTGAACCGCTCCTGATGACGCGATCACCAATTGCAGCTTCCCGTTCACTTGGACCAGAATCGGCGTGCTGTGGTTGAAATTGGCTTCGGGACGTCTGCGCTCCCATTTGATCTCGCCCGTCTTCCTGTCATACGCGATCAGTCGCGAAATGTTTGATTGGGTTCCGTCGGCAAGGACGAGCACCTGATCGCGGTACAGGATTGGGCTGCCGCCCATCGCGACATCCCAGGCGAACGGCGTGATTTTCTTTCGCCAGACGAGCTGGCCGTCAAAGTCGAGCGCCGCCAATTCCGATGAGCCAAAGAGGGCGTAGACACGTTCGCCGTCGGTGCAGGGCGTGGGCGCGGAGTATCCGCCACGCAGATCCTTGAGCCGCCAGGGGCCGGGCGGGACGTTCGTGTCCCAGAGCAGTTTGCCGTTGCTTGCGGAATAGCAGGCGACGCGATGCTCGGGAAACTCCGACGGGGCGACGCCCTCGGGCCAATAAACCATGATGACGAAAACTCGATCCTTCCAGACGATTGGGCTCGATTGATTGTGATCGAATTTGAACTTGCCATTTGTGCCGGGCAACGGCGCCTTCCAAATGACATTCTCGTTTGTCTTGCTGCTCCATGTGAGAGGCAGGTCTTTGTCGTTGCTGACGCCCAGACCGGTCGGGCCGCGCCAGCACGGCCAGGTGTCGCCCGCGAAAGCCGGTGCGGGCATCACAAGCACGAGGCCAATGAGCAATCCGATCGCGCTGCGCCCACCGATCGAGTTGAAGTATGCATTTCATCATCATAGTGGCTCGCAAGTTCCTGGGCTTCGCGGTGATCGGTGCGAGATTTGCTGCACGCTGCCTTGGCGAGTCGAGGATAACACAATGAAAGAGCGAGTGAAAGTATTCACCTTTGTCAGCGGGCACGGCGAAACGGTCATTGAATCGACGCACGAGGCGCATATCAACCAGTGGCTCGCCAACAGCGCGGCCGGCTGATCCACGCCACGCAGTCGGAGAGCGAACGGCCGGGCATCGGCCATCACATCACGGTTTGCGTTTGGTACGCCCCGGAAGAAACAGAAAAGGCGTGATGTCCCGGAAATCGATCAAAGGGGAATTCAATGAGTTTCAAATTGACAAGTTCGGAAATTCACGAGGGGGAGCCGATCCCGAAGCAATTCACCGGTGATGGCGAGAATGTCTCGCCGCAATTGGCCTGGTACGACGCCCCATCGGAGGCCAAGTCCTTCGCCCTGATTTGCGAGGATCCCGACGCCCCGCGGGGCACTTGGTGCCACTGGGTGCTATTCAACATTCCGGCCGACGCGACGGAATTGCCTCAGGGCAGTTCGCCGGGACAGATCCGTGTCGACGGGGCCAAGCAAGGCAAGAACGATTTCGGCAAACTCGGTTATGGCGGCCCCGCGCCACCGCGCGGAAACCCGCATCGCTACTTTTTCAAGCTGTACGCGCTCGATTCGAAGTTGGACCTTCACAACGGCGCTTCGCGGGCGGAGTTACTGTCCGCGATGAAAGGTCATATCCTGGCCGACGCCGAACTCATGGGCACGTATCGGCGCTGAGGCGCGGGAGGAACCAGTCGCGAGCCAGCCGCGCGACTTCCTCCAACGCCCCGGGCTCAGGGAACAAATGCGTCGCTCCGGGAATGATCACCATCTCCCGGGAGCATCTCAATTGGGCGAGCGCCTCCTCGTTCAATTGAATCACCCGATCGTCCTTGCCGCCGACGATGAGCAGAGTCGGCGCCTTGACGCGGGGCAAATACGCGCCGGCCAAATCCGGCCGCCCGCCGCGCGACACCACGGCGGCGACTCGCTCGGGTTGCCGCGCCGCGGCTACCAGCGCGGACGCTGCCCCGGTGCTGGCGCCGAAGTGACCCAGGCGCAAGTCGCGCGTTTCGGCCTCTTGGGACAGCCAATCGACGGCGGACTGAAGCCGCGACGACAACAGTTCGATGTCGAAGACATTTCGCCGATCCGCTTCTTCTTCCTCGTCCAGCAGGTCAATGAGGAGCGTCGCCAGGCCCCCTTGTTGCAACACTTCCGCCACGTAACGATTTCGCGGGCTGAAACGGCTGCTGCCGCTGCCATGTGCAAATGTGACGATGCCCCGGGCGGTGTCTGGAATCGTCAACGTGCCGTGCATCATTCTTCCGCCGCTGGGAATTTCGCTTTCGCGCTCACGGGTTTCGTTTTGCTGAATCATGGTGTTCCTTCCGAATTGCTGGTTGCCGGCCTCCGGTTGCAGGCTGTGCAACCGATGTGCCGAGGCGGCAAACGAAAATACGTTCAGCGGTGCGCCTCCGGTGCGAATTCCACCCAGCTCGTATGCACGTTGCGGCCGGTCGCCAAATTCCAAGTGTTGTTTGAATCAAACAGATGCGATACCCGATGCGGCCCTGCGTTGTCGGTCCAATCGAAGGTCACCCGGGTCGCGTCGTTTCGCGGCGACCGGTAGACCAAATGCGCCTCGCAGCGGGCGTAGGCCTTGCCGCCGTTGTTTCGGAAACGGACCTGCACCCTGGCTCCGGCATGTTCGGGCAACCGGGTCGAACCCCAGCACATGCTTTGCGACCAGAAATCCTTTGGTTCCTCGCCCATTCTTGGAATGGTCCAGTTTTTCACGACGGGCTCCCAGGTCTTCCCGCCATCGGTCGAATCGTCGATCTGGAACTTCACGTCCGAACGCGGCGGGCTGCCCGATTGCACATGGGCCGCGGCGTACAACTCAAGCGCGGGCTCGTTTCTCGGCGTGGCAACTTCCAGCGTGACCGCCGGCGTGCCGAATCCGCCCGCCACCAGATGCGCCTTTGCTTGCGGCAGCGTCGGCCCCGCGGAAACGATGGCACGACCCGATGACTCGAAGCGCACTTCGCTTTTGCCGTCATTCAATCGCGGCATGATCGACGGGTTCGCCTGGCAGACCGTTGTGATCACCAGGCTCGATTTCGCCAGCGCTTTCGCTCCGGCCCCAAGGCGAAGCCAGTATTGATTGTGGCCTTTCACATGATCGGTCAAATCGAGCGGCTCTCGCAGATTACCCGCGTCAATCCAGGTGCGGCCGCAGTCAACCGAGACCGCGACCGGGAAATGGCCATTGCCACGCACAGCCAAGCCGTTTTTGCAACCGGCGTCGTAGATTCCCCAGGGTTTCGAGTTGGGCGGCGTCGCGGCGATGATGTAGGGCGTGATGAATCCGAACGTCACATGATCGGTTCCTTCGGCGACGACGCCTTCGCGATAGTCGCCGGAGACGAAGTCGGGCCGATAGGTGTAGACTGCATTGCCAAATCGGGCCTGGCCCGGCTTGTAGCCGGCGCCATTTTTCGATCCGTGCATTTTCCCCGGTTGGTTGACCCAGGTGATCGATCGCTCCGGGCCGGGAATTCCGCCGGCGTTGTAGTTGAGTCCCCAAAAGACGAATGTCTTGCCATCCTCGAGTCCGGGCCTCGGATAGCGGCGCAGCGTTTCGCCCCGGCGAAGATGGACCATCGGCGGCGGCCCGCTATAGCCTGCGAGATACTCGGCGACCTCATAACGGCGAAAACTGGCGGCGTCGCCGGGGTGCAGGCCGCAAATCAACCAGCCATGCTGCCGCCGCGGCGCAAACTGGCGATCGGTTAGCCGCTTCCAATCCTTGGCGATTTCGCCAAGCGACATCAACGCCGACCCATCCGGTTTGTAAACGACCGTGGAAAGATCATGATCGAGCAACACCCATTTGCCGCTGCCATATGGCCCGCCGCGAAGAAAGACTTCGAAGGCGTTGTGGCCGTCGCAGCCCAGGCCGCGGCCGCGTCCATGCCCGAGCAGCGCCTCCATCTCGGCGACCCATTGCGAGTGCGTCGTGCCGCACAGACCGAATCCATTGGCGAAAAGGCCGGTCCAGTATTCGCGATTTCGCATATCGTTGCCGCGGGCGAACCCCGGACCCCAAAGGTCTTGCGAGCCCTCCTCGGCGTGAAAATAGTGCGTGTTTCGCCATAGCCAGGACGCCAGGGCCTTTTGCTCGTCAGTCGTGGGCCGAATGCCGGTGACGCGTTCGAACGCGGCGGCCTCGGTCTCAAACAAGCGTTTGAACGTCGAACAGGCCAATTCGCCGGGATACCAGGGATGATCGGTGCGAACCTGCGGATCGCCGACCCCCGCGCGGGCGGAGGCGAACGGCGCCAACAGGAACAGCGAACCAAGAACGACCGCGTGGCTAAATTTCATGGAGGTGATCTCCTGCTCCAATGGCGATGACCGGCTTGTTCGCCGGCTGGTGGAGTCGTTAGCACGTTGGAATCGTTTTATCGGAGACGGCGGAGTTTGATGGCGCTGAATTTGAATTCGCTTCCGGTCGGCGACGGGTAGAACCAACAAGTCGCGGCTCGACTTTCCACTTCACTTGCAGCGCACGACTTGTCATGAATGAGCGGCCGTCGCCGGCGTTGTTGCGATGGCGCGTAACGCGCTCAGGGCCGACTCGCTGATTAACCGATTCTTGTCCTTGCTCTTGGCGGTCAACGCGGGAATTGCCAACTTGGCGGCCGGCCCGATCCGCCACAGGGCCTCGATGACGGTTTGAAGATAGCGGCGGCGCTCTTCGACGCCCGCCTCGGCGGGGGGGTAATCCTCATCGAGCAGGGCCACTAGCGCCGGCGTCACGATCTTGGCGTCGCTGGTGATGTTCCAGATCGCCTTGGCGGCGGCCAGTCGCAACGTGGGATCCGCGTCGCGCAGCGTCTGCGTCAACAGCTTGACCGCGGGCAGCGCCACTTCGCCCAGGCAACCGAGGAGTCGGGCGGCCTTCTCTTTCACGCCGGGGTCGCTGGCATCCAAGGCGTCAATCAGCGCGGGCACGGCATCCGCGCCGCCATGCTTCGAGCGCGGCTTCGGCGTGAGCGGAGTCCGCCAATTGCCGAGCGCAGATCTCCAGCGCTTTTGATCGGGTCAGGCGAAGCTGAGCGAGACTGGCGTCCGCGACTTTGCGAACTTCCTCATCCTTGTCGGTAAGTGCGGCCCGGACCAGTACGGCCACAACCTCGGGTTGGTTCCGGCTGCAAAACGCCAGCGCGCCGACGGCAGCCCGACGTTCGTTCGCCGCTGGGTTGACCGCGGCGGTCCAGGTCAGAAATGCAAGCGCGTCGCCGCCGTCGATTTTCGATTTGCACATCGCGATCGCGAGTTCAATCCGCACGTTGAGGCCCAAGGACGACAATTGCCATAATTCCGTCAGCGCGGTTGCCAGGCGCTCGTCGCGGCCGCCGACGAGCACCAGCGCACGCAGCGCCTGGACCGCCAGCGATGTTCGGCTATGAGACAACAGCAAAATGAGCGGGTCGATCGCCGCGCGCGCATCGCTTCCCATTCGGCCCAACGCCGTCGCGGCGGCCTCGCGGACCGCGTCGGCATTGCCGTCGGCCAACAAACCGACGAGCTGTGGAATGGCGGAGCCAGCCGCCGGGCCCATTTGCCCCAGGACTACAATGATTTCATTTCGCGTCGGCAGCGATTTTGAACCGCTTTCGAGGAGTCGCTGTAGCACCTGGACGAGAGGCGGAAGGGCCTTGCGCGGGATATTCGTCCAGACGTCCGCGTCGACTCCTTTCAGGAAATGAATGGTCTCCCGGCGCGATTCTTCGTCGCTCGACTCGAGGGCATGAATGCAGCGCTGAATTTGAGCAAGTTCAAGCATGGCGTCTCTCCGGGGCCGCCGCGTGGAATTGGGCCGTTACTTGGTGTTCGGGCCGCTGGTCGCGGGCACATACAATTTGCGAATCGGCGGCGATGAGTTGAGAATATTCCCCTCGCCATCCGCCGACACGAAAAAACTGTGTGCGATCCGCGAGAAGGCGGTCGACGTGCCAAGCAGGACATTGACGCGGTAGTGGCCGTTCCAGAGCGGTCGAACCTGGACGCTGTGTGGGTCGTCCGGTCGGCCCAGGAGGTCGAGCACCCGGCCGCCGATGACGGCTTCGCGTCGATGCTGGGAGTCGCGGTCGGTTTCAGTTTGCTTTTCGGCTGTAGACGCCATTTGCAATTTCGCCTTTGCACAAAGGATTCGAGTCGATGGCTGCACTAGGTGAGAAAGTCCGTCAAGTCGTAGCGCGGCAGGTTGGCCGTGAACATGCGCCTTGCCCCGCTGCCGAATCGACGGTCAGCGTTCCGCCGCTCTGTTCGACGAGCAGCTTGACGACCGCGAGCCCCACGCCCAGGCCCGCCTCCCGTCCCGGCGCCGCGCGATAAAACAATTCCAAGACGCTGCCGCGGTCGGCGTCGGCCAGCCCGACGCCATTGTCGCTCACAACGAGTTTGTAGCCTCGCGATTCCTCGCTCAACGACACCTGGACCCAGGCTTCGTCCTTGTTGGGGTCGCGGAATTTCAAGGCGTTGGAAATCAGGTTGTCGAGGATATGGTGAAGCCGGGCCGGGAACCACTCGACCCCATCGCCGGCGATATCGAGGCGCAGCTCCACCCGGGGCGCGTTTTGCAGTCGTTGCTGGCGGCGGAATACCCGGCGCACCAACGGACGCACCGCGACGGCGACCACTTGATCGTGCGCGGGATGATAGCCCGGCGACTCGCCAACATCGCGCAACAACAGGCGCAGGTGGCGGGCCGTCTGTTCGATTCGATCTAGCGCGGGCCGCGCAGTTCCCTTCCGCCTTCCGACAAAGTTTACGGATGCGGCGAATGGCCGCGCAGCGTTTGATGCTGAACGAACTGCTCCTGCCTGCGCAACCGATCGACCTCAAGCTCAAGGTCCGCCAGATAGGGGAGCAGGCGATGCAACTCAGGGCCGTTTCGCAGGGCCTTTGGAATAGCCATTCGACTTCCTTTGCGGGCGACCGGCCGAGGACGCCCTGCCCAAATACAACCGTTTTGCTGGCTAGGGGATGGGGATCAGCCGCCGCCGAGCAACGACCGTGAAGGGTGAGCAGCCAGCGGCCGCGCGTTCACTCAAAGCTTCTTTATAGGAAGTTTCAGCTGAAATTCAAGGCGATTTGCACTCCCGGGGCCGGTCAACGACTTGGCTTCATTGGCTCGTCGGCCGACGGTTCGACATAGGCCGGGGAATCTGCTTCGGATTTCTCGGTCGCGAATAACGATCGGCGGGCCCGCGATCGCGCCAGGTAGTCGCGCATCGAGGTGAAAGTCGGACTCGCCGCTGGCTTGGCGTCGTGGGACGATTTCGGTTTTGGTCGGTATCGCAATCGCATTGCATCGATTCCTTGGTTATTTGCTAGCCCTTATCAAATCGGGCGGTAGGGACACGCTTCACTTTTCGTGCCAAGATCTTGCTAAAGGCCATTTGCAGAAATTGCCCAAGCACGGCTGAGAGCAAAAGACTCGTTCGCTTGTTTCAAGCTGGGAGTGAATTGGATGGTCAGTTCGATTTGGCGGGCTTCCCCGAAAGGAAGGACAAACGGGACGCTGGCCATCCGGACGAATGAGCTTCACTAAACGATACTCGCGGCCCAAGCCGAAGTCAAGGGAGCCGGCGGGAATGCCAAAGCGCAGGCTTCGCGAACTGCTGGCAATTCCATTTCAGCCGCAACGAATTTGGAGCCGGCAGCCGAATTAGCTTTTGGTTCTTCGGCGAGGTCGATTCGGAATAATTCGCTTCAAGGTTCAACGACAATTATTAGGCGGTTCGAATATTCGATGCTTCTTGCACCCCCAGTTCTTGCACGGCCAATTCGCGCAGGCGGAACTTCTGCACCTTTCCGGTGACCGTCATGGGATAGGCATCGACGATTTTCCACCAACGCGGAATCTTGAACGTCGCGATCCTTCCCGTGCAAAAGCGCGTCAATTCGTCGGCACCGAGATTAACGCCCGGTTTGGGGATGATCCAGGCCATGACTTCTTCGCCATACTTGACGCTCGGAACGCCAATGATTTGTGCCTGGCTGATGCCGGAATGCGTGTGGAGAAATTCCTCGATTTCGCGGGGATAAATGTTTTCGCCGCCGCGGATGATCATGTCTTTCATGCGGCCGACGATGTTGACGTAGCCGTCGGCGTCCATGGTGGCGAGGTCGCCGGAGTGCATCCAAGCGGCGGAATCGATCGAAGCCCCGGTGGCCTCCGCGTCGTTCCAATAGCCGATCATGACGCTGTAGCCGCGAGTGCAAAGTTCGCCCGCCGCACCGCGGGGGACGATCGCCCCGGTCGCCGGGTCGATGATCTTGATCTCGACATGCGGAAACACGCGGCCGACGGCCCCGACGCGGCGTTCGAGCGGATCGTCGCGCGCGGTCATGGTCGAGATCGGCGAAGTTTCCGTCATGCCGTAGCCGATGGCGACCTCTGGCATGTGCAATTCCGAGACGACCCGTTTCATCAATTCGATCGGGCAGGGGGCGCCGGCCATGATGCCGGTTCGCAGCGACGAGACATCGAAGTCGGCGAAGCGCGGGATGATCGAGTATCGCCGATAAACATGGTGGGCACGCCGTAAAGCGAGGTGCAGCGCTCGGCTTGAACCGTTTCGAGCACCGCGAGCGGATCGTAGCTTTCCCCCGGCACCACCATGCAGGCGCCGTGCGAGGTGCATGCCAGATTGGCGAGCACCATGCCGAAGCAGTGGTAAAACGGCACGGGAATGCAAACGCGGTCGGCCTCGGTGTAGCCCAGTTGCCGGCCGATGAAATAGGCGTTGTTGAGAATGTTGTGGTGCGACAGCGTCGCGCCCTTGGGAAAACCGGTCGTGCCGGAGGTGTACTGGATGTTGATGGCGTCGTCGAATTGCAGCGACGATTCGACTTCAGCGAGCGCCGCATTCTGCGAATCGTTGCCGCGCGCTTCGCAACGCTTGCCAGTCGCCTTCGAGGGCAAACGATTGCCGCAGCGTCGGGCAACGGGGACGCACCTGTTCCAGGATCGAGACATAGTCGCTTTGGCGAAATCCGTTCGGCGAGAATTAAAACGCTGACGCCAGCCTGATTGAGCACGAATTCCAATTCGCTCGATTTGTACGCGGGGTTGATGTTGACGAGGATCGCGCCGATTCGCGCCGTGGCGTATTGAATCACGACCCATTCGAAACGATTCGGGGCCCAGATGCCGATGCGATCGCCGGTTGCCACCCCGTGGGCCAGCAGCGCGCGGGCCAACCGGGTGGTTTCATCCCAAAGTTGGCGGTAAGTGATGCGGACGCCTTGATGCCGCACAACGAGGGCTTCGCGATCGGGAAAGCGCTCGGCCGTGCGGCGGAGGTTTTCGCCGATGGTTTCGCCGAGCAGCGGCTCGGGGCAGACGCCATGAGCGTAGGAAAGGGGGCTGTGCATGCGCTATTCACTCCGGCCGAACAATGGCTGGAGTGTACAGCGCAAAACCGCCAATCGCTAGCGTAAGCCGTGGCTCAGCGCGTAATTGCGAACATGGGCGTTCTTGTCCTTGGCCGAACGATTCCGCCAGGCCTGGGCCACGTCTTTGAGCGCGGCGTCGGCGGCTTGGTTTTTTTCAAGCGCGCTCGCCAATCGTTGACCGAGCGCGCGGGTGAAATCTTCCTGGTCCGGCACGCGCAGGCGAGAGGTCGGGTTTTGCGACGTGGGGCGATAATAGCCGTCGAGCGCGGCGACCAACTGCGCGGTGTGCGCGGAACTCAGCCGGTAGTTAAACCAGGGAGCGCGGCTGTCGAGATGCGAGGATCGGGTGGGCCCGCCGCCCCAGGCCGTTTCGCACAGGATCTCCTGGCTGACCGGCGGACTGGTGAGATAGAGCAGCAGGTCGCGGGCGGCATCGGCGTGCGCCGCCTTCGCCGCGGGTCCGGCCATCCAGCCGCCGTGACCATAATACGGCACATGATTGCCCTCGATGCTGCCGACGAAGGGGACCATTTTCTTCGCCGCCGAGTCGTAAACAACATCGCTGCCGGGGACTCGGCAGATGCCGAATTTGTCTTTCACCGCGACTGCCCTCTTCCTGGAGGGGCGGGAGGTCGGCGAGCGTGGCGATCGCGAGCACGGCGTGTCCGGCGCGAAAGGCGTCGATCGGGTGAGCGGCGGCGCCGGCCGGGCGGCATGACTGCAACCGCTGCATGAATTTCAGGGCCGCGACAAAGCCAGGTTGATCGATCAACGGCTCGCCGCTGACGGCGTCGAATTCATACGAGAAGTACAGATCGTTTTTTTCGTTGCCCGACAGTTTCGCCGTGTTCTCGAGATTCACGGCTCGCCGCACGAACGATGACGCGATCAAGTTGAAGTCGCGATTCAGTTCGTCGCCGCGCTTGGCAAGGGCGCCAGGCTCCGGCCGGCGCCGCCGCTCCAACCCGATTGAGCCGCGAAGTATTCGGCGATTGTCGCGAATTCCTGCCAGGTCGCGGGACCGCCCTCGTGGAAGCGGCGGCGAAACGCCTGGTGGAAGCGCTGGTCCAATTCGGCGGCGTGCTTCTGGTCCTCCAGCAGATCGCTGCGATAGATGCAGAAAACCGACTCGCCCAAGAGCGGCACCGCGAAGGTCTTGCTGCCCCAGTTCATGGTTCGTTCGATTTGATAATGAAGTAGCCGGTCATATTCGTACGAACCTTGGCCTTTTTCGGAATCGAGCGACAAGTCCGCCAGACGACCCTGCGAAACCATTTTTCCCATGTCGGCGGGGGCGAAAACGCGGATGTCGGCATCGGAATCCGGCGGCGCCAGCTGCACCTGGGCGCCCGACCGCTCCGCCCACGCGCGCCCGTGCCGCTCGAGCAACGCGCGGACAACCGCGTTGTCCGGGGCCGCAATCCGAACCGTCACGCCTGGAAACGGTTTTGGCTGGACGGCCGGGGGAGCCGAATCGTTACATCCCGCCAGCGCCACAGCCAACCCAAACAGACCCAAAGTGACGGCGAACTTGGAAAAATCGATGCCGGGAACGCATTTCAGTTGCATGGATTCGCTATCTTCCCATAGAATAATAACAACCAACCCCCTCCGTTCTACGCATTGTACGATACATCGCGGTCGGATGGTCCAGCGCAGCGCGATGGCTGCCGCCGGTTTGGTGAATGTCCGCGGTTGAACCCGCGGGCAGTACTCGCAAATTCCATCGGCGTTGGGGTCCTCCCATGAAGGTGAGCTTGGTCGTGGCGCAGGGAGTCCATAAAGGGAAGTCGATTCCCATTCACGTCGCCGAGTTTGTAGTCGGCCGCGAAGAGACGTGTCAGCTCCGCCCGTCCAGTCCGGCGATCAGTAAGAAGCACTGTGCCATCATCATCAAGTCCGGGAAGGTCTATCTCCGCGATTTTGGCAGCACCAATGGCACTTTCGTGAATAACCAACAAATCTCAGGCGAAGTCGAAGTCTCGCATAGTGACCAGCTTCGAGTGGGGCCGTTGGAATTCGTCCTTCAAGTCATTGCCACCCCCGCGTCGAAAAGCAGTTCGAAGTCGGGCATCAGCAACAAGTTGACTCCGCCGCCGAAAGACGAGCCCACCAAAGAGGAAAAGGTCGCCCGCGCCAAGGCGGTCTCGACCAGCGAAGCCGAGGCGGAACAAATGGCCGCGATGCTGCTGAGCACCGACGATGGTCCCCCGGGACCGATCACCGAATCGAGCATTCCGACTGGTTCGACCGTCTTCGATGTTCCGGTCATGAATTCCGACGATCCGAACGCGCCCAAGGCGCCGCCAGCCAAGCCCGTCGACGATCGAGACAATTCCAAGCGTGCCGCGGACATCTTGAAGAAATACATGCAGCGGCCGCGGCAACTGTAATTTCACGCGGTATCACCGCCGTGGACGGGCAAACCATTTCGCCGACACGACTGAATCTATTACGAAGGCGACTGCTCGCATGGTTCGATCGAAACCGCCGCGAATTGCCGTGGCGGCTCGATCGAAACCCATATCGAATCTGGGTCAGCGAGGTTATGCTCCAACAAACCACGGTGCCGGCAGTCGCTTCGCGATTCGACCAATTCTTAAAGACGTTTCCAACCCTCGCCGATCTGGCCGCGGCCGGCGAACAAGAGGTTCTGCGCGCGTGGGAGGGGCTCGGCTACTACCGCCGAGCTCGCCATTTGCACGCCGCGGCGCGAATGCTTGCGGATCGGCATGGCGGCCGTCTGCCGGACGATCCGAGCGCCTGGGCCGAACTTCCCGGCGTCGGCCGCTATATCCTCGGCGCCGTGCTCTCCCAGGCATTTGACCGTCGGCTTCCCATCGTGGAGGCTAACAGCCAGCGGGTGCTATGCCGCCTGTTCGGCCAGACCGGCATCATCGACAGTTCGCCGGTCAAGAAATGGCTGTGGGAAGTTGCGGAGAAATTGCTGCCGGCGAAGCGGGTCGGCGACTTCAACCAAGCGCTGATGGAGCTGGGCGCGCTGGTTTGCACGCCGGCTGTCCCCAAATGTGGGCATTGCCCGCTGTCGAGCGATTGCCGCGCGTTTCAAGCGGGAAACCAGGAATCGATTCCACGCAAAGCGAAATCGGCGCTTGCTGTCGAGGTCCGCGAGATCGCCGTCGTCGTTCGGAAAAGAAATCGAGTGTTGCTCGTTCAGCGGCCCGAAGACGGCCGCTGGTCGAACATGTGGGAATTCCCGCGGGCTGAGATTGAAGGCGAAGCATCGCCGTCGGCTGCCCATCGACTGCTGGTCCCGCTGACCGGCTTGCGCGCGAAAATCGGCCGCGAGATTCTGGTCGTCCGCCACGGCGTGACCCGATTCCGCATCACCCTGACCTGTTTTGAAGCCAAGTGGCTGAGTGGAGCGTTCCGGTCTCCGTTCTATGTTGCGGGTCGATGGGTGCTTCCGAACGAACTTGGCCGGTTTCCCGTCAGTTCGCCGCAGCGAAAATTGGCTACAATGATCGTCAACGATTTATCCATGTGCTGACAACCCTTTTCGAGTCATCACCATGCGCCGGATCCTACCGCTGTTGTCGTTGTGCATCCTCGTCATCGGTTGCCAGCCGCCGGAACCCAAGACCGTTGGGCTGAAGCGCGGCCAGATTGCTCCGCCGTTGGCCGGCAAGGATCTCGACGGAAAAGAATTCAAACTAAGCGATTATCGCGGGAGAGTCGTGCTGGTCGATTTTTGGGGACCGTGGTGCAGACCCTGTGTCGAGGCGATCCCGCACGAAAAGAAACTTCTCGAGCAGTTCAAAGACAAGCCGTTTGCGATTCTCGGCGTCGCCGTGTCGCATTCCGAGGATGAATTGCGGAAATTCCTGAACAAGACGCCGCTGCCCTGGCCGAACATTTTCGACAACAACCCCGGACTTCTCGCGCAAGACTGGAACATCGATGGCTTTCCCACCATGATCATCATCGATGCCGAGGGGGTCATTCGCTATCGCGACTACGGCGGCCCGGACATCGAAAGCACGATTCAAAAGCTCCTCACGGAGATGGAAACCAAAGCCGCCAATTGATCGTCGCGCGCATCGCTGGTCGCGATCGAATCCCCGGCCCAACCCTCTCATTCCTCAAGCCCGATAGTCATCTTGCGTCGATTTACCGCCGCACGGACTCGGATTTGCATGAACAACCTGACGGGACAAGGCCGTTTGAATTGCCGGACCGCTCCTCGGTCGGACGTCATTGGCTGTCATTGGAAATGCCGTGAATCTCTACCGCATACTATTTCGGCTCGCGCTTGGCAAACGATTGCCGATCGCGTCGGGAACGGTGCGAACGCCGGGACTTCGCGAGCCGGTCACGATCCGTCGCGATCAATGGAGCATTCCGCATATCGAGGCGGCCAACGATCATGACGCCTGGTTTGGCCTTGGCTTCTGCCAGGCGCAGGACCGCGCGTTCCAAATGGAAAACATTCTGCGCGTCAGTCGTGGAACGATGTCGGAACTCGTCGGGCGGCGGGGAGTGCCGGTGGACCGGTTGTCGCGTCGAGTCGGATTCGTGCGGGCGGCCCAAAAGCAATGGCCGCTGCTGGCCGATGACGTGAAGGAAATCATCACGGCGTTTGCCGGCGGCATCTCGGCCGGCCTCGCGCGGGGCCATTCGAAAAAACCCCATGAGTTCGCGATTCTGGGCGGCTCGCCGACCGCCTGGCAGCCAATCGATGTCCTGGCCTTTGTCAAACTGCAATCATTTTTCCTGCCGTCAAATTGGGACGCGGAATTGGCCCGCTTGCAAGTGTTGCTGCTCGATGGCGCGGAGGCGCTGCAGGCGCTCGATCCCGCGGCGCGGCAGGCTTATCCCCCGTCGGAAACCGAGGCGATCGCCGCGGCCGCCCGTCCGGCGGACGACGCCGAACAACTCATCGACGCCCTGGCCCACGACGTGGCGGCGTTCGGCGAGTTTTATCCGCCAGGCAGCGCCTCCAATAATTGGGTCATCGGCCGCGAGCAAAGCGCTACCGGCCGGCCGCTGGTTTGCAACGATCCGCATCTGCAACCATCGCTCCCGTCGCAATGGTATCTCGCCCATGTTCGCACTCCCGAATGGAGCGTCGCCGGCGCTGTTTTTGCCGGCAGCCCCGGATTTGCCGCGGGCTTCAACGGACATGTCGCCTGGGGCGTGACCGCGGGCCTGATCGACAACGCCGACCTGTTTCTCGAACATGTCGGCCCCGACGGCCGCAGCGTCAAGCAAGGAGACCAATTTGTTGAATGTTCGGCGATTGAAGAAATGATCCAATTAAGAAATGGTCAACGCATTGTCGAAACGGTGCTGGAGACGCCTCGCGGGCCGATCATCAGCCCGGCGCTTTCGGGGCATTGGCCCGCGCTTGCGCTGCGAGCCGTGTGGCTCGATCCACTGCCGGTGCGCGGTTTTCTCTCCGCCGTGCGAGCGAAAAACGGTCCCGAGTTTCGCGCCTGCTTCGATCAATGGCCCTGCTTGCCGCTCAACATCGTTTACGCCGACACCGACGGCAATATCGGCCATCAAATGGCCGGCAATGCGCCGCGCCGCAAACGCGGCTACGGCGCGCTCCCAACTCCTGGCTGGGACGAATCGTTCGGCTGGGATGGACTGATCCCATTTGAGGAGATGCCGCACATCGAAAATCCCGCCGAAGGGTTCTTCGCCACCGCGAATAATCCTCCGCCGGGGCATGAAATCAACTCGCCGCTAGGCCTCGATTGGCTTGAGCCGTATCGATTGAACGCCATTCGCGAGGGGATCAATGAAAAGCCCAAACTGACCGTTCAAGATTGCCTGAAACTCCAAACGGACCAACGATCGCTGCCTTGGCGAGAAATGCGGGACGCGATTTTGTCGGTTGTCGATCCGGCGAAATACAAGCTGGTCGCCCAACGATTAAAGAATTGGGACGGCCGGATTTCGGCCGACTCATGGGAGGCGGCCCTTTTTGAAATGTTCCTAAGTGAAATGAACATGCGCATCGCCAAGGCCAAAGCGCCGAAGGCGTTCGAGTGGATGCTCGGCAAGACCGCCTGGATGCCCGGCGTCAATCTGTTCTACCTTCGGCGAACGGCCCATTTATCGCGATTGTTGCGCGACCAACCGCCCGGCTGGTTTTCTCGCTCCTGGGCGGATGAAATGAAGGATGCATTTGACTTGTCGTTTTCGCGGCTCGCGCCAAATTGGGGCCGTGGGGCTCGCTCCACCAGATTCGGCCCAAGTCGGTGATTTTCGGCGACGTTTGGCCGTTCAAACATATCTTCAGCATCGGGCCAATTCCCGTCGGGGGCGATACCGATACGATCAATCAAGCTGCCGTGCGAGTGAGCCATCCGATCGGCGAAACCGACAACGCCGCGGGGATGCGAATGGTTGTGGAGGTGGGCAACTGGCCGGCGAGCCGTTTTGTGATCGCCGGAGGACAATCCGAGAATCCGCTATCGCCTCATTACGGCGATTTGTTTGAATATTGGAAACGTGGCGATGGCGTGCCGATGGCCTGGACGCCCGATGAGGTCGGTCGGGCAACGCGACAGACACTGGTCCTCGAACCCACATAGCAACCTGTGATTGCCCACTGCTTGGCCGCCGTCGAGGGCTTCACCATCAATCCCAATCGTCGTTCGCATCATGGTGTGATTGCCACTGCTTGGCCGCTTTCGACGACGTCGCCAATAATCCCAATGGTCGCTGGCGGCCAAGCAGTGCTACGCTGTAGAGGTCGCGAGCACTGCTTGGCCGCCAGCGACGTCACTGCACAATGGCAAGTCTCCCGTAGGCGGCCAAGCAGTGGCAATCCCGAGAGGATTTTTGTTTGTGGAGACTTCGAATTAATCTAATCATGGTTTGATTGCCACTGCTTGGCCGCTTTCGAGGATTTCGCCAACGATCGCAATCATCGCTGGCGGCGAAGCAGTGCCGCACGACCGGGAAGTGTCGGTCCCGCGCTGGGGCCTATACGAGGAAATTTCGATGCCCGATCTCGAAGCGCTGAAAGTCAAAGTGCAGCACGGTGATGCGGCGGCGCTGGCCGATTACATCCAGGCGTATCAACCGCAATTGATCGCATTCATTGACAAACGCCTTGGGGAATCCGTTCGCAAGCACAATGAAGCCGCTGACATTTATCAAGAAATGGCTCGGGTCGCCTGGGAGAATTTCCCGAAGACCGATTTGAGTGATCGCGATCCCTTCGGCTGGCTATGCCAAATCGCGGAGCAGCGCATCATCGACGCGGCCCGAAAAGCCCAGCGCGCAAGCGCGACGCCGGCCGGGAGGTCGGCCTCAACAGCCCGGCGGGCGATTCCGGCCACGAATGGTTGAGCGTGCTGGCCGCCAGCATTACATCGCCCAGCCACGCGGCCACCCGAGGCGAGCGATTCAGCGCCTTGCAAAAAGCGATTCAAGCCTTGCCGCCCGATGTGCAAGAAATCGTTCGCTGGCGCTATGTCGATAATTTGCCGACGAAGGAAATCGCCGCCCGAACTGGAAAATCCGACGGCGCGATTCGCGTGCTGCTCACGCGGACGATTCAAAAGCTGCAGGAACTCATGAGTTGAGGTTGGGGTGACTGCCGGTGGTGGAAATCGTGGGACGCGAGTCCGGCCGCTTGACAATTCCGAGCGCCCCATTCATCTGCTGCTTGTAGACGCGCATGCCCGGTTCGCCATATGGATTGATGCCCATGAGCCGGCCTTCGACCACGGTGGCCAGCATGAGCATTTGCATTAACTGCCCCAGCACATGTTCCGAAACATGCGGCAGGATCAAATCGGCGCTGGGGCGGCCCACATCCTGGTGGGATTGCACGACGCCCTGCCACGCCGCCTGGGCGAGGTCCGGCAAGGTCTTGCGGGAAATGGCGTTGAGCTCATCCTCATTGCGATCGGCCATGCCGATCGCAATGGGCTGGGTCCGGCACGATTTGACGATGAGATGGTTGAGCATTTTGTCGCGGGCGCCGTCCTGATGTTGCTGGCCGCGCGCATGCAGGTCGCGGCTGGCAACGTTGGTGATTGGCGTCGGACCGCGGCCTTGCTTGCCCAGCGACTCGGCGACCAGCAAGTCATACCACCGGCCCAGTGCCTCGAGTTTTTTCGACCAGACGGTCAAGATGCGAATCGGCTTGTGCAGTTCCTCGGCCATCAGGTGGTTGATCGCCGCGAACTGCAAGACGGGGTTTCGTTCAAACGGTTCTTCAAGAAATCGTTTGGTCATGGCGACAGCGCCGAGCAAGAGGGCGCGAACATCCAGACCCATCACTGCCGCCGGAAGCAACCCCGCCGCCGAAAAGACCGAGAAGCGCTCGCCCACGTTGTCGGGGATCGTGAGAATGTCGTCATCCGGATAGCCGTCCGCCTTGCACAGGTCGCGCAGCGGGCTCTTGGTTCCGGTGACGGGCAAGATCAAGCGGCGGCGACGCGGCGAATGATTGCCGTAGAAGCGGGCCGCCTCGGCGCGAAAGACCCGAAGCGCCGCGGCCGTTTCCAGCGTATCGCCGCACTTGTTGATCGCAATGACGCCCCAGCGCTCGTCGCGAAGATCGGGATCGACGCAGGCGATTTCGAGCATGTCCAGCAATTCTTGCAGCGCGTCGTTGTCAAGCGCGTCGCCCTCGAAATAGATCCGCGGCTTGCCCATGCGCGATTGCGACGGCGATTCGTTGTGATACGCGGGCAGCAGCGCCTCGAACAACGCCCGCGGTCCCAGGTGCGAGCCGCCGACGCCAAGCACGACCACGCGGTCCACTTCCTCGCGCAGCCGCGCGGCCAGGGCCATGGTGCGGCCCACTTCGCTGGCCTCGCCTTTGCGCCGATGGTTTTCCAACAAGCGAAACGGCAAATCGATAAATCCCGACTGCAACGGCGCTTGCTCGGGCTTGGGCTCGACGATTTCGCGTTCCGCGGCGACCTGACCGCGCACCAGATTCAAGTTGGGCAATAAGCCTTGCAGCCGCGCCCGCGACAGGAGATTCTGCGCCTGAATCTCGGCGAGCGGCGTCCAGTTTTCCGCCGGGCTGAATAGGGCGTTTTGAAAGGTGTATTCGATGACTTCGTCGGCAAGTTGCATGTGTCCAATTCCGGTCAGGACGAACCGCAAATTCGCCGGCTTTGAGAAGGGCTGCGCAAAAGCAGCAAAGCCGCAACGGCGGTTCCGGGTCGAAATTCCTATCCCAAAGGTATCTCACGAACTGGGGCATGTAAAATTCGTCCAGCGAAATGACAACGGTGACCCGAGCCGAACTCGCCAGGGTTCAGGTTCTCCCCGATGTCAAATCATCACTATCTTGATCAACGTTTCTAAGAAGACAGATTTGGGGGTGGCGCGGCGGTGAGATCTGTCTTCTTTGATTTTCCAAGCGGAAAACCGCAGGTTTCTAAGAAGACACTTTCCGTGACAGAAGGGGCGCGGAATCTGTCCCCTTTGCGTTTTCCAAGCGGAAAATGACAGGTTTCTAAGAAGACACGACCTAAGGAGACAACGCGGCGATCAGCGATCATTGAAGGGGTTGATTATTCGTCGCGGTCAGTTGCAGGCACACGACTTTTTCGGCGTCGCGCAGGTACAATCGGCCATTTGCCAACGCCGGAAGAGCCCAGCATTGGTCGCCGTCGAGTACATGTTTGAGCTGCCCCTTGAGCCGAAACTCCGCCGGCGTCGCTTCGACCAAAGCCAGCGTGCCGTCCTTGCCCAACACGATCAAATTCCCCTCGGCGAGAATCAGGCAACCCTTGGCGATCTTGTTCGATTTCCACTTCGCCGTCGCCGTGTTGAGGTCGAGACAGGTCAACTCCTCGCGTCCATCGTCGAAGCCATAGACATGGCCGTCGCTTAATACGCAGGTCATGTGATGCGTCCGCATCAGTTTGTTGCGTTTAACGAAAACTTCCTCGACCTGAAACTGTTCACCTATCTTGCTGATCTTGAGCAGAGCGCAGCCGGCGTTGTAACCAGACGAGATGAAGATGAAATCGCCCGCGATGATCGGCGTGGCGATATTCGCGTCAAATTCCGTGGGCCAATTGAAGGCCCAGAGTGCAGATCCGTCGGCTGCATTCAATCCCACCAATCGCGAGCCGGTGAAGGCGACGATCTGCCGAACGCCGGCCAGCGTGGCGGCCATCGGCGAACTATAACCGGTCGGTTCTTCCAGTGCCGTCCAGACTCGCTCTCCCGAATCGCGATTGAATGCGACGACCGTGCCCTTTCGGCCGCCTGCCTGCACGATGACGAGATCGCCCTCGATCAACGGCGATGAGGCGAATCCCCAGGCTGGCAATTCGGCGTCGAATTCGCTCGTTAGATCGTGTTCCCATATGACCTTTGGCTTGTCGTTCGCCGCTTCCAGGCAGAGAAATCTGCCGGTCGCGCCGAGCGTATAAATCCGGCGATCGTGGATCGTCGGCGTTGCCCGTGGGCCGGTCGCATAGCCGCGCTTGAATCCGTCGTACGACACCGGATACGCATAATTCCATGTTTCATGCCCTGTTTTGGCGTCGAGACAAACAATCCGCTCCTGGCCGTTGACAAAGTCCTGAAGGTAGACATTTCCGGCGCTCACGGCCAGCGATCCAAACCCGCCGCCGCATGGGGCCGTCCAAAGTTGCTTCGGCGCTGTTTTGTTCCAATCCGTCAGCATGCCGGGCGCCTTGCCGATGCCGTCGCGATGGATGCCCCTCCACTGCGGCCAATCGTCGCCGTTCGGCGGCGCCAGCGCGATTGTCTGACCGCCGATTTTTTCAAACGCTTCGGTGTCGCCGGCCAGGATTTGCGGGTTCGTGATCAGCACGATCGCGACCAGGCCGATTGCCGCGACTCCGATCAAGCTGGGAATTAACGCCTGTTTGCGATTGCTTCGCCCGCGCTTCACAGCGATCGCCAGCATCACCGCCGCCAAGACGGCAAGCGCGACCAGCAGCCAGGGCTGGCGAGCAAAACTCATGAGCAAATTTCGAAAAACCATGCATGATCTCCAGATGTTCCCAGCATGCCGCGAAATGAGCGACGTGACAAGGGGAAGTGGCGATATCGGTTCGGCCGGATTCTTCATCTGACTCGTCGAGCACTGGCCACTGGGTATCAAAGTGGTGTGGCCATAAGAAACGGTTAAACCAATCCGACACCGGAGCCTGTGATGGTCAAAATGAGCGACGAAATTCACGCGGGCATCAGTTCCGACGCCGTGAAGGCCAAGACCAGCAAAGACTGGAAGCAATGGTTCGCACTTTTGGACAAAGCCGGAGCCGCGAAATGGCCGCACAAGGAGATTGCCAATTTTCTGCATGATGAATGCGGCTGCCCGAACTGGTGGAGCCAGATGGTCACCGTTGGCTACGAGCAGGCCCGTGGGCTGCGCGTCAAGCATCAGACCGCCGACGGGTTTACCGCTGGGGCGTCCAAGACCATCGATGTGCCGATTTCAAACTTGTTCGCGGCATGGAGCGATGCCAAGTTCCGCGCCAAATGGCTGCCCGATTCGGCCAAGATCGAAATTCGCAGCGCCACGGAAAATCGCCGCATGCGCATCGACTTGGCCGGGGGCAAGTCGAGCATCGACGCGATGTTTTACGCCAAGGGCAAGGACAAGAGTCAGGTGACGATCGAACGCCGCAAACTCGCCAACGCAAATGAAGTCATGAAAGTGAAGAAGTACTGGATTGCGGCCTTGGGTAAACTCAAATCGCTGTTGGAGAAACCGGCAAAAGCGACATTGAAACCGGCACTCAAACGATGATCGCCTATTGCTTGGCGCGATTGCGATTGGGCCGGCTTTCCGGCTCGGCGGAAAGGGGATCCTCAGGCCAGGCATGCTTGGGGTAGCGAGCCCGCAGTTCCTTTCGCACCTGCGGGTAGGTGTTCTTCCAAAAACTCGCCAGATCGTCGGTGACCTGCTGCGGCCGATAATTCGGCGCAAGCAGATGCAAAAGCACGCGCTGCTTGCCGGCGGCGATTCTTGGCGTGTCGGTCAAACCAAATAATTCCTGAATGCGAACCGCCAACACCGGCGGCCGGCCCGACTCATACGTCACCGCGATTCGGCTGCCGCTGGGCGCCTCGATTCGTTCCGGCGCTTCGCGCTCGACGGTCTGCGACTGGGCGTAACTGAGCCGCCCTTGCAGCGATCCGAGCCAATCGGCGTTCCGCAATTCGGCGAACGATTTGCAACTCGTGCAAAGATCAGCGAGGATTTTGCGCAACAACTCGTCGTCGAACTTGGGCAATTCGAGTTCCGGCGCCCACTCATTGAGGCAGCGAACGCGAACCAAAAAGTTTCGCACCGCCGAGCCTTCCGGCGGCAGCACGAGATCCAGATTCGCGCTGGCGGCCTGGAACAGCACCTTTGCGGTTTCGTCACCTGTCGGCAATGAGGTGGGATTGTCATCGAGAATCAGATCCATGAAGCGGGTTCGCTTTCGCGCGGTGACGCGCTCGGTCGATTCCTCGAAGCGCACCTCGGTGGTGGCCGTGATCGACTCAGGCGGCAGCCACTCGCGGCGAACGCCCGAGGCCATGCGCACCAGCGCCTCGGTTTCGCCGGCATCCACGTGGAGGCAAAGGAAAAGTTCGGGTTCGATCACGCCGCTGCCCGGCGCGATCTTGACGCCGCGGCCGCCGACCATGACGCCACGCTCGCTACGTGGATTGCGCCGCCGGGCGAGCCGGTCGGGAAACGCCGGAAGAAGAGCGCGCTCGATTTCTTCCGACTGGGCTGGTTCGACTTTCATCTCCTGTTGGGCGGATTTCAACAACTGATCGCGTGCGCGCAATAAGAACGCCGCCGCGCCGCGATTGATGGTTCCAAACGGCGAATCATCCTGTCCCGTCTGCTCAAATCGCTCCAGCGCCGCGATGCGATCGGCGACATCGGAAAACGCATCGCGGCGTTTTGCGACAGCCGGACGAATGAACGGATCGCGCTCGGCGAGCAGCGCCGCCGCCAGCGCTGCACGTTCGCCGCAACCGAGACGTTGTCCCTCGACCAGCAATCGGCCGAGCCGCGGATGAACGGGCAACCGGGCAAGCAACTTTCCGAGTTCGGTGAGGGTGAGTCGCGGCGCCTCGCCGGGCTCAACTCCCCCCAGCCCCCCCTGGGCCGGGGGAGGCTGGGGGCGGTTGAGCCCGGCGAGTGTTCCCAATCGTCGAAGCAAAACCATCGCCTGTTCGACCGCGGCCTCTTTCGGCGGTTCGAGCCACGGGAAATGCATGATGTCATTTTCACCCAGGCTCAATAACTGCAGCACGGCCCCGGCAAGATCCACGCGGCGGATCTCCGGGTCGGTCTGCGACGCCCGGGCTCGATGATTCAGTTCGCTCCACATGCGGACGCAAATACCGGGTTGCGTTCGCCCGGCGCGGCCGGCGCTGGTCGGCGGAGGCTCGCGAGATGGGGGTCAATTCCAGGCGATCAAGTCCCACCGCTGGGTCGTAGGTCATCACGCGGGCGAGCCCGGTGTCAATCACGGCGGTGATTCCTTCCACTGTCACCGAGGTTTCGGCGACATTGGTTGCCAGCACGACCTTTCGACGAGATTGCGGCAGCAATGCCGCGTCCTGCTGCTCGGCGGGCAAGTCGCCATAGAGTGAGACGACGGTCAAGTCATTCTCGCGCGAATGTTTCCAATTCGCGAGCGGCGCCGCGAATTTCGCCCACTCCCGGAAGGAAAACGAGCAGATCGCCGGGCGTTCGATCGAGCCAGCGCTCGACCGTTCGCGCGGCCGCCTCCGGCCATTTCATCGGCTCGCGCTTGGGCTCGTAAACGATCTCAACGGGATACGAGCGTCCTTCGCTCTCAATGACCGGGCAATCGCGGAGGAATTTCGACACCTCCTCGACGCCGAGCGTGGCCGACATGACGACGATCCGCAATTCGGGCCGCAATTGTTGCTGCAGATGGCGAATCAGACCCAGGGCCAGGTCGCTTTCCAGTCCGCGTTCGTGGAACTCGTCGAAAATCACGCAGCCGGTCGATTCGAGAAAGGGATCGTCTTGCAGCATGCGCAGCAGCACGCCGGGCGTGACGACGACGATTTTCGAGCGCGGCCCCCATTGGCGATCGAAACGGACCTGGTAACCGATCTCGTCGCCGACGCGTCCGCCGTGCTCAAAGGCGATTCGGCGCGCCGCGGCGCGGGCCGCGAGCCGCCGAGGTTCGAGCATGAGAATGCGGCTGGGGATGATTCCTGCATTGAGCAACGCCGGCGGCACTCGCGTGGTCTTGCCCGCGCCGGTGGGGGCACGCAGCACCGCGCAGGGTTGCCGGCGCAGGGATTCGGCAACTTGCGGCAAAATCGGATCGATCGGGAGCGGCTCGCGCGGCATAGAGATAGACTACCAAACTCGGTCACTGATTACGTTTCGCGCACAACCCGTTTACGTTTCGCGTTCGCGCGGCGCCGCGCGAACGCGAAACGTAAACGGGTTGTGCGCGAAACGTAATCAGTGCTAGCTTGTTTATGCTCACGCGCTTCTTAAAATCGACTCGCGACACATGAACTCGAATTCAAGCTCGAAGGAATCATCGTCATGATGCGCGTATTTTCAGTCGCCGCGATTTTGCTGGGCATTGTTGCTTCTGCAATGGGAGAGGAGAAGCCGAGGGTGCTGGTGTCGGGGTTGAAGAATCCGTCTGGCATCGCGGTGGGGCCGAGCGGAAAAGTCTACGTCAGCGTCGAGGGTGAGCCAGGCAAAAATCGTGGCGGTGCGGTCATGGTGATTGAAAATGGCAAGGCAGCCCTATTCTGCACAGGACTGGGTCGAGTTAATGCGCTTTCCACCTTTCAACAATGGATCTTCGCTGCCGAGAAGGATCGGATCGTTCGAATCAATCGCAGTGGCAAAGCCGAGGTATTTGCGGCGGCGAGTGCGTTTCCCAAACCGCCAGTGTCCCTGACGGCAATGACCGTCGATCCGGAAAGCGGACTGGTTTATGTCTCCGATGTCGCCGATCCGAGTGGCAAGAACAATCCGATTTATCGCATCACTCCGAATGGAAAAGTAGGCATTGTCTTCGATGCAAAGCGGACCGACGTGGAGATACGATATCCCAACGCTTTGCTCCTGGACGGTGCGTCTCACTTACTGGTGACCGACTTTGGAAACGGAACGCTCTTGCGGATCAAATTGGCTGGTGGATCAGTTGAAACGCTAGCGACCTCAACGAGTATCAACAAGCTGACTTGGGATCGCCATGGCCGGCTGTTGGCGAGCGTTCATCGGTCGAGTGTCGATTCTGGGTCGATCATTGTGTTCAACCGGCCCGGCGATAGGCCGATCAAGCTCGCTGAAGTTCCTGAACGTGCCGGCGCAATCTGCCTTGCCCCCAGTGGCAAAGAAGTCCTGGCGGTGGCGCCCGGTGATGGCATCGTCTACTCCATCCCCATCAATATCCCTGGCTGGGAAGTCGACGAAACTCCCTTGCCCCTGAAACCCGCGCTCGCCTTCCCCGATTTGCAATGGACCGGTTGGGAGCCGGAAACCAAAACGGGCAAGCCGAATCCGTTGCGGCCGATCGCGCTGACGCATGCGGGCGACGGTTCCAATCGCGTTTTCGTCGCCACGGAGCAGGGCGTTATTCACTCATTCCCAAACGATCAAAAGGCGACGAAAACGAACGTTTTCCTCGATCTCACCGATCGCGTGAGTTATCGCGACGATCAGAATGAGGAGGGGTTCCTCGGGCTTTGTTTTCATCCGAAATACAAGCAGAATGGCGAGTTCTTCGTCTTCTACACGCCGAAGAAAACCAAGGGTGTCAATGTCCTGTCGCGCTTTCGCGTCAGTAAGGATAATCCCGACAAGGCCGATCCGAATTCGGAAGAAGTATTGATGCAATTCAAGAAGCCGTTCTGGAATCACGACGGCGGCACGGTTTGCTTTGGGCCCGACGGCTACCTCTATGTCACGCATGGCGACGGCGGCGCGGCCAACGATCCGTTCGACAATGGCCAGAACCTGAACAGCTTCCTCGGCAAAATTCATCGCATCGATGTCGATCACAAGGATCCCGGCAAGAACTATGCGATTCCGCAGGACAATCCGTTTGTCGGGCGGAAGGACGCCAAGCCGGAGATCTGGAGTTATGGCCATCGCAACATCTGGCGCATGGCGTTCGATCGCAAAACCGGCAAGCTCTGGGCCGGCGAGGTCGGGCAAAACCTTTTTGAAGAGATCAATCTCATCGAGAAGGGCGGCAACTTTGGCTGGAATCGCCGTGAGGGCCTGCATCCGTTTGGTCCCAAGGGCGAGGGGCCGTCGAAGAAGTTCATCGACCCGATCTGGGAATACAACCACGACGTTGGTAAATCGATCACCGGCGGCGCGGTCTATCGCGGGCCGCGGCTGTCCGTGCTCGACGGCATGTACATCTATGGCGACTACATCACCAACAAGATCTGGGCGCTGAAATATGACGAGGCCAAGGGCCGCGTCGTCGCCAATCGGCCCGTCAAGGATTTGGGCATGCCCATGTTTTCCTTCGGCGAGGATGAAAAGGGCGAAATGTACATGCTTTGTCCGGCCACCACGGGGAAAGGGATCTTCTGGTTCGAAAGGCAATAGGGTTGAGACCTGCAAGAGCCTCGTCGAGCGCTGTGGATGACGGGAACGGCATTTGCCGCGGAGCACCATCATGAGTGACGCTGGGACACGCGTTGAATCTGACAGTATGGGTTCGATCGAGGTGCCCGCCGACCGCTACTATGGCGCGCAAACGGCCCGCTCGCTGATCCATTTCGCCATCGGCGACGATCGCATGCCGATCGAAGTGATTCATGCCCTGGCGCTGGCGAAAGAGGCGGCGGCGCTGGTCAACCGCGATTTGGGCCTGCTTCCCGCCGACAAGTGCGACCTGATTGTTCGCGCCGCCGACGAAGTGATCGCCGGCAAACTCGATGATCACTTCCCCTTGCGTGTCTGGCAGACCGGCAGCGGCACACAGACGAACATGAACGTCAACGAGGTGATCGCCAATCGCGCGATCGAACTCGCCGGCGGCGTGATGGGCAGCAAGAAGCCAATTCACCCCAACGATGATGTCAACAAATCGCAATCGTCGAACGACGTGTTTCCGACGGCAATGCATATCGCCGCGGCGCAGGCGATGAATCGATTGATTCCCGCGGTTCGGGGCGTGGCTGATGCCATCTCGCGAAAAGCGGCCGAGTTCGCCGATGTGGTCAAGATCGGCCGCACGCATCTGCAGGATGCGACGCCGCTCACCGTGGGTCAGGAAATGTCCGGCTGGGCCGCATTGATCGAGCGCGATGGTGAACGACTCGAATGCGGGTTGCCGGGCCTCTATCAACTCGGGCTGGGCGGCACGGCGGTCGGCACCGGGCTCGAACGCGCATGCGCAGTTCGCCGTCCGCGTCGCCGCGAAAATTGCCGACCTGACCGGATTGCAGTTTGTGACGCATCCCAACAAGTTCGCGGCGCTTTCGGCGCACGACGAACTAGTTTTCGCGAGCGGAGTGCTCAAAACTCTCGCCGGCTCGCTGATGAAAATTGCCAACGACATTCGCTGGCTCGCCTCAGGGCCGCGCAGCGGCCTGGGCGAACTGACGATTCCAGAAAACGAACCGGGCTCATCGATCATGCCGGGGAAGGTTAACCCAACGCAGGCCGAGGCGGTGACCATGGTCGCCGTTCAGGTCTTCGGCAACGACGCCGCAATTGCGTTTGCCGGAAGCCAGGGGAATTTCGAGTTGAACGTGTTCAAGCCCGTAATCATTGCCAACTTTCTCCATTCAACCCGCTTGTTGACCGACGTGTGCCGTGGATTCGTCGAGCACTGCATCAACGGCATTGGCGTGAATCGAAAGCGGATCGCCGAAAACGTCGAGCGGTCACTGATGCTGGTGACGGCGTTGACTCCGCACATCGGCTATGATAGCGCCGCCAAGTTGGCGCACTTTGCACTCGAACATGACATTTCATTGCGCGAGGCCAATCGGAAGCTGGCCCTTCTGCCGGAGGCCGACTTCGACCGGCTGGTTCGGCCCGAGGCGATGACCCATCCTTGACAATTGCGTTCCCGCGGCACGGCGATTATCATTCACTTCAATTATTTCGATCTTTCGAGTCTCGCAATGCACGGCGCTATTCTTGCATCAAAACTATCCCGCTCAGTTCGGGATGATCGCTAATCAGTTGGCCCGCGAGGGACATCGCGTCACCTTTGTATCCCGACAGGAATCGGGCACGGCGCAGGGAATCGAGCGGATCAAATACGAGCCGCGTGGCGGGGCGACGAAGAGCACGCATTACAGCAGTCGCACGTTTGAAAATCTCGTCTGGCACAGCCACGCGGTTTACGACGCACTGAAGGCGCGGCCCGATATCGTGCCCGATCTGATCGTCGGCCATTCGGGCTATGTCTCCACCGTGCTGTTGCGCGAGTTGTACCGCTGCCCGATCATCAATTACTTCGAGTATTATTACCACACGCGAAATTCCGACATCGACTATCGGCCCGACGTGAAACCGGCCGAGGAAGACCTGCTGCGCTCGCACTTTCGCAACCCGGCGCTTCTGGTCGATCTGATGAATTGCGATCTGGGCTACTCGCCTACGCGATGGCAGCGCGATCGGCTGCCCGAGCTATTTCATTCCAAAGTGCGGGTGATTTTCGATGGTGTCGATACCGCATTGTGGAAGCCGCTGCCGCGAGTGAAGGGCGAACGCAAGGCGGGCAAGTATGTCATCCCCGAGAATGTGAAACTGGTCACCTATGTCGCCCGCGGATTCGAATCGATTCGCGGGTTCGACATTTTCATGAAGGTGGCGAAGAAAATCTATCAACGCCTGCCTAACGTGCGCTTTTGTGGTCGTCGGCCAGGATCGGATCTGCTACGGCGGAGACGACAAACGGACCGGCGGGATTTCGTTCAAGCAATGGGTCTTGGCCCAAGACCAGTATGATATGTCAAAATTCGCGTTCGTCGGCGTGGTGGCGCCTGACGTCCTGGCCCAGTTGCTCGCTCAAACCGATTTGCATCTTTATTTCACCGTGCCGTTTGTTTTATCCTGGTCGCTGATGAATTCACTGGCCTGCGGCGACCGGTGGTGGCATCGCGCACCGCGCCGGTATGCGAAATGATCGAGCACGGCAAAAACGGCCTGCTCGCCGATTTCTTCGATGTAGACGCACTCGCGGAACTCGCCTGCACCGTGTTGCAGCAGCCCGATGAGCACCATCATCTGGGAGTAAACGCGGTCGAGTTCATCCGCGACAAATACGCGCTCAATGTGTGCCTGCCGCAGTTGCGGCAATTATTCGCGGAAGCGGCCGATTTGCGCCGGTGACGCGTGGATTCGGATATAACATGGGCGACAAGTGGATGGGTTCGTTGCGGGAGACCGATCATGTCCGAAAACGCTGACAATGCCGACCGTACGGTTGATGAGCCGAACCCATCGTCCAATTCGCCGAATGCCCCCGACCTAACAATCGATTCACCGATCGGCGCCGATCGCACCAAGATCGGTTCCGACGACAATCAGAATTTCACAGTGGACCTGCCCAATGGCGGCGGCACGGTCGATCATGACTCCGGCGGTCGGACTCAAGATTTCGACCTGATCAACGCGATCAAAGTCGCCCAGCGACTGGAAAACGTCAAGGTGCCCGGCTACGAGATCATCGCCGAACTCGGCCACGGCGGCATGGGAGTTGTTTACAAGGCCCGCGACCCGAAACTCGATCGCACCGTCGCGCTGAAAATGATTTTGGCGGGCATTCACGCTTCGACGACGCAACTCGAGCGCTTTACGCATGAAGCCAAGGCCGTCGCCCAATTTCAGCATCCCAACATCGTCCAGATTTACCAGATCGGCGAGGCCGATGGTTTGCCCTACTTCGCTCTCGAATTCGTCGACGGCGGCTCGCTCGATGAGAAACTCGATCACAAACCGCAGCCGCCCAAATTCGCCGCGGAAATGCTCGAGACGCTAGCGAAGGCGATGCAATACGCGCACGATCGCCACATCGTTCACCGCGACTTGAAGCCGGGCAATATTCTCTTGACCCGCGACGGCACGCCGAAAATCGCGGATTTCGGTCTGGCCAAGAGGCAGGATGATTCCAGCAAGACGCAAGCCGGGCAAGCCGTGGGCACGCCCAACTACATGGCCCCGGAGCAGGCGCGAGGCGACATCGACGCGGTCGGCCCGCACAGCGATCAGGCGGCGCTCGGCGCCATCCTCTATGAGATGCTCACCGGCCGCCCTCCTTACGTCGGCGCCTCGCTCCTGCACACTCTCGAACTGGTGCAGAAGCTGGAGCCGGTCCCGCCGTCGCAATTCAACTCCGAGGTGCCGCGCGATCTGGAAACGATTTGTTTGAAGTGCCTGCAAAAGGAGCCCGCCAAGCGCTATGCGAGTTGCTCCGAATTGGTTCAAGACCTGCGCAACTTTCAGGAAGGCAAGCCGATCAAGGCCCGCCCGGTGGGTCAGATCGAGCGCACGCTTCGTTGGGCGAAGAGAAATCCGACGGTGACGTCTCTCGGAGCGGCCGCGGCACTGTTGTTGCTAGCAGTCGCGGTTGGCGCGACCGCATTCGCGTTTTATTACAAGGACTCTGCCGAGAAGCAGCGGGGGCTTCGAGAGGTTGCCAATCGCCGGCTGGAAAACGTCCGCGAAAGGGAGGAAGTGCAGGTTAACACCATTCCCGAATTGGTTCAACGAGGCCTTTACACCGAACAGGTCTTTCAAGCGGTTCTCAATCTGATCAACGAGAACCACAACGAAATCCAGGAATCCGATGATCGGCACATTCAAGCGCGGGCCGAGGCAGGCAAGCACCAGCGACGGGGACTTGGGTTTTTGCGAAAGAGAATGTTCAAAGAGGCAATCGTTGAATTCAAAGTCGCGCTAGGCATCCACGTATCGATTCTCAAAGATCATCCGCCTGATATCGACAAGTCTGAGGGGAACGTGGCGGCGACCCATTCGGCGATCGGTGATGCTTACAAGTTGCAAGGACGGCCGAAATACCCCGACGCGCTTGAGAGCTACAAAAAAGCGCTCGAAATTCGCCGGCGAATCGTGCAACAGCCCCGATCGAACGATCTCAAGACACACGAACGGCTAACCGCCTTGGCGGCCGCGTTGACCGGTCTGGCGGATCTGTACTCGAATATGGGCAAGTATTCAGACGCCGTTGCGAATGCCCATGACGCTCTCGACGTGTACAAGCAGGTTGATCGCGGAGCTTTAAAGGTCCGGGATCGTCAGTCGCTCGCAGTGGCCTGGTTCACTTCGGGTCGCGCGAAGTTCCGAACCAATAATCGCGAAGGCGGACGGACCGACTTGGACAAGGCGTTCGAGGAATTGAAGGCCTTGATCAAAGATGCGAAGCCGAATCTGTCCATTCAGGAGATTTATGCCTATCTGCTGCGAACCGCGGGCGATCTTGAATTCATTTACGCCAAGGACGCCAAGCTTGCCCTGAATCGATATCGAGAAGCTGCCAAGATTTTCACGGATCTCGCATCGCCTCGTGAGATTCTGAACTGCCGGCGCAATCTGTCGCAGGCCGACTACGTGCTGGCCGTGGCGGCGCTCGAAGCCGGCGATCGAGCCACGGCGGAAAAGGCCATGCAGGAATCCGCAGCGATCCGCAAGGAACTTGTTGCAAAGTTTGCGGGCGATCCAGAGTTCATGTCCGTCATGTACGAGGCGATGCTGTCGTGCGCCTGCGCCCGCCTCATTAAGGATGCGGAAGCGTTCGCGACCCGATTCGAGCGCGGAGGAAAAAACCCAAAGATGACCCCGGCGTTCAGGCCGGAACTCTTGAAGAGGGCGGCACAAGGTTTCGGTCTGATTGCGGACGCGGTCACACGCGATGACGCGGTGCCGCTGTCGCCCCAACTCAAGAACCTGCGGCAGAGCTATCTCGACCGCGCGTACGCCTGCCTCAATGAGGCAATTCATCTCGGCTATCGCAATTCTCAGGAATTCGAGACTGATCCGGATTTCGCTCCGTTTCGTTCCGATCCGCGTTACACCGACGCGCTGGCGAAACTCAAGAAACGACTTTAATGGCTGCGATTTGCCGGTCGCGAGCGCGGGCTGAATCTTGCAATCGTGGTCGCCTGCCGCTTAAAATCCCTCCTGATATCCAGCCGATTTACTTACCGCCCGAATGTGGAGCCTTTTCGTGACTGGCCGCAATCTCGCGCTCATATGTTGTCTGGCGATCTCTTCTGTTCCCACTTTGGCGGACGACCGGCCCAAGTCCAAGCCCCCGGCGCCGGCCTGGATTTGGGGCGCCGACATCAATAAGCGCTATTACCTGCGCAAGGAATTCGACGGCGGGTCCGCCAAGGCGATTCTCCGCGCGACTTGCGATAACAAGATGACCATCGCGATCAATGGCGAAAATGTGGCCGAAAGCGACTCCTGGGAACGCCCGATTGAAATCGACGTGCAGAAATACATCAAGTCGGGCAAGAACGTGTTGCTCGCCGAGGTTGAGAACCAGGGCGGGCCGGCCGGTTTCATTCTGAAATTGACGCTCACCTCGGCGAAGGGCGAAAAGCATTACGTGGTGTCCGACACGTCGTGGCAGGCGGCGGAGCGAAAGGACGCCAGGCGCTGGGTCGCGGCGCGGAAAATCGCCAATCTCGGCGAGGGGCCCTGGGGTGACGCATTCAACGCCGAGGCCGGGGTCGCGCCGGCTCGTTCGTTCGTGTTTAACACGCTGCCCGGCTTCAAAGTCGAACGGATTTTTGAAGTTCCCCGATCGCAGATGGGCTCGTGGGTCAGCCTCGCCGCGGATGACAAGGGCCGGCTCATCGCCAGCGATCAGGACAATAAAGGGCTCTATCGAATCACGCCTCCGCCGATCGGCAAGAGTGAACTTCCCAAAGTCGAGCGGATCAGCACCCGGATCACCGGTGCACAGGGGCTGCTATTCGCATTCGGAAGTCTTTACGTTTCGGTCAATGGTGGGCCGGGCAGCGGCCTCTATCGCATGCGCTCGACCAAGGGCGACGATCAGTTTGACCAGATTGAGAAACTGGCCTCGATTCGCGGCGGCGGCGAGCATGGCCCGCACAGCTTGCGGCTCTCGCCCGACGGCAAATCGATTTTGATCGTCTGCGGCAATCACACGGCGATCCCCGCGAAGATCGATTCAAGCCGGGGCCCTCGAAACTGGGGCGAAGACCTGTTGCTGCCGCGCCAATGGGACGCCAACGGCCATGCTCGCGGGATTCTTGCGCCGGGCGGCTGGATCGCTCAAACCGACCCCGACGGCAAGACCTGGGAAATCTTCAGCAGCGGCTACCGCAATTGCTTCGACATGGCCTTCAACGCCGACGGCGAACTGTTCGGCTACGATGCCGACATGGAGTGGGATATGGGCTCGCCCTGGTATCGCCCCACGCGAGTGTGTCACGCGACCAGCGGCAGCGAATTCGGCTGGCGCAGCGGCACCGGCAAATGGCCGACCTATTACATTGACAGCCTGCCGCCGATCGTCGATGTCGGTCCCGGCTCGCCCGTCGGAATCGAATTTGGCTACGGAGCCAAGTTCCCCGCGAAGTATCAGAGAGCGCTTTTCTGCTGCGACTGGACCTTCGGCACGATGTACGCCATGCACTTGGAACCGGATGGCAGCAGCTACAAGGCGATCAAGGAAGAATTTCTCTCGCGCACGCCCTTGCCGCTCACCGATGTCACGATTGGACGCGACGGGGCCATGTATTTTGTCACCGGCGGCCGCGGCACGCAGTCGGAATTGTTCCGCGTCACCTATGTTGGCAATGAACCGACCGAGCAGGTGGATTATCACGATCGGCGCGGCGTCGATTTGCGTTCCTTGCGGCATCAACTGGAGCAATACCAGCAGCGGGCAAAAGACCCGGCCAAGGCGGTCGAATTCATCTATCCGAATCTGAACCATCCGGATCGGTTTATTCGCTACGCCGCCCGCGTGGCACTCGAGCACCAGCCGGTCGAAACATGGCAGGAACGCGTGCTGCTCGAAGACAAGCCGGATGCGCTGATTTCCGGCATCATCGCGTTGGCGCGGCAGGGCGACAAGGCGAACCAGTGGAAGCTGCTGCTTGGCCTGGAGCGAGTCGGCTTCGGCGATTTGACGGAGTTCCAGCAACTCGGCCTGCTAAGAGCTTACGCGTTGACGTTCATCCGCATGGGCGAGCCGGACAAAGAAACCGCGGCCCGATTGGCTCGCAAGCTGGACACCTTTTTCCCGACAAAGAGCGACGCGGTCAATCGCGAGCTGGCCTCGATGCTCGTTTATCTGAAATCACCGACCATCGTCAGCAAATGCATCGATTTGATGAAGCAGGAATCGAAGGCGATGTCTGCGAATGACATCACCAATGATTTGCTCGGTCGCAATCGCGGTTACGGCGACACAATCGCTCGATTGCTCGCCAATTCCGTGGACCAGCAAAAGTTTTACTACGCCTTTATCCTGCGAAATGTCCATGAAGGCTGGACGATGGAGCAGCGGCGTTTCTGGTTCCAGTGGCTGAGCGAAGCTCGCAAGAAGAGCGGCGGCGCCAGTTTCCAGGGATTCATCAACAACACGGAGAAAGACGCCTTCGACAATGCCAGCGACGCCGATCGGCTCGCGATCGAGGCACTCGGCCTTCGCAAGCCTTACAAGCCGAAGGAATTGCCGAAGCCGGTCGGACCCGGCCGCGACTGGAAACTTGAGGAGCTGGTGAAGTTCGCCGAGCCGCGGCTGAAAGCTCGGAACTTCAAGAACGGCGAAAAGACGTTCGCGGCGGCACGCTGCGTCGTCTGTCATCGCTTCAATGGCGACGGCGGCGCGACCGGACCGGATCTTTCGCAAGTCGCCGGCCGCTTCAGCCTCAAGGACTTGTGCGAATCGATTGTGGTGCCGAGCAAGGTCATTTCCGATCAATATCGCGCTTCGATCGTGTCGCTCAAGAGCGGCAAGGATTACACCGGCCGCATCGTCAGCGAAACTAAGGACACCCTCACCGTCTTGCTCGACCCGGAGGATTCGTCCAAAGTGGTGGAGGTGAAAAAGTCCGACATCGAAGAGCAGAAGCCGTCGCCGACATCGACGATGCCCGATGGTCTGCTCAAACCGCTGAATGACAACGAAGTGCTGGATCTCTTGGCGTATTTGCTGTCGCGAGGCGATCCGGGGCATGCGATGTTTCGGAGGTGAGGTTTTTCAGGCTGGCATTTAGAGAATCGCGATTCTCGCACGAGACGATGGACGTCCGACGCATGCGGCACGGCAACTGCCGAACGGAAGGCGGACCAGCAAACTCGGACTGATGGAAGACGTTGAACACCAGTTGCATGCACTTGAGTGCGACTGTTACGGTCGAGTGGTGCAGATTCTCTCGCGTGTGGCGGACTCCAAGTAGCACTTTGGAAATTGCGGTCGGCGCGAATGGTTTGACCGCGCCCGGCGCGACCCGTGGCAATTGCCCAAGGTTTGAAAGAAGAGCATAGAACGCGGATGACACAGTTGGACGGATTAACACGGATCAGAGTATTAAATTTATTCTGATCCATGTTAATCCGTCCAACTGCGTGATCCGCGTTCTATTCAAGCAATCATCCCAATGTGAACTCGGGCAGGCGCACGATTTCGCCGCCCTTCAGCGCCGACTGATGGGCACAGATGCCGACGCAGGTCCAGTTCGCGGAGGTGCGTGGCGTTGGGCCACGGGTCGCGGTTTTTGCACCAGCGCCGAAAGGAATTCGTTCACCAGGTGCGGGTGCGAGCCGCCGTGGCCGCCGCCCTGGATGAAGGACAGATGCTGCGAGTCGTGAATCTCCTGCGGCTTGCGTGAAGCGGCGGATCGGCTCCGGCAACAGGTGGGCGTAAGTCCGGCACGGTGACTTTCGTCGGGATCTCCGGCTCCGGCTTCTTCGCCGTGTGAATGATGTGCGGCTCGTGCTCCACCAGCGTCCATTCGAAGCTCTTCTTCGTGCCATAGACGTCGAAGCTCTCGCGATATTGCCGGGCGACGTCGTACAGGAACCGCCAGATGTGGGCCGACGACGTCGGAGTCCTTGATCTTGATGTGGCACGATTTCGACGGCGAACTTGTTGCCCGATTTCTTCTGAATGTCCTCCCGAACGGTGCCGGAGCCGAAGCAACTGACATATTCCGCCCGGCCATTCAGCAAGCCCAGGCAGGGGCTGACGACGTGCGTGGCGTAGTGCATGGGGATCATTTTTTCCCAGTAGTCGGGCCAGCCGTCCATGTCCTGCGGATGCGAGGCCGCCAGGTACTGAATCTTGCCGAGTTCGCCCTTCGTGTACATCTCCTTGATGAACAGGAATTCGCGGCTAGTAGACGACGGTTTCCGCCATCATGTATTTCAGGCCGGTCGATTTCGACCAGGTCGCAGATCTGTTCGCATTCCTCGATGGTCGTCGCCATCGGCACGGTGCACATCACGTGCTTGCCGGCCTTCAGCGCGGCGATCGACATCGGGGCGTGCTCGGGAATCGGCGAGTTGATGTGCACGAAATCGACCTGCGGGTCGGCCAGCACGTCGTCGTATTTGGTGTAGCGTTTGTCGATGTTGAACGTCGTCGCCGACCTTGTTCAGCTTCTCCGCGATTGCGCTGGCAGATGCCGTACATGTTGGCGTTGGGATGCTGCCTGGTAGATCGGAATGAACTCGGCGCCGAAACCGAGGCCGATGATCGCCACGTTGACTTTCTTTTCGCTCATGGAGAGGGCTCCCGGTTGTTTGAAAAGCGGATCCAAGGACCGGCACGGTGGAATTATTGCTACCGCGCCGGAGCGAAGGAATCCAGGGAAATGCGTGATGAGTCGCCGGCAAGCGGGGCGGACCGGTTGCGTCGGTGCGGATTCGGTTCACTTTTTCGGCCGTTGCGCTTTCGCCTTGGAAAGAAACTCGCGAAAGTCCGCCCGCTGCCGAAGCGGGTCGAGATCGTTGTCGTCGTCCAAATGATCGTTGCTTTTCACCGCTCGGAAGTAATTCGCGTTCAGGAGCCCGTTGAGCAAATCGACGGCCCGCCGGCCGAAGCGTTCGCGGTCGCTGGTCGGGCCGGATCGCGACAGAAGCGAGAAGGCGCAGGCGGCGTTATAGCGAATCGACAGGTCAACGCGGCTGTCGCCGCCCGTCATCAGCTTTTGGAAGCCGGGCTCGACGACCTTGGCACGGCCTGCGCGCCGAGTTCAACCAACAAGACCGAGCGCTGAAACTTCCCGAAATCGGGGAGCCAGATCATTTGCGGCATGTCGTGCAGCAATTGTTCGCGCCCTTGGTCCATGCGTTCGAACATCGCGTCCGCTTCAAGTTGTTTGCCGGAGCGCATCAGCAAGTCCGCCACGATCAACTGGCCCTGGAGCTTGCGAATTCGCAATGGAAACGATTTGGCTTGTACGGCCAACAGCCGGTCGATGCGGGCGAGCCCGTTTTGGGTTGAAGCGAGGCCATCGGACTGATGGCCGCGGCGAAACAGCAAGTTTCCATATTGAAGTTCGAATTCGGCTCGAGAGAGCAAGCATTTCGGAGGCGCGGGCCGTCGCCGGTCGCAGGCGATCGAGTTCCGTCAGCATGGCGTGGGCGCGTTCCAACTGGGAGTAGCCGCTTGCGTTGTCGCCTTGTCTGAGAGCGCTCGCGCCGGAGTGGACCAAAACGGTGAACAGGATTTGGCGCGGCCGAAAACCGGCGTCCGGCCCTGTTAGCAACGTTTCCGCGATGGCCGCGGCGCGACGGAAGAATTCGCTCGCCTTGGCGGGGTCCATATTGGCGTACGACAGTGCAACCGACGTCAATGAATCGGCCAGCGTCGCCTGCGACTCCGGATCGTTCGGGTTGATCCCGACCGCGGCTTCCGCGAATTCAACCGCCTTTTGGTATCGGGTGATCGCCTCGGCGTACTTGGCATCAAACAAAACCAAATGAGCCTTCATCTCCTCGGACTCGGCCAATCCGCGCACCGGCGCCGGGTCGTTGGGGAATTCATCGCTCAACGATTGATAAACGCCGGCCGCCGCGTCCGCCATCTTGCGAGCGCGATCGTAATCGGCTAGGGCCATGTAGGCCTCCGTGCATTGCAGATAAGCCCGGCCGGCCTGTCGCCGCACGACCGGATCCTTGCTGTCATCGGCCCCGAAACTTTGGAACCAGGCGACGGCGTCCTCAAGGATCTCTCGGCGTTCGCTCAGAAGCTCCGGCCGACTCGCCCATTTCTCGCCCGCCACGCGCGTCATCACTCGCTCGACGGCTTCGACGGCTTTTTCGAGCCGGGCCTGGGCCAGCGCAGTTGCGTTTCGGCGTTCTCTTTCGCCTGGTGGGCGGCGTCGCGCTCTCTTGCCAGTTGCGAATTCTTCACCACCACGACCGCGACGACCGCGATCACGGCAAGCAGCATCGCAATCACGGATGCCGTCGCCGTCGGTCGACGCCGTGCGGCTTTCCATGCCCGCTCCCACGGCGGCACCGGCCGCGCCTGAATTGGTTCATCGCGAAGAAATCGCTCGAGATCGTCGGCCAACGCCGAGGCCGAGGCGTACCGTTTCACCGGTTGCTTTTGAAGGCACTTCAAGCAGATCGTTTCCAGATCGCGCGGCAGTCTCGGCGCGAGGCGCGAAGGCGGAACCGGTTCGTCGAGCTGGACCTGCAGCACGGTGTCGAGCGGAGTCGACGCGCGAAACGGCGGACGGCCGGTCAGCGCCTCGTATAGCATCGCGCCGAGAGCGTAGATGTCCGTCGCCGGTCCGATTTCCCCCAGCCGGCCGGCGGCTTGCTCCGGCGACATATAGCTGGGCGTGCCAAGGATGGCGCCGGTCTGCGTCAGGCCGGAGCCGGAGTCGGTTTTTCGGGCTAATCCGAAGTCGGTGATCTTCACGTCGCCATTTTCCGTGAGCAAGACATTGGCCGGTTTCAAATCGCGATGAATGATGTTCTTGTCGTGAGCCGCTTGAACGGCTCGGGCGAGTTTCGCGATCGTCTGGGCCGCTACTGGGGGGCCCAAAGGCGTGCCGTTCCACTTGGCGGCGAGGCTGCCGCCTGGACAGTATTCCAGGGCGAAATAGGGTTGATCATCGCTTGTGCCAAAATCGTAAACCTGCACAATGCCGGAATGCTGGACCGCGGCGATCGCCTCCGCTTCCGCGAGAAATCGTGCTCGCTCCGCCGCCGACGCATGCCCGCCGGCAAGCACCATCTTCAGGGCCACGTCCCGATTGAGACCGGACTGCCGAGCGCGATAGACCACGCCCATCCCGCCGCGGCCGATTTCGCAAGTGATCTCGAATCCGGCGACCGCCGCCGGTCGCGCAGGAGGCTGCTTCGGGAGCGAGTGTGGCCATCGGATCGACCGCTTGACCGATTTGCGGCGGAAGCGTTTCAGCGTCGGAGTCGGGAAGCGGAGTCGGCATGGCATCAACAGTTCACGAGAGGAATGGCCATAAACGAAACGGCTCGATGCCGATCAAGGACTGCTCATCCCCACGAAACTGCCGTCATTTTCGCGCGACAACGCCCAGAGAAACGCTCCAACCTCGGGGCTTTCGTAGAAAAACCCGATCGAATTGATTTTCACGTGCGCATATCCGGCGGTCGGCCGGTTCCAGGATTGCTTCAGGGTCGTGCGAATATATTTGCCGAGCTTGTCGCCTTTTTCCGATTCGGAAATGTTGCGCGTCTGATCGTAGGCAGATAGTCCCGGACCGGCGTTCGGCAGGCCGTCGGAAAGCAAGTAAATCGTATCGAGCCCCTTCGGGCGAAAGCGAAATGCCGCCTCGAACGCGGCATACATGTTGGTGTTGCCCCTCGGCTCGATTCGCGTAATTGCCTGCTTGACCAGCGCCGGGCTCGATTCCAGACGGAAATCATTCCACTCGGAGGGGTCGCCGATGGGGAACGAGATTCCCTCGCTGAACATGACGATCTGAAACTTCTCGAGGTCGGGAAGGCTCTTCATCACTTTCACGACCGTCGAGATGAGTCCGGACCACTTGTCCGGCGCGGCGGTGTTTTCATCGACCATTTTCATGCTGCCGGACATATCGACGAGGAAAATGACGCGGCGGCCGGTGAGATGAATGCCCGCGAAGCGGTTGTCGGCGGCGGCCTTGAACTTGGCCGCTTGCTCCGACAGGCTTCTGCGCTCGCTCTGCAACTCGTCGAGCTTTCCTTGCATGTCCACCATGGCCGACTTGCGATTGTTCAGGAATTTCTCCAACTCTCGAGCGCGATTCTCGGCGGCCGCTAACTTCTTGGCCTGCTCGTCGAGGCTCGACGACGCCGTGTCGGCCCGGGCGCGGACGAGACGCAATTTCCCCTCGGCGTCGTTCAAGCGTTCGGTCAAATCCTTGCTCTTGGCCATCGCCGTGGCGAGCGCTGCGTCCTTTTCTCGGGTGAGCATTTCGAGCTCGGCGACGCGCCGCTGAGCTTGCTCGGAAGCCGCCTTCAGCGCGCCGGCTTCCTTTGTTTTCTTGGCCAGCATTTCGGACAGAGCCGCCGCGGCCGCGCTCTGATCCTTCGTCTTCTTGCTCAGGTCGGTCGCCTTCTTGCTCAAGGCGGCAACTCGAGCGTCGGAATCTTGAAGGTCATTCGTTTTCTTCTCGAGCCGATCAGCCAGGTCGGCGGCCTCGGCTCGTGCCGATTTCAACTGGGCGAGGCGATCGGCCAGGTTTTGCCGCGCCGCGTCCAGGTCCTTGCGCGTCGAATCGCGCTCGTTCGTCAGGTTGGCGACGGCGGTCTGTGACGCCGACAGGTTGCCGCGCAGCGAATTCAATCGCGCTTTTCGTGCTGGCGAGACTCGCCCTGCGCCGAGTCGAGTTCCTGGCGCGTCTCTCCGTGGCCTCGGCGCCGGCCTTGGCCCGCCGATCGTTCCACAGCCACAGCAATATGACGCAGCCCAGTGCGCAGCAAAATACATCCAGCATGGACAAGGTGAACAACGATGGAACGCGGTGGCGGGTGCGCATGATGGATCGCGGGTTGGAAGGAGTTTCGGGCGAGGGTTAATGTCCGATCTTGAAGCCCCGGTACCCGGTGGTGGTGTTGTTTTCTCGATAGGCCGGGCGGCTCGACTCGCGGGCGGGCATCTCCGGCAACAAAACCACCGTGTCCAGGTGCGTGCGGGGAAGTTCGTCGCGGGCCCAACGCGAAGCCAGCACGATCGCGGCCCGAGCGCCGGCGTCCGGCGACAGCACCGCCAGGCCGGTCCGCTCCGCCATGTTCGAATGCAGCGCGTCGGCCAGGCCGGGAAGCCGTCCCGCCGTGTGCGTCAGCCAAATGGCTTGAGGCGGCTCCGGGGTCAACGATTGCACCAATTCCCGCAACGAAACGGCCGCCTGCTTGGCCTGTGCCGCGCAAAACGCATCGAAGTCGTCGGCTTGCAAATGCAGATTCTGATACCAGTGCGTGGACTGCACCGTCAGTTCGAGTTTCTGTCCGTGGCGAATGCGATCGAGCGAATCGTCGATCTGTTCGTAGAGGGCCTGTTCGGCGGCGGCGGAATCGCGCGGATCGCGCCGGCATACGCGGCACACAGCGGTCCGACAACCCGTTCAGCAGTTGCTCCTTCCAAAGGCGCAGATTCAGCCGCGGGAAAATGCCCGAGCCGAGCAAACGAGCCTGATTTGATTCGCAGTGAACGAGCGATCCGGTGAGGGCGTGATCGTCCACGTCCACGACCAACGTGTAGGCCGGGCGGCGCTCGCCCGGGTCGGCGGCAGCCAGCACCGCCAACGGCAGCAACACCGTGCCGCGAACCGGCAGCTTGGCCTTCTCCAGCAGATTGACGACCGCGGCGACTTTCTGCGCGTTCAAATGCACCGGCAGCGCCAGGGTAAAATTCTCCGGCTTCGCGCAGGCGGCACGAAATCGCTCAAACGCGATCGACAAGAGATCGGCGGCGGAAACGCTGCGCCGGCCCGCTTCCCAACGCCTAGGCTGATTCACTTCGCTCAGAAAATCGAAACAGCCCAGGTGCGGAATCTTGCGTTCAATCGCCCAGGCCGCGCCCGATCGTCGGCGGGCGCGTCTCCAGGCTGGCGGCCAGCGGCATTTCCTCGAACGGGTCGTCGAGCGCAATCGGCTTGGGGGCCTGCCCGGACGCGCACGACATGGCGCGCAGGCGGGTCGAATTCAAGTCCGCGCGGACCGTGCCCGGTCCGACTTGATACGGCTGGTTCCCCTTCCGCGACCAGTTGACCCAACCCATTGGCGCTCCTCATTTGGTCATTGGTAAACCGCTTCATGCTCGGGGGCCGCGTCATACAGCCGCAGTAGCAGATGTTCCTGACAGTATTGCTGGCAATCGATGATCAGCGATTCCTCATTCCGCTGGACCATGTGCAGCAGGTACATCGCGATCACGCTCAGCACCAGGGCCACCAGGGTGCAGTCGAAGGCGAAGTTCAGGTGGCGCGTGGCTTCCTTCATGAACTGGACCACGTTTTTTTCGTCCGAGGCGGCCATGGAAAAGCTGGTCGCCAAACCGCGCACCGTGCCGATAAAGCCGATCGCGGGAATGGCCCAGAGCAAATATTGAACGATATTCATGCTCGAAACCATCCGGCCGAGTTCGACCTCGCTCTGGGTGCGCATCACTTCGCCCACGTCGGGCGCCGACTTGCTGATGGCGTATTTCCCGAGCGCCATGCGAACCATGTTGGCCAGGATCAGCGGTCCCCGATTCGCCGTCGTCAGGTCGAGTTTTCTCAACAGCGGCCGGGCGTCCTCCGGCAGAATCCGCGAGCCCTCCTCGGTCGGCAGCAGCCCCAGGCCAAACGCCGTTCGCTGTCGGCGAACCTCCAGTTCGCGGCGGACTAAGATCAGGCAAGCCCAGGTGAAAAAGCAGTAGCAGGTGATTTGTTCGGGCCCGATCAGCAGCCGGCCGATGCGTTCCCGATCCCATTTATGATTGGGATCCAGGGTTGGCTCGGACATTCCCGACCAACGATATAGGCCGTAGCTCAACCCAGCCACGACGCCCAGCGAAACGAGCAGCAGCAGGATCTCGCGACTGGACCGCTGCGAACTTCGGATGGACATTTCAAACCTCGAAACCCGGGAACTTCCACCCGGCCGACATGGCGTGCCTCCGACTCACCATTGTCACAGCCGGCGCACGCCGGATCAAGACCATACTTTAACGAAACTCTGGCGAATGCGATTCATTCATGTTACACTAATCGCTCCAACCGATACGATCCAACCAATTTGCCTTATGTTTCATGAGTGCCGCCAATGATGCGTCTTGTGTACTCAATTCTGATTGCGGCGGTTGGGGCGAAGCGCCCAATTCGGTGCAGAACCGCCGCTCGCGAAATTCAAGACCCAAGAACTGGCCCGCGACCTTCGCATTGGCTACGCCGTGGCGGTCGCGGACATCAACAACGACGGCAAGCCGGACATCGTCGTCGTCGATCAGCACCGCGTCGTCTGGTATGAGAACCCCACCTGGAACATGCGAACGATCCTGCAGGGGAAGACGAAGGCCGACAACGTTTGCCTCGCGGTTCTTGACATCGACGGCGACGGAAAGCTCGACATCGTGCTCGGGGCCGGCTGGGCGCCCTTCAACACCGTCGCCGGCGGCACGCTGCAATGGCTCAAACGCGGCAAATCGCTCGACGACGAATGGAGCATGCACCCGATCGCCGAGGAGCCAATGGTGCATCGAATTCGGGTCGCTGATCTCGATGGCAATGGGACCAAAGCGATCGTCCTCGCGCCGCTCCTGGGCCGTGAAAGTTCCGCCAAGGCGAACTGGATGGACGGCCGCCCGGTTCGCATCCTGGCATTTCCGATTCCCAGGGATCCCATCCGTGGGCCGTGGAAGCCGATCGTGCTCAACGAATCGCTGCACGTCGTCCACAACATCTGGCCGGTTCCCACGAAGGCCAATGGCGACGATTTGTACTGCGCCAGCTACGAAGGCGTCACCCTCCTGCATCGCGACGGCGACAAATGGAACCCGACGCGAGTCGGCGCCGGGAATCAGTCCCATCGAGAAGGGAGTCGCGGTTCGAGCGAAGTCAAAACCGGGCGCCTGGGCAATGGCGATTTTTACGTTGCGACCATCGAACCTTGGCATGGAAACCAAGTGGTGGTCTACACGCGAGCGAACGGTGACGATGGGCTGATGAAACGGTTCGTGATCGATGAGGAGCTTCGCTGGGGCCATGGCGTCTGGTGCGCCGATCTCGATGGCGACGGCAATGACGAGCTGATCATTGGCGTGCGCGATGATCCCAATGCGCGTGCCGGCAACAAGTTCACCCTTCGCCGCGGCGTACGCGTGTACAAGTTTACCGACCGCAAGGGCGAGAAGTGGCGAAGACAAATCATTGACAACGGCGGTGTCGCCGTGGAAGATCTCACGGTCGCTGATTTGAATGCCGACGGCAAACCCGACCTGATTGCGGTCGGGCGACAGACGCATAACTTGCGCGTGTATTGGAACCAGGGGAAATGAGTCATGATGACCTCGCCCAGCGTGCGGAAAACTCGGATTCCCGAGGGGCCGTTCGTCGCGATTGACTTCGAGACGGCCGACTGTGGCAGCGACAGCGCCTGTGCCGTCGCCTTGATTCGCGTCGAGGGCACGGAGATTGTCGCCCGGCAATCCTGTCTCATTCGCCCGCCGCGGCCCTATTTCCAGTTCACCTACATTCACGGCATCAATTGGTCGCACGTCAAAGAGAAGCCGGCCTTCGCCGAGCTTTGGCCCGGTTTCGCCGGAATCCTCGACGGGGCGGCCTTTCTCGCGGCTCACAACGCGCCGTTTGACCGCAACGTATTGCGAACTTGTTGCGATGTCGCGAATTTGCCGATGCCGATTCAGCCGTTCGTCTGCACGGTGCAACTTGCGCGAAAAACCTGGGGCTTGCGGCGAGCGAAACTGCCGGATGTCTGTGCCTATCTCGGTCTGCCGTTGAAACACCACGACGCCGACTCCGACGCCGAGGCTTGCGCACGGATTGTCATCGCCGCGAAGAAGGTGCGAGTCGGCTAGTTAGTTGCTGGATCAGACTGAACGCGTTCGACGACGAATGGAATAAACAATCCCATGTTAACCGGATGGTCTTGAACGAGATTCTCCAGCCGATATTCGTCAAGTGCGGGCGTCACGGCAACATTACTCCGGTGATGTCCCCTGCCGATATTCTTCCAGCTTCTTGTGCAACGTGTTGCGGTTGATGCCGATCTTCTCGGCGGCTTTCACGCCGACGCCTTGGCATAGCTGCATGACATGCTCGATCAATTCGCGTTCGACCGAATCGACGATGCCGGTTTTCAATTGACCATGCGGCAGGCTGCGGACGCCGGTTTGCACCAGTTGGCGGATTAGCGTGGGGAGGTCGGCGTCGGCGGCGCCCTTCGGTTTGCGCAGGCGGTCGATGCGGCCGGGCGGCGGTACGCTCTCGGGCGTCAGCGGACCGGCCCGCGAAAGCAGGACCAATCGTTCCACATAATTCTCGAGTTCGCGCACATTGCCCGGCCAGTCATGGGTTTGCATCATGGCGACGATTTCGCTGGACAATTCGACGGGCGGGAGTTGATTTTCCTTCAGGATCCGGGCAAAGAAGAAGTTCGCCAGCTCCGGGATGTCATCGCGGCGCTCGCGCAAGGGCGGCAACGTGATCGGCCAGACATTCAGTCGATAGTAAAGGTCCTCGCGGAAGCGGCCGGCCTCGATGGCGTCTTCCAGCGACTCGTTGGTCGCGGCCACGACCCGGACGTCCACGCGAATGGTTTTGCTTTCGCCGACGCGTTCGAATTTGCGCGCTTGCAATACGCGCAGCAGTTTCACCTGCAGCCGCAGGCTCATGCTGGAGATTTCATCGAGAAAAATCGTGCCGCGAGTCGCCGCCTCGAAGCGGCCGGTTTTGTTTTCAATCGCCCCCGTGAACGCGCCTTTGATGTGGCCGAACAGTTCGCTCTCCAGAAGGCTTTCGTGAAGCGCTCCGCAGTTGACCCGAACGTAGGGACCGTCGGGCCGCTGGCTGAGCAGATGCACGGCGCGGGCGACCAGTTCCTTTCCCGTGCCCGTCTGGCCGATGAGGAGCACGTTGGCCATCGTGGGAGCCGCGAGGCGGGTGGCCTGGTAAACGGAGCGCATCGCGGGGCTCGGGCCGATCATGTCGGGCAGCGGGTCGTCGAGTCTTTCGGATCGCGCCATGAAGTCAGTATAGAAGGGACAGCCAATCGGAAATGTGAACCAATCCGGAAATGCTCGCCGACGATATCGCGATTCATACGATGGTCCCCATGAACACAACAGCCGCCTTGCCCCAGGAAGTGAAACCCGCCATGTCCCAGGAACAACCGACTCCGGGCCCCCTGAAATCGGTGGTGACGATGCTGGCCGGCATCGTCCTGCGTTATCCCGCCGCGATCAAGCCGCCCAATTTCACCATGGTCGGCGGCATGAGCCTGTTTGCCGGCGCCCGCTATCCGCTCTGGCAGGCGCTAGCCATTCCGCTCGCGGTCATGGCCATTAGCGACATGTGGCTGAAGCTTCTGTTTAATTACCATCCCTTCAACTGGTTCGTTTACGGTAGTTTCGCCGTCTATGTGCTGCTGGGCCGATTGCTCAGGCGTACGCAGTCGCCGCTCAAGATCGGGACGGTGAGCCTGTTGGCGAGCCTGCAATTCTTCCTGATTACCAATTTTGGCGTCTGGTACTCGGGCATCGGCAGGCCCGATGCAATGTTCGAGCCCAACCTGGCGGGATTGCTGGCCTGCTACGCGATGGCGTTGCCGTTCATGGCGTTCTCGATCGCGGGCGATCTGGGTTTCGCCGCCATTCTATTTGGGCGCATGCCTACGCCACGGCCGATTTGCCGGCCCACAAGATCATCACGATCGAGGAGAAGGTGTAATGAAATTCGCGGCCATCATCGAGTACACGCCCGACAAAGCGACGATCGATGCGCGTTCGGCCATCGCATCGAAAGTATCTGACGGACCTGTTGCAACAGGGAAAGCTCGCCGCGGCAGGGCCATTCACCGATGACAGCGGGGCGCTGATTGTCTACGAGGCGGACACGGCGGCCGCCGCCGAGGAGTTGTTGAAAGCCGATCCATTCCGCGCCGGAGGCGTCTTCGTCCGCTGGACCATGCGCCCCTGGAAAACTGTCTTCGGAAAACGCGAGCTGTTCCCCGAGGGCGGCCCGCCGCCGTTATAGCCGCGATCTTGTCGCGCAATTGGATCAATCAACCAATGGGTTGAAACACTTCGCACCGGGCCACCGCGCCCAAAATGTCGGTGCTCGTCACGATTCCCACCGGGGTGCGGTCGTCCTCGTCCACCACGATCACCCGATGGATGTGGGCATCGACCATGATCCGAGCCAGCTCGCCGACCGGCGTGTCGGACCGGGCGGTCACCGGCTGGCGAGTCATGAAATTTCGTACCGCGTCGGTGGGCAGGTTCCTCGTGTCGTACATTTGCCAGTCGGCGAAGAATTCCGCTTCGGGACGATCCAGAGCGGACTGGGCGCCGCCGTCCTTCGACTGGTCGAGTTGGCGCACGAAATCGGTCGCCGACAGGACGCCCACCAGCGCGCCGGTGCAGTCGATGACCGGCGCGCCGACTCACCTGATTCTGCAGCAACATCCGGGCGGCTTCCCGCAGCGGCATGTTGTCCGGAATCGTCATGATTTCACGGCTCATCAGGTCGTTTGCAATTAATTCAAAAAAAGGATTGTTCATGGCGTTCATTGCACTACCTCCTTCCGCGTCGAGTGATGAACATCTGGGGTGCAAACGCGGTGCCGTCGCGAATGGTCAGTCGTTTTCCGCATCGGTGTGCGATATCATGACATGAGGCGTGCCGTTTTCGCACGTTGTCGTGCTCGGTGTCGTGCCAGTTTCGCTCAAACAGGTCATTTTGGCTCTGGCATTCCGCTTGCTTATTTGCAATCAACTGGAAAGGCAAAAACGACGAGGTGCCCCATGGTTCGCTCCGTTTTGGTGCCGCTGGATGGCTCTCCCTTTGGCGAACAGGCATTAGCCCTGGCGGTGTCGATCGCCCAAAAATCGGCCGCGCAAATTCATCTGGTCCATGTGTTAACGCCGGTGATCGTCGGCGATGCCCTCATGCAATACACGATGGTCGATGTCGAAACGCCCCAGCAGGCGAAAGACTATTTGAGCGGATTGGTCGCAAATCTTCCCAAACCGCTCGCCAAGGAGCCGACGGTTCGCGTGCTCGACGGCGCCGTGCCCACGGCGATCGCCGACTACGCACGGGCCAACAACATCGACCTCCTTGTCATGACGACCCATGGCCGCGGCCCCATATCGCGCGCCTGGCTCGGCAGCGTGGCCGACGAATTGATCCGGCACGTGACGGTCCCGATTCTGCTGCTGCGGCCCGAGGAAGGGAAACCAGCGGCATTGACCGAAGTCAAGAAAATGCTCATCGCGCTCGACGGCACCGTGCGTTCCGAGGCGATCGTTTCGCCGTCCGAGCAACTCGCGAAACTGTTCGGGCGCGCGTTACGCTGCTGCGGGTGGTCCCGCCGGGGCCGGTTGAAGGCGCCGACTGGCAAAGCCACCCGTATGCGAGCGAGAGCCTGGAGATGTGGCGGCAAATGCGCGTCGCCGCCAGCGAGCAACTGACCAAGCAGGCCGAGCAACTCGCTAAGGACGGATTGACGGCCGACACCGCCTTGATCGAAAACGACCACGCGGCCCAGACAATTCTGGATGAAGCCAATAAACGCGGCTCGGATCTGATTGCCATGGAAACCCATGGCCGGGCCGGAATCTCACGAATGGTTTTCGGCAGCGTCGCCGACAAGGTGATTCGCGGCGCGAATTGCGCGGTGCTGGCCCATCGAACCTAGGAGCACTAAAAGAGTGAATGAGGAAGGCAGGAACACAGGAAAAATAGCAGTTTTATTGTTCCTGTCTTCCTGCCTTCCTCATTCTTTTAGAGTCTCTAAAGCAGGCCGGCCAATCCGCGGCCGGGCTGCTCGGCGGATGAGACGAGTTTACGCCGGCGTGTGCACGAACTTTCGCGGCCGGCCGAACGGCACCCATTCGATGACGTATAGGTTTCCACGGGAATCGACCGTTAGGGCATGCGGGGCGGCAAACTTGTCCGGATGCTTCGCGATCTCCTTTTCAAATCCTTTTCCGTCACCCAGGCGAGCCACATATTTGTCGCTCGCGTCCATGATGCTGACGCGAGCACCGAGTTCCGGGACGTAAAGATGGCCCTCGTGCTGGTAGAAGCAGCAGGGCGTGCGGATGTCGCCGACGGTTCGTTTGTAATCCATCTCAAGCGAAAAGACCTCGATCCGATCGTTGTGCCGGTCGGCGATGTACAGTTCCGGTTCCTTGTTGAGGGTGCTGACCCACACGCCGTGGCAGGTGTTGAACAAGCCGTGGGTCTTGCCGCGACCGCCGATCGTCCGGATCAGTTTAAAATTCTTATCGAAACGATGGACCTTTTGATTACCGTAGCCATCGACGATGTAAATATCGCCATTGGACGCCACCGCCACGTCGGTCGGATTCGTCAGTCCAAACGGGTGCGAATTCGAACCGTTCTTCACGCCGAGGCCGAGCGTGTAAAGCACCTTGCCTTTGATGTCGGTCTTGTAGACGCGGGCGCCGATCGGTTTCTTATCTTTGCCCGGCACGACATTTTCCGTCCAGTACAGGAATTCCTCATTGCCTTCCTTGCTCAGGTAAAGGCCGTGGGCGGTCGCCTTGACCTGATCGGTGTTCATGCCGACGCCCTTGGCGAAGTCCTTCGACCAGGTTTCGACCAGTTGCCCCTCTTTGTCGAAAATCGAAACACAGGGATCGTTCGAACGCGAGGTGACGAAAACCCGGTCCTGGGAATCGACGACCAGGGCGCAACCGAATCCGTAATACATCTTGCCGGGGAGTTTGCCCCAATTCTCGTCGAGCGTGTAGGTGAATTTTCCCGAGCCGATTTTGATCGGTTTCTTCTCTTCGTCCGCCCGGCTCAAGGCGGGCATGGCCGCAGCCGCGGCGGTCGCTCCCGCGATTTTCATGAAGTCGCGGCGGGTCAAACGCATCGGAAACAGATACTCGTCGTTCATGGGAGGGATCCTCGGGTTAGGCCGATTGCGGCTTACCGCAGACAGTTCAGCACCAAGTCGCGCACGGCGGTCATCGGTAGATCTTCGGGCGGGGCCGGGCCGTCGCCAATCAGCAGCGGCCGGTCTTCGCTGAACGGGGACGGCAGCCCATGGCTGCCCCGCACCAGGTTCGCGTCCAACGGCACCACATCCAACTTCATTCGAAAGCCAAGCTTTTTCTGCACCAGGCGGAAGGCCATGCGGCCGTACGGGAAGGTCAGGTTGGGGTCGATGAACAACTCACACGGATCGTACCCGGGTTTGTTGTGAATCGCAACCGTCCGCGCGTAATCGGGAGCGAATTTGTCGTCGAGCCAAAATGGATACGCGAACCAGGAATCCAGGTCGGCCAACAGCACCAACTCGCCGGAGCGCGGATGGACCAGGTGGAGTTCGGCCCGTTCGTCGCCGGCGAACACGCGGCCGACACCCGGCAGCGCCGCAATCAACTCGCGGACTTCCGCTCGATCACCTTCCGCGGGCACGTACACGTGGGCCACTTGATGGTCGCAGACGGCGATCGCCCTGCTGTTGAACGTATCGAGTTTGCTCGCCAAACGGCCCCAGCCGCACGTTCAACAGCCCGGCTTTGCGCAATTCGCGATTCAAATAGATCGGGCACTGATTTGGAAGTGGCCATATTCACTGACGATCCAAACCTTGGCTCCGCGCCTCGAGGGCGGCGTCAAGCAGCGGTTGGCACTGCGGCGTCCAACTCGCCGACCAGCTTGGGCATGTCGCACCCGTTCGGCCCAAACCGTTGCGGATCGTAATCCAGATGCGGCAGGTAGACCAGCGTTAGGTCCGGATGATGCTCTTGCACCACATTCGCCGCGCAGCGACTTATCCATTGGGTGCACGGCAAGCCCGCTTTCGGCCCCCAAAAAGTAGAAAAGGGAAACGGCCCGAGATCGCATTCGAGTTTCTTGGTCAATCCCTCCGGCGTGCCATGAATGCCGAAGACCTTGTTGCCGTCGATGCCGTAATGCGGCTTGGGCGTGACGCTGATTTCGACATCGGCACCCTGATTGAACCACCAAAAGAGCTTCGCGCACTTGAATGATTTCCCGCGTTGGGCGGCCTCGCGCTTGGCGATTGTGTAAAGCGGTTCGGCCTCGATCAGCCGGTTGGATTGCTGCCAGAAGCGAACTTCGCCGGTGTCGCGATACAGCCAGCCGTTGCCGACGATGCCGTGGCGGTCGGGCCATTCACCCGTCAGCATGGTCGCCTGGGCGGTGCAGGTGACGGCCGGGACGGCCTCGCGCAGCGGGCGAACCCAGCCGCCCGCGGCGATGGCTGAAAGTCGCGGAGCATGCGGCAGCAAGCGCGGCGTCAGCCCGACCGCGTTGATCAGAATCAAAGGAGGCATGCGGAAAAACTACGGAGCGATCAGAGCAACGGCACCCGCTGCATCGCTTCCATCTGCTTTCGCAATTCGGAAAAACTACGAGTCAGTTCCTCGGCCGACTTGATCGAACCGCGCGAGCAAGAGCCCGAGGAGCAACCGCCGGTCGAACAGCCGCCCTCGCCGCAACTGCCGCAGCCGCCCTCGCCGCACGATCCGCAGCCGTGGCCATGCTCTTCCGGTTTCGATCGATCGACCAGCACGACGCGAATGTCGAACTGCGACTGCAGCTTTTCAATCAAGGGCGTGATCGTGCAGGCTTCCCAACGCAAAACGTGAAGCAACGCCTGCGAACGATCGAGCAGCACTTCGGCGTCGAGCGGCAACAGCGGCAGCGGCTCGGCGTCGAGGCAATGCTGCGCTCGATCGAGAAGCTGGATGCCAAGCGAGTTCATTTCAACGACTCGGAGACGATCGTCCCGCGTGGCGACGCGGAGCAGTTCGCCGGGCGAGATGGCCGGCAGGTCCGGAAATGCTTCGCACAGAACCTCGCCCAGTTCCAGCCCGCGGGCCGAGCGGATGACGACCGAATCGCCGCGCTGCACGGAGCACGAGGCGCGGCATCGGCTCAGCGACGCCGCACATCCGTGGCTGACCAGAAATTCGTGGCTGGTGATCACGCGTGCTGGGGCTCGGTAAAGCCGAGATATTCGCGCATGTACTTGTCGTACTCTTCCTGCCCCTGCTCGGTGCTAAGGTCGAGGTGCAGTTCGTTAATGACCTTGATGCTGAAGTTTTTCAGCCAATAGTCCCAGCACTCGGCGCAGATATTGTCCTGAATCCTCTGGCCCGCCTCATCCGGGAAGGGTGGCTTGGGCAGGCGGTGGGCGTACTTCCCGGAGGGGCAGCCCGGCCGCTGGCAATTGAATCCTTCCTCGCCGTCTTCCGCTCGCTCCGGCTCCTTCGACGCGGGCGCCGGTTGGCCCAGATCGGTCAGCAGCTTGGCCATCGCGTCGCGCGGCATCTTGTCGCCGCGGCTGTCGGCCATCTGCCAACCCTCGGTCAGCACGCGCACTGCTTCGTCCTTCTGGCCCTGCTTGATCCGGCATTCGCCGAGAAGTTGATAGACCTTCGAGAAATGCGGGCTGATTTCCAGAGTGCGAGTGAAAGACTTCGCCGCTTCCTCGTACTGGCCGTCTTCCATCAATAACTGGCCCAATCGAAAATGACCGAGTTCATTGTCGGGGTCGTCGCTGGCCATCTTTCGAAACTGGGCGATGCGCTCTTGAAGTTGATTCATGGTGTTTCCTGCTTTGGGCCATCGGCTTTCAGCGTTCGGAGATCGGCTTGCAATTGCCAGCGATCAAACCCGCAAGCCGAAAGCCAATGGCCGAAAGTCGTTATTTGACCGAAGGTTTGACCTCGACCGGGAAGCTAATCTTGTAAGTCTTCCCGTTGATCTTGTCCTCGGCCTTAACTTCCACGGTGTAGGTTCCCGGCCGATTCAACGGCAGCGCCAAATGCCAGTCGATCGCAGTCACATCTTCTTTGATATCCTTCTTGACCTTGTAAACCAATGGCTGTTCGGTCATCGGCTGCTTCGTCGTCGCGTCGAGGGCTCGCAATTCGATCTGATTGTGCGGCTGCTTCGTGCCGGTATCGCGCGTGAAATTAACGGTGACAAAGTGCATGAACAACGCCTGACCCGCGACTCCCGTCATCGGGGCGCGAAAATTGTCCTCGATGTCGTAGCTCGTGTGAAATCCGACAATTCCGAACGCGGGCGGAGCGACCGCAAAATCCTTGGTGAACGACTTGTTTGTATTCGACGACTTGTCGGCCACGGTCACGTTGCAGGTGAACGATCCCCGCATGTCCAGGCCAATGGCGAAAAAGGCCTGGGCCGGCAGCTTGCTGGCCCCGAGCGGCAGGATCATGGATTGTTCGGTCGGCTTGTCCAGGTTGTTGAAAAACACCTTGCCCTGTGCATCGGTCACGCGCATGCCGATTGAATATTCAACGCGCCCCTGCGCATCGGCCTTCAGATTGTTGATGTCAAAAGCAATGAAGACAATATCGCCCGGCAAGAACTTGGTGTCGGGGCGAGTGGGACCGAACTCGCCGCCGAAGGTGATTCGTTCGTTGGAAAGTGAAAGCCCGCTTTGGGCGGGGGTGAAGCTCATGGCGGCCACCAGGGCCAATGTCTGCAGCATGGGAGTGAAATCCTCTCACTAGAGATTGCGATGATCCGTCTGCCGGGAGCGATGTCCCAGTTTGCCTATTGTGCCGCGTATCACGGCTTTTCGCCAGACCAGATTGGACTGAATGTCGCAAGCAAAGTCCAGGCCGCGAAAATCGCAAGGCTTGGTCCTTGCGTTAAGCAATGGAACGCGGGTGACACGGATTGGACGGATTCACACGGGTCAGAAATCAACGGTTTTCTGATCCGCGTAAATCTGTCGAATCCATGTCATCCGCGTTCTGCCTGAATTCCATTTGAATTCACGCAGCTTGATGTTTTTGAACCAGCAATCCTCGCCGCGGTCCTGGAGGCCGATAAAGCCTCTTCGACGAAACCCGTTTACGTTTCGCGCTCGCGCGGCGCCGCGCGAGCGCGAAACGTAAACAAAGAAGTCATCATGCCGTCGGAGGAGTCGAAGTCGTCACGGGAGTCGGAGTGTAAAACAATCGGCACACCAGTCGATACACGCCATATCCCACCACGCCCCAGGGCAGCACCACGCACAGTCCCACGACCACCCAGGAAAGACTGAGCAGCAATACCCTCACGCTCCACGACAAGCCCTTCTTGATCGGCGTCCACAATCCCTCGTCCTCCGGCAAAATCAATTCGGCGTTCGAAAGCCTCACATCGAGCCGGGCAAGGGCTAGCTTGCCGTCATGTGCTTGCGGATCGCGGGCGATCTGTTCATAACGAACGGTGCCCGCTTTCCGAAACCGCTCCGCCAGCGAAGCGGCGGCCGGCAGCGGCACATTGTAAATCAATCGCGCGGTCACTCGCCCATTACGCTCATGGCCCACATCCGACGTGAGCACTTCGCCCTTGACCTCGGCGACCTGGGCCGCGAAGGCGTTCACCGTCTGCTCGACATCGCGCACCTCCATCATCAGCGTGAAGGTTTCACGCGGATTGAGCCGGCCCGCGGCGACCATCGTGACGCGATAGGTCACCTTGGCGTCGGTGACATTCTCCGCCTCGGGCACGCGGGAAACATTGCGGGCAATCGATTCTCCTGCCGCCGTGAGCACCGTCTGAATCGCCGTCTCGTCGGCCCGCCGAACCTCGAAATCGAGCTGGGCATTGACGTTTCGCCGGTCTTTCTCGTCGAGGTTGGCCTTGAGCACGCGGCCCTTGTTGGCGGCGATCGCGTCGCGGATACTTCGGTACGCGGCGGGCACGTCTTGCGTGGCCAACGTCATGGTCGTCGTCTCGCGCGTCGCCATATTCGCCAGGTTGTATAGCTGGACGAAGAATTGCGTTTCGCCGCGGGTCACCTTGGCGTCTTTCACCGGCTTGCCGTCGCCGGTTTGCTGCAGGCGATCGATCTCGAGGCGAGCCGTATGCCCGATCTGTTTGAGTCGATCGCGCAGCGGGCCGGCTTTGTCCGGAGCGCATTCGAAATCCAGCGTGGCGTTGAATTGACCCGCCGCAAGCTGCTTCAATTCCGACTTGATGATGCGGCCCTTGGCCTCGGCGACCGCCGCCAAGACCTCCTGTTGCGCCTTTTCCACATCCTCGACCTCGATTCCGGTCTGAATCCGCTCGCGCTCGGTGATCGCGGCGGCCGACTTGATCTCCTTCTCCGTCAGCGTGATCGTCAACTTGCTGAGCGAAACTTGAGTATTGTAATAGCGAATCTCGCCTTCCATCTCCTCGATCTTGGTCCGCCAGACTCCCAGTACCTTTTCGGCCTCGAGCAATTGCTTGATCTCGCCCTTGCCTTCCTTGATGATCTTGAGCAGCCGCTCCTCCATGGTGCGGGCGGCCTTGAGGCGGCTCTCGATGTCGGTGTATTGCTTGGTGATGTCCTGGCTGTTGATATGCAGGCCCTTGAGTTCGCCGTCCTTGCCGAGTTCGCGGCGCAGATCGAGCACCAGACCATCGAGTGCCTCGGGAGGTACGCGAACCACGACATAGCCTTTCATCTTGCCATTGGGCAACCTGTCACTGTGTTTGTCCGCGACGACGGCGCCCTTGATGGCGTTGACGAGCTTGATCACCGTGGCTGTCGCGGAATCAAACGATTCGATTTCGAATTCAATCTCGCCGCTGCGAATGACGAGTCGCCGGGGATTCGCGGGAGCCTCGGCGTTCGCCGGCGGATTCTTCGCGGGGCCGCTGTTGTCGCCGGACTTGTTGGCCGGCTCCGCTTTCTTGTTCTTCTCGCCATCCTGGCCGCCGGTAATGACGGCGAGGACTTCGGCTTTTGGCTTGTATGCGGTCGGATTGAAAGTCTTGTACCAGTTTGCCATGTCGTTCGAATTCGGCGGCGGCTGCACGGCGAAACCCAGAGCCGGTGGCTTCGTGGCCGTACTCGCCGTAGTGGTGCCCGGACTGATGGCGTAACTCGGGACAAAAACAGTGCCGTTATTTCCGACATGTTGATCTCCCCCATTCGCAAAAGTGCCTCTGACAACATGCTGCGGAGCCCCCAGGCCGCTCGCACGCCCGGAACCGGCGAAATGGCTGTTCGGCGAATCAATCGGGCCGTTGACGACCGAGTTCGATGTGCCATCGGTTGGTGGTTCGCCAAACGATTCAACACTCGGAGCGCGAACGGACCCGTCCGACATCGTTACGATCGATCGGTCCCGCACCCTCCCTTCAGCCGGTGATCGCCCAGAACCACCTCCCGCCGATGCCAGATGAGACATCTCGGTGCTCGCAGAACCAACGGCCTGCTCGCGAAGCTTGCGAGCCATCGCTTCGGGGCCGGCGACGTCAGGCGCACTGTTCGAGATGTGCGTTTCAAGGCCCTCGTACAATGAAGCACCTCGTAGTCGCTCTTGCATCCGCGGCTTAAGCCCTTCGTCTGCCATGTTTTCGACGGAGCGCCACGGTGTGCTGAATTGATCCTGGATCTTGGCGAGGATTGAATCATCGCCTGTTGAACCTGGAAACGGCAGCCACCCTTTGCCCGCCAACAAACTCATCCCCGCGCCGGTGAGACCCAGCCCGACCGACGCCGCGGCGCACCAGGCGAGCTTGTGCTTCCAGCCGGGGCGCAGCGACCTCGGCGCTCGCTCTGCTCTCGGCACGCGCAGCGCGCGGATCGCGCGATCCTCGAGCGCGGGGCCCGGCTTCGCCGAGGCGAACAGCGAACCCATGCGGCGATCGAGCGCCAAGGCGTCCTTCATCGCGGCGTCGCAAATCGCGCATTCGCGTAAGTGCGCCTCGACGCGCTCGGCCTCGGCCGCGTCGAGCCCCCCCGCAACGAATGCCGCAATTTGTTCAGACACCCAAGCATGTTCGGACATGGGAAAAACCCTCATCTCGATTCATTTTTCTTGTAGGGTGGGTCGAGACCGAGCTGTGAAGCGAGGTCGAGGCCCACCGATTCGCGATGGTGGGCCTCGACCGGGCCTGACAGCCCGACCTCGACCCACCCTACGAATTCCTGTTTACGTTTCGCGTTCGCGCGATGCCGCGCGACCTCGATTCATTTTTCTTGTAGGGTGGGTCGAGACCGAGCTGTGAAGCGAGGTCGAGGCCCACCGATTCGCGATGGTGGGCCTCGACCGGGCCTGACAGCCCGACCTCGACCCACCCTACGAATTCCTGTTTACGTTTCGCGTTCGCGCTCACACGTCCTCCGGCATCCGTTCGCGCAGCATCTTCAAACCGCGATGCAACAACCCGCGCAAGGACCCATTCGTCAGGCCCAACTGCGTGCCGATGGTTTCGTAATCGGCCCCGGCTACATATCGCAACGTCAGCGGCAGGCGATATTCCTCGGGCAGCGACCGCAACACCGCCAGCACCTTTTGCCGCGTCTCTTCGCGCTGCATTTCGTCGTCCGGTGCTCCGCCCTCGGATGGCACGAGCGACAACGGCGTGTCGCTCCTCGGCGGCTCGGCCCGCTTTTGCCGGGCGTCGCGCCGCGCGGAATCGGTCAGCACGTTTTGGGCGATTGTCAACAGCCAGCCGCGAAAGCCGGCCGCGTCCCAGAGATTCCGCAACGACCGATAGGCGCGCAGCAGCGTCTCCTGAAGCAGGTCCTCGGCGAGATGCGGGTCGCCGGTATCGAGGTAGAGCCGCGCGTAGACCAGGCGCGAGGTGCGGCGCACCAATTCCTCGAACGCGGCCCGATCGCCTTCGCGAGCCCTGCGAACCAGAGCGACGTCGTTTTCGCCCATCGTGCCTCCCAACAATCAAGACGACAAACCCGACTGCGGCGCGCGCGGGGACATTGAAAATAGAACACGGGCGACGCGGATTTGACGAATTTACACGGATCAGATTCTGATCCGTGTAAATCCGTCAAATCCGCGTCGCCCGTGTTCTGTTCGATGAAGTTCATACAATCATTTCATGCGGTTTTGCCTGCCATCTCCGCGTATGCGTCGCGGCCTCATCGCCGTCTTAGCGTTATTGGGGCAGGCGGCGGCCACGTTTGGCATGCCCCTTCCCGCCAGCCGCCGCAAGGACACCAGCCGGCCATTTCCCTGCATGAGCCACTCGTGCGGGTGCATGAACCTCGAAGAATTCTGGCACAGCTGCTGTTGCTACACCAATGCTGAAAAACTTGCTTGGGCCGAGGCGAACCATGTCTGGGCGCCCGATTTCGTCCGCGAAGCCGCCGAGCGCGAGGAAGCCATCGCGCGAAAAGCCAAAAAGAAATCATGTTGCTGCTGCGACGATCACAAAGATAGCGACCATTGCGCCGCGGAACAGAAACAAAAATCCGCGACGGTGAAATGGGTCTTCGGCTTCGCGGCCCGACGTTGCGGTGGGCATGGCCCCCTCGGCGCAGGCCCAGCATTCGCCTTCGATTCCCGCAAAGATTCCGACTTCGTTTCGCTTCGAAGTCGTTTTCCTCGGAACCGTTCAAGTGTTTGAACGCCAAGCCAATTCGCTGCCGACCGATCCGGCGGTCCCGCCTCCTCGCGCCGCCTAGTTCAAAACTCCCTGAATTCCCGAATCCGAATTTCACGGCTCGATCCGGGCGTCGGCCATTTCACGGCTGCGCCGCGGTCGTCGCCGTTTCCGAGGGGCTTTCTCGCATGAAAAACTATTTGACGATTGCCATCGTGTTGGCGTTGGCGGCGCCTGCCCTGGCTCACGACACCTGGGTTCAGACCAATGTGAATATCGTTCGCGAAGGCGACGCCGTGTATGTCGACTTGATGCTCGGCAATCACGGCAACGATCATCGCGACTTCAAGCTCGCCAGCAAGATCGACGCAAGCAAGTGCACGTTGGCGGTGATGGCGCCGGATGGAAAAAGTTACGACCTGAAGGAACGGCTGATCGACACCGGCTACGCGCCCAAGGAGGGATTTTGGACGGCCAAGTTCGCGGCCGCCAAGCCTGGCATTTACACCGTGGCCCATTCGATGGACCAGGTGGTCAATCATGGCGCGCCGGTGCGGGCGATCCGCAGCGCCAAGTGCTTCTTCGCCGCCAGTCCGAGCCTGGACAAGATTCCCAAGGACTGGGCCGGCTTCGATCGGCCGCTCGGCCACGATTTCGAGTTGGTTCCAGAATCAAATCCCGTCGTGCCGATGGGTCCGGGCGTGCCGATCAAGGTCAAATTGTTGTTCAAAGGTCAGCCGCTCGGCGGCGTGAAAATCAGCTTTGTGCCGCGTGGCGAGACGCTCGCCGAGGGAATGGACAAGAAATACGAGCGTATCACCGACGCGCAGGGCCGCGCGTCGTTCACGCCGACCACCGGAAATTATTATCTGATCGTGGCTCATCATCGCGTGCCTGTGGCCGGCAATCCCGGCTATGAGGCGATCGCCTACGCCGCCACGCTCACGGTCTTCGTCCCCGAAATCTGCCCCTGCTGCGGCAACTGACATCATTCCAACCCCAATCATCGCAACCGGGAGTTATTCATGCATCGGAGATCCGCATTCACGCTCATTGAATTATTAGTAGTCATCGCCATCATCGCCGTGCTCATCGGCTTGCTCTTGCCGGCGGTGCAAAGGGTTCGCGCGGCGGCCGCTCGCATCAAGTGCGAAAACAATCTCAAGCAAATCGGCCTGGCGATGCACAACCATGAGGCGACCTTTGGCGTCTTCCCCCAGGGCCGCAATCAGTACCCCAAGGTCGTCTCGGCGCCGGCCCGTTTGCTTGCGTTTGTCGAGCAGACCAGCTTGCAAAACCTGATCGATCCCGACGGCACCCTGGCGATTGGCAGCCAGAATGACCTCGCCGGCAAGATTCCCGTCAGTATTTTCATTTGTCCGAGCGACCCGGCGAACGGTCAGGTTCCGGCGAGCCAATATTTCGGCACCAATTATGTCGCCTGCAATGGCGCCGGCATCAGTGTCGATCTCAACGGCGTGGTGACCTATCTCAAAATCCCGGATGGGAACGGTGTCTTCACCCAGCGGCCGATGAAGATCGCGGATATTCGCGACGGCCTCTCGAACACCGCCGCCTTCAGCGAAAGCACGCTCGGCGACGGGGTGGGTCTTTCCGCTCCGCCAACCAGCGAAAATCAGATTGCCACAGTCGTTCTTGAGGTGGCCGGCGGCAACGATCCGACTCCCGCCGATTGCGATGCCGGCAATGGCGTCTGGAATCCTCGCCGAGGCGAGCAATGGATCAACGGCCACTATGGCAACACGCTTTACAACCACTACTACACGCCGAACCCGCGCGGAAAATGGGACTGCGGCAACGCCAGCCACAACAAAGCGCTTTCGACTGCCCGGAGCTATCACACCGGCGGCGTCAACGTCCTGCTGTGCGACGGCAGCGTGCATTTCATCAGCGATAACATCAGTCTTGGTACCTGGCGCGCGCTGGCCACCCGAAATGGCGGCGAAGTGGTCGGGAATTTTGAATAACCCAAATAACTGCTTGCGGCGCTGCAGGTTTTTTCAATCACCTGCACGCGGCAAGCAGGTAATTTAAGCTCGAAAATGAAAATAACCGGTCTTCATTGCGGTGTCGGAATCTCAGAACGCATAAGTCTTTGATCTGGAATCGGTTGCGACGAAAACTGCCAATTCAAGAGATCGAACCGACCGGTTAAAACCGGTTACTTTTGATCGTCGATCAGGCTTTCCCCGCGAGAATCTTGTCCAGCAATTTCTTAGTGGCCCGAATGCCGTCGGGTTCGCTGATCTTGCTGCCTTCGTATTCAATTCCCACGAAATTGTGGTATCCGGCGTCGAGCACGATCTTCATCATCTTCGGATAGTCGGTGTGAATCTCGTTGCCCTCGGCGTCGAAGTCGTGCGTCTTGGCGCTGACGCCCTTGGCATATGGCATCAATTCCTTGACGCCCAAGTAGCGGTCATAGCTGCCGAAATTCCCAAAATCGGGCAGGGTGCCGCAGTGCGGGTTGTCCACTTTCTTCATCACGCCGGAGAGCCATTTGCCGTTGGACGACAGGCCGCCATGATTCTCGACAATGGTGTTGAGCCCGAGCTTGGCGGTGAATTCGGTCAGTTGCCGCAGCCCATCGGCGACGCGATCCATTTGTTCCTCTTCACTCCCGCTGCTGTAGGCGTTTACCCGAATTGAGTGGCAGCCGAGAAACTTGGCCCATTCCGCCCAGCGATGATGATTGGTGACCGCCTGGGCTCGCTTCTTGGCGTCGGCGTCGCCCAGGGCGCCTTCGCCGTCGCACATGATCAGCACGCTGCGAACGCCCTCGCCGTCGGCCCGCTTCTTCAGTTCCTTCAAGTACTCGTCGCTCTTTTTCTTGTCCTTATAAAACTGATTCACATATTCGATGTTGTGGATGCCGTATTCGTGTTTGGCGATTTTGGCGAAATCGAGCGGGTCCAGTTTCTTGCCGAAAAACGCGCGGTTCAGCGACCACTGCGCCAACGAGATCTTGAACAACGGCTTCTTGTCGTCGGCTCGTAATTTGACGAGCCCCAGCCCGGCGGCGACGGCGGCGGTTTGCGTGAGAAATCCGCGACGATCCATGATGCTTCTCCCGAAAGGAATGGAAATGATGCGATTCTAAACCGCCGCGATCAAAAAAGCCAATTCGCAATCGGGAAAATTGCACGTCAGAGATGATTGTGCCGGCCGACGATCTTGACCGTGCTGGCCTGGGCGCCGTTTATGCCGGGTTCCTCGGCGAACAATACCTCGGTCCCGATCTCAAGCCGGTCGAACTCGTCATGAAGCACGCTGTTGCGATGAAAGTAAATCTCACGCGCGTCCGGCGTCTGGAGAAAACCGTAACCCTCCTCGGGAAACAGACGGATGATCCGGGCGTGGGGCGGCGCCTCGTGGATCTTGACGTCGCCGCGCCGCCGGCGGACGAAATCCTCCAGCTTTCGTCGCGCCGCGTCGAACGCATCGCGCAACGCGACTTGGATGTCTTTGTACTCGTCTCGCGCGCTGGGCTCGCGAGTCACGGCGATTTCTTCGCCCGGCAACTTGATGTCGATTCGCACCTCATAGAGATTGCCGTTTTGACGCCGTTTGGTAGCCGGTTCAACGACCACCCGGCAACTCATGATGTCGTGGGCAAACTTATCGAGTCCCGTCGCCTTGTCGCGGACCATCGCCTCGATGGTGTCGGAATGTTCCATGTGACGAAACGATATCTGCAGTGGGAGTTGCATAACCTCGGCCTCCAGAACGGAAGTATGACAACATTGGGCCGCCGTGCGAGCCCGGAGTGATTTTCTCGACCCAGCCCCAAGAAACATTCGCAGTTCATGCCCATACATTCAATTGGGATATGTGCAAGCCGTGTGCCCAACGGTCGCAGGGACTTGGATCATGCGTTCACTGATGGGCACGGTCGATCAGGACGACGAAAGTCGCTTCAGTTCCGATTCCAACTCGTCGCTCACCTTCACCGGGTAGGGCGCGGCATGTTCGAGCTTGAGCAGCGCTGGAGTGAGATGCCGCCGCTGCTCGATGAATCGCGCCTGGCATTCTGAAATGGATGGCAGCGGCCGCACCGGTCGACCCTGATGCAGAATCGGTTCGAGCAGCGGTTCGCCTTCCGCGCGTTCCGTGGCCCGAGCGATCAGGTCGCTTTCAAAGGATCCGTCGCGACCGTGCTTGCGGAGGACCTGCTTGGCGAAGGGATACGTTTTCTTTCCGGCTGAGAGTTTGAAACGCCCCACTGAACCGCCAGCCGTTTCCTGCTCGACCAACTTGTATATGGTGTTCAGGCTCGGTTCATCGCGGCTGGTCGTCAGTTCGGTGCCCACGCCAAAAACATCGATGGGCGACCCGGCGGCGAGCAGATCGCGAATCTTGTATTCGTTGAGATCGCCGCTGGCGATGATCTTCACGTCCTGCCGCCCGGCCGCATCGAGGATTTTGCGAACCCCTTTGCTGAGTTGGGCGAGGTCGCCGCTATCGAGCCGCACGGCCTGCATGGAAACCCCCGCGGCGAGCGCATTGCGCCGCCCTGCAAGGTGTCGAATGTATCAATCAACATGGTGTCCGCGGCGGGAAAGGTCTGGCCGTAGGCGCGGAACGCCTCGATCTCGTTGCCGAAGGCCATGATCCATGAATGCGCTTGCGTGCCGACCGCGGGGACGCCAAGAATCCTCGCGGCCTCGGCGTTGCTCGTGCCAGTGCAGCCGGCGATGCACGCCGCTCGCGCCGCGAGCAGTCCGGCCTGTGGCCCATGCGCTCGCCGGGAACCGAAGTCAATCACCGATCGGCCCTGCGCCGCCTGCACCACGCGGGCTGCCTTCGAGGCGATCATGGTTTGCATCGTGATCGTCGTCAACAGATAGGTTTCGACGATCTGGGCGATCATCAGCGGCGCGGAAATCCGCATCAGCGGTTCGCCGGCAAAGACGATGGTGCCTTCCGGAATGGCCCAAACGTCGCCGTCGAAGCGAATCTTCGCAAGCCGCTCGAACCAATCCGGCGAGACATTATGGAACGCCGGCAACCGTCGCAAGTAATCAATTTGGTTTGCGGAGAAGCTCAAATGCGTGAGATAATGAACCGCCTGCTCTAGACCCGCCGCGACGAGAAAGTTCCGGCTTTCGGGCAGTTTTCGAATCCAGAGTTCGAAAGTTGCGCACTGATCGGCCATGCCATGGGCGTGGTAACCCGCGGCCATGGTCAATTCATATAGGTCGGTCAGCAGCCCGAGGCCATGTTCGTTTGGGAAAAGCGATGATTCCATGGCAAACTCATGTCCAGATTTGTGGCAGCCGGCGCAATTAAGGCCATCATTCAGATGGCCTGGTTCAATGGCTAAAAAGGCGCGCCCAGCGCCCGCCGATCCACTGCGCTGAAGTTTGCCACAACTCGTTGCTATTTAGCTACTTGAGGCATAGTTACGCGAACCGAAAAACTGAGAAATAGGGTCATTATCGGGCGGCGCGGAACCGTGTCACTCGGCTTTCGCATCACTCAAAAAATTGCACCGCGTTCTTGAACAGCTTGAGCCCGTCGCCCTCGGCTTTCAGCCCTAGCCGCGTCCATTGCGGATGCTGCGTCGGCGATGCGTGCCGCTCGGGGTGGGGCATGATGCCAAGTACCCGGCCGCTGGCGTCGCAAAGGCCGGCGACATCGCCTTGCGAGCCGTTGGGATTGATCGGGAAGGGCCCTGGTTTGCCTTCCTCGTCGCAATATCGCAGCACGACTTGGCCAGCCTGTTCGAGGCCTTTCAGAATCCAGTCATGCCGGCAGACAAAGCGGCCCTCGCCATGGGCGATTGGGACATACATTTGATCGATATCTTTGAGCCAGGGGCACTTGTTTCCCGGCGTCGCCGCCAGCCGAACCCAGCGATCCTGGAACCCGGGCGGGTCGTTTTGGGCCAGAGTGGCGACCGGACCCTCATCCGGATCGGGCGGTAACAGCACGCCGGACTTCAATAGGGCCTGAAAACCGTTGCAAACGCCGAGAATCAGTTTTTCGGAATCGCGAAATTGGCGAATGGCATCGCCGAGAAAATGGGCAAGCTGGGTCGCCAGGATTTTTCCGGCCGCCACGTCGTCGCCATAGGTGAATCCTCCTGGAATGGCGAGCATCTCATAAGTACGCAGAAGTTTGGGGTTTTCCCGCAGCCGGTTGATGTGGACCTTCTCGGGCTCGCCGCCGGCAAGCTGGAAAGCGAAGTGCAATTCGCTGTCGCAATTGCTGCCGGGGGCCCGCAGGATCAGGATTTTGGGCTTGGCCATTTTGCGATGACTAGGCAAAGAGTGGGGATTGCGCTTGACAACGGCGGACTGACCTTGTCATGATGACATGGTATTCGCGAGGCAGTGAAAACGCCAGTGCGAGCCGGCAAAACGCCGGGAGCGATGGCGCGAGGAAGTTTTTCCCAATTTCTGGCACTAGGCCGTTGACACTTTCGCCGAACGCCCTTAGACTGATGAAGTACTCGTTGATGACGGGTTCAAACGCGGGGGTGGTGCCCACTCGTTGCCGGTTTTGGCCGGCATGTTGGAGTGAGCGAAAGCTTCCGCGGATCAAGCAGATCTTTGACAACTCGGTGGTGCACAAGATAGAAGCCATGCGAGGATGCGTTACGCCGATTTGGCTAGACGCACTCCTTGCTCGTGGGAACTTCGGTTTCCACGGATAGTTCAGAGTGAGTCATTTGGCCAAATTGGCGACCTCAAGCTCGAGAAAATGATGTGAAGCCGCTTGCGGCTTTGCACGAAACAATTTTTGAAGGGTTTGATCCTGGCTCAGAACGAACGTTGGCGGCGTGGATTAGGCATGCAAGTCGAACGAATCCCGTGAGCAACTACGGGGGGAAGTGGCGAAAGGGGCAGTAAGGCATGGGTAACCTACCCCGGGGACCGGGATAGCCATCCTAACGGAGTGGGTAATACCGGGCGATCGTAGCGAGGAGGCATCTTCTTGCCACGAAATGAATTTCGCCTCGGGAGGGGCTCATGTGGTATTAGCTAGTTGGTGAGGTAACGGCTCACCAAGGCAAAGATGCCTAGCGGGTGTGAGAGCACGACCCGCGCCACTGGCACTGAGACACTGGCCAGACTCCTACGGGAGGCTGCAGTCGAGGATCTTCGGCAATGGGCGAAAGCCTGACCGAGCGACGCCGCGTGTGCGATGAAGGCCTTCGGGTTGTAAAGCACTGTCGAGGGGGAGGAAAGCCGCAAGGTTTGATCGATCCCTGGAGGAAGCACGGGCTAAGTTTGTGCCAGCAGCCGCGGTAAGACGAACCGTGCGAACGTTATTCGGAATCACTGGGCTTAAAGGGCGCGTAGGCGGGCCATCAAGTCCGGGGTGAAATCCCACGGCTCAACCGGGGAACTGCCTTGGATACTGGTGGTCTTGAGGGAGGTAGGGGCAAGCGGAACTTACGGTGGAGCGGTGAAATGCGTAGATATCGGAAGGAACGCCGGTGGCGAAAGCGGCGTGCTGGACCTCTTCTGACGCTGAGGCACGAAAGCCAGGGGAGCAAACGGGATTAGATACCCCGGTAGTCCTGGCCCTAAACGATGGGTACTAGGTAGTGGACTTGACATGGGTTCACTGTCGAAGCAAAAGTGTTAAGTACCCCGCCTGGGGAGTATGGTCGCAAGGCTGAAACTCAAAGGAATTGACGGGGGCTCACACAAGCGGTGGAGCATGTGGCTCAATTCGAGGCTACGCGAAGAACCTTATCCTGGGCTTGACATGTGCGAAAGCGGTAGGAAGTAGGACGCGGAAACGTGGACCGAACGGTATCCAGTCCGGAACCTAGTACAGGTGCTGCATGGCTGTCGTCAGCTCGTGTCGTGAGATGTCGGGTTAAGTCCCATAACGAGCGAAACCCTTGTCTTTAGTTGCCAGCGGGTCATGCCGGGGACTCTAGAGAGACTGCCGGTGTCAAACCGGAGGAAGGTGGGGATGACGTCAAGTCCTCATGGCCTTTATGCCCAGGGCTGCACACGTGCTACAATGGCGTGCACAAAGGGAAGCAAACCCGCGAGGGGGAGCAAATCCCAAAAAACACGCCCCAGTTCAGATCGAAGGCTGCAACTCGCCTTCGTGAAGTTGGAATCGCTAGTAATCGCGGGTCAGCAACACCGCGGTGAATGTGTTCCTGAGCCTTGTACACACCGCCCGTCAAGCCATGGAAGCGGGGATAGCCGAAGTCGCCACACCACAGAGGTGCCGACGCTAGGCTTCGGTGATTGGGACTAAGTCGTAACAAGGTAGCCGTAGGGGAACCTGCGGTTGGATCACCTCCTTTCTAAGGATCTCTTAGATGTTTGCCCGCGTTGGCTTGTCCAACAAGGGTAATCATGTCCGCATTCACGCATGGCCGCACCATCGAGTCAAAGATAGAACCCCGCCGGTCTGCCAGGCCGGCGGGGTTTTTTTGTTGCATCGCGGGCATCTTCTCCGCGCGGTACAATAAGTCACATCAATCTTGGTCGCGGAGCTTGCCGATGCCCAGCCCGTTTCCTGGCATGGACCCATATCTCGAAGCCCACTGGGGCGATGTTCACACTCGCGTTATCGTATATGCAAGCGACGCCCTTCAACGGTCGCTGCCGCGCGAGTTGCGAGCCCGGGTCGAAGAGCGCGTCTCGGTGGAAACTCCGGACGAAAAAGCGCGGACCCGCATTCCGGACGTCCGCGTCATTGAGGACTTGGATCGTCCGCGAAAGCGACGGCCGAGCGCCGCTGACGGCGTGGCGGTCGCCGAGCCGTTCGTAATCCCCGCTGACGAACCCGTCACCAAACGATTCATCGAAATCCGCGACATTGCTTCCGGGAACAAGGTGGTGACCGTCATCGAGGTGCTGAGCCCGACCAACAAGCTCGCTGGTCCGGGACGGGCCGAGTACTTAGACAAGCGCGAAGAACTTCGTGCGGGCCGAGTGAATCTGGCGGAGATCGATCTGCTGCGTTCGGGTCCGCGGCCTTACCCGTTTCATGTGAACGCGCTGCCGGTCGCCTTTCACACGCCGTACCAGGCCTGGGTGAGACGCGCAGCCACCGATGATATCGAAGTATATCGGATCTCATTGCGGGAGTCGCTGCCCAACATTCGCATTCCCTTGCGACCCGATGACCGGGACGCCATCCTTCAACTGCAACCGCTCATCGAAAAGTGCTATGAAAACGGCGACTATGCGGGCGAAATTGACTATGAGCGAGACCCGGAGCCGCCGCTAGAAGGCGCGGACGCACGCTGGGCGGACGGGCTGCTGCGCAAGGCCGGCCGTCGCAAGCGGCGAGCGAAGCGCCGCTAAGGCTTCGCCGGGATCTTCACCAACTCGATGTCCTTCAGCCAGATCGTTCCCGTCCCGGTAATATCGACCATGATGAATACGCTTGCAGGCGACGTGCCTTTGTAAGTGTAGCGGATTTCGTAGTTGTTCCAGTTCGTTGTTCCCGATATGGGTCCGTAGGCGTTTTCCAGGAATGTGCCGCCGTCGCCGGCGGAGAGGCGTACGGAAACGTTGTTTGTCACCTTCTCTGTTTTCATCGAGAAGCGCAAAACGATTGTGGAGTTCTGAACCTGCTGCCTCGGCAGTTCGAATAACTGGATTACCGGCACGCGAACGGCTTCTCCAGGGCGAGGCGCCGGCGTTGCTTTCTTGGCTTCGAGGCGCCAAGCGTTGTCTTCGACCGTCACGAACCGGTCCCCGAGTTCGGTCTGGAATGGCTTGTCGATCTTCGGGTCGAATTTCTTGAGTAGTTGAACTGGCACGATCGGCAGTGACGGCGCCTCAGTGTTGCCCTTTGATTTCAAAAGCAAACTGGCGGCTGGCAGGACCGTCGCGGGAATTTGAATTCGGCCTTCCACGTCAAATCCATTTGTCGTGGCTTCCGCTTTGATCCGAGGTCCGCTTCGGATCTGCTTGATTGTATCCAATGCGGCCGCGGCTTTCTTCGCGTCGGTGCCGCCCCTGAGTTTAGCTTCGCTCGCATTCAGCGAACGCTCGAGAAACTCGTGCACTTGCTTCGGCCAGTCGGCGTGCTCTTGGCGAGAGTTTCCGCATCCGACTTGTTTCGCATCGTCGCCCGAAATGACGCGACGGTTCCTGCCGGTGATTCAATTGATTGTGGCCACGTGGTAGAGGTTCCCGAACCGGGTCCGGGCGCCAAGCCGATCGTGATCTTGCGCGGCAATGCGGCCAGAGTGGCGGCGAACGGCTCGCGCGTCTCCTTGCCGAGTTCGCCACTGAGCAGCATGAACGAATTGCCTGGAGTGTGCGCGATTTCCACCGCCAGCGGCCCGTTGCGCAAGCTGCGCTGCCGCGACTCCTTGCACGCCAGGAGTTCGCGAATGGCACTCTCGTGCCCATCGGACCCGGCGGGCTTCTTGTCGAATCTGGCCAAAGCTAGGTCGGTGCTGCCGATCACCGCGATCGCACAATCGTCATGGCGAACGATCGTCACTTTTTGCCCCTGAACCGTTGGCAGGTCGGTTCGAGTCATTTTCAATTTCCCGGTCAGATTCTGGATCACTCGGTCACGATTCCATAAGCCCGAAAGACGCACGAAGTGCCGGGTTCGCTGCCCGGCGGGATCTTCAACCAATGCGTACGACACCCGCGCGATCAAACCATTGCCAATCGAATCGGCGATCTCGGCGATCGGGCTAGCCGGTTGATTCGCGGCGACGCGAGCAAGAGAGAGCGATTTCAGGTACGACCACAAGGCGTCGCTCAATTCAACCGGCGCGGCGGAAAAACTGTACGAGGCGCACGCGGTCGATTCTTCGGGGAACCAATTGAGTCCGTCGATCAAACTCGCGTTTTCGCCTTCCCCAAACCGTTGCATCGCCTTGCCGATTTCGCGAGGTTTGTTGGCATCGACCGCGGCGCGGTTCCTTTTTTCCAATATGGGGTCATCGTTCGTCATAACTTGGGGACCCGAACTGCTCATTTCGACCAGCGGGCCCGAATCGGAAGACGATCTCAACGTCGTCCATCCGAACAGCAATGCACCGAGCAAACAGAAGATCGCAAGCGGGCCCGCGATCAACAGCAGCACGAGCACCACGGCGATGGCGACTCCTCCTGAGCTTCGCCTGGCCGCTAACCGGACGGCGAGGAGAATGAGGCCCACCAAAAAACACAAGCCGCCCAGCGAAATCGCGGCGATGAGCATGGGCCAAGTCGACCTCATATCAATTAAGCGAAACGAGGCGAGGAATAATATCGGCACCAGCGCAAGCGGCGCCAGAATCAAATAGATCGGCAGTCTTAATGAGCTTTGCCGCGGCGGCGGCGGCGCCGGCAATGCCTCCAGAGTTTTTTCGATTCGCGCCGGCGCGGAAACACCGCCGGCTGCTGCAAATGCGCGAGATGCTCGCCGAGCAACTTCGCCAATTCCGAAGCGCTTTGAAATCGATTGTTTGCATCTTTGGCCATGAGCTTGTCGACGATCGCCACCAACCATTCCGGGATTTCCGGATTCAAATCGCGGATCGGCCGTGGCCGATCATCGCAAACCTTCTTCAGCACCGCCATGCTCGAACTGGCGCGAAATGGGGCGTAGCCGGTGCACATGGCGTACATGACGCCGCCCAGACTGAAGAGATCGGCGCGGTGATCGACCGACTCGCCGCGCGCCTGTTCGGGCGCCATGTATTGCGGCGTGCCAGTGACGACGCCCGATTGCGTGACTCGCGCGTCATCGACGGCTCGAGCCAAGCCAAAATCGGTGATCTTGACTCGTTCGACGCCGTTTTCGAGCAGGATGTTCGCGGGCTTGATGTCGCGATGCACCAGTCCTTGTGCGTGGGCCGCGGCCAGGCCGCTGGCGGCCTGCATGCCAATGCGCAAAATCTCCTTCACCTCGAAAGCGCCGCATTCGTCGATGCGCTGCTGGAGCGACCGGCCGCCGATGTATTGCATCACCAGGTAGGGCGGCGAGTGATCTTCTTCCACCGCGTGAATGGTGACGACATGCTCATGCGTGACGGCGGCCGCGGCACGAGCCTCGCGAATGAATCGCTGCCGCGCCGTCCCGCGTGCCGCCAACTCGGGCATCATGACCTTGATGGCACAGATTCGCTGCAATTTTGTGTCATACGCCTTCAGCACGATTCCCATGCCGCCGTGGCCAATCATTTCGAGGATGTCGTAGTGGGCAAGTCGCCCGAGTTGCCCCGGCTTTTCCGGTGGGTCTAGGAATCCGAGACTGCCAAGCTCAAGTCGCGCCGACTCGGCGGTTGTCGCGGGAATGGGTTCTCCTTGCAGCCGATTCATGATGCCTTGCAAAAGCGGATCCGCATCGGCCGGGGATTGGGCCAGATGTTGAGCGGCGTCGGCCCACGAGTCCTTTCCCGCCGCCATGCGCTCGAGGCCGTCCTGGCAGCTTGCGCAGCCATCGATGTGATGCGCGATTTTCGCTTGAATATCCGGAGCAAGTTCGCCATTGAGAAAAGCGCGCAAGTCGGCGATCGCGGGGCATGGCGTCGAGTCGCTCATTGTTTTCTCCTTCTGGGGCGTTCGTCTGTTGATTCAGAAGTCCAAACTTTTTTCGTCCGAAAGTTCCCGCACTCGATCTTTGAGACACGCTTGCACGCGGCTCTTGGCAATGTAAACGGCCCCGATCGAGATTCCGAGGCTCTCGGCCACCGCGCGCGCCTTTGTTCCCCTCGACGGCCGTTTGCCAGAACGCCTGCCAGGTTCCTGGCTCGAATTCGGGCGCACCCGTTCGGCCGCGATGGCAAAAACGCGGCGGCGAAATTCCTGGTCCCAAAGTTCTTCGTCGTCGCGCGACGGCTGCTGGTCGAGCAGTGCGTGGGCGGTCGTACCGCCGACCCCCTGACCCCGCCGTTGCCGTTCCCGCCAGTCGCGCAGCTTGTTGCGCGTGACTGTGAATAGCCAGCCGCGAAATGATCCCCGCTTCGGATCGTAGTCAAACTTTCGCGCGGTGGCGGCCACGGTGTGCAAGACTTCCTGGGTCAAATCGGCGCCATCGGCATCCTGAGCACCGCGCTGGCGAGCGAAGCCGTACACTACCGGAGCATAGATTTCCACGAACTGACGCCAGGCCTCCGAGTCCGCCGGATCACGCAGACGCAGCAACAGGCTCGCCCGCGTGTTTGGCATCGATCCCATGGGTGCCTCGTTCGAAAGGTACTACGGCCAAGTCTTCGGAATCTTTCAGAGAATTTTTAGATGGGAATGGAATTGATGATACTCGCTGGCAACGGCGAACGCCAGCGCTACGCGTTCGCCAGGGTCATCGTTTTCGATTTCGCATGCCGGGCCTCGTCGCGAACGGACCATTCGCTCGCCTTGAATCCGGATTCGATCAGCGAATGAAGGACCGGCGCACGCGGTGAGGGCTTGATCACGATCGAGTCCTCGGCTGTAAACGGGTAAAACCGCGTGCGGCCCCAGATCTTGGCCATGAAATACTTGCAACCGGAATTGCCGGCGCCCGGCAGAAATACCGGGCCTTCCCAGCCGGCGTCCGCGACGTGCGCCGGCTCGCGGTTCCCATGGTCGGCCATTTCGATGTGAAATATGCCGCCGTCGGCGGTGGTTGCGCGGGCATGCGCGGCGCGGCGACACTCAGTTGCACGTCGCCATGAAAGTAGGGCGCCGAGAAAAACCTTCGCTCGACGAATGCGAAGAATCGCACCGTATTGAAAGCGTGAACCAAGAAAGCGCCGTCCCCTTGATTGCTCCGGACCAAGACCGAGAACGAAAGCTCCCGAAACCGAATGCCCTTGAACTTCATTTCCGCCGCGATGATCAGCAGTTGTGCCTTGTCATTGAGCACGGCGGGCGTCAATTGCTCGCGTTCCAAACGTTGCCTCCAGTACGCTAGATCGGCAGACCCCGTGAGCGTCACCTCCCGGACGGGATGAATGTCGGCTTGAAACTTCACGTTCGATGCGGAAACGATCTCATTCATGCCGAAAACCCAGGTGTTTGGCCCGGCCTGGTCGCGTCGGTTGAACTTGTTGTAAGCGCGGGTCGCCGGTTCGTCGGCGATCGGCGGAATCATTTCGGCCAGGAAACGCTGACTCAGGTACGGGATTTGCAAACCCTCTCACCATGGGCTTTCGTGCCGGCGCTCGACCGGAACCAGCGCCGGCGAAGGCATCATTCGTGCTCGTTAATGTTTCGGTTTGGTCGAGCGGGCCAGAGAAGAGGGGCAATTCAGGCATGCGGCCGGCGGGATTGGCGCTCGTGCGCGAATCTTCGCCTTTCCACGTTCCGAAATTCGTGCTAGGGTTCGAACAGGTCACATTCCGGGCACGGCCCGGGCTCATGACAGCGATGTATCAACTGGTCTTTCCCCTCTCCCTGAGTCCTCGGCCGGCCCGCTGAGGATACTGTCATGTTAACCGTCGTCCTTCGGATGTTTGTTCCAATCTTGGCGGTGCTGTTCTGCCCGCTCATTGCATTGGCGCAGGCCGCTCCCTCGCGGCCAAAATCGAGCGATTCGAACTGTCATCGACTGGATGAGCCGCAACTGGCGGTTGATTTGTCGCCGGACGGCCGGCGCTTTGTCTGCAGCGGCCAGAATCACGGCGCCCATCAATATTCAATCGACGGCCACGAATTGCCCGCCCTGCAAAAATCGCCCGGCGGCTGGTCCATCGCCTACTCGCCCGATGGCCGAATGATCGTCGGCTGTGGACTCGATCGCATCATTCGCTTGTGGGACGCGGACACGGGGCGGGAAATCCGCCAACTCGAGGGACACGCCCAGATCGCCTGGATGGCGCAGTTCCTGCCCGGCGGCGATCGGATCATCTCCGTCGGCGAGGATGCCACGATCCGGTTCTGGAACGCGAACGACGGCAAGGAAATCGGCCAGTTCCTCGGCCACCCCGGCCCCATCTGGTGCATGGCGTTGTCGCCCGATGGCCGCTGGCTGGCCACCGGCGGTTCGGACGGCGCGATGCGAATTTGGGACATGGCGACCGGCAAGCCGCGCCGCCTGCTCGAAGGCAAGCATGGCGGCGGGGTCGGCGCGTTAGCTTTCTCACCCGACAACCGCATTCTCGTCTCCACCGGCTGGCAAGACCAAAAGATTTTCCTCTGGGAGGTTGCCACCGGACGCTGCCGCCGGCAAATCCCTCATGCCGGCGGGTCCAAGGCGGTCGCCTTTACTCCCGACGGCGGCACCTTGATCACCGGCGGCAACGATAAAGTTATTCGCTTCTGGGATCTCGGCGCCGCGCGCGAGCTTCCCGCGTTCGAGGGCCACAAGGGCACCGTGAACGGAATCGTTCTGTCGCATGATGGAAAAACCCTGGTGTCCGCCGGCAATGACAACACCGTGCGGACATGGTCCTTGAACGGCTTGGTCGTGACTCACAAATCGGGGCCGTGCCCGGATCGGCAACTGGAGGCCTACTGGACGGCGCTGGCGCGACCGGACTCCAAGAGTTCTTATGAGGCGATGTGCGCACTCGCCGCATTGCCCGAACAGTCCGTGGACCTGCTTCGCAAGCGACTGCAGCCGGCGAGCAATTCGAACATCGAGCGCATCTCGGCTCTCATCGACGACACGAACAACGTCCAATATGCAGTTCGTCAGGCCGCCAGCATTCAACTGGAAAAACTGGGCGAAGAGGCCGAGCCGCAATTGCTCCGGGCGATTCGCAAGCCAGTCTCGCTGGAATCGAGGCGCCGCGCGGAGCGAGCCCTGAAAAAGATCGAGCGCGGCGGCCTGAGCGCGGACACATTGCGGAGCCTGCGCTCCGTTGAGGTCCTTGAGCGGATCGGCAGCCCGGAGGCGCGGCAACTGGTCGCGACGCTGGCCGCCGGCGCTCGGGACTCGAAACTCACGCTCGCGGCCCAGGCCTCGCTGAAACGCATGTCGAAGTGATGCGGGGGATTTTACCCGCCGCTGTTTGCGGATGCGCAGCCGATTTAGTAGCATGAAATTGGACGCCGGAGGAGTGGATCCGCCGGCGCCATCCTGGCGGGAGGCGGGTCATGATTCAGATTCGGAAGGTGCTGTATCCGACCGATTTTTCATCGTATTCCAATCAGGCCTATTTCCACGCGGTGGCCCAAGCCGAAATTCATAACGCGAGCCTGACGATTGTCTACGTGTTTACGCCCGGCGCCGCGGAAAATAGCCAGGGCAAAGAGGCGAATCGCCAGTATTGGCGCGAACAACTCGAATCGATTCGTCCGACGAATCCGGATATCCCCGTCAATCACGTGTTTCTCGAAGGCGACCCGGCCACGGAAATTATTCGCTACGCGCGCGACGCCGGCATCGACCTGATTTGCATGGGCACTCACGGCCGCACCGGCCTCGAACGCATGCTCATGGGCAGCGTGGCGGAACGGGTCCTTCGCGACGGCCCCTGCTCGACCCTGGTTGTCAAACTGCCGAAGGGCAACCCCGGCCCCGCCCAACCCGACGCGGAACTGATCGCGGCGCGGTGACTCTCGCTTGGCATGTCGCCGGGTTCATTATTCATGACCCCGGCGAAGCGACCGATAATGGCGAATCATTTCTTGTCGAATTTCACCGTCCCCAGGTTCTCGATGTTCCCGGCCGTCGCTTTGAATGTTTTGATCGATTGAACTTGATCGCGAGAATAGGCGATCACTGCGCATACGCTGCCATCGACTAATCCTACAAGGCGGAACTGTCCGGCAGCGTCGGTTATGGCGTGGAGAGGCACCTGCAGCGCTTCCTTGCCGCGCTTGACGGACATGGTGCACTCAATGCCGAGTCCGGCCGCCGGAAAGCCGTTGCTATAAATGAGTTGACCGAATGCGCTCGAGGCCGGCGCCAACGTCAGATCGGCTTTTTCCGTATCCTCATCAATCGCGATGATCGCCGCCTGGACGCCGTTCTCGTCGCGGGCATAGAGGCGCATCTTGTCGCGCCAGCGCTCAATGACGTAATGGCCCTGGGAATCGGCCAAGCCTTCCATGCCGGCATGACCGGGTGCGCCCACCGGTTCGCCCGCAATGTGGGCATTGGCTGCCGGCTTGCCGTCGGCCAGTTTCACCAGGCCGCGGAGTTCGCCGCGCTGCAGCCGGTCGAGATGATAGTTTCGAACGATGCTCGACACACCATTGACCGCAAGCGCCTCGGGCTTTTGCTCGAAGCGAATCTCATATGCGCTATCGGCCACGCGAATTCTATACTCGCCATTCTTGTCGGTCGTGGCCCAACGAACGAGCGTCTGATTTTCGATCAAAGTAATCGTTTGGTTCGCCGCGGGTTTCTTGTCCTTTCCCAGGGTTACACGGCCATGAATCAGTGTTCCTTTCCCTAAATTGAAATCGAGCGCATTGATCGTTTCATCTTCCTTGGTGACGATGTTGGTGCGGCTCTTCGCAGCCCAATTCGCGTCGGTGACTGCGACGACATATACCTGATTCGGATAGACCGGCAGTGACCAATTTCCATCGGCATTGGTGCGGACGGCACCCCGGAAATAATGGCTGGTCTGGCCGCGACCTTCGATCTGCAAGAGGATCCCACCTGCCGGTTTTCCATTCGGCAGGGCGAGTTTTCCGCTTAGAGTGGCGAATCGAAGCAGGCGAGTCATCAACTGCTTGTCGGGATTAGCCGGGTCGAAGTAGGCGGAATTGGGCTCGTGGTATTGTGCGGATCTGCAAAGCAAGGTCGTACCGCCAACCATGTCGAACGGCAACCAATCGAACGTGGCGATGCCGTTCGCGTCGCTCTTGGCGCAGCGCGCCGCGCAAGCCGACCGCGCCCGACAGATTGCAGTAAAACAGCCGGCCCTTTTTCTGAATTTGCAACGGGATGAATTCAATGTTCGCAAGCGGCCTGCCCGCGGAGTCCTCGGCCCGCACTTTGACTTTCCGTGCCCCGTTTAGCGTCAGTGTCACTTGCTTTGGCGGCGGCAACGGAATCGAGCCGCGCGCCGAGCGATAGTTCTCAAAGTAATCAAACCCAACTCCCGGCTTCAACGCCGCAATTTGCGTCAGCTTCATGTCCACCGGGTACTGAAAGTCAATCGAGCCCTGGCGATCCGTGTCGCCGATTACAAACGGCGTGAGTTGCTCGAACAGGCCGACGCTGGCGCCAATTACCGGATCCTGCAACTCGTTTACGACGCGTACAGTTATTGCCCGAGCCGGCTTGAGGATGATTCGAACGTTCGTCACGAGATCGTTCGCGGTGTGGGCGACCTCCACCAGCCCTTGGCGCTTGCCGCCATCGGCCGAGGCGATGAGAGTTTGATAATGCACAGATCCTTGAGGGAACACCAACCGAAATCTGCCTTCGGCGTTCGTGTCGCCGGAAATAACAGGCGGTCTCCATCGCGTAACCAGAATGTGCCGCGCCCGCGACCGGTTTGCCGGACTCATCGACTACAATCCCTTCCACGCGAGCTTTTGACAGATCCGGTTCTGCGCCGACGGTGGGCAGTGCGGCAACCACAGCAAAGAGAAATGCAAGCCGATGGCACATGGCACGACTCCCGAAAAAAGACGAACCTCCCATTCACGCAGTATTGTCATCCTTCATGAAAGAGCAATGAAAAATGTTGATTGGTTTTGATCGTGGCCGTCTCCGACGACACAAATCTTTACAATGATTGCGTTGCAGTGACGATTGTCGCCTGCTTCGAGGACAAACAGGATGAAATTTCGCTTAATGACGCCTGGCCCGACTCCCGTTCCCGAAGAGACGTTGCTCGAGCTGGCCAGGCCAGTGCCGTATCACCGCACCAATGAATTCCGCCAGCTCTTCATCGAGATTCTGGAGGACATGAAATATATCTACCAGACTGATGGCAGCGTGCTGGCGTTGACCGCGTCGGGCACCGGCGGCATGGAAGCGGCCGTTTCAAATTGCGTTGCGCCCGGTCAGAAAGCGATCGTCCTGTCCTGCGGCCGCTTCAGCGAGCGCTGGAAGAGCCTATGCAAAGCGTTTAGCATCGAGTCGGTGGTCGTCAGCGTGCCCTACGGTCAGGCGGTTCCGCCGGCGATGCTCGAAAAGGTCGTCGCCGATCATCCCGATGCCGCCGCGGTTTTCGCCACCTTTAGTGAAACCTCCACGGGCGTCCGCAACGATATCGAGGCCTTTGGCGAAATTGTCGCGAAGACGCCCGCCATCCTCGTCATCGACACCATTAGCGGCCTGGGCGTGATGGAGTGCCGCACCGACGCCTGGCACATCGACGTGAACGTCACCGGCTCGCAAAAAGCCCTCATGTTGCCGCCCGGCCTTACTTACGTTTCCGTCAGCGAAAAAGCCTGGAAGAAAATCGAAGCGAACACCGCCGGCCGCACTTTCTATTTCGACCTGAAGAAGTATCGCGACAAGGCGAAAGATGGCGATACGCCCTACACGCCGGCCCACACCCTGCTCAAGGCCCAGCGGCTCAGTTTGAAGAAGCTCCGCGCCGAGGGCATCGAAAACACCTGGGCCCGGCACGCGAAGATGGCCGCCGCCACCAGAGCCGCTGTCCTGGCGCTCGGCCTTGAACTGTTCGCCGATCACCCCGCCGATGGGCTTACGGTGATCAAAGTGCCCGCGGGCATGGACGGCAGCGCGGCCCTGACGCTGATGGAAAAGAAGTACGGAATCAAACTGGCGAACGGTCAGGACAACCTCAAGGGCAAGATCTGGCGGTTCGCCCACATGGGCTATATGGATCAGTTTGATGTGATGGCCGGTCTCTCCGCGCTGGAACTGACACTATTGGAAATGGGCCACAAGTTTTCGCCCGGCGCCGGCGTCGCCGCGGCCCAGCAGTCGTTTGCGGCGGGAACAAAAGCATGAGCGGCCCGAAGAGATGAACAACCAGACTGCGACCGCTGATCTTCACGAAGGCCTGAATGATCCGTCGCCGATCCATCGAGTCCTCGGACTGGGATGGTACGACGGGCCAGTCGCTGGCCTACTCCAGATGAGGGACCTAAGGACGGTTCACAGGTTTCAGTTGCTTGACGAGCGTCAGCAAGGCGATTGGTGCGAAAACCGAGTTTACGGTTTCTATCCGATGCCGCCGAATGCATTCGACGATTTGATTTTGGCACTAGAGAAACACTTGATCCGGCCGCAATGGCCGGCCGGGTTTCCGATCTGGCGATTTCCGACCGCTGAGGATCAAGAGCAGGCGGAAATAAGAGTGGACCAGATCATGAGATCTGGCGGGACTCTGGGATGGGTCGTGATTGGCAATGTTGGAAAAGGGCCAATTCGCGCTCTCCGTGTTCATTCGAGTCGCTGTTGAAATCAACTTAAGGATTCGCCATGCCTCGCGTTCTGATTTGCGACAAGCTCGAAGCGGCCGGGTTGGATCTGTTGAAACAGGCCGGCATTGAAATCGACAATCGGCCGGGACTTTCTGGCTCGGATTTGCAGCAAGCCTTGCAGGCGGCGGATGGAGCAATCGTTCGCAGCGGCACGCGCATCACCGCGGAGTTGCTCGAAAATCCCGGCAAGCTGCGGGCGATCGTCCGAGCCGGCGTCGGCGTCGACAACATCGATGTGGCCGCGGCGACGCGCAAGGGCATCGTCGTCATGAACACGCCGGGCGGCAACACCGTCAGCACCGCCGAGCACACCATCACGCTGCTGATGGCGCTGGCCCGGCACATCGCCCGCCGCCGACGCGAGTCTGCAAGCCGGCAAGTGGGAACGCGGCAAATTCGTCGGCACGCAACTCGCCGGGAAGACGCTCGGCGTCATCGGCCTGGGCCGCATCGGCCGCGAGGTCGCGCGCCGCGCCGCCGGGCTGGACATGAAGGTCGTCGGCTTCGATCCGTTCCTCGTCCCCCGATCGCGCCAAGCAACTCGGCATCGAAACGCGGTCGCAGATCTCGACCAACTGCTGCCGCGCTGCGATTTCCTCACGGTCCACACTCCGCTGACGGACGAGACCCGGGCAATGATCGGCGCGACGGAATTTCAAACTGCTCAAAAAGGGCTGCCGGTTGCTCAACGTGGCTCGCGGCGGCATCATCAACGAGAAGCGCCTGGCCGAGGCGCTGCAAGTCGGGCCATCTCGCCGGGCGCGGCGCTCGATGTCTTCGTGCAGGAACCGCCGCCGGCCGATCATCCGCTGTTGAAATTGCCGAACGTCGTCGCTCACGCCGCACCTGGGCGCCTCGACGATCGAGGCGCAGGAGAACGTGGCCACGCGAAGCGGCCCAACTGTTGATCGATTGCTTGACCCGGGGCGTGGTCCAATTCGCCGTCAACATGGCGGCCGTGGACAAGGCGGAACTCGCCGAGGTGCGGCTCTACGTCGATCTGGCTCGCCGGCTGGGACTGCTTGCAGGCGCAAATGCGCCAGGGGGCGATTCGCAAGGCAGTTGCTAACTTATCGCGGCGAGGTCGCCCGGCGCGGCACCAAGCTGATCACCGCCGCGTTCGCCGCCGGCCTGCTCGAATCGCGGCTCGATCAGCACGTCAACATCGTCAACGCCGAGCTGCTCGCCGCCGAGCGCGGCATCGAGATCGTCGAAAGCAGCAACCCGAAGAAGGGCGATTTCAGCACGCTGATTCACGCCGATGTCGTCACCGACAAGAAACGTACACCGCCGCCGGCACGCTGTTCGGCAACCAATACCTGCGCCTGGTGCAGCTGGGCCGTACCACCTCGACGCGTACATCGACGGCATGATGCTGCTGTTCACGCATCGCGACGTGCCGGGCCTGATCGGCTTCATCGGCACGATTTTCGGCAAGCATCAGCGTCAACATCGCGCAGATGACCGTGGGCCGACAGCAGCCCGGCGGCGAGGCCATCGCCGTGCTGAACCTCGACAGCCTGCCGCCGGAAGACGCGGCCTGCGCCGAAGTGCAGGCGCATCCGCAAATCAGCAGCTGTCAGCGTCGTCAAGCTGCCGCCGGCCGGACAGATGCCGCCGTGGTTCGGATAAGCCGGCACTTACCGTCTGGCGAGTTCCCGGGAGAAATAAATGGCAAGCGAAGGTCTGGATGTCGTCGTCATCGGCGGCGGGCCGGCGGGTCGACCGTCTCCACGCTGATCGCCCAGCAGGGCTACAAGGTTCGCCTGTTCGAACGCGAGCACTTCCCGCGCTTCCACATCGGCGAATCGCTCATCCCCGAGACCTACTGGGTGCTCGAGCGGCTCAACATGCTCGACAAGATGCAGCAGCAGCCATTTCGTCAAGAAGTACAGCGTGCAGTTCGTCAGCGCAGCAGCGGCAGGCTGTCCGAGCCGTTCTACTTTCGTCGACCACAAGCCGCACGAATGCTCGCAGACCTGGCAGGTCGTCCGCAGCGAGTTCGACCAGATGATGCTGCGCAACGCCCGCGAGCAGGGCGTCGAGGTCCACGAAGGCGCCCGCGTGCTGGAGGTGCTGTTCGAGGGCGACGCGGGCCGTCGGCGTGCGCGATCCAGGAGGACGGCACGGCAGCAGAAGTCCGCGCCAAGGTCGTCGTCGATGCCAGCGGCCAGAGCTCGATGTTGCATGAGACCGGCTGAGCCTGCGCGAATGGGACCCGCGTCCTGAAAAAGGGCGCGCTGTGGACCTACTGGGAAGGCGCCTACCGCGACACCGGCCGGGACGAAGGGGCGACGATCGTCATCCAGACGCCAAGGGAAGCAGGGCTGGTTCTGGTACATCCCGCTGCACGACAACATCGTCAGCGTCGGCGTCGTCGCGGCGTACGAATATCTTTTCAAGAACGCGAGGCACGACGACCACGAAGCGATCTATTTCGAGGAAGTCGACACGCTGCCCCGGCGTGCAAGCCGCGGCTTGCAAAGGCGCCAAGCGCGTCGCCGGCTACTTCCGCGCAGCCAAGGAGTATTCCTACCGCTCGAAGCAGGCGGCCGGCGACGGCTGGGTGCTGGTCGGCGACGCGTTCGGCTTCCTCGATCCGCTCTATTCCTCCGGCGTGCTGCTGGCGCTCGAAGTCGGGCCAGATGGCCGCCGACGCCATCGTCGAGGGCCTGAGCCAAGGGCGACACCTCGGCGGCCCAGCTCGGCAAGTGGGAGGCCGGCTTCGTCCGGGGCATGGACCGCATGCGGCGGCTGGTCGTGCGAATACTACGACGGCTTCAGCTTCGGCGGGTTCGTCCGCAAATACCCGCATCTGAAGAGGCACCTCACCGACCTGCTGATCGGCGACCTCTTCAACGATAAGGTCGACGCCGTCTGGGGCCGCTCGAAGAATTCCGCGCCGAGGAGGAAGTAGCGCAAATCGTCGATGGCATCAACGAATTAAGATGTTTACGTGTCGCGTTCGCGCGGGCGCCGCGCGAACGCGGCACGTAAACGGCTGTTTCCCCTTCGAGGATCAAATGGAGTACCTTGTCCTCGCACTTTCGAGTTGACCGAGTCTGCGTAATTGGCTATATTCGATTGTTCGAATGTTCGGGCTCGC
>CAWFFC010000015.1:0-14331 GCA_963815035.1 uncultured Gemmataceae bacterium
GGGAGCTATGCGCGGAAGTTGGTGACGGCATGAAGGGGTAAGGCGGCGTATCGTGGGGGTGTTCGACGCCTCCACTTCTCCACCGAAGGAGTGATACGCCGTGACCGACACTAACGTCATCAAGCTCTCTCAGCCAGGGACCTTCACTGATTCGCTCACCGAGATTTTGCGCAACGGGGCGCATGCCCTGCTCACGCAAGCCGTCGAGATGGAAGTCGCTGACTTCCTGAAGCGATATGCCGATCTCAAGACCAAGGCGGGCCACCAGCGCGTCGTGCGTCACGGGCATCTGCCCGAGCGCGAGATCATGACCGGCATCGGATCGGTGGCCGTGCGCCAGCCGCGCGTGCGCGACCGGGAGGCTGTCGGTGGTGAACGGATTCGCTTCAGCCCAACCATTCTGCCGCCCTACGCCAGGCGCACGAAGAGCCTCGAAGTGCTGATCCCGATCCTCTACTTGAAGGGCATCTCCACCGGCGACTTCGAGGAGGCGTTGGCTGCCTTGCTCGGCAAGGACGCCGGCGGGCTGTCCGCTTCGACCATCGCCCGCCTGAAGGAGGCCTGGATCGACGAGCACGCCCGCTGGTGTGATCGCGATCTGTCCACCAAGCGATACGTCTACTTCTGGGTCGACGGCATCCATGTCCAGGCCCGCCTTGAGGATGATGCGCAGTGCCTGCTCGTGATCATCGGCGCGACGCCGGAGGGCAAGAAGGAGTTGGTCGGCCTGATCGACGGTGTGCGCGAGAGTGCGCAGTCGTGGAAGGAACTCCTGCTCGATCTCAAGCGACGTGGACTTGCGATGGGGCCGGAACTCGCGGTCGCCGACGGTGCGCTCGGATTCTGGAAGGCGCTTCCCGAGGTGTGGCCCAAGACGCGCGAGCAACGCTGCTGGGTGCACAAGACCGCCAACGTCCTCAACCGGCTGCCGAAGAGTTTGCAAGGCAAAGCCAAGCGGGCACTCCAGAACATCTGGATGGCCGAGACCAGGAACGACGCCGAGGCTGCCTTCGATACTTTCGCGGAAATCTACGGCACAAAGTACGACAAGGCCGTCGAATGCCTGACCAAGGATCGCGACGTTCTGCTCGCCTTCTACGACTTCCCCGCCGAGCACTGGGCGCACTTGCGAACGAGCAATCCGATCGAGAGCGCCTTCGCAACTGTTCGCCATCGAACGACAAGATCGAAAGGGTGCCTCTCGAACAAGACGGCGCTTGCCATGACATTCAAGCTCGCACAGTCAGCCGAGAATAGTTGGAATCGCCTGCGAGGTTATAATCAGTTGCCCAAGATCATCATGGGTGTAAAGTTCAACGACGGAATCGAGGTCGTCAGATCGCAAGCTCAAACCGCTGCCGCCTGACCCCGTCCGTCACCAAGATTCGGCGATAGCTCCACAGCGGGTCAATCGACCTCATTCGGGATTTCAGCGATATCTGCCGGGCGGAATTGGATTCGGTTTGTGCTCGCCAGTTGTGACAATGGACAATGATTACTGTGTGCGCGTGACAGCTGCGAGGCCGACTTTCATGGCCGGATGCGTAACGAGACCCAGCCTCGACCACCGACCCTGTCAATGGCGAATTCGTAATTTACGCTGCGATTGGCATCTGGAATAGATCGCGGCAATGATGCCGCCATGCATGTGGTCAAGGACGATGGCGCGGTGCGTGCTGGGTATCAAATCGAATTCTCGCTGGCGCGATGGGGGAGTGGCCGGCTGCATGGCCGATGGTATAATGCAACGCCGTATCCTTAGCCGGCCTTGCGCATGTTGTCCCACCACGGGCAGGCGCCAGGTGCGACCGAATAATTGCCGTCGAGCACGTTGACTGGTGCCCGCAGTCCATCAACCGCGGCCTGCAGTTTCAGCGCGCGGGCTGCGGCCAGTTGTTCGACGCCAAGCCAGTCGCGGTCGTGGCCCCAAAGACTAGCGCCATAGGTAATCTCTTCCGGTTGCCAGGTTGCCGGCTCGATCGAGCGGCCGCCCCAGCCGTATTCGATGAAAAAATCGGACGGCGTGCGCGCGTAGAAAGACACCATCTGGTCATTGATGTGGCGGCCGAGCGTGGTCGCGATCCGGCCCTTTTCACCCAGTGCCAGATCGTAACCTTGGCCGACGTCGTCGAGCATGAACAGTTCCATCATCAGATGATGGATGCCGTTGCGGCCGGTTTCGATCATCGCGAAGCTGTGATGCCGCGGATTTACGTGGAAGAAGTAAGCGCGGTAGGGCACGGTGAAAAAGTCGCTGACGCGCAGCCCGAGCACCTGGGTGTAGAATTCCAGCGCCGCGTCGAGCTTTTCGACGTGCAGCACGGCGTGCCCCATGCCGAGCGGGCCAGTGCGGAAGCCGGAAATGGTGCGGCCGGGGACGAAGGGATCGGTGGCGATTTCGGCGCCGTGGAAGATTTCGAGCCGGTTGCCGACCGGATCGTGAAAGGCGACCACTTCCTTGACGTGACGCTGACCGGCAATGGCGGCCGGCAAGCGCTTGACCTTGACGCCGGCCTTTTCAACTCGCGTGACCAAGCCGTTAAGCGCGAACGCGTCGGCGACTTCCCAGCCGAAAAAGCCGCCGCGATCGGCGCTGTCGGCGCTGACGACCAGACGTTGGCGGCGGTCGTCCATCCGAAAGTTCAGATAGTTCTTGCGGTGATCGACAAGCTGCATGCCGAGAAATTTGCTGCCGTAGTCGGCCCAGTCGTCGATCGCCTTGGTGGGGAGGCCGACGTAGCCGAGTGCCTGAATTTCCATGAGATCGCTTCCTCCCCTGATGTTGTCGCTGGCGCGGACGATAGGTATTTGCCGCCCGGTCAGTCGATTTCTGCGCGTCAGATGACGGCCAATTCGCATATATGCAGCGCATCATGCGGCTCGAAGCCGCGCGCACAATCTTCATGCGCACGGCGTCCGCTGGATGGACATGTGGCGGGTCGTTCCTTTGCGTTCACGCAGCGGACATTATCTCCAGCGCCGTTGCTCTTGCCATGCCGAGGCGTCATGAGGGGGCCAGCTACAAAATCGGTCGGCCTCGGACGCCGCCGAATACAATGGGAGGATTCGCATGATCAATCGTTGTTTGAGTTTTACCACGGTCCTGGCTGTATTAGCGGCCGCCGCGACAGGTGCATCGGCGGACCCGATCACACTTCGGTTTTCGAGCTTCGAGCCGCCGCAAGCCTTTATCACCAGCAAGGTCCTGACGCCCTGGGCCAAGCGCGTCACCGAAGAATCGAAGGGGACCCTGAAGATCGAGATGTTTCCGGGCGGCACGCTCGGACGCGATCCCGCCGCCCAGCTTAAGCTGGTGATGGACGGCGTCGCCGACATCGCCTGGATTGTACCCGGCTATACGCCGGGCCGTTTCGATGCCGCGACGGTGGTCGAACTGCCATTTATCGTTCACACTGCCTATGCGGGTTCGTTGGCGGCGACCCGCATGTTCGAAAATGGCCTGTGGAAGGGCGGCGGCTTCGACGATGTCAAATTTCTCTGCGTCTGCGGCAACAATCCGGTTTTTATCAACACTACCTTTCCGGCGACCAAACTGGACGACATCAAAGGACACAAGTTCCGTGCCGCGGGCCCGGTGTCGCTCAATGTCATCAAATCGCTAGGTGCGGTGCCGATCGGCGGTATCACTGGGCCGCAATTGGCGGAGAGCCTGTCGCGCGGCGTGGTCGACGGGACTATGAACGAGTGGAACGCGTTGCAGACATTCCGGGTGTTGGACGTGGCGAAGAACCAGATCGTACTGCCGTTGGGGTCGACCTCGTTGATGGTGATTATGAACAAGGCGAAATACGCCGGCCTGCCGCCGGCGGCGAAGGCGGCCATCGACAAGAACTCCGGCGAAGCTTTTGCCAAAATCTTCGGCAAGATGTTCGATCAGAACAACGCCGCCGTTTACGAGAAGGCCAAGACCGACAAGAAGCGGACGATTACGATTCTGAACGCCGAGCAGCAAAAGCCCTGGCGTCAGGCGGTCGCGCCGGTGGTTGAAGAATGGAAAAAGTCCAATCCCGACGGCGAGCGCATGTACAAGGCCTTTGCCGACGAGGTCGCTGCCATCGAAGCCGGGAAGTAAGACAAGTCGATAAAAGACGAGCATAGAGACCCATCGGGCGTATGCATTCGTATGCGGCCCGATGGGGTTTCGATGCGGTAGTAGGGGCATGCAATGGAACTATCAGCGCGTTTGGCGTGCATGGATTTGATTCAAAGTTGGGCTTTGTATCGCGATCAGGGGCGTTGGCCGGAATTGCTGAACACCTTCCATCCGGAAGGAACGATTGCGGTGACCTGGTTTAGCGGTCCATTCGTTGATTTCGTCGCGAAGTCCCAACAGGCCGCGCTGGCGGCAAAGTCGACATCGAAGCATCTCATTGGCTGGCCGATCATGACGCTTTCGGGCGATCGCGCTATTGGGGAGACCAATGTCTCGATCCTTGGCCGACAAATGCTGTCCGGCGTCCAGGTCGACAATATCTCCTATGGCCGTTTCCTCGACCGTTTGGAACGGCGCGACGGGCAATGGCGCATATGTGAGCGGGTGGCGATCTACGAGAAGGACCGGCTCGATCCGGTCACTCCGGGCCCGGCCTTCGATCGCTTGATGGCCGAAGCCAACTCTTCACCCTTTCCGGAAGCCTATCGCTTTCTAGCATACCGACTTGTCAATGCCGGCCGAGAACTGGCGTCGCCGATCATGTGTCATGGCTCGGAGGATACCAAGGCGCTGTATCGCCGCTATCACGAATGGCTCTCCTGACACGGATGCTGTCCACCGGATGGACACATGAAACTTGTCGATAGCGAGCGGCGGCCTAGTGTTGTTGAGTTTTGCCGGCGTCCGACTCGCTCACTTAATTCTGATGCACCGATTGAAGGCTGATTCATGACCAAAGTGACACGCGTGCCTATCGTCATTGTCGGCGCCGGACCGGTCGGCCTCGCAGTCGGAAATCTACTCGGGCAGCAAAGCCTCAAGACTCTCGTGATCGAACGTAACGCGACAACCGTCGATCACCCGCGTGCTATTGTGCTCGACGACGAAGGCGCACGCACGTTGCAGGCATTCGGTGCCGCGGATGATTTTCTGCGCCACACGATCGAGGGTGACGGCGCGCGCTACTACGATGACGAAGGCAAATGCTTCGGCACCGTCGGCGCGGGCGCAAGACTATATGGCTTTGCCAAGCGACATTTCATGTATCAGCCAGAGTTGGAGCGGGCGTTGGTCGAAAGCATGGGCCGATTTCCGTCTACCGAATTGCGGTTCAACTGGACGGTAACGGGCATTAGCCAGGACCCCTCCGGTGTCACGATCGAATGTGACACGCCGGACGGACCGCACACCCTCCGTTGTGATTGGCTGTTGGCCTGCGACGGCGGGCGCAGTTCAATTCGGCAATGGCTCCGCATCGATTTCGTCGGCAGCACTTACGAGCAGGATTGGGTCGTACTCGATCTCAAGAGCGATCCGGACCAAGTGAATTATTCGCGGTTTTTTTGCAGCACCGCTCGTCCGGCTGTGAGCGTTCCGGCGCCGCGCGGCGGCCGTCGATTCGAGTTCATGCTGCAAGACGGCGAAACCGGTGCCGACATGTTGACGGACGCTTCGTTGTCGAATTTATTGGCGCCTTATCGCGAGTTCCGCGCGGAAGACGTCATCCGGCGTGCGATTTATACCTTCCATGCCCGGATCTCATCGCGCATGCGGCTTGGCCGCGTGTTGTTGCTCGGCGACGCGGCGCATCTGACGCCGCCTTTCGCCGGGCAGGGCATGAACGCCGGCTTGCGGGACGCGCACAATGTTGCCTGGAAACTCGGATTGCTGGCCAAGGGCCAGGCCGACGATTCCATTCTGGACAGTTATGACGAGGAGCGGCGTGATCCGGCCTGGGCGATGATCCAGTTGGCGGTCGCGATGGGTCAATTGGTGATGCCGAAAGGCGTCGAGCAGACCGGCTTGCGCGCCATGCTGCTCAAAATGCTGGAGTCGTTCCCCGGCGCGCAGGACTATTTCCTGCAAATGAAATTCAAGCCGACGCCACGTTACGCTGGCGGCATTTTCGTCGATCTCGATCGCCAGCCCTACGAAGCGTCGCTGGTCGGACAGATGTTGCCGCAGCCGGCGGTAAAACTGCCGTCGGGCGCCATCGCCAAGCTGGACGATTTGCTTGGCAGCGGCTTTGCGCTGATCACGCAAGACGAGCCCGGCGCGGCGGTCTTGGCAAATCTAACTCATCCGCTGTGGCGGCAACTGGCGCCATCCCGGGTTCATCTCATGCCCGGCGATATCGCCGCTGCCGGCGCGGCGGGCATCAAGACCGCGGTCGCGGCCGACGGCTTTGTCCGGCCGATCCGCACCCACCGCGATCAGATTCTGATGGTGCGGCCGGACCGCTATGTCGCCGGCGCTTTCGATCCGGCACAGGAGCAGGCCTTCGCGGAACGCTTCCGGCAGGTTCTGCACAGCCAGGCGCGGCAAAGGCTGTCGGCCTAGCGCAACAGGTCGGGGCGGTTTTGAGATTGCGCAGCTGTGCTTCGATCTGACTTGTCGCGCGTTTCAGTGGGAGCAGGTTGCGTTCGACCGCTTCCGCGAAGCTCAAGGCGCTCGCGATCCAGATCACGGTAATGCAGGCCAGCACGCGGTCGTTACCGAGAATGGGCACCGAAATGCTGGCGGTGTGCGGATTGAAGCCGTCGGTGCGAAAGCCATAGCCCTTCTGCTTTATCTCAGTCAGAAGGCGTTCGATGAACTGCACGTCATGCGCCGGGGCGTCTTCCGCTTTGCCGGTGCGCCGAAGCCGCTCCAGGATCGTGTCGCGTTCTGCCGGTGCGCTGAACGCCAGATGGGTGCGGCCGCCTGATGTTTGCAAGATCGGCAAATGTGCGCCGGCCATGCCGCGGTCGATCGAAAATGGACTTTCGGCATGGGTCAATTCGCGAATGATCATGGCGTCGTTCTCGAAAGTCACCAGATCCAGCGGCCACAGCAGTTCACGTCCGAGATTATGCAGAATGGGGGCGGCGACTCGCGTCACCCATACGTCGTCGTGAAATCCCGAGCTCAGCGACTTGACCTGCGCGGTCAGGTTCCATGAATCGTCGCTCTTGCTGCGGGTGATGTAGCCGAGACCTTCCATGGTCTCGAGCAGGCGGTAGACCGTCGGCCGAGGCAATTCGACAATACGTGCGAGCTGCTGCGCCTTGGTGCCGTGGCAGCGGTTGAGCGCCTCGAGGATTTTCAGCCCCCGCTCCAGCGAACGGACGCTCGTAAATGACGCCATCCGAAATCCGTCCACCTAGTGAACTAGACGCTAGATCATTTTGTGCAGGAGCGGGCAAAGTCAATAACAATTCGCAATTGGAAAAAAGAAGTGAGCACCTGGCGGTCAGCAGGAGGCCAACAGAATGCGGCTTATGAGCGCAATTCATAATGGACGTTCCACCTACGGGATCGTCGTTGGCGAACGCCTGGTTGACCTCGGAAAATTGATCGGTCCGCAATATCCCGACTTGAAGGCGCTGATCGCAGCCGGCCCGGCATTGCTTTCGCAGTTGCGAGATCATGCTGCGAAGATTCCGCTCGACCAATTGATGTTCTTGCCGGTAATTCCCAATCCGGACAAGATCTTTTGCGTTGACTTGAATTACCGCTCGCATGTCGCCGAAACCGGGCGTAGCGAGTCCGAAAAGCCGGCGATTTTCATTCGCTTTGCCGCTAGCCAGATCGGCCACGGGCAGCCAATGCTGTGTCCGAAGGTGTCGTCGCAATTCGACTACGAAGGCGAACTGGCCCTCGTAATCGGCAAGCGCGGCCGTTACATCTCGCGCGACAAGGCGCTCGACTACGTCGCCGGCTATTCCTGTTATAACGACGGCTCGCTGCGTGACTGGCAGCGTCACACCCAGCAGTGGACGCCGGGTAAGAACTTCCCAGCCACCGGCGCCTTTGGTCCCTGGCTGGTAACTGCCGATGAGATTCCGGATCCTACCAAGCTGACACTGGCGACGCGGCTGAATGGCGAAACCGTGCAGAGTTCGTCGCTCGATCTTCTGATTTTCTCGATTCCGGAAATCATCGAATACGTGTCAACCTGGAGCGAACTCGTTTCCGGCGATGTCATCGTAACTGGCACGCCCGGCGGTGTCGGCTTCAAGCGCAACCCGCCTTTGTTCATGAAGCCAGGGGATGTCGCCGAAGTTGAAATAACCGGGATCGGAGTCCTGAAGAGCCCGATTGAAGCCGAGCGTATCTGAACATTTTGTCGCCGCGTCCGAGCGCCTCTTGTCGCGTCGATCCCGTTGGGCCGAGCACCGAGAAACCGGAAAGTCATCATGAACCAAGCCGTCATTCTGACTTGCGCATTGACCGGTGGCGCGGCCTTGACCGGCAAGAATTCCGCCGTGCCGGTCACGCCGGAAGAAATCGCCGTCTCGGCGATTCATGCGGCGCGTGCCGGCGCAACCATCGTCCATATTCATGTGCGTGAGCCCGGTAGTGGGGCTCCTAGCATGCGTTATGAGCTGTACGAGGAAGCGCTTGACCGCATCCGGCAGTCGGGCTGCGAAGTCCTGATCAATCTGACGACCGGGACAGGCGCACGCTTCATGCCGAGCGCGGCCGACCCGCTAATCCCCGATCCGGCATCGACGTTGACGGCCTGGGAAAAACGCGTGAGCCACGTCACAGCGCTCAAACCCGATATTTGCAGCCTGGATGTCGGCAGCATGAATTTCGGCGAACATGTCTTCGTAAACACGCCGGCCGATTTGCGCGCCATGGCGGCAGTTATCCGCGACAACGGGACCAAGCCGGAGCTTGAAGTATTCGAGCTTGGCCATATCAGACTGGCCAAGCATCTCATCGAACGTGGCCTGATCGTGGCGCCGCCTTTGTTTCAGATTTGTCTCGGCATCTCCTGGGGGGCGCCGGCGACCTCGGAGACCATGCTGGCGATGCGCGATCAGTTGCCGCCCGGCGCAGTCTGGGCTGCCTTCGGCATCGGACCGGCGCAGTTTCCGATGGTGGCGCAGGCCGTCCTTTTCGGCGGCCATGTCCGCGTCGGGCTGGAAGACAATCTGTATTTCCGGCGCGGCGTTTCGGCGCCAACTAACGCAGCACTGGTCGAGCAGGCGGTTCGTATCGTCGAGCAACTCGGCAAAAGCGTCGCGACGCCCGACGAAGCGCGCGCCATCCTGGGTTTGCAGCCGTCGCGTCAAGCGACGGCTAACGCGGCGGTTGGTTGACCGGCATGGGCGAGCAGCATCCATATTGGAAGCGCATGTTGCGGGTTAGCCAGGCAATGGCGCTGGTTGGCTTTTTCGGCCTGCTGGTGCTGGCCGTGATGACTACCTTCGATGTACTGTCGCGCTGGCTGTTCGATGCACCGATCTATGGCGTCAACGACGTCAGCGCCATTGTTATGGCCGTGGTGATCGCGGCGTGCCTGCCGGCCAATCTCGCGTCGCGTCAGAATATCACGGTCGAATTTCTCGGCAATTTGCTGGGATGGCGCGCCAAGGCCTTTCTCGATGGTCTTGGCGGCCTCGTCACGCTGGCCTTTGTTGCATTGGTCGCATGGCGGTTCATTCCTTATACAGTTGAGGTCACCAATTCCGGTCAGACCACCTGGGTACTCAAGCTTCCGATAGCCCCTGGATGGTGGGTCGCGACGGCGTTTCTGCTGCTCAGCGTTCCGGTTCAACTGACTGTCGTCATTTTCGATTTTGCCCGCGCATTCGGGCCGCGGTCGATCGACGATGTCTAGCCGAGCGCGAGCCTGACACCATGCTCCAATCCGCTGACTGCTGCCAGAGAGCGTAATATGTCTGATCCACTTGTCTTGGCTGGCATCGGTTTCGCCGCGATGTTCGTGCTGATGGCGCTGCACGTACCGATCGGCATCGCCATGGGCGCGGTCGGCGCGGTCGGCTTTGCCGCCGTCGTCGGTATCGACCCTGCGCTGTCATTGCTGGCGAGCGAGCCGGCCAGCGTCTTCACAAATCTCGATCTTGCCGTGATCCCGATGTTTTTGCTGATGGGCAGTCTAGCCGCGGCGGCGGGGCTGGCTTCGGACGTATACAAGCTGGCTTACGCCTTTATTGGCCATCGCCGCGGCGGATTGGCGCTCGCCACCATCGGCGGCTGCGGCGGGTTTGGCGCCGTTTGCGGTTCAGCCATCGCGACCACCGCGACCTTTGGGAGGGTGGCGCTGCCGGAAATGTTGCAACGGGGCTATTCGCCTGCACTGGCTGCCGGAGCGGTCGCCTCCGGCGGCACGCTAGGCATCATCGTGCCGCCGTCGTCGATCATGGTGATTTACGCTATTCTTACCGAACAGTTCATCGTCGACCTGTTCATCGCGGCCATTGTTCCGGCGATCATGGCGGTGTCTTTCTACATGATCGCGACGATGATCTATGTGCATTATGTGGCCCGCGACTCCGGCCCGGCCGGACCGCGAGTGCCCTGGCCGGAGCGGTGGGCCGTCATCAAGTCAAATTGGGGTGTGCTCTTTCTGGCGATCGGCGTCTTGGGCGGCATCTATAGCGGCATATTCACGGTGAACGAGGCGGCCGCGGTCGGTGTGACCATCGCCTTGACCTTCGCGATCGGGCGCAGAAAGTTGACTTGGAGCGGGTTCCTCAGGGTTCTCGCCGAAGCGAGCGCCACGACGTTGATGATCTATGTGATGATCATCGGCGCGTCGATATTCTCCTATTTCATGTCGGTCGCGCATGCACCCGAACGGATGATTGAAGGCGTCGCGGCCCTGAATCTGTCGGGTCCTATCGTCATATTGATGCTACTGGTCATCTATCTGATTCTCGGCGCAATTTTCGACGAGGTCGCGGCCATCGTCGTCACGCTACCGTTCGTGATTCCGCTGATAAGGCATTTCGGTTACGATCTAGTGTGGTGGGGCATTATCAACGTCACGATCGTTGAAATCGCGATGATTACGCCGCCGATCGGGCTCAATGTCTTTGTCGTCCACGGCATGCGAAAAGAAATTTCGCTGAGCACGATCTATCGTGGAATAGTCCCGTTTCTCTGTGCCGACATCGTTCGGCTTGCCTTGTTGGTACTGTTTCCCGGATTGGCGCTCTATACCTTGCAACTGTTGAAATAAGCGGGGGGGGGAGGCTGATCCGAATGACGGAATGGTTTGCGGCATGAGTGAAATCACACTGTATCACAACGACATGTCGGTCTGTTCCGGCAAAGTTCGGATGTTGTTGACCGAAAAGCAGTTGTTCTGGAGCGGCATCCATTTGAATTTACGGGCTGGCGATTCGCAACGGCCGGATTACGTCAAACTCAATCCGAACCGCGTCGTTCCCACGCTCGTCCACAACGGCAAGCCCGTCATCGAATCCAACGTCATTTGCGAATACATCGAAGATGTCTGGCCCGAAACGCCGATGCGGCCGGACGACGCCAACGACCGGGCGCGCATGCGGGTCTGGATGAAGCAGCTCGACGACGGCGTTCATGCGGCGACCGGGACGGTGAGTACCTGCGTTGCATTTCGATTTCAGCACTTAAAGCGCCACCCGCAAGAACTGAAAGCCTGGTTGGACGACTTGGACCCGGCGAGGTTGGAGCGGACGAAGGCGGCGATTGAGCTCGGTACGGCGGCTCCACAATTTACCACGGCGGTCCTGCGCTTCGACAAGCTTTTCGCCGATATAGATGAAACGTTGCGCGACGGTCGCTGGCTTGTTGGAGACCATTTCTCGCTCGCCGATCTGGCCTACGCGGCCTATGCCGCGCGTCTCGGACATCTTGGTCTTGACGACATGATCAATGCTCGCCCGCGTGTCTCCGATTGGCGCGACCGCCTGTTCGCCCGGCCGGCCTATAAGGCGGGGATAGAGGCTTGGTTCAATCCGAGCTATCTCGAAATTTTCAACTCCCAACGAGACGCGGCGCGGTCTGCGACACGTCAGATTTTGGCGGCAGTTGAGGCCTAGTTTCGAAAACTTGGCGTGTCCATGGCGAATTCGCAAATCACGCCGCGATCGCGGGCGTCGCCAAGTGGTGCTGGCTACAATTTTTCGAGCAACAGCCGCTCGGCTGTCTGTGGAGGACGAATGAATTGGGCGCGCATCCTGGCCTTCGTCACGGGTCAGTTGAATCAGGAGTTGTTGGCGCAAAATTAATATCTGACGGCCGAAAATCGCATCATGAAGGCTCGGTTGAACGGGCAGTTGCGGCTTACGGACGCCGAGCGGGCCACGCTCGGCGAGATCGGTCATCGATTGGGTCGTAAGGTTCTCGACGAATTTTCATCTCAGGGGATGGGCCTAACTCACTACAAGCGGATCAGGGAATTGTGTTGAGCTCCTTCACCCTCCTCTGGTCCAGCACCTTGGCGCGCGATCCTTCACGGCGTTGGCGAACCCTTGGCGGCCACCTTTCCGTCCGAGCTTATTATCAGTTGCTCGCGCAAGCGGGACCGCAGTTGCTCTCTTTCGCTGGGTGTCATTTTATTGAGCGCTTCGCTTAGTGGCCCTACCCGCCTAGAGCGACCGTCCGACTGCCGGACCCAAAAAGGTGACGCAACGTCACGCCAGAGACCAATCCTCCGGTGGCCGAACCACAGCCGAATGACATTTCACCTTTCGAGCGGAGGCCGGCCCTTGAACGTGAGGGCGGCCACAACAATTCGATCCGGCGCTAAGGGCCAATCGCGCTGTTTGTCCGGCCGTCGCTGTTCTCTCACAATATTTAATTCGGGGCCTGCGAAAGGTGTAAAAAATCCGCCGGAAGTTTCATCCCGGCGGAACGCCTTTAGAATACGTAGATGCTATTTGAGCGCCGCGGCTCCGGCCTGCGAGATCGCGTCGTCCTGCGAACCGGTGCCCCCGCTGGCGCCTACAGCACCAATGATCTTGCCGCCGACGACGATTGGATTGCCGCCGCGCGAGGCGATCACATCGTCGAGGGTCGGCAGATAGGCGAAGAAGGCGCCCTTGCCAAGCAGCCGCTCGAACACGACTGTCGGGCGCCGATAGCGCGCTGCGGTACGCGCTTTATGCTGCGAGATTGAGATCGACGCGAATTGGCAGTTATCCTGCCTTTCGAAATAAACAAGCTCACCATGCGTGTCGACTACCGCGACACACATTGTATTCCAATTTCGCTTCTTTGCTTCCGCAATCGCGCCTGCCGCCGCCTTCTTGGCGGTCTCGATGTTGATCGCCTCACCATAAGGCGGCGGGTTCGACGCTTCGGGTATGGCTTCGTTCGGATTGGCTGGATCGGGCGGTACCTGAGCGAAAACCCAGGTGCTGGTCAACAGAGCGACGCACAGAGCGCCTGCCATCGTAGTTAAACCACGCATTCATTCCTCCCAAGTGATTACTTGTTGAAAATTCGTTGAGCGACGTTTTCTTCACCGTGCCCTGCTGCGTCGCAAAGAACAGTTCGCCGGATTGCTCCCAGGTCACGTCTTCCTTGTTTCGTCGGTCTTGGACAAAATGCGGATGAGCGCGGCGATTTTTTCGTCCGGCCTTCAATTCCAGCAGATTCGCGATGCTCCGGCCTTTGGCGGCGCGGCCCATGTCGGGAATTTCATGCACGCGCTCGACATACACGCGGCCGGTGTTCGTGAAGAACATCAGATAATCGTGCGTGCTCGCGGTGAACAGATGCTCGACGAAATCCTTGTCCTCCGCGCGTCTCGCCTTCGCGCGTGGTCATGCCGATGACGCCCTTGCCGCCGCGCCGTTGGGCGCGATACTGGCTGACGTTCGTGCGCTTGATGAGGCCGTTGTGCGTGAGCGTGATGATGACGCCTTCGTTCGCGATCAAATCTTCGATGGCGATCTCGCCTTCGTCCGGCACGATCTCGGTCTTGCGCGGCGTGGCGTGCTTTTCCTTGATGGCCTGAAGTTCGGCCTTGATGATCGCCATCACGCGCGATTCCTTGGCGAGGATGTCGAGCAAGTCCTTGATGACTTCGAGCAGCGCCTTGTATTCGCTTGTCAACCTTGTCAATTTCCAGGCCGGTCAATTGATACAAACGCAATTCCAGAATCGCGTCCACCTGCCGTTCGGTCAGCGCGTAGCGGCCCGCCTGTCAAGCGCGCTTCGCTGCGGATCAAAATGCCCCATTTCTCGACCTGCGCTTGCGTCCACTCGAAAGCGAGCAGCTTGACCCGCGCTTCGTCGCGCGTCTTGGACTTGCGGATGATGGCGATGAATTCGTCGAGGTTCGACAGCGCGATGAGATAGCCTTCGAGCAACTCGGCGCGTTCCTCGGCCTTCTTCAATTCAAAGCGCGTGCGGCGCAAAATGACTTCGCG
>CAWFFC010000016.1:0-368060 GCA_963815035.1 uncultured Gemmataceae bacterium
AACAGTTCCGCGACCCGAGCGATCGAGAGCCCCTCGACCTGGACGCGGCGCAGCATCTCGTACTTGACCTGGACCAGATCGCGGGCATCGAAGAACTCGTTGCTCTGGAACAGGTCGTCCCGAACGTCTTGTGGATGCGGATTGAGAGCGCCGCTCTGTTTGAGGGCAAGCTGCTTGGCGGCGCTGGGCGGGTCTTCCGGAGACGGAGTCATCGGCGCGGCCCCGGTGGTGGGTAGGTGGGATCGTGTGTAATTGTAATTATGTACTGTGTCTCTAGCATCGTCGAGGGATTTCGTCGAGATCGCTTGGCAATTGAAGGGATATCGCGATCATTCATTGCGACTGTCCCCGGCCGCACTTGCAGCGATCGGCATAATTATCTTTACACAGTAGGCATAATTGTCTTTACACTTTGCGCTTCCTCCGGCGAACCGGCGCCGGTTGCAGCGCGCGATCAGGCCAGCCAAATCCAGTAGGTCCCGGAAGTGAAAGGCGGCGCGTCCCGCCGACATCGCCACGAACGGCTCCAGGGGTTCGACGTCAGTCCAAGATGCAGGAAACCAGCTGGTTGCGCCCGAGTTGTCGGTGACGTAGACGCGGTCCTCGCCCCAATTGCGCCGGTAATCCACGAGCCGGAACGCGTGGCCGAAGAGAGGATGAAACGGGTGAGTTACCCGGACGGTTCGCTCCGGCGGATTGCCACCGCGCAGTTGACGGCTCAGTTGAAGGGCAAGGTCGAACGACAGTTCCATTACGTCGAGACGAACCTGCTCAACGGCCGAACCTTCCACTCGCTGGAACACCTCAACGAAGTCACCGCCCGCTGGCTGGCCGAGGTCGCCGACGTGCGCAGCCATCGCGAGACGAAGCAACGGCCCATTGATCGCCACGCCGAGGAACAGCCCCACCTGATCCCGCTGCCGGCCACACCCTATGCGGTCGCCGCCGTCGAATACCGCGTCGTCAACGTCGAAGGCTTCATCGCCTACCGGCAGAACTTCTACTCGGTCCCCTGGCGGCTCATCGGCCTGGCGCTGCCGGTGCGCATCAGCGAGAGCGAGTTGATCGCCTACGGCCCCCAGGTCGAGGAGATTGCCCGACATCGACTGTTCCCACGCGGTCAGACGGGCCAGCGTTCCGAACAGAAGTCGCATCGGCCCGTGGCCGACCCCCGCGCGCAGCAGGCCCTTTTGCGCGAACGCTTCGCCGAACTCGGCCCGCTGGCCGGGCGCTTCCTCGACGGCCTGATCCGCGACCAGCGTTACAGCAACCAGCAGGCGTTCAAGATCCTGGCCCTGCAAAGCACCTATGCCCGCGCCGATCTGCTCGCCGCCCTGGAACGGGCCGTTCGCTTCGGCGCCTATTCGCTCAACGCCGTCGAACGCATCCTCGCGGCCCGAGCCACGCCGCAGAGTATTCTGGATGCCCTCGCCGATCGCGAGCGCCGGCATTTGCCCGACCATCTGCGCGACGACCCGGTGATCCCGCGACCCACTACTGAATACCGCAACCTCGTGGAGGAATCGACCGCTCATGGCCCGCCGCAAGACCCCACGCCCACCCACCCCGCCGCCGACGAACCCCACGACGATGCCGACCGACCTGCGTGAACGCATCCTCGCCGACTTCGCCGCCCTCAAGGTGCCGCTGGCCGCCGCGGCGTTCGACGCCATCCTGGCTCGCGCCGAGCGCGAAGGACTGTCGCACCAGCAGTTCCTGCATCTGCTCGTCGCCGAGCAAGCCAACCAACGCCGCGAACGCTCGATCGCCCATCGCATCCGCGAGGCCCACTTCGTTGAACGCAAGCCGCTCGGCGAGTTCGACTGGGACTTCAACAAGTCCGCCATCGATCGCGTCCAGATCGAAGAACTGGCCACCGGCGCGTTTGTTCAGCGCCAGGACAACCTGGTTCTGGTGGGGCAGTCCGGGGTTGGAAAATCGTATCTCGTGCAAGCGATTGCCGAATCCGCGTGTGTCCTGGGTTACTCGGTCCGCTACACCACCAGTGCCGCGCTCTTGATCGACTTGACCAAGTCCCTGGCCGACCAGACCCTGCCCAAGCGCGTGCGCTACTACGCGCGCTTCGACTTATTGGTAATCGATGAATTCGGCTTCGAAAGAATTGAACGCGCCGAATCGCCGCAGGCCGCCAATCTGCTCTACAAGATCATCGACGCCCGCAGCCGGCAGCGTTCCACCGCCCTGATCACCAACATCGACTTCGACGCCTGGGGCGATTACCTCGGCGACCCACCGCTGGCCATGGCGTTCCTCGATCGCATCGTCGACGGAGCGATCATCTTGAAGATCAACGGCAAAAGCTACCGCGCCCATCGCGCCCACCAGACCAAAGCCAAACCTGCCCCCAAACGCTGAGCCCTCATACCCCATCGCCCATCGTCCGCGCTCTCACGCCTCGCAATCAAGTTGCAAATCTCGCCCTCGCGGCAACCCTACCGCGACACGGCCCAAACCGCGAAAGTGGTAAAGTTCCTTACCGCGAACGACAGACTCAGGAGGAATTGGCCTTTCGATCCGGGCTGGATCGCAGTTACATCAGCCTGCTGGAGCACGATCGCAAATCACCGACGCTGGACGTGCTGTTTCGCTTGGCGGATGCGGTGGGCGTGAAGGCGTCGGTGTTGATCGGGCGAGTTGAACGACTGGGGGGCGGCAGAAAGGCGAAATGAACTCGTGGACAATTTGTCCGGCCACGAGTTTGTTCATGGCGGTCTGCAAATGAACCGTCACTTCAAGCGCGAGTGATGTTTTATCGAAGAAGTCGAGAGAAATCTGCAACATCACGTAAGCCGAATCGCCTTGTCAAATATAGTACTTGGTTCCGAGCTGCTTCATTTTACGAGTGTAATCATCGAAAGTGCTGCAGAATCGTTTTGAACCGCCCGCCACAATTGGGGTGGAATTTGATGCGTTCGCCCTGGGGGCAACCCCAGTCCCTACCGCGACCACCGGTGACAATTCTGCAAGCTATTTGAGTTGCCAGATTAGCAGAGAGCCGTCGCGGCTGGCACCGACCAAGGACCGTCCGTCTGGCGAGAACGCAACGGCAGAAAACCCGGCTGCAGAGTTCGTTCGACTACCCAGCTCTTGGCCGCTATCGCGATCCCAAAGCGTTATTCTGGGCGCAGGTGTAAACCACTGACCTTTAGCGCTCTCCGCGACCGCAAGAATGTGATTGACAGGAGAAAACGCGACGGAAGTAATCGGGTATCGGGCGCGATCAATCACCAAGACCTCCTTTCGAGTTTTGACGTCCCACACCAAAGTACGCCCCTGCCAAGTTCCTGTCGCGATGCGTTCGCCATCCGGGGAAAAAGAGACACACAAGAAACTGGCGTCTGACCCGTTGCCATCAAAGACCCCCAACTCCTTACCTGTCGAAATGTCCCACAGGGTTGGCACACTTCGCGAAAACGTCGCCAGCGCGAGTACTTGCCCGTCGGGCGAGATTGCCGTTCCCGCAGTGTTCCCGCCGACACAGCCTTCAAGTCTCCGATTTTCCTTGTTCAAAGCTAGGTCCCAGATCCGCACTGGTTCATCAGCGGGCTCAAGAACCAGAAACCCGCCATTCTTGACAAAGGTCAATGATAACAAGTCAATCGGCTCGCAGTCAATAACTGCGTGAGTCCTGCCATCGACAACATCCCAGATCTTGACACTGTCGCTGGCACCAGACGCCAACCTTGCCGAGTCGGGAGAAAAGCTGACTGCACGGACTGGGTTCCTATGTCCTTCCATTCTCCTTACCAAACTCCAATCAGAAGAATTCCAGACGCTAATGTTGCCATTTACGTGCCCCAAAGCCAACAACTTACCATTTGGCGAGAACGCTAGCGCCGTGACGGGAAAACTCGTTTGAACGACCCGGGTTCCATTCCTCATCGAGCGATAAATGAGCAATGCAATCGCAATGAAAAGAAACAACAGCGGGAAAATCAGCAACGCGCGCCGCCGACGCATATCTTTTGTATCCCTCAGTATTTCACATTGATGTCTGGATCGTCGAGCAATCCAAATCCGCTACTTGGCAATGCCGCCGATCAGCCCAAGTGGATTACTGGCCCCAATGTACTTGCTTTTGCACTTGATGTCTACCCTCGCATAGGCTGCTGCGGTCACGCCAGCGGGAACCGTTAGTACGGGTTTATACTGCGCCAGTTCGATGCTGCCACCAGCCCCCCCTACATAGGTCTCCCAAGTACAGCTTTTACGAACAGTCCGTTTTTTGTTGTTCGCAGCGGCGGTCAGCATGGTGGTGGCGCCATCTTGTATCGTTACCCTTACTCCACCTCTTGTGTCCGATGTTGGTTTGAAACTCAAGAAAACGTCCGCAGTGATGGTGACTAAGTACACCCCCGGTTTCGGAAGGTGGAATTTCACAGTTGTCGTACCGGCCTCTGTGTTCGATGAGTTCCAGAGTAACGGGGTGTTGCAACAATTCGAGCCGCTCCCATCATTCCAAACCGACTGCTGGACCCAAATGCTATTGCTTTCCTTTACGTACGACCCACTTGCGTGATTACCCGGGGAACCCCATACGCATGGAAACGTGCCAGTAAGTACATTAAACTCGAACTCGGCTAGACCGGTCGGATCGACCGCGTTCGTAACGCCGTTCTGAACATACCGATACAAATTCGCATCACTAGCTTCAAAGCCGATTGGATCTTCTTCCAACCAGCGGCCAATGCTTGGGTCGTACATGGTGCTCTCCTTTCATTCGCAATCACCGTTTTTCGAACTTCGCAGGAACCGACTCAAATTCCTCGTTTCGACCATGGGCCTTTTGCAATCGACATTACACTCCGGACGATAACAGGCCCACATGAAAGTGCCGGGAAGCGTCAGCAACTGTCATGGTCGCGGCTTGTCGATTCCGGACGGCGACCTAGTCGAAAGCCTCCTTTTGCGCCCTGATCGGATTATCGCTTCTTGTCTTTCATTTTCCGCTGCTCTAGCCTGCGATCCAAATCCTTGAGCCATTTGGGTACTTGCGAGACTTTGCCCAGGTGGCTGTGGAGCTTACTGAAACCGTCGACCCGTGGCAGAACGCTTCATTTCTTCAGATGCAAACACCAAAGGTACGATGAGGTCGTAACGAAAAGCTCGTTGTCGGCAACCACTGGTTTCCCCATTGGCATATACTCAAACTTGTATCTTAGTAAGGCGCGAGGTACGTCGGCATCGTCATAGACCCAAATCGAATCATCGGTCGGAACGTAAACCCGTCCTCCATCAATTGCAATTCCAGGAAATCGAGTCGAGCCCTCATAGCTTACCATCCAATTCAGATGGCCCCACTTCCGGTCAATGCACAGCAAGCATCCTGTGCGGCTGATGGCATAGATTCGATTTTCCGCCACAGCCATTGCACCAAGCGTGCCGTCGAATTCCTCGTTTCGATACTCCCACCGAATCACCCTTTGCCGCGAACTTCGGTTAAGCAATTCTTTGCCATCGATGCATATGATCGGAAATCGCTTACCGACGGGCATGTCCTGATCCTGCCCGAGACCCAAATAGATCATGTGGTCCTTGACGAGTGGTCGCTGACTGCAGAATGCGACGTCGCCACGTTGGTGGTAGCTCCATGCTTTCGTCCCCGGTTCGTTGAGGTTGACCTTGGCGAGGATTCGGCCTGTTTCGGGAGCGAGAGCATATAGAAATCCGTCCCCGCCTGGAAACAGAATTGCGTCGGTCTTACCGACGACCAGCTTGGCGGGAGATCCCCATTGTCCATAACAAATGGACTTACCCGGAGCGGAGTTTTGCCACAGCATATTACCCGTGTTCGCATCCATTGCGACGAAGGATGGCGCGTCCGGATTGGGCACAAACGACCGCATTTCGGGTACATTTTCATCGCCATGAATGCTGCCATTGCCGGTTACGCAATAGACCCGATCACCGTCAACTAACGGACTTGGCACGGGATTTACGATCGCATCGCGTTTGAAAACCTTGAGTTGGTTGATGAAATCGAGCTTCCAGACCACTTTGGTGGATTTTCTCCGCATATCGCCAGCAAGTGGCGCGCAGATGACTTCACCGCGGTTGTTTTGATAGTAGACTCGCCCATTCTTGATAGCGGGTTCGGTAAAGAGCGCATTGCGCATGTCACTCGTTGACGCGGGCAAACGTGCGTGCAGTATTTGCCAGCGGAACTGGCCGGTTCCCCGGTCAAAGCACATTACTGCTCCAGCGTTCATGGTCTCTTTCTGCAAACGTGGTTGACCGTTGTCCGTGCCAACCAAGACACAGTCATTCGAAACTACAGGAGTGCCGCCTTCATTTCCGATTTTCGCCACCCATTTCACAACGTTGATATCATTCGGCCGGACTTCGATTGTTAATGGCGCGACCGGTTCTATACCGGCGGCGGCTGCGACGCTGGCAATGCCGATAATGCCGGTGAACAAACAGTGGTCGACCCTTGCAATGAATGCCGCGATTGCACCGTGCGGCGCCCTTGTGAGCCGGATGATTGAATGCATTTTCGCCTCCCCAATTACACCTGCCCACTCGAAGTTTCCTGCGTTTACCCGCTGACCATTAGGGAAGTCATTTTTGGTTTCCCCGAATGGCTGTGGTCCCGGCAATGTATTTCCTGATGAATTCTGCGAGTGTTGGCGGAATTGAGAAGCTGTCGCCAAATTGGGCGACTGTTGATTCACCACCGCCGTTCGGCTTGGTCACGCCACGAAGAAAGACGCCTCGTTGAAGTGACCAGCCATACATCTCCCAAGAATCGGGCAACGGATGCCCGGCAAGTGTGCGCTTGCTGTACTGGACTTCCAGAACGAGAAATGCCACATGCTCGCCTTGGATGTTATCGAATATGTGCCCGTCTTTTTTGGGGAAATATCGCCAACCGAAGCCGCGGACCTTGACGTCGCAGATCACCGGGAGCAGCGGCACTTCAACCGAACCCACCAAAGGGCCGACCCCGCCGGCGCCGCTGGCGCCGCCGGCGCTCACGGCACCGACGAGCACCGTCTCTTGCTTATAGGTCACAACCGCTTTCCCGCCAAAGGTGAGCCGGTCATAACTGCTAACCTCCTTTGGGCTGAGAAACCAACTTTCACCATACTTGACAAATGACTTCGGCAAGTACTGCTTCGCGATTTCGTTCCATCTGGGCCATTCCCCTTTGCCGGACCAGTGCTTGAGTCCAGATGGATCGGTGTCGTTTGTTGGGGAATTCGTTGTGTATCGATACAAATTCGCATCACCCGCTTCGAAGCTCAACGGGTCTTCTTCCAACCAACGGCCAATGCTTGGGTCGTACATAGTGCTCTCCTTTCACTCGCAATCACGGTGGTTTTCGTCGTCAGTCGGACCGAATCGAGCATTCTGTTGCAACGATGGCGTTTTTGCTCTCGGCATCAGCCCGGTCCGTCCGCCGAATTAGTCGTACCATGCACCAGGCTGCCAAAATCGCTCCCACCGACCACCACCAGGCTCGTTCAACAACCTCGAAGTCCGCGCCTTGTTAGCGATAATGGCGAATTCCAGACTGCATGAAGGTAGACGCAAAAGAACAGATTCTTTGTGATCAGGTAGGCAAGGCATAACGCGATACCGAACCGAAATACCCAAGAGAGTTCGCGGGCGAGCGTCGTCGCGTCCATGCCGTCAAGAATTGCCAGCCGCGGGATATGCGAGATAACGAATACAAATTGGGACGCTGTAATTGCCAAACACCAAGCAGCAGCCGGGTTCCAACGTCGCGTAAACCTTAGGTAAAGCTGCGGCATCAGAAAGCCGCGAAATAACGACTCTTCGATAAATGCATTTCCGAACATCTGCGAAAGAACGCCACTGACCATCGGCGTCGTGTGGCCGTTCCAGGCGTTATTCCAGACCAATCGGTGGCCTGCAAGCAGCAAAACTATCGCAGTTGCGATCTGCATCTCAATCCAAAACACGACTGAGATCAATCCTCCCGGACATATATCTCCGATACGCCAGCCGATGTCCAGCGGCCTAAGACCGCCAGCTAAAAATAGCAGTGGCAAAACTGCCGCAGTCGCGAATAGTGGATAAATGAGTTGCGGGGAAATTAAGCCCCGGGTCCGCACTTGAATTCTATATAAGTCACGTCCTAATCCCGACTGAGTGGCCATCGCAAACAGGGCGAGCATTCCGATGTACAACACGACGACCCACGAAACTGTCGCCACCGTTGCAGGTTTGATCTCGCCCCAGTCGATCTTCGGCATTGCTCACCTTTTGACTGACTTCCTTTTGTCACCTTCGTAACCATCCTCGGAACTCCCAAGGGCCACGGCCGAGTGTAGTGTCTCTCGGAGGAGGAATTGTAAGCTTGGTATCGCTGTTGTCTGTGGGCTTCGGCTTCGGTCCTTGTATTGGCTCTGGGTACGAAGGAGCGCCACTGGCGAAACCCGAACCCAAATGCCCGGGCCTGCCAGGGCGATGAAGTATCGATCCAGGCGGTAGGTATGCTGGCTCTGATCCAGTTGGATAATAAACGAGCGATCCATTTGCCAATTCAAGAACTACCGTTCCGGGTGGAGCGATTGAGCTGGTAGGTCCTGGATTCGGCTGAAAAATTGGGTCTATTGGTTTAATTTCAGCCGGCCAATGAGATTGTTCTGCATAAATTGGTTTACCAAAACCAGAGGTATAGTTAACTCCATTTTTGGCCACTACTTTGTCAACTTTATTCTCGTCCAAGCCTTCGGGATCAACCGAAGTAGTGGGCCCATTCCCCACATACCGATACAGGTTCGCGTCACCCGCTTCGAAGCCGAGCGGATCTTCTTCCAACCAACGGCCAATGCTTGGGTCGTACATGGTTTGCTCCTTGGTGCAGGTCAGCCCTCAAGTAAATTGAAACGAGATATTGCAAACGTCTGGCGCCGAATCCACGAGCGCTTTGGTGGGAAAGACATTGAATTCTTCCCCACGCCGAAGCCGTCCCCATAGTTTCTGTTCGAGTTCCGGCTCGTTCAGCATGTTTTCAATCGCTTCCAGGCAAATTGCGTCGTGCTCCAATTCGAAGGGCAGCGATTCGGGGTATCGGCGCTCGACGACCTTGTGAAGGATTCGTGGGAACCGTAGCGGTTGCCGCTGGTTGAGTTGTTGTCGCCAATCATTGAGTCGAGCTTTCAGCGACGTGATGATGCATTGATTCGCTGGGTGCAAGGCGGCTGCCCAACACCATGCATCGACGGCCAACCGCATGTTTCCGCTCTCCTGCAAAATGAAGGCGCGGTTCACCATGAAGTGGGCCAGTTCCTGCCGAGGCGTCATCGATCGCAGAAAACAGCCGGCTTTCTCGATCTCGGGTGTGGTGGCATATCGACCAGTCCGATAGTAGTCGTCGGAATGGCAACTCAAGCCTTGGGCGGTCGCTTCAATATTGAACCGCTCATCGTCGGGCTGTTCCCACCGCGCGAAAAGGTGATTGGCCTCTCCCGCAAAGGCACAAACCAATTTGATCGGGTAACCGAGCCGCCGTCCAATCGCCGCGTACAGAACCGGCAGCGTCGCACAGGTTCCGCCTGGGCCGTCGAGAATTCCATGAATGAACGAATCCGAGGCGTCAAATCGCGCGTCGTCGGGAATTCTCGCGGGGTTGTATCGGACGCCGAGATCGCGTTGCAATGCTGTGATCATGCACAGTGTTCGGAAATATCCCTCGGAGTTGTCATAGTCCCACCGCTTTCGCCGAAACTGGGGCAACGACCTTTCCGTGTACTGGCGGACGTGGTCGGTCATTTCATCGAGCCGAGAAAGACAAGCATCGAAATCGAATTGCTGGCCGCCAGGCAAATCAGCAGCACAAGACAAATTGACCGCCGCGAGGTCATGCTCGGCCAACTTCTCTTCGGGCATCCAGGCGTAATCGAGCCATCGAAGCATGTGAGGGCCAATTTGAACATTTTGGCAATTCCGCACCGAAACTCGACCGACTGGTCCCGAACCAGAATGGCCCTCTCTAAATCCGACAATTGAATTAGACCATGCCATTTAGTCCACCTCAATTTGTCCCCACTGCGCGATACAGGCGGCTCCGCTGGCGGGGCAGCTGGCGAAACTGCTACAGGGCGCCTGAGCCAAGTCCCAACCCGAAGATCGCGGAAATCGCATCAGACCGAAACCGCGGGAATAGCTATTCTCCAAGCCGAGCGCACGTAGGCGATTACTCAACGGCCACATACAACCGCGGTCCTCATCGAAAGTGCAGTAGAACCGGTTTTCAGCGTGTAAACACACTTTGATGCACGCTGGTGGATAATAACAATCTTGGCTCAGTCGTTTTGGCTGTCCCGGTCAGGTATCGCGAGAGGCCACCATTTGTGCAAACCCCCGCTTGCAGATTCCTGGACTGGGGTTTTCCACCGCCGCACGGCCGACCAATTTGTATATGGGAAGCCAGTCTTGAAACAGTCTCTATCAACGGTCAACAAGGCAGTTCGGGAGCATTTTCTCCAATTCCCGTATGCCGGCATCTGTCACACTCGTCCCGCCAAGTGCGAGCTTCGTCAAATGTTTCAATGTGGCAAGGTGTTTCAATCCATTGTCGGTCACCTTTGCATCTGAAAGATCGAGTTCCTCAAGATTCTCGAACGACGCGATTACGCTCAAGCTGCCATCGGTCACGTTCAATTGTGCAAGGGACAGTTTCCTGAGTTTTTTGTAGCCTGCCAGTTCCTTCACGCCCGAGTCGGTAACCTTGGATCGGGCAAGTACCAATTCCTCTAATTGTTTGAGACCGGCCAGGTTTTTCAATCCAGCATCGGTAATGTTGGTTGAGGCGAGGCTCAAGGATTTCAGCGCTTTCAATCGAGCAAGATCTTTCATCCCGGCGTCGCTTATTCTCGTCCGGCTGAGCGACAGTTCGCACAAGTCCTTGAAGACAACAAGTTCCTTCAACACCGCATCCGTGTTGTACCGCGAAAGAACTAACCTTCTCAGGCTCTTCAAGGGAGCAAGTTTTTTCACATCTGCGTCGGTCGCTCGGGTAACGCCCAACGAGACCGCGATGATCGGTTTGGCCGGATTACTCTCATCTCGTTGAATTCGTGCATATAGACTTCGAATCGTCTTCAAGGCCTGCTCTTCACCTTCATCAGCGATTGCTGGGAGCGGGACGACTAGCAGCAGGGCTGAGCTGAAGATTCTTACGTTCATGATTGACTCCAACGTGAAATCCGCGGGCTGTTACGGACATTCCTCACCCAGCCCCCGTTGGGGGGTTGGTGAGTTTGGCAGAAACTCGTGGAACGGTTCCAACAGCCTATTTTCAATGACTGATTCCGACAAGGTCGACGAGTGAGTAAGTGCTCCGCCTTACGGGCGACTTCCAATTGTCGTGTCTGCCATCTCTGTCGCTGCGTGGCGACCTCGTTCCCACCGGATTCGACCGGCTCAAATCTGCGACTACGCCTTATTGGCCAAGAGGGTTGCCGAACGCTGGCGGCGGTGGCTGATAGTTCAACCAAAACTGTGTGGTCAGATAGACGTCCCAGGCTTCTTCATTTCGATCGTTCATGATGGCACGGCATTTGGCTGCGAGCCCCTTGGTTCCACGAGAGAGTTGACCCGTATAAAACTCCCCCTCAAGAGCATCGAGCCGATCTAATTGCGATGCTTTGGAACTCAAATCCCGATTGTAGGCTCTATAGTCTCTTAGATACGCGTTGAGCGCCAACTCGGACGCATCGGAGTTACTCGTAGCGTTGAGATACAGGTTTAGATTAACGTCTATGTTTTCGAACCGAAAGTACAAAACGTCATCCTCGTCGGCGATAAGGTTTTCCAATGCTGTGCTGATATTGCCGGTTCCAACAGGGAATATGGTCTCATTATTCAAACCGTTCCATATTACTGAGTTCATGTACCTGTTCACAGCAATTCGATAGTCGCTTCGGTCAAGGGAAACTTCGGTTGCAAAATGCCTTATGTTTGCATTATCAATTCCGATTTGTTTTTCCCATCGTCCGATGTCGTATTGCGAAGCTCCGAAAGGCATCCAACGGACGTCCCAACTGTAATACCAACGAAGCCCAGCAGGGTCCTTTCCATTCGTTACGGAATTTCCGACGTACCGGTAGAAATTCGCATCACCCCCATCGAATCCCATCGGGTCCATGCTCGTCCACTTGCCCAAATTCGGATCGTAATATCGGGCTCGGTTGTACTGCAGGCTCACCGATGAATCCCACTCGCGGCTGGTGAAGCCATACCGATCGCCATTCACACCGGTCGTGTTCGTCAGAACGTTCCCGAAGCCGTCATAGCTGATCGAGCCCAACGATGATCCGGTTGAATCGACCATGCCAATCACCGAGTTCTGGTAATCGAGCAAGTACCAAACCACTGTCCCTGCGGCCGTGATCCGTGCCACCGGGTCATCAATGCTGGGGCCAAACAGCCGCCGATAGGTGAGCCCATTGCTGCCATCTAGGTCGGCCCATACATTCGCGCCATCGTATCCGAAGCGCTGGGTCACGTCAACGGTCCCGTTACCATCGCTGTCCTCCGTCCGCTCGATGCGATTCCCCAGGGCATCGTACTTGTACTGCACCTTCAACTGCAGCGTGCCGCCATCGGTCGCGTGCTTCTCCACCGTGACCAGATGATTCTGCTGGTCGTAACTGTAGTTCCAGGTTTCCAGACTGGCGCCTTTGCTCTTCTTGGTCAGGTTGCCTTCATTGTCGTACGTGTAGGTCCAGGTTCCATCATTCGTCGTCTGGTTCCCGGTCCCGGTTGTGTAGCCCGTGGAATTCCGGTTGCCGTTGGCGTCGAACGAGTAGTTGCGCGTCCCGTCGCTGGTGAGCTGATTCGTATCATCGTACGAATAGGTGGTCGTGGTGCCGTCCACCTTCTTCGTGGTTAGCCGGTCGAAATTGTCATAGGTGAACGTCGTGTTATTCAAAGATGTGTTCGACGAATCCCGATGCTGCTCGTTGCTGAGCCGGCCTCGGGAATCATAGGTGAAGCTGGTCCAGCCCACCGTGGCGGTGCTGTTGATGCTGCCGTAGCGGGTCAGCTTGGTGATGGAATTGCGAGCATCGTAGGCGAAGTCGAATCCCACCGTGGCCAAGCTATTGGTGAACTTGACGCTGGTCAGGTTATTGGCGGCATCAAAGGCGAAGGTCTCGGTGCCGCCCTTGGAATCCTGGAAGACGGTGCGGTTGTCGCCGGCATCTACGGTAAAAGCAGCAATTTCGCACAATCAGGTTGCGCTGCGGTAACTTGCGAAGAGTGTCCCCATTTTCCCTATTTCCCCCGTCGACTCTGCACTTATCACAAGCGCACCTCATTTCTTGGGCTTCCTGATTGGTAGGTGCGAAATGTCATCGCGAGAAATCGCAACCCACGCATGACGACCAGGTAAGGATGCTTGGACGACAATCCCGGCGTTATTCTGAGCGGCCATCTCGATGATGTTATTCGCATCATACTCTGCAAATCTGACACCAGCCTCCTGTTTCGCGACCTGAGGGACATCGGCCAGCACGACAAACATCAAAGAACCATCGAACCATGTTGTCGTTGGAATCGCAAACCAAGGCTCACCCTTAGTGGTGTAGTTGCCTGGGGCTACAGTCCCAGAACGCTGCGAAATCCGCGTGCCTACCCGGCTCCCTACAAACAACTGACAGAAATTGGCTCGATTCTTCGACGTCGGATTATCGGCAAAAGCGATTATTCGATCCGACAATTCAGATCGGGGAACGGTTTGCGCGTCATCGGTTGTGGATTCGACAGCAATGACAAACGGCGACGGCGGCAGGTAACTGTGAGCGTCAACGTAGTGCGAAATCAGAGCCGGGGCAACAAAGATTCTATCATCCAGGCCGCGCACGTGCACTTCGCCGGTCCCGACCGCACCGGTGTGTTGGCATAAATTGCAAGTATGGAATCCACGCCGGATTCGCACCGGGAATTCGCAAAGTCTTCTTAGACGCTGCCGAAATTGTTCAGTTGTGATTCCAGTCGCAAACTGCTGTCCGAAGCTAAGCCAACCTATTGCAAAACAGTTTGGTAGCAATTGGCCTGATTCATCCTTGAAAGGGGTTAAGTCCTCGATATACATCTTTTGGTCTCGCAATACAGGTCGTTATCTCGATAACGGTCACTTATGAATAAACTGACACGCAGCCCACAAAACATTGCCCATGTTAGGTTTCACTAGTTCCGAGACTAGCGTTGGGTTTGTCACTGTTGTAGGGTTCCCCATAATTACCAGATCGGGATTGACCGGTGGGCTCAGCGTGAGATTTGGCATGTCGCTGCCCGGAAGATAAGTCTGCGCTCCCTCCATGGTAGGGTAAAGATTCTCGGGCGGGAGTAGCCCTTGATCCAAGTAACCGCCGGTCTCGTCAAGAAGCGTTTCACCGAGTTCACAGTGCACGCTTGCAGAAGTACCTTCTGGTACTACGAAAGTACCATTGGGCGTATAAAAATCCCCATGGCCGCTCAAGATATTGGGATTAGGGCCTGGCCTGAGCACCCCAACCGCACCATCAATCATGAGCACGGTCGCAACCGCGTCGGCTGTGATGTGAAACCACGCCGCCCCAAAACTCATTTGACCATGCAGGTACTGATCGAAGTATGGGTTATATGGCTTGTAGGTTGGGCGAAAGGCGGCGTTCGGGACATCATAAATGAACTCGCCCGTATACACCACTGGTTTCACAAATATATTGTACGCACCTTGGCCCAAGCCTGAGTAGTAGTTCCCAGCAGCGTGCAGCGGATTATGGATGACATACTCCCCGACCATCGTGGCTTCGTCCCACGCGTCTGATATCCAGGACATCCCCCTCGGATCCACTCCATTCGTCGGCCCATTCCCGACATACCGATACAAATTCGCATCACCCGCATCAAACCCCATCGGATCCGCGCTGGTCCATTTACTCAGGTTCGGGTCATAATATCGGCGGCGATTGTATTGCAGGCTCACGGACGAATCCCACTCGCGGCTAGTGAAGCCATACCGATCGCCATTCACGCCGGTGGTGTTGGTCAGGATATTCCCGAAGCCATCATAGGTGATTGAGCCCAGCGACGTTCCGGTTGAATCGACCATGCCAATCACCGAGTTCTGGTAATCGAGCAAGTACCAGACCACCGTGCCCGCCGCCGTGATCCGCGCTACCGGGCTGTCAATCCCGGGGCCAAACAGCCGTCGATAGGTCAAACCATTGCTGCCATCCAGGTCAGCCCACACATTTGCCCCATCGTAACCAAAGCGCTGGGTCACGTCAACGGTCCCGTTACCATCGCTGTCCTCCGTCCGCTCGATGCGATTACCCAGGGCATCGTACTTGTACTGCACCTTCAACTGTAGCGTGCCGCCATCGGTGGCATGCTTCTCGACCGTGACCAGGTGATTGTGCTGGTCATAGCTGTAGTTCCAGGTCTCCAGGCTGGCGCCTTTGCTCTTCTTGGTCAGGTTGCCGGCGTTATCGTACGTATAGGTCCAGGTTCCATCATTCGTCGTCTGGTTCCCGGTCCCGGTCGTGTACCCGGTGGAGTTCCGGTTGCCATTCGCGTCATACGAGTAGTTCCGCGTGCCATCGCTCGTCAACTGATTCGTATCATCGTACGAATATGTCGTCGTGGTGCCGTCCTGTGCCCCCTATGGAATGATTGCCGATTTTTTCTTGCGAATCGGTAGGGGAATTCGCCTCCTCGTGTAACTGAGATAGCCTCGCTCTTCGAGAGCTCGGCGGATGGCTTGGCGATCCCTTGCCCGTTCGCTCAGATCCGTTTGCGGGTTGGCTAATGGCCCTCCTTGGACATCGACCGCCTGTCGCTGGCGGTTCACTTCCGTTCGGAAGTGGTTGCGTTCCTCCGAGGTTAATGGCGGCCGCTCCTGCCAGACTTGCTCCGGTGTCGCGGCGCCGTTTGCCGGAGACCGCGCCGTGGCATTGGCCTCCATTCGCGCTGCTTCGATGTCATCCCAGGTCCACAAGCCAGGATGCCCATGACGGGCGGCGCTGGCCTGGGTCCGAGTTTTCAACGAGCCGATGCCGGCTTCAATCGCCCCATTGTACCGCGGGAACCCCGGCGGCGAGAACAACAATTCCACGTTAAATTCTTCGGCCAATTTTTGGAACACCTCAGCGGTGAAGGTCGAGCCGTTATCGCTTTTGAGCACCAGCGGCGCACCGTGGGCCCGGAACAAGGAGGTGACCGCGTCGACCGCCACCGCGGCGGTGGCCTCGACGCCGGGCTGCCAGAGCAATTGCTGGCCGCTGGCCAGGTCCCGGACCGCCAGCAGATACGAACAGCCGCCCTCGATCAGCAATCCCGGCCCGGTGAAGTCGATGGCCCAGACCCGACCGGCGAGGCGCCAATGGAGCACGCGGATTGGTTCCTGGTTCCGCTTACGCCACACCCGGCGATAGCGCTTCAACAAATCGTCCAACTCCGCGCGGAGCAGGTGGGGGAATGCTTCCCGCAAGGCCGGCACGCCGATGGCCGGCCCGACTTCATCGATGAGGTGAATGACCTCATTGCGCTGGTCGCGGTCGGAGCGAAGCACCGGCCGGCCCAACGGGCACGGCGCCTGGGGCGGCTGGGCGAAGTCATGCCGCCATTGCTGGAACGTGCGAGGCGACAGGTCCAACAAGTTGGCGGTCTCGGTCCGGTTCAATCCCTGGCTGAATAGGTGCATGCCGATTTTCACCGCATGGCCGCGCGCGGCCTGCTCCTGGGTTCGTTCGCGGCGCTGGTGCGCCTCGCCGCGACGCGGCGGAGATTCGACCGGCTGTTCACCGGATTCCTGCAGATGATTCACGACCGTTTCCTCGACCTCGGTCGCCGAGATGACGTCGGCGACCGCCGCGCTTTTTTTGACTCGACCTCGCCGGCGTGCGGCAGCGTCACCGCCAATTCCGCCCGGATCAACGCCGCTTTCAATTCCGCGTCCAACGCGGCAATCCGCTCCTGCAGATGCCGCACTTCGATTTCCGCAGCCGAGAGTACCTTGGCCGGCCGGCCGCTCGGCTGCGGCTCCAGGGCATTGACCAAGGCCTGGAACGCTTCGATCCGGATTTGATCGAAGCGTTGCTCACAGATGTTCAACTGCGGCACAGGCTTCGATCACCCGGGAACTCCCGGCCACTGTTTCCAACAGCACTTTGGCCCGTTGCCGGGCCGATTCGGAACCGCTCAGTTTCATCACGAACTCCGGACCCGAGGGCAACCGTCCACGCATGGCTCGCTTCCTCCTGAAGTGGCGAGCGAAGAAGTGGTCCCCTGCTTCGCTCGCCCGTTCCAATTCACTCCACTTGGACCGGCACGCCGTTTTCACTCGGCGTGACCGTCGCTATCTCCGCGTCCTGGCGCAACCGCTCAGCCACCGTCAACGCCCGCACCACCGGCTTGCGTTTCCGCGCTTTCTTGCCCGCGGCCTTGACCGGTGGAGGCGCCGGCGCGGCCAGCCCCGCCGCCCGTTGCGTCAGCCGCACCAGCGATTGTTGCCGCGTCAGTTCTCGCTGCAACCGCTCGTTGTGCTTCTGCAAGGCCGCGACATCCGCACTCAAGTTCGGCTGCCGTCCTTTGGGCTTCGGCTCGCAAGCCGCCAACAGGCCGCGTAGCCCGCCGGCTTCCAATTGATGGTAGCGCGGCAACGAGATCGATAACGCTTCGGCCGCCTGCGCCGGCGTTCGCTGGCCGGCCAACACCTCCAGGATCGCCGCTGCGGTCCGCTTCGCATCCCGGCTGGAGTGCTGTCCCAAGGTCACGCCGCCGGTGGTCCGTTTGGGCGGCGTGCGCGGAGGAGTCGTCGCTGGCGTCATGACTCACCTCCTGGCTCGGTCCCAAAAGACTCGTGCAGGTCCTCGATGCCCGCATCCAAGGGCGAGTCGCCCGGCTCCGGCGGTTCTTCGAATCCCGCTCCGGTCGAACTCACGCTGCCCTGCGGACAGACCGGCTCCGGGACGGAAGCCGCCTCACCGGATCGCGGCGGAATCAAATCGATCTCCTTTCGCCCATCGGTCGCGGTGAGAATCACTCGCTCGCCTTCGGCATGCACACTGAAGGGCTGACCGCCCGCCTGCCCGGTGAGATAGAACGGCGCCTTGGGCATGCCCTGACGCGCCAACTCCAAGGCATTCGCCTGTACCCGCGCTTGCAGGGTTTTTCGCACCTCCGAGGCCGCCCCGAAGAAGCGGTCCGCCGGCGATAGGCCGTCGATGCCCTGATGCGGCCGCTGGAAGTTGTGATAATCAATGAAGTGGCCGATCCGTTGCCGCGCGTCGCCCAAGTCCACGAACACCGCGCTCTCGAGGCACTCCCGCCACAGCGTGCCCCAGAAGCGTTCGATCTTCCCAAGCGTCTGCGGCCGACGCGGCCGGGCCACGATCTGCTTGATGCCGCGCTTCTCCAACTCGCGGGTAAAAGCGCGTTTGCCCCGCCACGTCACATATTGCGAGCCGTTGTCGGTCAGGATCTCCTCGGGGGTGCCGAATCCGGTCACCGCCGCGCGGAGCACTTCCAGCACCAGCGCCGAAGACTGGCTGGCGTGCAAGCCGTACCCGACAATAAAGCGGCTGTGGTCGTCCATGAACGCCACCAGATAAACCCGCCGATTCTGCCGCTTGAGGATAAACGTAAACAGGTCGGTTTGCCACAACTGATTGGGTTTGGCCCGCTCGAAGTGGCGGACATGGTCCGGATGCGGCCGGCTGGCCACCTCCTCCAATTGATAGCCGGCCTCGTGGAGCACCCGCGCCACGGCCGAGGGGCTGGCGGGCAAGGCCGGGCCGCGTACGAGCATGTCGCTGATGCGTTGGCAGCCCCACGCCGGGTTGGCTTGCTTAAGCATGAGAATGGTGCGTTTGGTCAATTCCGGCAGGCGGGATCCGGCCGGGCCGCCCTTAGGCCGGTCCATCAGGCCGCTCGGCCCTTCCTGCTCAAAGCGTTTCTTCCAGGCGAACAACGAATGTTTGGAAACGCCGACCAGGTCGGCAAAATCCGCAGCCGGCAGGCCGCTGCGTTGCCAGGTGTCCAACAACAACAACCGCTGTTCGGGCGAGAGCGGCTGTGTGGACTCCGCTGGCTTGGTCAGCTTTCGGCCGCGTCGACGCGATCGGCCGCTCAACGGCGCATCCGACGGAGGTCCGGCCAATCCTTGGCCCACGCCAGTGAAGAACTCCTGATCGGCGGATGTGGCCTCATGATCCTCTCCCATGGAACGTCGGACAAACCCGGAACCTGGTGAGGCGCTCAAAGGAGTCCCCGAGGGGGAGGCGGGCTCCGTTCCGCTCGGGCTACGCCCTCGCTCCACTCCGCCCGCCTCCCCCTCGGGGCGGATGGCCGCCTCAGGGCTGCGGTCGACCGCGCCGGCGGCGTCGGTTCCTACGGACAAAGGCGGTACATGATTCGATTCGTTGGACATGTGAACCTCCCGATGGCGGGTTGACACCCGCCGCATGGGAGGAGGCAATTACCCTACTGGTTTAACGCCAAAAATCGGAAGCTATTTCCGGAAGGGGCACAGCTGAAGCGTTGGCAAGATCAAGACCCGATTGTGTTGTCACCTCGATCTCAATTGGGTATGCGCACGTCGGTCCGACACACCGATTGAAGTGCCTTGCCCCCTCATCGGCGGCTCGAACTGGCCGATGACCCGTAGTACGGACTGCGATTAACGAAAGTTGCCAACGTCGAACCTTCATTGCGCTCCAAGGTCATGACAATAAGCGCAGTTTGGTCGCCAGACTCGTCTGTTGGGCGAATTCGGACTGAAACCTTTCTCGGTAGCTCCTTTCGTCGGGTTCGGCCGTCCGGTACCGGCCGTTGATGTGACTCGAACCAATGCCGAATCGCAGATGTCACCGTATCTCGATTGCATTCGAGTCGCTCAGCAATCTCCTGCAACAGCACGCCCTCATCGAAGAGTCGTTTTGCTTGATCGGCCAGCCGTGCAGCCAGCGAATTAGAAACCAGTCGCTTCCGGCATTGACGGCCATCGGGCGGTTCCAAACTGCGCTGTCGATACCAATACGCGAGAGACTTTGTCACCCACGATTTGGGACATTGCAATTCTTTCGCGATGTCCCGAAATGTCAGGCGAGAATCAAACAACTGCTTTACCTTGTCAGCCAGAAGTGTCCATGGCGGTGGCGAACTGAAAATCAGCGAAATGCATTCCTCGTGATGACAACCAGAGCCTTCGGTCGATATTCCCGACTGCCGAATGGCAGATTCTGCCGTTAGCTTGAACTCACCCGAAAGACTTTTGCGCTTCCGCGGAGGTCGGGATAATTCCGTAACTGTTACTGTGCCGATGAGATTGCGAAGTGCAACAGCAGCTGGGGGTCCGGCACCAGTCAAACAGGTATGCAGATCCCGGAGCCTTGAAACAATCCACTCGTCGGTTGGCGGTTCACTGGGAATCGCCCCCGACTCAGGAACCGCTGCCAGTTTGCGATTCAGTTCATTTTGTTCATTGAGTCGCTGCGCAAGCGTTCACGAAGTTCCGCGCCACCCATTCCCGTTTTCGATCTCATCCATCAGGTGAGCGATCCTCTGATGCACCTTCGCAAGCGCATCCGACAAATTCCTTCGTTCGTCGGGGCGATCAATTTGCCTCTGCTTCCAAGCCGCGCCGTAGCGTCGATTACAGCAGTCCTCCAGGCGGTATCCGCCAACAATCGCAGCCCGATCGCCTCAAGAATCATTTGCTCCGCGATCCTGCGCGGCAACCGTGTCCGACAGGTGCACAATCCACGGACGTAGTTTGGGCAGGCCAGGTACCTGCCCTTCGAACCGTTGACCTGAAACGTCGCACCGCATCCCTCATGACCGCATTTCACCAGGCCCTGCAGCAGATGTCGCGGATTTGCCGAATCGACCGTCGAGCCTCGGAATTTCCCGTCGCTGCGTCGGACCAGCGCCGGTCTTGGCCGCGTTTTCATCGAGAATGGCCTGGGCCTTGAAGTACAATTCATCGTCGATGATCCGCAAATCAGGTCGTTCTCGAACCCATTTGAGTGTCTCCTCAAGGGGACGTTCCTCCTGCCAGAGAACGCCTGAATTTGGGTCACGAACATTGGTCAATTTACCCCACGGCCAAATGCCAATGTATTTGGTGTTCCGGAGGAGTGCTCTAACGTTGTCATGCCGCCATCCTGGGGTGGTCGACCGGTGGTCCTTCGGCACGCTACGATTTGTCAATTCGCGCACGATCCAGTCCAACGGCCGCCGGTCAGTCACGAACCAGTTAAAAACTCGCTTCACCCATTCCGCTTGATCCTTGACAATCACGTATTGCATCCGTGTTTTTGCGTTGCGGCCGCGGCGGGCACTTTCACTCCCGGGAACCGGCTCCGAACCGTATCCGAAACACCAATCGCCAACTGAAAAACTATTTCGAACCAAATCCTCCTGACCACGGAGAACGGCTGCCCTCAATGACTTGAGAAACTCCTGGTGCATCCACGATCGGAATATCGCATTCAACTCCCAGTTGGCTGAATTTGAATCAACGCCCTCGCTAACGCTGATTATCCGAATGTGATGAACGTAAACGAGTTCCTTGAGCATCGGCATTGAGATCACAAACTCACGGGCCAGCCGCGACAGGCTATCAAAATACAGCGTTGAAAACCGACCCTCGCGTGCCGCCTGCATCATGGCATTGAGACCCTCTCGATCACGGCGCGTGCCGGAGACCGCCTCGTCAGCGAATTCCAGTTCAGCTGGAATTCGATGTCCGTTTCGCTCGGCGAGTTCACGACAGGTATGCTGCTGCTGCACGATACTAGACGCATCCTGCAGGTCGCTACTGAACCGCGCGTAGCTGGCGGCGATGTCCGGCGGAGCGCAATCGACACCGTCGCGCCGACGACGTCGGGATACCAATTGTCGGGCCGTGTTTGCACTTTCGGGACCTGTGTTGGGTGCACCGCGTTGTGCTAAAATTGTGCTAAGATGAACGCCAATCAACGCCAAATGACCGTAAATGACCAGAACGATCCAGATTGTCGCAAGTCGCTGCCAGATTGGCAATTGCGACCTAGAATGAGGTGCCAGCGGGAGTTGTGTCGAGGGGGTTGAACGAATCCCCCCCTCTCCGCTGTGCGTGGATTTCCGGGACGCCGGTATCTGAACAGCGAATTCCAATCCGATCTTGATGGGATTGGAATTCAGCATTGTTCAAATCGTCCTTATTTGATCTGGCGTTAAGATTTCATCCCGTCCTGTGGTCCGCCGAATTCCTCGCCGGGCAAATTCTTCAATATGTCCATTACCTCATCCGGGGCGCCGTTTTCATTTGCTTTCTGGATCAGTCTTCGCTGGCGGCGGGATAGTCGATTCCTTTCAAGTACATGTGGACATTGGCCGGGGACTGACCGCCGATGCCGTGTGTCATGATTGTTTGCTTCTGTTGAATCGGAAATATTGTCGCCGGCTCACCGGTGAGCCGGCGCAGTGGGCGAACAGATTGACCATTGCTTGGTTAAACGCGGGAATATCGCTGGGCTGCCGGCTGGTGACCCAATTGCGATCCTCGACAACTTCCTGGTCGACCCATTCGCCGCCGGCATTTCGGATGTCGTCTTGAATGGTGTGATAGCTGGTCAAACGCCGACCACGCACCAAGTCCGCGGAGACGAGCAACCACGGTCCATGACAGATGATCGCCATTGGCTTATCGGCCTCCTGAAAATGCCGCACAAACGATTGCGCATCGGGGAGCATTCGTAGAGCATCGGCATTCAGGGCCCCGCCCGGCAAGAGCAGAGCATCGTAGTCAGCTGGGCCGCGCATCATGGAGGAGTCGATCGACGGGGACCGTCCGTCCCTTATCGAAGTGTCGAAATGCCTGAACTGTTCCAGGTTTTGGGGAAATTACCTCGACGTGTGCGCCGGCTTTTTAAAGCGCGTCGACCGGTTCGACCAGTTCGGATTCCTCGAACCCGGTGGTTACGATTACCGCCACCTTGAGATCAGTTAATTGTGCCATTTTTGCCACTCCTTGTCGAAACTTGGCGGCGGTTTCATGAGACCGGTGAGCAATCACTGTGCCGAGACTGCCAAGTCGCCTGAGTGGCGCAACATCGTTCGCGACCATGCGCATGACCTGCCGACACCGGTCGGGGCTCTGGATCGGACGCTCGATGTCGCGTTTGGCCTCGGCGCGGGTGGCATCTCAATTGCAATTCGACTCTCTTGGTTGGCTTTAGCGAGAGCAATTGAGGAGACATCCCATGGCGACAAAGACAGGCACGAAAAACGTGGAAATCACTGCCAAGAACACAACTCGCGAAGAGGCCGATTTCCTGCGCCGCCACAAAAGCAATCTTTCTCGCACGACGCTTCGGGCGAAATGGATTCATTCACCGGACGAACACGAGGATCGCACCGGACAATCGTTGGCAACGCGCGAACACGAAGTCATCAAGCACTGGGCGGAAGACGCGGCGGCAAGCCTGCAGCTGCCGGCGACACCGATCCGCCACGGCGCCTTCGGTTTATTTTCCAGCCGGCAGCGTCAAAAAACTGCACACCGTGTCGTGGGACGAGTGGTTTCGTGTTTTCGATAATCGGCAACTTGTCTTCCTTTTTCAAGAACATCAACGAGCTGGTAATCCGAGCAACTTCTTTCAGTTCGACAGCCCAAAACAATAAGGCGCCGATCCCCGATCGTGCCGGACGAAGGGGTTCTTGGAATCAAAACGCCTTATGCTGCTGGGTCTTGAAACTACGGCCATTCGATTCGAACGAAGGGAGCTTGATGCGGAAGCGCACATTGTCTGCGCAAATCCCTGAATTGGCATAGTGAAACATGCGCATGCTGGTACTCACACCAGAGAAGGTGGATTCGTTTTGAGAGCCAACTTACAACGACCGGTGATCGGTGGAGCGGCCGCCGGCGCACGAAAAGATAGGTGGTTTTTTCAGCAAGTGGGTGTGTTTTTCCCCTAGCCGAGTTCACTCCTGCTGAAGTCCGGCATTGATTGACCAAACTTGGCACACTGTCTGCTAGGTCCATTGGTCTCAAACAAAGTGGTCGTGCTGACCACATTCATCGTTGGATTGATCGGCAACATCCACCGGCGAAACCGGGTGCAATTCCAATGCGCTTTCAAGCGCACACCCGGTTTCCTCGAAGAGGTAGAGGGCGACGCATGCGCAAACGCGTTCTGATCACCGGCGGGGCCGGTTTCATTGGTTCGCATCTGGCCGACGAACTGCTCGAACATGGTTACGAGGTCAGTGCCCTCGATATTTTGGCGTCTCAGGTTCATCGCACGCGCCGCACCGCGCCAGAATATCTCAATCCCGATGTCGACTTGATCGTCGGAGACGTTAGCGACGAGGACGACGTCGCCCGCGCCTTGGAGGGCGTCGATGCAGTTTTTCACTTCGCCGCTCTGGTGGGAGTCGGACAGAGCATGTACGAGGTCGCCCGCTACACGGCGGTCAATAATGGCGGCACCGCCGTACTGTTGGAGGCGTTGTGCAAGCACCCGGTTGAGCGGCTGATTGTCGCCTCGAGCATGAGTATCTACGGTGAGGGTCTCTATCGATCATCCGATGGATCGATTTGTTCGGCCGCGAATCGTCGGCTGAACCAGCTCAAGAATGGCGAGTGGGAAGTCAGCAACGATCGTGGCGAACGGCTGACGCCGATGCCGACCCCGGAATCAAAACCGCCGTCGCTCGCTTCGATTTACGCGCTGAGCAAGTATGACCAAGAGCGCCATGTGCCTATTGATTGGCCAGGCGTTTGGTATCGCGACAACCGCCTTGCGGTTTTTCAATGTCTACGGCCCGCGGCAGGCGCTTTCGAATCCGTATACCGGCGTGTTGGCCATTTTTGCCGCGCAACTCTTGAACGACAATCCGCCGCTGATCTTCGAGGATGGGCTGCAGCAGCGCGACTTCGTCAATGTGGCCGACGTGGCGCGGGCCTGCCGACTGGCGCTGGAAACATCCCAGGCAAACGGGCAGGTTTTCAATATTGGCAGCGGCCAGTCGTACACCGTTTGCGAAATCGCCGCGCGACTTTGCCGAGTTCTCGGAAAGAAGGATATTCATCCGGAGATCACGGGGAAGTATCGCGTCGGCGATATTCGGCACTGCTTTGCCGACATCACTCGGGCCCGGCAAGTATTGGGCTATGCACCGCGGGTTTCGCTCGAAGAAGGGCTCGGTGATCTGGCCCAATGGCTGAAAGGGCAGATCGCGCAAGATCGCGTCCTACAGGCCCGAAACGAATTGGCCGCACGAGGGTTGGTGGTATGAGCGTAAACGGCCGCGCGATTCACAAGCCAAATGGCAACCGCTGTTCTGCTGGAGCGCTGATTACCGGCGGAGCCGGTTTTATCGGCACCAACCTGGCAAGCCGCCTGATCGATGACGGCCTGTCCGTTACGATTCTCGACAATTTTTCGCGGACCGGCGTCAAGCGAAACTTTCATTGGCTCAAGCAGCAATATGGCGACCGGCTCCGGTTGATTCGCGGCGATGTACGCGACCGAAGCGCCTTGCGGGAGGCGGTGCGAACGGCGGGACAAGTATTTCACTTCGCCGCACAGGTCGCGGTGACGACCAGCCTTGCCGGTCCGGTTGAAGACTTCGACGTCAATGCTCGCGGTACGTTAAATCTGTTGGAAGAGCTTCGCGCCCTTCGCAATCCTCCGCCGCTCGTTTTCACATCGACGAACAAAGTCTATGGAGCGCTTTGCGGTTTGGAATTCGCCGTCAAACGGCTCGGTATGAACCGAGCGACGCCGCGATCCGAGAGGCTGGGATCTCTGAAACATGCGCCTCGATTTCCAGAGTCCGTATGGCTGCTCAAAGGGGACAGCGGACCAGTATGTTCTTGATTTTGCCCGCAGCTTTGGCTTGCGAACAGTAGTGTTTCGCATGAGTTGCATCTACGGGCCGCATCAGCATGGCACCGAAGATCAAGGCTGGGTCGCGCATTTTCTAATCCGGACCCTCAAAGACATGCCCATCACCGTTTACGGCGACGGCCGGCAAGTGCGCGACTTGTTGTTCGTCGAGGATTTGGCGGAGGCATTTGTTCGCGCCCAAGCCCATATCGATCGAATCGCCGGACGTGCATTCAATATCGGCGGCGGACCGGATAACACGATTAGCCTAATCGAGCTGTTTGACCTCATTCGCGAATTGCACGGCGTCGCGCCCACGACCCGTTTCGAGGACTGGCGCACCGGCGATCAAAAGTACTATGTCTCGGACACGCGCCGATTTCACGCGGAGACCGGCTGGGCGCCGCGAGTCGATGTACGCGAGGGGGTGGGGCGGTTGTACGAATGGCTATCGCAACGGCCATTGCGGGCCGGCCGGCGGTTGATGACCGCTAAGGGGGCCCGATGAGGTTCGCGCTCATTAACCCGCCGTGGGACTTTGCCGGCAGCATCTATTTCGGTTGCCGTGAGCCGCATTTGCCGTTGGAGTACGGCTATTCCAGGGCCTTGCTTGAGCGGGCCGGTCATGAAGTCGCGATCATCGATGCTCAGTTCGACGGCCTGACGCGGGAAGAAATCCGTCGCCGAATTGAATGGTTCGCGCCGGACTTTACTGTCGTGACGACCGCGCCGAGTTACTTGTTTTGGCGCTGCGCTCCGCCCGAACTGCGGGTTCCACAGGAAGTGGTGCGCGATGTGTACGAGGCCGGCGGCACGCTCATTGCGGTCGGGCCCCATGCATCAACGACGCCGCGAGCCACGCTGCGAAAACTGGACGTGGATGTCGTGGTGCTTGGCGAGTGCGAGGAAGTATTGCCGCGACTGGCGGACACGCCGCGTTCGCGTTGGGACAGTCTGAGTTCCATCTGCTATCGAGATTCGGACGGGCATGTCCGGGTGCAGGGCGAACCGCACGCCGCCGATATAGGCGCTCTTCCGCCCTTGCATTGGCCGGACGACACGATTGGTCGCCACCGACACCATCATCATCGCTTCGACAGCGATCCCGCCGAGCCGGGCGCCGAAATGGAGACAACACGCGGTTGCCCCTACCATTGTTCGTTTTGCGCCAAGGATAATTTTCGCAATAAGTACCGCAAACGACCGCTGGCCGCGGTTCTCGATGAATTCGATCGATTTCGCGCGCAGGGAGTCGAGTACGTCTACTTCATCGACGAAATCTTTTTGCCCAACAAGGAATTGTTGGAATCGCTGGTCAAGCGAAACACAATGTTCGGCGTGCAGACGCGCATTGATCTGTGGAGCTTCGACATGTTGGACCTGCTGGGGGACGCCGGCTGTGTCTCGATGGAGGTGGGCGTCGAAAGCATTACACCGCAGGGCCGCGATCTGCTCGACAAGAATTGCAAGCTCTCGACCGCTGACCTCAGCGCTCGTCTCATTTACGCGAAGAAGAAGGTGCCGTTTGTGCAAGCCAATCTGATCGATGCCGGCACCGATGATCCCGAAGAGATTGATGTGTGGCGGAATCACCTGAAAGATCACGGCGTCTGGGCCAATAAACCGGTGCCCCTGTTTCCCTACCCCGGGTCGCCCGATTACACGAAACTCTGGGGCTTGCCCGACGACGGCGCCTGGGAGCGGGCACACGAACATTATCTGCGACAGAATTCCGAATTCAGCGATATTCAAGATGACCGGCCGCGATCGATCCGAGAACTCGAATTGCCCCTGGTCAGCCCGGAGTAATTCTGTGGGCATTGTTAAAGGAGCGCCGTCCGAAATGGGTTCCTCCAGTGGTCGTCCCGAGCGGGTGCTCATGACCGCCGACACGGTGGGTGGCGTGTGGACTTATGCGATTGACTTGGCCCGGGCGCTGGCCCGGCGCGGAGTCGCCGTGTTGCTGGCAACCATGGGATCGCCGGTGTCGTGGGAGCAGAGACAGGAGGCCGGAAGGATTCCGGATTTGGAGCTGCACGAAAGCACGTTCAAACTGGAGTGGATGACGGACCCCTGGGATGATGTTTCGGCCGCTGGCGATTGGCTGCTTCGAATTGAAGAGCAATTTGAGCCTGACTTGGTTCACTTGAATGGCTACGCTCATGGAGCGTTGCCGTGGCAAGCGCCGCACTTGGTTGTTGGGCACTCGTGCGTCCTCTCGTGGTGGGCGGCGGTCCACGGCATGGAAGCGCCCAGCGCCTGGGATCAGTATCGCGACGAAGTGGGCCGGGGCATTCGCTCGGCGGCTCGCGTGTTCGGCGCCCTCGAGGGCAATGTTGAACGCATTGGAGCACTACTATGGGCCCCTTCCGCCTGCCGGCGTGATTCCCAATGGCCGAGATCGTGAACTATTGACTCCCCGCCGGAAAGAGAAATTGGTGCTTAGCGTCGGACGCATCTGGGACCAGGCAAAGAACATTGGAGCACTCGCGAGGGTCGCGCCGCAATTACCCTGGCCGGTCTATCTGGCGGGAGATCGACGGCATCCCGACCATGGCGAGTCGCCAGCGCTCGACAATGTCGTTTGTGTCGGTCGGTTGACATCGCAACAACTGGCGCCTTGGTTTGGTCGAGCATCGATCTACGCATTGCCGGCCTGCTACGAGCCATTTGGGCTTTCGGCGCTTGAGGCGGCGCTTTCGGGTTGCGCCTTGGTGCTGGGCGACATCCCCAGCTTGCGGGAAGTTTGGGGCAACGCGGCCGTCTATGTGCCGCCCCACGATGATGACTGCTTGCAAGCGACGCTGGTCGATCTGATGACCAATGACGACAGGCGCACCGCGCTGGCGAATCAGGCCAGAAAACGCGCGACGCGATACACGACCGAAAAGATGGCGGACCGCTATTTGCTCGTGTATCGCGACCTTCTCGAAAACAGTACCCCGATTCGTGATTTCGTGCATGTTTCATCGCCTGCTGATTCCGATTCACGGGACGCAGGATTCTGTCAGGAGGGCTAAGTCTGTTCGAGCCATCCTCTAATACTCTCGTGGAATCACATGAGAGGTGTGAAACAACAAATTCAGCGGGTTCGAATCCCGCCCTGAAAGTGGCGATGTTTTATCACTCGCTGCGGTCGGATTGGAATCACGGCAATGCGCATTTTCTGCGCGGCGTTGCGTCCGAACTCGTGGCCCGCGGGCACGATGTTGTGGTCTATGAACCGCGCTATGCCTGGAGCGTGCGCAATCTCGTTGCCGAGCATGGGGAGGAGGCCCTTTCCCGATTCCGCGAAGTGTACCCCGACCTCTGCAGCGTGCGCTATGATTTCGAATCATTGAACCTCGATGCGGCGCTCGACGCCGCCGATCTCGTGCTGGTTCATGAGTGGAACGAACCGGCCTTGGTCGCTCGGATCGGTGAACATCATCGCTTGCATCGGACCTATGGTCTGCTCTTCCACGACACGCACCATCGCTCGATCACGAACCGCGAGTCGATGGCGACATATGACCTGCGATACTACGACGGCGTGCTCGCGTTTGGCAAAGCCATTCGCGATCGTTACTTGGCCGAGCGCTGGACGCGCCAGGCATGGACGTGGCATGAGGCGGCCGACGCTCGCGTCTTCAAACCGTTGCCGGGGCGACCCTGCGAAGGCGACCTGGTCTGGGTCGGCAACTGGGGCGACGGCGAGCGCACCGCGGAACTTCGCCAGTTCCTGCTCGAACCGGTGAAGCAGCTTCGCTTGAAGGCTCGTGTACATGGCGTGCGCTATCCGGAGCACGCGCGAAATGCGCTCGCCGAGGCGAATATTCAGTACGCCGGCTGGCTCCCAAATCATCAGGCGCCGGAGGCATTTGCTCGCTTTAAGGCGACGGTCCATGTGCCGCGCGGGCCTTACGTCAAGGCCTTGCCGGGAATTCCGACAATTCGAGTATTTGAGGCGTTGGCGTGCGGAATTCCTCTGATCAGCGCGCATGGAACGATCAGGAGCAATTGTTTACTCCGGGCCGAGACTTTCTGCTGGCCCGAAACGGGGATGAGATGAAGCGGCATCTCCGCAACGTGCTCAACGATCGCGACTGTGCGCGAGCCCTTGCGGAGCATGGGCGGCAGACGATTCTGAATCGACATACCTGTGCGCATCGCGTGGACGAGTTGTTGCGGATTTGCTCAGCCTGTCGATCAGAGTGAAATGCGGCGAGTTGGTTGAAAGCAATTTCGGAGGATGGGACGCAATGGCGGGTTTGCGAATCGCTTTCTTTGGATCGAGCCTGGTCTCGGCCTATTGGAACGGGGCCGCGACTTATTATCGCGGCTTGATTCGGGCGCTGCACGATCGTGGCCATCGCATCACTTTTTACGAACCCGACGCCTATGAACGACAACAGCACCGCGACATCGCAAACCCGAATTGGTGCAACGTGGTTGTTTACTCGGGCCAAGGCGAAGAGGGTGTATGGCTCGCTCTGGACGACGCTCGCGCTGCCGATGTTGTGGTGAAGGCCAGCGGCGTCGGCGTGTTCGACCAGTTGCTTGAGGAAGCGGTTCTCGAATTCAAACGACCGGCGGCGACTGCCGTGTTTTGGGATGTCGATGCGCCCGCCACGCTTGATCGGATTCAAAACGACCCGGCGGATCGATTTCGATCGTTCGTCCCCCATTACGATTTCATTTTGACATACGGCGGCGGCGACCCGGTCGTGCAGGCGTATAGCCTCCTTGGGGCAAGCGAATGCGTCCCAATTTACAACGCGCTGGACCCGATCACTCACTATCCGGTGCCGCCTGAACCCCGTTTCGAGGGCGAGTTGGGTTTTGTCGGCAATCGGCTGCCGGATCGCGAAGAGCGAGTGGAAGAATTCTTTCTAAAGCCCGCCTCGCAACTTCACGACAAGCGATTTCTCCTGGCGGGGAGCGGTTGGGCCGACAAGTCAATGCCCGAAAACGTGAAATACACCGGGCATTTGTACACCCGCGATCACAACGCCTTCAACGTCACGCCGCGAGCGGTGCTGAATATCAGTCGCGAAAGCATGGCCCGGTACGGCTTCTCCCCGGCGACGCGCGTCTTCGAAGCAGCGGGCGCGCGGCGCCTGCCTGCTGACCGACGCCTGGGATGGAATCGAGGAGTTCCTCGAGCCGGACGAGGAAGTGCTGGTGGTCCGAAATGGAGGCGAGGTCGTCAACCGACTTCGTGAATTGACGCCGCAACGCGCCCGAGCGCTAGGCCAAGCAGCGCGGCGGCGAGTTCTTGCCGAACACACCTATGCCCATCGAGCAGCCCAAGTGGAGCGTTTGCTCGATGGTCGAACTGTTACCGCCGGGAGAAGCAAGTTGTGAGACGCCCACGCTACAAAATGGTGATTCTCGGCCTGTCGATCACCTCTTCGTGGGGCAACGGACATGCCACCACCTACCGTGCACTCGTCCGGGAACTGTCCCGCCGCGGTCACGACGTGCTGTTCCTCGAGCGGGACGTGCCCTGGTACGCCAAGCATCGCGACATGCGCCGGCCGCCATTCGGCCGCACCGAACTTTACACGAGCCGTCGCGATTTGAAAAAGCGGTTTGCCGCACAGGTCAGCGACGCCGATTTCGTCATGGTCGGCTCGTATGTGCCGGAAGGCGTGGACGTCGGCAAGTGGGTGCAATCGGCCGCTCGCGGAGTGACCGCGTTTTACGACATTGATACTCCCGTCACCTTGGCCAAATTGGCAAATGGCGGCGCGGATTACTTGACGCCCGAGTTGATCCCCCGATACCGGCTGTACCTGTCGTTCACGGGCGGACCGATTCTTCGGCGATTGGAGACGCACTTTGGCGCTCCGATCGCCCGACCTTTGTATTGCTCGGTGGACCCGTCGCTGTACTATCCAGCGTCGTCCCCGCTTCGCTGGGACCTCGGCTACCTCGGCACTTACAGTCCGGATCGTCAGCGGCCGCTCAATCGACTGTTGCTCGATTCGGCGCAGCGTTGGCGGAAGGGGCGTTTTGTCGTCGCGGGCCCGCAGTATCCAAAGTGCACCGAATGGCCGGAGAACGTTTGCCGCATCGAACATCTTTCTCCGGCGCGACACAGGCGGTTCTACAACAGTCAACGCTTTACGTTGAATCTCACGCGCGCCGACATGATTCGAGCCGGCTATTCGCCCAGCGTGCGGTTATTTGAGGCGGCAGCGTGCGGCACGCCGATCATCAGCGACTACTGGGACGGGTTGGAGACATTTTTTGAGCCGGGAAAGGAAATCCTCCTCGCCCGCTCGGCGGACCACATGCTCGAATACCTGTGCGGGATGCCCGACGACGAGCGGATTCGGATCGGCCTGCGCGGTCGAGCTACTGTTCTGGCCGGCCACACGGCGGCGCACCGTGCCGAGGAACTTGAAGAGTGCATCCGCGCGGTTCGAGGACGAGCCAATGTCAAAGGCTTCGCTTCGGTGAGTGAGAGAAATCAAAAAACCGCTGCGAGAAAGGGATGACAACTCCATCATGACAAACGACAAAAAAGTTCGCGTCGCCATGATCGGCGTCGGCAATTGTGCTTCGTCGCTCGTCCAGGGCGTTCAGTTTTATCGGGACGCCAAGGAGAACGAGTTCGTGCCCGGGCTAATGCACGTCAATCTCGGCGGCTATCATGTCGGGGACGTCGAGTTCACCGCGGCCTTCGACGTCAACGCCGCCAAGGTCGGGAAGGATCTCTCCGAGGCGATCTTTGCCGAGCCCAATAACACCTATCGCTTCGCGAAAGTCCCACGCCTGGGCGTTCCGGTTTACCAGGGAACGCTTCACGACGGACTTGGCCCGCAACTTCGAAACGTCATCAAGAACGCCGACGGTCCCGCCGACGACATGGTCGGCATCCTCCGCGACACTCGGACGGATGTCGTCGTCAACTACCTCCCAGTCGGTTCGGAAATCGCCACCAAGCACTACGTCGAACAGGTGTTGGAGGCCGGCTGGCGCTGGTCAACTGCATTCCGGTTTTCATCGCCTCGCGGGCCTACTGGAGAAAACGATTTGAGGTTAAAGGGCTGCCGCTGATCGGCGACGACATCAAATCGCAGGTCGGCGCCACGATCACCCATCGCGTCCTGACGAATCTTTTCCGCGAGCGGGGAGTTCGACTTGACCGGACGTTCCAATTGAATTTTGGCGGCAACACCGATTTTCTCAACATGCTCGATCGCGAACGGCTGGAATCGAAAAAGGTTTCGAAGACCAACGCGGTCACAAGCCAACTGAACTATCAATTGGCGCCCGGTCACATCCATGTCGGCCCCAGCGATCATGTGCCCTGGCTGGAGGACCGCAAGTGGTGCTACATCCGCATGGAAGGCACCACGTTTGGCAATGTCCCGCTCCATTGCGAAGTCAAGCTTGAGGTGTGGGACTCGCCCAATTCCGCCGGCGTCGTCATCGACGCGGTCCGCTGCGCGAAGTTGGCTTTGGATCGCGGGGTTGGCGGCGCCCTGGCGGGGCCGTGCAGCTACTTCATGAAATCTCCGCCACGACAGCATACCGATGCCACGGCTCGGAAGCGGACCGAGGCCTTCATCCGCGACGGCGCGGTTTCCCAAACGGGCCCGCGGCGTCATCAGACAAACGGCAAGGCGGTGCCACGATGAAGCTTGTTGTTTTCGGATTGACCATGTCGTCGTCGTGGGCCAATGGCCATGCGACGCTATGGCGTGGTTTGTGCCGGTCCATGATCAGGCGAGGGCATCAGATCGAGTTTTTTGAACGCGATGTTCCCTACTACGCCGAGCATCGCGATCTCTGGCAGATTTCCGGGATGGGGCTTCACCTCTATCGGGATTGGGACGAGGCATTGCCGCTGGCCGAATGCCATCTTGCCGACGCGGACGTGGCGATGGTGACGTCGTACTGTCCGGACGGCGTTGCCGCCGCGGACGCCGTATTTGCGTCTTCCGCGAAGCTGCGCACGTTTTACGATCTCGACACCCCAATCACACTGGCCCATCTTAAACAGGGCCAATCGCTCTCCTACATCGGGCCGCGCGGTTTGGCCGATTTTGACTTGGTGCTCAGTTTCACCGGCGGCGTTGCCCTGAAGGAGTTGCGGGAGCGGCTCGGCGCTCGCCATGTCATGCCGCTGTATGGCCATGTGGATCCAGACGTTCATCGCCCAACGCCGCCGACGTTGCAATACCGCGCCGATTTTTCCTATCTCGGAACCTATGCGAGGAATCGCCAGCAGGCACTCGAACGGCTGTTTATCGAACCGGCGCGGCGATTGCCGGATCTGCGGTTCTTGATCGGAGGGGCACAGTATCCGCGCGAATTCCCATGGACAAACAACATTTTCTTTGTCTACCACGTTCCTCCTTCGGACCACCCCGCCTTTTTTTGCTCCACGCGACTGACGCTAAATGTCACGCGTGAGGCGATGGCCCAAATGGGCTATTGTCCGTCCGGCCGATTGTTCGAAGCGGCCGCGTGTGTGGCGCCGATCTTGAGCGATTGGTGGGAAGGGCTGGAATCATTCTTCCAGCCCGGCGAGGAGATTCTGGTCGCGAATACGACCGAGGAGGCTATCGCGGCGCTGCAACTGAGCGACCGCGAGCTTGGCGGATTGCTCGGCGCGCGCGCGAGCGCACCTTGGAGGAACATACGTCCGATCGGCGGGCTCGAGATCTGGAGGACGCCGTGGGGTCGGCGCTTCGCGAAGAAAGTGCGGTTTCGGCCGGAGCCTGACGGACACCGCGATTGTGCAACTGAACCTCAAGCGGCAGGCAACCGTGCTGCCGGCGGAGGGCTCGAGCATGTGGGGAATCATTCCGGCAGCCGGCGTGGGAAGCAGAATTCAGCCGCTGGCCTTTTCCAAAGAGTTGCTTCCCGTCGGCAGCCGCCTGGACGGCAATGTCGAGCGGCCGCGAGCCGTGAGCGAGTATCTCGTCGAGCGAATGCTGCGGGCGGGCATGACGAAAGTCTGCTTCGTAATTTCTCCCGGGAAGTCCGACATCCTCGAGTACTACGGCGCCGGCGTGGGCTCGGCGTCCGCGGCGTATGTCGTTCAACCGTCGGCGGCCGGACTCTGCGACGCGATCTTCCGCGCGCGGCCATTAATCGGCCCCGATGAATCGGTCGTGATCGGATTGCCGGATACGGTCTGGTTTCCGGAAGACGCGCTGTGTGCTTTGCCCGATGACGTTTTGTCGCTGCTGCTATTCCCAGTCGATCGACCCGAATTGTTCGATGCGGTGGTCGGCGATGAAAATGGCGTCGTCGAGGAAGTTCAAGTGAAAACGCGCGGGGCCCGATCGTCGTGGATCTGGGGCGCGATCAAGATGCCTGGCGTCGTGTTCGCCGAATTGCACGCGCTTTGGAAAGAACGCGAACCGCGCGATGAGTATTTAGGCACTCTGTTTAACGCCTACATCGCCAATGGCGGCGAGGTGCGCGGCGTGCGCGCCGGCGCCTCCTATGTGGACGTCGGTACTTTGCACGGGTACCGCGAGGCAATGAAATTGCTCAGCGTTCGGCCCAGCGGCGCGCCGGCGGCCGGCGCCACGCATTTTCAACCGGTTTTGACTTATTGAAGGAAACCCGTGAGCGCCATGAACACTCGGCAGAATTCAAGAACCCGCGACTTTACGCCGGCCCAGATCGCGGAGCGCGTCCACGAGTTGGGACAATGGTTCCATAACCTTGACCTGCGCGGCATTCAAACCGCGCCAGATCATTTCTTAGGCGATTACCCGCGTCAGAAATGGAACCAATTCGCCGGCGCTGCCGGACGATTTGCACGGCCGCACGGTGCTCGACGTCGGCTGCAACGCGGGCTTCTATTCCATCGAAATGAAACGGCGTGGCGCGGACCGGGTCGTCGGCATCGACTCCGACCGGGAATACCTCGCCCAGGCTCGCTTTGCCGCCGAGATCAATGGCGTCGATATCGATTTCCGGCTGCTCTCGGTTTACGACATCGCCGAGTTGGGCGAAAAATTTGACCTGGTTCTCTTCCTGGGCGTCCTTTACCACCTTCGGCATCCGCTCTTGGCGTTGGACCTGCTTCACGAGCATGTCTGCCGGGACCTGTTCGTTTTCCAATCGATGCAGCGAGGCAGTAGCGAGGTCGAGCCGTTGCAGGATGATTACCCATTCGCCGAAGCCGGCGTTTTCGACAGGCCTGGTTTTCCCAAGCTTCATTTCATCGAAAATCGATATGCCCACGACCCGACCAACTGGTGGGTTCCGAATCGCGCCTGCGCCGAGGCCATGCTGCGGAGCGCCGGGTTCCAAATCGTCGATCATCCCGAGAAAGAAGTTTATGTTTGCCGTCATGTCGACGTGGAGCCGGGAAGAGCGGTATATCCGGCCCGCCTGAGGAAAAGTCATGATTGAAGCCGTGATGCTCTGGAACGAACCAAACAACAAGTCCCACTGGGACTTCGAGATCGATCCGGAGTGGTTCGGGTTCAGCGATATGATTCGACTCGCGTCGGAAGCGATCGGGGCGGAAAATCCGCGCTTGCCGCGCGTGCTTGGCGGAATCTCGCCGATTGACGGCCGATTTATCGGCCGCATGAAACGGCAAGGCGTGTTGGACTGCGTCGACGTCGTCGCGGTGCACGGTTTTCCGCTCGATTGGAATCATTGGCAAATCCACGAGTGGCCGGAACGGCTTGCGGAAATTCGCGCCGTCACCGATTTGCCGCTGTGGGTTTCGGAAGTGGGGATTTCCACGTTCGGCGCCGAGGAAGTGCAGGTTTTCGGACTGGAGCGAAGCGCGGAATTGCTGATCGGGCGGTGCCCGCGATTGCACTGGTACAGTCTCTTCGACTTGCCGCGAGCGTGGCCGGCCACGACTCGGCATCGGGAGGCAGAAGGATCGGCCTATTACCGCCACTTTTACATGGGCCTGTTGCGCGAGGACGGCACGCCGAAGTTAGCGGCGAATCTGTTTCCCCGCTACACGCCGGAAATGGGCGTTTGCCAGTGGTTTCATTTCATGGATCACCGGCTGGATGACGCGGTGCGTTGGATGAAACGGCTTGGCGTCACCTATCTCCGTACGGGGCTTAGCTGGGCGGAGAGTCTCTTCCCTCATGCGCAGGATTGGTTCGATCGACTGATGACGGCGTTGGAAGATTTCGATGTGACGGTGACATTTTGCTTCACGCCCGATTCTCGCGGCATTCGCCCGCATCACACCAGCCCGCCTCGAAACCCAGAGGAATTCGCCGACTTTTGCGCCCGGATGGTGCGCCGCTACGCACCCGGGCGCACCCTTCACCAATCGCATTCGCCCAATGGCCAGGCCATCCTCGGTCCGGCGCCGGCATTGTGAGGGAACGGATATGTCCGATGCGCTCCGCTGGCTGACTTCCGGGTTGGGGCTTGGTGCAGTTGTCTTGACGGCTCATCCCGACGACGAGGCGATCGGACTCGGCGGGCACTTGCCCTGCATCCGCCGCTCGATGTTTCTGCATGTGACCGACGGCGCTCCGCGCAATTCGCGCGATGCGCGAACAGCCGGGTTCACCGCGTGTGAGCAATACGCCAAGGCCAGACGCGCCGAACTGTTATCCGCATTGGCGCTCGCGAATATTCAACCATCACAAGCCATCGCTCTGGGATTTTTCGACCAGGAGACGTCGCGGCGCATGGTCGATCTGACGCGCCGGTTGGTCGAAGTCTTTCGGCAGCTTCAGCCCGAATTCGTGGTGACCCATCCATACGAAGGCGGACATCCCGATCACGATGCGACCGCGTTCGCGGCTCGTCATGCCTGCCGCCTGCTCGACGACGGATTGGTCGCGCCGATCTTGGTCGAAATGACCTCGTACCACGGTGCTGACGGGTCGTTCCGCGGCGGCGACTTTGTTCCGAGTGCCGAATCTCCGCCGGAAACGCGTTTGTTGACCGAGACCCAGCGAGTATTCAAACGGCGAGTGTTTGGCTGCTTTCGAACTCAGGAATGCACGTTGTCTTGCTTTCCCATCGAAGTCGAACGATTTCGGATCGCTCCGCTTTACGATTTCACTCAGCCGCCGCACGCGGGGAAGTTGTGGTATGAGCGATTTGACTGGGGCATGACCGGACCGCGCTGGCGGGAATTGGCCGCCGACGCGCTGGCTGTGCTCGGAATCAAGGTGCCGGCATGCGTCTGACGATCCTGAGCGTGGCGTATCCCCTAGCGCCGGTTGGTCCCGATGCCGTTGGCGGCGCCGAACAGATTCTGAGCCGCCTGGACGAAGCCTTAATGCACGCGGGTCATCGCTCGATCGTAATTGCCTGTGCCGGTTCGCTTGCGATTGGCAGGCTGATCGCAACGCCGGCGACCGCTGGGCAACTGTCCGAAGAAGTGCGCAAGCAAGCGGAGGCCCGACATCGGCAAGCGATCATGCATACTTTGGAAACCTTGCCGATTGATGTCGTTCACATGCACGGCGTCGATTTCTTAAACTACTTGCCGCCGCTTGGGCCGCCGGTGCTCGCGACGCTGCACCTTCCGCCATCGTGGTATGATGCGGACGTTTTTCGCATCAGGCGGCCGCGAACCTTTCTCCAGTGCGTCTCGGTTTCCCAGCGCCGATCGTGTCCGCCCTGCGAGGCGATGCTGCCGGAAATTGCCAATGGAGTTCCGCTGCCGGCGTCTCAAGGACCAAAATTCCCGCGGCGGTTCGCGCTCGCGCTGGGTCGGCTCTGCCCCGAAAAGGGCTTCCATCTCGCGATGGATGCCGCCGCTCGGGCCGGCGTTCCGCTTTATTTGGCAGGCGCCATCTATCGCTACCCGTCTCACGAAGCCTATTTCGCGCAGGAAATCCGGCCGCGGCTCGACGCCATGCGGCGCTTCATCGGACCAATCGGCGGTGAGCGAAAACGGTGCTTGCTATCTGCTGCCCATTGTCTGCTGGTGCCGAGCTTGGCGCCGGAAACCAGTTCCCTGGCGGCGATGGAGGCATTGGCATGTGGAACGCCGGTGATTGCTTTCCCGGCCGGCGCCTTGCCGGAAATCATTGAGCATGGCCGCACCGGATTTATCGTCAACGACGTGAATGAAATGGCGAAGGCCATTGTCGAGGTGGATCGGATCGACCCGGATCGTTGTCGCGAGGCGGCCCGAGTTCGCTTTTCGCTCGAACGCATGACCGCCGAGTACCTTTCGCTTTATCAATCGCTCGCGGTTCGCTTCGCCGCGCCCCGCCACCAGGTAACTAAGGTCCCCGAAAGAACGCTGGCGTGAACGCTGTTAATCCGCCCATCGAAATTGATGAGGTCACCAGCCTTGCGGCGCTGGAGAGGCTGCACGCCGAGTGGGCCGAAGTCTGGCGAGACTGCCCCGATGCGTCGCCATTTCAGTCGCCGGAATGGCTCATTCCCTGGTGGCGGCATTTTGGCACGGGCGAACTGTGGACGCTTGCGATTCGTCGCGAGGGCCGACTGAGCGGAATTGTGCCGCTGTTTGTTGATATGCCGGACCGGAAACTGATGCTGTTGGGATCCGGCATCAGCGATATCGGGGGCGCACTTTTTGCACCTGGGTTTGAGAACACCATCGCGGCGGTGTTCGCGCACCTCAGCGCCCACCAGCAGCGTTGGCAGGTTTGCGAACTTCAACAGCTTCGCGACGGATCTCGGTTGTTGAGTCATCCGCTTCCGGACGGCTCGACGGGCCAGACAATCGTGCAGGAAGCGAGACCGGTTTTGTTATTACCGAAAACGGCTGGGCGACTGAGCGACGCCGTGCCCGAAGGCCAATTGCGAAAGCTCGAATTGTACCGTCGGCGTGGGAGTCGCGTCGCTGCAGTGCGGACGATTCGCATCATCCGGGGGCCGCGATGACCAACTTCTTTCTCATCCGGCATGGCGAAACGGGAGTCATCGGCAAGGCGATCGTCGGCCGCAGCCCCGGTTTCCATTTGACGCCCGAAGGGCATACGCAAGCAGCAAGCATGGCGGAAAGCCTGGCGCGAGAGAAAATCGACCTGATTTGTAGCAGTCCAATGGAACGCACTCGGGAGACCGCCGAACCGCTGGCCCGGCGATTGAACCGAACGATTGAAATCGCCCAGGAGCTTAATGAAGTTGAGTTCGGCGATTGGACCGGCGGAACTCTGGATCGGCTCGAAACGCAACCGCGCTGGCGACGCTTCAATGCGTACCGCAGCGGTACTCGTCCGCCTGGCGGCGAATCGATGCTGGAAGTGCAACTGCGCATTGTCGGTTTGATGCAGCGGCTATGCGAAGAACATCCGGACCGCGGTGTCGCTCTCGTCAGTCATGGCGATGTGATTCGGGCCGCGCTGATGCATTTCCTCGGCATGCCCATCGATCTGTTTCTTCGCCTCGAGGTGAGCCCGGCGTCGGTCAGCAATGTGGCGGTCACGGAATGGGGCCCGAAGGTGCTTTACATCAATCGAACCGAGTATTTGCCCGTGCCGGGAAATCCATGTCGGGAAGATGTGACTCATGTCGAATCCAAATCGTCCGAATCCGGCGCCGCGCACGGATCAAGTCATTGATCGCAATGTTCGGGCCTTGATGGAGCGGCGCCGGCTCGAGGAAGAGGCCAAAAAATGGCAGGTCCGGCTGGCCGACGCGATTGCCCGCTTCGCCGGAAGCATGCCGTTCGTTTATTTGCACGTGGCGATCTTTGGCGTCTGGGTCGTGATCAATTTGCCGTGGTCGCCGGACAGGTTGCGGTTCGATCCCACCTATGTCGTGTTGGCCATGTTCGCGTCCGTCGAGGCCATATTTCTCTCGACATTCGTATTGATCACTCAGAACCGGATGGCGGCGATGGCGGCTCAGCGGGCCGATCTCGATTTGCAAATCAGCCTGCTCTCTGAGCATGAGATAACGCGGGTCGTCAAATTGGTGACTGAAATCGCCGATCGGCTCGGAATCGAGGAGGCACGCAACCCGGAATTGAAGGGCCTGGCCGAGGAAGTGCGACCGGAAAATGTCCTCGACCAACTGGAACATCGCGACTGACGAGTGGCGAGGTTGGCGCCCTTCGATTTCGATGTCTGAAAAAAGCCGCTGTGCTGTGCTTGGAAAACCCAGAGGGCGCGAACAGCGCCAACCGCGCGCGCGTACCACCCTGGGCGGTCTTCGACTTTGTTGATCAAAATAGTGAACATTTGATCATTGCAATGGCATGGTTCAAAAACGATTGCAACCGGGTAGCGATTTCGTGGGACAGGATTCCAATCCTGTCTTGGAAACGCCGACAGGATTGGAATCCTGTCCCACGAAAACTGCCACCCTTGTTTGAACCATGCCATTGCAATTATAGCCGCATGGCTTTAGCCTGCGGTTGTGATTCGGTAGCCGCATGGCTTTAGCCTGCGGTTCGTGTCGCCGCAGGCTAAAGCCATGCGGCTACAGGGGAGCGCGGCTACAGGCCTGGGATCAATAACCGGAACCGACGCAAAGCAGCTCGTCGGCGGTTTCGGGCGCCGTGGACTCGGGGGCGGGGTAGGGGTCTCGCGGCCCAATTGCAATACCGCCATGCGGGCGTAGGCGCCCTCGCGCTGGAGCAGTTCCTCGTGGGTGCCACGCTCGATTACCCGCCCGGCTTCCATCACCAGAATCTGGTCGCATCCCTTCACGGTGTTCAACCGATGGCTGACCACGACGATGGTTCGCTTCCCCTTCAGCGATTCCAGCGTACCGGCGATCAGCCGTTCGTGCTCCGGGTCGAGCGAACTGGTCGGCTCGTCAAGCACGATGATCGGGGCCTCGGTCAGCAGTGCCCGGGCGATGGCGATTCGCTGCCGTTGCCCGCCGGAGAGGTTCTGGCCCTGCTCGCTCACCTCGGTTTCGTACTGATCCGGCAGCGAGTCGATGAACGAGTGAATGCCGGCCATCTCGGCGGCCTGCTGGATTTCTTCCAGGGTCGCGGTCGGCCGACCATAGGCGATATTCTCGGCGATGGTCGTCGGCAGCAGGATCGAATCCTGCAAAACCAATGCGACATGCCGCCGCAGGTCCTTGAGCTTGATGTGACGGCCGTCCAACCCGTCGAGAGTTACCGCACCGGCAGTGGGATCATAAAACCGCGGCAGCAAATTGAGGACGGTCGATTTGCCCACGCCGCTGGGGCCGACAAACGCCACCATCTGCCCGGAGGCGATTGTCACATTGAGGCCACGCAGGACCGGGCGGCCGGGGACATATTCGAAAATCACATCGTCGAGGCCGAGGATTCGCGGTTGGCGGGGCAGATCGACTGCATCCGGGGCATCGACAATGCCGACGTCGCGATCGAGCACCTCGAAGACCCGCTCCATGCTGACCGCGCCGCCCTGGAGGTTGACGCCGGCCCCGGTGAGCTTGCACAGCGGGTCGTAGATCATGCCGAGGTAGGCCATAATGACCATCAAATCGCCGAGGCCAAGCTGGTTTTCGCAAACGAGGTAGCCACCGTAGCCAAAGATCAGGGTCCCGCCGAGTCCGAAAATCGTGCCGACGATCAGCGAATAGAGCACTTCCTGGCGATGCAGGCGGAACCAGGCTCGCGTGCTGCTATGGACCGTGCCGCGGAAGTGTTCCAGTTCGTCGGCTTCGCGGCCAAAGGCCTGAACCAGGCCAATCGAGGAGAGCGAGCGCTGGAGCACGGTGGTGAATTCGGATTCGACTTTCTTGGCCTCGATGGCCCGGCTCTTGAAGGTGCGGCCGAACCAGAAATTGGCGGCGATCAGCGGCCCCGCCACGGATAGCGCGACCAGCGTGAGCGAAACGCTGCGCGACAGCATGATCACGATCATGGCGGCCAGGGTGACGGCGGCCACGACGGTGGCGATGAGCACATGCAAGATGCTGGAGCAGCCGGCGGTGTCGGAACTGAGGCGGTAGAGGGCGTCGCCCTGCGGCTGCGACTTGTGATAGGCCAGACTCAACTGCTGCAATTTGGAGAACAGATCGCAGCGAACCCGCATCAGGCCGTTGTAATTGATCCGGTGGGTGACCATCGTCCGGGCCAGGTTGAGCAGTTCCAGCAGCAGGCGCAGGCCGAGGGCGGCGGCCGCCAGGCCAACCACCTGCCCGACTCGGCTTTTCGGCAGCAGGCTCAACACGGTGCGGTGGATGGCGTCGTCCTGGGGCGCCTGGCTCATCACGGAATCGACCAGGATCGCCAGTGGCCAAACCTGGAGCAGGCCCAACAGGGTTGAGACTCCGATGACCACCAGGAGCCGGATGATTCGAGAAAGATCGGGACGGAAATACGAAAGTGTGCGCAGATAGAATCGCATCGCTAGCTTTCTGCTAAAAGCCGGAATTCTTCCGGCCCAGGTCATCCTGAACCCGTTGGCTTTACAGGGCCATTTGTTGACGAAAACTGTCGGAGAAATCCGGCGATTTTCGGCCCTCCGGGACGCGTCGTAGCAGGCCCGGCGGGTCGCGGACGCAATCGTGACGCCCGCGGATGTGAAACTATATCATTCGCGAATTCCGGCGACAAGGGAGATGCGGTTGCAGGCCGCTCGGAGGGTGAAAAGTCCTCAAATAACGGCTTCAACGGTAGGAAATGGTCCTTTCCCGTTCGGGCGAGCGGGGTTGCGTCAGCGCCCCGTGGATTTGAAGCAGCGGCATTAAGAATCGATTGACGTGGTCGCTTCCTCACCGCGATTGCCACTGCTTGCCGGCCGATGCTTTCCGCGACTTGATGCCGCGCACGGACTGGCAGGCAGTGTCGCTCTCGCGGGCATGGCACTGCTTGCCGGCCAGGCGACGCACAGGGATGATGGCGAAGGTTCCGCGAGGCCGGCAAGCAGTGGCAATCGCGTCGCTGGCAATCACCGCGCTGGATTTGCGGCTCCGCCGCCCGTTGCGGCAGCGTGCGGGATCAAGAATTGCAGTCGGGCGCTTCGGTCTTTCGGGGCAGTAAAATAAACTGCGTGAGCATTGGCATTTTCCCCACGAAAGCTTGAAAGCACAACCCAAGGTGACGCGGTGCTTGAGGGCGGCGAAACGTATGCGAGAAAAGCGACTCGTCCTGCTCTTGCTTGCGACGATTCTCATCGGGGGGCTGCTCATGTGCGTTACGGCGACCGTTATCAAGTCGCTCTACAACTCAGCATTTGACGATTTCAAGGGAAAAGGCGAATACGAATCGTGGAGCGTGGCCGAAGCGCGTCGCGCGGCGTACTGGTCAAGGAATTGGTTGCCGAGCCAACTGTATTGAACCTACCTGGGGGACACATCCGGTTCAAAGAAGCATGGATTGAAGAACGCGCGCTGCAGACTCACCGGTTGGTGTGGCTTCCAACGGAAAGACGAATTGGCGGTTACCGTTTGCATTTTGTCTTAGCGGAAGGGGTGGAGTTTATGCGAAGCAACGGGTGGTGGTTCCGTAACGAGCGGACTGGTCAGGGCATCGGCGGCAGCTCGCTAAGTACAGGAGAGACAGTTTACTTCGAGCGATTGGACGAGCCTGATGTGACAGATCTGCGGCTTAGCGTGGTGAAATCATTTGACGAACCGCCGAAATATCAGATTCGGTTCGTCCCAAAATAGTGCTGGTGCGACGCTCATTTTTTCTCAAGGGAACCGCGATTGCCACTGCTTGCCGGTCGATGCTTTCCCGACTTGATGCCGCGCACAATCCGGCCGGCAAGCAGTGTCGCTCTCGCGGGCATGGCACTGCTTGCCGGCCAGGCGACGCACAGGGATGATGGCGAAGTCTTCGCGAGGCCGGCAAGCAGTGGCAATCGCGTCGCTGGCAATCACCGCGCTGGATTTGCGGCTCCGCCGCCGGGTGTGCCGGACGTTCCAGTTTTGTCCGAGGCATCAACCTGTCGACAGCGGAAAAAGGCCGGCAGCGATCAGCGTCTCGCGCTGGGCGATTCGAAGCGGATGGTTGATGTTGAGAACCTCGATCGTGGTGCGCCCAATGGCGGTGCGTCCGGCAAGAAGCGGCCCGTCCCAACGAAAATGCCGTAACCAGCGATGCCGGCGTGGGTGAAACAATCGTGTGATCGCTCCCGTCCTGGGATCGACGCCCGAAATATTCGGCCCTTTGAAACTGTTGTCGTAAAAGCAGCTTAATGCCAGATTGCCGGCGACGGTTCGGCCGCCGTGCTTCTTGGCGATGATGTGATCAATTTCGAACGGAAGAAACAACAAGGATTGAGGCAAACGGCAATACTCGCAGGTCGAACGCGCACGCTCCCAAACGAGTTGGATCAGCGAATCATCCATGATCGTCTCAGCGACGCGATTGGGACTTCTTTAAAGAACAGCGTGCTTTCGCTTGAAGAAGATCGAAAACCATTCCGAAATACAGAAATCCTTCCAATTCATCTCTTTCGGAATCGGTCAGATCGCCGCTTTGGTTCTTGGTCGCCAAATCGTGCATGCGAGCGCGATCGAATTCGGTCGGCTGCCATTTCAAGAGCGCCCGCGCGGCGGCCGGCGGCAGATCGGCAGCGTCCGGCCGGATTGCCCGATTAAGGACCGCGGCCGCTCGCTTGCTTGCCTTTGGCCGGATTGACATGCGGATTCTCCCGGATCGTTGCAACACGATTCAGAATAGGCGGTCGGACGATTTGAGAGAAGTGCAATTGGATCGGCGGCTTTCGCCCGGCGACCGGCTGCGCCTCCCACTGGACTGGGCACTGTTCGGCAAGCCGGGGCCTTGCGGGTGAGACGCCTCACGACTCAACTTTAGAACGAGCGAATTGCTTCCTCATCTATCCGGCGGGTCTTTCTCGAATAGCGCCTTCCATCGAGAATCTGTTTTTGTCACTCTGCGCCTGGCTGCGTCCGGGCAGTTAATGGTCATCGTTTCCTCGGCGTTGGGGACGCCCGAAGGCGCCGACGCCTGTTGGCATCCCACCGCAGCGCCGATCGCAACAAGGCATGTGAGTTTCAGCATCGTAAACTCCCAAAGCAGCGCGGGCACGAACTGATTGTTCCTTGAGCCCTCCGAACCCGTCGATTGGGCTACTCACGATCGCTGTTTTCAATATCGCACGGCCGACTGAGCCATTCCAGGGCCAATACTTCTCATGTTGCCCGACACCGCCCGGCGCCCGGCCGCTTGGGCGGCTCCACCGCACAGTGGCCGAGGTCGACAACGGGCGAAGAAACAGAGTTCAACTCTGTCGCTTTCGGCGTTTCCTGGGTGCTTGCTGGGGAAGCCGCCGTTCCAGGTCTTCGTACAGTTCGGGGGTTTCAAGAGTGTCGGCAAACGTTCGAACCCAGCGGCGAATTCGTTCCGCGTCGAGATCGGGATGGGCCGCGACCAATCCTTCGATGTCAAGCAGATCGCGTTCTCGGTGAGCGATCGCTTTCATGATGACCAAGTCTTCGGGCGTGGGCAGCGGCACCGACACGCCGGCGACTCGCACCTTCCGAGCTCGCGCCACGGCCTCTTCCTCAAAGGGCAGACTGCCGACAGCGACATCGACGTCGATGCCGGTGGGCTGATGCCGAAGCAAGAAAACCCGCGATTCATGCGCGAATGCAAGTGTGTCGGATTCCCGCGGCATAAACCCGAACCTCGCTCCGGATTCGACGAAGGTCGACCAGTGATCTTCGTCCAAGAGTATGAGCCCATCGATATCGCGTGTAACCCGTGGTCGGCCCAGCAAGGCCACAGCGAGGCCGCCAATGATCAGTCCCGACGTGCGTTGTGATCGCCACCACTTTACGAGATCCGGCAAGGGGGCGACGGGCAACTCGACCTTTCGTTTCTTAGCCACGATTGGCCCCGCGCAATTTCGCCCAGCGTTGGCGAACTTCAGATTCGCCTTCACGAAGTGCGTCGTCCCAGCCGAGTTGTTGTGCCCAATTCAAGAGAGTATTGAATTGCCGCCAGCGTGTTTCCAGGCTTGTCGAGCGCAGTTCCTCGTTCTCGCGTTGCTCGACGCGCCGCCAGCGCTCTCGGAATGCCTTCGCCTGTGCTTTCGATAGTCGGCGAGTCATGGACCGGCCCTTTCTTTTGGTTATTAAGATTCTAGCGAGAATGAGGATCGATTCGTTCATTGGGGACCGGATCAAGTTGCCAATGATTATCACAAATTCACCTAGGAACAGCAAACAGGCGCAGATTCTTCTTCGGGCGAACGGGGTTGCGTCAGCGCCCCGTCATTCCCTTGCTTGCGCTGCGGGCTCCCATTGATCGTGCGGGCTCCCATTGATCGTGCGGGCTCCCATTGATCCTGCGGGCTCCCATTTGTCCATCTGTATCATAGACTTGCGTCATGATTGTTGACGCGCATATCCATGGCGTGCCGCCCAATCTTCCTGGGGCCGGAGCATTGTCGCCTTTGCTCACGGCTCCCCTCCAGGAGCGCGCGGCGGCGCTGCGGCAGGCGATGAGCGACGCCCAAGTGAGCGCGGCGTTCGCGATGGGATCATTGGACGCCGGCGACGACGATCCGCTGGGCGTCGGCGAGACGCTGCGGCTCGCCGAATTGACGCCGGGACTGCATGCCATCGGCATTGCCGATCCGCGACGAAGCGAGCCGGAGTGGTTTCGACGCATCGAACAGCAGCTCGCGGCCGGGCGGGTGAAGGCGCTCAAGGCCTATCTTGGCTACTTGCATTTCGGCCCGGAGCATCCAAACTACGTGCGCTATTACGAACTCGCCGAGCGGTTCAAGATTCCTTTCTTCTTTCATACCGGCGACACCTATTCGCCCAGCGCGAAGTTGAAATATGCGCGGCCGCTGTTGGTGGATGAGGTGGCGGTCGATTTTCCGCGCGTGCGTTTCGTGCTGGCGCACTTCGGCAACCCCTGGTTGCTGGAAGCCGCCGAGGTGATTTACAAGAACGTCAATGTCTGGGCTGATCTCTCGGGATTGATGGTCGGCAACGAGGACGACTTCACGTCGGCGGAGAATGCCGAGCTTCTCGACGAGACGCGATCCGCGGTGTTGCGGGCGTTTCGATATGCGGAGCGGCCGAACCGATTTGTCTTTGGCAGCGACTGGCCGCTGGCTCCCGTCAAAGTCTACCGGGATTTCGTGGCTTCAATTTTTCCACCGCTTTACCACAACCAGCTTTTCATCGAAAATGGCCGCATCTTGTTGTCGCTGGCGGCGGGTTGAGCAACCGCTTGCCTGAAAACTCTTCGGGCGCGGCCGTCTTTGACGATTATGGCAATTCCCTACGCAGTCCGCGTTGACTTTTAACCGATAAGCGTTATGTGTTGTCGAATCAGAATATCCGGTAGCACGCCTCCGCGAGATGATTCGACGCGCCATCTGACTCATGGACGAGTCAGATTGCGTGGTTCCGGGTATCGATGGCCCTTCATACCCTAGATTAAACATGGCAAAACCACGTCGCCGCACGGACGTTCGATTGAACGTCGAATGCCTCGAAGGTCGCGAACTGCCGTCTACTTCGCCGTGGCAAATCGAGCAATTTGACCAGACGCCGCCGGGGACTCTTCCGGCCGGCTGGTTGAGCCACAGTTCGGATGGCGTTTTCGGCTTTACGACGAATCAGACTCATGGCCTCGCCTCCACGACCTCGCTGCAGACGAGCGGCAACAGCAAATCAGAGACGTGCGCCTGGTCGAGTCTTGCGCTGCCTTCTGACGCGGAAGTGAGCGTGAACGTTTATTTGGACAGTCTGGTTCCCGCCCAGGTGATCAGCCGGGGCCAGCATCTCGACACAGACTTGCCAAGTTACTACGCCGCCGCCGTCACTGCGCGGCATGCAGGTTCAATTGCTCAAGGTGGTCGATGGGCAAAGCAGCGTGCTGGCCACGTTGAAATCGACATCTTGGTTGAGCAACAAGTGGATTCGGCTGACGCTGACGACCGTCGGCGATCAACTTTACGTGCAGGTGTTCCGGACCGATACGGCCCAGTATCTGGCGGCGGACGGAAGCTGGCAATATTCGGCGACGCAGGCGCTGCACGTGCAAGACGGCGCTCTTGCGAGCGACGGTTTCGCGGGCGTCGCCCGCGTGGCGAAATACGCGGGCACGGTTCAATTCGACAATTTCGCCACCGCCGAGCCGGCGTCCGATCTGGTTCGCGAATCGATCATCGAGGAGCGCTTCTCGCGGCCGGTTCCCGGCGGATTGCCGGCCGGCTGGACGCAGTGGAGCGAAAACGCCGCCGCGTTCCGCGTTTCAACCACGCAGACGCTCACGGACAGCGCCGCCTTTCGAACCTCGCTGGCGAACCAGGGCGTGATTCGGGCCTGGTACAACACCGACCTGCCCGCCGACGTGGACATCGGAGCGACGGTTTATCTCGAGGGGAGCGCCCCGGCTCAGATCATCGGCCGCGGCCGCGACCTCGCCACGAACGCGCCATCGTACTATGCGGTGCGGGTCACCAGCGGCATGCAACTGCAACTGCTGCGCGTGGTGAATGGCGAAACGTCCGTCATCGGCAGCTTGCAATCGAACGAGGCGCTCGCTGGGAAATGGGTGCGGATCACGCTGTCGATGGTTGGAAGCGATTTGCGGGTTTCCGCCTACCGGGTTGACATCGCCCGATATCTCAACGATAACGGCGACTGGGAAGTCATGCCGGTCTGGGCGATGGAGGTCACGGACTCGGCGATCAGCGGCAGCGGCCGCGCCGGCGTGGGCCGCGGCGACAGCGCGGCCGGCCGCGTCACCATCGATAGCTTTGTCGTCACCAAGAACCCCGCTCAGCCCAGCGCCGCGGGCGGCAGTTTTAATTTCGACGCGAACCCGGGCGCTTCGTTGCCGGGCGGCTGGTCGCAATGGAACAGCAATGCCACCGGCGGATTCTCGGTTTCGAATCAACAAGCCTCCAGTTCGCCGAATGGCCTGATGAGCGACGGCGGCAGCGGACTCGAATCGCGAACCTGGCTGAACAATTTCCAGGCCGCCGACGCCCAAGTCGGCGCCGATGTTTATCTGAATTCGCTGGTGCCGACGCAGTTGATCCTGCGCGGGCAAAACCTCGATAGCGACTCGCCCAGTTATTACGCCGCGAGCCTCACGCGCGGGCTCGACGTGCAGCTCATTCGCGTGGACAACGGGCAGACGACGGTCTTGACCGACGTCTCGTCCGCGACCTGGGACACGAACTTGTGGGTGCGATTGAATTTCGCGGTGCAGGGCAACACGCTGCAGTTGCAGGTCATTCGCCTGGACAACGGCAAGTACCTGGATCAAGACGGCAACTGGGAGACCGACCCGGCGATCGCCGCGTCGGTCAACGACACGTCGTTGCCCGGGGCGGGGTTCGCGGGCATCGGGCGGCCGGCGATTTACAGCGGCCAGATTTCGATCGACAACGTGGACATTCAGAGCCTGGCGGCCACGCCGCCCTCGGATGTGCCGCCGATCGAGACGCCGCCGGTGACCACGCCGCCGATCGATCCGGCGACCGACGGCGAGTCGCCGACGCCGACCGATCCTGGGACAACCGGCACGCCGACCAGCGAAACGCCTGCTCCCACGACGCCGACGCCGACCGCTCCGCCGCCGGTTGACACGCCGACCTCGACGCCTTCATCTTTGCCGAGCGTGCCGCAGCACCTATCGCATATTCGCATCGCGCAGTTCGCGTATTACGGCACGACCATTGGGTCAGTTGAAAAATCGCTGCTCAAGAATGACATTGATCTCGTCATCGCCAACACCGGATTGGTCGACACGATCGGCGCGGTTTCATCTCAGACGCCGCAATTCATTTACACCAACGCCTCGAATATCTATCGCGAGTTGTTGACCGACTGGCTCAACTACGCCGATGCCCACGGCATCAGCCGCGAAGAGGCGTTTTACCACGTGACGCAGCCGACGCCGTTCACCGGCGACAGCGCCTCGTCGTGGCCGGTGAACTGGTTCTGGTCGGTTTATCTCGGCGCCGACGGCAACTGGCTGGACAAGACGTCCTTCGCCCGCGATACGACGCAGTCGCTGACCCTGGGCGACGCCGGGCAATCGCTGTTGCTCGGCAACACCGAGAGGTTCCGCGAAATCAATTTCGACTTGGTCTCCGGCGCCTCGGCCGGCTGGCAAGGGCGCTGGAGTACGCCAGCGCCACCGACGCCGCCGGCAATCCGACGGCCTGGAAGACGCTCAATGTCATTTCCGACGGCACCAGCGGCTTCACGAAATCGGGCCGGATCACCTTCGATCCACCCGCCGACTGGACCACCAACAAAGTGGGCGACGGGCCGCGGCTGTTCTATGTGCGGCTGCGAACGACCGCCGACGGCAAAGCGCCGGTCACGCGCAGCATCCTGGGCCGGGACTATGTCAACGCCCGTGGGACCGCGGCAGGCACGATTCCCGTCTTCGACAAGTCGGCCGACGCGAATGGCGACGGCTATCTGAGCGACGCCGAGTATGCCAACCGAAAGTCGGGCATGGACGCCCGGTTCGTGTACGAGAGCCGCGCGTTTTATCCGGCCTACGGCCAGAATCGCTTCGCCGCGAATGTCGGCAACGGCTGGTATGGCCAATGGGCGGCCGATTTCTCTTATCGCTTCCTGCAGGCGAATCCGGGGGCGGCGGGCCTGTTCGTCGATAATTCGTTGAGCAAGATCGCCTTCGACCCGACCACGATCGCGGAGTCGCTGGACAATTACGCCGACAACTACGCCCAGGTGCTCGCGGCGATCAACGCCAAGATCGCGCCGAAGTGGGTGCTGGCCAACGTGGCGGGCGGCGGCACGGCGGTCGACGCGCTCGCCAATCGCGGCATCTCCTATCTCGAGGAGTTTGCGATTCGACCGCTTTCCGCCAGCTATTCGCAGTTCGAGGATGTCGCGGCGAATTTGAAACGGCGCTTGAGTCTTTCGAATGGTAAGTCATACGCGATTCTGGACAGCCTGGCGACCAACGGCTCGATGAGCGATCCGCGCGTGCAAATCGCGACGCTCGCGTACTACTATTTGCTCGCCGATCCGAAACAGACGATGCTGATGTTCAATGGCGGCAACGCACCGAACACGCCGTGGACGCAGCACTGGACCAAGGCCGCCGAATACAACGTGGGCCAGCCGCTCGGCAACTGGAGCGTGCTGGCGACCGGCAAGGATCCCGCCAATCCGTCCATGACCTACAAGGTCTACGAGCGGCAGTACCAAAACGCCTTGGTGATTTACAAACCACTCTCGTACAACCTCGGCAAGGCGGGCACCACCGCCGACAACACCGTCACGATTCATACACTCGACGGCAAATACCGCCCGCTCCAGGCGGACGGCACCCTCGGCTTGCCCATCACCAAAATCGCCCTGCGAAACGGCGAAGGGGCCATCTTGGTGAAGGTATAAAAGCAAAACACCAAGAGCGCAAAGAAGGCACGAAGAGCACCAAGGAATTCCTTGGTGCTCTTCGTGCCTTCTTTGCGCTCTTGGTGATGATTCTTATTTTCCCTTAAAATCCTCCGCGAAGGCTTTCGGGCTGAGGTCCTCGCCGGTGGCGAAGCGGGTCAGGCCGCGCCAGTCGTAGAGGCGGCCGGGGGCGAAAACTTTCTTCTTCATGAAGTCGCCGACGCGCTTGTCGCCGACATAGATCACGCTGCTTGGATCGGCGCCGTGGTAAACATCACGGCAGATGGCGTGATGCACCTGCGAAGCGAACAGTTGCCCCATCATGTAGTTGTGGTAATAGACCGGCGCGCTGCAAATGTGAATCTTGCTCGCGTAATCCGGGGCGTTGCGGCCCTCCGGCCGGGTCAGGCCCTGATACTTCTCGACCAGGTCCCACCAGAGCTTGTTCAAGTCCTGGTCCGGATTTTCGTACATCGATTTTTCGAAACGCAACATGACCTGGCACCAACGCGAGAAGATGAGCAGTTGGTTTCGCTGCACCTTGTTCGCCGCCTCGTCGAACTTCATTGGATCATCGACTTTAACGCCCATCTTCTCGAGCCAGTTGCGTTGTTTGCTGAGGCGCTCAAACTGCATCGCCACGCCCTCGGTCGTGAGGATGTGGGCCTCGCAGCGAATGACATAGGGCAGCGAGTGGGGAATATTCTTGCTGCTGTAGACGCTGTGGCCGAGTTCGTGCAGCATGGTGCCCATCCACATTTCATTGGGCACGATGTTGGCCAGCACGCGGACGTCGCCCTCGCGGTCGATGTCGGTGCAGAAGGCGTGCGGGCTCTTGCCCGGCTTTTCGTACAGGTCGCTGTGCGGGAGCACGTCGTCGATCGGCAGGCCGATACTGCCATAAAAGTCGCGGCAGAGCTTGAGAATGTCGGCGTGGATGTACGGCGCGTCGAGATTGGCGTCGAAGACCGCCGGCGATTCCTGGAAGAACGGGTCGTGATAATGCCACGGCCGCAGGTCCTTCACCGCGATCCCGTAGCGCTTGGCGAGAATCTCGTCGATTTCCTTCTTGGCCGCCCGGAACGGTTCGCGCGTCAGGTTGTCGAGTTGATCGAAGAGCTTGATGAGTTCGTCGCCATCCTGCTCGTTGAGGAACAGTTGCATGGCGTGAAAGTTCTTGAAGCCGAGCTTGGTCGCCGCCTCGTTGCGGAGCTTGACCAGTTCCTTGAGGTCGGCCTCGACCGCGGCGCCGCGCCCTTGCTCGCTTCCCAGACTGCCTTGCGGCGTTGGTTGTCCGTCGACTCCTTCAAGACTTTCCGCACCTGGCTGTCGGTCATCTCCTGGCCGTCCACCTTGGCGCGAAAGACGTTGAATTTTTTCTCGACCTCGTTCGCCTTGGCGACGATCTTCTTGAGCAATTCGGGTTCGACCTGTTTTTCAAGGTAGGTGAGATAGAGCACGTCGATGCAGCGGGCGATCGCCTTGTCGTCGATCGCGCCCTTCTTCGACGCCTCCTTGAGTTCCTTCAACTCGGCGAACGACTTCGGGTCGGCCAGGGCCGCGTCGATCGCGTTTTGCGTCGCCTCCTTGCGGGCAAAGTCCTCGTCCTTCCCCGAGATATTGGCATCCCACCAGGCGATGTTCGCCTTGCGGTCGAGCGATTTGAACTTGGCTTCATGAGCGGCGACGAACTGTTTCGCCCGCTCGGTCGTGGTCGAATCGGCCATGGCGGTGGATCCTAACAGAACAAGAGTCATCGCGAGTGCGCGAATGAACCAATTTTGCATGGGAAGTTTCCAAGTAAGAAATGGTTGCGCCGCGCCCGCGCAACGCTGATAAAACTTGCGGGCATTGTAGAGGCTTGACTGGAAATGCCTACGGCATGCCGCGCTCCCGGCCGAGGACGACGAACTCGGCGTCGGGGTAGCGCTCGAGCAAGCGGCCGTAGACCGGCTCGGATCGCAGAAGCCGCCGCATGTTCTTGCGAAATCGCGCTCGGCTCCAACCAATGCCGCCGAATGCCACAACAAGACCGGCGACAACCCCAATGGCAAAGACACTCGGAAGTTGCATCTCGAATCCGATTCCGAGCCCCGCCGCGGCCAGCAATGCCGCCAGCGCGAGGAAGGGCCATTCCGGACTCCGGTGCAGCCGCAAAAGCTGACAATCCTGGCAGATTCTGATCGGCAGGCGAATGTCGCGGTCGGTTCCGATCAATCGAGGGTGCCGATTCGCTCGAATCAGGAAGTATGCGATCCATCCAAACATTAAGACAAAAAACACTTTTGCGACGACGTTACCGGAGCCATCGCGGACGCGGGCTCGTTCAACCCGGGCGATGACATCGACCTCGTTTCTTGTGTCCGTGCCGCAGCCGGCGCAATCGGTCATCGCCGGCAGTTCGCCTGCGGCGACCATCGTCTCAATCAGCACCGCGGGACTAAGCGTCGGCCCGTGTCCGGACATTCGCCGCAGTTCGCTCAATGAGGGGACTTCAATCTTCCGCCCGCACTTGCATAGCAAGAGCATCCCCGCCTCCGATTCTTGCACAGCGTTCTGATGGCCGCATTCGCAAGGGATGTGGATTTCCATGGGCGATGTCTCACGTCGAGTAAACCTTCTTACCCAGAATCAGCGCCGGCGGAAGCAGCAAGACAATGAGCAAACCATAAAGCCCGACGAACGCCGTCGCAAGGATTGCATCCAAAATGACGAGGCCGAGGATACAGCGCTTCACGGCGGCCTGGACATTCTTCGGCTCCGGGCTCTTGATCGCCTGAAAGATCGGAATCCCGATCAAAAATCCAAACGCCAGGACGAGGTAAGGATAAGCAATCGTGACGGTGTTCGGCGGGCGGTGAACCGGGACGGCGACGGCCAAAAGCAGTGCGGCGATCATGACCATCGCGGCGCCGCGGAGATGGCGGGGATTGCTGCGACCCGCCTCAGCCCGCGAGAACCAGGTCACGCCCACGATGTAAAGCCCCACCGCGCCCGCCAGGTGATACCGCGGCAGCCAGGCAAATGCCGTCGAATCGACGAGTGAAAGGCCCAGCAACACATTCAGAAACCGGCACAGGCCCATATTCCCCGGCCCGATCGGCGTGCTTTTCAACATGCCGTCGTAAAGCAGGATCGCGATCGCGAGAATGAGGGCGACGATCAACGACGAAAGGCTCGCCAAGCCGGCGAATGCAATCCCGGCGACCATCAGGCCCGAACCAAGCAGCGCCGCGGTCCGCGGCGAGATCTTGCCCGACGGCAGCGGGCGGAATGGCCGTTCCTTTTTGTCCACGTCGAGGTCGAAGTAGTCGTTCCAGACCATGCCGGCGCAATAGAGGCAGCCGGAGGCCAGGAGCAGCAGGCCGGAGGGCAGGGGCCGGCTCAAGAGCACGCCGGTCGCCAGCGTGCCGAGCAGAATATCCGCCAGCGCGGTGAAAACATTGGGCAGCCGCAACAATTGTGCATAAGCCAGGAAGCGCATGCTGAAAGGCTATATACGGCGCGAATTGTGTGTAGTCCGCTCGCTCCGCGAGTCGAGTACATTCCATTGACGGATCGCTGGCGCTGCGTTAATCTCACTTTTAGATGAATCTCACGGGGGCCGCACATGAGCCAAGTCAGTTTTCATCCGACCACGCACAACCGATTCATCGATCAATTGGAAACGGCGTTTCACACCGGCGATCCGGAGTCGTCCCGGAAAAGTTGTGAATCGAAGAACGTAAAAAGTCTGGTCGAGCAGTATCAGGCGATCGCCCGCGGCGATTTTCAGACTGCCATCGACATTTGGGACGATGAGATCGACTTTGAAATGATCGGTCCGTCCGATTTCTTGTTCAGCGGCAAATGTCGCGGCAAGCAGCAGGTGGCGGAGGCGGTGGCGCGAAATTTCGCCGCCCTGGAAGACCAGGAGGTCGAGATTGAAACCGTAGTGGCCCAGGGCGATACAATCGTTATTTTCGCCCATGAAAAGGGCAGGGTGCGAGCCACCGGCAAGAGCTACGATTGCCACTGGGTGCAATTCTTCACGTTTGCGAATGACAAGGTAACACGGTTTCGCTCGCTGATCGACTCCGCCTCGTTCCGCGAAGCCACGATGACATGATCTCAACGCGCTCGGGTCGCAACGCTCCCCGCGCGGCTAAACGGAAATCGTAGATTATTTTGCTTCCAGTGCTTGCTTCGCCTCGCGCGTCAGGATCGCCGACGGCACACCTTTTGCCACGCTTCGCCGATCCTCCAAGAGTTGATTCTGCCGTTTTTTTGGTTCCGCGTCGGCCAGACGCGGTTTCCATGCAAATCGAGTCGCGGCCATTATCAATCAATTGAACGCGAATCGGCTTGCGCGGCTAAACATGATTCACTTTTGTTGAAAATTGTTGGCACATGTTCGTCGTGTCGTGGCAGTATGGATAGTAACTCTCAACCCGAACTTGGGAGCGGGGGCATGACTGACACGAGTGCCAAGAGTGTGCGGCGATATTTGCGGCGGCTGGCGTTGCCGGCGGCGGAGAAGCAGGGCTCGGACGCCGAGTTGCTGGCTCGATTTGTCGCTCGGCGCGATGAAGCGGCGTTCACGGCGCTGGTGACGCGGCATGGGCCACTGGTGCAACGCGTTTGCCGCCGGGTGCTCTCGGATTCGAGCGCGGCGGACGACGCCTTTCAGGCCACATTTCTGGTTCTGGCGCGAAAGGCCGGTTCGATTGGCCGGCGCGATCTGCTGGCGAACTGGCTTTATGGCGTGGCTTATCGCGTGGCCGCCAGGGCGCGATCTGATGCGGCCCGTCGCAAGGCGCGCGAGGCCCAGGCGGCTTTGCGTCACACGGGCGACCCCCTCGAGGAAATCTCCGCCCGTGAACTGTGCGTCGCGCTGGATGAGGAATTGCTGCGGCTGCCGGAGCGGTTTCGCCTGCCGTTGCTGTTGTGCTGTGTGGAAGGGCAGACCCGCGACGAGGCGGCGCGGCAGTTGAACTGGTCGGTGCGGACGATTTCGCGGCGTCTGGAAGCAGGGCGCGAACTACTTCGCGGGCGGCTGTCGCGGCGTGGGGTGGCGTTGCCGGCGGCGCTGCTGGCCGGGGCCGTGGCGGCGCCGGCATCGTCGGCGTCAGTCACCAATGCGATGGTCGCCGCGACAGTGGAAGTGGGCTGCGCGGCGCCGACCGCGGTGCCGGCGTCGATCGCATCGCTGGCCGACGCGGTGATCGGCGCGCGAGCCTTTTCGAAGCGGGTGGTCGCGCTTGTCTTGTTGTTGGCGCTCGGCGCGGCGACCACCGCGACGGCTCTGACTTATTACACGCGTGGTGATTCCAAGCCCGAAAATCCTCCCATGCGGCCGGAGCCGACGGTTGTCGATTCGACCAAGGATCCGCTGCCGGTGGGGGCGAAAGTTCGATTTGGCTCGACCCGTTGGCGGCATCAGCACACGATTGTGTCGGTGAGTTTTTCGGGCGATGGCAGCCTGCTCGCCTCAGGCAGTTGGGATGAGACGGTGCGCATCTGGGACTTCGCCACCGGGCGCGAGTTGCGAAAGTTCAGCACGCATCCCGAGAGGAATCCCGGCGACGGCAGCGCGGTTTCGTCCGTGGCTCTATCGCCGGACGGCAAATTGCTCGCGGTGGGCGATCAGAATTGCACGCTCGTGGTATTCGATGTCGAGACCGGGCAGGAACGGTTTCGCGCGGAGAAAATGGAAAACACCGTCATCGGCGCGAGCTTCTCGCCCGACGGCCGTCAATTGGCCGCGACCAGTTGCGGCGCGGTGCGAATTTGGGACGCGAAGACCTGGAACCAACTGTGGCAGTTCGGCGTGCGCAGCGGGGGCGTTCGCAAGCTGGCCTATTCGCGGGATAGTGCCAAGATCGCCACGCTGAACGAGAACGGCTTGGTTGACGTGATCGAAGTCAAGACGGGCAAAGTGCTCGATCACTTCGACGGCGCCAAATTGCGGGCCCTGTTCCTACCCGACAACAAAACGATCGTGACGACTATCGATCATGGCAAAGTGTCGCTGCGCGACACGCAGCTTCACAAGGAAATCCGACAGGTTAGGCCGGAGGTCGGCGGCGCCGGCATCATCGCGCTGAGCCCGGACGGGAAACTGTTGGCCTACGCCAAGGATTCGTTGACGATTCACTTGATTGACGTGGCAACCGGGAAGACGCTGCGAACGTGCCGGTGGTTCGGCGAGGATGAAGGGATCGCGGATGTGAAGTTTTCGCCGGACGGCAAGCGGCTGGTGAGCGTGGCGCATCAAATGATGATGCATGTCTGGGACGTGGCGACGGCGACGGAGATTCCGCCGCCCGCGGGACACATTGCGGCGGTGAAGCGAATCGCCCTGAGCCGCAATGGCCGCGACCTGATCAGCGCCGGCGAGGATGGGCGATTGATCGTGTGGAATCGCGCGACCGGCGACGCCAAGCGCCTGGACGAAGTGGCGACCAAGGCCGGCGACATCGCGATCGCCCACGACGGGCGAATTGTGGCTCTCGCCGTCAAAGATCAAATCTGCGTCTGGGATTTGACGACGCACAAGAAAAAATGCGAATTGAAAGGGCACGCGGGCGAGGTCAACTCCGTGGCGATTTCGCCCGACGAGAAGACGATCGCATCGGCAAGCTGGCATGATCATACGATTCGCTTGTGGAACGCCGTGGATGGAACGGAGCGGCTCAAGATAAACTTGCCGGCGCCAAACGGAGTGAACTACGGCGACTGCCCGATCGTGTTTACACCGGACGGCAAGACGATGATCAGCGGCAGCGCCGACCGCGCGAACAGGGTCATCTATTACTGGGACGTCGCCACCGGCAAGCAAATCCGTGTCGTGAAGCAGCAGGTGTCGAAGCTGGTGCTTTCGCCCGACGGCCGCTTGCTGGCCTCGACCGGTTGGGACGGCGAAGTTTGCGTGTGGGACGTGGCGGCCGCGAAGGAACTGCGGCACTGGAAGGCGGGAACCGGCGCGCTGGCGTTTTCGCGCGACGGCCGGCTGCTCGCCACGGGCGGCGTCAGCGGCGATGTGCAGGTGTGGGAACTTTCGACCGGGCGGGAGCGCTGCCGATTTCTCGGGCATCGGCCCGGCGGCTTTGAACGGCGCAGCTTCGCCGCGGGCGTGTCGGCCTTGGTCTTTTCGCGTGACGGCCGCACGCTCTATTCGGGCGGCGGCGATTCGACCATTCTCGCCTGGGACTTGTTCGGTTTGACTCAAGTCGCCGGCGATTTGAATCAGGCTTGGGCCGATCTGGCCAGTGACCATGGTGAAAAGGCCCACGCGGCGATCGGGCAATTTCTCTCCCGTGGCAAAGGGGCGGTATCATTTTTGACGTCGCATTTGAAGCCGACGCCGTCGGCCGATGCCAAGCAGGTGGCGCGGTTCCTGGGTCAATTGGATTCGCCGAATTTCGCGACTCGCGAGCGGGCGATGCATGCCCTGGAAAAGATGGGCGAATCGATCCTGCCGTTTGTGACCGAGCGGCAGATGGTCGGGCTTTCCGCCGAGGCTCGCAATCGGCTCCAGGCGATTCGCGAGCGGATCGAGGCGCCGCTGCCGCGGGCGGAGATTCGCCGCGGGTTGCGAGCGGTTGAGATTCTTGAATCGATCGGTTCGCCGGAGGCTCGCGAGTTGCTGCGCATGCTTGCGGCCGGATCGGCCTCGCGGCAGACCCGCGAAGCGAAAGCGAGCGTGGCAAGGCTTCAACAACCGAAATAGATCCAACACTGTTTAGCCGCGCAGGCCGCGATAGCGGCGTAAGCGCGTTTTTCATTTACTGACCGTTGCGCAAAGAAGTTTAAACTTTCAGAGTTCCAATCCTGCTTGAGCAAAGAAGGATTGAACCAGCTTCGGTTTTGCTCGTAGGCGGTGGATGGCCAAGTGGAATTCCTCGTGCAATTCCTCCAGGTCTCGGCAGGCCAGGTTGCGCAGTTCGACATTCTTCAAGTGGTGCCAGCCCCCTTCGTCCCACGGGTTCAGGTCCGGCGCGTAGCCCGGCAGGGTCTCCACGCGCACTCGCCCGCGCGTGTTCGCGATGAACTCGGCGACTTCCCGACGCCGGTGAATCGGCGAGCCGTCCCAAATCACCAACAGCCGAGGTCCGGCGACGCGCAGCAGGTGAACAAGGAATTCGATACAGTGCCACCCGTTGAACGACGGTTGACGCACCAGCGTGTAGACCTTGCCCGCCGGCGTCAACCCGCCCATGACCGACAGATGGTCGCGCGTCTGCTTCTCGCGCAGGACCGGCGTTCGAGCCACGGGGGCGTACGTCCGCACCACCCCCGGCAGCAGGTAGAACCCCGATTCGTCCTCAAAAACCAGCATTCGGCGCTCCCGCCGGGCCCGCCGCAGCAACTCCGGCCAAGCCTCTTCACGCCAGCGCCGGATCGCCTCTTCGTCCCGCTGGATGGCACGGCGAATGGGCGTCTGCGGTGTCCAATGCAGTTCCTTCAGCAATCGGCTCACATGGCCCTTGTGGTAGCGAACGCCGAATTCCTCCTCGATGACGCGGGTGATACGGCCGCAAGTCCAGACCCGGCCGCGGAAGCCGTAGGCTTCCGGACCATGCCAGAGGAACTCGGGGATCTGCCGCTTCTGATTAGCGGTGAGCTTCGGTGGGCACCCGGGCGTGGGGCGGGCGAGCAGCGCTTCGACGCCACCAGAGCGGGCGCGAGCGAGCCATCGGCTCACCGACACCTCCGAGACGCCCAAGACCTCGGCGATATCGCGTTGGTACCAGTCGTGTTGCTTCAAATGCAACGCCCGCAACCTCCGGCACTCGCGCCAATCCCTCGGCACGAAATCCGACGCTTCCATACCCTCATTTTAGCAGCTGGAAAGTTTAACCTTCTTTGCGCAACGGTCAGTAAAACGCGCTTACGCCGCTGCCGCGGCCTGCGCGGCTAAACACTGTTGGTCAGAAATCAATTCGAGTATCCAAAACTCTCGCGCGGATTTGACTGGGCGGCGGGCCAAGATATGTTTGCGATGCATTCCAACCATTGCCGCCGATTCCTTGCCAGGCGTCACCCGCCTGCCCCTTGGGAAACAGACTTATGCCGATGCCGACCTACAAAGAGTGGAAGACCTGGACGGACGTGCCGTTCTCGTTCCGAAGCAGCGAATTGAAGAAAGTCGATAAAGCCCTGGAAGAGTTGGGGAAGAAGCCCGACGACGCCAAGCTGTTGCGGCAGTTGCGGACCGCCTGGAAGATGTGGAAGCGATCGAAAGGGGCGGGCGACCAGTGGAAGCGGTCGGAACGCAACAACAAAATCCGGGACGCGAAAACCAACCGCTATCACTACAAGGGCATCTGCGAGGAACTCGACGACGCCCTCGGCCAGATGTATGCGAATTTGTCCGCCAAGGATCAGGAGATCGTTCGCTGGCAGGATCAGCAGCGGCGGCTGGCGGTGCAGCGGCTGTTCCTGGGCAAGAAGATCACGCTGCGGAGAAAAATCGCCACGAACGAGGCCCGGAAAGCCGTCGCCGACGCGCAGCGCCGCGTCGAATTTGAAAGACGCGGGCGTGTCGGTCGGATCCAATGGCGCGGCGGACGCGGTTCGCGGCATGCTCGGCGATATGTTCGACGGCTCGACCGCCGACTCGATTATGCCCGATCTCACCGCCTCATTCGGCAACGAATTGATGAGTTCGATGATTCCGATCGTCGGGCATTTGAAAGCGCGGCCGTGGTGATCAAGGACTGGGGCAAGGTCATTAAGAACGCGTACTCCAGTTACAGCGCATCGCAGCATGCTTATGCGTTTCGGCCAGGCGCCGCCGCCTCCGCGTTTCGCGGCTTGCAAACGATGTTGAGCCGGGCCACCGACAAGGCGCTGGCGTCGGCGTTGATCGCGTCGGCGGATTTCGGGGCCCGAGGCGTGGCGTCGTTGTGCGACGGCGGCGCCGCGACCGGCGCGGCGATCGGCGCCGCGACCGCGCTGGCGAACCTGTGCCACAAGATCGCCCTGTTCGCGATCGAATACAAGGAAACCAAGGCCGCCAACGCGATCCTGGCGGACCCGACGAAACTCGATTTTCGGCTGTTTGAAGCGAAGCCGCTCATGGGCTGTTACATGGTTTGTTGCGCGGAGTTGGGCGACATCGTCACGATGTCGCAGGTTCAGTTTGGCGCCGCCGATTGGCTCGACGACGTCGAAGCCATCAAGAAGGCTCACATCGATCCCATTCGCAAAGTGGCCGACAACTATATTCGCCAGTCGCCGTTTGAAATCGAAGGGCTGTCGTCGCTGGTCCCGCGCGGAAAGGCGTCGGACGCCAAGTATTTGGCGAGCCTTTACTAACACGGCGGGCCGGCCGGCTTCGTACAATCTCCGGCATGACGATCGTTTCCGCCGCGTTCCTGCTGCTCATGGTCATGGACCCGATGGGGAATGTGCCGTTCTTCATCGCGGCGCTTCGGCATGTCGAGCCGGCGCGGCATCGCCGGGTGGTGGTGCGCGAACTGCTGATCGCCCTGGCGGTGATGGTCGCATTCCTGTTTGTGGGTCGTTTCGCCCTTCAAGTTCTGCACATTTCCGAACCGGCGCTGACGTTGGCCGGCGGCGTGATCCTGTTTCTAATCGCGATTCGCATGGTGTTTCCGTCGTCCGAGCGATCGATGCACGAGGACGTGAAAGGCGAGCCCTTCATCGTGCCACTGGCGATTCCCTACGTGGCGGGGCCGTCGTTGCTCGCCGCCGAGTCGCTGCTCATGAGCAAAGAACCGGACCGCTGGCCCGAATGGCTTTTATCCCTGTTGCTGGCCTGGCTCGTCTCCAGGCGCGGTGTTGTATTTTTCGAGCGGCATGCGGCGGTATTTGGGCGAGCGCGGGCTGATCGCCATCGAGCGGTTGATGGGAATGATCCTGGTCGCGGTGTCGATTCAGATGATGTTGAGCGGGCTGAAGGTGGCGATGGCGGGACCGACGCAATAAGGCATTACGGAGTCGCCAACAGTTGTTCCCACGATTTAGCAGTGAAAATCGCGTCTGCCATTCGTTCCAGGCGATCGAGGTCTTTGATTCCCTTTAAGGCTGATTCCGACTCAGGAGTGGGAGGACCGATATACTTCCGTCCGAGCCGCAGCAATATCCGTTGTTGGCCGTCGACTCGGCCTTCGTCGAGCATCACGTCATAAGCGGTTGACTCGTGCATGACCCTGACTCCGTCGAAAATGGAAACCAACTGCGATTTTTCAACTCGCATGCCTGTCAGAATGAAGGCGGCCGTCATCAGTCGAGCGGCTTCAGCGTTTGGGACTTCGCTTCGCAGCCGTCGATCAATCTCCTGCACTACCGAGCGAATTGCGATTTCCGCGGACACCTCGGCGGGCATCTGGCACAGGGGCGCCAGCGGCAGCAAGCCAATTCCGCCCGTCAAGTATCTCTCAACGGGTTGCTGCCATAAGCGGATCGCTTCATATGCGAATTCTATCCGAGTGGCGCCGGAAACGGAATGGAATTTTCCGGTGATCCGCGGATGGTCCGCCGCGGGCCGAAGCAGAACCGCAACACTTCGAACGGGAACGTGGTATTGAAGTTGCAGCAGGGCGTTGTATTTGAGCAATCGCAAATCAAGCCACTGATCCGCGCCCGATTGAAAATTCAGATCGGCGATTTCGCGCAACGGCGAGCCGTACCCAAACGCCACATCCGTCGCAGCGGATACGGAGGATAGGTCGACATTCAGTGCTTTGACCGGTTCGTTCGTGGGCAAGCCAAACGGCGGCGCAAAATCCGGCGGATGTTGCGCCGCGATTTCTTTCAATGCCGCGTCAAACCGGAGAGCCATGGGCGGAAACCCTCCACCGATTCCTCGCGTGCGATTCGGACGCGCTTCGAAACGCTGCGCGGCCTGAATTACTTCCCCAGCGTGTCCTTGAACAGCGCGAGCATCATCTCCCAGGATTTCTTGTCGGCCTCGGCGTTGTACTTCATGTTGGCGATGTTTTTCTTGTCGGCGCCGGGCACCGTGAAGCTGTGCACCGCGCCGGGGAACGAGACGAATTCATACTTGACATGCGCGGAGTCGAGCGGCTTCTTGAACGCCGCGATCTGCTCGGGCTTGATGAAGGCGTCGTCGGCGCCGCTGCAGACGAGGATTCGGGCCTTGATGGCCTTCGCCTCGGATGGAGTGGCCGGCGGCAAGGCGGCGTGGAAGGTGGCAACGGCCTTGAGGTCGGCGCCGGAATAGGCGAGTTCAAGGGCGGTCGAGCCGCCGAAGCAATAGCCGATGGCGGCGACCCTGTCGGAGTCGACGTTCTTTTGATTTGCCAAGACCTCCAAGGCTGCCTGTGCGCGGGCCTGCCATTCCTTTTTATTCTTGCGAACCTCGGTGGCGAACTTGCCCGCCTCGTCGGGATGCTCGGTGTGTTTGCCTTCGCCGTACATGTCGCAGGCGAAGGCGATGTAGCCATGCTCCGCGAGCATCTTGGCCCGACTGCGGGCGTAGTCGTTCAGCCCCCACCATTCATGCACGACCAGGACGCCGGGTTGCTTGCCGGTCCGCGCGTTGTCCCAGGCGAGAAAGCCTTGGAACTTCTGGCCGTTGTGCTCGTAGGTGACGATTTTCGTCTTCACGGCAGCCGTGGCGACCCCGGCCATCAGCAAGAAAAGCGGAACGGCGAATGCGATGCGAACCATGTTGAAACTCCTTTTGAAACAGGTTGGATGCAGCCACAATCACGCGAATCGAGGCAAGGCCTGGAGGACGCCTCGCCAGCAACGGTTCAGTCGAAACTTCTTCAGATCCCCGCGGGGCCGAAAACGATCGAGGCGTCGGAGTCGACGCCGGATTGGCCGTGGACATGCTGCAGATAGGCCTGGGCAATTTCCGAGCGGCGGATCATGCCGATCAACTGCTTGGAATCAGGGCCGGCGACCACCGGCATCGCGAGCAGGTCGTTTTCGACGAAGGTTTCCAGGGCCTCGTCGAGCCGATCCTCCGGATGCAGCGGGTTGACCACGGGCCGCATGAGATCCTCCGCCAGGAGCCATTGCTGCACGTGCGGCGAGCGCGATGCCAGGTGCACTTCATCCAGATTGACGACGCCGAGGAGGTTTTGATTCGCATCGACGACCGGCAACACGGTGAAGGCCGAGGACGCGAGGCGATCAAGGACGACATTGAGGGGCTCTTCGGCATGGAGCATGGGCAAGGCCGCGCTGGGATTGAGGAATTGTTTGACGCGGAGGCCGGCAAGCACCTCGCGAACGTAGCTGCCCTGATGAGCCGGGGAAAGCGAACGCCGGGCCACCTGCGAGGCATACAACGATTGCTCGTCGGAAAGCAGGTAGGCGAGCGTGCAGACCCAAAGGGCCGGCAGGAGCATTTGATAGTCGGCGGTCATTTCGGAGACGATGACGAGCGTGGAAAAGGGCGTCTTGGCGGCGGCGGCGAAAAAGCCCGCCATGCCGAGGATGATAAAGCTCTCGGGGCGGGCCACCAGTCCAGGCCAGTTGGCGTGAAGGAAAATGCCCAACGCGCCGCCGCCGCATCCGCCGATCACCATCGACGGTCCGAACACGCCGCCCGAGCCGCCGCTGCCGATGGTCAGACTGGTGGTGAGAATCTTGCCGATGGCGATGGCCAGGAGCAGCCCCGCGGTCAACGACCCGGCGTCGGTGAGGCTGCGCTGCAGGATGCCATAGCCGAACGACATCACGGCGAGCACCGCATGCGATCGGGAGAACATGTAATACAAGACGACGCCGATCACCGCGGTCAAGCCGGCGCCGATGGCGGGCCGAAAGTGCGGGCGAATCTTCCAGTGCTGGAAGAGGTAGGTAATGCGTAAAAAGTCCGCGTGTAGAGCATGGCCAGAAAGGCCATCATAATGGCGAGAATCAGATACGGAACCAGGAGCCACGGATTGTCGAAGTGCAACTGTGGCGTGGCGAAGAGCGGTTTCCAGCCGAAGAAGAGGCCAAACGTGCAATAAGCGACCACGCTGGCCAACCCGGTGGGGAGAATGACCTCGGCCTCGAATTCGGGCGAGGAATAAAGAATTTCGGCGGCGAACAAGTCGCCGGCGAGCGGTGCGCGGAAGATCGCCGCGATGCCCGCACCCATGCCGGCGGCGATCAACACGCGATGTTCCGACGGCCGGAATTTCATCACTCGCGCCAAGAGCGAGCCGAATCCGGCGCCGATCTGCGCGATGGGCCCTTCGCGTCCGCCCGATCCGCCCGTGCCGATCGTCAACGCGCTGGCGACCATCTTGATGAGCGGCACGCGCGGGCGAATGGATTTTCCGCGATGATAGGCGTCGATGGCCGCGTCCGTGCCGTGGCCCTCGGCTTCGGGAGCAAATGTGAATACGAGGATTCCGCTGATGAGTCCGCCGACGGTAGGAACGACGAGCAGCAGCCAGATGTTGAGCGGCGTATCCGATTCGGGCAGCCAGGGCAGTCGAGCTTCGCCGTCCGGGGCGATGGCGCGATAGCCGACCACGCCATCGAGCGAATAGCGAACGACGACACTGCAGGCGGTGGAAAAGAGCACGGCTCCCAAGCCGGCGACCACCCCCACCAGCACCGCCGCCCCCAGCACTCGACCTTGAGTTCGCAGGCGCTTTTGCCCAAGTCTTAAGAACTCGGGAAGCCAAACGAACGGATGTGTTGGCAACGGCGTCTTAGGGTGAGAGTCATCCATTATCAGTCTTGCTCCTCAACAGGTCGATCGCGCAAAATCCGTCCGCCGTTCGATTATTTGCCGCCCACGATCCGCGCGGGCCGCCGAAGCGGGCGCATCTTCCAGTTCAATCCGCAAGCCGTCGTTTCGCTTGGACCAATCGACGCTCAGCGTGACGGTGATGATGCCGCTCGACAAATTCAGATCGGCTATAGTTTTCATATCCTGCGCGTTGCCATTGAGCCACATACTCAGCCCGTTCACACCATTGAATTTCAGGCGAATCTTGCCCGGCGTGGTTACAGAAAGCTGAAAACGCACAAAACTGGTGAACAAGCTCGCGTTTTCCAGGCCGCGCTTGAGTTCAAAGCGAGGCGCGGCGTCGGCGGGGAATACGCCGGCGACGGTGGAATAGGCCGGCGTCCAATTGAGCGTGTTGTTCGATGCCGCCGCATAAAGCCCGACGCGGCTCAACGCCGTGTACGATTCACGACTGGGTTCGAGCACTTGCCACGTCCGCACGAGCCTGGCCTTGCCCACCGCGAACGCCGCCGACCTTGCCCAACTCGGAAAGGAACCGGGTCAGATCGGCCAATTCCTGCGCGCGTCAGCGTGTCGGTCAGCCCCTCGGGCATGAGCGAGCCGGCCTGTTTCGATTCGTCGATCTCGCCGGTTCGGGATGATCACCTTGATCCTCGCCGTCGCGCAGGACCAGTTCCTTCTTCGTCTCGCGGACCTTGATGCCGGTGAAGACCCGGCCGTCAATGGTCGAAACGATGACGGCATGGAAGATAATTCTCTTTACCGCCTTGTTCGGCAGCAACAGCGAGTCGACAATGTAGTCCAGCGGGGCACTGGCCCCGAGGCTATCAGACCCGGGACCGACTTGGCCGCCGGAACCCGCGATGGCGTGGCACTTCAAGCACGTCTGGTCCTTGCGGCGGAAGACCATCTCGCCGCGCACCGGGTCGCCCTGCTTCGTCACGTCCTGGATCAATTGCTGAATTTCCGGCGGCGTCAGCACCTTCGGCCCCGCCCTTGATGCCGCCGGCATTGGTCAGGGCCGCGACCAGGTCCGGAGCGTCGCGGCCGCCGCCCGCACGGTGCGGATGCCGATCTTGGCCACGTCCTCCGGCAAGGTCTGGCCAGCCAACGCCTTCGCCAGGGCCGCGGTGCCTCCCTTTCGCTCGGAGAAGGCCGTGAACAGGCTCGCCGGGGTCTTCGCTGATGGGCCATTGACGCAGGAACTGTCACTGCCGCCTGGGCCGCCGCGGTCCAGGTCGAATGCCCGGCCAGGGCCGCCGTTACCAGAAGATCGAGCACTTGGGAGTGTCCCCGGAAGTCTGCCAATTGCGCGAAGAAGATCTTCGTTGGCCGGGCCGCCCATCAGGACCAATCCTGTCCCCCGCCGCCTGCCGCAGGGCATCGCTGCTTGCCTTCGCCTGAATCATCTCTGCCAGCTTCGGAAGCAGCGTGTTCGAGCCCCAGAGGCCGGCCAGCCGTGCGGCGACCGCGGCCGCCTTCACCGGTTCGGAATCCGACTGGAGCAGCGCCGAGCCGGTCGCCAGGTTCGCCGTCGGGTTTGACATTGCGTTGGCGAGCCGCCTTCTCCAGTGCGGCCAGCAACCGGACCTGCCGCGCGGGGGGCTGTCGCCGGCGCAGCATGGTCGAAGACCAGCGCCAATTCGCTGGCACCGCCGAGGCCGCGGCGATCAGCTCCAGCACATTGTTTCTTCCTGGTCTTCTTGCACTTTACCAGATTTGAGAGGTTCAGCAGCGTCTGCACCGTCTGCGGGGCGTTGATCGCTTGCAGGGCAAGACAGATGCCGCACGTTGCCGCAAAGGTCAATTCGCCCTGCTCCAGCGCCGGCAGCCAGCAGGGTTCGAGTTCGCGGACCGTCTGCCACAGGGCATAATCGAGCAATTGATCCAGCGGCCTTTCGAGAGCCTGCATCGCCAGCTCGACGGAGCGTTGCTTGGGGAACTTGAACGGCGCAAGCTCGCAGCACCGCTTCCAGGCGAACCTGCGGATGATCGAATTCGCACCTCGGCCGCCAGCAGGGCAACGGAAATCAGTTGTTGACCTGGGCGATCCAGTGATCCAAGGACGCGCACCGCCGGCCGCCCGGGCGTGATGATCGCGGGCCTTCGACAAGTGTCGGATACCAAGGTTCGGCTCCGCGGTGAATTGAGCGACTGATACACCCACAACGCTTCCAGAGGCGATGTTCATGATCCGCGTCGGCGGTGTCGAGGCTGATTCACCCACTTCGCCAGGTCGGGCAGCACCTCCTTCGCCCCGCGTTCCTTCGAGCACGCGCTTGGCCATGTGCCGCGTCCAGTCCTCTGGGCTTTCAATGCCTCGAACAGATCGGTATTGCTTGGCGTCGATCAGTTCGGCCGTCTCTGACCAAGTTGCGGCCGATTCTTGGCGGTGACGCGCCAGATGCGGCCGTGGGTGACGTCGCGGCGCGGGTCGCGGAAATCGACCTCGCCGTGCTGGATGATCGGGTTGTACCAGTCGGCGATGTAGATCGCGCCGTCCGGGCCCATCTTGATGTCGATCGGGCCGAAACGCCGGATGAGTTGGTCTTGATCAGGTCGGGCATCTGCACGGGCGGCGTAAGCCGGAGCCGTCTTCCTTGAGCACGAAAGCGACAAACGCGATGGCCGCGGAAATCGTTGGTGATCAGGTTGCCCTGCCAGTCGTCGGGCAGGTGCCGGCCGCTGACGATCTCGCAGCCGCAGTATTTCGGATGGCCGGGGTTGAGGCCCTGCAAGTGACGCGCGGCGCGCGGGCCGATGGCGGTGGTAGCTAGCCGCCGGGCACGACATAGTTGACGCCCTCGCCGCCGGCGCCGTCGGTGACGAACGATTGGCCCCAGCGGTCGAAGTGATGGCCCCACGGATTGATCCAGCCGCGGGCGAAGACCTCCAGATGCAGCGTCTCCGGCCGCATATTGCCAGATGCCGCCGCCGTTGAGATGCCGCGGGCCGTAGCGGCGTCTCGATGTGGCAATGAATGTAGATCGATTGATTGAAGTAGAGCATGCCGTCAGGGCCCCAGCGCAGCGTGTGGACGATGTGATGCGTGTCCTCGGTGCCGAAGCCGGACAGGACGACGCGGCGCTTGTCCGCCTTGCCGTCGCCGTCGCTGTCGCTCAGGTGCAGCAGGTCGGTGCTGTTGCCGACGTAGACGCCGCCGTCGCCCGGCTCCAGCCCGGTTGGAATGAGCAGGCCGTCGGCGAAGACGGTGAGTCTTGTCGGCCTTGCCGGCGCCCTTGGTGTCTTCGAGGATGATGATCTTGTCGTTGGCCTTCTGGCCGGGCTTGATTTGCGGATAGGCTTCGCTGGACGCCACCCAGAGCCGGCCGGCGGCGTCGAAATTCATCTGAATCGGCTTGGCCAGCATCGGATCGGCGGCGAACAGATTGACCTCGAAGCCGTCGGCGACCTGGAACGACTTGCGCTCAATTCCGGATCGGGGTCGGGCACCTTGGCGTCGCGCTGAGCGATTGCTTGAGCGGGAATTGTAAAAACGAAAACGAGAATGGCGACAATGTGACGCGACATACCGTGCCCTCAACCGTCGTTTCCAGCGAAATCGCCGTCGGGAACCTGCAGCAAAGTAGCCGTCACGCTCCGCGTGACGAGCCCGGGCACATCACGCGGAGCGTGATGGCCACATTGTCGGGCAGATCACGCGGAGCGTGATGGCTACATTGCCGGGCACATCTCCGAAGTAGCCGTCACGCTCCGCGTGACGAGCCCGGGCACATCACGCGGAGCGTGATGGCCACATTGTCGGGCAGATCACGCGGAGCGTGATGGCTACATTGCCGGGCACATCTCCGAAGTAGCCATCACGCTCCGCGTGACGAGCCCGGGCACATCACGCGGAGCGTGATGGCTACATTGCCGGGCACATCTCCGAAGTAGCCATCACGCTCCGCGTGACGAGCCCGGGCACATCACGCGGAGCGTGATGGCTACAAATCCCACACGGCATTTAGAAGAGAATACGGAAGCGGCGCGGCATGAACATGTCGGCGTCAATTGACCAGTTCGACTCCCGGCGTCGTCGGGGCGAGGGCGAATGCGTTGGATCGTAAGCCGCCCAGTGCGCCCGGCAAAGCATGAACGATGTCCACGCCGAGCCCGCCATCGACCTTCACTGCGCCGAGGAACTGCCGAAATCATCGGCGTCGCTATCGATGCCGATGTCGGCGACATCGTTGCCCGAATCGAGTTTGAGCGTGACCGCACCGGCAAATCGGCTCTGGGCGCCGGTGTCTTGCGTCTCGACCGCAAGCGTATCGTTTCCAGTTCCCATGTTCACGGTGACCGCGCCGTTGAAGTTCGAATCATCGACCTGCAGCAAGTCGTTCAATGAGCCCATGTCAATGAATACCGATGGACCTGTTGAGTTCCAATTCGCGACGAGGAGAGTGTCGGTGCCGTCGCCGGTGACGATGGAAACGGAACCGGTTATATCGCTCGGTGCCACGCTCCAATTGATGGAATCGTTTCCGGCGTTGGTCTTGATGGTGACCGCGCCGGTGACATTGAGGGCGTCGGTGACGTTAATGACATCGTCGCCGTCGCCGGTGGTGATCATCAGGTTTCCGAGCATGTCGGTGGGACCGGTGAAATCGACCTCGGAAAGATCGTTGCCAAGATCGATGGTGATAGCGCGAGTGCTCATCACTCCGGCGAATAGCACCGTGTCGTCGCCGTAGGTGGCCTTGATGGTCAGGTTTCCGCCAAGGATGTTGATCGCCGCGGCGAACTCGACGTCGGAGCCGCTGCCGCCTTCGCCAATGCCGTTGTTAATCGTGACCGCGCCGTTGACCTGGAAACTGCTGCCGGCGGTGGCGAAGGTATCGTCGCCATCGAGATTGGTGACGGTCAGTGTACCGGCGATGAACGTACTTGCGCCTTCGAAGGAGGTCACGCTACCGCCGCCGCCATTATTGATCGCGACCGCGCCGTTGACGGTCAGGTCGCCGAGCACATCGAGGGCATTGGGACCGTCGAGGTTGGTAACGGAAAGTCGGCCGGTGACGACCGTGCCGTCGATTGCGATGGTTCCCGTGCCGTTGCCATTCTTCATTGACAGGGTTTTCAGCGAGATCGTGCTGGCCGGATCGCCGATGGTGAAGGCGGCGTCGCCCGTGCCGTTTTCAATCGTGGCATTGCCCGCGATCATCTGCGACTTGGCTTGAATCGAAACGTTGCTGACGCCGTTCCCGGTCTTGATGGTCAGATTTGCTGCGCCCATTTCAAAATCGTCGGCCAGGAGCGAAACCGTATCGTCGCCGTCGGTGGTGGTGATGGTCACGTTACCGGCGACAAGCGAATCGCCGGCGAATTGCGTGTTGCTGCCGCCGGTCCCATCGACGATGGTGACGGCGTTGACGGTCACGTTGCTGCCGGCGACGCCCAGGTTGACGGCATCGAAACCTGAAGCATTGGTGATCGAAAGCGGCTTCGTGATTGTCAGCGAACCAGTGGGGCGAGATTCGTGGTGGAACCGCCGGCGCCATTATTGATGGAAACTGAGCCGGTTACCCTGAAGTCGCTCCCGGTCGCCGAAATCGCATTGACGCCGGTACTGTTTTTCACGGAAACATTGCCGTTGATTGTTGCCTTCCCATTGAAGGCGACCGTCCCGCCGCCCGAGCCATTGTCGATGGTGACGTTGCCGGTAAATCGAGAGATCGCATTGCCGACGGAAAGGGCCTCGAAGGTTGTCGTGTCCTGGCCATTCAGATTGGTGATTGTCAGATTCGCGGAGCCGGCGTTGGCGATCGCCGTGGTTCCGGCAAAAGCGACCGAGCTTCCGCCCGAACTGTTGGCGATGGTCACGCCCTTGCCGACGGTGAATGAGCCGCCGCCGACGCCGAGGGTCATCTGATCGATCCCAAATGCGTTGGCGAGTTTGAAGTCCTTGGCAATGCCGATCGTGGTCGAGGCGAGATTGGTAATGCTGCCGCCGTTGCCATTTGTGACGGTGAATGTATTGGCGGAGAATTTGGCGCCGCCCGCGGTGAGGGTATCGAGGCCGTCGGTGTTCTTGATGATGACATCGCCAATTGACAATTGATCGGCGGCCTGCGTGTTCAACGTCACGACACTGTTGCCGACGCCATTGTCAATGTTGAGTTTGCCGACGATCGCGTTGTTGCCATTGCCGATCGAGAAGTTGTCGTCGCCATCGCCATTCTTGATGGTGACGCTTCCAAAGCTTTGATTTCCGGCGGCGCCGCCGATGACGAGCGAATCGTTGCCGTTGCCGCCGAGAAACGACAGGTCGCCGCTGAGGTTGGCGTTGTTGACCGTGACAATGTCGTTTCCTTGCCGCATGTCGAGCTTGATTGCGGTCACGCCGGAGAAACTCAGGGTGGTTGCCGCGGTGCCCTGAAATTGCGTGCCGTTGACGACCGACACGTCGAACGATCCGGCGCCGGTTCCCGCGATGAGGATTTCCTGATCGTTGAGCCCGCCAGTGACCCCCGCGGGAGAAAGATCGTCGAGACCCGCGATTGCAAGCAATCCACTCGACTGGACGGCGGTAACGAGTCCTGCAGGGATTTCGCGCGGCTCCAATTGTTGCAGCTTCCAATGAGGTTCAGAGCGACGGCGAGTCCCCAGGTGCGCGGAAGTCTTCATGATGCGTCTCTGGATTCGAAGTTGTTGCAAAAATCTAGAACAAGAATTGCGCCGAGGACTCGCGCCAAGAGGGTTGGCGGTTTACGTTTCGCGCTCGCGCGGCCTCGCGCGAGCGCGAAACGTAAACGATTGTTGTTAACTCATCCCCGATAAGCCGGGACCCAACCGTCGTATTTCATTACGAATTCCCAGTATTATTGGGGCAAACCAATCTTGAGCGGGTTCTTGCGAATGTATTCGATGACTTGTTCGATGCGTTCGCGACTGTTGAGAAACACTTTCCAGCCGGGGCCGCCCCAAACGGGGTGCGTTGGTGCCCGAAGGTTCGCATCAATTATCCTCGTTCGGCTCTTGGCTTGAAAATGTTCGAGCATGATCTCGGCTTTATCGCGATGACGGCGAACCAGCATGTGCACATGGTCGGGCATGACCGCGCAGGCATAGCAGGTGTAGCCGTGCTCGTGGATAACTTCACCAAGGGCTTGAGCGACAAGCGGGAATTCGTCGGAAGAGAATTCCTTTGGTTCATGGCGTAACAGGTCGTGAGACTGAGCGAAAAACTTTTGCAATTCGGTTCGGGATGGCTGGATTTGTTTTCGACCGTAGTGCAGTGCTCCGAGGTCGGCAATTCTCTCGACGCGAATCTCGTGCGACATGCTTCCGCGCGGGTCATTGGGGAGCCACTAACCGTATGCCGTCCAGATCAAGTGATGGGCGATGACCATGGTCAACCTCGGAAAAAAGTGGGGCACAATCGAGGTGCAAGCGAGCGCGAAACGTAAACAGAGTTTGTGTTTACGTTTCGCGCTCACCGGCGCAAGTGAGCGCCGAAACGTAAACAATTCGCGCGAAACGTAAACGGTTTATTTCTTTTTCTCCTTCACCGGGACCAACTCATACACGTGTTCGCGCGGGACGCGCAGCTTTGCGATTTCCTTTTCTTTCGCTTCAATCAATGGGTCGAATTTCGGAATCTCGATTGCGTTATTTCCCTGCTCGTGCTTGCGGAAGCCGAACAGGTATGTCACGTTCTGCGGCCGCCAGCGGTAGAAGTAGAGTTTGTTCTTGGCGATGATAGCTTGCCGGAGTTGTGAATACTGCTCAAATGACGAGCCTTTGTGAATCTCGATGCCTTTCGCGAGTTCCTTGTCGGAAGCGTCGGCGACCGATATGCCGTCCTCCCGGAATTCATATTTCCCTGTTGGGATTCCCGCATAACGGAGAAACTGAAATGGGCCCATATCTTGAGGCGACGGCTCCGGAATGCTGTTGTTGGCAAGCCGGAATTCGAAGGGTTTCAGGTTGATAAAGAAGCCGTTGGAACCAGTTATAATCTTGGACCCAGTTTGCGCGTTAATTGACACAGACCAGGGTGAGCAATTCTGTCCGAATGAGTGCCAAGGTATTGCCCCGAGTACCAATAGCCGTCGCTCGAGAGTTGCATTCCATCGACTGTTTGGCTCGCCCTTCTTGGCTGAAAGCTCAGAAGATTCACGCATAGACATTCTCGCCGCTCCGCCTCTTCCTTTATCGCCTCCCCATATAACTTCAAATTCTCATTCGCCTTCGTCGGGTCCGGCAACGGCGGCGGCATCTTGAATATCTTCATCGGCGAGAGCAACACAAACCGCGCTTTCGTCACCGACAAATCATCGAGCAGTTTCTTCAACTGCTTCTTGAAGTTCGGCAATCCCGCAGGGCCCGCGAAACTCTCATTCGTTCCGTAGCCGACGATGATCACGGTCGGTTTCTCGGCGATGACGTGGCTGACGAGTTGCTTGTAGCCGTCGGCGATGGTGCCGAAGCCGGCGCGGGCTTCGCCCCAGACGGTGTCGCCGCTCCAGCCGAGGTTGCGAAAGGTGATGTTCTTGTCCGGATTTCGGGCGGTCAGGGCGGCTTCCCAGTAGCCGTAGCGCTGTTCGCGCTCGATCAACGTCGAGCCGATGAGCACGACTCGGTCGCCGTCCTTGAATTCGAATTTGTCGGCCGCCAACAACGGCAGCGGCAACGCAAGAAGCAGGAAAATGGATCGCAACACGCCAGGCGCTCCCTGATTGAGGCTTGCGAAATGGGGAATGATCCCATCCTATCCGGCGTAATCGAAAAAAGCGATTTATTCGACCGATTGAAGATTTCGAACTATGGTTGAGTTGCACTGAATTGAACTGACCAGGAGAGCCCATCATGGGCCGGAGCACTCGACCGGTGAACTTGAACTGTAAGCTGCGATTTGAAGAGCTTGAATCCCGGCTGGCGCCCGCGGTCCATCAATTCGGGGCATTTGCGGATACCCAAGTCATGCAGACCGGCCCGATCGATCACATGGCCATCCGGCCGCTGCTGGCCGCAGTGGCGGCGGTCGGCATTTTTGTGGTCTGGGACCATCGGACCAAGCGGCTTTCGCCGCACGGCGAACATCCGGCCAAGTGAGCGCTCAAGGCATATCGGAGCCCATTCCCAAGACCACATCGCGATTATCGACACCCGCGGCGATTAGCCCGAGACGATTGCGGTAAATGTCATCCAGGTCGGGGCCGGCAAAGGTCGTGGTTGAGAATCGCACATTTCCGCCCATAAAGAGAATGTTTTCCCCATAACGATGATCGGGATTGGGTCCCACGCGCTCCGGCAACGGGCGATCGGCCAGGACCGCCAATGAATCGGTGCCTTGGGCATCGCTGTGGCGCAACGGGACGATCGATCCGTCGTCGGCGCGGTAACCCAAGGTGTATGCGTAGCTGGCGGGCCGCTTCGGTTGCGTGGCGGGGCAAGCATACACGCCCGTATTGGGCAATGATCCCGAATCGCGAAGAATGGCGAGGAAGGAGCCGGCGGTTTGATAATTGGGATCGATTCCAACCTGCGGATACTTGCCGTCATGCAGATTGGCGTAGGTTTCAAATCCCTGATACATCTGCCGCATTTGATTCTGGCACGCCAGCACGTCGTTGCGGTCGCGCAAATAGGGGATGCCCGCGAAGAGCAGCCCCACGGCGACGGCGAAAATCGAGCCCGCCACCAGCCAATCGGCCCGGCGGGCCCGCGTCGGCGCGGCGCTGGCGCGATCGAGCACCTCGATGATATTCCGCCACCGTTCCGGCGACATGCGCTGCGTCAATTCCTCGAGCGGCGACGGCGAACCGGCCGATTTCCCTTCGTTTTGGCAGAGATATTCGGCGACGCGGCCAATCGTTCGAGCCACCAAGTCGGGTGGCGGCGTCGGCGGCTCCTGGTCAGCTGCCAGCAACTTCACAAACCGCTTCAGCACGGCCACACCGCGGGCGGCGTCCGGATCCGAGCGCAGGCGCGATTCCAGCGCGCGCCGCTGATCGGGGTCGTCCAGGTTCAGCACATAGTCCAAAAGCTCATCGATCATTTCAATCGTCCCCCAAGGCCCGAGGGGGCGGGCAAATTAAATTTCCGGAGCGGACGTTGCGGCGCTCCAGGCTTCTTGCAGTTTTACCAAGGCCGCGTGCAATCGGGATTTCACCGTGCCAACTGGGATCTCGAGAATGTCGGCGATCTCCCGATATTTCAACCCCTGATAATAAGCCAGGACCACGACGCTTCGCAAGAAGTCGGGCAACTGATCGACCGCGGCACGCACGACCAGCCGGCGCTCGTCGGCCTGGACATGATCCAGGGGGCTGCAGGCGTTGGATACCAGCAGTTCCATCAAGCTGCGAAGTTCGCCGTCGCCGGCTTCTCGAACGGTCTGATCGAGGCTGGTGGTGGGATGCCTTCCATTCCGGCGCAGGGCATCCACGGCTTGGTTGGTGGCGATCGTGTAAAGCCAGGGCCGAACCGGCCGGCCCGCCTCGTATTGATTGCTTTTCACGTACACTTGAAGGAACGTGTTTTGAAACACATCATCCGCCAAGTGATCATCGCCGAGATACCGCCGCAGATAGCCATACAGCTCGCGCTGATAACGCCGCACCAGTTCCCCGAACGCATCTCGCTTTCCGTCGCGAAAGGCGATCAGCAAGTCTTCGTCCGACCAGTCATTCAACGGCTCGACGGAACGCACGGAATCTCTAGGGGATAATACGTCAGCAAGGGCGGCACGGTTCACATTCCTGGATCAATTCAGTCTATCGCATCGGTCGATTTCGGCACGAGCCCAATTGGCCGACTTGTCCGAACCTCGACCCGAGGCTATCATGTCCCCAGTATATCCGGGCCGTGGCGCAGTTTGGCTATGCGCTTGAATGGGGTTCAAGAGGTCGTGGGTTCAAATCCCGCCGGCCCGATTCGATTCTGAAACAAGCTTTCGGCATGCTGCCGAAGGCTTTTTTTGTTTTCAACTCATCGCCGACTCCGTTCCAAGTAATCTTTTAGCGCCGAAGCGCTGTTTCGCTCCTGGTCGCTGGCCGCGTAGACAAACGTCACTTTTCGTTCATCGGCCAGATATTTCAGCAACATCACAAACTCGGCGTTGCCCTCCAATTCCTTGCGATAGCGCTTTTGAAATTCCGGCCAGCGAGCCGGGTCGTGGTTGTACCATTTGCGGAGTTCCGGGCTTGGAGCCAGGTCCTTCAGCCAGAGATCGATCCTCGCCCGTTGCTTGCTGACGCCTCGGGGCCAGAGTCGTTCGACCAGGATTCGCAGACCGTCGGCCGGGGAGGCCGGCTCGTATGCCCGTTTCAAGTCAATCATGGCTGCCCCCCTGTGTCAGATGCTTGCCAACTCGCCAAAGTATTCGTTGTCCTCGTTGTAGCCGCCTTCGCCCTTATAGATCGTTTTTGCCGTCTCCACGAACTCGATGGCCTGGATCCATTTGACCATCTTGAAACCCAGTTGGTTTTCGACACGCAGTCGCAACGGTGCGCCGTGCAGATTTTTGAGCGGCTCGCCGTTCATCTCGTAGGCCAGGAGCGTTTGCGGGTGTGAGGCGTTTTGCATCGAGAGGCTGTCGTAGAACTGGCCACCTTCCGCGCCTTCGCCGAACGAAAAAAAGATCACGGCCCCCGCTTGCGGCTTCGGCCGCACCAGCCGGAGCAAATCGGCCAGGGGCACGCCGCCCCACTGGGCAATGCCCGACCAACCCTGAATGCAATGATGCAGCGTGATTTGCGTCTTTTTGGTCATCGCCCGGAGGTCCTCGAGCGACAGCTCGACCGGATTTTCGACCAAGCCGAACACTCTGAGCCGATAATCCTCAAATCCATGCACGGCGAGGGAGTGCCACTCCTCGCTGGTGGGCATCTTGCCGTTGGCCCACAAGAACGGCGAAATATCTTCGGGCCGAAACTCGGCAACTGGATCGGGGCGATCGAGGAAAAACCACATGACCGGCGTGACGATCGCCTTGGCGACGTGTTGAACCGCCCGCGGCCGATGCCACGCCAACCAGTTCGCCAGGACATTGACCGCGATGACGACGGCGATTCCCACCAGGCCGAGATAAAAGCCTCGCAAGATCGTTGTGCTGCTGATGCCCACAACAATATGGTTCATATTGCCGACGAAGCCGGCCATGAGCACCATCGCCACGTGGACGATGATGAAGAGTACAAACGCACACATGATGAGAAAATGCAGCGAACGCCCGATCTGGCGATTGCCCGGCAGTTTGGGGTACCATTTGAAGCGGTTCGTCAGGGCCGGCGACATCGATGGGCCGGTGAGGATTGCCAATGGCGCCAGCAAGAACACCACCGCGAAATAGGTCAATTGTTGAAGCGGATTGTAACGAAAGAACGTATCCGGTTCCGGCGGAAGGTGGAAGGTGGCGTAGTGCACGAAATAGGTCCACGCGTCCGGTAGAACGTGCCAGGAGGCCGGCACGAGCCGCCGCCATTGCCCGACGCCGAAAAGAAGAACGACATAAACGATTCCGTTAGTCACCCAAAACAACACGCTCATGAAGTGCCAGTGGCGGGCCATGCCGATGGTGTGGCGATAGCCGGGAAGTCCGATCCAGGGCGTCAGGTAGCGAGAATCGTCCTTCGCCGTCCAAACGCGGTCGCGGGGAACGACGACAGGCGTCAGCCGAAGCCACTCCGTTCCCGGCGTGCAGTGAACGTTCCAGTACAACCGCGGATGATCCATGAGAATCTGCAGCCCGCTGCGGATCAACAGGATCATGAACAGGAAATTGATGTAATGAGTGATGCGCAGCCAGGATGGAAACCCCTGGGTCTGCGTGACATCGGTTTGCGGAGGAATAGGCGGCAGGGGAGGTATTCCAAATGCCGCCCACTGAATATATGCGGCGATGATGGGCAGCACGAGTGGCGAGATAAGGATCAGCAAAGTTGCCGGTCGGATACGCATGGTGCTCCTTTAGAAAAGATCGGGAGTCGCACCGGGAAGGAATGCGCGATTGAGGCGGCTTACCCTTTTTTTGGGTTATTCTAGTCGCCGCCGCGGTTCGTCCGGTGAATTCGTGGTCGAGTTGGCCGGGGCCGGGCTAAAATAGCCCAACCGTCTTCCCGTCTAACCCTCACGTTTGGAGGAACCTGCAATGGCTATTCCGCATGCAAAGCCTGGCGAAATCGTGGACGTTCGGCCGCTTGCGTCGGCGGCGGCCTCCGCCCAGACGCAGACTCTGGTTCGTGCCGAGCGACTGGAGGTGATTCGCCTGATCGTCCCCGCGGGCAAGCAAATTGAAGCGCATAAAACCAAGGGCGAATTGTTGGTGCAGTGCCTGGAAGGGCGGGTCGAGTTTACCGCGTTGGGTAAGACGCAGAAACTGGAAGCGGGAAAACTGCTCTACCTGCCGACGGGCGAACCACACGCGGTCAAGGGAATCGAGAACGCCTCGCTTTTACTGACGGTCCTGCTGCCCGAGCATTGAAAAATGAGCAAGCTCCCAAACCGTCGTCCGCGACATGAACAACCGCCGGCGTTGATCGCGGTTGGTTAAATGGAAAGTTGCTGCTTGATCCCGATTTCGGCGATGCCCCGCGCGTGCCGGCGAGCGGGAACGAATCGCCTCGAAGTTTCACGTCAACTGATCCGAACGGCTGGATTGAAACCGCCCTCGCTGCCGCGATCAGTCGCGTTATTCTCACGATTTACGATCCCTTTCAAGAATTTCTCGGACGGCTGTCGATTTCGGTGGCCGTCGTTCGACTTGATTGTAAAGCGTGGATTGAGCCATTCGGATTGATCGGGCCGGCCCGCGCGAAAAACCAAACCTGAAGGAGCCATTCCAATGCGAGTCATGGTCATTGTCAAAGCCAGCAAGGAATCCGAAGCGGGAATCATGCCAAGCCAGCAACTGCTGACGGACATGATGAAGTTCAACGAGGAGCTGACGAAAGCCGGGGTCATGCTGGCCGGCGAAGGGCTCACGGCCAGTTCGAAGGGCAAGCGCGTGCGCTTTGCGGGCAACGAGCGGACGGTGATCGATGGCCCATTCGCCGAGACCAAGGAACTGATCGCCGGCTATTGGCTGTGGCAGGTCAAGTCGATGGATGAGGCGGTGGAGTGGCTGAAGCGCTGCCCATGCCCGCACGAATCGGGCGGCGAGGTCGAGATCCGGCCGCTGTTCGAGGCGGAGGATTTCGGCCCGGCCATGACGCCTGAAATGCGCGAACAGGAAGCGCGGATGCGGGCGCAAGCGGCCGCCAACAAGTAGTAGTTGCGCCGAATTCGTGACTCGAGGCATGTGACCTGGGCGAGGATCGGCCGCCAGCCATTCATGTTCCGGGTCATGACGGTGTTTTTCAGCATGGACAAGCTGGTGGGAAAAGACTTTGAAGCCGGCTTGGCGAATATGACGAGCATCGCCGAAAAATAGCCCTCGGTGCGATTTGAAATGCAATTCTCGGGGTCCGAATGGGCGTTGGACGATTCTCCGGCCGTCACTTTCCAAATTGCGTCCGCGGCTAATGTTTGAACTCACACATTTTTAATTTTGCGCTTCATGTCGCCGATTCCGCGCTGGTTGCACCACACGCGCGGGGCGATAGAATAGCCATGTCGCCGGCCATCTAAGATTGTGAGGGGAGCCATTTTATGGCCAAGCAACGTAAGCGGCCGAGTTTAGCGGCCATGTTCAAAGGGTATTTCGCAGAGCATCCGGAATGGTTGCAGGAGGAGGGTGGAAACGCGAAGGCGATCGAAGAGTTCGAAAAGGAAAATCCCGGCCACACGGTCGGTCCGCAGGTTAGGCAGGCGATGTACAACGTCAAGTCGGCGATGAACAAAGGACCAGAAGGCGCCGCGAAGCGGAACGAGAAGAAGCGAGCCGCGCGCGACATGGTCGTCGCGGCACGTGTGAATTCCCGTCCTCGGCGCCGCTTAACACGCTGGAGGAGCAGATCGACGATTGCATGATCCTGGCGAAGCAGATCGATCGGGAACGGTTGGATCGAGTGCTCGATCATCTCCACCGCGCGGAACGCCGTGGTGGTGATGCTCGAGGGCTAGAACCGGCCTCCCAGTCGCTTTGATATTCGGCGAGCGCCATGGCGCTCGCCGTTTTTTTTGATCATTCCAATCCAAATCTCCTGTGCAACTCCGTTGCGGATGCTTCGAGACTCGGATATGTTCTGAGAACAAGTACGGGTGGCCGCGTTGAGGAAATTGCAATGTTGACTCGATGGTCGAGGCGCTTGGGCGAGACGATCGCCCTTGGAATCTGCTTGGCGGCCGTAACCGCTCTGGCGGCGCAGAACGACCTGCACCCGCTCGATCCGTTGACCAAGGCCGAGATTGAAAAAGCCGTGGACGATTTGCGAAAGATTTTTACTGGCGAGACCACGCGCCTCTGGATGATGCATCTCAATGAACCGCCGAAGGAGGCGGTGCTCGCCTATCGGCCCGGGCAACCGATTTGCGCGAGGCGTTAGCGATTCTCTACGATCGCGCGTCGAACTCGACCTTCGAGGCGGTCGTGAAATTGAGCACGGGGAAAGTGGAGTGGAAAAAAATCCCGGGCGTGCAGCCGGGCTATTTGCAGGAAGACCACGCGGCGATCGATCGCGTGGTTCGCAACGATCGTCGCTGGCAGGCCGCGATGCGGAAACGCGGCATCACCGATTTGGATGACCTTCAGATCTACGCCTATCCGATGGGCGGCTACGCGCCGGAGAAACGCGACGACTCGCGCTATGCGATCGTCGTCACCGGGCATTCGTGGAAGCAGCAAGTCGGGGCCGTGCAGGGGCTCACGATCCTGGTCAATCTTACCAAGAAGAAAATCGTTCAATTTGAGGATCATGGCGACACGACGCGGGTGCTCGCCAAGGAAGAGTATTTCGATCCCAAGGATCTGCCGTTCCCGCGCGTCGGCGTCAAAGCGCTCAAAATCGACCGGCCCAATGGCGTCGGCTTCCAGGTGCGCGGCCACGAAATTCACTGGCAAAACTGGCGATTTCGCATCGGCATGCATCCGCGGGTCGGTCTGGTTCTTTACACCGTGGGCTACGAGGAGCGCGGCAAGCTCCGGCCGATTCTGTATCGCGCGTTGCTTTCGGAACTGGTCGTGCCCTACGGCGATCCGGGCTGGATGTATTGGAATGTGTTTGACGCGGGCGATTATGGATTGGGCGGCTATGGCCGCAGTTCGTTGACGCCGAACAACGACGTGTTGGAACATGCGCAGTTCTTCACGGCATACATGCCCGATCACACCGGATTCCCGGTCGAGGTGCCGCGGGCGGTCGCGGTCTATGAACGCGACGGCGGTTTGCTTTGGCGTCACCTGGGCGAGTCACGCCGCGCCCGCGATTTGGTCGTTTCCTCGTTCGCCGTGGCGGATAACTACGACTACGGTTTCAATTGGATCTTTCACCAGGACGGCACGCTCGAGTGCGAAGTGTTGCTGACCGGCATCGTCAATTACAAGGTGGTGGTGCGCGGAAAAGATGCGGGGTCGCATGTCGGCAAGCCGACTCATGGCACGCTGGTCGCGCCGAACGTGGAGGCGCCGCACCACCAACACTTTTTCAATTTTCGGCTGGACTTCGATGTCGAGGGGGCGGGGAATAACTCGGTGGTGGAAATGAATACCGAAGCGGTTGCGAAGGGGCCGGGCAACCCTCGCGGCTTTGCCTTCGCCATGACCGAATCGCTGCTCGCAAATGAACGCGAGGCGCAGCGTTCGATCAATTTGGCGACCAGCCGGAAATGGAAAGTGATCAACCCCGCGAAGAAGAATTCCCTGGGCCAGCCGGTCGGCTACATGTTGGTCCCCGGCGAAAATGCGGTTCCCTTGGCCGGGCCGGATTCGTTCTTGCGGAAACATGCGGGCTTCGTCAATTCCCATCTGTGGGCGACGCGCTACGAGCCGCGGGAAATGTACGCGGCGGGCGATTACACCAACCTGTCGAAGCCTGGCGAAGGGCTGCCGAAATGGACCAGCGCCAATCGCTCGCTCGAAGGGCAGGATGTGGTGCTTTGGTACACCATGGGCGTGACGCATTGCCCGCGGCCGGAGGAATGGCCGGTGATGACCGCCCACCGCGCCGGCTTCAAGCTCGTTCCTTATGGATTCTTCTCGCGAAACCCGGCTCTGGACGTGCCGGCAAGGTGACATCGATTGGCGACCTTCAACTTGGGCGTTCCAATAAACCAGCGGTTTTCCACCTAGGAGACCGACAGGGCGCGAAAAAGCGCCAGCCGTGGCGGCGTACCACCCTTGGCGGCCTTCGATCTTGTTGATCAATATAGTGAACATTAATTCAGATCAATTTCAGCTCGCGCTGGAATGGCGACAAGACCTCGCAGCCGGTTGCGGTGACCAGTACATCTTCTTCCAGGCCGATGAACCCGGCGTCGGTGGCCACGCCAAGTTCGAGCGTGAAGACGTTGCCGGCTTCGACGAGTCGCTCAGGCGTCTTGCCATAGCAGGGCCATTTGGGTCCGAGCATGGTGCCGCCATCGTGGCAGGCTCGGCCGAGGCCATGGCCGGTGCCATGCTTGTATTCGGGGTAGCCGGCATCGACGATCACCTTTCGTGCCGCGGCGTCCACTTCGAATCCCGGCACGCCCGGTTTGAGCACATTCGCGGCTGCGTCAATCGCCTTCACGACCAGGTCGAATGCCTGCTGAATCTTTTCAGCGCGGTGGTTTCGCCCGGCCGGCGGATATACCACATGCGCTGTAAATCGGAACAAAAACCATCATGCTTGACGCCCAGATCGACATGAACCAGGTGCCCGGGCTCGACGCGGATTTTCGCCGAGGGCGTGGTGTGGCCCACGTCGGAATTCGGTCCGGAGTTGACGATCGGGCAGGCCTCGAGCGGCCAGGCGGGTCCGACGCCGCGAGCCGAAAACTGATGATGAACGAATTCGCCTAGTTCCAACTCACTGACGCCGACGCGAATCTGCTTGCCCAGTTCGGCGACGATTTCCTCGGTGATGGCGATCGAGTTGCGGATGCGCTCGATTTCGATCGGCGACTTTCGCCCGCGAAGCTTCGCCAGCAGCGGCGCGGCGCTGGTCAGGCGATCGGCATAAGGAGTGCCGCGAAGCAGTTCATTCAGCAGCAGCCACTGGCCGTGGGTCAGTCCGTCGGCGGTCTGATCGTCGGTGCTGAAATTCAAGCCGATGTTTTTTGGATTGATCCGGCCGAGCGAGGCGAGGAGTGGTTCGCGAATGTCCGCGTCGTAGCCGATGACGTCGCGAAAGACGCCGGTCGCGCGAATGTTCGAGGTATCAAAATTGGCGGCGATGGCGATCCGTTCGCCGTTGACGCCGAAGAGAAACGCCGAGTTTCGCACGACGTCGGCGCCGACCACCAGTTCAATCCCCGGGTCGGGGTGCGTATTCGATTCGCGGGCAAAGGTCAGCCAACAATCGAGGCCGGTCTCGCGAAGCAAAGACTGTGCTTGATCAGCCTTTTGATGGAGGAGCATGGTCGATCTCCGATAAGCCGCCCTGCCGAAAACCCAAATTCCAATCAAGAGATTCCGCGGAGAAACCAAATAACAAAAATCACATTGCAATGAGCATTCCGGCGGCCGCGCTGACGAATCTGGATATCGCCGAGGCCAAGGCGACGACCGGCACGGGCGGAAAACCTGCGATCGAGTTAACGTTGACCGAGAAACGGCAAAACAAGATCGCCAAGCCGACCGAGAACCCCCTCCGCAAGCCGTTGGCGATCATCCCGGCGGGGAAGGTCATTTCGGCGCCGATCATACGCGACAAGAATTCCGGAAACAAAATCGTAGTCCGAGGCGATTTCACCAAGGACGAAGCAGCAAAAACCGTCACGGGCATTAAAGCGAACTGATTTGTCCGGCGACATTCGATTTCGCATTGCGAAGCTTCGCTTCGCAATGCGAGTAGAGTCAAAGCCGAATGGATTGCCATCTCAGAATTCTCAATTCTCATTGGCCATTCCGGTTTCACTCCGCGGCCTTGCGATCGAGACGATGCTTTTGGAGTTTCTCCCGGTCCAAGGCGCCCAGTTGCAGCGGCCCGACTTCGATGACCACCTTCTGAATCTTGCCGGTGAACTTGTTGTCGCCTTCCTTGTAGTCGTCGGTCACCGGTGTCTCGCCATCCTGGCCGACATCCGCGCCTTCGTCCGCCGAGAAGATCATTGCTTGAGTACGTTCGATCTTCCCTTCGGCGACCTTCTTGCCGTTGACGAGGATCGTGCCTGAACCGCCCTTGCCGAGGCCGGGCCCATCGTAGGCGAATTCGAAGCGGATCGTGGCTTTGCCGGCGGGAATGGCTTCGGTTGCGGCGATCTTGTAGGTCTTCAGGCCGAGGAAGTTGTAGGCGTACATCGGCTTGCCATCCTTGAGATACAGGCTCCAGCCGCCGAAGCGGCCCGCCTGCGAGAGGATCACGCCGTTGGCGCCGCCCTTCGGAATCGTCACCTCGGCGGTGATGCTGTGCGAGCGGTTCTTGATGTTGATGAAGACGTTCTCCGTCATCCCGATCATGCCCTCGTAGACCGTCAGCGAGGTGCGGCCGGCCATCAGGTCGGGCCGGCCGACGAGGGCGGCATTGGTTCGCTCGAGCAGAGCGATCGTCGAGCGGCAAGACATGGTTCTTGGCCGCTTCCTTCAGGAAGAGCTCCTGCAGTTCCTTGAGCTTTTCGGGGTTCTTCGCGGCCAGATCGTTCGCCGAACTGAAGTCCTCTTCGACGTGGTACAGTTCCCATTTGTCTTCCAGCAGGGGATGCCGCGGCTTGCTCTCCCAGGCGGCGCGGTGAACGGTATGGGCCAGCCAGCCGTCGTGGTAGATGCCGCGGTTGCCGAAGATCTCGAAGTACTGCGTCTTGTGCCGGTCTTTCGCTTTGGCGTCGTCAAACGTGTAGACCATGCTCACGCCTTCGATGGGCGTCTGCGGCGTGCCGTTGACGGACTTGGGCTCGGGCAGGCCGGCCGCTTCGAGGATGGTCGGCGCGATGTCGATGACGTGGTGCCATTGCGACCGCACCTCACCCTTGGCCTTGATTCCCTTGGGCCAGTGGACGACCAGCGGATTGCGGCAGCCGCCGTAGGTGCCGGCGACCTGCTTCGTCCAGGTGAAGGGCGTGTCGCCGGCCACGGCCCAGCCGGCCGCGTAGTGCGGGTAGGAGTTCGGGCCGCCCAGATCGTCGTAGTGCTTGAGGATTTCCGCGACGGTTTCGTGCACGCCATTGAAATAGGTCATCTCGTTGAACAGGCCGTTCATCGTGCCTTCGGCGCTCGCGCCATTGTCCCCGATCTCGTAGAAGATCAGCGTGTTGTCGAATTGGCCGAGGTCTTCGATTGCCTGGACGAGCCGGCCGATTTCGTGGTCGGTGTATTCGCCGAAGCCGGCGAAGACTTCCATCTGGCGGGCGAAGAGCTTCTTCTCATCGTCGGTGAGCTTGTCCCAGTCCTTGATGGCTTCAGGCTTGGGGGCGAGTTTGGTGCCTTGGGGAACGACGCCCAGCGCGATTTGGCGGGCCAGCGTTTCCTCGCGGAGCTTGTCCCAGCCTTGATCGAATTTGCCCTTGTACTTCGCGATCCACTCTTTCGGGGCGTGGTGCGGGGCGTGCGTTGCGCCAGGCGCGAAGTAGATGAAAAACGGCTTATCGGGAGTCAATGCTTTCTGGCGCTGGACCATTTGATCGCCTGGTTGGTCATGTCGTTCATGAAGTGGTAATTCAGGTCCTTCGGTATTTCGACGCGGCTCATATCCTCGTAGATCGCCGGCGCCCACTGGTTGGTTTCGCCGCCGATGAAGCCGTAGAACTTGTCGAATCCGGAACGAGTCGGCCAACGGTCAGTCGGCCCGGACGGGCTGACCTCCCAGGCGGCCGTTTCGTGCGACTTGCCAAATGCCGCGGTGCTGTAGCCATTGAGACGGAGCATCTCGGCGAGCGGGGCGACGCTGTTGGGCGCTGCCCGGTCTGACCGGGAAACGCCGTGGCGGTTTCGGTGATCGAGCCCATGTTGCAAACGTGGTGATTGCGGCCAGACAGGAGCGCCGCTCGCGTCGGCGAGCAGAGTGCGGTGGTGTGGAACTGGTTGTATCGAAGCCCGTTTTTCGCCAACTTCTCCGCGGTCGGCATGTGGATCGGGCCGCCAAATGCGCTCGATTGACCAAAGCCCATGTCGTCGATCAAAATGATCAAAACATTTGGTGCTTGCCTTCGGCGCCTTGACCTCGAACCGAGGCGGCGCCTTGGCATTTCGCGCATCGAGCACCGTGCTCGGAACAATCTTGGGTTCCGGAATCGGCAAGTGCGTACGATCGAGTTCGGCCGGCTCGGCTTTGTCGTCGGATCGAGCGGGCGGGTCCTGCGCGAACGCCGCGCGGTTTACGCCGCGCAGCGACGTAGCGGATATGTACCCGAGGATACTTCCTACGACGACAACAATAGCGCAAACGTGGATTCTCCGAATCATGTGGAAACCGCCTTCATAGATAAGGTGTCGACAAATCGCCGTCTTTAGCGATTTGCTACAACGAGAGATCGATCCGTCGGAACAAGTGAACCCGAACCCCGACCTGATAATGGAGCGATCATTGTAGCTCGCCTTACGAATTGGACAACGGTTCACCGCCCGATGCTAGGGATCAAATTCATTCAGACGATCCGTTCAAAATCGCCCGGCTTCAAGTTCTTACGATCTGACGTCTGCGCGATCGATTCTTTGAGGTGTAGGCCCGGAATATGAAACATGGAAACATCCGAGGCGAAGGAGCCGATGTTTTTGCACCGCTCCCACATACTTACGTCCCTTCCGGCGTCTTCACGTAAAACTCGCGGCGGGCGCAGATCGCGGAGGTGATCAGCGTGAAGACGATGCAGGCGACGCCCAGGACGATCAGGCAGGTTTGGCTTGACGGGTGGTCGCCCAGGAGATTGTTCTGTCTGTCAACCTCGTATTGCCATGCGTCGGCGGCGAGGTTCACTTCCCGATTGCCGTGCGGCGGCATGAATAGGAACGGCATCGCACGGTAGGCCAGCAATCGTGCGTAATAGATCACCGTGATCAGGCGAAGGCTGAATGGCAGGTTGGCGATCAGCACCTCAAAAATCGCCGTGTACAGAATGCCCACCACCAAGGTCCAGCGCGTCAGCAGGCTGATCAGGCCGAACAAACAGCAATAACAGACGACCGCGAGCGCGTGGATCCCCATGGCGTTCAAGCAGCGCATCGGCACGTTCAGGCCGCTGGTGTCGGCGCCGATATAAATCGCCGCGTAGGTCAGAGCGGTGAAGAGCGCTGTCAGCAGGACTGTCGTGGTCAGCGTCGCCAGCAGCTTCACGAAATAGATCGCCCATTTCGGAATCGGGCGCACGAGCAAATAGGTTAGCGTCTGTTCTTCCTGCTCGTCCTGAATGATTCCGGACGCGTAAACCAGCGCCACCAGCGGCAACAGCGCTTGCGGGATGAACATGAAGCCGAGCAGGAACTCGAGCATGATCTTCGGCGCATCGGGGGCCGTGGCGCGAATGAGAATCGCCAGCCCGGCGGGAAGAATGAACAACCCCGCCATCACCATCCAGCGCTTGCCGTGCAGATGTTGGCGGAAGGTCAGCGCATAGAGAGCCCACAGCGACGTCATGCTGAAGCCGCCGAGCGCCGCTTTTCGTTCCGCCGGTTCCGCAGATCGAGCCCGATTTCATTTGTTCACCAGGTATTTGAAGACGGCTTCGAGATTGTCGTCGTCGGAATAGACTTCTTTGATGGCCGTGCCGTCTTCGAGCGAGAGTGCGGCAGGCGGCCGTAAAAGGCGTCGGGTGCGCGGGTCTCGACCATCAGGCCTTTTTCGCTTGGCCAGCATGCGAACGCCCTCGACGTCGTCCCAGGCCAGCAAGCTTGCCGGCCAGTTTGCGATAATCGTCGCAGACCAGCACGATGTGATGCGGGTGCTTGTCGATCAGGTCGCGGATCTGGCGGACGTGGCCCTCGGCCACCAGCCGGCCGCGATTGAGCAGGATGATGTTGGGCGTCAGCGACTGCACCTCGTGCAGCACGTGGCTGGAGACGACGACGCTTTTCCCCTCGCTGCCCAGCCGCTGGATGATGTCCATCAGATCGCGGCGGGCGACCGGGTCGGTGCCGGTGAACGGCTCGTCGAGGAACAGCACCTCGGGATCGTGCACCAGCGCCTGGGCCAGCTTGGTGCGCTGGCGCATGCCCTTGGAATAGCCGCGGACGGCGCGGTCCTTGTGCTTCGTCATGCCGACGGCTTCGAGCGTGCGGCGGCCGCGGCGTCGCGTGCCTCGCCGCGGCCAAGGCCCGCAAGGCGGGCGCAGGTGTGGACGAAATCCCAGCCGCGTCATCCATTCGTAGAAGGCGTCCTGCTCGGGGCAAAGGCCGATGAAGCGGTTCAGCGGCGGGTTGTTCCAGACCTGCTGCCCGAGCACGCGGACGTCGCCCTGGCTGGGATAAAGCTGGCCGGTGGCCAGTTGCAGCAGCGTCGACTTGCCGGCGCCGTTGGGCCCGAGCAGGCCGGTGACGCCGGCGGGAATGCGGATCGACAGCTTGTTGATGCCGATGACGTTGCCGTACCACTTGGAAACCTCGCGGAACTCGACGATCGGTTTCACTTCAGGCGGTCCAGCGACTTCACCCGAAAGTTCAGAATGCATGCGGAGAGTCCGAAAAGGACGGCCAAGACGCCGGCCGACCAGTACCAGGGATATTGCGGGACCAAGGTAGTCGAGCAAGGAACTGCGAGTCCGTGCCGCCGGAGGCGGAACCTTGCTGAGCTTGTCCAGCGCGGCGTTGGTGCCGAGCAGTCGTTGGCCGATGCGGGCGAGATTCGCCGTGTACGAGACCATCGGCCGCCAGTTGGTTTCGTGCGCCTCGAGCTCATTCCGTTCAAAGTCCGTCCAGGCTTTTTGGTAGGCGATTGTCGGCGCTGCCGGACGCGAATCGCTCGTCGGGCGTCTTGATCGGTTGCTCGCGTTCCGCCGTCTCGGCCTGCGCGGCCTGGCGATAGTGATCGTGCAACCGTTGCTCGCGAGCGACATTGTCGAGAATGCTGCCGACGATGCTGCTGACAACCAGATGCCGAGCCAAAACAGTCCGACGTAGCGCGAATTCCGCGACAGCGACGAAGGGCCAGGATCAAGCGTGCCCGCCGACAGCGACATCACCAGGCCGTAGCCGACGCTCGCGAGCAGGAGCGGAAGGTGTCGCGGACGATCGTGATGTCCAGGCTGAACAGCAGGCCCAGGACGTACGCGATCGAGCGACGGCACGATCGAGGACCATGCCGAGGAACCCGGCGATCACGCCGAGCTTGCCGAGGAAGTAGTCGATGCGCCGCAAGCGGCCGGGAGAAATAGAGCGGCAGGGCGTTGAAGCGCAGATCCTGGCTGATCAGAGCTGGGCCCGACCAGCAGGACCAGGATCATCGAAAATCGCAATTCGGTCAGAAGGAAGTAGTCGTAAACGATGCGTCCAGATCTCGACGCGATAGTGCTTCGGGTCGGCGAGGATTTCGCCCGGAATGAACGATAGGAACGAGCAGGATGCGGCTGACGATGTCGGATTCTGCTCCACCAGTCCCCAGACGCAGACGGCGAACGACCAGCGCCGACGGCCGGCAGCCAGGCGACCATGCAAGACGAGTCGCGAGCAGACGATTCTTCATGCCGACGCGCACGCCGTGCCGCGTGATCGCCAGCCAGCGCCAGGCGTGGCCGGTCAGCTCGCCCGTCCAGTGCTGATAGCCTTGATCGAAGATCGGCATTACGGTTTCTCCACGGCGTTCAGGAAGACTTCTTCGAGCGTGCTGCGCTGCGGCCGCAGGTAGCGGATCTGCTCGTTCTGCTCGGCGGCCGCTTGCCAGAGCATCTGCGGCGATTGCCCTTCCGGCAGCGGATCAACGAGCAGATCATCGCGCATCTGCGTCGTCGCAGCCCAGCGCGGTCGAGCGGTCGGCGAACGGCGCCGGGTCCGCCTTCAGCCGCACCTCGAAGCACTGGTCGTGAAGCTGCTTGAGCTCCTGAATCTTGCCCTGCGGCCAGCAGCCGGCCGCTGCCGAGCACGACGACGTAATCGCAGACCGCCTCGACGTCGGGCAGCAGATGGCTGGAAAACATCAGGCTCATGCCCTTGTTGTGGGCCAGGTCGCGGGCCAGTTCGAGAATCTCGTCGCGGCCGGCCGGGTCCATGCCGTTGGTCGGCTCGTCGAGAATCAGCAGCTTCGGATCGTGAACGATGGCCGAGGCGAGCTTGAGCCGCTGCTTCATGCCGGTCGAATACGATTCGACGTGGCGATAGCGGGCTTCGCCGAGGCCGACATAGTCGAGCACTTCGTGCGCGCGCTGCAAGGCGTCCTTGGTCCGACATGCCGACCAGTTCGCCGGCATAGGCCGACGAACTCGACGCCGGCGACGCGCGGAAACAGGCACTCGTCCTCCGGCGCGAAGCCGACCGTCGCGGCGAATGTCGAGCTGCCGCTGGCGAAAATCCATGCCCGAGGACCGCGCCGGCGCCGCGATCGACCGGAATCAGCCCGAGCAGCGTGCGGATCATCGTCGTCTTGCCCGAGCCGTTCGGGCCCGAGCAGGCCGATGGCGCCTCGCGGCACGGTGACGGAGAGATTGTTGAGGGCCGTGACGGCGCCGTAGGTCTTGGTGACGTTTTCGAGTTGAAACAGCATGCGAATTCCCGTCGCGGATTTCAGCGTCGATCGAGAGCCGATACCAACTATTCGTGACTTCGGCGACAATCTTGCGAGATTGATTAGTGTATTGGCCGCATAGTACACCTGTGCGCGGCGGGTGTCAAAACAATTCTTTCCAGAAGAAACGCTAGGCGAATGAGTCGGGCGTTCCAACGCTTCGTCGGGTTATTCTCGTAGCCGAATTCGCCAGAATTCGGGTTGGCGTGCCCGAATTTATGGCGAATTCGGCTACCGCAAAAAGCGCACGACTGGTGGGGAGCTACCGCTCGGATTTAGGGTTGGAAAGCGCGCAAGCATCAGCTTGGCAGGCGAGTAGTCCGCGGGTCCCTCCCGGCAGGCGAGATTGGTCCCGCCCGGCAGGCGGGACGCACGGCAGTGGGTCAGGGGCAAAAAATCAGGCAGAAAAACCACGCCCGTTGCGTGCCAAAAGTTGTTCCAGAAAAAAAATAATTTACGCACTTGAGCATCGTGATTTGTGTACTAGGATGGGAAACTGGGCAGGCCATCGGGTACCAACATTTCGAGGGCTTGTTCAACTCCGTTTTTCGGCGTCACGATGCGCGTCGATTTGGGCCACGTAACGCCAATTGCCCGACACTCGTAGCGGTACGCAAAGGCCAATCATGCCCGACCAAGCTTCTGGTGCGGAGTCTCTGCCGCCGATTTGCCCGCTCTGCAAAAGCCCGCTTCGAATGGGCGGAAAGATTGTGGAAGAGCGGCATGAAGAAATGGATGGACCAGTGGGAGTGCCCGATACACGGGGCGACGAGTCCGAAGTCGCACGACAAGAAGTCGGGCAATAGCTAAGCCCCATTCCGACTCCCGGGCCTGAAAACCTCGGTCGAGCGCTCGCCGGTTGCGGCGGACACTCGACCGAGGCTTTCCGGGGGACCGAGGGACGACCAAGCAGGGTCAATTTTTGTCTTTCTTCTTGTCGTCCTTGTCGTCTTCCTTGTCCTCGTACTTTTTGACCATGCGTTCGACAACGGTCTTCGTTCGGCCGTCGGCCGCGGCGACGGCCTTCCGCCGTACTCGCGAGCCTTGGCCTTGTCGTCCAAGGCGAAGTACGCGTCGGCGACGTTGAGCAGATTGCCGAGATCCTTTTCGCCGGCCATCTTCAGCCCGATCAGCGCGATCTTCAGCGACATCTCCTTCAGTTCCTTGTCCTTGGCGGTTCGCAGCGCGGCGGACACGGACCGAATCGCCATCGGGTCCTCGTGGTTGATCGCCTTCGCGACGGTCTTCTGCGCGAGCTTCTTGGCCTCGTCGGTTTTCTTTGCCTTCACCAGCATGCTGATTTTCGGCCCAACGAAATACGGAATGTCGGCGAGGGCGGGATACTTCGATTCAAAGTTGCTCAATGCTTTCAAACCAGCTTCCGGCTCCTTGCCCAACGCCTTGAACACCTCATTCACATCCTCCTCAACTTTGTCGAGTTGTTTGACGTCGGCTTCGGTCCAGTTGTCCGCGACGACCTTGGCGATCACCAGTCCCAGGTACATCGGGTGGCCGATGAAGGCGATCTTTCCTTTTCGATCGACGACGAAGGAGCAGGGGATGCCATGCTGGTCGGCCGCCTCCATCCAGGCCTTGTAGGTGTCGCGGGCGTCGGAATATGCAAAGGTGTAGCCGAGCTTGGGGCCGCGCTTATCGACAAACGCGGAAACTTTTTCGGCGGTGTTATTGGGGTCCTTGGCGGTGTAGCCAATAAAGGTCACGCCCTTGTCGCGGTATTCAGTTTGCATTTCGGCCATGTGCGGCATCATGACGATGCAAGGGCCGCACCAGGTGGCCCAGAATTCGACCACGTAAATCTTGCCCGGAGCGAATTCCTTGACTTCCGCGCCTTGCAGCCATTTGTCGGCTTTGAGCGCGGGCACCGGGTCGCCCACTTTCAGCTTTGGCGCCGGCTTTTTGTCCTTGGAATCGTCATTTTTCTTGTCGTCGTCGGCGTGACAGAGCGTCACGACGCCAAGAAATGCGATCAGAGCCAAATACCTTCGCATCATCAATTCCTCGGTGAGTTTGATATCAATGGCCGATGCCGTATTTGATTCTTGACGCTTGGCGGGGATCGCTATTCGATGTGACTCTGAATCATTCGGCCGCGGGGCCCGCGGCTCGGCGTCGTCGAATGAATGGCGCGTGTCGCGATGGGATTGAAGCCAAGCCGAATCAATCCTTCTCATCCTGCCGCGGTTGCCAGCCGGTGATGCGCAAATCAGCCATTCGAGCTTCGGGAAGAAGCCAATTTGCTTCAATATGCGGTTGCACCAGCCGGTCGTGATGCAGTAATTGACGGTGTGCGGAGCTTTGTGGTGAACGTCGTGATGCTGCGGACCGAGGATGAGGCCGGCCTTTTGCAGCCACGTCACCCACCAGGGCGGACGGCGATCATGGGACCACTTGTGAATCTGGCTGGTGGGCAAACCCCAGGCCGCCAGCGAGACCAGGAAGACCGCGGCCAACCGGCCCGCCTCGGTCCAGACCGGCATGCACAGCGCGACGAGCAGGAAGGGCAAGTTGGCGCACGCCGCATCGCTGTTGGTCGTGAAGAAGTGCGAGCCGAGCAGGTCCTTGGGTTTATGGTGATGCACGCGAAATGGGCGGATGATCCGCGAGCCGATGAAGAAAGTCTTTTCACTACCCCACGTATCGAAAACCCAGTGGATCATGCCGGAAACGAAATCGGCCGCGGGCAGGGCGAAAAGCGCCAGCAAGATCGAAGCCCAGTCCCAGGCATTCGGCAAGCGGCTGAGGCGAACCGCCTGGCCGACAACCAGACCGACGGCGAGGGCAAACCAGATCACTTCCATGTAGCGGAGCGGAAATTCCGAATGCCGGTGGTGCGTGGATCTTGCGTCGCCGCGCAAGGACGGAATCTTGAAACCGAATCCGACTTGGGTGGGGTTTTGTTCCATTGACCAGCAATTTACCTTTCATGCCCGGGGGCAGGCAGTCGTTTTGAAGGAGGAAAGCGCGGGGAAATGCATTGCCACGCGGGATCGACCGCGTCGCGGTGGGCCGTGCAGACCGTAGGAATCATTCACTTGGGGCCGTCGTTCCATCGGCGAATGGATTTGAAGGAATGATGCGTTTCGCAAACGCGCGTCGGCATAAGTCCGTCAGCCCCGAAAGCCGTTGTGGGAGTATGCTATTGGACTTTCGATTGTACGCAAGTCTGGGGCACTGGAATCAGTTTAGCACGAATTCGCATCGATGGGCAGACTTAAATCGAGGCGGCGGAGGCGCGATGCCATCACAGCCGTCAAACCGACCACTGCCAGGGTGACCGTCGCGCCCACCCAGACCGAGCGGACGGTGCCGAGCGCTTTCGCCAGCACGCCGCTTTCAAACGCGCCGATTTCATTGGATGAGCCAATGAAGATCGAACTGACGGCGGTGATTCGGCCGCGCAGGTGGTCGGGCGACAAAACCCGCAAAATCGATTTGCGAATCACCATGCTGATGCCGTCGAAGCCGCCGCTGGCGGCCAGGGCGACGATCGAGAGCCAGAAATTGGTCGAAAGGGCGAAGACGATCATGCTCACGCCAAAGCCGGCGACGCTGAGCATGAGATTGCGCCCGGCATGTTTGACCGGCGGATGCCGAGTGGACCAGACCATCACGAGCAGCGCGCCGACCGACGGGGCCGCGTTCAGCAGGCCGAATTTTGCCGGTCCGACGTGGAGAATATCGGTGGCGAAGGCGGGCAGCAGCGCGATGGCGCCGCCGAACAGCACCGCGAACAGGTCCAGCGCCATCGAACCGACGAGGATTTGATCGCGAAAGACATATTGGACGCCGTAGGCGATGCTGCGAAAAACCGATTCGTGTTTTTCGGCGGGCGGCATGGCTCGCGGCGGGATGCGGAGCACCGCGAGAAAAGCCAGGGCGAACAGCGCCGCGATGATGCCATAGGTCGCCGCGGGGCCGGCGAAGCCATAGGCGATGCCGCCCAGCGCCGGACCCACGATGGCACAGCCCTGCCAGACGCTGCTCTGAAACGCCGCGGCGCTAACGTACAGTGCGCGCGGCACGACTTGGGCCTCGAACGCGCCGACCGCCGGTTCGGCGAAGCCGCGCGCGATGCCGACCACGAACACCACGATATAGAGCGGAACGACCCCGAGCGAGGAAATGTTCAACGACACGATGGCCAGGATCGTCGCACAAACCACCGCGGCCAGCTGGGTGAAGAGAATGATCCGGCGGCGGTCGGTGCGATCGGCGACATGGCCGCCGAAGAGCGCCAGCGACAACGCCGGAATGGCTTCGATCAGACCCAGCCAACCGAGCGCCAGCGGGTCGCGCGTCAGTTCGTAAACCTGGTAGCCGATCACCGCGGCGAGCGCTCGGCTTGCGAGCGTGGTAAAGGCCATCGCAGCCAGCAATCGCCGAAAATCCGGCAGCCGCCATGCGGCCCCCGCTGAGCCCATCGCCCGATTCCTCCTTGGGGAATGAAAGGATATCGCGTCGGCGATTGAACGACCATGTACCTAGATTGGATGTGAACCGGACGGAGATCGATGCGGCTCAATGGTCGGCTGCACTCGCTCGCCGCCGGCGTAAACATTGAAATGATCGTCGCGAACGAAGCCGAGCAGGCTCATGCCTTGATCGCGGGCCAGTTCCACGGCCAGGCTCGAGGGCGCACCGACGGCGGCGAGCACCGGGATTCCCGCCATCGCGGCCTTTTGCACCAGTTCAAAACTCGCGCGGCCGCTGACCATCAAGATGGTTTCGTGAAGCGGGATCATGTTTTTCAGAAATGCCCAACCGACCAATTTATCAACCGCGTTGTGCCGGCCGACATCCTCGCGGACCGCGAGCAGTTCGCCTTCGGGGTCGAAGAGCCCCGCGGCGTGGAGACCACCCGTGCGGTCGAACGCCGCCTGCGCGGCTCGCAACCGTTCGGGGAGACGGAGAATGGTCGTTGGATTCAAAATCGGCGTCGCATGCGGCGGCCGAAAGCGCGAGGGGACGCGGACCGCCTGCAGCGACGCCTTGCCGCACACGCCGCAACTTGAGGCGGCGAAAAAGTGCCGTTCCAACCGCGAGAAATTGAAATCGACTCCGCGCCGCAAATCAACGCGGCACGCTGCGGCCGGAAGAGCATGATCGAACGCCGGTCACCGCGGCCGGCTCGGCGATGATCCCCTCGGTAAACAAAAAGCCGACCGCCAGTTCCTCGTCGTTGCCCGGCGTCCGCATCGTCACGGAAACCGCGCGATGCGTTCGGCGTCCGCCGGCGTCGAGGCCGACGCGGATCTCCAGCGTTTCCTCGATCGCCACGGCGTCCAACCGCGATGCCGGTCCGGATTCGCTGACGCGGCACACGCGGACGATCGCGACGCCGGACTCGGCGATTTCGAGGTTGTCGTCAGATGCGGGATGCACGCAGCGCTCCGGTCGGACTGGGCGTTAGTGATGAAAGCAAACCATGTACCCGCGGGCGACCGGCCGACGCGGCACGCCGGTTGCTGCGCTGTTGCCCGGCGTGATTCATGGCTGAGGCCGGCCGGGAATTGAATTCAAAGCGCGAACGACGCCGGCCACGATGCCGGGAACCAGCCTGCCCGCCTGCATGCAATGCATTGCTTGCGCCAGCGCGGGGCGATGGCACGACAAGACGCCGCCCACCCCTATCAATCCAGCGCTTCAGAGAAGGATCGCTGCCACTTTTTTTTCAGGAGAACCAATCATGGTGGAGAATCAGACCGGAACGATCGCCAACACGACCCAAAATCTCGTTTCCGACATCGAACGAATGTTAGGTCAGCGGCTCGGGCAATTGCGGGAGGAAGTGGTCGATGAATTCGGCAAGGCGACGACCGCGGGTGTGTCGCTCGGCAGCGGCTTGGGAATGACCGCGCTGGGCACCATGCTGGGCGGATTGGCCTTTGTTCATCTGGTCCACGAGACCACGAAACTGCCGCTGTGGCTTTGCTACGCCGCCTCATCGGCCGCGGCTTGCGGCGTCGGCGCCGCACTGATCGCACAAGGGCGCCGCAAGGCCGGCGACATCGATTTCCTCCCAGAAGGCGCCGGCCGGGCCGCTCGCGACGTGGCCAAGCGGGCGGTTCAGCACGCGGCGACTTAGTGTTGCCGACTTCCTCGTTCCGGGAGCATTCGATGCTCAATTTACCTGTGTCTTCGCGCCCCGACTCGATGCACCGTCCTCCTCAGCCATTCAGCGAACTGACACTTCAGAAGGGATCGCGGCTGCAAGGGGCGACCCTGACCCACAGCGTCTGCCCGTACTGCGCCGTCGGGTGCAGCCTGGACGTCTACACCAAGGGCGGCAAGCTCATCGACATCGAGGGCAACCCCGAGAGCCCCATCAACGAGGGAACGCTGTGCCCGAAGGGTGCGAACAGTTTCCAGCTTGCAGTCAATCCGCACCGGCAGATGTTCGTCCTTCACCGCAAGCCGTACTCGGACCGCTGGGAACGCGTCCCGCTGGACTGGGCGATGAACCGCGTCGCGGAACTTGTGAAGGAGGCCCGCGACGAGGGGTTCATCCACAAAGACAAGGACGGGCTCCTGGTCAATCACGTCACAAACATCGGCACCCTCGGCGGCGCGACGCTCGACAACGAGGAGAACTATCTCATCAAGAAGCTGTTCTCGGCCGGGCTGGGGATCGTGTCGGTCGAGAACCAAGCGAGAATATGACACTCCGCCTCGGTGCCCGGTCTGGGCGCCTCGTTCGGGCGGGGGGCGGCGACGAACTACCAGCAGGATCTCGCGAACAGCGACTGCATCCTGATCATGGGCTCGAACATGGCGGAGGCCCACCCGGTCGGGTTTCGATGGCCGATGAAGGCCCAGGCACGCGGCGCGAAGCTGATTCACGTCGATCCGCGGTTCACTCGCACGTCGGCGATGTGCGACGTGTTCGTTCAGATCCGTGCGGGGTCGGACATCGCCTTCCTCGGCGGGCTCATCAACTACGTCCTCACCCACGAGCGGTACTTCAAGGAGTTCGTGCTGGCCTACACGAACGCCGCGACCATCATCGAAGAGCGAGTTCCGCGACACCGAGGACCTCGGCGGCGTCTTCAGCGGTTACAACGACCAGACCGCACGAGTACGAGCCCGCGAAGGGCGGGTGGGGCTACGAGGGCTCTTCGTCCGAACAGAAGGCGCGGAAGCAGGTCGGAAGCGCGCCGACCCGACCGGTTACCGGCAGCGGAAGGGCGGCGGCAACAGCCACGGTATGCACGGCCACGGCCTGATGGGCGGCGCCAGCAGCCATAGCCAGCCGCGGAAAAACGCCACCGACGTGCCCGGCGGCATTCACCGCGACGAGACCCTCCAGCATCCGAAATGCGCTTTCCAGCTTCTGAGGAAGCACTACTCGCGATACACGCCGGAGGCGGTCGCGGAGGTGTGCGGCTGCACGCCGCGAACAGGTGGAGCAGGTCGCGGAGTTGCTCTGCCAGAACACCGGCCGCGACCGCACCTCCGCCATCGTCTACGCCGTCGGCTGGACGCAGCACACGACCGGCGTGCAGATGATCCGCGCCGCGGGCATCCTGCAACTGCTGCTCGGAAACATCGGCCGGCCCGGTGGGATGATCATGGCGATGCGCGGCCACGCCAGCATCCAGGGCAGCACCGACATCCCGACGCTCTACGATCTGCTGCCCGGCTACATCCCACAGCCCGCCGCCGACAAGGGGCACGAGAAGCTCGACGAGTACGTCGGCCACGAGGGGCTGCCGACGGGCTACTGGGCGAACACCAAGAAGTTCGTCGTCAGCTTGCTGAAGGCGTGGTACGGCGACGCGGCCACGCAAGAAGAACGACTACTCGCTGGAATTGGCTGCCGCGGATCGACGGCGACTATTCGCAGCTCCCGTTCTTCAACGACATGGTTCAGGGGAAGGTGAAGGGATACTTCCTGTTCGGCCAGAACCCCGCCGGCGGCGGGCCAAACGCCCGGCTTGCACCGCGCGGGAATGCGCCACCTCGACTGGCTCGTCGTCCTCGACTGGTTCCTGACCGATAGCGCGAACTTCTGGAAGGACGACCCGACCGGCCCGCCCGCACAGGGCGTGAAGACGGAGGTGTTCTTCTTCCCTGCCGCCGCGGCACCGGAGAAGGAGGGGAGCTTCACCAACACCCAGCGGCTGCTCCAGTGGCACGACAAGGCGCTCGACCCCCCGGACGACTGCCGCTCCGACGCGTGGTTCGTCTACAACCTCGGCAAGAGAACTGAAGGAGCTGTACAAGGGATCGCGAAAGCAGAAGGATCAGCCGCTGTTGCGACCTGACCTGGGATTACGAGTACGACGAGCCGCCGCACTTGCCGGACGGCACACCGAGCCGCATCGCGGGCGAGCCGGACGTGGCGAAGGTGCTTCAAGAGATCAACGGCTTCGACCTGACCAAGACCGACGCGAGCAACCGGCAAGCCGAAGCTGCTCTCGGGTTTCGCCGATCTCAAGGACGACGGCTCGACGGCATGCGGTTGCTGGATCTACAGCGGCGTATATCCCGAGCCTACGGCCACAACCGCGCCCGCGACCGCAAGCGGACCGGTAATCCGCTCGAGCCGGAGTGGGGCTTCGCGTGGCCGCACAACCGCCGCGTGATGTACAACCGCTGCTCCGCCGACCCGGATGGCAAGCCCTGGTCGGAGCGGAAGAAGCTCATCTGGTGGGACGAGGCACAGGAGAAGTGGGTCGGGCCGGACGTGCCCGACTTCCCGCCGGACAAGCCGCCGGACTACTCGTCCCGCGCCCGACGCGAAGGGGATGGACGCCATCGGCGGCGCCGCGCCGTTCATCATGAAGCCGGACGGCATGGGCTGGCTCTTCGCTCCCGGGCCCGACGAAGGACGGCCCGTTTCCGACGCACTACGAGCCGGTCGAATCGCCGGTCGAGAATCTGCTTCTACCCGGAGCAGCCGGACAACCCGACGACGCGATACTTCGAGTCGCCGCTCAACCGGCTCGCGCATCAGCCGACGCCGGAATTCCCGGTCGTGGGCTGCACGTTCCGGCTGACCGAGCACTACCTGAGCGGGCCGATGAGCCGGTTCAACTCGTGGCTCAACGAACTGCAGCCCGAGATGTTCGTGGAACTCAGCCCCGAACTCGCGGCGGAGCGCGGCATCGAGCACGGCGGGTGGCTGGTGGTGCGATCGCCCCGCGGCGCGATCGAGGCGCGGGCGATGGTCACCCGCCGGCTGCGGCCGCTCCGAGTCCGCGGGAAGACGGTCCACCAGATCGGCATGCCGTTCCACTGGGGCTACGCGGGCGAGACGGTGGGCAGCGTCGCCAACGACCTGACCTCGCTGGTCGCCGATCCGAACGTGAGCATGCACGAGGGGAAGGTATTCGTCTGCCAGGTTGGCGCCGGCCGGCTGGACGGTGCGCCGTCGGCGGCCGACCGAGCCGTTCGCCCCGTGGCCGACGCGTGCGGACGCACCCGAGACCGCCGCGAGTCCGCGCAGCCGGAGGGCCACCTGAGATGATCGTCACTGACCCTGTGCTCGAACGAACTCACGAACGCCTTCCCGCCGCGCCGCACGGAGGTGCCGGAGCGCGGACGACGACGAGGTGATGGGCTTCTTCACCGACGCGACGCTGTGCATCGGCTGCAAGGCGTGCGAGGTCGCGTGCAAGCAGTGGAACCAGCTTCCCGCCGACGGGCTCGAGTTCACCGGCTACAGCTACGACAACACCAAGCACCTCGGGGCCACGACCTGGCGGCACGTGGCGTTCAAGGAGAAGGTCGGCGGCGGACTTCGGCAAATGGCTGATGGTCAGCGACGTCTGCAAGCACTGCGCATCGGCCCCATGCCAGCAATCGTGTCCCACCGGCTCGATCATCTACAACGAGTTCGGCAACGTCTATGTGCAGCCGGACATCTGCAACGGCTGCGGGTACTGCGTTCCCGCGTGCCCGTTCGGCGTCATCGATCGCAGCCATGATCGACGGGCACGCCCACAAGTGTACGCTCTGCTTCGACCGCCAGACCGACGGCATGGAGCCGGCCTGCGCGAAGGCCTGCCCGACCGACTCGATCCAGTTCGGCCCGGTGAAGCAACTCCGCGAGAAGGCCCGCGAGCGGGTCGAAGAGCTTGCACGAACGGGCCGCAGCGACGCTTACCTTTACGGGGCCGATTCGGTCGGCGATTACGGCCCGCTGCAACTCGTTCTTCCTCCTCGAAGACCACCCGCACGAATACAACCTGCCGGTCAATCCGCCGCAGCCGCTGCACAACCAGGGGCCGCGTTACGCCGCCGGGCTGCTCACCGGCCTTGCGCTGGCCGCGGTCGCCGCGTTCGCCTTCCGGAGTGCCGCCCGTGCCACATGACACGCAGACCCGAGCGAGCCGCGCCTCGGCCCCGAGCCTCGCGCCCGTGAATCGCGGGCTCGGCTTCCCCGAGGCGGACGGCGAACCGGTGTTGCCGCCGGCGCGGCCGAAGCGAGCCGGGCTACTACGACGTGCCGATGCTCAAGCCGCCGGTCTGGAAGAATTTGATCGTCGTGGTACTTTTTCCTCGGCGGGCTCAGCGGCGGGGCTTATGTCACCGCGCGGCTCGCCGAGCGGTTCGGCGGGCCGCGATTCCGCGCGCGTGGCCCGCGAGGCGACCGGCGTCGCGGCCGCCGCGGCGCTGCCCTGCGGCGCCGCTGCTGATCGCGGATCTCGGCGACCCGAAGCGATTCCACCACATGCTCCGGGTGTTCAAGCCGGAGTCGCCGATGAATCTCGGCGCATGGGTGCTCACCGCCTACCACGGGGCCGGCGCCGCCGCGCTGGCCCACGAATGGCTGCGCTGGGGCAAAAGCGAAGACGAAATTGACCAGCAGGGATTCCTCCGCAACGCCGCTGACGGGCTGCTCGTCGCGGCCGCGGACTTCGCGGGCGTGCCGCTGGCGCTGCTGCTCGCCTCATATACCGGTGTGTTGCTCACTGGCGGATCGGCGCCGGTTTGGTGCAAGAACATGTGGCTGCCGGCGCTGTTCAGCGCCAGCGCGGTCAGTTCCGGCGCCGCCGCGGTCACGCTCGCCGCCGAGGCATTGGATCAAATCGGTTTGAATGTCAGTCAAGACGTCGCCCGCGAACCGCTGCACCGAGTTCATTCGGCGGCTCATCTCGCGGAAATCGTCACACTCGTCGGCTATCTCTCGTCGGTCGGCGGTCCGCTCGTATCCGGCAAGCTGGCCTCGCGGGCCTGGGCATCGCTGGCCGCGATCGGCGGCTCGGAATTGATGAAGCGGCTCCCGGCGGGACCGCAGCTGCGCTCCTGGCTCGATATCGCCGCTTCGGCGATCAGCCTGGTCGGCGCCTACAACCTTCGCTCCACCATTCTCAAAGCCGGCTACGAATCGGCCAACGACCCGCGCTCGCGGCATTGAAACCTGGCGTAGCCGAAGTCGCCAGACTCTGGGGGCAAGCTGAACTCTGGCGAGTTCAGCTACCAATCCTGCCGATCCTAATCGGTTCCGGCTCATGCAGAATCGCTGTTTTTGGCATGCTGATTGCACCGATTCCTGCCAGTAGCAAATCCGCGTCAGGATGGGCCGTACCGCCCAGCGAGGTCGTCATGGTCTTCGCAAACTCCACGCAGCAGCCGGGCGGCAAAACCGCGAACGCCCTGATTCGCGAAGCTCAGGAATCTCGCAATCGGCTGCGGCAAATGTTGGATGAAATCAGATTATGGAAGGCCAATAGCTCCAATTTGATCGCGGAGTTGGAAGTCAGACTGGCGCGGTCCAAGAAGACCATGTGAACCAAATCGGAAGAAAAACTCGCGGCACCCCATTTAGACGAACCGGCCGGGATTATTGGGCTGAGGCCAGCGCGGCTTGAATGGCCTCCAGGTCAACGGGTTTGACCAGATGCTGGTCGAAACCGGCTTCCTTGGTTTTGCGGCGGTCCTCGGCCTGGCCCCAGCCGGTGACCGCGATCAACGTGGCGCCTCGGCTCTCCAATCGTCGGCGCAACTGTCGAGCGACCTCATTGCCGTCCATTCCCGGCATGCCCAGGTCGAGGAATACCAAGGACGGCTGGAACTCACCGACCATACCGAGCGCGGCCGGACCGCTGTTGACCGATCGAACCACGCCGCCGGCGAGCCGCAGAATCGCGCTGAGCGAGTCGGCGGCGTCGCGGTTGTCGTCAACCACGAGGATGCGGCGTCCGACAATGTTGTTGATCCGCCGCTCGTCCGCTTTGTTGCCGGCGCCCGCGGCCGCGACCGGCGCTAGCGGAATCCGGACGGCGAATTCGCTTCCCTTTCCGGGTCCTTCGCTGCGAACCTCGATGCGGCCGCCGTGCAGATCCACCAGCGTCCGTGCCAGGGTCAGCCCGATTCCCAATCCGCCTTTGACCCGTGCGTACGATCGATCCAATTGAACAAACAGATCGAAAATTCGCGGCAACATATCGGCGGGAATGCCGGGGCCGGTGTCGCGAACGGAGATGACGGCGTTGGGACCTTCCCGCGTCGCCGTCAGATTGATTTCGCCGCCCGGCTCGGTGTATTTGGCGGCGTTGTCCAACAAATTCGTGAGCACCTGCGCCAATCGAAATGGATCGGCTTGCAGAATCAACGCGTCGGAGGGGAGTTCGACGCTTAGGCGATGGCCGGCGGCGTCGATAAACGGCCGGCACGTTTCCACCGCCCGTTGCACCACCTCCACGACCGTCACCAGTTCTTTTCGTAATTCGATCTTGCCGCGCGTGATGCGCGACACTTCCATCAGGTCGTCGACCAGCCGAACCAGATGACCGACCTGCCGCTCCAACATCGCCAGGGTGGCATTTCCGCTCTCGGCGTCCAGGCCGCGGACGGCGCATAATTTCCACGCTATTGCGGATGGGGGCCAGCGGGTTGCGCAACTCATGGGCCAGCATGGCGAGGAATTCATCCTTGCGGCGATCGGCTTGCCGCAGTTCTTCCTCGACGCGCTGCCGCTGCTCGTTTTCCAACTGCTCGGCGCGGCGGGAATCCACCGCGTCCTCCAGTAGGTTCAAGGCCGCGCGGCGAATCTCGCGGTCGGTCTGGCTGACCAACTTGGCCGCGTGAAGACGCGTCATTAACTCGGCGGACTTCATCCGCTCCTGCTTTAACTGCTCGCGCAGAGTTTCGTTGCTGCGCAGCAACTCCGCGGAATCGCTACGGTCTACTTGCTCGACGTTTTCCGAATGGGCCAATTCCATGGTGCGGCTCATGATTCCTTCGCCCCTGGTCGTGGTTGATTCGAATCGATGACGTAGCGTGCGGATTCGCCAAGGCGTACGCAAAGATCGTTGACCTCCTTTTTCAATTCGATCATGCGCAATTCGCGGCCGACGGCCACGGCGTTAAAGCGGGCCAATTCGTCGACCTGCTGGTTGAACACCTCCTGGCGCGCTTGGTGTCGGTGAGGTCGCGCATGATTTTCACGTAGCCGTGAAAGGCGCCGTTCTTGTCGCGCAGCGGCATCACCGAACCGGAGCCGTAGAACGTCGAACCGTCCTTCCGCGAATGCCAGCGTTCGTTGTCGGCCCGTCCCGTGTCCCGCGCCCGAAGCATTTCGCTTTCGGGATCGCCCTTGGCGCGGTCTTCCGGCGTGAACAACTTGTCGGCGGACTGTCCAATGATCTCAGCCTCCGAATAGCCAAACACGGCTTGAGCGCCGGAATTCCAACTGTTGACGCGTCGCTGCGGATCGGTGCTGAAGATCGCGAAATCCTTGGCGCTTTCGATCAACAGCCGCAATCGCTCCTCGCTCGAGCGCAGCGCCTCGACCGCGCGGCGTCGCTCGGTCACGTCAATGAACGTAAAGACCACCCCGGCAATCTGATCTTCGGAAGTGCGATATGGCTGCGCGAGCCAGATACCACTTGTCGTCCTCGCGAACCTCGCGCTCGATCGGCGCCAGCGTCTGCAAGACCCGTTCGGCGTCGCCGATCAGTTCGGGGTATTGCAGCCGGTGCTGCAAATGCGCCAGCGGCCGGCCGACGTCGCTCGGGATCAGGTGAAAGATGGCGCTGGCCATGGGCGTATAGCGCGTCACCTGCAAGTCGCGGTCGAGAAACACCGTCGCGATCGCCGTGGAGGCCATCAGGTTTTGCAGGTCCGAGTTGCGCGGGCCAATTCATCGACCTTGCCCTTCATTTCGTGGTTGACGGTCGTCAATTCCTCGTTGATCGATTGCAACTCCTCGCGGCTGGTTTCCAATTCCTCGGTCGCCGAACGCAGCTCCTCGTTCATCGCCTGGAGTTCTTCGTTGCTCGCTTTCAACTCCTCGGTCGAGGCTTCGTACTGCTCGACGGTGTCGCGCAGCTTGCCCCGGACCTGTTCCATCTCGCGCTCCAGATGGCGGACCAGCGGCTCCGGAGGGGGGGAAGGCACTTTGCCCTCGGCGCTCCCGGACTCGGTGCCCGGGGCGTGCACTTCGAACACCGCGAGCAGGAATCCCGGCGCGATGTCTTGCGCCGGCGATACGCGCAAATCGACCAGGCACCTCTTGCCCTCAATCTCGACCGCGATGTCCCGGGCTTCCACCGGCGAGTTGGTTTCCGACGCGCGATACAGAGCCGAGCGCAAGTCGACTCGCAGGGCCGGATTCACGACGCGGACCAGATTGATCGTCGGCTCTCCGCCCGCGAATTGCAGAAAGCGACCGGAATTCTTGGACAGATGCACCACGTCGTATTCGGAATTGACAATAACCGAAGGCGGGCCAAGGCGTTCGATCATCTGGAAATGCAGATCGGTCAACGTGGCGCGGTCGAGTTTCGATTCAGCCGTGCGATCGAAGGGCATGTTGCCGTCGGCCGCGAACTGCCTGCCGTGCACCACGGGTTCACCGAGCATCCTCGTGTGGTGCTCAATGGCGCGCAATAGCGTGGTGGGGCTCGAGGGAATCATCATCGCGCCGCGCACGCTCGGCTGCTGTGCGTAGAGGCGGTGTTTCTTATCGAGCACACGAAACAGGGGGTTGCCGTCGGGCACCGACTCCGACGAGCCGAGAAACAGCAGCCCGCCCGGTTTCAATGCGAAGTGAAGCGTCTCGAGGACGCGATTCTGGGCGTTCTGATTCAAATAGATCAAGAGATTGCGGCAGGAGATCAGGTGCATTCGCGAAAACGGCGCGTCCTTGAGCAAATCGTGGGTCGCAAAGAGGATCATTTCACGCAATTCGCGCCGGACCCGGTAGCCGCGATGATCCTTGACAAAAAACCGCCGCAAGCGCTCTTCACTGACATCGGCGACGATGGTGTCGGGATAATGGCCGGCACGCGCCGTTTGAATCGCCTCGTGGTCCAGGTCGCAAGCAAAGATTTGCAGCGGCGGGGGGGATTCGAGCGTGCGGACGTGTTCCAGCAGCAACATGCCGATCGAGTAGGCCTCCTCGCCGGTGGCGCAGGCCGGCACCCAAACCCGGACCGGATCGTTCGGGCCCCGATTCACGAACAAATCGGGAAGGCATGTTTCCAGGGCCGCGAAGGCGTCGCGGTCGCGGAAGAAATTGGTGACCGTGATGAGAAGATCCTGAACCATCGCGCCGGCTTCGCCCGGATAGGTTCGCAACGTGGTCAAATACTGGCTCAGGTCCTCCGCGCCATTGACCTGCATGCGCCGGGCGATGCGGCGAACGACGGTAGCGCGCTTGTAACAGGAGAAATCGTGCCCGGTGCGCGTCCGCAAGAACACGAGCAACTCGCGAAGCAGCGCCTCGCTCTGATCGGGCGCCTGCCGCGGCGGCGACGTGGGAATCGGGCCGTCCTCGGCGGGGAGCTTCAAGCGGTCGGCCATCTTGCGAAATTCGACCAGCCGCTTCGGGATGTCCTCGACCGTAAGCACCCAATCGACCATTCCCGTATTGATTGCCGACTGCGGCATCCCCGCGTATTCCGCCTGGTCCGGATCCTGGGCGATGGTCAACCCGCCTCGTTCCTTGATCCGCTTGATTCCGATCGCTCCGTCGCCGTCGACGCCCGAGAGCACGATGGCCGTGGCATGTGGTCCATGCGTGTCGGCCAGCGATCGGAAGAAGATGTCCACCGTCATTCGTTTGCCGCGCTCGGTTTCCATCTTGTTCAGCCGCAAGTGGCCATCAGTCGTGGTCAGCAACTTGCCGGGTGGGATGACATAGACGTGATTCGGTTCGACTTTTTGGGCATCCGCGGCTCGCACCACCGGCATCACCGTCGCCCGGTTCAGCAATTCGGCCAGGGTTGATTCATGAGTCGGGGAGAGGTGCAGAATCACGACAAAGATCATGCCGCTGTCGGCGGGCATGGCGCGGAAAAATTCCGTCAACGGTTGGATGCTTCCCGCCGAACCGCCGAGCCCGACCATGGGCGTCATCTGGTAGCCGCGCGTCGGAATGATGTTGTCGATTTCGTCGGCACGCTCCTGCTCCACCTCATCCGGGCTCACCGGGGGGAGATTCGCGGTCGTTACGGGTTGCGAAGACTTGGAGTCGGAACTCATTGGAGCCGCACCGGTTAATTGAACTGCGATTGCTGGCGAGTAGTGCGGACATCCTATGCTCAATCAAATGGGTAGGCCAACAAATCACCAGATTCCCAAAACTTAAACGCCCCATGCTGGGCAATTGGCTTCCCAAATGAGCCGCCGATGTTTGCCGTCGGGGAGCCCGTCAGCGCTGCTCGTTGGTCTGCGCCGCCGGGAGTCGTCAGGATTTTTCTGCTGGTCGGCCTGCTTCTTGCGATCCGAGCGGCGGCCTTTCCCTTGAACGTTGACGCCCTGCTTCTTCTCCGACTGCCGCGGCTGAAGCTTGCCTTTCTTTTGTCCGCCCCGATTTTTCTGATCCGCCATTACTCGCCTCCCGGTCCTCTAAACAAATTCAGAATAACTGCATGGACCCAGAAAGGAGCGATCCTCCGTCTGTTTGCTCTGGGTCCTCCACACGTCCGCGCTGACCCGGTAGTTGGGCTAACGATTTTCACCGAGGTCGTCGCGCTCTGACGAATCGCGATCCGGCTCGTCGATCGGCTCCACGCTTCGGTCGCGGGTCGTCTTCGACGGCTGAGTGGCGGCGGCGCCGCCGCGCCCCGATTTGATCGGTTCGCCCTTCATCTTGTCATCCTCGCGCTTTCGCTCCCGCGCCGAAACGCGTGCGTTCGACGCCGTTTTGTTGCGTTGCCGTGCTGGGCTCGGAGATTCGGCGCAGGGTGTCGCCGGTCATCTGCTCATCGTGCGACTCGATCGCGAGATCCCCGAGCGAAACGATGCCGACCAGGCGCTTGTCGCGATTGAGCACCACCAGCCGCCGAATTTGCTTATTCTTCATGGTGTCGGCGGCATGTTCGACGTCATCGTCGTCAAAACAGTAAGTGATGCCGGGCGTCATCACGTCGCGCACATGCGTGGCGTGCGGGTCGCGCCCCTCGGCGATCGCGCGCACCACAATATCGCGATCGGTGACGATCCCCGCGATGCGGTCGCGATCGCAGACCGGCAACGGCCCCACGTCCAGTTCCCGCATCCGCCGCGCCGCGCTTTCGAGCGACGCATCGGGCTCGATACATTCGCATCCGCGCGTCATGACCTCTTTGACTTGCATGATTGTCCTCCTGGGCCAGAACGGCCCGTACGGGCAATCAAGGAGACTGTGCACAAACGATGCCAAGAACCGGGGCCGTGCGCCCGGCGGATTTCGCCGAATTGCTGGGGGGTCGGAGTTGAATGGCGTTAAAACGAGAGAAATACCCATCACGAAAGCACGAAAGTACGAAAACGCGAAACCATTATCGTTTTGATGAACCCTCGCCTGCCGGGCAGACTCATATTTCGTTCTGCAAATGTTTAGAATCTTGCCGCCAAACGAGGAGAGCCGAAATGATAAGCAAACCAGGAATGCAGGAAAAATCAAACGGGGTTTGGTTCCTGGCTTCCTGATGGTTTTTCTTGAATCGTGTGGTGTTCCGCCGCACGGTTGCAAAAACCAAGCGAAAATGGCCAAGCGTTGGCGATGGCACTCGGCTCAGAGCTGTTTCGGCGTCTGATGCAAGAGATCATCGAGCGCATCGGGCAGTGCTGGAAACTGAAACTCAAATCCTTCCTCCAGCAGGCGTTTCGGGAGAACGTATCGTCCAAACAGAGCGAGCTCCGGATCGGTGCTCATCAGCCAACGAGTGCCAAGGCGAACCATCCAGGCAAACGCAGGCAAGCCGATGGGCACGCCCATCGCTCGGCGTAGCATGCGCATGAAGACTTGCTGGGAGACCGGGTTGGGCGACGAGGCGATGTAAGCGCCCGTCATCGTGGGATCGGTGAGAGCCCGCTCGAATATTCGATTCAGGTCGTTTTCGTGAATCCAACTCATTCCTTGCGTACCCGAGCCGATGCGGCCGCCCAGGCCCAACCGCACAACCGCTCTCAATCGGCCCAGGGCGCCGTTGCCCGCGCCGCGGTCGCGGCCAATGACGAAGCTGGTTCGCACGACAACCGGCCGCTGAGAGGGCAGGGCGCCGGCTGCAAATTCTTCCTCCCAGGCCCGCGCGACAAACGGCGCGAGCCCATAACCGAACGGCGATTCTTCGCTGCAGACGACCTCGGGTGGATCGCCATAAATGTGAGCCGTGCTCATCTGCACCCAAACCGGAGGCGGACGATCGATGGTGCGCAGTGCCTGGCCGAGCACCCGGGTCGCCTCGACGCGGGAGCGAAGGATTTCATCTTGGTGATCGGGAGTCTTAATGCAATCGACGCTGCGTCCCACCAGGTTGACCAGGCCGCCCGCGCCGTCGAGTTCCCGTCGCCATTCTCCCAAGCGGCGAGCATCCCAACTCACATGCCGCCAGGGGCCATTCCGCTTCGGCGCATGGCGGGAAAGCAGGACAACCGATCTGCCGGCGGCCCCCAGGTGGCGCGCGAGCGATAGGCCCAGAAAGCCGCTGCCGCCCGCGATCACGATTCGACCGAGGTCACCAGAATTTGGCATTGATACGCTCTCGGCGGGGTGATGAGGAAGACTCCCTATGTTGAATGCCGCAATTCAGACCGAGGCTTAACGCGGCTGAAATTGCGGATTCTCATGATCGGCGGTTCGGCAATGGAAGTCGATCGGCAAGTTCGACGTGCATGTGCTACACTTGGGCGACCGCGAGACCCCGCACTTCAATCAAAGGCATGCCATGGCATCCATTCTTATTGTGGACGACCAGCAACCGATGCGTTTCTTGATGCGCCGCTGGTTGGAGGAAGCCGGCCACGACATTTTCGAGGCGAGCAATGGCCGCGAAGCGCTGGAGGTCTTTGACTTGAATCGGCCGGAAATGGTCATCACCGATATTTTCATGCCCGACAAGGAAGGACTGGGGTTGATTCGGAACTTGCGCCGACAAGCGCTCGGCGTGAAAATCATCGCCATCAGCGGCGGGTCCAAATCGATCGCCGGCGACTTTCTCGGCATGGCCCAAATGCTCGGCGCGGTCGCCACGCTGGAAAAGCCGTTCACCGGCAACCAACTTCTCGAGGCGGTCTGCCTGGCCTTGCGAGGCAGCACCGCGTTCTGATTCGTAGTCGCGTTCGCTCGAGTGCGGGTGCAAGGAATCACGAAAAATCAAATTCCATTGCCGCTTCGTGCAGCACTGCTTGGCCGCCCGCGACGGTCTCGAATAATGGCGAATCAAGCGAAGGCGGCCAAGCAGTGGCAATCGACGCTTCGATGAACGTCGCATTTACGATTGCACAATTCGCTTCGATGAACGTCGCATTTGCGATTGCACATTCGTCATTACATCAGAGTGATTGCCACTGCTTGGCCGCCTTCGGGAGATGTGCCATTGTGCAGAATTGTCGATGGCGGCCAAGCAGTGCTCGATCTCGGTTGTGCAGCACTGCTTGGCCGCCGGCGACGGTCTCGAATAATGGCGAATCAAGCGAAGGCGGCCAAGCAGTGGCAATCGACGCCTCGATGAACGTCGCATTTGCGATTGCTCAATTCGCTTCGATGAAGGTCGCATTTGCGATTGCACATACGCTTCGATGAAGGTCGCATTTGCGATTGTTCAATTCGCTTCGATGAACTCGCATTTGCGATTGTTCAATTCGCTTCGACGAAGGTCGCATTTGCGATTGCACATTCGTCATTACATCAGAGTGATTGCCACTGCTTGGCCGCCTTCGGGAGATGTGCCATTCTGCAGAATTGTCGATGGCGGCCAAGCAGTGCTCGATCTCGGTTGTGCAGCACTGCTTGGCCGCCCGCGACGGTCTCGAATAATGGCGAATCAAGCGAAGGCGGCCAAGCAGTGGCAATAGACGCTTCGATGAACTCGCATTTGCGATTGAACATTCGCTTCGCTGCACGTCGCATTTGCGATTGTTCAATTCGCTTCGATGAAGGTCGCATTTGCGATTGCACATTCGCTTCGCTGCACGTCGCATTTGCGATAGTTCAATTCGCTTCGATGAAGGTCGCATTTGCGATGGCACATTGCCCGGCAAGCGAGCCGTTAATCGCACCATGCCCGCAGCGATTCGGCGACGGCCGCGGCGGAGGGATAACGTTCCGCCGGGTTCTTCGAATGGAGTTTTGAAACGAGTTCAGCCATTCCGCCGGGGATATCGGGGTTCAGGTCGCGAATGGCGACGGGGTCTTTTTCAGCCACGGCGTGGAGCAATTCCGACATGGTCTGCGCGGGAAATGGGAGCCGACCGGTGCACAGAACATAGAGCACGCTGCCGAGGCTGAACAGGTCGGAGGCCGGCGTCAATCGCTTGCCATCCACCTGTTCGGGCGACATGAAGTTCGGCGTGCCCACGAGCATGCCCGGCTGGCTCAATTGAAAATCCTCATCCATGGCGCGAGCCAGGCCGAAATCGGTGATGTGCGCGATTTGCGTTTCTTCCTCGATGAGAATATTGGCCGGCTTGATGTCGCGATGAATGAGCCGCAGCTCGTGGGCCGCGCTGAGCCCCATGGCGGACTGACCGCCAATCTTGGCGATTTCCGGCACGGAAAACGGGTGCTTTTTCTCGACGCGATCCTGCAAGGAGACGCCGGCAACATATTCCATGATGAGCACCGGCGAGCCGTCAACTTCCTCGACGCCGAAAATGCCCACCACGTTTTGATGGCGAATGCTGGCGGCGAAACGGGCCTCCAGGGCAAAGCGCAGGCGGGCCTTTTCGTTTCCGGCCAGTTGCGGCGCCATGATTTTCAACGCCACGGGCCGCGCCAGGCCGGGGTCGAACGCTTTCAACACCATTCCCATCGCGCCGCGGCCGAGGACTTCCTCCACGACATAATGAAGGATTTGCGGCTTTGCGTTCGCATCGGCGGCATCCGCGAAAAGCCGGTCCATCAAGCTCGCGCCTTTCCGAGCGGGCGGCGGAGTCTCAATGAGAATCGCCCGGCTGGCGGAGGGAGAAACGCAGGTCGCCGCGGGAATGAACCCGGCATCGTGGGTGCGGCTGGCGCCGGTTGAATCCTGCAACGAGGCGCGCACCAGTTCGTCGCAGCCGGCGGCCAGCATCTGGTCGAAACTCGGGCAACTGCCGATGTCCACATGAAGGATCGCCGCGAATTCCTCGATCCGCGGGCGCATCTCATTCAGGAACGTCTCGAGCTCGGGCCGATCCATGCCGAAATGGTCGCGCGCCTTGTGAAGGATCGACTCGATCAACTCGGGACTGTTGTTGTGATTGGCGAGTTGGGCCATGTGGCCCACGAAGTCGAGCAGGATGGCCCGATGTGCCGAATCCGGCGGCAATTGCGATGCCCGCTCGGGATGATGATGCAGGCGGATCGGCTCGACGATTTCCGGCGGCATGTGCCAACTGGCCAGCAGCGCGGTGCTCAATTCGGCATGATGAACGCCGAACTGCCGTTCCTCCCAGTCGCATTGTTGACTGCCGTAGTGCTCGACGCTCCCGGTCCAAACCGGCTCATAAAACTTTTGAAACGACTGGCGCAGGAGAATTGCGCCGAGGTCGCAGAGCAGGCTGGCGACGAGATCCTCGTCGGGGGCTGGGGAATGTCGCCGATGGGAGAGTTCGCGGGCCATGATCGCGCCCGCCACGGACTGCCGCCAATAGCCGCTCTGAAGCCGACATCGGGGCTCAAGCCCTGGTGCATCGAAGGCAGGGTCAGGCCGAGGATCAAGGATCGCAGCGGGCGAAAGCCCAGGATCGCCACCGCCTTGCTCACCGAGGTGACCGGGCGGGTCGAACCGTAGAGCACCGAATTGATCGTCTTCAGGACCTTGCGCAGAGACCGGGATCGCGGGCGATGAGATCGCCGACCTCGTCGACGGAGCATTCCAAGTCGCCGGTTTTCTCGATGATTTGCAGAGCCAATGTGGGAATCGACGGCAAGCGGGGATTTTTCAAGATGCGCTGCAGCAACTCATCGTGCTCGCTGCGACATGCCGATTCCATCCCGGCCTGCGATTGGGTTGCCTGCCGCGATTCGGAATGCTGAATCATGCCTGAGTTCCATTCCGCGACTTCAAACCTCGAGCCGAAATCCGATCGAGAAATCGTCTCGATTATGCCACGGCGGATTGCGACTGAACCGCATCGATGCTGGGGATCTGCCCGGACCGCTCCAACTCGATGGCTTGGAGCGAATCGCCTGAAATCCTTCCCGCAGCGTGTTCAGCACGCGAAGGGCGGCATCGAACGACGATTCGTCGCCCCGACCCAGTTGGCCGACGACGAATTCGTACAGGCGCAGGAAATCGGTGCCGATGCTGGCGTCGATTTCGGGCCGCACGCCGGCCGCCAGTTCGCCGACAATCAACTGAGCCTTGGCGGATTGGGTCGCGGCGGCGGCGGGGTCGCCTTGCTGCAGGGCCGATCGTGCGCTGGTGATGCGATCGATGGCCCCGTTATACAAGGCCAGCAGCAGGTCGATGTGCGTCGAAGCGATCGTGGCCGATCGTTGATAAGCAGTGTAGGGGGTCATATCGCTGTCTCAACTATTTCGTCTTGGTGGTGCTCGTTGTTTGCCGCCGCGCCAGGAATTGAGCGCTCAATTGTTGGCTAAGCGAATTCAACCGGCTGACCGTTTCCTCCATCGCGGCGAATTGCTGCAGCAGCGAATCCTTTTTCGCCTGCAGCAGGGCGTTTTGCCGCGCGATCGTTTCGTCGATGACGCCGATCTGATCGTCGTACTGCTTGTCGATCGAATCGAACCGGCCGCTAACGGGGTCGAGATGGCGCGACAGCACCTGGTTGAGGCGGTCGGCGAGCCCGCGCGTCACCGTGAGATCGGCATCGGAGCCCGAAACAATTTGCGATCCATTCAACGTCACTTGAACTTGCAATCCGTCCGTGTGAGCGTTGCCGCTGTCGCCGGACAGGACCTGGCCGGTTCCCGTGGCGGCCTCGGCGACGCCATCGACAACGTAATTCCCGGCGACGTTCAGGCCCGAGGCGGACTCGGTTCCCGCGAAGCCGAGCACGCCGGAATTGATTGCCGTTCCGCCGCCGATCGAGACCTGCGAATTGCCGCCGAAAAGCTGCGACGTGATGCGAAGTTTCCCGCGTCGAGATCGACGACTACCTGGCTGCCGGCGAGATCGGAGTTCGCATTGATCGCGGCTTGAATCGCGGCGGCCAACGCTGAAGGCGTATAGGTTCCGGCGGCCAGAGTCATTTGGCTCGACGTGCGATTATTCACGCGCACATCGAAGGTGTTGTTGGTGCTGTCGATGACGATCGAAGCGGCCAAGGGGTTGGTCGCGGTGATCGACGCTTTGGTGGCCGCCTGCGTGACATCGATCTGATAGGGCGCGCCGCTGGTCGCCTGGGTTTTCGTGCCGCCGAGCAGGAAGCGGACGCCCGGATTGGTGGACGCCCCCGTCAGAGCGAAAAGTCGTTTGATGTCATCCGCCGAAACGCCGGCGACCTGCCCGGTATAGGCGGCTTCGAATTTCGTGCGATCGAACTGGAGGTCGCCGGAATCGGTGAAGGTGATGCCGATGGTGGAGAGCCGGTTCGCCTTGGGATTGATTCCGCCAACGGCTTGGGTGAGGACGGCGCCGATGTCGCGGCGGAGGTTGTTGGCGTCGCGATTGCCCAGCAGAATGCCCGCCTGTTTCGTGACGGGATCGAAGTTGTCCTGTTGGTCGATGAAATCGATGATGCCGTTATAGGCATCGACGAATCCTTGCACGGCGTCGCCGGCCGCGGTTGAATCCGTTCCGACGGTGAGCGTCACCGGATGGGCGGGATCCGCCTGATGGACTTGAATCGTCACGCCGGAGATCAGATTGTCAAAATGGTTGGTGGCGCTGGAAACCGTGACGGCGCCTGCCCCGCTGCCAATGACAATCTGGGCGTCGCTAGCAGCTTGGACGGTGGTGGCGCCCGGATTGATGTCCGCCCCCGTGCCGGTTGTCAGATTGTTCGTGACTTGGATCGCGTTGGCGGCGCCGGTCTTGCTGGTGGAAAGCAACAGGCGGTAAGGCAACGCGCTGCCATCGTTAATCACCGTTGCCCGCACGTCGCCATTGGCGGCGTTGATCGCGTCGGCAAGTCCTTGCAGGGTGTTGTTGGTCGCGTCGATGGTTGCCGTGATGGCGCTGCCCGAACCGACCTGCAATGTCAACGTTCCCTGTTTGATGTTGGTTCCCGGGTCGGCCAGGCCGTCCGAAAGGATTTGATTCGCCTGGGCGATTGATGTCACCGTAAAGGAATACGTGCCCGACGCGGCGGAACTCGATGCCGCCGCGGTGAGAACGTCGGTATTGCTGCTGACGGCCTGGCGGGCGTCGAGCGGGCCCGCCAGGGAGCGCGCCAGGTTGGCGGTTTGTGCCTGCAGGGCGAGCAGTTTCGCTTTGAGGTCGGAAAAGGTGGTCTGCTGCTGTTGAATTCCGCTCTTCTGCGCCTGCAGAAGCTGAATGCGCTGGTTGTTCAGCGCGGTCAATCCATCGATGATGGACGACGTGTCGATGCCGCTTGCAAGTCCGGTGAAATTGATTGCTCCAGTGGCACTGCTGACATTACTAATAGTTGCCATGGGTTATTTCCTTGCGTGCTCGCGACCATTTGCGAGAAACGGCCGAAGCCGTCGACCGGTTGCCGCCGGTCAACGGCTTGAGCCTGCGTTTCCATCATCCGTGAGGACCTTCACGCTCCCTTGAGCAAGGCGCCGAATCAGGGCGGTGACCTGGTTGGCATTCGCAGCACGGTCGTGCCGGCCTGCATCTGCACCTGATACTTGGTAAAGTTGGAAACTTCCTGGGCGTAATCAGTGTCGCGGATGGTCGATTCGCTGGCCGTCATGTTTTGCAGCGAAGTCTGCAGGTTATTGGCGGTCGAGCTAAGGGTGTTCTGTTGGAACGCACCCAGCGTGCCGCGAAGGGTCGTGACATCGTTGATCGCCTGGTCGACGACCCGGATCGCGTCCTGATCGCCGGCGAAGTTGCGAACGTCGATGGAGGCCAAATTGGCGGTGCCGGAACCGTTGGCCCCGATGCCGAGCGAATCGGTGTTAACGCGATCGAAGGCGATCTTCGCCGTCTGGCCGGCGAAGGCGCCGATCTGGAAGTTCAAGGATTGATCGATCACGTTGACGCTGCCCTGAGCACCGGTCACGGTCGTGGTGGTGCTGCCGGCGTCCAGACCGAAGGACACGGTGATGCCCTGGGCGGTGAGCACGTTGCCGCTGCCGATGCCGGACACGCCGCCGATGGTGCCGGCGACATTGGTGCCGGTCGCGGTGGTGGCGGCGGTGCCGAGGCCCGTCGTGTTGCGCCCGCGGCGACGGTCGATTGGACCGTGAAGGTCGCGGCCGAGCCGTACGTGTTGGTGCGCAGGCGCAGGAAGCCCGAGCCGTTGTCTTCGGCCACGACGCCGGTCTGGGAGGTGAAGTTGTTGATCTTGTTGACGACGGCGGTGATGTCGTCGCCTGTCGCCAGGCTAACGGCCACGCCGTTGATGGTCACCGTCTCGTTGGCCGCCAGGGTGCCGACCGCGTTGGCGCCGGTGACGTTGGCGCGGGTGGCCGCTGAACTGACCACGACGGCCGACAGGCCCGTCGGAGCGGAACTGGTCGCCTTGAGGAAGGTGACATCGGTGTCGGTGGTGGTGCCCGCGAATCCGGAACTGCCGTCCAACAGTTTGCGCGGAACCGATTTGCGTGTTGTTGGCGATCTGATTGATCGTGAACAAGGCATTGTTGATTTCGGCCTGGTTGGCGGCGAGCGAGTTGGCGTCGTTGGCGCCGGTGTTGGACGAATCGACCGCCAGGCTGCGGATCTTCAACAGCAGGCTGTTGATTTCATTCAGCGCGCTTCGCCGGTCTGCACGACCGAGATGGCCTTGCTGGTGTTGTCGATCGCGGCTTGCAGGCCGCTGATCTGGGCCCGCTGTTGTTCGGAAATAACCAGCGCGGCCGGCCCATCGGCGCCGCGATTGATCTTCAAACCGGTGGAGAGCCGCTCGAGTGACTTGCCCAACATCTGATTGGTCTTGTTCAGATTGGATTGGGCGGTCAAGGAGGAGACGTTGTTGACAATCGAAAGACCCATGGATCATTGCTCCAAAGAAAGTAGGTGGGAAAGCCCTCGAAACTTCCCGTTCGACAAGACTTATCGAAGCATCGGGAAATTTGTTGCTGGCGCCGCGGGAATGGTTTTTCCCGATTCGCCTTCCGCCACCCGTACAACCGTTACGACCTGCGTGATCGGTCGCACCAGTTCATGCGAGCGCGGCTGGACAAAGTCAAGAAAAACGATCGGAGCGGCTTGAGGGGGAATGGCGAGTCAACCGACGGGGAGGAATGCACGGGGCGGGCTTCAATTCTCGGACGTCTCGATGCCCAGAATGGCCTGGGCGGCTTCGGTGCTGGCGGCGCGGCTGAGCAGGTCGCCTTTCGCGAGGCGATCGCGCACCTGGTTGATGACGTCGTCGCGCGTATCGGGCAGCCGCTGTACCTGGCCCAGCAGTCCAATCAAAGTCGAGGTCGGCACGAACGCCGTCGCATCGAAAACGACCTTGGCGGATTCGGAGGCCGGAGTCGAGCTGTCGGTCTCCAAGCCGCCCGCCGGACGAAGAAACGACGCCGGCGAATTCGATTTCGGATCGATTTTCATGGCTGTGTCTCCGTCTTCAAGTGAAATTCCCGCACGCCGGCATGCCGCGTCCTTGCATCAGTATTTTCGAATCAATCGCGAAATTGTTGCCCCGTCGCCCGTCTTTTTGCTTGAAATTCCCCAAAAACTCATTCCATGCACTATGCTTGAGGCACAGGTCGATGCCCGCGGACCAGTTGCTCGCGACGGCAAACGGTTTCGGCGATTCAATTGATGGTTCAGACCCTCCCAGTCTCCGCGTCCACCCCTCCGACCGCGTCCTCGCACGGCGCCGTGACAATTGCCGGCGCCGCCCATCTCCACCGCGCCGCGATCCGCCCCTCGGCGCGCCGTCCGGCTGCGCCGAGCCATGCCCTACCTGCTCGTGGCGGCCGGCATGGCCGCCGCCGGCATGGCGCTCAGCCTTGGCTTTTCATTGGCCTTCGACCCCGAACCCGAGGCGCGGCTGCCAAGGAATCCAAGGCTCCGACCCAGAGCGAATCCGGACCGGAACTCAAACCCACCGACCCGCTGGACGAAATCGATGAACTGGTCCTGACCGGCTCGTATGCCCGGGCGATGCAGATTTGCGAAACGCTCGTGGACGAGAGCGACGACGACCGCCGCGAACTGATCCGCTACCGGCTGGGGTTGTGCCAGGAAGGCTTGGGAGACACGGCCGCCGCGCTGGAAACATTTTCCTCGTTGGCGACGTCGCCGCTCAATGGACTGCAGTTGGCGGCCAGCTTCGGGAAAGCACGCTGCTGGATTGTCCAAGGGAAAACCGACGAAGCGCTGCAAGCGTTGGCTCGACTGGACCTGCTCGCCGCCCACCCGGCGTTGCGGGATCAACCGGTGCACGGCGAAATTCAATACGCTCTCGGGGCGCTCTGGTTAGGCCGGGTTCAGGTCGCGGACCGGCCGTCGCTCATGTTCGGCGGCCTGTGTTCGGCCGAATTTCGCGCCCCGGTCGAGCGCTACCTGACGTGGGGCCGCGCATTCGCGTCGCGGGAAAGCGAAGCGCCGGAGATGGACCTGCGGCCATTCAGCGTGCAACTCGATCAGTCAAACGGACTCTGGTCGCGGACGACGACTCGAAACGCCGACCTGCCGGCCATGCGTCTGTTGCGCGAGTTGGCCGCCACGTTTCATTTGCAACTCAAGCTGCGCCGGCCGCCGAAACGGCCCTGAGCCGCGAAAAACTGCCCGTCGCCGTCGAACATACCCGCCTCGACGAATTGTTGACGAATATCGCCGACGCGCTCAATCTCTCCTGGCGAATCGACGGCAAAACACTCGAAATCGGCGCGCGACCAAAGAGTGAACCGGTTTCGCGCCAGCGCGAGCGACTGCGGCAAGCGCTTCAAGAGGCGATCCAGGCGCTTTCCGATCATCCGCTGGCGCCGGCGGCGATGCTGGAGTTGGCCAATCTCGCCGCCGACGAGCATCGCGAGTCCGACGCCGTGGCGCTACGGCCGGATCCGCACGGAATCGAGCAATGCCGCCGTCGCCCGGCTCGCGGAACTGAATCTCGGCCTCTTGAATATGAGGCAATTCCGTTATGTCCCGGCGCGAGATGTTCATGCGCGTCGTCGATCGCGAATCGAGCGATGAATTGGCCGCGATGTCTTGGTGGTGGGTCGGGCGAGCCTACATCGAATCGGGCGAGCCGGCGAAGGCCGAAGCCCCGCTCCGCAAAGCGCTCGCCACATCCTTCCCGGCGGTGCGGGTGGTGAGCGCGATGAGCCTGTGCGCGGCTCGGTTGACCGAGAAGGATAACCTGGCGGCCCATCAGGCGTTGCGAGCCGCGTCGCGAACGCAATTGCGAAAGCCGCCCTTTGGCGACGACGCGGCGCTTCTCGATGCGTTTGCCCGCTTTCGTATCGCGCGCCCGAAGCAGCCTCATGCCGCCGCCGAGACCGAGGATCTGATTTCGGCGCTGGCGCATCAGCCGGGCACATCGGCGCTCGGCCCGGTCGCCATGCTCTTGCGCGGCCAGGCCTACCAGGAATTGGCGATGGATACGCGTGCGATCGCGGTATACGAGAAAGCTCTATCCGGGCTGGCCGGCCCTCTGGCCGTGGAAATGAACAGTCGATTGGCCGAACTCTACTTTCGCGGCGGCGAATGGGAAAAGGCGCGGGCACGCTTCATGGCGCTGGCGGCGATCGCGCCACCCGCGGTTCAGACCCAGGCGCGACTGCGACTGGCCGAGATTTCCCTGCGCAGCGGCCAGCCCGCCGATTGCCTGGCGCGCTGCCGCCAACTTGCGACCGCGTTGCCGGCGGACCCCAAACCGATTCTTCATCTCATGGGCCGCGCCTATGAGGCTCTGGGCAATCCAGGCAAAGCCGCGGAGTGTTTTGGCGGCACGTGGCCCAATGACTAGCCGCGCTCCGCTTTCGGGCGAAAAGGCCTTGTCCGTTAGCAATTCCGCCGCGCTAGGCGATTTCCCTGATCTGGATCGACCCGCAACGCCGATAGTTCCGGCATGATCGGAAAAACCGGGCAGCTCGATCTACTTTGCCAGATTCTGGACGCGGCGGCGCTGCGCCACTCCGTCATCGCGCAGAACCTGGCGAACGTCAACACGCCCAATTATCATCGCCGCGGCGTGGTCTTCGAAAGCGAATTGGAGACGGCGCTGGCCAGCCAATCCGGCCCGGCATCCGTCCGGCCTCGCGTCGTTGAGATCGCCAACGCGCCGGCGCGGAACGACGGCAACACGGTGGATATCGACGTCGAGATGGAGCAGCTCGGCAAGAACACGTTGATGATGAACGCCGCGACGCAGATGCTCGCGGTGCGGCTGGCCCAGTTGCGCAGCGCGATCGCCGGACGATGAGCCAAGGGGGAGACGCATGGGGCCCGATCGTTTATTTGGCCCGCTTTCGATCAGCGCGTCGGGCATGTCGGCCGAACGCCTGCGGATGGAAATCATCGCCAACAACATCGCCAACGCGCAGAGCACGCGCACTCCGAGCGGCCAGCCGTTTCGGCGTCAGGATGTGGTGTTCGCCGCGGAACCGGATCGCCCCGCCTCGCTGGGAACCGGCCAGAGCGGGCGCACGGGCGGCGTGCGCACCGTCGAGATCGTCGATGACGCGTCGCCCTATCAACGTCTCTATATGCCCGGGCATCCCGATGCGGACGGGGAAGGCTACGTCGCCTTTCCCAACGTGCACTTGCCGATCGAAATGGTCAATCTCTTGACCGCCATGCGCCCCTATGAGGCAAACCTGAAAGCCGCCCAGGCCTATCGGCAGGTGAGCGAACAGGCCCTGTCGCTGATGAGGGGTTCGTAATGGGCATGGAATCCATCGCCGCGATCGGTTCGCATGGCTCGATGCCGTCGCTCGCCCCGGCCCGCGAAGCGCAAAACGGCGGCGCCGAATTCAGCCGCATGCTCGGCGACCTGCTTACCGGCGAGGCCAACGCCAGCCAACAGGCCGACCAGGCGATTCAAGCGATGGCCACCGGCTCGGCCGACGGCCTGCACACGGTGAGCCTCGCTGTCGCCCGGGCCGATTTGAATTTCCGGCTCATCCTCGAGGTTCGCAATCGCCTCACCGAGGCCTACCAGGAAGTCATGCGCATGCAGATGTAGCGAACTCGCTTCAACATGAGTGGAATTGGCCATGAATTTCCTTCAACGAACGCTCGTGCAACTGCGCGCCGCCTGGAACGGCCTGAACAACATTCATCGGCTGCTGGTCGTGGGCGTGGTCGCGGGGACGCTGATTTTCAGCGCCGTCGTCGCCGCCTTAACCGCTTCCACCGACTACACGCCGATCGGTCCGCCACTGCCCGTTGACGAGGTGGCGTCGATGACGGCCCAGCTCGACTCCGCCAGCATTCCCTACAAGCTCGAGAACGGCGGCACGACCATCATGATTCCCAAGGAACGGCTGGCCAAGGCCCGCGTCGAACTCGCCGCCCACGGCAGCCATGCCGCCGGCGGCGGCAAGGGATTCGAACTTTTCGACGACATGTCGCTAGGCGCCACGCCGTTTGTGCAGAATGTCAATTACACTCGGGCGCTTCAATCGGAATTGGCCCGCTCGATCATGCAACTGGAATCGGTCGCGTCGGCCCGCGTCATCATCGCCCGCGCCGAACCCTCGCCCTTCATCCGCGACCAGCAGCCGACCACGGCGAGCGTGGTCCTGAAATTGAAGCCGGGCGCGGGCATGAGCCGATCGACCGCCGCCGGCATCGTTTCGTTGGTCGTGCGCAGCGTCGAAGGGTTGCATCCTGAAAATGTCACCGTGGTCGATTCCACCGGACGGCTGATTTCCGACCCGCACGCCGGCGACGAGGAATCGCTCTCGTCGGGTCAGCTGGAATATCGCCGCGACCTGGAACAATACCTCTCCAGCCGGGCGGAGGAAATGCTCGCCCGGCATCTGGGCGCGGGCCGGGCCATCGTCCGCGTCAGCGCTGATTTGAATTTCCAGAAAGTGCGAGAAATGAAAGAAAGCTATTCGCCCGACGAGCGCGTGGCGCGAATGGAAAAAACGACCTCGTCCGATTCCGGTTCCAGCGGCGACGCACGCGGCGTGGCCGGCGCGGTGAGCAATCTAAGTCGCGGCGGGGCCGGCGCGACCGGCGCGGCCGGCAACTCCGGCAATCGCAGCAAAGAGGAAACGACCCAGTCCGACTACCTCGTGTCCAAGACCACTCGCGAGATGGAAAGCCGGATGGGCGGCATTCAGCGGCTGAACGTGGCGACACTCATCGACCTGACGCCGCAGGAAGGCGCGACCGGTCAAACGATCCTGTCGGTCAAAGATGCAGAGGAAATTGTCAAACAGGCTATCGGGTTTCAAGCGGGCCGCGATGAGATCAAGGTTTCGAACGTCTCGCTGGCCGGCAGCGTTCCCGCGGCGGAACCCGGCGAGAGTTCCGGCTGGATCGACAAGGCTCAGACCTATGTTCGTCTTGCCCGCAATGTGTCCCTGATGGTAGCAATCGTCTTCCTGGCCGCCACGGTGATGATGGTCGTGCGGCGTTTTCAGTTGCCGGCGCTGACGGGGCAACCCAGTCAAACCGGGCAACTCGCTTCGATCGGGCAAAACGGCGACCTCAACGGCGCCTCGCGGCACCCGGACGCGAAGCGATTCCAGGAACTGGCAAGCACCGATCCTCAACGCGTGGCCCACATGTTAAAGGTATTGCTGTCGTCGAATGGAACCGTGGCGAGGTGATCGCGCCCGGCAAGGGTGACAAGGGGATATGAGTGCCGCCATGGGGCCCGAAGCCGTCACAATGTTGTTGCGCTTGCTGCCGGGGAATATCGCGGAGCAGGTGCTGACCTGCCTCGACGCCGCCGACGCGGCCAAAGTGCGAGACAGCATTCGCGCGACCACGCCCGTCTCGTTGAGCCCGGCCTTGCAGGATCGCGTGCTCAATGATTTTTTTCAGGCATTTCGCGGCGGCCAAACGGCTGCGCCGCCGGCGCCGGAAGCGCCAGCGCCCAAACCTCCAACGCCGCCGCCGGCGCCGCAAGACAATGGCGATTTGGATGCCGATCCAGTCGGCTATCTTCGGAAGTTCGATCCCGCCTTGCTGGTGCGAGCCATGGAAAGCGAACAGCCGGCGACCGTGGCGCTGATCGTCGGCCGGCTCGATGCTGGTCCGGCCTCCGAGATTCTGAAAAACCTCGCCCCGGCGCAACGCGCGGAAGTCGCGATTCGGTTGAGTCAGACCGGCAGCCCGAATCCGCGGTTGCTGGAGCGGCTCGCCCGCGCCGTCGCCAACAAGGCGAAAGCGCTCGCGGACGTGCCGACGGAGCCGACGCCGGAGGAGCGCTATCGGTCGCTGGCGGCGGTCTTTCGACGCCTGGGTCGAACCGAGCGCGCGGAAGTTCTCAAGGCCATCGAACAAACCGATCCCAAGACGGTCGCGGGCATTCGCGAGCAAATGTTCCACTTCGACGATTTGCTGCTGGTGCTCGATCGGCCCTTGCAGGAACTGCTCGCCGAAATCGATCTCAAGACGCTCGCCACGGGCCTAAAGGACGCCCCGGAAACTATTCGCGAAAAGATCTTTCGCAACACCTCGAGCCGCAATCGCCAATTGCTCGAAGACGAAATCAGTTTGTTGGGTCGAATTTCAAAGTCCGCCGTTGAGGAAGCACGCCGGAAAATTGTCGACTTATTGCGGCACCATGAAGAGCAAGGCAAACTGGCGCTGGAGATGAGCTAAATGACCGTGCGCGATTCGGCAGCCGTGTCGAACATGAAGGGAATCGTGCAGGTTCATCTCGATCTCGGTCGAGCCGCGCGGGCCAGGAATCTCCGCAACAGATTCCATTGCCACTGCTAGATTTGCCATTGTGCAGAACCGTCGCGGGCGGCCAAGCAGTGGCAATCACGTGGGCGGGTGCAAGGGATCATCACCATCAGATGCCATTGCCACTGCTAGATTTGCCATTGTGCAGAATCGTCGTTGGCGGCCAAGCAGTGCTCCCGACCTCGACCGCATCGCACTGCTTGGCCGCCAGCGATGATTGCGATTGATGGCGAAACGCTCGAAGGCGGCCAAGCAGTGGCAATCACGTGGGCGGGTGCAAGGGATCATCACCATCAGATGCCATTGCCACTGCTTGGCCGCCTCCCGCGGATTTGCCATTGTGCAGAATCGTCGTTGGCGGCCAAGCAGTGCTAAATGACCGTGCATGAATCTGCAGAAGAATCGTGCACGCTCATACTAGAGTCGAATTCGAGTTCGAATATCCGTAGCGGCGGCCTCCGGCCGCCGAGCTCGGCGGCCAGAGGCCGCCGCTACGGCTGGGTTGTGTAGCGGCGAGTTGAAATCGTTCGGGAGATCCGGCTTCCGGGGTCATCGCGATGTTTGAAACCACGATTCGATTGCACGCTCGCCCACGGCGCGTTTCGCTGGCGCCGCCCGGCTCGCCGTGGCCGCCGCTCGCGTTGAAACCGGTTTCCATTTCCGAACCGCGGCCCGAACCGGCGGGCGGCAATTCGATCGAACCGCTGCTGGCGCGAATTCATGACGCCCTGGCCCAACTCGCGCGCAACCGGAGCGAATTCCTGGCCGATTGGCAAGCCTCGGCGGTTGAACTCGCCTGCGCCCTGACCGCCCGAGTGACCCATCAGCAGCTCGAGGCCGGCCAATTCCCGATGGAGGAAATCGTTCGCGACATGCTTGGATCATTCCCAGCAAGCTCCGAGGTCTCGGTGTTCTTAAATCCGGACGATCTGCGTTTGCTTCGCGACCGCATCGGCGCCCGGGCCCTGTTACTTGATCGCGACTTGTCGATTCGCTGGCTTGAAGACCCGGGGCTGGGGCGGGGCGACTGCCGCATCGAGGACGGCGAAAAAGTCCTCCTGTCGCAACTCGCCGCGCAGATTCGCCTGATTCGCGACGACATGTTCCGGAGGCTGGGCCATGCAATTGCTTGACCTTGATTCGCTGAAGAAGAGCATCGGCCAAATCCCCCTCTATTCGAGCGGCGGCAAATTGCTCAGCGCGCAAGGAAAACTTTCCTGCCGCATGGAAGCCGCCGTTGGCGATCAATGCGTCATCGTTCGCCCGGACGGCGCGCACCTCCTATCCGAGGTGATCGGCTTCAGCGACCGGACCGCTTACTTGATGCCATACGATTCGTATGACTCGCTTCAGTCGGGCATGACGGTGATTCGGCAGGGCAAGGCCTATTCCGCGCGGCGGGGCAGGGCGTGTTGGGGCGCGTCATGGATGCGCTGGGCCGGCCGATCGACGCCAAGGGGCCGCTTCGCGATTACGTGCCATGGCCGATCAATCGCCCCGCGCCGGCGGCGCTCGACCGCGCCCGCATTAGCAAACCGTTCGTTACCGGTCTTCGGGCCATCGACGCGTTGCTGACCTGCGGCCGCGGCCAACGCATCGGCATCTTCTCCGGCAGCGGCGTCGGTAAAAGCACGCTGCTGGGCGAAATCGCCAAGGGATCGGAGGCGGACGTCAATGTCATCGCCCTGATCGGCGAACGCGGCCGCGAGGTGCGGCCGTTTCTGCACGATTGTCTCGGCCCCGAGGGAATGGCCCGTTCGGTGGTTCTGGTGGCGACGTGCGAACAATCGCCGCTCATGCGCAGTCCGGGCGTCTCAAGCCGCGATCGCTATCGCCGATTACTTCCGCGAACAGGGTTCCAACGTCATGCTGATGTTGGACAGCCTGACCCGCCTGGCGATGGCCCAGCGCGAAATCGGTTTGCTCCTTGGCGAACCGCCAAGCTCGCGCGGCTACACGCCGTCGGTCTTTCAATTGCTGGCGACTACCGTGGAGCGGCTGGGGAATTCCGCCAACGCCGGCATCACCGCCCTGCTGACCGTTCTGGTCGATGGCGACGATCTGGAGGAACCGATCTCCGACGCCATCCGCTCGCTGGTCGACGGCCATATTGTGCTCGATCGCAAAATCGCCGAGCGCGGCCAATACCCGGCGATCAACATCGCCCGCAGCATCAGCCGCGTCGCCAATGAGATCGTCGATAAGGAACACCTCGCGGCCGCTCGAAAGCTTCGTGGCATTCTCAATACCTACTCCGAGGTGCACGACCTGATCCGCATCGGCGCCTATGTCCGCGGCAGCAGCCCACAAATCGATCGCGCCATCGAATTAATCCCGGCGGTGGAAGAATTCCTTCGCCAGGAGATCGGCGAGCATAGCCCATTTTCCCGAACTCGCGAACTCATGTTTCAAATCGCCAGCCAATGGCCATGGTGATCCAGCTGCTCGGGGGAATCTCTCGGTCGTTACCATCAATTTGACGGGAATCATCACTATCTTGATCAACATTTTCTAAGAAGACAGATTGGCTTTGCCTCTAAACCCCGCCGAACGCGCGAGTTTGCGGGCAGGGTCACGAGTTTGTGGGCGGAATCACGAATTCGCCTTTCCGCTTTCCTTGATGGCCCGCAAGGTTTCGACGTGCCGCCATTCGGATTTGGAACTGTGCGCCAACGCGAACAGGAAAACAGTCACACCAATTCCCGGGAATAGCCCAATCACTGTGAAGTAAGACAAAACGGTAATGACAAGAGCGATCCACCAAGCCGCCCGAATCCGCCAATAGTCGGGACCGCAGGAAAAGAAGAAATCAGGAATTCGGCCTTGGCGGTAGGTGAGCGGCATGAAGTCACAAGCTCGTGGGCAGATTAAAGAATTCTGCTGGTGATTTCCGAGACCCTTGGCATCGAACATACATATGCAGCGCCAAAGGCGATGGGGTTAAGTATGCATAGCGTGAAACGTGAATCGGAAAGCCGCCATGATTAAACTCTAGAAGCCCTAGAGACCGCAAGTGATCCATTTCTCTATCGAGTCTTTGAATATCGCATTCAAGTGCAATTTCAAACAACTTATCAATTTCAACACTAAATACGTTCGCGTTAATTAAGCCTCCTAGAGTGATTGATTTTGAAGCATTCTCGCAAGAGAATTTCAGCAACCTAGCTTGCATTCGAGTCATACTTGCCAAAAGATTGGTAAAAATTAAATTACTATCATCACTTCCGTCATTTGTGCATGACGACGATAAAAGGCCCGCCCACATATCCTGGATCATTGGATCATCTGTCCATGAAGCCTGATCCATGATGTTCTTCACAATCCTAGGATGAGCGTGTAACCCATCAAGAACATTGTTTTGTTCCAGTTTCTGCTCCAGTTTCTTCGCTGTCGAAATAATATTGTCCTGACGCCATCGCGAAATCTTGTCTTTAAACAACAGACCAATTTCTTCCGCTGCCGGCATGCAGATTTTTCCAACAACAGCCGATACGCCATCAACCACTTTTTCGATGGCTCTAGATGCTGGTCGAAGCCCGAGAAGATCGACGGCTTTTGATTGATTTTCATCCACTTAATTTACTCCTGACTGGAAATCCCGCCCTGACTTGTCGGGGAGTAATGCCGAGCGAATCAGGGCGGGTTTAGTCGGGTAGCTACTCCCGACGTTCCAGCTGAAAGGATTATAGCCGGATTAGGCACGGCTGGCGAATGGAAAAACGGCAGGTTGATCGCCTTGCCTTTCTCCCCAAAACGTCGGCTCAATCCCCAATTCATACATTTCCTGGATCAGCACGCAAATGTTGTGGCAGAGGATTTTGCACAGCACTTCGTTCTTCATCGCTACGTCGGTCTTGCTCCGAACGTGGTCCCGGAACTTGGCTTTGATCATACTGAACGTCGATTCGACATTCGAGCGCTTGTGATAGTGCTTCAAGAACTCGTCTTGCCGGAAGCAAAAGTAATGGAACATTTTTTGGAATAGACCGCCAGCGGCCCCGGTCGAATTCTCTTTGAACGGGATGAATGCGGTCCCGCCGTGCGACGCCACGGTTTCGAGATTCGCTTGGCTCAAGTAAGCCTTGTCGCCTGACACTTCATTGATCTTGAAGTTCTGAGCCGTCGCCTCGACAAGCGGAAAGAATTGCGGGCAATCGTTGGCGTGCATCTCGTGGATTTCAACCGACGTAACCACATTGGTTTTTACGCCAGTGCAAATGTGGGCCTTCACGAACGCTCGGCCCGACAGTTCCTTGCCGTATTTTTCGTTGTACCAGCGGACGAATCGCGAAGTCGAAAAGCCCGACGAGTCCACTGCGAAATCGACTTCGACAGCTTTCAGCGGCAAGCTGCTTTCCATGATGAGCGAGCGCAGGATTTCAAACAGTTCTGGATTCTCTAGTGTTTTGAAAATGCTGTTGTAACTGACCATGCGGCTGATGTAACCGGACTCGTGCTCGCCGCCCGCATGTCCGACATGAACCGGCGACCGCTGAACGTGGAGTAAATCTTGAAGCAAGACGCAAAGATCGCGTCGGCCAATTGCAATCGCGGGCGACCTGTCTTTTGCTCTGGCGTTTGAATTCGGACGCACAAGTCGTGAAGCAACATCAGGAACTTGTCTTTTTCATTCGTCTGGGCCGCGTTGTACGCGGGCCAATCCTGCTTGTACGTTTTGCGGATTTTCTCCTGCACCTTGACAGTCTGCGTCACGGTTTCCGTGCCATCGGGGAATAGCTCGCGCTGAATCACGAACTCTACCGCGAAAAGATGCTTGCACTTGATGCCGAGAGCGTCGTGATCCGGGCAGGAGCAATACGGTTTCTCGGCGCTCGGGCGCACGGTGTACTTTGCCGTTCCGTTCTGACTCGGAACGATCCAGGTGCTTTCATCCTTGCGCGTGATTCTCTTTGTGGCCGCAATCACCAAGCCGCGCTCTTCTCGGGGAGTCATGTCACGCCCTCTTTTGTTACTTTTTATGGTAACAAAAACTGGCGTGATTTCAATCTGATTCTTGACAAAATAATGTCTTTTTTGTACCATTAAAAATCATGGCAAGAACCGGGCGACCGCCGAAAGAAAAACGGCTTCTATTGAATGTTCCACTGCGAGTAATGCTCTCCGAGGATCAACGCGCGCAAATAGACCAAGCCGCCTTGTTGGACGAAGCCGAAGTTTCAACTTGGGCTCGGCGAATATTGCTGGAAGCCGCAAAGAAGCGAATCAGCAAGACGGGAAAGTGATAATCACATCAGACGATTGACAGGCTCAATCAAACAATAGGTTATCGACGTAATTCAGCTCACGCCAATGAGTTGCTTCCGGCAAATTCGATTGATAGCATAGAAACGTCAAGGCCGAGCGTACTAGCGCCCGGCCCTGACTATCCCTTACTGTCCGGTTGCGGTGGATTGGTTGGTCCCGTTCACCGTTCCCGGCTTTCGCGAAAGGGGTTCACACATGGACCCTTTGCTGGCGGCTGCATTGCGCGCCGCCAAATCCGATCACGCAAGACACATAGACCCATTCTGCGGGAATGGCGTCGTGCTCGGCGTGTTCGGGTTCATCGCAGATTGCCTCGATTCTCGGTTGGTCGAAGGCGATCGTGACGTTTCTAGCACGGAAGCAATCTCGGCCACGGATGGCTTATTGAACTTCACTCTCAACATCAAGTATATCCACATGGATAATAGCAGTAAGCGGAATAAGCTGCAAAAAAATATTTCTCATTCACGACTTTGTGGGCAGACTCTCGGGTTTATGGGCATCAGCCATTTTATAGGCAAAGCCAAGACAGATTCCGTGACACGCGCGGAGTGTCTTCTGACCACCTTAGGGTTTTCTGCTTGGGAAACCGCCAGTTTCTAAGAAGACACATTCAAAGAAGACACGTTCCAACATGGCCAATACGCCTTCCGGTCCCTCGTTCCCGTCGCCGCCACACTGCCGCGTCAGTCCATCTTGACTCCCCGACTGCTGTTTGGAATAACACGGCGCTCCACAAGGACTCGCCAAATGAAGCGGTTTCAGTTTACATTGGAAGCCGTCCTCCAGTTTAAGCGACAGCGGGAGCGGATGGCGGAACTGCGCGTGATGCAGTTGAAATCAGAGGTGGATCGGGCCAAGCAACGCATGGGCGAGATCGAGCAGCAGTTGGCCCGCTTGTCGGAGCAAATGGCCCGAGCCGCGGAATCGCCTGGCGGTTCCTGGTTGGCCCAGGTCGAGTTGTCGTCGCGAGTGGGCCAGTCGCTGCAGGACGCCATCGCGGTCCTCGAGCAGGCGATGCAGCGTCACGCGGACGCCGTCAAGGAACGGTCCCGATGGGCCGGCGAAGTCGAGGCGCTCCAGAAGTTGCGCGAGCAACAGTGGCAGGAATATCGCCGCGAATCGCAACGCGACGAAGTCGATCGACTCGATGAGTTTTCGATGCGCGGTTGGCAACCGCCGACCGAATAGGATCCGATGCAGATGAAGAATGTGCTCACGATGGCATTGGTTGCCTCGGTCCTTTTCGCCGTGTCCGCCGGGCTGTCGCTGTATCTGAACCAGCCGACGAAGTCGGAGGAAACCGCCTCCGCCGCCAACGAGAAAAAAACGTCCAAGAAAGCATCGTCAGCGAGTTCCGAAAACGAACCGCGCACCCCCAAAGCGATCATTCAGCCGAACGCGACCGCCGACGCGGCGGAATCGGCCGGCCTGGCGACGCAACTTCAGACCGATCTGGCGCGCGTCGCCCAGCGCGAGGCGGAACTGGAATCGCAACGCGAACTGGTTCGCCTGGTGCTCGACGATCTCCGCGACGAAATGGACTCGTTGAACAAGATCCTGCCGAAATCGGCCGGGAACGCGAAGACGTCCGTTGGACCGGGCGGATCGCTGGCCCCGCCGCCGATCAAGCCGGTCGGCACGGGCGACGGCGCGACAGCCGGAGGTTGTCGACTCCGCCAAGAATCTGCGCACGGTGACGAGCATTTCCGAATCAATGCCCGCCGAAAAGGCCGCCAAGATCGTCGAGCAGTTGGTCAAGTCGGGAAAGTCCGATGTGGCCGTTCAATTGCTCGCCAAGATGAACGCACGGCAATCCGCGAAAATCCTCGCGGCGGTCGCGGATGAGAAAATGTCCGTGCAACTGCTGGAGAAACTGCTCGAGATGCATCGCCCGCCAACGGCGAGCGGCAAGCCCTGAGACTCGCACCACAACGTCCCCAAGCCGGCAAGGAAGCCGATGTTCAAACCGCCATCATCACCGACGCCGGCTGGTTCCGGCCGCTCAAAGTTGCTCGCGTGAAGCATCGCCGGCGCTTATCATCGTGGCGGGGTTGGTCGCACCGCGCATGCTGCCCTTGCCCGACGTTGGCGGACCGCCCGCGGTGGAAAAAACCGTGACACCGGCCGAAATCGCGCCGCCGGACTTGCAATCGTCGATCAAGTTTCTCGTGATCGGCTTCCTGGTTCTCGGCATGATCTGGGCGGCGACGGCGTGGTTCATTCGCCGCCGCAATGCCCAACCGGGGCAGGCCGGCCCGCGGGCGCTCAACGTCGCCGCAGCACTTCCATTGCAGCATCGATGCAACATGTTTCTGATCGAAGTCGGCGAGTGGCAATTTGTGGCCGGCGTCGACGGCAACGGGATTCAGGCGCTGTTGCCGCTGCCACGCCCGGCCGAGGAAGCGCCCGCCGCGCCGGCCCCCAGCCAATATGCTCGGCCGCAACTTTCGACGCCGATGGTCCGGAGCGGGTTTTGACCGCGACTGAAAACAGGTTTTGAGGCTTTTCGCAATAAAAGCCGGGAGAGACGGATGAACGAATTTCTTGAACTTGGGAACCACCTCGGCGATCCCAAGGTCTTTCAAAACCTGTCGCAACCGGTTCAGTTGGCATTATTGCTGGGCTCGTTGGCGTTGCTTCCGGCCGTGCTCGTGACGATGACCTGCTTCACGCGCGTGGTTATTGTCTTGTCGTTTGCCCGGCAAGGATTGGCGACGCAACAAGTCCCGCCCAACATCGTGCTGATCGGACTTTCCATTTTTCTGACGCTGCTCATCATGCAGCCGACGATCGATGACATCGGCGCCAAAGCACTGGCCCCATACCGCGAGGGAAAAATCACCAGCCAGGAAGCAATCCAGGCCGGGGTCGCGCCGCTCAAGGCCTTCATGCTCCGGCAAACCCGCAAGCAAGACATCGCACTATTTCTTTACATGTCCGGCAACAAGACGGTGCGGGAGCCGAAACAGACGCCCTTCAATGTGCTGGTGCCCGCATTCATCATCAGCGAGTTAAAGACGGCGTTCATCATGGGCTTTTGCATTTACCTGCCGTTTCTTCTCGTCGATTTGGTGGTGTCGAATCTGTTGGTGTCGATGGGCATGGTCATGATGCCTCCGACGCTGATTTCGGCGCCGATGAAAATTCTCTTGTTCGTCTTGGCGGACGGATGGCACCTGATCGCCTGGGCGATCACCGCCAGTTTCAAGTGACAGGGAGGCCGGGATGACGACCGCACAAGTGATGGAACTGACCCGCGATCTGTTCCAGACCGCGCTGATGGTGGCGCTGCCGGTGCTGGCCGCCAGCCTCATCGTCGGCCTCATCGTTTCGATTTTGCAAGCGGTGACCAGCATTCAGGACCAGACCATCGGCCACGTGCCGCGAATCCTGTTGGTCGGCCTGGTCCTGATCTTGACGATGGGCTTCACGCTGCAACTGGTGGTGGCGTTTACCCAGCGAATGTTTCTCCATGCGGCGAAAGTGGGCTCGTGATGGAGACAATCGCGATTTACTTTGGCTTGATCCTGGCTCGGGTTGGGACATTCGTCGCGGTGATGCCGCTATTCGCGGACCGCGCTCCGCGGATCGTGCGCGTCGGGTTGGCCTTGGCCCTGGCTGTGTTTTATTTCACCGCCATCGGACCAAAGTGGGATCCCGCGATCGCCGCGGCGCACTCCGCGACCTGGCTCTACGCGCTCGCGCTCCTCCGCGAAGCCGTGATCGGCGCGGCGATGGGCTTTGCCTTTTCTCTATTCCTGCTCCCGGCCCAAATCGCCGGCGCCTTCGTTTCGGAGCAGGTTGGACTCGCTCTTGGGCCGCAACCCGGACCGACAGGGCAGTCGGCCGCCAGCCCGTTGGCGATGGCGTTCGAGATCATGGCGGCGATCGTTTTCCTGGAACTGAACGGCCACCATGTGTTGCTGGCCGCCTTGCACGCGTCGTTCGCGAAGTTGCCGCTCGGCGGGTCGATCATTCCCCAGCCAATCGCGCCCATGCTCGACGGCATGGCTCGGGCTCACGAGATGGGCGTGTTGCTCGGCGCTCCGCTCGGACTCTGCTTGCTCTTGCTCACCGTCGTGCTCGCCTTCATGGCTCGCGTGGCCCCGCAATTGAATATCTACACGATCGGTTTCACGCTACAGGCGATCGTCGCCCTCTTGGGCATGTCGCTGCTGCTGCCCGAATTCGTTCGTCTGCTGCTGGCGTTTACCGGCGAAACCGGCCAGTCCATCAATCGCTTCCTGGGATGACGCCATGGCCGACGAAAATGATCTCGCCAGGACGGAGGAACCGACTCCGCGTCGCCGAGAAGAAGCGCGTAAACGCGGCCAGATCGCGTTTAGTACGGAATTGACTGCGGCGCTGGTCGTGCTCGTCGCCGCGCTGTTCCTCGGCGAGATGGCCCCGGCTCTAGGCGGCCGTCTGGTCGATGCATTTCGAATGGACCTCAAGCGGATTCCCCATCAAGAACTCGACATCGGGCAAGCTCAAGCGCTGGCGACGCGGATGTTCGAGCGTTTCGCGTTGATGCTCGGCTCGATTTTCGCCGTCCTGGTGCTGGCCGGGATCGGCGCCTGCGTCGCCCAGGTCGGCGTTCGCTTCGTGCCCGATCGCCTGTCGCCGGACTTCGAACGAATTTCACCCGCCGCGGGCTGGCAACGCTTGTGGTCGCTGCAATCCGCCTGGCGCGTGCTGCTGTCGATCTTGAAAGTCGCGCTGCTCGTAACCGTCGCCGTCATTGTCTTTCGAGCGCGGGCCGGGGTGGTCGCGTCGTTGGGTCTTGGCAGCCTGAGCGAGGCGATCGGCTCCGGCTGGAGCATTTGCCTGAGAATGTTCACGTTTCTCGCCCTGGTGCTGGTGATTCTTGGGGCGATCGATTATCTCGTGCAGTGGCGCAAACTGGAATCGGCCCTGCGCATGACGCGGCAGGAGTTGAAGGAAGAAATCAAGCGCGAGGAAGGCGATCCGATGGTGCGAAACCGCATTCGCCAGTTGCAGCGCAGAGCGCCCGGCAGCGCATGCTGGTGAACGTCCCGCGAGCCACCGTGGTCGTGACCAATCCGACGCACCTCGCGGTCGCCCTTCGTTATGATCGGGGAACCGATCGGGCCCCCGTAGTGCTGGCGAAAGGAGCGGGCGTGATTGCGAGACAGATCGCCGACTTGGCCCGGCGTCACTCGATTCCGGTTTTGCAACGGCCGCCGCTGGCACGCGCGATCTACTCCGGCGTGAAGGAAGGACAGGAAATCCCGCCGGAATTGTTTCGAGCGGTGGCGGAGATCATCGCTTTTGTTCTGCGGATTCGAGGAATGGCTGCGTAGCAAACCATGGCAGGAAGCGCCACCCACGCCTGAAGCTCCTGGACTGCTGCAACGCAGCGAATGGCTATTGTCGCTGGGTTTGCTTGGCCTGTTGATCGTGTTTTTGGTGCCGCTGCCGCCGCGATTGCTCGATCTGCTGCTGGCCTTCAATATTTCGATCACGATTCTGCTGATGCTCGTTACGTTGAGCGTTAAACGGGCGCTCGATTTCTCCGTTTTTCCATCGCTGTTGCTGCTGACGACGTTGTTTCGCCTGGCACTGAACGTGGCGACAACGCGTCTGGTGCTGCTCAACGGCAATGCCGGTTACATCGTGTCGGCGTTTGGCAATTTCGTGGTCGGCGGCAATCTCGTGGTCGGCCTGGTCATCTTCTTGATTTTGATTGTCATTCAGTTCGTGGTCATCACGCGGGGCGCGGGCGCATTTCGGAAGTGGCGGCGCGATTCGTGCTGGACGCCATGCCCGGCAAGCAGATGGCGATCGACGCCGAGATGAACTCCGGCCTGATCGACGAAACCGAGGCCAGGCAACGACGGCAAAGCCTGGTCCGCGAGTCGGAGTTTTACGGCACCATGGATGGCGCCAGCAAGTTCGTTCGCGGCGACGCGATCGCGGCGGTGATCATCACCGCCGTCAACCTCCTGGGCGGCATCATCATCGGCATCACCAAGGGCATGACCATCGCCGCGGCCATCCGCACCTATTCGGTATTGACCATCGGCGACGGCCTGGTGACACAGATCCCCGCGCTCATTATCGCGACCACGTCCGGCATCCTGGTCACGAAGGCGACGTCGCAGAGCAGCCTTGGCCAGGAAATCGGCGCCAGTTCATGACCAGTTCCGGCCCGATGCAACTTGGCGGCATTATTCTGCTCGCGATGTCGCTGTTGCCGGGGCTGCCCACCGTTCCGTTCCTGGCCCTGGGCGTGGGATTGATTTTCACGTCGCGGCGGTTGTCGCAACCGAAGACGACCGATGCCGGAGCCGCGAAGCCGGGCCTCGCGGGTCCGAGCGCCCCCAAGCCGCAAGTCGAGGTCTCCGCGGAAGACTTTTTGCAGTCGGACCGCATCAGCCTGGAAATCGGCGCACGATTGATTCCGATGGTGGAGCCGGCGAAAGGCTCCGGGCTGGTCGATCGCATCAGCGGATTGCGGCGCGATCTCGCCCGCCAAAGCGGTCTGTGGATGCCGGCGGTCCGCATTCGCGACAACATGCGGCTCGAACCGGACTTCTATCGGATCCAAATCAGCAGCCGTGAAGTGGCGCGGGGCAAACTTCGCCCCGACCAGTGGCTCGCGATCAATCCGGGAACGGCCGCCATCACGCTCAGCGGCGAGCCAACGCGCGAGCCCGCCTTTGGGCTGCCGGCGCAATGGATCCCCGAAACCGACCGACAACGAGCCGAAATTGGCGGCTACACGGTCGTGGATGCCTACACCGTGTTGATTACTCATTTGGGCGAGGTGGTGCGCCGCCATGCCCACGAATTGCTCAGCCGAGAGGACTTAAAGGCCTTGGTCGATAAGGTCCGCGAATCGTCGCCGGCCATCGTGGACGAATTGATTCCCAACATTCTGACGACGGGAACATTGCATCGAGTCTTGATTCTATTGTTGGAGGAGCGCTTGCCGATTTCGAACCTGACGCGGATTCTGGAAAGTCTCGCCAACCACGCGCCGACGATCAAGGACGTGCTCGACCTGACGGAACGGGTTCGGATGGACATCGGCCGATCGATATGCGATCGTTTCCGCGATGACCAGGGCCGATTGCGCGTGATCGCGCTCGATCCGCGACTTGAACTTGAGATGCGACGCGGCATCCAGGAGAAGCAACTCGCGTTCGATCCGGCGAAGCTGGAGCAATTGATCTTGCGGCTATCGGCGGAGATTCGCAAGGCGACCGCGCGAGGCAACGAAACGGCGTTGCTGTGCGACACGAGCATTCGCCGCCCGTTGCGACAGGCCCTGGTCCGATCATTGCCGGACCTGAGCGCGATCGCTTACCAGGAAGTGCCGACTGACCTGCTGATCGAGCCGGCGGCGTTTATCCGGCTGGAAGATCTCGCCGCGAACACGCCCGTGGGCAAGGCGGCGTGAGGACTGGTTGCTCGAAGGAACCTGGCGTGCAGACCGAAGTGTTAAACGAGTATCAACGTGCGGCGGCGCAGGATCGCAGTGACCGGCTGGTGCTTTCGCATCTGCCGCTCGTCAAACACATTATCGGCCGATTGATCGGCACGCTGCCGTCGGGAACCGATCTGGAGAATCTCGAGTCGGCGGGCGTGCTGGGCCTGGTCGAGGCGGCGGCGAAATTCGACCCTGGCCGCAACACGCAGTTCAAGACCTTCGCCTACTTGCGAATCAAGGGGGCGATCCTGGACGAACTGCGGCGGAATTCGGCCTTTCCACAACAGGCACTGAAACGAATGGCGGCGATCCGCCACGCCGCCAATTCGTTGCCGCCGCCGGTGGCCATCGCCGACTTGGCACGCGAGTCGGGGCTGACCGAGGACGAGGTTGCCGACACGCTGGCGGCGATGCGTTTTCAGCGAATGAAATCGTGGGAACTCGCCTCGCGGTCGGAAGAGACCGGGCCGGCCTCGCCGGAGCGATCGCCGGACGAAACGGTCTCGCTGTCCGAGCAAATTGGATTGCTGACTGATGCCATCGAAGCGCTGCCCGAGCGCCAACGGTTGCTCGTGACGCTTTACTATCGCGAGGACTTGCGTCTGAAGGAAATCAGCACAATCGTGGGACTTTCGCCGTCGCGGATCAGCCGACTGCTGACGGCAGCATTGCTGCAGTTGCGCGAGTGTATTCGGGTTCGTTCTCATCCCGCCGCCGATCGACTGTTGGCGGCGATGGATGAAGGACCCTGTTTCGCCTGATTTTGAAATCACGCATTCGAACTTGATGCGGGAAGGGCGCCATGGCCGCGATCGAAAAAGGCTCTCATTCGTCCGCGATCATTGCCGCGCGGCAGGTCCGAATGGCGGAGGATCGACAATCAGTGCCGCTCCCGCATGCCCATCATGCGATTGAACCGAGATTGGAGTACATTCGCGACGGCGATTCGATCGCCGGTGTCGAGATCACTTGCGGTTGCGGGCAACGGATTCGAATCCGCTTCGAATATGAAAGCACCGCCAAGGGCGTTTGACTCGTTGCGAGCCGGTTCGTCTTGCACGGCAACCCCCAGGGGCGTATAGAGGCGGCCTCAACGCGCTCACGTCGCGGCGAGGTGGGGGAAATGGGGCATGCGATTGCGAGCCCACTGGCTTGCTGGGATTCTTTCGGGACTGACATTGCTGTCAGGCTGCGCCACGTTTCCCAATTCAACCGATCGCATGCGGCCGCTATTGGATTTCGGTTCACCTCGCGACCAGAAGACCAAGTTCGCGGAATTAAGCATTCCGCCCGCCCGCGGCTCCGATAATACTTTTGGCGGACGATCCATTCCCATGCGCAATCCCGACGGCGTCGCCCAGGCAGGATGGGCTCAGACGAACAATGGGCAGAATGCGCAACCGGTCGATGAAATGGAAAATGGACTGCCCGCTGGGGCGCCAACTGCCGGCAACGAGCTTAACTCTCCGCAGCCGCCCACGAAGCCGAACGAGCCGTTGCCGCCGGACAATCGCTCCGGACTAGAACAGTTGCAGTTGCCGAAGCGAAACAGCGACAACCCCGCGGCCTTTGATCCCCACAAACGCTTGAGTCCGACCGCGATGGGTCAGCGACTGCAGTTGGGGCCGCATGAGACCGCGACCGAACGGGCCGTCTTGCTGAGCCAGCTTTTGGAAAAGGCCCAGGAAGAAGCGAAAACGTTGCGGCAGCGCGTCAAGGCGCTCGAGGAGCAACTGGCGGCGCGGGAGCAGGCCCGGGACGAGGAATCGCGTGAAGTCGAGCAAGCCACTGCTGAGGTATCGCGCACCGCTCCCAGATTGAAGCGCTCCAATCGGAGCTACATTCCGTGCGCGAGCGGCTGCGTCAGCAGGATACGCAGGACGTGGAATCGCTGCAGGGAATCGTTGCGGCGCTGGAAAACCTGCTTCGCGAGCCGTCGTTGCGGCGGCCTTAGCCGCACGGCGTTCGCGTGCGCAATTCTCGTCGCTTTCACCGGGGTGGCGCTTCTGAATTCGGGCTGCCGGCGCGGGTGCCGGACGGCGCCTCAGAACATCTTGCCGCCCAAACCAACCTGCAGCCAATATCATCTGCCGGGCTTTTCTTGGGCGGGCGTTGGCCGTGTGCTTGTACTTCCCGTCCACAATGAATCGGGTTACACCCGAGCGGCGCCGAAGTGCGCCGATCCCTCGGCGCTGAATTGCAGCAACTGGGCCGGTTCGAGGTCGTCGCGCCGCCACCGGATCATCCGGCCTGCCAGGCCGAGTTCATTCATGTCAACGGGCGGTTCGACGAGGCCGAGATGATCGAACTGGCTCAATGTTTCAATGTCGATCTCATCGTTCATGCCAGCATCACTCATTACATGCCTTACCAACGCCCACGACTGGGACTCGTCGTGCAAGCAGTGAGTCCCGTGGAGGCGAAGGTGGTCGCCAGTGTGGACGGCCTGTGGGATACGACGGACATTGGGCTGACGCAACGAATCCGGACTTATTATTCGACCCGCGCGGCCGCCTGATTACGGAATTGATTCGCAATCCATTGCCGGCGGAAGACGGCCACGCGGATGATTTGGCGTTGGAGTCACCGGCGCTGTTCCAGCGTTTTGTTTGTAATGAGGCGGTCAAGGGTTTGGTGGTCGGTCCAACCCCGCCGCCGACGGTCCAACCCCTGCCGCCGCCGCTTACACCGGCCGGTGGATCTGAAATGCTGCCCATGCCGAAACCAGCATCATCGCCATATCCGCAATCTCTGCCGGGCCCGGCCCCATCCCGCCCCTGATTTCGCTCGGTTTGACTGCCAAATTGGCGTCCTGACCGCAAAAACTGACGTATGCTTCGAATGGAACAATAGCGTTACGTTCGAAGGAAGGGGCATCGTCATGGCCGAGCCGCAACCTCAAGCTGAAGCACCAGGTCCCCCGTCGAAAAGCAAGAAAAAGTTCGTCTGGATCATTTTGTGCATTGGGAGTATGGTGGCGGGCGCGGTGACGCCATTGGCATTCGGAGCGCACAAGCTTTTGGGGCTATCGCAGCCGGCCGCCAAGTCCGACGCCGAGCGCGAACCAACTACGGTTCCGTTTGGCGAGGTGGCCGTCAATCTCTCCGACGGACGAATGAACCGCTACTTGCGGGTCAAAGTGATCATCCTGGTCGATTCCAGCGACGCGAAAGACTTGACAAAACGCCTCGACAAGTACAAGCCCGTGCTGAAGAACTGGCTGATCGGGCATCTGTCGGGCAAGACCCTGAAGGATGTCGGCGGGACAGTCGGCGTGAAGCGCATTCAACGCGAAATTCAGGAACGATTCGAGGAGCTTCTCTACCCCAACGGCGAACCGATCGCTTTTGAGGTGTTGTTCGAGGAATTCGTGGTGCAATGACGGATCTTGCAGCCGCTCCCTGGACTCCGCCCCGTTGGATCTCGCCTGCGAGCCGGTTCGAACACCAATTAGCTGAGTGGTTTGCCGCGGCTGTGAAGTCCGCCCCGAAACATTGGGCCGCGACGCTGTCATTTCAGGGCGAATTGCGACTCGAACGCATCGAATCATTGCTGGCGGCCGACCCTCTTCAATCGATTCCCGAAAACTCGGTCGGCGTCCGGTTCGAAATCGAGAACCGCACGGGCCGGCCTGCCTTCGCGGTCCTGGAGCGCACCGTGGTCCTGGCGCTGCTCGCAGGGCTTTTCGGACAGCCCCTGACCGCTCTTCCCGAGGATCGCGAATTTACGTCGGTGGAGCAAACGCTGCTCGAATATCTCATGCAGCAGTTTCTCACGCCGTTCGAAGCGGCGTGGCCCGGGAATGAAACGCTGAAATTCCAGATCGCCGCCGTCGGCACTCCCAAAACCGTCTGTGTCGTGCCGGCCGAGGAATCGTTCGCGAAAGCGTCGGTCACCTTGCATGGTTCATTTGGCGCACCGGCCAGTGACGTTCTTGTTTCCAACGGGATCTCTCCCCGAGCCAGCCGGCACGGCTTCCACGCGATTTCGCGGGACCGTTTGACCGCCGCCAGGTGGAATCGCTACTGGAAGAGATATCGGTCGAGTTCGCCGTTGTGCTGGGCACGACCCGGCTGACGTTGGAACAACTTTCGAAGTTGACGATCGGCGACTTGGTGGTACTGGATCAACGGATCGGCGAACCATTGCGGGCCGAAATCGGCGGCGAGCAAAAACTGCAGGTCAGGCCCGGCGTCGTCAATCGATTGCTCGCCGTTCGCGTCGAATCGCCGATTCTCCACGCGAGCGCCGATGGATGAGTGAGTTCTTGGCTTGATGAACGAGGAAAACGCCTTATGACCCCCGTAGGAAAACGACCCGGCGACTCGGCCGTTCCGCAAATGTCGAATCTCCCGCCATCGACCCCGGCCGCTCAGGCTCGATCGGCCGCAGGTCCGGCGGAAGACCGCCCCGACATCCTGGCGCGGGTGGCGGAGTTTTCGGAACTCTCGCCGCTCGGCACAGTCGATCGGCGGATTGCCGATCGAATTGCTCAGCGATATTCCCGTCAAGCTCACGGCTCGGCTCGGCCAGGTTGATTTGACCATCGCCGAAATTTTGAAAATGGGCCCCGGAGCGATCGTCCATCTCGATCGCCAGGTGAGTCAACCCGTGGAGTTGCTCGCCGGCGGACGGCTGTTTGCTCGCGGCGAGGTGGTCATTGTCAATGACCGTTTTGCCATTCGCATTATCGAGTTGGCCAATTCCCGTCCGGACGCGGGCAAGGCGCGTTCATGATCGGCGCCGGTCGGTGTTTCCTCGTCATTCTGGCCTTGGTGATCGGTTGCGACCTGGCAGCGCCAGGGCCCATTTTCGCGGCCGATGACCTCGCCTACGCCCCGCCGCAAGCCCCCGCGGCACCGTCGCCAGGCCCGGTGCTGGTCCGCCTGTTTGGAATGACGACGTTTGTGTTGCTGCTGTGCGCGGGAATGATTTGGTTCTTGCGTTACATTCAGCGGCCGCGGCTGAGCGTCGCCGCGAGCACGGGCAAAATGCGGCTTCTCGAAAGCACGACCCTGAATGGGCGATGCTCGGTTCACCTCATTCTGGTCGGTGGTTCGCGTGTATTGGCGGCCGTGGACGCTTCCGGCTTCAAATCCTGCCAACTGGTTCCGGAACAATTCGAAGCCGTGCTCGCTCAGGAAAGCACTCTAGAGCCGGAGCCCAAGAAGCAGTCAATCGATGAGATCATGCGCTTGCTGGCCAACGTGAAGCCGGCGGCGTGATCATGTTACCGAATAATCGTGGCCAGTTCCTGCAGTACGTCGTTGCTGACCGTGATCACACGGGCGTTTACCTGGAATCCGCGCTGCGCGAGGATTAGTCTGGTGAACTCCTGGGCGATATCCACGTTGGAGCTTTCCAGGGCGCTGCCGATGACGCTTCCGCGAGCGCCGGTGCCGGCAGTGCCGATCAAAGGCGCTCCGGATGGCGGCGACGCCGCGAAATAGTTCTGACCGTCGCGGAGCAAGCCGCCCTCGTTGGTAAATCGGGCAATCGCCAATTGCGCGATGGGAACCGTTCGGCCGTTGCTGAAAATTCCTTGCAAGACGCCGTCGGTGTCCACCGAGACGCTCTGGAGACTGCCGGGCGGAATGCCGTCCTGGGTTACCGAGGTTGCGGTCGACGGGCCGCCAAACTGGCTCAGGCCGGCCGAGGATCCGGGATTCCCGAGTTGCAAGGTCACCGTTTGAGGGCCGGGCAGGCCATTCAGGGTGAGCGCGAGAGTCGCCGGCGAAACCAGCATGCCGTTGGCGTCGAAGGTGATGGGCGTTGCCGGCACCGTGACGGTGCCGCCCGTGACCGTCGCCGACACGCTGAACGTATTCGCGGCGGTCTTCGTGTATGTCACATTCAATGATCGAACCGTGCCTTGAGTATCGTAAATCTGAATGGCGGACGTAATCGAATCGCCGACGGCCAGCGACGTGCTCAGATTGCCCTGCACGGTGACGTTGGCGGTCGGCGTTCCGGGAATGCCCGCGCCATACGGCACGCGAATGTTCATGTCGCCGGCGACCTGAAAATTGGTGGGTGCGCCTTCGCCGATCGTGCCGAATCGCTGAACATACATGCCCGTGCTGGGGTCGACAAGTAAACCAGATGCGTCGACATCGAAAATGCCCGCCCGGCTGTAGACCGTTTTCACCGGATTGGCGAGCACAAAGAAACCGGAACCCTGAATGCCCATGTCCAGATTGCGGCCGGTTGGGGTCACGGTGCCCTGCTGAAACAAGCTGCCGATGGCCCCGATCCCGACGCCGAATCCGATCTGGGTGGGGATGACCGATCCGAGCGTCCCCGACGGCGCGGATCCGGAGTCGATCGTCTGATAGACCAGGTCCTCGAATTGCGGGCGCTGGGTTTTGAAACCGGTGGTGTTGTCATTGGCCAGGTTGTTCCCAATGATGTCCAGCCATTGCGAGTTGGTGTTCAAACCCGTCACGCCCGTGTAGATCGCATTCAGAGCCATTTCTCTTCTCTCTCGGTTGGCGGTTCTAAGTTTGGGCGGTTTGCCTCACGCGGGGCCGACAAACTTGATCTGGTCGAGGCCCACTTGCGTCGCCCCCAGTTGCAAAAAGATCTTGCCGTTGGCCGCCGATAGACCGGTCACCGTGCCGGTCGTGAGCGAGCCGTTCGCGTCATATTGAATCGTTTTGCCGATCAGCGTCGAACCCTGGGTCAACTGTTGAAGCTGTAACATTTCGCTGAAATTCGCGGTCAGGTTTTGCATGCCTTCGAGGTTGGCGAATTGCGAAATCTGCTGGAGGAACTGATTGCTATCCATGGGCTGCATCGGATCCTGGTTGCTCAGCCCGGCTAACAGCAATTTCAAAAACTGATCCTGATTGATCCCGGCAATCGCACTGGCGGCCATGGTCCATACCTCCTGTAACGAACACGACACGTCCTATGCCGTCACGTCGATCCTGCCGACAACCCCGAGCGTCCGTTTCGGCTGCCGTCGGGCAGTCGATTGGCGGCCCGCCTGGTTTTCCGACGCTTCCCCAACCCAAGGATCCGGGGTTTGTCGCCGCGGATTCGGAAACGCATCTCCCTCTCGGGTGATGCCGAAGGAATTCACGGTCACGACGACGGCTCCGAGCCGCTGGCGCAACTCGCTCAAATGCGCTTCCAACGCGTGCAATACCTGCCCGTTCCCGACGGTCAAATTGACCATGAGACCGGATCGCGATGACTCCAGGCGCACATGGATCGGCTCCATCTCCGGCGAGTCGAGTCGGAAGTGAAATTCCGTCCGCTCGTCGCCGCGAAGGCCAATCCGCCCATGACCGATGGCTTCCTGGAGCCCGTCAAGCCAAGCCGGCGTCGCTGCCGGGGAGGAGGATTCGATTCTCGCGCCGCCGTGTGAAACCGACTCCGCCGGCACGGGAGGAGGCGGGGCACTGGCCATGGCCATTGTCCGGATCGTCGCAACGGGCCCGCCGGCTCGCCATTCGGCGCAATTTCGGCCAAAAGATTATTCGTACTTCCGAGTGCGCAGTTTCTGCATCAAGTTGGACAAGTTGAGTGCAATTGAGAAATTACAACCCTTCGTTTCGGATTTTTCAGCAGTATCCCGAGTCGCCAGTTGACGAGTCCCGCATTCGTCGGCCCGCGCGTTTCGCATGACTGCTTCAGAATCGGTTGGCCGTTCGCATTGCGACGAAGCCGATATCGCTTCGGTCGAATTCTTTTTCGGTTTCTCTTCAAAACGGGCGTCGACGCGGCTTTGCGGGTTTAGCTTCGCTGGCGGCGAATGGGATCCGGCTGTGGCGGCGTCTTGGGATTCAGCCGTTCCGACCAGCGGCACGACCGGGCAATTCGCGGCTACTGGTGCGCCAATTCCTGATGTTTGGTTTGGCCATGATGGGGCGGGAATGCAACTCGGTCCCGCCCGGCAGGCAGGACCTGGTTCCGTCGGCGTGGTCCCGCCTGCCGGGCGGGACCTTGGGACGCCTCGTGTGCCAAACGGGACCTCGCCGCGGTCTACGAACGCCGAATCCAAATCTTGACACATCTCTCGATCGAAGATCGCCACCCGGTCCGACTCCTTGTCCGATTTGATTCGAAAACGAGGCGATCCCAATCCTTCGACGTCATGGAAAACAGGATGGGCGGGGAGGATCAACCACGCCGCAAACTTATTTGGGAAATCAGCCACCGAGTCCGAGTGGTCCGATTCCCGCTTGTTGGCGCCGTCCACATCTCGGCGCCAGCGGCTTCAGCGCGCGCATCGGGATGGAGGATTCGCGATCCCGCCGAGGTCAATCATGGTGTCGATCAGTGTTGCAAGCAGCTTAGGAGCGAATATCGCGCAGTCGGTATGTCTTAATCCCGTGTTCGGCGTTCGCCAGTGCCTGCAGTCGCGGCAAGGCCACTTGGGTAATCCAGGTCGTGCCTTCCGCGCTTGCGGATTGGAGCGATTCGAAGAGTTGACGGACGCCGGATTGAGTCGTTTCAGAAAGGGCCCCGCGAGACGCGGCAACCAGATCCACGATTCGCAATACCAATTTCGTCAGCCGGTCCATCAACTCCGAGGCCGAGTCTCCCTCGGCCAGTCGCCGCCGTATTTCCTCCATGATGGTTAGCGCCTGACTCAGGCAGTCATCCAACACAATGAATACTCGATTTCTCGGCCAGGGGTCGGCGAACTGGTTCAATCGCCAATCAGTCAACTACTTCGACACACTTCGTTTGCGGGTTGTATCGGTCCCGACAGCGATCGCCTCGCGGGTTTGAATCGCGTCTAGCTGCCAGCCGGCACACGTGGCCAAGAATGGATCATCCTTCTGATTTGCCAATTCCAGATACAGGCGTTTAGCCTGTTCGGCATCACTTAGCCGGCGATGACAGGACGCGGTCAGATACTTTAGCGTCAGCGCCTGCTGCCGGCTGATACTCGTGGGATCAATGAGTTGAATGGCTCGAAGGGCGGCTTGCGAGTCGCCGGCGCGGTAAAGATTCACGATTTGCCGCATCTGGTCGACGGGCCGCGAGGTCGAAGTGAATCCGTTGCCGCGGGAACCAGCATTGCTCGGTGCAACCGGCTTGGCAGCCATTCGCTCCTTAAGCAGATCCACGAGTTCAAAAAGGCGTGCCCTCAGTTTGGCTCGTTGCGAGGCCGGATCATCGGCATTCGGATTGTTGGCGAGTCCCGCCCGCGCTCGTTGCAGCGCCTCCAGCTCGGCCTGAAGTCGTCGCACCCGAGCGGCGGCCTCATCTTCCATGGCAGAAATCGAGCCGAGCGTATTCCCGGTCTTGCCGAGCGGATCGCCGAGAGGGGTCATGATCCCCGGTCGGCCCGCCGACTCGTCCGTGGCCCGATACGACGGTTGCGTTCCAGCCGCTTTCGGCAGGTAGCGATCGTCTGCCCGGACTGTTACCGGCGACAACGCGAGGAGCAAAAGTCCGCACCATCGACTTGCTGACATGACCAAACACCCGCATCGGCAATGATCTGAAAGCGGAAACTGAAGGGCCTATAGCCTGGTTGCCGCCGCCGAGCAAGCCATCATCGCATGGCCGCAAAACCGGCACGCTCTTGCCAATTTGCGCCATTTCACGGACATCCGCGTTCGGCTCGCTTTGACCCGGTCTCTGGAGCAAGCAGGCATTTGGATCGCGCCGATTTTATCAACTTTGCCCTGTCTACGATGTCGATGTAGACTCAGCGAACGGTTTTTGTCGTCGCTGGAGATGATTGCCATGAAGGCCATGATGATTCTGTGGCTGGCTTTGGTTCCCGGGGCCGAACCAGAGGCCGCCCAGCGCGAGGGTCGAATCGTTCGGGAATTGGTCGAAGTCGCAACCGACAAGCGGGCAAGTAGCTGGGCTCGACTGGAAGCCCTGCGGACGCTGGGCAAACTTGGCCCCACGGCGAAGTCGGCGGCGATTCCGCTCGGCGACCATCTGCGCGGTACAAACGAGGGGAATCGCCGGCGCTGCAAGAGGCGATTGTCGAGACGCTCGGGAAGATCGGTCCCGCCGCGCGGCCGGTTGTGCCCCGATTGACACGTACCGTCGGGCAAGACATCGATATTGATCTTGCCGTCACTCGCGCCATCGACCAGATTTTGACACCGCCGGAAACTTTGGAAATCAAAGCGCTCATTCAACAATTGCGCAGCGCCGACGGCGGCATGCGCATCCGGGCCGCCAAAGAACTGGCGAAAAAGGGCCCCAAGGCCGACGCGGCCGTCGCCGACCTGGTGAACCTGCTTCAAGACCGGGATCCCGATGCTCGGCGTGCCGCCGTCGCCGCCCTGCGAGCGATTGAGCCCAGGCCCAAGCACATCGAGGCGATCGTTCAGGCGTACATGTTGGATTTGCAAGATCCAGACGATTCGGTGCGCTTGCAGGGTTGTCGGATGCTGGGACGAATCGGCCCGATGGCCGCACCTGCCATACCATTGTTGCAAAGGGCGGTGGACGACCCTGATCCCGACGTGCGTCGAGCTGCGACCGACGCGATGAATCGGATCGAGGCCCATTGACAATGCAGTTACTGCACGAAATCCAGGAAACTGGTGGAAAACAGCCTGGCCGTGATGCCAAGCGTCAATTGATAGAGATTTTGCTGTTCCTGCAGTTTCGTCACGGCGGCGGCGAGATCCGTGCTTTCGAGATCCGACGTTCGCGATTGAACCGCGAGTTTGACGTCGCTCAGCCGACTGGACAATGCCTGGAGCGATTCGAGGCTCGAGGATTGTTCGCCGATCGTCCCGAGAAATTCATTTTGGGCCTGTTGAATATCACCGAGGTGTTGGGCCGCCGCCATCGTCTTTCCCGTGGCGTCGAGCGCTGGATTTCGCAAATCGTCGCGTAAATCGAGCAAAGCCTGAAAAACGCCGCCGTTGGGCTGCTGAAATACTTGCTCGCCGACGTAGTTGGTGTCAACCGTCTGATCCGGGGCGATCAAGCCACGTGCTCGCTCCCCGGCTCCTTGGTAGGCGATTTGCGTCGGGCGTCCGTTCGGGTCGGTTGCGGTGACGACAAAGGGTTGTTGGGTGGTATCGGTCCCGCCGAAAACATAGCGACCGTCCGATTTCGAGTTTGCGGCCCTAAGTAATCGATCGATGAGCGAATCCACTTCGTGCGCCAGGGCTTCGAATTCATTGTCGTCTAGCGGCGAGTTGGCGCCCTCGCTCGCGAGGGCCGCAGCGCTGTTCAAAATCTGGTTCACGTCCTGGAGCTGCCGACACGCTCACGTTTAGGGTTGTCGAGGCGTCGGAAATCGCGGTCTGATAGGCGTCGAATTGAAGCGTTTGAGTATGTCCGGATGCCGCCTCAACGTACGCAGTCGGATCGACCGACGGCCGCGACAGCCGGATCCCCGAACTGATCTGATCCTGAAGCTCGGCGATGGACGCCGATTGTCCCTGGAATCGCGCGATCGATCGCTCCACTTGGGTATGACTGCTGACGCGCACGTTCACGGTGAAGTCCTCACATCGACGCCCGAATTCACTTGATGATGTTCATGATCTCGTCCATCGCGCTGTTGGTCACCGAGAGATAGCGCGAGCCGGCCTCGACCATGCGTTGAAATTCCAGCAACTTGACCATTTCCTCGTTGGTGTCCACGCCCACCTCGCTTTGTTCCTGGTTGTAGAGGCTGTCGTGAATGCTCTGCGAGGTTTGCCGGTTGAGGGTGAGCGCTTTCACCTGGTTGCCGGCGATGCCGAGCGAATCGCCCAACTGTTGTTCAAGCGTTTGCGTGCCGCCGGTGAGCAGCGGTTGATCGCGAAGTCGCGACGAAGCGTTCCAGATTTCGAGAATCCCCGGGCTCCTGCTTCGCGCCGCGCTGAGTAAGGCCGGGTTGTTCAACAACTCGGGCCGCACGGCGATTGACGCCGCATTGACGCCATCGAAGAATCGGTTCAAGCCCAGGCTCGACAGGATGTTGGCCGTATCGGGCTGGGCGATAACGCGCGTCGAAAACGCCCCGGCATTGGTTGTTCCCGCCGACAACTGCACGCGGATGCCGTTGGCGGCGACGAGCGACGTGCCCGGCGTGTAGCCGTCGCCGACGTTGAGCGTATTGAGCAGCGTCCCGTTGCCGTCGCGTACTTCCAGTGCAAGGCCGGGCGTCACGCCAACCGTTCCATTGCCGACGACCTGAAAGGAGTAGACATCATTCGCGGCGCCCGAGAACGTGCCGGTGACTGTCGGGACCGCCGTACCGTTCATGGCGACGGAATCGGGCACGCTCGGCAATCGCCCGGCGAAATCGAAGGTGAAACCCGCGGCCGCCTGAAGCTGAAGCGTGTTGGTCAGCGGATCGATCGACGCTTGAACCTGCCCAGACGTGCTGGATGTGATCGCCGTGGCGATGTCTTGCAAGCTTTGGGTCGCCGGGTCAATCGTGATCGAATTCAGCGTTCGCACGCCGGCGGTGGAATTCGTAACCGAAATGAACAGTTCGCCGGCCTGCGCGGGAAGCGCCAGACCTGCCGCATTCAATGGCACGGCGGTATTATTTACACCACGGGTTCCGTTGGCGGAAGTCAGCGCGCCGTTCAGGCCCAGCCCGGTCGCCTGAACCTCATCGACGCTCTGAATCAACGCCGCCGCGAACGCATCCAGGCGCGATTGATAGTCCGGCAGCGCCTGATTGTACTCCTGCAACAGCCCCGCCAGTTGTCCGCTCTGGGGTTTGAGTGGTTGTGTCGGGTCGGAGGCGTAGATGTAGTAGTTTCCGGATGGATCGGTGGTCGCGGCCAGGTCTTGGGAAATGCTGCCGACCACCACCGCCGCGTTGGCCGCGATGATCGTCAGCATGCCGTTGTCTTGCTGCGTCACCCGGACATCGATTTTGGCGGCCAAATCGTCGATCAGTTGATCGCGCTGGTCTTTCAAGTCATTTGCATCTTGTCCGCCCAATTCGACTTGAGCGATCTGGCCGTTCAACTTGGCGATCTTCGCCGTCTCGGCGTTGACATCCGAAACTGTTTGCTCGATGGAGTGGCCGACGTTCGCGCGCGTGGTCGTGAGACTTGAAGACAACTGATTCAGGCTTGTGCTCAAACCGGCAGCCGTCGCCAACACGGTTCGGCGCAGCGTCAGGTCGTCTGGGCGGGTCGACAGCATCTGTAGACCGTCAAAAAACGAGCCAACCTGTTTGCCAAGCGACGCGGAGGTCCAGAAGCTTTCGACTTGTTGCTCGATATTGAGTTGGGCCTGGGACATCGACGAATCGGAACTGGCCGTGAGAACGCCGCGGTGCAACGGCCAGTCTTCGAAGCGCCGCACGCGCTGAACGTCCACGCCGACGCCATGCACGCCATCATAGACCCGATCGGCGAGCACCACTTCCTGGCGGTGATAACCGGGCGTCGAGGCGTTGGCGATGTTTTGGCCAATGACATCGAGCGCACGCTGGCCGGCGGTCAGGGCCGAGAGTCCGATCGCGGGTGCGGCATTCATGACGCGGCCCTCATAATCGCTCGATCGTGCGGCCGTGCTCCGTCCGGGCCATAGCGATCGACGGCGCTTCAGCGCCGCAAATCTCGGCGAGCAGCCGCCGCGTAAACGTCTGGCAGCCGTGAACGATTGCAAATGTATGTTGGAGAAACTCCCGGACTTCGCGCGTCAATTCCTGCAAGCGCTGTTGAGCTTCGCGAACTTCCACGGCGTCTGGAAGCCGCTCGACGATCCGGCTGATCGTCACTCGTCCGGGCGGCAGGCCCATTTCCATGGCGACGTGATTTCGAAAGGCTTCCCGCGCCTGCGCGAATTGATCGAATTGACCCGCCACGGCGGAATATCGTTCAACGGCGGATGAGAATGATTTCGAATCGCCTCGGCACAAGGTGGATTGCAGTTCCAGGAGCGAATCGCGAATGTGAACAAGGATGGCTTGCTCACGGCACAGATGGTCGAGGCAAGCCCGAACCAGCATTGGGCGTTTCGCGGGGGGCGGATACGTCATGCGATCGCTCCGATTGATACGTCTCCTGCAACTGCTTCAACCAGACCGATGACAACCCGATTCCGCCGGCCTGGGTCAGGTGCTGGCTCATGAACATGTCGAACATGCCGCCATAGATGTCGGCGCTGTCGCCGGCGAACAGCCCCTCCGAGGCGTCGAGCGACTGTCGCATCTCCTTGAGCAACTGGGAGATAAACATCGATTCGACGCTGTTCACCGCCGACTTGAGGCTCGGCTTTCTTCCGGTTGCAAGTGTACCATCGGAATCGACGCCTGCGGCCGAAACCTCGGAAATCATCGGGGAAAATGAACGGATTGGCTCCATCGCAAATCTCGCTTACATGACGATGATTTCGGCGTGTAGCGCGCGGCTTGTTCGAGCCCTGAAAGATCGAGATCAGGTCGCGCGGCGTCACTCCCAGGGCGTTGAGCGCTCGGGCCACGTCCGCCACGGTGGTCGCGCGTGGCAGCACATTGAGACGCGGCTTCTGTTCGGTCACGTCAAGCTGCGTGCGCGGCACCACGGTCGCGGGGCCGGTGGTGCCGATCAGCGGCGCGGGCGGCTGTGAAACCTCGGGCGTCTCTGCGGCAATGATAAAAAGGTTGCCTTGGGCGACCGCCACGGTGCTGATCGTGACATTTTCACCCGCCACCACGGTGCCCGTTCGCTCGTTGATGACCACCCGCGCGGGCACATCCGGAGTGACTTCGTAAAGTCCGATCTCGCTCAGGTAGGCGACTGGGTTGGCCAGTCGAGTGCCTGGCAGGCAGACAACGACGGCGCCGCCATCCTGCGGAATCGCGGTTTGCGGCTGGCGTTGATTGATTGCTTTGGCAATGAGCCGCGCGGTGTTGAAGTCCGGGTCCTTCAGCAGCAGCCGCGCCTTGCCCTGGCAGACAAATATACCCAGCGCTTCGCGCTCGACGATGGCGCCATTTGCAATCCGGCCGATGTTGAGTTGATTTTTCTGGACCGACGCCGCTTGGCCGTGCGCGGCGAACCCGCCGATGCTGATCGGGCCCTGCGCGACGGCGTACACCGCGCCATCCGCTCCGCGAAGCGGTGTCATCAGCAACAAGCCGCCTTGAAGACTCTTGGCGTCGTCCAACGCCGACACCGTGACGTCCAATCGGCTGCCTTTGCGCAAAAACGGACCGATCTCCGCCGTCACCATCACCGCCGAAATGCTAGTCGATCGAAGCACGTTGTCGGAGGGGAGTTGGCTAAAAATCGTCGCCGTGACATTCATTTTTTGCAGCATGTCCACGGCGACCTGTTGCGTAAACGTGCTCTTGCTGCCGGTCCCATCGAGGCCAACGATCAGGCCAAATCCGTAAAGCGGATCGCTGCTGCGCGCCGTCAATCTCCGTAATGTCCTTAATTCGGACCTGGCCGAAGATCGGCGCCGCAAACGCGACGACTAACATTGTGCTTAAGAACGGGCGACTGCCGCGGCGGATCATGGTCGTTCCCCCGATTCGACGATGCGGTCAAAACGGCCAGATGCGATTGATCATCCGGCTGAACCAGCCCTGGTTCGTGAAGCTCGACTCCGGTCCCTTGCCCAAGTAGCTGATATGGAAACTGGCCACGAAGTGCGATTCCACAGTATTTTGTTGGCCGATGTCGGTCGGGCGGACGATGCCGGTAATCCGCAAGACGCGCTGCTCGCCCGCCACCATTCGGGAGCGGTAACCCTCGATGACCAGATTGCCGTTGGGCAGCACGTCGACCACCGTGACGGTCATGCGATCGATAAATCGCCGATCGCTGGTGAGTTGGGCGCTGCCGTTAAAATTGCGACTTGAGCTATTGGAAAACTGCAAGTCCGCCGACGAGCTTCCGCCGGTCGGTTTCTTGGGGAAGTTGAAGATCGCCTTGGTCGCGTTGTTCTTGTCCAGCGCACGCTGTTCGCGTTCGTTGGCGTTGGTGCTTTCGTCAATCGCCACGGTGAGAATGTCGCCGACGCGCCGGGCACGATTATCCTGAAACAAATGCGCAGGCGCGGATCGCGGCGATCCCAGATCGAATCGGCGCGGGCCGAAGTCGCCGCCCACATCGTGCCGATGATGAGAACGCACCAGAATCGAGGTCGCATTCGGTTGCTCCTTAGGGTGTGGCCGCGTCGATTTCGACCGTTTTCGGGCCCGCGACCCGGCCGCTGACAATTCTCTTGGAATCGGCGTTGCGGACGCGGATCGTTTGTCCCACGGCGCCGCTCTGCATCGCCTCGCCTAGGGCGACGACGTCGATCGCGCCGGCATGAAAAACCATTCGGACCGTTTGACCGGCATGGACCGAGGTTGCGTTGCCGGCGACCGCGGAATCTTGCACATAGCTCGCGGCCACGACCTGCCCGGCCACGAGCGACCGGCGGACTCTTTTGCCGATCAGGGCCTCGAGTCTCGGCGGCTGCGCTTGATTCGAATTCACCGCCAGGCGGTCGCGGATCAAATCGGCTTCCCGCAATGTCTCGTTCGGCCCGATCTGCCGCCGGCATCGCGCCACTTCCTGCACAAGGTCCACTTCGAGGAAGACCGGCAAGCTCAATCGCTTTTCGCCTTCGATCCGAATCGTCACATTCATCTGGACACGTCCGGGGCCGATTTCCGGCCGACTGGGTTCGGCTTCGAGCGTCAGCTTCTCGTCGTCCGCGATCGCCGGCAGGGTGGCGGAAATCGGCTGGATCAAACGAAACGACAGATCCTCGCGCGGCCAGGCCAGGCGCCGGCATGCCGCCACTTTGGCCGCTTCTATAATCTGATTGACCGTGATTGGTTTGCGTTCCGACACGACCAGAACTTGAGCCGCTCCGCCGACATTGAAGGACCGCGGCGGAAAACCGGCCAAGCGCATCCGATACCTGACCTGCGTCGGTGTAATGGTGCGAGACTGCTTGGCGACCGGCAGTTCATCGATGTCCAAATCCGCCACCTGACGCCGCAGCCCTTCGCTCCCACCCGTGATCGTCGCGATCGACCCCATTCGCACGTACCGTTTCCTGACGACGGCCTTTTCGTGAAGTTCGATCGAAACCGGCCGAAAGGGTTCCTCGGCGACCATGCGCGGCCCCGCGCAGGTCATGACAACCAGCGACACGATCAATCGGCCAGTGGATGGCGATCTCATTTGAAATCACCTGACAAGTTGGGAGGTGTCGCTGAGCATGTTGTCGGCCGTGCGAATGCTGCGCGTGTTGAATTCGTAGGCTCGTTGGGCCAGGATCAGGTTGACGAGTTCCGTCACCACGTCCACGTTGGAGCGTTCGAGAAATCCGGCTCGCAAAGTCCCGGTGCCGCTCAATCCGGGCGTCGCCGTGTTCGGCAGCGCCCGAAGAGGCCGTCTCGGCAAACAGGTTGCGGCCCTCGGCGCTGAGACCCGGCGGGTTCGGGAATCGCACCAGTGTCAGCTGACCGACCGAGGTCGGGGTCGGCGAGCCAGGGTTCTGCACCGAGATTGTTCCGTCGGCTCCGATGGCGACCGATAATGCATCCTGCGGAATCGTCACCTGGGGCGAAATCAGGAAGCCGTCGCTCGTCACGAGGTTGCCGACGGCATTCAACCGTAAGGCGCCGTCGCGCGTGTATCGAGTGTCCCCATTCGGCATGGAAACCGAAAGGAATCCATCGCCTTCGATGGCGATGTCCAAGGGATTGCCGGTGTTGACCAGCGCGCCGGGGGTGAAGATTTTCGTGATGCCGGCGATGCGCACGCCGCTACCCACCTGCAAACCGGTCGGAACCTGCAAGCCCTGGGCTGCTTCGGAACCGGGCACGCGCTCGGTCACGTAAATCAAATCCTGGAAATCGGCTTGACCCTTTTTGAAGCCGGTCGTGTTGACGTTTGCCAGGTTGTTGGCGGTGTTGTCGATGACTGTCTGCTGGGCGTTCATGCCCGTGGCGCTGGTGTAGAGGGCTTTGATCATGGCGAGGGTCACCTAAGAGTGGTCAGCTAGTGGGGCGCGTGTTGAGTTGCAAACTCTCGGAGATCGCCCGAAGGGCGCGCTGCGCGGCTTCGAAATAGCGTGCCGCTTGAATCATGTCGACCATGGCGTTTGCCGGCGACACATTCGACGATTCGAGATAGCCCTGACGAAGCCCCATGTCGGCCGGTTGGGCGCCGGCTTCCGGCGGCGCGTCGAACAAGGTCGGTCCCACCGGCCGCAATTGCTGCGGAGTTTCAAATCGCGTCAGTCGCACCTGACCGATTGGGTTTCCGTCCGCGGAAACTGTTCCGTCCTGGCCAATCGTCACCTGGCCGGCTTCGGGCGGAATCGCAATCGGGCCGCCGCTGCCCAAGAGGGGATAGTTTCCCTCGCTTACCAATTGCCCCGCTGCCCCAAGATGAAATGAACCGTTCCGCGTATAAACAGGGCCATTGGGTCCCTGAACGGAAAGAAAAACGTCGGGGTCGAGTGCCAGGTCGAACTGATTGCCGGTTTGATGGACGACGCCGGCATGGAAATTCGTGTATGAACCCTCGGCGCGAACGCCGCCAATCGACGCGCCAACTCCGTCGAGCACCTGATCGAAACTCTGGAAGAGAATTCCCTTGGCGCGATACCCGGGCGTGGAAACATGGGCCAGGTTTTCGGAGTTCACATCCTGGCGCTGCATCGCCGCATCGAGCGCGCTCGCCGCACTGTACATGCCACGGATCATAATGGCACGATCTCCGGGGTTTCCGACTATGCCGGATTTATCGACTTTACCGATCGACCGGATTCAACAATTCTCGCCGCCCTCAGAGTTGCTGGATTCACAGATCGCTTCCGGGATTCGCATGACGGACGATTGAAATGAGAATTCCGATAAAGAAATCCGCATCGGTTATTGCGGATGAGTCATCTGCATTTCGCTCGCATGCATTGAAGTCGATGGCAATTCGATCGGCATCCCTTCGATGATTTCCAAGAACCGGGGTCGTACTGCGCACTTAGGAGGCGGAACGTGGTCGTAATCGGGGGCGGCATTCTCGTTTTGATCGCGGTGTTGGTCGGATTCACGATGGCGGGAGGAAGTGTCGGGGCGCTCATTCACCCATCCGAATTTGTGACGATCGGCGGCGCGTCGTTGGGAGCGTTGTTGATCATGACGCCCAAGCGGGTGCTCATCGATCTGGTCCGCGGCTCCATTCAGGCGCTCAAGGGCTCGCCGTACAACAAGAAAACCTATGCGGAACTTTACCGCTTGTTGTTCTCGATCGGGAAACTCGTTCGCCAGGAAGGCTTCATCGCGCTCGACGCCCATATCAGCAAGCCGGACGAAAGTTCGTTGTTCAAGGAATACCCGCTCATTAATAAGAATCATCACGCGCGAATTTCTTTGCAATGCCCTGTCGCTGTTGGTGAATGACAAGGCCGACGCCGCACAGATCGTCGAGGCGCTGGAAGGCGAAATCAGAGTGGTCGAGCGCGAGCACCATTCGGTGATCAGCGCGCTCAGCAAGACCGCGGACGCCCTGCCGGGTTTCGGGATCGTGGCGGCGGTGTTGGGCATCGTCGTCACCATGCAGGCGATCGGCGGTCCCGCCGAGGAAATCGGCCACAAGGTCGGCGCCGCGCTCGTCGGCACCTTCCTGGGCATCCTTCTTTCGTACGGGTTCCTGACGCCCCTCGCCGGACGACTGGAGTTTCAGGGACAGGCCGAGACCATCTTCCTGCAGACCATCATGGCCGCGGTCGTCGCCTTGAGCGAGCAGGCGAATCCACGCGACGTGGTCACGCGCGCCAATCGCGTCGTCGCGACCGATTGCCGACCGACGCTGGGTGAAATGAAACAAGTGTTCGGCGACGCCGCTTAGCGGCAGCGCCGAACGGATCTTCGAATCGATGACCAGAGGAGAACGCCATGGCGGCCGGTGGAGGCGGAGCTTGGAAAGTCGCGTATGCCGACTTTGTGACTGCCATGATGGCATTCTTCCTGGTCATGTGGATTTGCGCCCAGGATCAGAAAATCAAAGAAGCCGTCGCGCACTACTTCACTGACCCGTTCGGATCGACTCCCATCGGCTCGTCGCACAAGGGCAGCACCGCGGGCGCCGTGGCTGAAACCATCGGCAATGGCACCGTGCCCAAGGCCCAGGCTACGTCTGTCGGCCGCGGGCGCAACGCGTACACAAACCCGACCGAGGGCACCAGCAATCCGACTAAGATCGTCAGCGACTGGATTTTCAACAACGACAAACAACGGGCATACTGGAAAGAGAAGGCCCGGTTGCAACGGCTGGCGGCGGCGAACTCGCTGGAAGTTCGCAAGAAGCAACGAACGGTTGATGAAGTCGCGCAAGACCAACTTGCGAAACAACTCCGCCTGGAAATCTCACAGAGCTTCACCAACCTGAAGAATGATCTCCATCAGGATCTGTTGTTCGACATCTTACCGGAAGTAAACTGGCTCGAACTGGCCCACGACTTGCTAACGAACTGACGACGGGCAACTCCACCCGCAAGAATTTGAGCTACCCGGCCAGGATTCGAACCTGGACAAAGAGAGCCAAAATCTCTTGTGCTACCGTTACACTACCGGGTAATCGGCGAGCGGTCGTATGCGTACCACTGCACCAGGAAAGCTAGTTGCTCCAGCTGAATGGCCAAATCCACGGTCACCAGGCTGACGCGGGGCGGCAGTTTCAAAACCATGGGAGCGAAATTCAGTATACCGCGAATCCCGGCCTCGACCAGTTGATCGGCGACTGCCTGCGCCGCCTCGGCTGGAACGCTAAGAATGCCCAATTCGATTTCCGACGATCGAATCCGCTCGGCAATCTTTTCCAGCGAATAAACCGGCAGCCCTTCGATTGTCTGACCAACCTTGGCTGGGTCATTGTCGCAAAGCGCCAGGATTTGAAATCCCTGCTGTTGAAAGCCGGTGTATTTCAATAACGCTCGTGCCAGATTGCCGACGCCCACCAGCACGGTGTTCCATTTCCGATTGATGCCGAGTGCTTCGCGGATCGCGGCGGATAGGTCGGCGGCGTGATAGCCGATGCCAGGTTGGCCGAGATTGCCCAGGCAGGCAAGATCCTTGCGGACCTGCGCATCGCTGACGCCCAGGGACTCGCCGAGTTGACCGCTGGAAACTTTCTGAGCGCCTTCGCTTTGAAGCGCTTCGAGGCATCGAAGGTAGAGGCTCAGGCGTCCCGCGCTGGCTCGCGATAATGGCGGATCGACGCTGGGTCGGTCCGGATCGGATCGATGCGGCTCTTCGCCTTTCGGCACCACGGAAGATACTGCTCCTAGCGTTGTGACATGGGCAGTTTATTAAAAGATGGTCGTTGCGGTCAAGCAGACCTTGTCGGACTTGATCTTCTGCGGAAGGCCAACTTTGCTTCGTTTGGGGCGATTTTCTCATACATTGCTCTGCAATCATGAATTGAAAATGGAGTTGATGACGTGGACTACGCCGCTCAGCGACGCGACAAGCTCGGGGAGGCGGTCAAGGCCGCGGGCCTCGATTTGCTCGCCGTCAGCAATCCGATCAGCGTGACCTATCTGACTGGATTTAGCGGCGATTCGAGCTGGTTACTGACGACCCCCGACCGGGCGCTATTGGTAAGCGACGGCCGTTACGAGACACAGATCGCGCAGGAATGCCCGGGTCTGGAGACAATCATTCGCAAGCCGGATCGAACGATCTTGCAAGCGGTCGCCGATGCACTTTCGAAACTGGGTCTTCGGTCGATCGGACTCGAAGCGACTCATGTGACGCTCGCCGAGGCCGAAAAACTGCGTGATCTTGCGCCGTCGCTCATTTGCGCGCGGTGAGCGGAATGGTCGAGTCGCTCAGACGCATCAAGGACGCTTCGGAGCTGGCGCAGATCCGCGAGGCGATCGGCTTCGCAGAAAAAGCGTACGACATGTTCCGCAATGGCTTGGAGGCGGGCCACACCGAGAAGAACCTGGTGGATGCAATGGAGTCGTACGTTCGCCGGGCCGGCGGCAAATGCACCGCGTTTCCCACCCTGGTCGGCATTGGCGATCGGTCGGCGTTGCCGCACGTGCCGCCGACCAATCGCCGCGTGGAGGAAGCGGCGTTCTTGCTGCTCGACTGGGGCGCAAGCGGGCGATTCTACATGAGCGATTTGACGCGAATCATGGTGACTGCGGCCGAGAATCGAACGGTTGAAAGCCGGCTGGAGAAACTGTATATCACCGTCCTAAAGGCCCAGGAGATTGCGTTGCGCGCCATTCGTCCGGGCGTGAAGACCGCCGACGTCGATCGAGCCGTACGAGCTTATCTGGAAACCGAGGGGGTCGCCGAACGGTTCAATCATGGCCTTGGGCACGGCTTCGGGCTTCAGATTCATGAAGGGCCGTTTACGCGACCGAATTCCGCCGATGTGTACGAGGCGGGCATGGTGACCACGGTCGAGCCAGGCGTTTACTTTCCCGAGTGGGGCGGAGTTCGCATCGAGGATGATGTGTTGGTGACGCCCGGCGGGTGTGAAGTGCTGACGCATGTGGCGAAGGACCTAGCGAGTGTGTTCGGGTCGAAATAAGAGCAAGGGGGAAGCGGTGGCCAACGACGAAGCGCCGGCATCAAGCCAGCCGTTCGACGTCAAGGCAATTCGGCGACTCGCCGAATTGATGAGCCAACACGATCTCAGCGAGATCATGCTCGAAACCGAGGCGGGCCAACTGAGGTTGCGGCGTGGGCCGCGCGGCCTGATATCCGGCTTTCCACACGCGGGCGCGGTGCCCGTGGCCGCGCAGCCGATTCAGCCGGCGGCTCCGGCTGCTTCCGCGCCGGCGGCCCAACCGACCCGTCCACTGATCGAAATCAAGAGCGAGGCGATCGGCACTTTTTATGCGAAGCCCAATCCCGACGCGGATGCGTACGTCAAGGTGGGCTCGAAAGTCACGCCGACCACCGTCGTGGGCCAAATCGAAGCGATGAAAATGTTCAACGAGATCACCGCCGGCTGCAGCGGCGCCATCGCCGAGATTCTAATTCAGAATCAGGATCCGGTGGAATATGGGAGCGTGCTTTTTCGCGTCGACCCCAGTTAAGCAAGGCCGTCTGCCGACATGTTTCAAAGAATCTTGATCGCCAATCGCGGTGAAATCGCGCTGCGGATCATTCGGGCTTGCCACGACCTGGGCATCGAGGCCGTCGCGGTGTTTTCGCGAGGCGGATCGCGGCGCTCCTTATATCAAGCTCGCGGATCAGGCCATTTGCATCGGGCCCGCCGCATCGAATCTAGAGTTATCTCAAAGCCGCCAACATCATCAAGGCCGCGGAACTGGCCAACGTCAACGCCATTCACCCCGGCTATGGCTTTCTCTCGGAAAAGGCCGACTTTGCCCACATGTGCCGGGCTTGCAGGCATCGAGTTTATCGGTCCGCCCGAGGCCGCCATGCGCAACTCGGCGACAAGAACGAGGCGCGCAAACTCGCCAAAGAGGCCGGCGTCCCGGTCGTGCCGGGCAGCGAGGGGCTGATCGACAGCGACCAGCAGGCGCTGGCCTTTGCCCAGGAGGTCGGCTACCCGGTGCTGATCAAGGCCTCCGCCGGCGGCGGCGGCAGGGGCATGCGCATCGCCCGCAATGACATCAGCCTGCTCGCCGGCCTGCGGGCCGCTCGCCAGGAGGCCGAGGCGGCCTTCAAGGACGGCAGCGTTTATCTGGAAAAGTACCTCGAGCATCGCCCGGCATATCGAAGTGCAGGTCCTCGCCGACCGGCATGGCCATGCGGTCCATCTCTGGGAACGCGAATGTTCGATGCAGCGGCAGCATCAGAAGCTGGTCGAGGAATCGCCCGCTCCCAACTTGCCGCCCGATGTCCGCCACGCCATCTGCGAGGCGGCGGTGCGGCTGGTCAAGTTGGCCAGGCTACGAGAACGCCGGCACCTGCGAGTTCCTCGTCGATCCCTCAAACCGTTTTTACTTCATCGAGGTGAACGCCCGGATTCAGGTCGAACATCCGGTCACGGAACTGGTCACCGGGCATCGATCTGGTGCGCGAGCAGATTCGCATCGCTGCTCGGCGAAAAGTTGCGATTCGCGCAGGCCGAGATCGTGCATCGCGGCTGCGCCATCGAATGCCGCATCAACGCCGAGGATCCGAACTCGATTTCAGCCCATCGCCCGGGACCGATCAGCCTTGTGGCAGCCGCCGGGCGGACCGGGCGTTCGCCTCGATTCGCATGTCATTTCCGGCTATCGCGTGCCGTCGAATTACGATTCGCTCGTCGCGAAACTGCTGGTTCACCAGCCGACGCGTGCCGAGGCGATCGCCACCATGCGGCGAGCCCTGGCCGAATTTCGCGTCGAGGGCATCCAGACCACGATTCCGCTGCACCGCGAAATCTTCAGTTCCTCCGCATTTGTCGAAGGAAATGTCGACACCAAGTTTGTCGAACGCGTGCTGCGGCCGGTCGACGCAAAGTAGCCGTCATTTCTTCGGTTTGAGCATTTCGCTCAGATACTCGTGACAGAAAATGTCAATTGCCTCGGCGACGACCGACGCCGTCTTGTCCAGATTTTCCTTGTCCCGGAACACGGTGCCGAACTCGAGTTGAATCGCATCGATGCCGTTTCCTTGATGGCTGCCGTGCGCTCGAATGATCTGACCGCCGATGAAGCGGTAGTCTTCCTTTTCATTCGGAATGTTGTCGGGCGCGACATCAAAACCGGCGTCGGCAAAAACGCCGAAGATGCTCTTCGGGCCGATCAGGGCTTTCCACCCATATCGCTTCAACAAACGTTCGGCGGTCTGTCCGTTGTTTGTCCCGCGGCCGATCGATGTGGGCATTTCCCCCTGGCCGTGAATGTCGAGCAGCAGGCCGCGATGCCATTTTTTTTGAATCTCCTTTGTGAACTCCGCGAGCGACTGATGGTAAGCGCGATGGAACAGCCGCGCAATTTCGGATTCGACGCCGGCGCTTTCGGGTCGATTGACATCGGCATAGCGCCGATCGAAGCGGGCGATGACCAAGTATGGCCGGGCATCCAGTCGCGATTCCAATTTCTTGGCGATCAGTTCGGCTAGTTCGGCGGTATTGCCGTCGTGGACTACGGAAAAATTCGGCACGCCTTCGCCTTTGCGCGGCGGCGCCGGGGATGGGCTTGTCGCCGTCATGAGGCGCCGAAAGGATGATCGGGATGGTTCCCGCGCGGGCCGTAATCAGACGCGGTTCGGCACGCGCTTGGGCGGCGAGCACGAAGGCGGCGACCGCCAGCAATCGATAACGCATCGGCGTCCCTTTTTCGCCCCACTTCGAGATTTTGAAGCTAAACACAAATATCCGATTTCCTATAATTGCTAGGTCTGCGTTTTATAGCCTGAATGTCTTCCTTCGAGCGACCGCCAATGGAACTCAATTCCGACCAGTATCTTTTTACCAGCGAATCGGTTTCAATGGGCCATCCGGACAAGGTGGCCGATCAAATCAGCGATGCCGTGCTCGATTTCTGCCTGAAGCACGATCCGCTCAGCCGCGTGGCCTGCGAGACGCTGGTTACCACGGACCTTGCGGTGGTCGCGGGAGAAATCACGACCAGCGCTCAGTTGACTCGGGCCAACGTCGATCGGCTGGTTCGCGATGTCGTCCGCGAAATCGGCTACACCGACGCCGCCGTCGGCTTCGCGGCCGATACTTGCCAGGTCAATTGCTATATTCATGCCCAGTCGCGCGACATCGCTCAGGGCGTGGACGTCGGCGGCGCCGGCGATCAGGGCATGATGTTTGGCTTCGCCTGCAACGAAACCAAGAGCCTGATGCCGCTGCCGATTTATTTAGCGCATCGATTGGTCGAAAATCAAGCGAATCTTCGGCGGGACGGAAGAATTAAATTCCTCCGGCCCGACGCCAAGAGCCAAGTGACGGTTGAGTATGGCCCGGACGGATCTCCGAGCCGGATCCGCACCGTGGTGCTTTCGACGCAGCATGATGACTCGGCGGTCGAGATCAAGGACGGCAGGAAGCGCTTTTCAAACGCCGCTCGCGAGGAAATCATTGAAAAGCTTATCATGCCCACGCTCAAAGCGGAGCGCCCGAACCTGATCAATGGAAACATTGAGTATCACATCAACCCAACGGGACTCTTTCTCGAAGGCGGCCCGCATGGCGATTGCGGCTTGACCGGCCGCAAGATCATCGTCGACACCTACGGCGGGCGCGGCCGGCATGGCGGCGGCGCTTTCAGCGGCAAGGACCCCACCAAAGTCGATCGATCCGCGGCCTACATGGCCCGATATATCGCCAAAAATATCGTGGCGGCAGGATTGGCGAAGCAATGCGAGGTGCAGCTCGCCTACGCCATCGGACATCCCGATCCGCTGTCAATCTGGGTGACGACCAACAACACGCTGGTCGAGGGACTCTCGGAAGATCGTTTGATCGAACTAATTCGCGGTCATTTCAAATTGACGCCGGCGGGCATCATCGAGACGCTGGACCTGCGCCGTCCGATTTATCGCGAGACGGCCCGGCATGGTCACTTCGGCCGCGAATTGCCCGAGTTCACCTGGGAACGGACCGACAAGGCCGCGGCTCTCAAGCGCAAAGCGCGGGTGGCCGCAATGGTGTAAGAAACCGCCGCTTGCGGCGTGGCGGACTCTCAATACAGCAGGCCTGCGACGCCGCAAGCGGCGTCAAATCCGTTACCATCCCTTCCGTTTTCCAATTCCGGCGCTTCGGCGTTGTGCGAATCTGTGCCGAACCATTCTCTCCCGCGCAGAAGCGCCGAAGAATCATTTCGGAATCGACCCTTTCTCGGACCTTCGCCGCATGGATGGGCGCCGATATGTCTCACCTTCCCACGGCCCGCGGTTGCTTTCGCGCACTCCTCATCGCGCTGGGCTTGATGTTCTTGATTCGCGACTGGCGCGGAGTCATCGCCTCCGACTCGCGGAGAAGGCGCCAAGGTCGAAGCACTTCGCGAGTGCCTGGCGCAACTCGGCGTGGATCGTTGGCGGCGCGATGGCATCGAAGGCGCCGGAATCAAGATCGCCGTGCTCGATAGCGGCTTCCGCGGCTATCGCGAATGCCTTGGAAAATCGTTGCCCGAGCGCGTCGCCGAGAAATCATTTCGCCGCGACGCCGATCTGGAAGCGCGCGACAGTCCGCATGGCGTCTGCTGCGCGGAAGTGATTCATGCGCTCGCCCCGAAATCGGAAATCATGCTCGCGACCTGGGAACCCGATGATTCCGGGTCATTTCTCGAAGCGGTCCGATGGTGCCGGCGGCAGGGCGCTCAAATTGTCAGCTGTTCGGTGCTCATCCCGGCGTTTAGCGATGGGGAGGGGAAGGGCCAGGTCCATCGCGAACTGGCGCAGATTTTTGGCGACGGCGAAAAGGCCGGCGGCATGCTGGCGTTCGCCAGCGCCGGCAACCTGGCGACGCGGCATTGGGGCGGCCGATTTCACGACAACGGGCGAGGCTGGCATTCGTGGCACGCCGAAACCGTGGACAACCGGCTAGCGCCCTGGGGCAACGGCCGCGTATTCGTGGAAGTCGTCGGCGGAGCGCATGTTCGATGCCACCTCGAAATCACCGATCATACCAGCGGATCGAGCGTCGGCGTGAAGCGAACGCATCCGGGCGACGATCGCTTTTCCCAGGCTGTGGCGTTCCTTCCTCAAGCCGGCCATGCCTATTCCGTGCGCGTCGGGCGGGCAGAAAAAGGTCTTTGCGATTTTCATTTGATCGTGCTGGGCGCGTGGTTGCAATACTCGACTCCGGCCGGCAGCATCATGTTTCCGGGCGACGGAGCGGAATGGATCACCGTCGGAGCGATCGATCCCGGCGATCGGCGATCGAACTACTCCTCGTGCGGTCCCAACTCGACGTGCCCGAAGCCGGAGTTGGTTTCGCAAACGCCGTTTCCCTTGGCGGGTCGCGAGCGACCGTTTTCCGGCACATCGGCGTCCGCGCCGCAGGCGGCCGGCCTCGCCGCCCTCATTTGGTCGCGGCATCGCAATTGGTCCGCGCACGAGGTTCGCGATTGCTTGCAGCGCTCGGCCGTGGACATCGGCCTGCCGGGCCATGATTTCGAAACGGGTTTTGGCCGGCTCGCATTACCCTCGTTGCGATGATTGCAGCCGATCCAACCGGCATTCTTGACGCATCCAAGACGATCGATTGGCGCACAGCCATTCTCCCAGTCCCGATCCAATCGCGGATCAACCAAATCCGCACACGGTCCGATACATCAGAAGCCGTTAACTATCTGTGATTCACCGGCTGCGCCGCCTTGTCAGATCTGTCTGGTCAGGCCGGCCGTTCTCGCGCGAGGATGCACCGCATGAGCGGACTGATGATGTCCGGCTTGTTGTCGTGGTTTTTCCTTTCGGGCGGACCGGCTCACGCGTCTTTCCTATATCGGCCTGCCTTCACGCTGGACAAAGTTCTTCGCTGCCCGCTGGCGCCTTACGACCTTCAGCCGGGCGATATCTGTTTCGCCGTGAACAGTCACACGGTGTCGAAAATTGGCCACCACCTTTCGGGGGCGGGTCTGCCCAACCACAGCATGATTGTCTTCGTCCATCCGGAGGGACATCTGGCCATCGTGGAGGCCGGGCCGCACAGCCAGTTGAAGATCGCAGTGATCGACGCCTATGAGCACTTGCAGTCGTACGAGGACGAGGGAAGCCGGGTATGGGTGCGGCGACGCAAAACGCCGCTGTCGCCGGAACAATCCGCCTGTTTGACGAACTTTTGCCTGAATCTGGACGAGCGGCGATTCGCGTCGCTGCGCCTCGTCGGCCAACTTACACCGTTCCGAACTCGTTTTCCGCTCCGCACCGCGGTGGTTGGCAAGCCCGATCTCGATCGATCGAACTATTTTTGTTCGGAGTTGGTGTTAAACGCCCTCATCGCGGCCGGTGTCCTGGATCCGCGGCTCGAGCGGCCCGCGGCCAGCTTTCCCAGCGATCTGTTTTACGGGCACTCGCGTAACCATTGGGTGAATCGCGGCGTGAGACAAATCAATTGCGAATGGGAGCCGCCGGCCCGCTGGACCGGATGCCCGATTCATTTCGACACGACTTGCCGACAGCCGAGCGAGCAGGGACATTGAGGCTGCCATGACTTTCCTTCCCGCGTTCAGCATGGTTGCGTGTCTGGCGCTTGGGGGCGATCCATGTCCACAATCGTTTGGCGTCCTTTATCAGCCTGCGTTTTGTCTCGACAAAGTGCTTCGCGGGCCGACCCATCCCTACATTCCACAGGCCGGCGACATCATCGTCGAAAGCGACGACCGGCTGACCTGGGCCATCGGCCACAACTTGGCCAAATCGGGCCATCCCCATCACAGCATGATCGTTTTTGAAAAACCGGAAGGCGGCTTAGCCATCCTCGAGGCGGGCGGCCACCCCGACACCCCCTCGAAGGTAGGGACCGTCGATCTGTTCCGACTCCTTGAATGGGAAGCATCGAAGACCGGGCGCAAAGAACGCCGCATCTGGATCCGTCAACGAAAAGTCCCGATCACGCCCCAGCAATCTTGCGCCTGACCAACTTTGCACTGGAGGTCTCGGGACGGCGTTTCGCCCGGGCCAAGTTATTCGTCATGATGACGCCCATTCGCGCAAAGGGACCGCTCCGCACTGCCTGGCTGGGCAAGCCAAACTATGACAAGAACAGCTATTTTTGCGCGGAAATGATCGTGACCGCGCTGGCCAAGGCATGCCTCATTGATCCCGAACTCGCGCGGCCCGGCGCCTCCTTCCCGCATGATCTCTTCATGGGCGGCTCGCGAAATTACTGGGTCGATCGCGGGCTCAAGCAACTCAATGAATGCTGGGAGCCGCCGGCCAGGTGGAGCAATCGCGTTTGCGAATCGATCGAGCCGATTCCGCAGCCATGAACTGCTTGCCGCGGCGCGCAGACACGGTCACAATAGCCTCATCGCCCGCATCGCCGAGCGATCGAGGACTATGCCATGTACCACCCGCGCGTCCAATTGCTGACAGTTCTTCTTGTTGCCACAGCGATGTCGTTCGTCGGCTTCGTCCATTCCGAAACGCCCAAGCCGGAAACAAAGGTTTATGCGGGCAAGGTCGTGCCGTTGTCCAAGGCGCTCGAAAGATTCGGGGCCAAACTTGATCGCGATGCCGACTCGACCTGGCTGGCGCTTGTGAGCGACGATGGCAAAGTTTACCCCTTGATTAAGGATCCCGGCAGCCGCATGTTTTTCAAGGACAAACATTTGTTGAATCGTCCCATGCGGCTGACCGGCCGGCTCTTCGGCGACACGAAATTGCTCCAGGTCCTTTCGGTCCGCAGCGTGGTCAACGGCAAGCTGATGGAGCCGTACTACTGGTGCGACATCTGCAAGATCAAACGCTTTGAACCGGGCGCCTGCGATTGCTGCGGCGCGCCGCGGGAGTTTCGCGAGGAGCCGGTCGCGAAGTAGGGCCCTCCGGAATCGTTCATGTCCATTGCACTCGGTCTGATTGTCATTGCCGCGGCGGTCGTCGCCATCGCGCGAAAAGCGGAAGTTCGCCTGACGCTGCTGCTGTCCGCGTTGGCCCTGGCTTGGATCGCCGGCCTCGACCGCCTCGCTCATGGTGCGACGTTTTCCGCATTCGTGGCCGCGCCGGTGCAGGTCGTTCGCACCTTTTTGATTACCTTCAGCAATGAAAAGTTCGTGGTGCCGATTTGTAGCGCGATGGGCTTCGCGTTCGTCTTGCGGCAAACGCAGTGCGACCAGCACCTGGTGCGGCTGCTGACCAAACCGTTCGAGCGCATCCGGGCGCTGCTCGTTCCCGGCGCGGTGCTCGTCGGCTTTTTCGTCAACGTGCCTCTAATCAGTCAAACCAGCACGGCGGTCGCGGTCGGCACCGTGCTCGTTCCGTTGCTGCGGGCGGCGCGGATTTCGCCAATCACCATCGGCGCGTCGCTCATGCTCGGCGCCTCGCTTGGCGGCGAACTTCTCAATCAGGCCGCGCCCGAACTTCGCAGCGTGGCCAAGGCGCTGAAAGCTTCACATCCCGAAAGCACTTCCGCCGATTGCGTCGCCCAGATCGCGAGGTTGGTCTGGCCACACCTGCTTGTCTCAACGCTCGTGTTTTGGTTCATCTGTTGGCGCACCGATCGTCGCGACAATGCCGGCGCCGCGACCGCGCTGAGTTCGAAAAGGCGAGCGACGCTCTTGCCCCATTCAAAATCAATCTGCTCAAGGCGGCCGTGCCGTTTGCGCCGCTAATCATTCTCGCTTTGACATCGCCGGCATTGAATATCATTCCCATCCCAAAAAATTGGCTTGTCGATTTGCCGAAGGAAAAGGCCGGAGCCTTCGATAGCCGGCTGATCGGCGCAGCGATGCTCATTGGCGTGTTCGCCGCGGGGCTGACTGACCGGAAATCGTTCAAAGACTCGGCCAAATCTTTCTTTGAGGGCGCCGGCTACGGCTTTACGTACATCATCGGCCTCATCGTGGCGGCTTCCTGCTTCGGCGAAGGCATCAAGCTCATCGGCCTCAATCAACTGCTCGGCCAGGCCATCGTGAAGTACCCCGGATTGCTCATCCCGTTGGCGGCGATCGTTCCACTTTGCTTTGGCTTGCTGAGCGGCTCCGGCATGGCCGCCACGCAAAGCCTGTTTGAATTCTTTGTCGAGCCGTGCCGGCTCACGGGGGCTGACCCGTTTCAAGTCGGGGCGGTGGTCTCGCTCGGCGCGGCGGCCGGCCGGACCATTTCGCCCGTCGCCGCCGTCACGCTCATGTGTTCCAACATGACCGATACCAGCCCGTTTGTCCTCTCGCGCCGGGTCGCCGTTCCGGCCCTCGTCGGACTGACGGTGGTGGTCATCCTGGCGATGGCGATGTGAACATGACTACGTCTCGTTGGCCACGACAACCGGCGGCGGCTGCACATCGAGATCCGCGCTGTCGAGCCGGCCTTCCGATTTCAACCGGCGGAATTGTTCGAGCGTCCGGCGAATCCCTTCCTCGAGCGGCGTCAACGGCATTGCGCCGAGATCCTTCTGCAACGCCGCATCCGACAGATCGTAGGCGATGGCAATCTGCCGATCGCCAAATGTCACGAGTTTTTCAGCTTCGGGCGCGGCGCGGCCGAGCGCTTGATGAAACGTCGCCAGATCGACGACATGCCCGCGCAAGTTGTACGACTTGGCGCCGGAATAGGGACGATCAAGGCAGTTCACGAATGTCGCGGCGATATCCTCGACATATTGCAAATCCTGCCAACCGCCGTAGGTGATGTGATACGTTCGCCCGAGTGCGACCGACTTGATCGCCTTGGTCGGTTCGCTGGTCATTCCGAAATCGCGGCCGACGCCATAAACCGTCCACGGCCGCAAGCCGATGCTCGACAGCCCGAAATCCTGGAAGTAAATCCGCGCGTTCCCCTCATTGCAGCATTTGAAAACGCCATAATGCGTGCTCGGGATGAGCGGCACATCGTCGGAGAGTGAACCCGGCGAATACATTTCCGGCGATGCGAAAACCGCCGCGGAACTGGCATAAACCAATCGCTGAATTGGGGACTTCGCCTGCCGCACGGCCTCGAACACCGCGAGCGTCCCGACCACGTTCACCATGCCGCCTAGAATCGGATTCGCCCGGCAAACCGGCACCTGTAAGCCGGCCAGATGCACGACATGCGAAACGCCGTTCGAATCCATCGCGTGCCGCAGCCCCTTGAAGTCCGCGACGTCGCCCTGAACGAAGGCAATCTTCCGCACCTGCTCCTCGGGCATGATCAGTCGCAAACGTTTCGGATCTTCCTTGAGATCGAAAATGAAGACTGTGTCGCCGCGATCGAGCAACTGCTTGGCGATCCAACTGCCGATGCAGCCATATCCGCCGGTGAGAAGGACACGCATGAAACCCCAGGTTTTGTAGGGTGGGTCGAGAGCGATGTGTCAGGCTCGGTCGAGGCCCACCATTGCCGCCGATCCGGATTTTGTAGGGTGGGTCGAGACCGAGCTGTCAGGCTCGGTCGAGGCCCACCATTGCCGATCGGTGCGCCTCACCTCACTGCGGTGTAGGGGCGCCGCCGAGTCGGCCGCTGCCTCATCCACTTCCTCGTGGGCCACCTTCGCCAGCGACGCGATCTTGTCGCCTTCGTTGAGGTTCATGACGCGCACGCCCTGCGTGTTGCGGCCGACCACGCGGATCTCGCTCGACGTGCGTGCGGTTGACCATGCCCTGCGTGGTGATGAGCATGATGTCGTCGCTGTCGCGCACCGACAGCGATGCCGACGACCGGGCCGTTGCGTTCGCTGGTGCGGATGTCGCGAACGCCCTTGCCGCCGCGGCGCTGCTTGCGGTAGCGCATCGCCGAGCGATCGCTTCGGCCGCCTCGTCCTCGCCCTCGGCGGGTTCGGTCTCGGCGTCTCCGGCGTCTCGACCGCTTCCTCGGCCTCCTCGCTTTCGGCTTCCTCGCCCGCGGTGTTCGCGCCGAACGGCGTCCGCTTGCCGTAGCCGTTCTCGCAAACGGTGAGCAAGAAGCCTTCCGGATCGGCGACGACCATGCCGACGACTTCATCGTCGCCCGTGCAGGTTGATGCCCTTGACGCCCTGTGGTGTCGCGGCCCATCGCCCGGGCGTCGGCTTCGTCGAAGCGGATGGCCATGCCGTGCCGCGTGCACAGCACCACCTCGTCGCCCGGCTTGGTCGAGCACGACGTCGATGAGCGTGTCGCCTTCGTCGAGGCTGATGCCGATGATGCCGCCGCGCTTGGGCCGGCTGTATTCCTCCAGGGCGGTCTTCTTCACCATGCCCGCGCTGCGTCGCCATCATCAGGATAGCTGATCGCCCTCGAAGTGGCGCACCGGGATGACGCTGGTGATCTTCTCCTCCGGCTTCGAGCGACAGCACGTTGGCGATCGCCCGGCCGGCGCTGGTGCGGCTCGCCTGCGGGATGTCGTAAACCTTGAGCCAGTACAGCTGGCCGCGGTTGGTGAAGCAGAGCAGATAGGCGTGCGTCGAGGCGACGAAGAAGTGCTCGATGAAATCGTCTTCGCGGGTGTCGCCGCCGGAGACGCCCTTGCCGCCGCGATGCTGGCTGCGATAGGTGTTCAGCGGCAGCCGCTTGATGTAGCCGTTGTGGCTGATCGTGACGGCGTTCGTCTCCTCGGCGATCAGGTCCTCGAGGTCGACCGTGCCGCTCGGCGTCGGTGATCTCGGTCTTGCGGTCGTCGCCGTACTTGTCGCGCAGCTCGTCCAGGTCGCCTGCGGATGACGGCCAGGATATTCGCTTCGCTCGACAGCAATTCCTCGTAGCCGACGGATCTTGCTCGCGCAGGTCGTTGTACTCCTTGAGGATCTCGTCGCGTTCCAGGGCGGCGAGCTGGCCGAGCTGCATGCGCACGACCGCCTCGGCCTGCGCCTCGGTCATGCGGTAGCTCGTCGAGCGCGCCGAGTCTCGCGCTGCAGCGCGGCGAAGTGCGTCGTCGCCCAGCGCCCGCTCCAGCACGGCGGCCGCCACCTCCATCTCTTGCAGCCGCTCCTTGGCCTCGGCCCGGCTCGGCGAACTGCGGCAGATGCGGATCACCTCGTCCAGCGACGAGATGGCGATGAGCTGCCCTTCGAGGACGTGGCCGCGCCGCTTGGCCTCGCGGAGCAGGAACTCGGTGCGCCGGCGGATCACCTGCACGCGGTGGCGCAGGAACTCCTCCAGCATCTGCTTGAGCGTGCAGCGTGCGCGGCCGGCCGTCGACCAGGGCCAGCATGATGATGCTGACGGTCTTTTGCAGCGGCGAGAACTGGTAGAGCTGATTGAGCACCAGCTGCGGGTCGGCGTCGCGCTTCAGGTCGACGACCAGGCGCACCGGCTCGCCGTTGCGGGCGCTCGATTCGTCGCGGCATCGCGGAGATGCCCTTGATGCGCTCGTCCTTGACCAGCTCGCCGATCTCCTCGGCGAGGCGATTGCGCGTCTGCTGGTACGGCACCTCGCGTGATGATGATCTGGTTGCGGTTTCCTTCCTCGTCGATGTCGGCGCGGGCCCGAAGAGTGACCTTGCCGCGGCCGGTGCGTGTAGCCGTCGAGGATGCCCTGCCGGCCGCAGATGATGCCGCCGGTCGGGAAGTCGGGCCCGGGGATGATCTCCATCAGTTCCGATCGACGGTCACTTCCGGCTCGTCGATCAGCTTGATCAGGCCGTCGCAGACCTCGCGCAGGTTGTGCGGCGGGATTTCCGTGGCCATGCCGACCGCGATGCCGTCGGAGCCGTTGACCAGCAGGTTCGGGAACTTGCTCGGCAGAACCAGCGGTTCGCGATACTTGCCGTCGTAGTTGTCGATGAAATCGACGGTGTCGCGCTCGAGGTCGTCGAGCATCTCGGCGGCGATCGGCGACAGCCGGGCCTCGGTGTACCGATGGCCGCGGGCGGCAGGCCGGCGATGGAGCCGAAGTTGCCCTGGCCGTGGATCAGGCGATGCCGCATGTTCCAGTCCTGGGCCATGCGCACCAGCGTCGGATAGATCGAGCCGTCGCCGTGCGGGTGGTAGCGCTTCATCGTCTCGCCGACGATGCCGGCGCACTTGCTGGTGCGCCGACGTCGGGCCGAGGCCGAGGTCGTTCATGGCGACCAGGATGCGCCGCTGCGACGGCTTCAGCCCGTCGCGCACGTCGGGCAGGGCCCGGCTGACGATGACGCTCATGGCGTAGGTGAGGTAGCTGTCGCGAAGTTCATCGGTGATGTTCAACGGTTCGAACCGATCGATTCCGGCGGTTCCGTTGGTCGGCGGTTCGGGCGGCTGCGGAGGGACTTGTTGGTCCGACAATTCACACTTCCTCGGCTCGGGATTTCCTCGGCCGACGACCCCTTGTCGTCGCGCATTTAGATGCGAGTTTTACACTGGTATTATAGCGGATTTAGCCTCTCGCAACCATCAAAACAACGGCCGATTTTGTGCGAAAAATCGACCGCCGCCGGCGGCGTTGCAAGCTCGCTGGAATACACTTGAATTGTGCAATGGACAGCCGTTTCCATGCCGAATACCGCCACGTTTCCGTCGGGAGTGTGTACATGCGTCACGGGACAGTTGGTTTAATCGTCGCACTATTGGTTTCGATTCCGGCGCTCGCCGCGGACAAGGAATCCCCTGCCGCCACCAAGACCCGGACCGAACGGCTCAAAGTTAAAGTCAAATCGGTCGATTGGAACAATGTCTTCCTCCGCGACTGCCTCGCCGAACTAATCTCCGCGCTGGACGACGCCGGCCTGGGTAAGATCCAGGTCAAAAACGCCATCGGCGTCTCCCTCAACACCCGCATGACCTATTCCGCCAAGGACAAGACCATTGAAGAAATCCTCGACGGTCTGCTAAAAACCAACGATCTGACTTACGAGATCATCTCGAAGAAAGGCAACAAAGCCGACGGCGGCCTGTTAATTAAAAAGAAATGAATGCAATTATCAACCACAGAGTCACAGAGAACACAGAGAAGAAATTCAGATTGTTTTCTCTGTGTTCTCTGTGACTCTGTGGTGAATTCGATGTGGAGCCCCAAGTGCGTCATTTCCCCTCGTTCCCGGAATTCGCCGAGTTGGCTCGCGGCGCCTCGATGGTGCCGGTCTATCGCCAACTGCTCGGCGATTCGCTCACGCCAGTCATGGCCTATTGCAAGGTGCAGGAGGGGGATTGGTCGTTTCTTTTTGAAAGCGTCGTCGGCGGCGAACGCATGGGCCGCTATAGCTTCGTCGGCTCCGGGCCGTTCCTCAAATTCGAGGCGTTCGGCGCGAAAATTCGCGTTCAGGAAGCGACGCAACGCGCCCCAACGGAATCGGAACATCCCGATCCGCTTCGCGTGCTCGAAGACTTGCTCGCGAAATATCGCTGCCCGAGCGTGCCGGGACTGCCGCGGTTCTGCGGCGGCGCCGTCGGCTACGCGGGCTACGACACCATTCGCTATGTCGAGCATCTGCCCGACTCGCCGCCTGACGATCGCGGCCTGCCCGATCTGGCTTTTGCCTTTTATGATCGCATGGTGATTTTCGATCACATCAATAAGACCATCGCCGCGGTTGCCAATGCGCATATCGATCCGAATGATCTGGAGGGCAGCTATCACAAGGCCTGCGAGCGCGTCGATCGCCTGGTGGAAAAGCTCCAGCAAAACGCCGCCGATCTGCAACTCACCGACATCGAGCCGATCACCGGCCGCGAGGTGAAGATTCCTTACCAGTCGAACATTTCTCGTCCGGATTTCGAGGCGGCGGTCGAAAAATGCCGCGAATACGTCAAGGCCGGCGACATCTTTCAGGTCGTCATCAGCCAGCGGCTCCAGGCGCAAACGCGCGCTCGCCCGCTCGATATTTACCGCGCCCTGCGGGTCGTCAATCCGAGCCCGTTCATGTTTCTCTTGAAGATGGGCTCGCTCCATCTGATCGGCGCTTCGCCCGAGATCATGGTCCGCGTCGAAGGCGACCTGGTGACCACGCGGCCGCTCGCCGGCACGCGCAAGCGCGGCGCGACCGAGGAGGAGGACCGCCGGCTCGCCGAGGAACTCGCCGCCGACCCGAAGGAGCGGGCGGAACATATCATGCTCGTCGACCTCGGCCGCAACGACGTCGGCCGCGTCTCGCGCTTCGGCACGGTGGAATACACCGATCTGCTTTCGATCGAGCGCTACAGCCACGTGATGCATTTGAGCAGCACGGTGACCGGCCGATTGCAACCGGGCAAGACCGCCTTCGACGCCCTGCGTTCCTGCCTCCCCGCCGGCACGCTCAGCGGCGCGCCGAAGATTCGCGCCATGCAGATCATCGACGAACTCGAACCGCATCGCCGCGGCCCCTATGGCGGCGCGGTCGGCTACGTCGATTTCAGCGGCAACATGGATACGTGCATCGCGCTACGAACCATGGTCCTGAAGGGCCAAACCGCCTACGTCCAGGCCGGCGCCGGCATCGTCATGGACAGCGTCCCCGCCGACGAGTGGAAAGAAACCATGGACAAGGCACAGGCGCTCTTGCGAGCCCTGGAGATGGCAGAGACCCAGTTGTAACCACCAACGCTTACATTTCGCAAATCGCACAGTTCGTTCAAACGAAAACTCCAACCGCAGAGGGCGCAAAAGGCGCAGAGAAATCAATTAACTAAATGCATTTCTCTGCGCCCTCTGCGGCGAATTATTCTGGAAAGTCTCTTACCACTCGTTTGATCCCATCGACCAATCGCAACACGTTGAAGTTCATCAACAGTCCCAAGTGCAGCGTGGTCAAACGCAGGTATGTCATCAGTTGGGCATCATGGATCCGCGCTAGGTGCTCGACCGCCTTCAACTCAAGTATCAACATGTCGTTAACCAGCAGATCGATGCAAAATCCGGCCTCGACGCGAACGCCACGATAGATGACCGGTAATTTCACCTGTCGCTGTACCCGAAAGCCGCGATCCATGAGTTCGTATTCCAAGCAGGCTTCATAAGCCGATTCCAACAATCCTGGACCGATCTCGCGATGCACCGCAATCGCGGCGCCGATGACAGCTTCCGATAGACGATTGAATTCTTCTTTCATGTCTGGGCTCCAAGAAAAGAATTCACCGCAGAGGGCGCAGAGGCGCGGAGAAACACATTTATTTAATTGATTTCTCTGCGCCCTCCGCGCCCTCTGCGGTGAATTGTGTTTTCAACACCCTGCCACAGCTGACATCTTCCGCAAGGGACTTCGAACGTATAATTGACCTGCAGATCGATTCCCCCATCGCCGCGCGCACTTCTCGGCGAGAAAGCGATTTCGATGTCAGCAATACTCGATTACAGTCGGCAGAGTCGGACGCGAATTATATCGCGTGGATAGCTGTACATCTGCGGACGGACGGACGGACGGACGGACGGACGGACGGACGGACGGACGGACGGACAAACCGGACAAATTTTTTGATGATCTGGAAAACGCGCGCAACTGGCAAGTGGAGCAAGCGGTTAGGACAAAAGCAGGTGACCGGGCAACGATAAGAAATGTCCGGAAATGTCCGGTTTTTGAGAATGGGGTGAGGCCATGAGCAGCAGCACGAAGCCTGAAGTGATTCGCGCCCCGCGTGGGACCGCCCTGAGTTGCCGCGGCTGGCATCAGGAAGCCGCCATGCGGATGCTGATGAACAATCTCGATCCCGAAGTCGCCGAGAAGCCGCAGGAGTTGATCGTTTATGGCGGCAGCGGCAAGGCGGCTCGCAATTGGGACTGCTACCACCAGATCGTGGCGACGCTGCGACGCTTGAACAATGATGAGACCTTGCTGATCCAGAGCGGCAAGCCGGTCGGCGTGATTCGCACGCACGAGGAGGCCCCGCGGGTGCTGCTGGCCAACGCCAACCTGGTGCCGCGCTGGGCCACCTGGGATGAATTCCGCCGGCTGGAAGCGCTCGGCCTGACGATGTATGGCCAGATGACCGCCGGGTCGTGGATCTATATCGGCACGCAGGGGATTCTGCAGGGGACGTTCGAAACCTTCGCCGCCTGTGCCCGGCAGCACTTTGGCGGCACGCTCGCCGGGCGGCTGGTGGTGACGGCGGGGCTGGGCGGCATGGGCGGGGCTCAGCCGCTCGCCGCCACGCTCAACGGCGGCCGCCTTCCTGGGCGTCGAGGTCGATCCGGCCCGCATTCGCCGACGCGTGGAAACCGGCTATTGCGATTTGCAATTGAATAATTTGGACGAGGCGCTCGCCGCGGTGCTGCAGGCGAAGAAGGAAAAGCGGGCGTTGTCGGTCGGGCTGGTCGGCAACATCGCCGAGGTGCTGCCGGAACTGGTGCGGCGTGGAATCGAGATCGATGTCGCCACCGATCAGACCGCCGCTCATGACTTGGATGTCGGTTACATTCCGATAGGCTTGTCGCTGGAGGAAGCCGCCGCGCTGCGAAAGCGCGACCTCGCGAGCTATCGCAAGGAAGTGCTCGACTCGATGCGGGTGCACGTTGAGGCGCTGCTCGAATTGAAGAAAGGCGGCACGATCGCCTTCGATTACGGCAACAATTTGCGAGGCCAGGTCGCCGATCATCTGGGGATGCGCGAGGCGTTTGAGATTCCGGGCTTTGTGCCGGCGTTCATTCGCCCGCTGTTTTGCCGCGGGGCGGGGCCATTCCGCTGGGTGGCGCTTTCGGGCGATCCCGCGGATATCGCGGCGACCGATCAGGCCGTGTTGGAGGCATTTCCCAAAAACAAATCGCTCGCCCGCTGGATCGAATTCGCCCAACAAAAAGTGCACTTCCAGGGATTGCCGGCCCGGATCTGTTGGCTCGCCTATGGCGAACGGGCCGAGGCGGGGGAGCGCTTCAATCATCTGGTGAAGAGCGGCCGCGTAAAGGCGCCGATCGTGATCGGCCGCGATCATCTCGATTGCGGATCCGTGGCGTCGCCCAATCGCGAGACCGAGGCGATGCGCGACGGCTCCGACGCGATCGCCGACTGGCCGCTGCTCAACGCCCTGGCGAACACCGCCTGCGGGGCCAGTTGGGTGTCGCTGCATCATGGCGGCGGAGTGGGCATCGGCTATTCGATTCATGCAGGAATGGTGATCGTCGCCGACGGGACCGAAACGGGCTCGCGCCGATTGCGACGCGTGCTGACCGCCGATCCGGCACTGGGCGTAATCCGCCACGCCGACGCCGGATATGATTTGGCGATCGAGACCGCCAGAGAGAAAGGCGTGGATGTGCCGATGCAACGAGAGTCATCATGATCGCGATTGGAATATCACTGGGTTTGGTTTCCATTCGGCGATTTCATCCCAGGGCCAGAGCGGCCGCGGGATACTGTGATAGGGGTAACGCCAAAAGTCGGACGGAGCACAGCCGAGAGCGCGAACGACGAGAATCTTCTTCGCCCGCGATGCATACGCCGCCCGAAAGCCGCAGGGACTCTTGGCGACAAGGAGTTCAGCCGCGAATGGATCGATACCCGCCGATTGAAAGAACTGCGGCGCGAAATGCGGCCCGGTTCGCGAGGTCACGAGGATGTGAATATTGCCGATCCGCAAAACAGCGGAAGGCCCCATATCAATGGGCATATTCTTGGCGAGATGACCGGACATCACGAACTTGGCCTCGAACAGCTTTTCGATTTGCACAGTCGCGGTCAGCGGCATCGAGTTTCGCGAGTCGCGTTTGCCGCCAAGGGCCGCGGAGAATTCCGAATCGACGCCACGGCGAGCACAGTCGGCGACAAGCTCCGGATCGACCAGCGTCACCAGGGCAGGGCGGGGCCAGTCATGCTTGAGCATTTCGCGAAGCAGATGGTTGCTGTCGCCCGGAGCACCGGAAGTTGTGGCATCGGCGCTATCGCTCAAAACCACGAGGCCGTTTTTCTCCTCGAACGCGGCTCGGACGCCGTCCTCAATCGAAACCAATTCTGGGAGGTACTCGCGGCGATGCTCCCAGACAAACTCGGCGATTTCGTTGCAGTGCTTCCGGGCCAGATCAACATCGCCATCAGTCGTCACAAGTACCGCGGTCCCAAATTCAGGAATATCGAGCCACGGCTGGACGGTTGCGAGGCCGGCGGAAAGGACACGCGGATCACGCTCGATCGTTTGCAATCGCTCGCGGATGCCGAAGCTGACGCTCGCCGGATCCTGAGTGTTGGCTCGCTCGGCGGGCACGACAAGCGGCAGCTTCTGGAACGCGGCGACCGGCCGAACGCCATCGAGAATCCGCCGCAAAGTTGTTGCACCGCGTACGCCGGTTTCGAACACATCGATATGCGGCGCGGTGTGGTACAGGACCAGGGCATCGGAGTTCCGCACCATTCGCTCGGTGATATTGGCATGGAGATCGAGCGTGGCGACGAGCGGAACCTTCGGCCCGACCGTTGCTCGCACGGCTTCGAGAATATCGCCCTCCACATCTGGCGTGCCGTCCGCCGTCATGGAACCGTGCAGTGCGAGCAGCACCGCATCGACGGGAAGGGCGGCGCGAAGGGCACCGAGCATCTCGTCGCGAAGCCAGGCGAACGTCTCGGCGGTCGCGGTTCCCGCGGGCCATGCGGGCAAACGAACCAGCCCGACAATCTTCGGCTTCTCAGTCCATTTTCGCAGCGACTGGATGAACCCGCCGAGTTCATTCGTGTCGGCCATCTGCTCGACAAGTTCGGCGCCGCGGAGAATGCCGAATGCCTCGAAATCCGCCCGTGTTGTGGCGATCGGATTGAACGTGTTCGTTTCCTGCCAAAGCTGGCCGATGGCGATTCGCATGTGATCGATCCAAAAAATAGAACACGGATGACACTGATTTAACGGATAACCGCGGATCAGACTCGGCGGCATACGATCTGCGCAAATCCGTTTGATCCGCGTCGTCCGCGTTCTATTGCATTTCCTTGGCTGCGTGCTCCAAACGATTCAAGACATCATCAACATCGCGATTGTTCATGGCGGCGCAGAAACCGTGGTGGCAGGCGGCGCCGCCATAGTCGTGAAAGTAGACGCCGTTGCGAATCGTCGAGGCGATGAACTTGAGCATCTGTTCCCGTTGATGCTTGACCGCCTCGCGATAGTCTCGCGGCGGGGCATCCAGGCCGAAATAGATGCCGAAGCGGGCACCCAGACCCTGGACCCGACCACTGACGCCATGACGGGCAAAAATTGCATTCAAACCATCGTACAACTGTTTGGCGGTCGCATGAATGTGCTCGTAAAATCCCGGTTCACGATAAGCTGTGACGGCGGCGAGCCCGGCGGCGACGGTGACGGGATGGCCGTTGTAAGTGCCGGAATGCTGGCAGTCGCCGACGGGCATCAGTTTATCCATGATGTCGAGGCGGCCGCCGAAAACGCTCAGGGGATAACCGCCGCCGACGGCTTTGCCGAGTGTGCACAAATCGGGCGTGACGCCGAGGTATTCCTGTCCGCCGCCGGGGCCCATGCGAAAGGCGCTGAGCACCTCATCGAAGATCAGCAGCACGCCGGCGTCTCGGGTTTGCTTTCCAACCGCAACGATGAACTCGCGATCGGGAATGATGCAGCCGGCGTTGTAATAGATCGGCTCCATGATCACCGCGGCGAGTTCGTATGCGTGCTTGAGAAAGGCTTCCTCGAAGAGGTCGGTACGGTTGTACGGCACGATCACAAGATTCTGATCGAGTCCGCCAGGAAGCCCGGAGGAGCCGGGGTGCGGGTTTGGCGATTGTTCCGTGCCGAGGCGATCAGCCGGCGTCCCGATTGCGTACATCACTTGATCGTGGTAGCCGTGAAAGTTGCCCTCGAATTTCAGCAACTTGTCGCGTCCGGTAAATGCGCGGGCCAGGCGAATGCAGTGCATCGTGGCTTCTGTGCCGGAGCCGGTGAAGCGCACGCGTTCCAGGCAGGGCACCGTCTCGCAGAGCAGTTTCGCGAAATGCGTGTGAAGCTCGTTTTCGTACGAGCATGCGGCGCCGCGATTGAGCACCTCTTCGACTGCCTGGCGAACTCGCGGATCGCCGTGGCCGAGCAGCGTCGCTCCGTGGCTGCAACATAAATCGATGTATTCGTTGCCGTCGAGATCCCACACGCGGCAGCCTTCGGCGCGATCGAACAACATCGGATGGCCAAGCGCCCGGTTGAGCCGCGTCGAAGCGGCGACGCCCCCGGCCAGATACTTCTTGGCTTCCTCGTATTGCTCGGTGACTCGGCTCATTCATTTCACCGGATTGGGCGGGCTCAAGTATTTGGCCAAAAAGCGGTACGCCTCGGCTCGCGATTCTTTGGCCAACTTGGTATCGATGCGATTGAATTCGTGGCCGCCCGGCGCGTCCTGGTAGATCTTGTACTCGAATTTCTTCCCCGCAGCTTTCAGCGATTTGATCAGGTGCTCCACTTCGAGCACGTTGACATCCTCGTCGTTGGTGTTGGTGTGGATCAACAGCGGCGTTTGCAACTTCTCGGCGTTCCAGGCCGGCGAGCGGCGGCGATATTCCTTCACATCCTCGTCGGCTGTTTTGCCGATGTGGTACGGCGCGGAATACAGATCGCGATAGCCCTGGTCCTTGTATCCCATCCGCGCGATCAGATCGGAAACCGGCACGCCGGCGTAGCCCACTTTGTAATCGTTGGGATGATTGAACAGATTCATCAAGGTGATCAATCCGCCATGGCTCCAACCGAGGATGCCAACGCGCTGCGGATCGATCTTGTCGTTGTTTTCGATCATCCATTGCTTGCCCGCGAACACGTCCTCGATTTCGCGTCCGCCGTAATCGATTAGCTCCCAAAAGTCCCGGCCATAGCCGCTGCTGCCGCGATATTCCGGGGCGATCACCGCGTAGCCCTGTTGCATTAGTTCGCGGAGAATTTTCACATTGCTGGTGCCAAAATTGCCGTGCACGCCGCCATGGGGAAACACCAACAAGGGCAACTTTTCCTCTTTGAGATACTTCTTCGGCATAAACGTGTAGGCCGTGATAATCACGGGGTTGCCGGCGCCTTGGCCGGTCGGGTTCTTGATCACTCGCGGCGGCGGTCCGGTGTAGCGCACCTTGTCCACCTCCGCCACATCCTCCATGCGATGAAATAGCATCTGCTCGTCGATTTTCTTGGCCAGGGACTCGGCCCGAAAGTCGATCGTTTGTTGGATCGATTGTAGGCGGTTGGCCGTGGCGTCGGCGGCCTGGTTTTTCGGTTGAGCAAGCGCCGGCATCGCGACCGCCAGCCAATTCACAATGAACAGGGAGAGAAATCGATTGCGGTGCATCATGGCTTCCCATCAAATCGGTGGGTCGGCTGGGATAATCTCTTTCCCCTGACTTACAAACCTGTCGGCGTTTTTCACCGGGGAACTCGCAGACCCGGCAAAAGCGGACAAAACCGGACATTTCCGGTCGCGGCGCGCCTACCTGCTTTTGATTTATCTCATTGTGACATCGGTTATTGCGTCGCGAATTCGAGAAGATCGAAAAAGTTGTCCGGTTTGTCCGCTCGATTGCGGTGCTTGTGCGTTGCGGGTGGCGTGTGTGCCGTAGTAAGTGACCCATGGCGAACTCCGCAAAAACTCAATCCACCTTGAAAAATGATTCCACCGCATATACTATACAAATGAACATATTCGGCCGTCAAGGCCGGTCACTTCGTTCGGAGTTCATCTCTTGACCCCGGCCAATCACATCGTCCTGGAACCCGGCGAACAGGCGTTGTTCGAAACCATCGTTTGGGACCTCGACGCCTTGGCCAGGCTTGATTCGCTCCGGCATGCCCGCCAACTGGAAATGATGGGCCGCCTGGCCGAGTTGCTTGTTCGCCGTCAGGCGATTCCGCCGGCGCGCTTGCGTTACTTCACCGACCCCGAAATGCTGATCGGCGGGCGCGGCAAATCGCTCAAACATCTGTTCGAGAGACATGGACTGCAGGAGGCCGACATCTTCCGCCATCCGCACTTCCTGCCCATTCTGCGTTACTTCATTTGCGGGCCCGACCTGCCGGCCGACACCATCATTCGCTACCGCCAGGCAATCCGCGACCGTTCCTCGTATCCACTTCAATTTCGTCGGCGTTTGCGCCGGCTCATCTACCATGAAATGCAAATGCATCGCATCCCCCGGATTCATGCCGCCCGCGAGTTCTTCAAGCTGACGCAGGAACTCGGCTTCCCGCGCCTGGCTCGCTGGATCCGCGGCGAAGCCCTCGCGTATCGCGGTTCGAGTTGATCGATTGGTCCAACGCATTTTTGCGCGATTTTTATGCCCGATGCCTCGCTTTTGAGCCACTTTTGATGGGCATGTGTCTACTAATATTACTGGCCTGCCGGGGTCTCGCGGTTGAGATGGTTCAGGCGGGTAATGAAGAGTTTGGAGTCTGTCATGGAGCTGATTTGCATCACGGTGCTCGTGACGCTTTTTGGATTGACGGCTGGGATGATCTGGCTGATCGATCGATTGTGAGCGTAAAATGTCTTTCCCAATCTTCTGCGCGACTGTGCTTGTTGGCCTGGTATGCGCGTGTCTGACAATCGGCCTCTATCGGTTGCTCGACCGAATCTAAGGAGTGGCGTGATGGGGATTATCTACCTGATCGGGGCCGTGGTCGCTGCCCTGTTGTTTGTCTACCTGTTTGCGGCCTTGCTCAAGCCGGAGTGGTTCTCATGACGCTCAACGGATGGCTTCAAATTGTTTTCTATATGGTGGTGCTGATCGCGCTGGCAAAGCCGCTCGGCGCCTACATGGCCCGGGTCTACGAAGGCCGGCCATGCGGGCTCGATCGCGCGTAGGCTGGTTCGAACGGCTGATTTACTGGCTGTGCGGCACGCGCAAGGACGAGGAGCAGAATTGGAAGCAGTACACGGTCGCCGTGCTGCTTTTCAACTTCCTCGGGTTGATCGCGGTCTACCTGTTGCAGCGATTCCAGGATGTACTGCCATTGAATCCCGAGGGGATGAAAGCCGTTAGCCCGGACTCCTCGTTCAACACCGCGACGAGCTTCGCCACCAATACCAACTGGCAGGGCTACGGCGGCGAAAGCACGATGAGCTACCTGACGCAAATGCTCGGGCTCACCGTGCAAAACTTCGTCTCGGCGGCGAGCGGCATGGCCGTGCTGGTGGCGTTGATCCGCGGTTTCACCCGAAAATCCGCCGGAACGATCGGCAACTTCTGGGTCGATCTTACCCGCTCGACGCTCTACATCCTGTTGCCATTGTCGCTGATTGTGGCGCTGTTTTTGGTTTCACAAGGCGTGATTCAAAACTTCTCGAAATACGAGACCGCCACGCTGGTGCAGCCGACCACCACCGACGAGCCGGTGAAGGACAAGGATGGCAACCCGGTGCTCGACAAGGAGGGGAAACCGGTCACCGAAAAGAAGCCGCTCACCGAGCAGACGCTGCCGATGGGGCCTGCCGCGTCGCAGGTGGCGATCAAGCAATTGGGGACCAACGGCGGCGGATTCTTCAATGTGAACTCCGCGCATCCATACGAGAACCCGACGCCGTTGAGCAATTTCTTCGAGTTGTTGTCCATCCTCGTGATCTCCGGCGCCCTGTGTTACACCTTCGGCGTCATGGTAGGCGATCGCCGGCAGGGCTGGGCGATCCTGGCCGCGATGGTGGTCATTATCGTGCCGTTGCTCGTGGTCTGTGCGGTGTCCGAGCAATCCATGAATCCGGCTCTAACCGACCTCGGCGTGGACAAGGCGGCGGGCAACATGGAAGGCAAGGAAACCCGCTTCGGCATCGCCAACTCGGCGTTGTGGGCGACTACGACGACTGCGGCTTCGAACGGCAGCGTGAACTCGATGCACGATTCGTACACGCCGCTGGGTGGCCTGGTTCCGATGTGGCTCATGCAATTGGGCGAGGTGGTATTCGGCGGCGTGGGCAGCGGGCTCTACGGCATGCTCGTCTTCGCCATCATTGCCGTGTTCATCGCCGGGCTGATGGTTGGACGTACGCCGGAGTATCTCGGCAAGAAGATCGAGGCGTTTGAAATGAAGATGGCGGCGATTGTCATCCTGGTTCCGCCGATTGTGGTGCTGACCGGGACTGCCATCGCCGTATTGGGGCCTGGGTTGAATTTCGTGACCGATTCGGGAGAAACGAAGAGCGTGCTGACAAACTCTGGGGCACACGGGTTTTCCGAGATTCTTTATGGGTTCTCGTCAGCGGGCAACAACAATGGCAGCGCCTTTACTGGGCTGAACGCGAATGTGCCGTTCTACAACATCGCCCTGGGCATCGCGATGTTCTTTGCCCGCTACTGGCTGATGGTGCCGACGCTGGCAATCGCCGGCTCGCTGGCGCGAAAGAAAATGACGCCGGTCACGCCGGGCACGCTGCCGACGCACACGCCGTTGTTTGTGATCCTGCTGGCCGGCACGGTGATCATCGTGGGAGCGTTGACCTTTATTCCCGCCCTGGCGCTGGGACCGATTGTGGAACATTTGCAGATGATGCGCTGACGGCCTGGCGAGCGTCGCAGCGTCAGCGCGGCGTGTGATTGCCACTGCTTGGCCGCCATGGAAGGCTTCGCCATCAATCGCGACCATCGCTGGCGGCCAAGCAGTGCTGCACGACTGAGATTGAGCACTGCTTGGCCGCCAACGACGATTCTGCACAATGGCGAGCCTCCCGAAGGCGGCCAAGCAGTGGCAATGGAATCTGATTTTTTGTGATTGCCTGCACCCAGATACGTGCTGGCCGGGCCGGTGATCATTGTCGGCGCGCTGACATTCATCCCGAGCGCTGGCGCCGGGACCGATTGTGGAACATTTGCAGATGATGCGCTGACGGATTGGCGAGCGTCGCAGCGTCAGCGCGACGTGTAATTGCCACTGCTTGGCCGCCATGGAAGGCTTCGCCATCAATCGCGACCATCGCTGGCGGCCAAGCAGTGCTGCACGACTGAGATTGAGCACTGCTTGGCCGCCAACGACGATTCTGCACAATGGCGGGCCTCCCGAAGGCGGCCAAGCAGTGGCAATGGGATTTGATCGTTGTGATCGCTTTTACCCGGACGCGTGATTGCAGTGCTGAGCGACCGAGATGTATTTGACACTGCGAAGGGAATGACAATGTCCGCTCATGCAAAAGCTAGACCGCTATTCGATCCGCCGATTGTAAAACGGGCGATCGTGGATTCGTTCCGTAAGCTCGATCCGCGGCACTTGGTTCGCAACCCGGTGATGTTCACGGTGTTCGTGGGCAGCGTGCTGACGTCGCTCCTGTTCATCCAGGCGATCGTGGGTTACGGTGAGGCGCCGGCGGGATTCATTCTCGGCGTCAGCGCCTGGCTGTGGTTCACGGTGTTGTTCGCGAATTTCGCCGAGGCCATGGCCGAGGGCGCGGCAAGGCGCAAGCCGATTCGCTGCGCAGGGCGCGGCAAGAAGTAGTACGCGCATCGCCTGGCCGAGCCGAAACGCGGCGCCAAGCGCGAAGAGGTCGGCGCGACCGCGTTGCGCAAAGGCGACGTGGTGATCGTCGAGGCCGGACAATTCATTCCTGCCGACGGCGAGGTAATTGAGGGCGTCGCCTCGGTCGATGAAAGCGCCATTACCGGCGAAAGCGCCCCGGTCATTCGCGAAAGCGGCGGCGACCGCAGCAGCGTCACCGGCGGCACGCGCGTCCTCTCCGACTGGCTCATCGTCCGGATCGCCTCGAACCCCGGCGAGACATTCCTCGACCGCATGATTGCATTGGTCGAAGGCGCCAAGCGGCAAAAGACGCCGAACGAAATCGCCCTGGACATCTTGCTGGCGTCGCTGACGATCGTGTTTCTACTGGCGTGCGTGACCCTTGTGCCGTTTTCCTATTATGCGGTTCAAACCGCGGGGCAGGGCACGGTCATCACGGTCACGGTGGTCGTGGCGCTGTTGGTCTGCTTGATCCCGACCACCATCGGCGGGCTTCTCTCGGCGATCGGCATCGCCGGCATGGATCGGATGATCCAGGCAAATGTCATCGCGATGTCGGGCCGCGCGGTCGAGGCGGCCGGCGACGTGGATGTCTTGCTCTTGGACAAGACCGGCACGATTACTCTGGGCAATCGGCAGGCCGTGGCGTTCAAGCCGGCGCCCGGAGTCAACATGGACGAAATGGCCGACGCGGCACAGCTTTCCTCGCTGGCCGACGAGACGCCCGAGGGCCGCAGCATCGTGGTGCTGGCGAAGGAAAAGTATGGCCTGCGCGGCCGCGAAGTCCACGAACTGCACGCGTCGTTTGTGCCGTTCACCGCGCAGACGCGCATGAGCGGCGTCAATATGAATGGACGGGCGATCCGCAAGGGCGCCGCCGAGGCGATTCACAATTACGTCAACGAACAAGGCGGTGAGTTTCCTTCGGCGGTAAGGGAAGAAGTCGATCGAATCTCCAAGAGCGGCGGCACGCCGCTGGTCGTGGCCGAGAAAAAACGCGTGCTCGGCACGATCGAATTGAAAGACATCGTGAAGGGCGGCATCCGGGAGCGTTTCGCGGAGTTGCGCCGCATGGGCATCAAGACCGTGATGATCACGGGCGACAATCCGCTCACGGCCGCGGCCATTGCCGCCGAGTCGGGCGTGGATGATTTCCTGGCCCAGGCGACGCCGGAAATGAAACTCAGGCTGATTCGCGATTATCAGGCCGGCGGGCGGCTTGTCGCCATGACCGGCGACGGCACCAACGACTCGCCGGCCCTCGCTCAGGCCGACGTGGCCGTGGCCATGAACTCCGGCACGCAGGCGGCCAAGGAGGCCGGCAACATGGTCGATCTGGATTCGAATCCGACCAAGCTGCTGGAAATCGTCGCCATCGGCAAACAACTTCTGATGACGCGCGGATCGTTGACGACCTTCAGCATCGCCAACGACGTGGCGAAGTATTTCGCCATCATTCCGGCGGCCTTTGCCAGCACTTATCCGGTGCTCGACAGGCTGAACATTATGCGCCTGGCCACGCCCCAGAGCGCCATCATGTCGGCGGTGATTTTCAATGCCCTGATTATCATCGCGTTGATCCCGCTCGCGTTGCGCGGCGTGCGCTACCGGGCCGTCGGCGCTGCGAAGCTGCTGCGCGACAATTTGTTGATCTATGGCGTCGGCGGACTGATCGCCCCGTTTATTGGGATCAAGTTGATTGATATGTTGCTGGTCGCATTGGGCTTGGCGTGAAACGGAATAAATGGGCGAGGGCTTGCAGGCGAGGGCTTGTAGGCGAGGGCTTGTAGGCGAGGGCTTGTAGGGTGGGTCGAGCATGGATGCGAGGCCCACCATGTCGAACGGTGGGCCTCGCATCCATGCTCGACCCACCCTACAGAATGCTCGACCCACCCTACCGAATCCTCGACCCACCCGGCAGGGAACGGGCCGAGTGATACTGGAGAATGAATATGTTTTCACAAATTCGAGCGGCGGTTGTTTCGCTGCTGATTTTTACGGTGTTGACCGGTTTGATCTATCCCGTGGTCGTGACGGGGGTCGCCCAGGTGGTATTCCCGCACGAAGCGAACGGAAGCCTGATCGTCGAAAATGGCAAGGTCGTGGGCTCGACGTTAATCGGGCAGACGTTTGACGATCCGAAATACTTCTGGGGCCGGCCGTCGGCGACGTCGCCGGCATACAACGGCGCCGCGTCGAGCGGCTCCAGTCTCGGACCGACCAGCAGCGACCTGGCCGACGCGATCAAGCAGCGGGTCGAGGATCTTCGCAAGGCTCATCCGGACCAGACGGGCGACGTGCCCGCGGATCTGGTGACGGCTTCGGGCAGCGGACTCGACCCGCATATCAGCCCGGCGGCGGCGGAATATCAGGTAACGCGCGTGGCGAAAGCACGAGGCATTGGCGAGGCCGAAGTGCGCCGCTTGGTGGAGCAAAACACCAGCGCGCGAACGCTTGGTTTTTTTGGCGAGCCCCGCGTAAACGTGTTGGAACTGAATCGTGCGCTGGATGGTCGCTCGCAATAGGATAAGAGTGGTCCTCCGACCGCACATCACGGAAGTTTTCGCATGACGGCTGCCGACGAGCGCCCCGATCCCGACGCCTTGCTCGCTCGCGTGCAGGCGGAAGAGGCCAAGCAGGCGCGCGGCAAGCTCAAGATCTTCTTTGGAGCCGCGCCCGGCGTGGGCAAGACTTACGCCATGCTCGAAGCGGCCCACAAGGAAGGCAAATCGGGCGTCGACGTCGTGATCGGCTACGTCGAACCGCATGTGCGCCCCGAGACCTGGGAACTCACCGTCGGGCTCGATTTCCTGCCGAAGAAGAAGGTGACCTATCGCGGTGCGACGCTCGATGAGTTCGATCTGGAAGGGGCGCTGGCGCAAGCCGCAATTGATCATCGTCGATGAACTCGCCCACACCAACGCCGAAGGCTGCACGCACACCAAGCGCTGGCAGGACATCGAGCAACTGCTCGACGCGGGCATCGACGTCTTCACCACGCTGAACGTGCAACATCTTGAAAGCCTGAACGACGTGGTCGCGCAGATCACCGCCGTGACCGTGCGTGAAACGGTGCCCGATTCCGTGTTTGACTCGGCCCATGAGGTGGAACTCGTCGATCTGCCGCCCGACGATTTGATCGAACGGCTGCGCGAAGGCAAGGTGTATATCCCGCACCAGGCGGCGCGAGCGGTGGACAATTTCTTTCGCAAGGTCAATTTGTACGCACTTCGCGAACTGGCGCTACGGCGCACCGCGGAGCGCGTCAGTGCGCAGTTGGAGGATTATCGCCGTGAAAGTTCAATCACCAGCGCCTGGAAGACTTCGGAGAAGCTGCTCGTTTGCGTCAGCGCCAGCCCGCTGTCGGCCCGGCTAATCCGTGCGACTCGGCGCATGGCCGCGGGGTTGCGCTGCCCATGGATCGGCGTCTACGTGGAAGCGCCGGGGGCCAAAGTTTCCCCGCCTGCACGCGACCGGCTCCAGCAAAACTTGCGGCTGATCGAGCAGCTCGGCGGCCAACCGGTTCGCCTGGCCGGTGATCGCCCCGTGGACGAAATCATTCATTACGCCCGGCAGCAGCGCGTGTCCAAGATCGTGGTCGGTAAACCGCTCGAAGCGCGCTGGAAGGAATATCTGCGCGGGTCGTTCGTTTACGATCTGACTCGAAAATGCGGCGACATCGACGTCTATGTCATCAGCGGCGAGGCCGATCAAGCCGAGCGCGACGCCGCAGACAAGTCCGAGGCCGGTTTGCCCTCAGAGGCCGCGCCGCAGCGGCAGCTCCTTGCCTATGGAATGGCAGTCGCCGTCGTCGCCGTTTGCACCGCCTTGTGCTTCCTCCTGTTTCGGCATGTGGCGGAAGTCAATCTCGTAATGATCTACCTGCTCGGCGTATTGATCGTGTCGCTCAGTTCCGGGCGCGGCGCGTCGGTGCTCGCGTCGGTGTTGAGCGTGGCGGCCTTTGACTATTGCTTTGTCGAGCCTGCGCTTTACCTTCGCCGTGGCGGACACGCAATACCTATTGACTTTCGCGGTCATGCTCGTGACCGCGCTGATCATCAGCACGCTGATGGCCCGGGCGAAGGCACGCGCCGAAGCCTCGCGGCAGCGCGAGCAACATACCGCCGCTCTGTATGCGCTTAGCCGCGAACTGGCGACGGCGCAATCGCTCAACGACATCGTGCAGACCGTGATCCAGCACATGGGCGCGGCGTTCGAGGCGAAAGTCGCCGTCTATCTTGCTGGACCGGCGTCGCAATTGGTTCCGTTCGGCGGACTGCAGCCATCGGAGCGCGATCAGAGCGTGGCTCGCTGGGCCTTCGACCATGCCCAGCGGGCGGGGCTGGGAACCGGCACGCTTCCCGGCGCCGATTATCTGAACCTCCCCATGGCGGCAGGCGGCAAGGTGGTCGGCGTCCTCGCGGTGAAGCCGGACTCGCCAAATAGTTTTGGCGATCCCGAGCAGATTCATTTTGTGGAGGCATTCGCCGGACAGGCGGCGGTCTCGATCGAGCGGCTGCGGTTGTCGCGCGAGGCCGAGCAAACCAAGGTCGAGGTCGAGACCGAGCGGCTGCGAAATTCGCTCTTGAGCGCGGTGTCGCATGACTTGCGGACGCCGCTCGCCGCGATCGCCGGGGCCAGCAGCACGCTGATCGACAGCGACGAAAAACTCGACCCGACAACTCGCCGCGAGTTGTTGCAAAGCATTTTCGACGAGTCCGGCAGTCTGAACCGGCTGGTCGGCAATTTGCTCGACACGACTCGCCTGGAGGCGGGGGGCGCTCAAATTGAACAGCGAGTGGCAATCGCTGGAGGAACTGCTGGGCGTGGTGCTCACGCGGCTTCGCCGGCAACTCGAGGGCCGTGCGCTGAGGGTGGATGTGCCGCCGGACCTTCCGTTGATCAAAGCGGATGGCATTTTGCTCCAGCAAGTGTTGATGAATCTTCTGGAGAACGCGGCTAAATATACGCCGGCCGGCTCGCCGATCGAGATCGCCGCGCGGGCGGGCGAAAAGGAAGTCGTCGTGGAGGTTGCCGATCGCGGACCGGGACTGGCGTCCGGCGAGGAGGAGCGGATCTTCGACAAGTTCCATCGCGCGGGCCGCCATGGCGATCGCATCGGCACCGGCCTTGGATTGACGGTCTGCAAGGGGATCGTGCAACTGCATGGCGGACGGATCTGGGCCGAAAACCGGCCGGGCGGCGGCGCGGTCTTTCGGTTCGCCTTGCCGCTTGAGAGTCCGCCGGCGATCGATATGCATGAACCCGCGAGCGAGTGAACTCGATGCCCGACAAAGCCCGCATTCTGGTGATCGAGGACGAGTTGCCCATCCGGCGATTCCTCCGCGCCTCGCTGGAGGCGCACGGATTCGAATTCCTCGAAGCGGAAAACGCCAAGGATGGAATCCATGAGGCGGCGACGCGGCAGCCGGACCTGATCATTCTCGACCTCGGCTTGCCCGATCTGGACGGATTGGCGGTGATCAAACAAGTTCGCGAATGGACCGCCGTTCCGATCGTCGTACTTTCGGCTCGCGGTCAGGAGAAAGACAAGGTGGCGGCGCTCGACGCGGGCGCCGACGATTATTTGACCAAGCCGTTTGGCGTCGAGGAACTGCTGGCGCGCATGCGCGTGGGACTGCGGCATGCGAGCCGCACCGCGGACGGATCGGCCGCGTCGATTTTCGAGGTAAACGGGCTGCATGTCGATCTGGCCCGGCGAATCGTGACGGTCAATGAGCGCGAGGTTCATTTGACGCCGATCGAATATCGGCTGTTGACCACGTTGATCAAGCACGCGGGGAAGGTGGTGACGCACCGGCAATTGCTCAGCGAAGTCTGGGGACCGCAGAGCACGCGCGAGACGCATTATCTGCGCGTTTACATGGGCCATTTGCGGCACAAAATCGAAGCCGAGCCGGCACAACCAAGGATCCTGCTGACCGAGTTGGGAGTCGGCTACCGGATGGCGACGGAATGAGCGGTCGATCGCAACGGCGGCGACGGCTGTTACTTCACTTGCCGGCGGCCCCAGGCAGTGAGGCGTTTCCAGATGCCCGCGGGGGCCGCGTGCACCGGTTCGCCATTGAGGAAGCGACCCAGATCATCGGCGAGTTCACCGGCGCTGGCGTAGCGCTTCGCCGGCTCCTTTTCCAGGCACTTCAGGCAGATGGCTTCGAGATCGCCCGGCACCCGCGGGTTCCACTCGCTGGGCGGCTTCGGCTTTTTGAAGCGAACGGCGTCGAGCACTTTCACCATCGCCTCGTCGCGGAAGGGCGGCTGCCCGGTCAGAAGATCGTAGAGAATCGCACCAAGCGAGTAGACATCGGTGAGCGGACCGACATCGCGGCTGCGCCCCTCGGCCTGCTCGGGCGACATGTAATCGGGAGTGCCCAGGACGGCGCCGGTCTTGGTGGTGCTGCTGTTGCCGTCGAGCCGTTTGGCGAGACCGAAGTCTGTGATCTTTGGAATGCCGTCGGCGGTCAACAGGATATTGGACGGTTTCAAATCGCGGTGAATAATGCCGCGATCGTGCGCGAACTGCATCGCCTTGGCGAGCATCCGCAGATAGCCGGCCGATTGTTCGGGTGGCTGCGGCTTGCCGCCGATGCGGCGGGCGAGATTGCCGCCGGCGAGAAATTCCAGCGAAAGGAAAAGCTGCCCGTCGTGTTCGATAATGTCAAAGATCTGGACGATATAAGGATGCTGAAGCTGGGCGACGGCGTCGGCCTCGGCGCGGAATCGAGCGACGGCTTTCGGATTGACGCCGGGGCCGCCCAGGAGCATTTTCAGCGCGACGACGCGGTTCAATTTGGTTTGGCGCGCCTTGTAGACGATGCCCATTCCGCCGCGGCCGATTTCGCCAAGGATTTCGAAGCCGGGAATCGCCGGCCAGGGTCGGTCCGGGTCGAGCGACGAATCGTCGCGCGCCGCCGACTCGATGCTGTCGAAGCGTTCGACGAGCCATTCATCCAGGTGGGGAAATCGTTGGCGGAATTCGGACAAATCGAGCGATTCGCCGGCCTCGCGGCGGAGGGAGATTTCGCCAGCGACGAGGGCCCGCTGGGCCGATTCGTCGCTCCGCAAGTTCGGGTAGTGCTCGAAGTAGGCCTCGACCGTGAAGCGCTCGCCTTGAAGCCAGCGCAAACGCTGATCGCCGCGAAGCATTTCGGCCAGTTCTCCGTTCGAGGCGTCGGCAATTCCGGCGTGGTCGGTCGTTTGGCTGGTCATCGGCGACAACTTACCCGATGCGCCGATTTTCGCAATGCGGATTTGCTGGGTTTAGTGGCCGGCGTGGGTCGCCGGCTGGCCGGTCAGTCGCCGCTTGACGCGGGCTCGTTGTTCGGCCCGCTCCTTGGCGGCTGCCTCGTCGGGCGAGCGGCCGCTGAGTTCGCGGGCGCGCTGCGATTCGACGACGACCGCGTCTGGCCTGATATCCTCGGCAGGCATGGCATGCTGGGTAAGAATCGTGACGTTGTCGGCGCGAACCTGGGCAAACCCGCCGTCGATAAAGAATCGCTTCGTCTCGCCGGCCGAGGCGACCCGTAGTTCGCCGATGCCCAGGCGGCCGATCATCGGGCGACGCCCGGGCAACACGCCCAACTCGCCGTCGTGCATCGGTAGCGCAACAAAATCGGCACTGATGTCGAGCACCGCGCGCTCCGGCGTTACGACAATGCACCTCAGTAATCTGCGGCTGGTCGGTTCCATCATTTGCCCGCCTTCATACGTTCGGCCTGTTCGACGGCCTCCTCGATGGCGCCAACGTACATGAATGCGCCCTCGGGAAGACTGTCATGTTTGCCGTCGCAGATTTCCTCAAAGCTGCGGATCGTGTCGGCCAGCGACGTGACCTTGCCGGGCTTGTTGGTGAACGCCTCGGCAACGATGAACGGCTGCGACAGGAAGCGCTCGATGCGGCGGGCGCGATTCACCACTTGCTTGTCCTCTTCGCTCAGTTCCTCGATGCCGAGGATGGCGATGATGTCCTGCAGTTCGCGGTTGCGCTGCAGAATCTGCTGGACGCGGCGGGCCACGGCGAAGTGCCGCTCGCCCAGGATCTGCGGATCGAGCAAGCGGCTGTTGGACGCCAGAGGATCGATCGCCGGGTAGATGCCTTTCGCCGAGATCGAGCGCTCCAGATAGATGAATGCGTCGAGGTGCTGGAACGTGTTCGCGGGGGCTGGATCGGTGGGATCGTCGGCCGGCACGTACACGGCCTGCACGGAAGTGATCGCGCCCTTCGCGGTCGAGGTAATTCGCTCTTGAAGTTCGCCCATTTCCGTCGCGAGAGTCGGTTGGTAACCGACCGCGCTGGGCATGCGACCCAGGAGCGCGGACACCTCGGAACCGGCTTGCGAGAAGCGGAACACGTTGTCAACGAAGAGTAGGGTGTCGGCGCCGGTGCTGTCGCGGAACCATTCGGCCATCGTCAACGCCGCGAGCGCGACTCGCAGCCGCGCCCGGGCGGCTCGTTCATCTGCCCGAACACCATCACCATTTGTTCGATCACATGCCGGCCGGTCTTGCCGATTTCCGTTTCCTGCATTTCGAGCCAGAGGTCGTTTCCTTCGCGCGTCCGTTCGCCGACGCCGGCAAACACCGAATAGCCGCCGTGCTGGCTGGCGACGCGGGCGATCAGTTCCTGAAGGATGACGGTCTTGCCGAGTCCGGCCCCGCCGAACAAACCGGCCTTGCCGCCGCGGACCAATGGAGTGAGCAAATCGATGACTTTAATGCCGGTTTCGAAAATTTCAGTCTTGGCGGAAAGATCCTTGAACTCGGGTGGTTCGCGGTGGATCGGGCGAGTTTCCTTGGCGTCCACGGGGCCGCGGCCGTCGATCGGATTGCCCAACAGGTTGAACACGCGGCCGAGAGTTTCCTTTCCGACCGGCACCGACACGGGAGCGCCCGTATCCGTCACGTTCATGCCGCGGGTCAGACCGTCGGTGGAACCCAGGGAGACGCAGCGAACCCGGCTGCCGCCCAAGTGCTGCTGCACCTCGCCGGTCAAGCGAAGCTTAACGCTTTTCGTCTCCTCGTCGATGCGGACCGCGTTATAGATTTCGGGCAATTGGTCCTCGGGGAATTCGACGTCGAAGGTCGAACCGATGACCTGCACGATCTTGCCGCTGACCTTGCCGTTTGCACTAGCCGTTAGCATGACTGCTCCAGGGATCACTGAATTATTGAAACTGAATTGGTCGACCTGCGTCAATTTCCTCAACCAGTTTCAGAATCTTCGAACCGCCGTGTGACTGAACTTTGTCGCCAATTCGTCGAAGTTTCTCCAAGTCAAGCGATTTTCGATTGTGTTCAATCATGTTTGTAAAATCGCCGGCATCGATGAGTCTCTTGCTCTGCTTTCGGTTTGGCGCGGTCATGGCCAGAAACTTCGACACAATCGCCATTTCCAGGTCCGGTATGCGATGGGATTTTCCAACGTCAACCGAGTGCCGAAAAACCAGCCGGACTCCTTCCGACGACGGCTTCATCACGTCGATGACGACTTTCTGCGTTACTGGATCGACAAACCGCGCTACGGCAGAGTTCTCGACCATTTCGAGGTACGGAAAAGCCCGATCCAGAGTTCGTATCGCCTTGCGGACATCTTTTTTTACGACCAGGACGTCGATGTCCTGGGTCGCACGCGCCTCATCTCGATAGCCGTTGATGGCGTGCGTGCCCATCAGCACAAAGCTGACGCCCGCTTTGTTCAAGGCAGCGATCACATTCTCAGGCGTTACGTTGAGCACATGCGGTTCCCTTTCCTTGCGAAACCAGCCCGTCACTTCGCTGCCGATGTGCAGCGCTTGCAGGTGTTCGCGAACGAAAGCCGCCCTGGATCGTGCCGTCTGAATCACGTTGAACACATCTCATTTCAGCGCTTCGGCGCCGCCGACGATTTCGGCGATTTCCTTGGTGATCTGCGCCTGGCGCACGCGATTGTATTGCCGGGCCAAATCTTTCGACATCGTTTCGGCCGACTCGGTCGCCTGTTTCATCGCCACCCGGCGGGCAATCTGCTCACTCACCGCGGCATCAAGAAAACATTTGAATAACCGAACTTTGAACGATTCGGGAAGAATCTCCTCCAGAATCTCCTCGGCGGCCGGCAGAAATTCGTATTCGATCGTGGCGGCGCCCTTCGGTTTCTCTCCGATCGGGGCAAGCGGCAGCAACGTCTCGACCATCGGCACTTGTCGGGCGGCGTTGATGAATTTCATGTAGGCCACTTCCACGCGATCGACTTCGCCGCTCACGTATTCCTGGATGAAGCGGTCCGCGAGCGGATTCACTTCCTCGAACTTCGGCTTTTCCTCGAAGTGGGTATAAGTATGATCGGCGGCGATGCCCTGGTAACGATAGCTGGCGATGGCCCGCTTGCCGGACAAATCCAACCGCAGCGTCGCATCCGAGCCTCGAATCGCGCGGATCCGGCCGTTCGCCGCCCGAAGAATGCTGGCGTTGTACCCGCCGCACAAGCCGCGATTCGACGACAGCACCAGCAGGCGCACGGCTTTGACTTCCGATCTCGTTTCGAGCAGTGGGTGCTTGACATCGGTGGCGCTGGCGCTCAAGTCGGCCGCGAGTTCGCCAATCTTGCGTGTGTATTCGGCGGCTTCCGACGCGCGGTCCATCGCCTTCTTGAACCGGGCCGTGGCGATCAGCTCCATCGTCCGCGTGATCTTGCGGATATTGGCGATCGCCTTGCGGCGGCGAACGAGTTCACGTGTTTTGGCCATTTTTCCACCTACGCGGGCAAAGCGTCTCCGGCACGCACCATGCGAACCAGAGCTAGAATCCGCTCACCTGCTCCACGAAAGATACAGCCGGCAAGCTCTCGGAGATTATCCTCGTCGAAGTTGCTCGTCCGATGAACCAATTGGATGAAGTTGTATGCATCCAAACGGCGGTCGCGGTCACTTCGGTAAATGTCTTGGTATGCCGCGTATCGCATGACAATCGCCATTTCCGGTGACAGCACATGCGTTGGCTCTCCACAAATTCGAGCGTTCCGACTGCCTCGCAAGGCAGTTTGCCAAGGTTCTATCCTTGGCTTGACAAGATTGATCGCGACCTCTCGTGTCCGTCGATCCTGGAATCGAATAACAAGTGGAGCATTCACTATCTCCGCGTCCGCAAAGCATGATCCGAGCGCACTTACGGCATTTGTCAGGTCTTCCAATGCAACAACGAAATCGCTGCTCCGCATTGATCGGATATTCGTCCAGCAGCTTGCCAGTCCACGCTCTTCAACAAATACATGCCTGACCTTAAACCTGTTCAATGCGCGGGCCACTTCTATTGGCGGAACGATTCTGCCAATCCGTCCGGTCGTGAGCGATCTCGTAATCGTCAGAGATCCTTCCGTAGTTCGTTGGGCCACTGTCAGTCACCCATGGGTAACTGTCGATCGGTTCTCGCCTCGCTCGGCGGTTTCTGCCGAGCGCGAAACGTAAACCGGCTCGGCTTATTTCGCCTTGAACTGGTAGCGGAACTCGTCGATCGCTTTCCGCAGCCGGCTTTCGTTGTTTTCCTTGCTGACCTTGTTGGTCGCCTTGTCGATCTCGTCCGGCACGAGCCGCTTGGATTGCTTGAGCTCGTTGCGAACCTCGGGCTTCTGTTCGCGCATGAACGCAAGGAATTGCTCTTCCCAGTTTCGCACCTGTTTGATCGGCACGTCGTCCATGAAGCCCTTCGTGGCCGCATAAATAATCATAACCTGATCGACCACGTGCATCGGCTTAAATTGCGGTTGTTTGAGCACCTCGACGATGCGGTAGCCGCGATCGAGTTGGGACTGCGTCGCCTTATCGAGATCGGTGCCGAGCTGGGCGAAAGCTTCGAGCGAGCGGAAGTTTGCGAGGTCGAGGCGAAGACCGCCGGCGATCTGTTTCATGGCGGGAATTTGGGCGTTGCCACCGACGCGGGACACCGAGATGCCGACATCGACGGCGGGGCGCACGCCCGCGAAGAACAGGCTCGGTTGCAGATAAATCTGACCGTCGGTGATCGAAATCACGTTCGTCGGAATGTACGCGGACACTTCGCCTTCGAGAGTTTCGATGATCGGCAGCGCGGTGAGCGAACCGCCGGTGCCGGCGACTTTCGCCAACTTGTGCCCCGCGAAATTCCTCAGGTCGTGATCCAACGCGTGTTTCTTATCGTGCGGACCGACGTAGACCTTTCCCGCTTCGCCCGGATTTCGCTTGCGCGTCGAGTCGGCGGCGGAGTTGGCGCCCCAGTCGTCCTTCGCCTTGGAGGCGTCGGCGTCGTCCGCAACGATCACCCAGCGCTCGGCGCACTTCGCCGAGCGTTCGAGCAATCGGCTGTGGCAATAGAAGATATCGCCGGGATAGGCTTCACGGCCGGGCGGGCGGCGAAGGAGCAGCGACAACTGCCGATACGCCGCGGCTTGCTTGGTCAGGTCGTCGTAAACGCAAAGCGTGTCCTGGCCATGCTCATACATGAAATATTCGGCCATGGCCGTGCCGGCATAGGGCGCGATGTATTGCAGCGGGGCCGCCGACGCCGACGATGCCACGACCACAATCGTGTAATCCATGGCGCCGTAGCTTGCGCAACTGCTCGACGATGCCCGCCACGGTCGATTCCTTCTGGCCGACCGCGACATACACGCAGATGACGTTTTCTTCCTTCTGATTGATGATCGTGTCGATGGCGATGGCGGTCTTGCCGGTCTTGCGGTCGCCGATGATCAATTCGCGCTGACCGCGGCCGATCGGCGTCATGCTGTCGATGGCCTTAATGCCGGTCTGCAGGGGCTGATTTACGGGCTGACGTTCGGCGACGCCCGGCGCGGTGGTTTCCAGCGGCCGGCGATGCGTGGCCATCACGGGGCCCAAACCATCGAGCGGATTGCCGAGCGGATCGACCACACGGCCGATCATGGCCTCGCCGCAAGGCACGTCGAGCAACTGACCCGTGGTGCGGACCTCGTCGCCCTCGATGATTTCGAGGTAGTCGCCGAGGATCACGATGCCGACCGACGTTTCCTCGAGATTGAGGGCCATGCCTCGGACACCGGTGCGGCGCGAACTCGACCATTTCGCCGGCCATCACGCCGGCGAGGCCGTAACAGCGAGCGATGCCGTCGCCGATTTCCAGCACCCGGCCGGTCTCCCGCGATTCCAAACGATCGCGGTAGGCGGTGATCTGTTGGTCAAGAACTGAAGCGATTTCGTTGGCTTTGAATCTCATGACTGCTTCTCACCATCAATTGGTTGCGCAAACGATCCAGTCTCGTTCGCACCGTTCCATCGAAGACCAAGTCGCCGACTTGCACAATCATGCCGCCGAGCAGCTCGGGATCGATGCGGATATCCAAAATCGGGTCGAGTTTGAATTCCTCGTTTAGTTCGCTTGTCAAGCGCAGTTGCTGATCCGAGTCAAGCGGCGCGGCGGCACGAACCTTGACGCGAATGCGGCGCTGCCGGCGGTCGTATCGCTCGCGATAGGCGGCCCGGATCGGTCGAATCGCGTTGAGCCGGTCGTTGTCGTTCAAAACCATCAGGAAATTGACGAACAGCGGGTCGGCTTTCCCTTCCAAAGTCGATTCGATCATTTCCTTCTTGGCGTGACGGCGGATCGCGCCGCTGGCCAAGAATCGTTCAAATTCGGGACTGGCGGCAAATAGATCATCGACCAACGAATCAAGTTGGTCCTGGATGGTTTCCGCCTTGTTCTGTTTCGAGGCGGCGCTGAGCAGAGCTTCCGCGTAGACGCGGCCAACCTGCTGGCTGCCCACGTCGAAAATGGTCTCGTGTCTGGCGTCACTCGCCGCGGCCATGTCAATTCCCTCACGAATAGCGATGCCCGCCGCCGGACATTTTCAATTCCGCCAACGTCTCATCCAGGAGCCGGCGGTGGTCCTCCGCCGTGAGGTTGCGGCGAATCGCCTTGGTCGAGATCGTGGTGGCCAGCGTGACGGCTTGCTGCCAGATTTCCTGCAGAGCCTGATCCTTGGCCGTGTCGATTTCCCGGTGTAGTCGATCGCGCTCGGATTGGATTTCGGCCTTGGCGTCGGTCACCAAATCGTCTTTCAAGCGCTGACCGTCGCGGCGGGCCTCGTCCATCATCCTGGCAATTTCCCCTCCCGCGGCCTTCATCTTCGCGTCCAATTGCGATTGCAGTTCCATCGCCTCCTTGCGCGTCCGCTCCGCCTGCTCCAGCGCCCCGCGAATATTCTCCTCGCGTTTGTTCAGGCCCTCGATCATCGGCTTCCAAGCGAATTTCGCCAGCACGAAGTAGAGCGCGACGAAGATCACGATCGACCAAAGGCCCAGATCCCAGCGTTTGATGAGAAACAAGTCGGGTTTTTCGCGCTTTTTTAGTTCGACCACGCGGCCGGAGTCGATCAACTCCTTCAATTCGTTGGCCTGCTGGGGATTCGAGAGATCGAACTCGCGTTCAATTTCCTTTCCGTTGGCTTCATGGATCGTCCCGATCATGACCACCCGCTCGCCCGCGTGATTTTGCGTGTCCGCGGCGGCGGGGGCCGCAAAGGCCGTGGCAGACCAGGCGATGGGCAGAGCGGCGATCAGACCGCATAGCAATATTGAAAACAGTCGCATCGAACACCTCGATGAATTAGCCCCGCGGCTGCCGGCGAACGATCAGAGCACCAGACAGAGCAGACAAATCAGCAATCCGAAGAATGTCGCGCCTTCGAGAAGCGCTGCAATCACGATCATCGAGCCGCGAACATCTTTCGAGACTTCCGGCTGCCGGGCCATGCTTTCCAGGGCAGCGGAGCCGATTTTCCCGAAGCCGTAGCCGGCGCCGATGATCGCCAGGGCCACGCCGAAGCCGGCGCCACCCGCCTTGCCTTCCAAAAGGGCGCCTTGAGCGAAGGCCGGCGAGGCCATCAGCAACGTCAAGACGAAAACGAAGCTAAGCAGTTTCAAGGCTTTCATGGGATTGCGTTCTCCGTGAAATTAGAGTCCAACCGGTTCCAAAAAGTAGCGCATTCCGATTAGTGCTCGGGATGCAGAGTCATGCCAAGAAAGATCGCGGTCAAGAAAACGAACACGTATGCCTGGAGGAAGGCGACAAAGATTTCCAACAGGCTCAACGAAACAATGAACAACACGCTCCCGAAGCTGATCGGCCAGAAGAGGATTCCATGCGTGTTCCGGGCGAGCACGATGAATGCCAAAATGACCGCGAGGACGGTGTGGCCCGCGAAGATATTCGCAAAGAGACGCACGGCCAGCACGAAGGCCTTGATCAAGTGGCCGAAGACTTCGATGCCCGCGATGAACAAGCCGATGAACATGCCGCCCGGGGCATCGATATGGGGATAATAGGACTGAATGTAATGGGCCGGGCCGTGCTTGGCGACGGCGGCGCCGTGAATCACGAAGAACGCACACACCGCAAGACCGCCCGTCACCCATAAGCTGCCCGTGGCCGAGCCCATGAACGGAAAGATCCCCATCAGGTTGTTCACCAGGATGAAGAGGAAGGCCGTCCACAGGAATGGCGTATATTTGTCGGTGTCGTGGTCGCCGACCGTCGGGCGAGCGACTTCTTCGCGGACAAAGGTCAGCAGGACTTCGAGTGAATTCCATCCCCAGCCGCGAGGCGGCTCGCCGTTTTTCACCCGCCTGGCGAGCCGGATGAAAAAGAATGCGATCAAGGCCGCGGCGATGAGTTCCAGCACGATGAATTTGCTGAACGGCCACGGCAGCGTAATCTCCCATCCGGCCGTCTCGAAAAAGTGCCAATGGCGCGTGTCGAGGACATGTTCGAACGGGTTTAGCGCGGCAAATAGCATTTCAGCCCTCCACCTGCGACGTGGATGACTCAGCCCCGTTTTGATTCCGGGCCGCCAGGACCGTTTCCCAGGCGAGCGTCGCGAGATAGCCGACCAGCACAAAGCCCCAAAACGTCAATTCGTGCTTCTTGTCCACCCGGAACTGCGGGATGCTCATAAAGATCAGCAGACTGAGGCCGAGGACAACCGCCATGCGGACGCCCATGCCGCCGATGATCGCCATTAACTGCTCGGAACCGGATCGATGGCTGGACCACAGGGCCATGATCAGCGACACCGTCGTGGGAACGATGCAGAGCGGGCCGACCACGCCGGCGCAAATCAGGCCGTAGACGCCTTGAAGTGCGTAGCCTGCGTCGGCGAGAACCAACCAGCCGGCAAAGGCCCCAGCGAGAAAGTATGCGAGCGTGCGAGTCACTGCGGTTCCCGAGGAGAGTTCGGGGATTCCGAATTCTCGGCCTGATCCAATTGTTTCAGCAAAGACATCAAGTGAGCCATGCCGCCAACCAGCCCAAGCACCACCGCCGCGACCGTAATCCACGGCAGCGTCTTCAACCAAACATCGAGCGCGACACCCAATCCAATCGGCACGACCATTTCAAGGCCGACTTGGCCGATCGCGATCAAGTAGCCCATTTCCCGAGGCTTGGGCCCTTGTTCCGGCATAAAGGCAACTCTTAACTGCTTGGCTATTCTGGAACCGGTCAATGCAAAGTCAACCCATATTTGTGAATTTTTTCACGAAGTTATTAAAGTGGCTGCTGGACAACAAGTTACAATGAGCTGCACATGGGTTGACAGGCTTCATTTTCGCCACGAATCGATGAGTCAAAGGGACGCCGCGTCAAGCCGGAAAATTGGGGCGGTCAAACGCCAACCGATTTCGCGAGCTGCATTCATGAGCCCGCGACAAATCCGTTGCGGGAAAGCAATTAAGACCGGCGGGTGCGTAAGTCACATTGACATACCATTCAATGATTTTTAAGATATCTATCAATCAAACGAGGGGGCGACAAACTCGACGCGGTTGGTATCCCCCTAGCCAGCGCGAACTAGACTTACGCCCAGACGGTTTTATTTGCCCTGGATAAAAAACCGGCAAGGCTTGCCAAACGACACTCGTCGGACGGACAATCGACCAACGATTGGTTTGAGTTGGCGAACTCCTCTCGCCTATAATCGACCGAGGTCGAGGCTAGGCTGGTCTCGGCTCGACTTCGGCGGACAAACGTAACCCCCAGTCAGGATTGACGGGCAACGCCGGCACGGATGCTTTTCCGAAAAGCCAGACGCGTCTTTCGGGTCGCGTCGGAGAGCATCGCATGACCCGCGACCGATTGCAAGCACTTTCTCGAAAAGAATTGGCCGAGCTGGCGCGTAAGCGGGAGATTGTCGGCTGGCACGAATTGAAGAAAGACGATCTCGTCGAAAAACTTCTCAAACAACCGGCGAAAGAGCCCAAACTGAAAACGAAGAAGTCGCCGGCCAAAATCGCGGCGACGGTCGCTCCCAGAGCGATCAAATCGGTTTCGGTAAACGGCAAACACAAACCTCAGAAGTCCGCGGCGCACGACACCGCTCTCGGTTCGGGTTCCGGCGGGTTCACCACCCCCGAAGAGGCGATCGAGCGGGCCAAATTCGATATGGGCGTGCCGCCCAAGGATCTTTCCGCAAAGGTTCCGATGAGCTTGCCGGCGGGTTACGGCAAGGATCGCATCGTGGTCATGGTTCGCGACCCGTATTGGCTCCACGCCTACTGGGAACTCACGCATCAGTCGATCCAGCGTGCTGAGGCTGCGCTGGGCCAGGACTGGCACACGGCCAAGCCGATTCTCCGCGTCGTCGATGTGAGCGCCCACGACACCACGAGCACGTCGGAAGCGACGCTCCGCGACATCGAAATTCATGGCGGGTGCCAGAACTGGTACATCGAGGTGCAACAGCCGCCGAGGTCCTATCGTGTCGACGTCGGATACATTTCCCGCCGCGGACAGTTTTATTGCGTCTCGCGTTCGAACGTGGTAAGCACGCCGCGGGCGAATGTCAGCGACACACTTGATGAAAACTGGTCCGACATCGATCCCAAACAGGCCGATCGAATTTACGCGATGTCCACGGGCTTCGATCCGAACACCGCCAGCAGCCTCGAACTCAAGCAACTGTTCGAGGAACGGCTGCGTCGGCCGTTGGGATCGCCGGCGGTGAGCAGCTTTGGTTCCGGCGCCATCGCGCCCGAGAAGGCCCGCAAATTCTGGTTCAAATTGGATGCGGAGCTGATCGTCTACGGCGAAACTTCGCCCGACGCCCGCGTCACGCTTCAGGGCGAGCCGGTGAAAATGCGGCCAGACGGCACCTTCACCATGCGCTTCAGCCTGCCCGACAGCCGGCAGATCATCCCCGCGGTGGCCGCTTCGAGTGACGGGGTCGAGGAACGCACCATCGTCCTCGCGGTCGAACGCAACACCAAGTATCTCGAGCCGATGATCCACGACATCAATGATTCGGCCTGAGCGCGACCGGCGACTGGCGAACGGTCCAAGTCCAGCCGCCGAATGCCGATATGCATCGTCGTCAATTTCTTGATACCGAATCCCTGGCACAAACGGCGGGACATGTTCTCGCGCCGTGGATTGCGCTCCACGAACCAATTCCTGATGGACCGGCCGATGTCTCGATGCTCCGCTTTTCTCGCCGCGCCATGGCGACCCTTTTCGAATTGCTGATTCCCTACGGCGAACCCGGCGCAACCGAAATCGCCAATGAGGCGCTCGACCGAATCGATGAACTTGAATCGCAGATGACCATCTATCGCGACGAAAGCGAAGTTTCTGAATTGAATCGGCGAGCGCAGACCGAGGCGGTTGCGGTTGAAGAGCGGTTGTTTGGGTTGTTGCAATTGGCCGCAAAACTCACGAACGAAACCTGGGGTGCTTTCGACGTGACCGCCGGTCCGCTCATCAAGGCCTGGGGCTTTTTTCGTCGGCAGGGCAGGGTTCCCACGCCGGCGGAGCGCCAGGAAGCGATCGACCGCGTCGGCATGCGCCATGTCGAATTGAATCCCGACGACAAATCGGTTCGATTTCGCAAGCCCGGCGTCGAGATCAATCTGGGCAGCATCGGCAAAGGGTATGCACTCGACCGATGCGCGGAATTGATTCGTCAACACGGCGTACGCTCCGCGTTGTTGCACGGCGGCGGCAGCAGCGTGTTCGCCATCGGCGGCCAACCGAGTGATCCAAAAGGTTGGCCGGTCGGCATTCGTCATCCGTGGGACGAGTCCAAACGCATTGCGACAGTGCATTTGCGAGACCAAGCGCTGGGCACTTCTGCGGCCACTCACCAACATTTCGACTACAACAGACGCAAGTTCGGACATTTACTCGATCCGCGCACCGGCCGACCGGCCGAGGGAATCGCCAGCGCCTCCGCGATCGCGCCGTCCGCCGCCCACGCCGACGCGCTGGCCACCGCCTTCTATGTGCTCGGCGTCGAGAAGACCCGGCTTTACTGCCAGACCCGCCCGGAAATCGCGGCCATTTTGTTGCCCGCGGGCGACGCTGCCAAACTGGTCGCCATCAATTTGAACACTTAGCCCCCGGATCGCCCGGGAAGAGATCGCTTCCATGAGAGAACGACTCGCATTAGTGTTTCTGGTCCTGCTGCGAATGGCCATCGGCTGGCATTTCTTCGTCGAGGGCTACGAAAAGGAACGATCGATTCGCGTCGGCGTTGCCGAGGTCAATCCCAAGCCATTCACCAGCGAAGGATTCTTTCGCGAGGGCACCGGCCCCATGGCGAAGTTGGTTCGTTCCAAAATCGGCGACACCGACGATTTGGCCCTCGCTCGAATGGCGATTCGCGGCGACGCGAACAGTCCTCAGATGCCCGCCGCGCTCGAACAGGATTGGGACAACTACTTTGCCCGCTTTGCCAATCACTATCAACTCAGCCCGCAACAACAACAAGACGCCAAGGCAGCACTCGACGAACAAAAGCAACAAACCGCACTGTGGTTCACCGTTCGGCCGGGAACTGTGGCTTGGGCCATTTCGGGTCTCTGGAACGACGTCGACCGCCCGGCGACGTTCAAACGCAACTACACGGATGGAACCTATGATGTAAATTTGACAATCTCGGAGCGGGTCGACGAGTACCGCCGGAAGGTTCAGGAATATCGCGATTTGCTGGGGGGGCGGCGATATTCGATGGGCCATGATGTCGACAAGGCATCGCGAGGCTCGGTGCGAGCCGAGGTCGCCGCGCTTCGCAACGAGTTGCAGAAGCTCGTCGACGGCCGGACCGAACAAATGAAGAAATCGTTGGCGGACGCCGCAAGTCTTTCCGACGAGCAGAAGGGACTCGGCCCGGTCCCCCCGGCGCCGAAGCATTGGCTGATTCGATACCTCGACGCCACGACCCCCTGGCTGCTGATTCTGGTCGGCATTGGGCTGCTGTTTGGTCTGTTTTCACGCACCTCAGCACTCGTGGGCGCGCTTTTCCTGCTGACGACGATTTTGACTTGGCCGGCGCTGCCATGGCTGCCGGCGCCGCCCAATTCCGAGGGGAATTACTTGCTCATCAGCAAGAATGTCATTGAGATGACGGCGCTGCTCATGCTGGCCTGCATTCCCAGCGGCCAGTGGTTCGGCGTTGACGCATTGATCAAGTCATTGAATCCGTTTCGAAAAAAGAAAGTGGAAGAATAAAAATCCGCGGCTTCACGCTTTACGGGAGATGCACGAATGGCGATCCATTTTACCCCGGAAGAACGGCAACTGGGTCAGGAAAATTTCGCACGCGCGGCCGATGGAATGACGCGGCGGCGATTCTTGAAAGGAGTCGCGGCGGCTGCCGGGGCGACCGCCGTGGTGACGCCGGCGATGTATTTCGGCTACCAGGCCTTGAATGGCAAGCCGGTCAAGACGGCTCTGATCGGCGCCGGCGACGAGGGCGGCGTTCTCGTCGGCCAACACAATCCGGAGTTCATCGAGTTCATCGCCGTCAGCGACCTGCGGCCATTCAATCTCGATATCCGCTCCGACGGCAAGCACAGCGGCCGAATCTTCGATGGCGATCCCAAGAACATGAAATTCCGCAAGGGCTTTCGCAAGGTCTACGGCAGCAAGGCCAATAACATCAAGCCATATCGTAACTATGAGCAGATGCTCAAGGAGAACCCGGAGATCGAAGCGGTAGTGATTGCCACGCCGTTGGTCAGCCATGCCCCGATCGCCATTCGTTGCATGGAAATCGGCAAGGAGCGAGGCAAGCCAATCCACGTGATGAGCGAGAAGCTCATGGCACGCACTGTCGGGGATTGCAAGTCAATGATCAAAAAGGCAAAGGAGACCGGCAGCATCCTCTGCGTCGGGCATCAACGGCACTACAGCCTGCTGTATGCCAACGCCAACGACATCGTGGAATCGGGCATCCTGGGCGATATTCGGCACATTCGCGCTCTGTGGCATCGCAACAATTCCTGGCCTTGGCACGAGAATCCTAAAGATCCAAAGATCGCCGACATTCCAAATTCGCGGCCGCAAATTCGCGATAGCTGGTGCCAGCCGATTTACGACATCGATTACCAGGAACTCAAAGATAAGCTTGGTAGCTACCAGGGCGGCCCCACCTATAAGAGCATCGAGGAACTCGTTCGCTGGCGGCTCTACGACCGCACCGGCGGCGGCCTCATGGCCGAACTCGGCAGCCATCAGCTCGACGCCTGCAGCATCTTCCTCGGCAAGGTGCATCCGCTGGCGGTGCAGGGCATCGGCGGCAAGTTCTTTTATGGTCCCGGCAAGAATGATCGCGAATCCGACGATTCCATCTTCGTCACCTTCGAATTCCCCGGTCGGAAGCATCCGCTGGGCGCCGAAAAAGGAAACGACAAGGACGACATCGTCGTCGTTACCTACACGTCCGTCAACACCAACGGTTTTGAGCCGTACGGCGAGACCATCGTCGGCTCGCGCGGAACCCTGATCACCGACAAGGAACAGCATGTAATGTTGTTCCCCGAAAACGATTCCACTCAAAAGAAGGGCCCAGCGCGCGGCACGACCGTCAGCGTCTCCACCAGTGCCGCGGGCAAACCGGTGCTCGATTCGGGCGGCACGGGCTACTCGGCGCCAGCGCCGCCGCGGGACCTTCCGCCGCGCCCGCCGGCAGTTCCACCGCCGAGGTGAGCCGTGGCTATCGCGAGGAAATGGAAGACTTTGCCTTCTGCATCCGCCAGTGGGATCCAAAGGTCGGCTATGAGAAAGGTTCAGACGGGAACTATCGGCAGCGATTGCCGCGATGCCACGGCAAAATCGCCATGGCCGACGCGATCATCGCACTCACAGCGAATATCGCCATGGCGAAACACGAGCGGATCCAATTCAAGCATGAGTGGTTCGATGAAATGAAGGATGAGGTTCCCGAGTCGTTGGGCAAAGCGTAAGAACCACGAAACACACGAGCCTCACGAAACGAAGACGGAGTTTGTTCTGTCTTCCCTTCGTGTTTTTCGTGTTCCTGATGTTCAGAATCTTCGCGCCAGACGAAGAAAATCAGAAAGATAAGGAAAGCAGGAATCAAACCGGGTTTGATTCCTGCATTCCTGCTTTCCTTATTTCTCTTTTCGAACGGTGTGGCATTCCCCCAGAGGTTGCAAGAACCAACACCTGGCGTCACCACGCAACGACGATTCGACGGGCAACAACACTCGAGTTCAGTTTTCTGCACGGATTTGTGCCGTTGCGATCCGATCCTGGTTGCGGCTGGGCCGCGCCGTGTGTTTCGTGGTTTATTTCTTTGGAATCTCCGCGATCCGAATGTTGCGAAAACTCAGATTCGTCGTTGGGTCGTGCCCCTGAATGCTGATGGCCCCCTTGCCCGTTTTGCTGCCATTTCGCGGGTTCTCGTTGGCGGGCCGTTTGTCGGTGAAGTCGGTCACCTGATAGCCGTTGACCCAAGTTGCCATGTGATTCCCGCGCGCGATTAGCGTCATGGCAAACCATTCGAAATCGTTGGACACGACCTTGCGGGCCGGTTGCCGGCGATAGATCGCGCCGGTGCCGAAGTCGCTCGGTTTGCCGCGATTGTTGTTCTTGAAGCCGTTTTGAATCTGCATTTCGTAGCCGTTTTGATATTGTCCGGGGATGGCGCGGAAGAAGACGCCGCTATTCAGTCCTCGACCGTTGCTGATGCATTCGAGTTGGAGCAGAAAATCGTCGAACTGCTTCTCGGTTTGCAAATCGCCTGGGCCATTTTTTACGTTCAACCAGCCCTCGTTTGTGACGCGAAACTTCGATTTAGCTCGCTTCTCGTCACCGTGAAATTGCTTCCAGCCTTTCAGGTCGCCGCCGTTGAAAAGCGGTTCCAACAGAATCGGATGAAACTTGAACGAGCGAATCTCGAGTTGACTGCCGGGCGGCACGGTGATTCGGATCGCGGAGCAGCCAAGCGATCCGGGTTCGTAGGTTTCCTCGACCCATTTGTTGTTGTTCGTGGCGGAAAGCTTGCGTTCCTCGCCGCGCCAGGTCATGGTCGTCTGGTTCAAGCCGCCATTTCGAAACGACCAGGTGATTTCGCCGCGCGGAAACTCCGACGTGGTGGTGATGGTCGTGGTCTTTGGCCCACCCAGTTTCAAGACGCCGTCGGCGATCTTGGCATCGCCTTCCACATTCCAGCCGAAGGTCGTCGCGCCATCGAAGAGCATGATTTGACCGTCGGCGATTTCTTTGGGCGAAAGCATCGCCGGTTTGTCGGCCGCGGCGACTCCGGCGATGACGAGTGAAAATAAGGTGAAATACCATCTCATGACGTTTTCCTCGGTGATAGTCAAAAGATTACGCAGTCCAATTGATCGCCGCCAGCAAGAAATCGGCCGAACAAACATCTTGACGGACGCGCGGGCCTCGGTGGACAATACCTGTGTCATCACCCCGAGGCGGCCGTCCATGGCATCGAAGAAGGAAGCTCCCGGCTTGGCGGATATGATCGGCATGGCGATCAGCCCGGCGTTGATCATGGCCCTGGTCGGGAGCCTGATTTTTTTTCTCGTCGAAGTCATCTACGGCGGCGAATACGCCGGCCGCTTGCGCTGGACCTTTTTCTTCTTTGTTTTCGGATCGGTTCTCGTCGCTCGCATTTCCATCGAGATGGGCGACGCCAAGGCGGCGCTTTACGGCGTCGTCCTCGGATTCGCCGCCTTTCTCGCCATGCTTCGCTTCGTCGAATTTCCGCCCGGCTGGCTCGAACAATTGGGCCCAATCGTCAACATCGGCTTGCTCGTGCTCGTCTGGTGGTGCGCTCGAAAACTGACCTGGGACTGCACCTTTATCGATGACAAACGCGATGCCTCCGATCGGAGCGTTTTGGAAGCCGCGGGGCTGGATCATCTCGAACGGCCGCCCGAATGGAGCGAACCCGAATCGGCCAAACCGGCGGTCGAGAAGGAAAAACCAGTCGAGCCTGGCCCGGTCGGTTGGGTGCAACGATATCTGCGCTATCGCAAAGCCCAGGACCAGCGGCCGCACACGCCAGGCGTCTGGGTGGTTTACTTTTCGTTCGCCGCGCTGCCGATCTTTGGGCTCGGGCAGGCGTTGATCCCGCCGGAAGAAGAATCGAGCCGCCATTTCACGTTCTGGCTGATGGCCATTTACGTCGGCAGCGGCCTCGGCCTGATGATGACCACGAGCTTTCTCGGCCTGCGGCGATATCTCAAGCAGCGCAATCTCGAAATCCCCGCGCGCATGGCCGGCATCTGGCTTGGAATCGGCTCTTCGATCATACTCGCTTTTTTGGTGATCGCCGCGATCTTGCCGCGGCCCAATTCGGAAACAGCGTTGATCGATGTGTCGAACACCTTGGGTTCGAAAGAACGCGGCGCCTCAGACAATGCGCAGAATCCCGACGGCAAGGGCAAGGGCGACGGCGCCAGCGGCGAACAATCGTCCGATAAGTCGCAATCGAAGAACTCCGCCGAGGGCAAGAGCGACGAAGGCGGCAAAGGCAAGGGCCAGGACGACGCCTCGAAAGGTCAGGGCGAGAACAAAGGCAAGGGGAACCAATCGGGCAAGAGCGATCAGACCGGCAACAAGTCGGGCGGCGATCAGAACAAGGGCCAGAAAGGAAAACCCGGCGAGAAGAACCAAAACGACGGCGGCAAAAAGAACGAGCCGCAGTCGCAGCAAAACGAGAACAAGAAAAGTGGCAATCAAAAAACATCGTCAAGCGGCGGTCGAAGCTCAAGACCTAGCCGGTCGCCACGAAGCTTTTCGTCGAAGGGGCCTTTCAGCGGCAGCCTCGGCAAGGTCGGCACGATCATCAAGTGGGTCGTGTTCGCGTTGCTGGCGTTGGCGGTCGGCTATTTCATCTTGCGGCATGGTTTGAAATTCCTGGCCAATTTCAGTTCCTGGGCCAGACAAATGCTCGATTTCCTTAACAACTTCTCGGCGCGTTTGTTCGGCGGTACTGTTGTTGAACGGGAGTCCGAAGTGGTCGAGGAGTTTGATGACGTGGTGCGGTCGCCCCAGCCATTCTCGTCGTTTCAAAATCCATTCGAGTCGGGCGAGGCGCGGCGTCGCTCGCCGGCCGAGTTGGTCAAGTATAGTTTTGCGGCCTTGGAAGCCTGGGCCTGGGAGCACGAGCAGGGCCGCAAACCGGAGGAGACGCCGCTCGAATTCGCGGCCCGGCTGGCCAAGGAATACGAATCGCTGGAGAATGATGCCCCGAGGCTGTCAGGGCTTTATGCCCGTCTGGCTTACGCTCGTGGCTCGCTTCCCGAGGCAAGTCGGGCGCACGTCGAGGAGTTTTGGCGGCAACTGGAACTGGCCCAGGACGAGGCATGGGAAGCACGTCGCCCGGAGCCCGCGGACCTCTAAATCGCAATCCGGTTGACCGGTTCTTATTCATCGGTGACTCGCCGATACGGGGCAAAGAACGCGTTTTGGCCTGGAAAAGCGTAAGATGACAGATATGGTGTCGCGGCGCGGCGGTGTGGCGCCCTTACACATGCTCACATAGAACGCGCCTGACCAAGGGACATTCGCAGCCGCATCATGGATGAGAAATCGAATCGAACGGGTCTTGAACACGCCCCTATCTTCTCACTATGGTGATATTTACCAAAATGAATCGCCGTGGTGGTGGAATGGCAGACACACACGTTTGAGGGGCGTGTTCCCGAAAGGGAGTGCGGGTTCAAGTCCCGCCCACGGCACTTCGTTCACTTCGTAAACAAACCACTTGGAACCTGAGCCTCGGCCTTCTCCGGCGCGGGCACGCCAATCGCGTGCGCGAGAATCGCCGCGATCGCCTGGGGCGTCACGGCTTGCAGTTTCTTGCCCGGACAAATCCCTGGTCCGAACGCCAAAAGCGGCACGTGCGTGTCATAGGGATGCGGCGTGCCGTGAGTCGTGCCGTATTTCACACTAGAGATCAAGCGATAGGGTTTTGGGATTGCAATCACGTCGCCATTGCGGTCGGCCCGGAACGATTTACGCACGCGGTTCTGGATCGCGTCGCCGGGCCAGGCGGTTAGCAGATCGCGCTGAGTGTACGCCGACTGGATCGCCGGCCGCGAGGCGAGCCATTTCGCCAATTCCTTGGCCACGTCGTCGAGATTCAGACTGCGAGCCGCAATGAGCCTGCGGTTCAAATAAATGCCGCCTTCGCCGGCCGACTCGATCCATCGCGATTTTAGCCCCGCTTTTTTGTCAAAGATTTTCCGCAGGTATTGTTCGGCCTGCCCGATCATGCCGAGCGGAGTGATTCGTTCGCCCGGTAGTCCCTCGATTCGGGCGACTTCCGGAACCGGGCAAACGCCATGATCCGCCGTGACGCCCAATGCATAGCGGCCTTTTCCAACTTCTGAATCGAGGAACTTGAGCAGGTCGCGAACGATCAAGTCCGATCGCAGGGTTACGTCCATGACCTCCTGCGAATCCGGTCCCCAGCAGTGCCCGATCAAATCGTTGCTGGAAAAACTGATGACGAGCAGGTCAACGGCATCGCGTCGGCCGAGCTTTTCCGCTTCAATGGCTCGAAAGGCAAGGTCGAGCAGGACGTTGTTTCCATACGGCGAATTGGCGAGGGCGGCATAATACTCCGATCCGAGCTTCGTCGTCTTGCCCATCGGGTGCGGAAACGTCACGCCCTGGTTGCTGCCTTTTCCCTCGCCGGACATTTGGTCAGGCCCGCTATATTGCGAGTAGTCCACATCGGACCGCAGCCGCTCCCAGGTTTTGCCAAACCAACGATCGTACGAACGCTCGGCGTTGAATTTGGCGACCCACGCCGGAAGGTGATCGGAGTAGTAGGTGGACGTGCAAAACTGGCCTTTATCAAACCAAAAGCAACCGTCGGGATGTTTGCCGGCGGGTAAAACCGCGGATCGATCTTTGAGCGATAGCGCGATCACTTTGCCGCGACCGTGCGTCGCATCCTTCACCACGTCGCCAAGCGTGGGCGCGAGCATTCGCTCCGGTGCGCCAAATCCTTTTGGTTTCTTTTCGGTCGCAGCGTTTGATTCTTCCCGGGTTGTCGAATTCGGTTCGATCTTCTTCGGCAGCGGCGGCACTCGTTCGTATCGGGGAGAGCTCGCGCAGTAGACCGAAGCGGCCGCCTTGCGGTCATACCAGTTATTCGCCACGATTCCGTGAACATCAGGCGAACAGCCCGACAACACCGAGGCGTGACCGGGGCCGGTCGCGGTCATGGCGTAGGGGTAGTCGCAGTTGCTGAACCAGGCGCCTTCGAATTGCAGGCGCCGAAAGCCGTCCGATACGAAAAGTTCGCGCCAGCGCTCGAGATAATCGGCCCGCATCTGATCGAAGACGACGAGGACCGCCAATTGTGGCTTCGGCGTTTCTTGCGCGGCGGCGGGGATCGAGCTCAAAGCGACTACGACTGCGGCGATGAGAATTTTTCGCATGGTGCGCGGCTCCGAGGAGATGCGGATACCATACGTCATGCGCTAAAGTCAGGACAACCGGCGCCGCGGGAATTCATCAGATTTTCGCCGGCGCGATGTCTGGACTCGGTGCCGGCAATCGCCGCGGAACGGCGGCGGAACGAACTGCGGCGGTTCGAGCAGTCCAGCATCGGAAAGTTCACCCAGCGAATCGAGATCCTCGACCGCGGTCTTGCCGCAGAATAGTAAATTGAAACGCGGGTCCCTGTCGGCGGCGTTCGCCACCGCCGCCAGCCCCTGGACATAGCTGAGGTCCTTGGTGAATGGCCCGGCCCCGCTCGGCAGGCTGCCGCGGAAAATGCGAACGGTTCGATAATAGCATTCACGATCGTCGGGCTCACAGGCGTGTAGAAACCGATAGACATCGCAAAAGTCGGCGCCTTCCTCGGCCATCCGCACGCCAAGCACGCGCTGCCGCAATTGATTCAGGCGATTCGTGGTCGCCGCGCCGGTTTTCAATTCGGTGAAAACCGCGAGACCTTCCTGCGTGCGCGTCGACGACGGCGGCCCCTTGCAAAGAAAGGCGCAGGCTTCCTGCCGGCGGGCATTCAAACTGGTGCCGAGATGCACCCAGCCCTCGTGCACTTCGAGCATGCGCACGTCGGCGGGCGTGTATTGAGCATCCTTTCGCAGTTTCAGATAGTCGCTGCCGGCGACGGCGTCCGCCGCGATGCGATCGACAATCTTGAAGCGAATTTCATCCGGAGCGAACAATTGATCGAGTCGCCCCGCCAATTCCCCCATCGTTTGTTCCGATGTCAGAGTGGCCTCGGTTGACTCTGTGCCGATGGGAAATCGCTGCTCGGCGTCATCGAGGGTCCGCAGCAGGGAATCGCCTGCCCCGTTCAGCGCCGAGCCATAAAGCCGCGTTGATATCGTGCAAAAGGTTTTGGTCCCGCGGTAGGCCAGCAGACGGACGAGGTTGGCGTATTCCTGGCACATGCGCACCAGGATGCGGCCCGATCCCTCGCGCGGGCCGAGCACGCGCGCCACGTCGCGTTCCAGGTCCTCGAATTCCATTTGCTTTTGGGCAGGATCGAACGGCAATGGCCGGTAGTCTTCGCGGGTGATTTTCGGCAACTCCCGGCCCGCGCTCGCCAAAAACTGGCTCTCGATCTGTTGGTCCCACTGGATCGCTTCGAGCGGGCGGACCGATCGTTGCGCGGCAATCAGGCGTTGGCTGAAATGGCGAAGAGTCTGTTCTAGGTGGGTCGTGCGACTACAGGGAGGCTCCAGTTCGGTCGAGGTAGGCATTACGTTCTTGGTTACTCGCTGGCCCGGGTTCGTCCGATTTCCACGCGGCCCTTTTAACGGGAATGCTCCGATCCGTCCAGAGCAATTCAATTGAAATTCACTTATAAAATCATACGACACTTGGCATCCGAATTTGCGCTGCCCAAGAATTTTTTGTTTCGATTCCCGGCGCTCATCGCATGCCAGAGTTCGATTTCATCGCGAAGTTGATCCATGAAGCGGACACAGCTCAGCATTCTCGTTCTGATTTTTTTCGGCTTGCCGGCGTTTGCACTCGAGCCGCCGGAGGTCGTTTTGCTCGCTAACAAGAACATGCCGGACTCGATCGAGGTAGCCGAGCACTTTCGCCGGATGCGAAAAGTGCCGCCGGAAAACTTGATCCTGCTTGACCTGCCGGTGACCGAGGACATCAGCCGCAAAGACTACGACGCGAAGATCGTGGGCCCAGTGCGGGCGGCGCTGAATGGTCGCAAGAACAAGATCAAGGTGCTTCTCTGCGTCTACGGGGTGCCGCTGCGCGTCGGCGGACCGGAGCCGAACGCCCGGGAGAGGGCTGAACTCGCGAGGATCCAGCCGGAGGTAATGAAATCGCTGGAAAAGGTAAAGCAATTGGAAGCCAAGATCAAAGAATTCCAGGCGGATGCGGCAAAGGACGGCAATTCCCCCGCCGCGACGGAACTGGCTCGCATTCGCGATGAACTCAAAAACGCCCAAGCCGAACAGCGGCGGCTCGACCGCCGCCGGCGATTTCTTTCCCACGCCGAGAGCCAGGCCGCGGTTGACAACGAACTGATGCTGCTCTGGTGGGAGAATTACGAGCTTCGGCGATTTGTCATCAATCCGTTGCATTTTCAGGTCCCCGAGCAGTATCGGGCGAAGCATGCCGCCGGTGATGATGACTGCTCGACTCGACGGGCCGACGCCGGAAATTGCAAAGCGGCTGGTTGACGACGCGGTGGAAATCGAGAAAGTCGGCCTCAAGGGCAAAGTCTATGTCGATGCCCGCGATAATCATTACGACCCCAAGAACGATTCCGGCTATGGCTATGGCGGCTTCGACGAATCCATGCGCGAGATGGCGGCCCTGCTCAAGAACCAGGGCAAAATGGATGTCATCCTCGACAACAAGTCGGCTGTTTTCAAACCGGGAACTTGCCCCGACTGCGCCCTTTATTGTGGTTGGTATTCGCACGCCAACTTTGTCGATTCGTGCGGCTTCGTCAAAGGCGCCGTGGCCTGGCATCTCGCCAGTTCCGAGGCGGTTTCGCTGCGACGCAAAAACTCGAAACTCTGGTGCCCGAACATTCTGCTCAAAGGCGCTCTGCGCCACGCTCGGGCCGGTCGGCGAACCGTATACGATCGGCTTTCCGAAGCCCGAAGAGTTTTTTGGCTTCCTCGCCACAGGCAAGTACACGTTGGTCGAATGCTATGCCCGGACCCTAAATCTCACCAGTTGGATGTGCACGCTAATTGGCGACCCGCTTTACAACCCATACAAGGCCGCGCCGAAATTGAAAGCCTCACAGGTTCACCCGAGCCCAAAAGGCGGCCATTTCCTGCTCGGCGAAAAGTTCGATTGAATTTTAGAAATGCGGCAGTTGGTTTCCCGGCAATGTGCGAATCGCGCCTTCAATTTGCTGGACTCGATCGGCTACAGGCGGATGGGTCCCCAGGATATCGGAAACCAGGTTCCGGGGCATATCCATTGCCGCGAGCCGTTCGAGCAATGCAATCGAGGCGCTGCGCGGCGTAGCCGGCGCGGCTGCACAGTCGAACCGCGTAACTGTCGGCCTCAAATTCTTGCTCGCGGGTGTAGGCGCGATCGAAGAGCATGCGAAGCCCGATGCCCAGGAGTGGATTTGCGAGCGGCGCCACGGTCATCATGGTATTGGCCAGGACTCGCTTTCGAGCATGCCCAAGATGAATGTGGGCGACCTCGTGTGCGACCACGAAGGCCATCTGATCGGTCCGATCGCGGCAGAAATCGACCATCAACCGCGACAGCACGATAGTCCGGTGCGGCAACGCCAGCGCATTGAAAACCGGCATATCGAGGACGCGACAGACGATTGGCTGCCGCGTGGGGAATTGTCCCAGCAGTCGCGCCAAAATCGGTTGCAACGCCGTCGACCAATCCGGAAACTCGCGCGACTCACGCAGCAGTTGCTTCAAGAGCCGCGTCTCCGCGGTGGGCGCGTCGTCAGCGAGCAAACTCAACCATTGCAGCATGAATGGACCTCGGCGGTATTGTAGCAGCAGGACTTGCATACATTGCCGGGAAGGCAGCTTGGAATTCAGGGCGGCTGATCGATTTTAGGTCTCACACCATATTGCCGCGTGTGGTATTCTGGTCGACAAAACCGCGTTCTGACGATGAGTTCGATCCGTGAAGCTTCGCAAGCTCGCCGAACCACTGATTGGTCCGCTCGCTGCCTGGGAGTTGGTGCGCCTGGCCCGCCGCGGTCAGGTGCACCGGGTGCGCCAGTTGGTCTTGTACTTACTATTTTTCGCGCTCTCCCTGACCCCGATCGCTTGGTTCACCCACACGGAAGTGAGTTCCTTGTTCTCGGGCAAGAACCTGATCTTGTCCATCCCCGATGTCGGCGAATTTGGAAGCGTTTTCACGCTTTGCGTCCTGGAGGCCGTTTTGTTGGGCGTGGTCGTCATGATGCCGGGATACGCCGCGCTCGCGGTGGCGGAGGAAAAGGAACGCGACACGCTGCAGATGCTGCTGACAACGCCGCTGTCGGATCGCGAACTGGTCCTTGGCAAATCGACGGGCCGGCTTGGGTTTGTCTTGGCGGGCGCCGCGGCGGCACTGCCGTTGCTTTGTGCAGTCAATCTCTATGGAAGCATCGACGACAATCTCTTGATTGTCGGCGGATTCCTGACCTTCAGCACTGCCACCTTGTGCACCGCGATCGGCGTCGAGGCCGCCTGTGCGACCGCCGGCATCCGCCCGGCGTTCATCCGTGCTTACGCGGTGACCGCGCTGGCAGTTTTCGGCGTCATCGTCAATCCGTTCCTGATCCTATATTGGTCGGTCGACGCCGGCATCCCATGGCTGACCCGAACAGGATTCTCGATCGCCTACGCCTTGCTCCAACTCACCGCCGCGGCTTTCTTCTTTCAATCCGCGATTCGTGGAATTCGGAATTCAGGTTCCGATTTTTCGCTGGCCGCCGCGCCTCGCCAGCCGGTGCAGGCAAGTGGTTCCGGACAGATTCCGACGCCAAAACCGGCAGAAGAATCGGCGGATGGCGAATCACAGCGCTTGAATGACGCCGATGCCGAGGCGGACTGGGGACCCTTCGATCGGCCCTTGGATGCGCTGTCGCCCGGGTCGATTCCAATCGAAATGCGAGTCTTTCGGCCGCCATTGCCTCCCGTCATGGAATCCAATCCGTTGCTGTGGAAAGAGCGATATGTTTCCGGGCGCGACACAGGGACCAGCCCAGATGGGCGGCCGCTGGCCTTGTCGTGGTTGATCATTATGGCTGCGTTGGGGCTGATCATTCTCGGTGCGGGCATCCTGATTTCAGACGCGATTTCCGGAACGAAGTCCATCGACTACGGCGGCCACCTACTGCTCGTCGGCGGCACGCTCGCCGGCGGCGTTTACTTGGTGCCCTGTGCCATTGGCCTGGCCGCCGCCATCGCTCGCGAACGGCACCGCAAGACAATCGATAATTTGTTCTCCTTGCCGCTCGATCGCCGGTCAATCTTGCGAATCAAGATTCGAGCCGTCTTGGAGCGTGGTTGGCTATTAGCGCCCATCGAAGTTGCGGGGATTTGGTCGGCCTTCGGCATCGAGTCGCGATTGGCGGCTAGGGGTCGCGGCCGCTTTCTTTGTGATCGCGGGAATGATTCTCATCGTCGGACTCGGCACGCTGCTGTCGATTCGTTGTCGCTCGGAAGTGCAAGCATTGCGCTTTCTGCTGCCCGTCGTCGTGATGGTTCTCGGTGTGCCGGTCGCGATCTGGAACGGCGGAAATGTGATAGGGCTTCGCTGGATGCTTTGGGGATTGCTTGGTGAAATTCTGATCGCCGGTGCGGCCGGCCTCATTTCTTGGCTGGTCGCCAACAAAGCATTGGACAGGCTTTGAACTCGGAGTCCGCGTCAACTGAGTCATGGCGATTTTTTGGATGAGTCGCCGTCAACCGTCGCCGGCCTGGTAACCCAGCGGATCTTGCCTTCCTGGTCGGTCCAAATGGTATCCCCAGGTTGGGGCCGATAGGCGTTGGCACGAACTGGCGAGGCCTCTGCGGGTCTGGCCGCCCGGATGCGTGGATTTGGCCCGAGCCATCTGGACTGCGCCGTAACGCTCGCCCCGGTTCCGGCGACGCCAATCGCGGCCAGCACCACAATGGCCAGATTTTTGATCTTTTCATACCACATGTCGCGGCATGCGGATCGGGTGAGTTCGGCGACTGCCAGCGATACTACGGTCGAAACCGTGATCCCGGAAATAACCGCTCCGGCGGCGGTGACGGTCGGGCCGCGAGGGCCGCCGGAACGACGGCGAGAGCGGCCGGCGTCCCGGCCTGCGACGCGAATCCGCCCGCGGCCGCCAGCAGTCCGCGGCGGGCGAGTCGGCGTTTTAACATTTCCCGCGCGAAGCAGACGAATCGCCACCGTGCCCTTGGGGCAGCCAAGTTCGCGTGCCGCCTCGTCGTAGGTCTTGCCCTCAAAGGCACAGAGAATCATCACGGCGCGATAGCGCGGCGGCAGGCGGTGTAACTCGGCGTCCACGGCCGAGCGCAGTTCTTGCCAGGCCGCGTCGTGCTCTTCGGTCACCGCCACTTCGTCCACCAATGGCTGCTCGGGATGGCGGCTCATGCGCGAACGCGTCGTCAGCGACACCCGATAGGCGACCCGGTACAGCCAGTAAGACAGCGATCGGCGTTGCCGGATGCTTTGGCCCTTGCGGGCAAGCGTCAGAAACGTCGCCTGAAACGCGTCCTCCGCGGATTGCCGACGGCCGAGCACGCGCAAGACATACGCCAAATACCATCGGTCCGTGTCGCTCAACAATATCGGCGAACGCGGATTCGTCCCGCCCGTCGAAAAATCGCTCGAGCAACTGGTCATCCGTCGACATTTGCAGTCGATTGTGCTCCGCGAGCCGATGAATCAGGCCGATGACGTTCCGCATGACAACCGGCTCCTGCGCCGCTCAGAATCCCGGAGGAGATGACCTCCCCCAAATCACAGACGGATTTCGATGTGGAAGAATTTCCCAACTTTCGCGGAATTTCGAATTCTCTCCAGTCGATCCCACTTCCACCGTGGCAACAACTTTTCGCCCGCTGGGTCAACTTGTGTCGATGGTTCCATTTAACGAAGTTCGCTGAATTGAATCGACTGCGCCTTTTGCAATTCTCTACAAACCTTCGCCGCCGATAAAGATTTCATGGAGATTTTTTCGTGGGCCACTGGTATTGAAGATGCTCGCTGAGTTCGGCGGCAAATACGCAGGATGCGAACATGGATGAAAAACTGCCTTCCCCGGCCCCCCAGGCCGCCAAACCCCCGCGAAATCGCCGATTTTCAATTCGACTCTTCCTGTTGCTGCTGGTTCTTGGGGCCTTAGTCGTCTTCCTGCCGCAAATTGTTGCCAACACGCCATTGCGGGGAATGGCCATCAAGCGGCTGACCCGCGACTTGCGCGGGTCGCTCCATGTCGGCGGCGCCAGTTTGGCCTGGTGGTCGCCGCCCGAACTGCGCGAATTGGAACTCCGCGACGAAAAGGGCCAGGTGATCGCTTCGGCGTCAAATCTGCGACTTTCGCGGTCGTTGTTCAGCCTCGCCATCGATCACGACGACCTCGGCGCGATTTCGATTGACGAACCCGTGATCAATTGGAATTGCGAGACGAACGAGTCGAACATTGAACAGAGCTTGGCGAGATATCTCGACACGCCGTCTTCGAACTCGCCGACCCGGACCAGTCTGAGGATCGCCGCTCGCGCACGGCAAAGTAACCATGCAGGACGAGGATTCGCATCGATCCTGGACCGCGAACGACGTTTCCGGATCGGTCATTGTGCCGCCCAATCGGCAACAGCCGATTCGAATCGACTGCGACGGGCGAGTGACGGAGGGTGATGCCGCCGGTCGCCTGCAAATGAATTTGGAGTATCGCGCGGGAGACCGAGCGGACCGGCGGCGGTCGCCGCAATTTCGCGGTGAGTTTCACGCCAGCGATTGTGCCGCGGGCCCGATCGGCGTCATCCTCCGACGTTTTGAACCCGGGCTGCGATTCGAGGGCTTGCTGAACGGCGATTTGGCGATCATCTGGAATGACGAAAATCCGGATTCACCGGTCCTGCATCTGGTGGGCAATGTCACGGCCAAGCAATTTGCCCTGCGCGATGCTCGGTTGGCAGGCGACGAGTTAAGACTGGCCAGTCTCGAACTTCCATGCAATCTGTCCGTCCAGGGCAGCAAGATTGTCACCGAGAAGACCCACCTCAAATGCGACGTGGGTTAGCTTGGTGTCACAGGCAAATTCGATTTATCAAATGATCCGTTTGCGCTTTTGCGGCAACCCGGTGTTGAGATCGCGGCGAGGTCAATCTGGCTCGAATCGCGGCGATGTTGCCCCGGACTTTGCGCATGCAAAAGGGCACGCGGATCGACTCGGGCCGGCTGTCGCTAAGTCTCAAGAGCGCGTCGCAGGCCGACGCCGTGGTCTGGACCGGCAAGGCCTTCGCCACCAATTTGCACGGCCAGCACGAAAGCCAGGAGATTGCCTGGGAGAGCCCGATCGATGTCGAGTTTGCGGGCACAGGTCGCTGGCTCGCTGCCGCGTATCGACAAATTCCGGGCGACGTCGGAATTTGGCCGGCTGGAAGCGTCGGGCGACGAGGAAAAACTCACCGTCGACGGCACGCTCGATCTGGGCCTTTTCGGTCGCAAGGTCGGCCAATTCGTGGATCTTGGCGGCACGCAGCCGGCCGGTCGCGCCGACCGGCACTCTCACCATCGAACGAGAATCCAAGAACCGCTTCACGCTTCGAGGAACCGGTCAGGTCGCGGATTTGGCGTTGACGCTCAGCGACGCCACGATTCGCGAGCCGAAAGCGGAGATTCGATTTGACGGCGCCGGGCAAGTAACTGATTCCGTCTATCGACTTGATGGCGGCTCCATGCAGGTCGCCCTCGGCAACGAAGGAATTGAACTGAACCTGCTCGAGGCGATCCCGAATGTCCGCGCTGCAAACGGCGGCTATTTCAAGGCCGCCGTTCGCGGCGATCTAAATCGCTGGCGGGGATGGATCGGCCAATTTGTCGAGGTGCCCGCCGCTTGGCAAGTCGGCGGCGCGGCCAGCGCTTCGGCACGCGTTCGAATCACTCCCCAACTCATCGAGGCCGACTCGGCCACTGCGACGATCAAGGCCGCTCGCTTTCAGGGCGCGGACTGAAAATCGATGAACCGCAAATCGCGGTCGAACCAACCGCGCTGAAGTGGGCCCGCGACGCCGGACGCATCGAGTTGGCCGAAACCAAAATTTCGTCGCCGACGATGGTCGTGAAACTCGCTCATCTCGTGGCGGAGTTTGGGAAAGACCAATCGCTGGCGGTTTCGGGCCGCGGCCGTGTGGAAGGACAGGTCGGGCGTCTCCAGCGTTGGTTGCCGCCCATGACTTCGGAGCCGCTGGCGGGTTCGTTCGATGGGCCATTCGAAATTCAAACCAAGTTGGGCAAGGTCGGCGGAAATCTGGACTTGAGCGTGCGTTCGCTGGTGGTGGGTGAACCGTCGAAACCCACATGGAGCGAGCCATTGGTCCGGCTCTCATTCAAGGGCGAGATCGATTCGGACGGCGAGCAAATTCGTTTCGACGCGGCCACGCTGCAGTCGCGGGCATTGACCGGTTCGGCGACCGGCCGGCTTGAAAAACTCAGCAGCACCTGCGATTTAACTCTTTCCGGCGAGTTGCAATACGACCTGCAGCGCTGGGAGCCCCAACTGAGAAGTTTGCTTGGCAAGGATGCACGAATCGCGGGCCGCGATCACAAGTCGTTCCGGATCGAAGGATCCATGGTTTCAAATAAGCCGCCGCGGCTGACAACCGCGCCGGCGACCGTGACGCCCAACCCGATCGCCGGTCTGAAAGGCGAAGCCGGATTTGGCTGGCAAATCATGCAGGTGTTTGGCTGCCAGGTGGGAGCCGCCGAGGTGAAACTTCGCATGTTTGGCGACGGGTGGATCCGAATTCAGCCGATCGAAACGACGCTCAACCAGGGCAAGTTGAAACTCGAGCCCTATATTCGGATCGAGCCGACGCCAACCATTCTGGCGTTTGGCAAAGCGACCGGAATCGAGCGGGCGAAAATCACGCCGGAAATGTGCTCGGCGTTGCTGGGCTATGCCGCGCCGGCGTTTGCCGGCGCCCGCGACGCCGATGGCGAAATCTCGCTCATCATTGAAGGTGGCCAGGTTCCGATTTCCGATCCGGACAAGGCCGACATTTGGGGTCGCTTCGTGCTGCATTCGGCTCGGATCGGCGCGGGACCGCTGCTCCAGGAACTCAGCGTCTTCCTGAAATCGCCGCCGGTGCTGAAAATCCCGCGCGAGCATGTCATTCCGTTTCGTCTGGTCAATGGCCGGGTTTATCATCAAAACCTCGACATGCCGCTGGGCGAATTGACCGTTCGAACGACCGGGTCAGTTGGCTTGGATGGCTCATTGGCGTTGATTGCCGAGATGCCGATTCCACCCAAGTGGCTGGGCAAAAACCAGCTTCCGAAAGGCGCCCAGACCATTAAGTTGCCGATCGGCGGCACGATCAGCAGCCCGCGAATCGACGAAAAAGAACTTCGCAAGCTGATGGCTCAGCATCTCAAGGATGCTGCCAGCGAAGGTCTGCGGCAGGAAATGGAAAAGAGCCTGCAAAAGCTGTTTCGACCGAAATGAGCCGCTTGGAAGGTTGTAAGGGCAGCCACATTCCCGCGTGTGCGCACGACGGAATCTGTCATCTTACATTTTTTCCGGCTGAAACTGAGCGCGGGATGGCTACAACGCAGAATGGGCCGATCGGATCGTATGTCCGATGAGCGCGCCCACTTTTTGAAAAACGTCAATTTCATAAATAGCCACAAATACCCCATGCCAAATGGCTTACGACATAAAAATACCATCTGCTAGACTGAAAAACAGGGTTATTATCGGGCGCGCCGCGGTTCGACTTGCGGTTTCAGGGAAAGCGGTTATCGTTCGCTGCTCAAACTATACCTGAGGAGTGAAGATGAGCAGGCGAGCGTTTGCCATGCGTTTTGCTATCGCTTTGGCGGCGGTTTTGGGTTTCGGAACAGCTGGTTTTGCCGAAGGAAAGAAGCCGATCGGTTCTGAACAAGCCTTGTTCCAGGCGTTGGCCCATCCAGCCGTTCCCGCCAATGAATCGCACGTTTCAGTTTGCCGCCCGCAGCCTGATGCACCTTGGCCCGGAATCAAGCGTGAATTCGACTTCAGAATGGACCTGCTTTTGCCGCCGCTTGAGGTCAAAAACAGGCCGGACTGGACGCCTTTTGCCTGCTGAGTCGATCGGGTTGGGAGCATCAGGAGCCGCTGAAGAAACTAGCTTTTTTCAACACTTGGCGCAAAATGAACCGTACCGGCGGCGTAATATATCTAATGAGTGCGCCCGCATTATTGAACGAGGTTTTCTTTTCGTGCAAAAATCAGTCGACGAGCGAGATTTGCGAAACTCAACGTCCGCTATGCGGGAAGAGGGTTCGAATCAGGAGGCCCGCGTGGAAAATCCGAGTATGAATAAGCCTTCAATCAGTCGCAAGTCGTCGCGAGCGGCATTTGCCGCGGTTATGTTGGGCGCCGCCGCGGTCGGTATGGGCGTTCCGGCCACCTCTGCCGCTGCGACATCCGATAAGGCAATTTCCGATATTCACCGTTATTGCACCGTCTGTTGGCGGAATGCCCGGTTGCCGCTCGATTCCTGGTCCGATTGCACCCAGGAGGTATTGTGCCGATTGATGAAGAGCATTCCGCTGGAGCAGTGGGAGCGCGTGCTTTCCCAGGACAGCGACGAACGCCGCGAATTTGTGCGGGCGATCGACGCGGTGAAAAAGCGCTGCCAGCGAAGCCGCAAGTGGGCGCCGCTGAATCAGGACGTGAATGACGGCCGCGATCGTTATGGCGTGGAATTGGCCGATCGTCGCGAACTGTTGAACAAGGCCGCCAACGAAGTCCTGAGCGACCGCCAACGCCGAATCATGCAGATGAGCCTCGAAGGTTACAGCGTCCAGGAAGTGGCCGACGCCCTGACCATGAGCCCCGAACGCGTCAGCGACGAAAAGTACAAGGCGATTCGCAAACTCCGCCGTGAAGTGGGCATGGACGCGAACGGGTGATTTCAAGTTGATCTTTGGGGCCTACGCGGCACGTGCTAATTTGTTGTCAGTCGACATCAAGTCGAACGCATTTCGTGAATTCCGAGTCTTGGCCTAGATTTCAATTGCGGCGCGACCCAGAATTCAGTAGCGTTCGTTGATATCGGGGATGACAAATGAGCGAACCAGGAAACGCTGAAAAACAGCCGGCCGATGAAAAAGTCGGCATTCCAATCGAATTCGATATTCCGCCAGATCTCAGCACACGCTACTCAAACTATGTCATGGTTCAAAAGGCCGAATTGGAGTGTTTCGTCACATTCTTCGAAATCGTTCCGCCGCCCTTTGTTGGATCAGGCGAACAGTTGATTGAACAAATCAAAAATGCCAAGGCTGTCGCGAAGGCACAGGTGCGGCTAGCCGTTCCGAACGAATTGATGGCTCGCCTGGCCGAAGTTATTCGGACACTCGGCTTGGACAAGTGCAAAGCGATTGACGAAGAGAGGATGATGTCACGGGATGAAGCGGTTGAGCTAATCAAAAATCAGGGTAAGTAGCATGGAACTTGCCACAACTTATCGAGCATGTCTCGCTGGTGCTGCAACCGAAGCTGGAATGTTGTATCCGGTTGCGATCACGGTGTTGAAAGGGCGCGATATCGCGCCGGAATCGAACGGGCACGCAAGCCGACGGAATGACGAACCGGAATACATTTCGAATGAAGATTTGATTGCTCTTGCTAGAATTTGCCAACCGCCGACTCGATGGACTGAATTGGAGTCGGACGATTGCTTCTGATGAGGGCGAAATGTGCCGCGACTCGAATTCGGCCAAATCATCAAAGCAAGGCGAAACGACCCGCAGGGCGCCAATCGAAAACGCCGAGACTGGGTAATTGTCAGTCGCACGGACGAAATCGTCCGCTTGGGGACGTTCGTGGCAGTCGCGATCACCGGTGAGGTACCGAACGGCCTGACCCAAAGCAACGACGAGTGCGTTCTGCTCCGCTACCAAGCTCCGCCGAACGCGCCACATCCGGAGACAAAGCTTTACAAGCGATGTGCCGCAATGTGCACGTGGTTAGAAGCATTCACGCCCGACGATGTCGAGGAATTCGGTGGACGGCTCGATAACAAGGAAATGTCGGCGATCATGCGAAATCTGAAACGAATCCTGGACAAGAAACGCGAATTGGGCGAGTTCCCCAACACAAGCAACGACTAGATTTTCTTGCTTTCCGCCACGATCAATTTCGGCCCGCCCGCAATCGCTCGGCTCTTTTTACGACCACTTCCAGCGCTTGTTGCAACTCCGCGAGCATTTCCTCGCGCTTTAAAGACGCCAATCGCGCGCATCGAGTGGTTCGCCCACGCTCAGAGCGATTCGCGCATCATTCCATCTCAGGAAGGGCGGCGCGAAACGGACCGAATTCCGGTTTCGCGGCCACGTCTGATACGCACCGGCGATGCCGATGGGCACGATCGGGCATTTGGCCTTTTTGATCAAGAGCGACACTCCCGGTTTGATCGCCGAGAGCTTCCCGGTGCGAGTGCGCTCTCCTTCCGGGTAGACCATGACCACTTTTCCGGCTTTTAATCGGTTCAGAATCCCCTCGAGCCCAGCGCAGTCCAAATCCGCCGGTATCCACCGGCACGGTGCCAAAGCGATCCATGATCCAGCCGAGAATCCGGCTTTTCCACAGCGATTGGCGGGCGAGAAAGTAAACCTGCCGCGGGCTGGCCACGCCGCAAACAATGATATCGAGATAGCTTTGATGATTTGCGATGAGCAGTACGGGGCCGGTTCGCGGGACACGACGGCTACCCTCGATGCGCAGGCCGTTGGTCAGCGTGAAGATCATTCCGAGCGGATAGTAAATCAGGGCGTAGATGATACTGAAGAGACGCTCGGACATCGGCGAACTTCCATCTCCAGGCGGTCAATGACTTGTTCGGGTGTTAGTTGGGTTGTATCGATTTGAATCGCGTTGTATGCCGGCGCCATCGGATCGTGATCGCGGTTGGCATCGCGGAGGTCGCGTCGGTCCTGCTCGGCGAGGATCGATTCGAGCGTGGATGTCAGGTCGCCCCGTTGTTTCGATTCGAGCAATCGGCGGCGAGCTCGCTCCTCGCGATCGGCATTAAAAAAGAACTTGAGTCCGGCGTCGGGAAAAACCACCGTGCCCTGATCGCGGCCTTCGCTAACGATGTCGCGCCCTGGCCGATCGCGCGCTGCTGAGCCGCCAGAAACCGGCGCACGACTGCAATCGTCGCTAGCCGGCTCGCCGCCTGAGCAACCTCGAGGGTGCGGATCGCGCTGGTTACATCCTCGCCGTTGAGCAATACCCGCTCCGGAAGCATTTCGATATGAATATGGGCCAGCAGCGCCTCGATGGCGGCGTGGTTGGTTTCCTCGAGTTTTTCTCGTATGACCGCCAGCGCGACGGCCCGGTACATCGCGCCGGTGTCGAGAAAGTCGAAACCGAGCCGCCGCGCGAGTCCGCGGGCGGCGCTGCTCTTGCCTGAACCGGCAGGTCCGTCAATCGTGATGATCATGGCTGCCGGCGCTCCTGACCTATCAGCGAATTCGCACGGTATAGACGGTTCCGCCCGCCAGTTCTCGAGTCCTCGGCAACGCATCTTTGCTTAGCACTTGAAACGAAAACGGTCCGGCCGGCAACGCGACTTGAATCGCTTGCCCGGGCTCGACCGTATAGTTGATGCCGTTGACCAGCACATCTTGCGGAAACGCGAACTCGTTGGTCACGTGGAGCGATCCGGTCGCCAGGCGATTGGCCTGATATGGCGGCATGGATTCGTGGCCGGGCGTCGGTTTCGCCGAGGTCCGCACGAGATCGCTTCGCAGGGAATCGATGGCTTTGCGCAGGTCGGCGATGGATTTGTTCGTTTCAATCAATTCGTTTGCCGAGGCGCTGTTCGATTCAAGTCGCCGAATTCGGCCGTCTAGGCCCGCAATGTCGTTTTGGACCTGGGTGAGTTTTTGATCGAGCTGCTTGATGGATGCATCGAGCTTTTCCTGCGCGGTCTTGGGCATGGGATCGTCGGCCCGGGCGGCGGCAGGAATCAGAATTCCGGCGAATAACGCCGGCAAATACCAACGTGCCAACATGGCGTCTCCTTGTTGCGGATTCGGGTAATTCGCGTGGTGGAGGCTTGATCGGCGACGAAAAAACCGCGCCAATCCATTCAATTGGTAGCGTACGAGACCGAATCAATCGATGCAAGGGAATTCGATTTCCGGCGAATGACACTACATGCGGCGAATATCTCGTGCCGACCGGCGCTTCCGCGCAAAGGTTTTTATTCGGCGAACCGTGCGGGATGATATAATTCCTACACGGCCCGCCGCGATTGGGTCGGCCGACGTGACGGGAGGAATCATCATGTCCGCTGCCACCGCGCTGTTTCCGCGCCAGCGGGTCATTGCTTGCTTGTTGTTGGCTTGGTTGTGCGTCGATTCCACCGCGCTGGGTCAAGGGCAAAACGGCCCGCCCCCAGACGACGGCGTGTTTATCACGGTCAACAATCCGATCACCAGCGAAGTGACCAACCGCGTCCGCAACCTGGTCGAGGAAGCCAAGTCGGGCAAAAACGGCCGGGTCATCAGCAAGATCATTTTTGATTTCAATCCCAATGGCGAGGAAGCGTCGTCGCGCGATTTTGGCCCCTGTTACGACTTGGCCAAATACATCCGCGACCAGCGCAACTACACCACGGTCGCCTATGTTCATCACGTGGTTTCGCGGCATACCGTCCTGCCGGTGCTCGCCTGCAAGGAACTGGTCATGGGCGGCCCCGAGGACTCCTGGATCGGCAAGGTAGTGGAGGATCCGAAATCGCCGCTCGATCCGCAGGAGGCCAAGGCATACGAACAATTCGCCGGCGATGCCCGCACGGCCATCGTGCAACGGATGTTTGATCCAGGCGTCGATTTGATGAAAGGCCGCCGGAACAACGCCGAATTCTACTACGACAAGCGGCGCCAGGACCAGGCGATCGCACTGGGCGTGGTCGGCGGCGAACAGGTGATGCCCCCGGGCGATCTCGCCTTCCTGAACAGCGACGCCGCGGTACGCTTCGGGCTGTGCAAGCTTGCGAACAAGGCCAATCGGCGGCAGGTCGCGGAGTATTACGGCTTGTCGGCGGCCAGCTTGCGCCAGGATCCGCTGCGCGGCCGGACTCCCGAAGCTCGCCTGATGACCATCAAGGGCGAAGTCACCAAGTCGCTGAAGGAATCGATGCTCCGCCGAATCCGCCGGGCCCGGGAAGATGGCGTCAACACTTTCTTCCTCCGATTCGAACAGGACTTCGGCGGCGGCGATCCGCAGACCGCTCGTGAAATCGCCGACCAAATGCGCGAGTTCAGCAACGACGAGAAGGACCCGATCCAATTGATCGCGTTCATTCCGTACAACGCCAAGGACACGGCCGCGTTTATCGCGCTCGGCTGCGGCGATATTGTCATGAGCGAGGACGCCACCTTTGGCGATTTTTCGTCCCGAGTCGGCCTCGGGGCCAATCCGAGGCAATGGGGCAACGCCGGAACCGATATTGGTCCGATCAAGGCCTCGCTGCGCGATCTGCTGGAAAAGACCGATCGCGACCCGGTGATCGCCGACGGCTTGCTCGATATCGATGTCGAACTTTACCGGGTTCGGACCCGGAAAGGCGCATTTGAACGCCGCATCATCACCGGCGAGGAACTGGCCCAAGATCAACAATCGCCCAATCCAAAGTGGCAAGTGGAAAATAAAATCAAGCACAAGGGCAAGTTGCTGGTTCTTGATGCGAAGACCGCCAAGGAAGTGGGGCTCGCCCGTTATCTCGTAAAGGGCCGCGATGTTCGCGAGGTTTACACCCAATATGGCTTGGAACCGGACAAGGTCCGCGAAATCACGCCCGACTGGCTCGACCGGATCGCGTCGTTTTTACGCGACCCGGTGGTGCGCTTTTTCCTGGTCATGATTGCGGTCGCCTGTTTGATCCTGGAGGTAAAGCTCCCCGGGGCGACGGTTCCCGGCGTGATCGCCGCGATTTGCTTCGTGTTGTTTTTCTGGGCGCACTTCATGGCCCCGTCCCATGTGGGCGGACAGATTATCGTTCTGGCGTTGCTGCTGTTCCTACTCGGGCTTGTGCTCATCGGAGTGGAAATCTTCGTGCTGCCGGGCTTCGGGTTCGTCGGGGTCAGCGGCATCCTCTTGATGGTGGTTGGACTGGGATTGGCGACCGTCGAGCGCATGCCGCAAAACAGTTCTGATTGGCTGTCGCTGGGCGCCAGTTTGAGCCAATTCAGTTTGGGAATGGTTGTGGCGTTGATCGGAGCAATTATTCTTGCCCGCTATTTGCCGCACATTCCCGTGGCGAATCGCTTGATGCTGGCGCCGCCCGGCGAGCGAATCGATCTGAGCGAAGAGTCGTCTGTCTTGCCGGGAGTCGAACAGGCCGCGGCGCTGCTGGCGCGATCGGCGCCTCGGTCACCGATCTGCGCCCGGCGGGGATGGCTCGATTTGAGGAGCAATTCGTGGATGTGGTGACCGACGGCAGTTTCATTCCCGCCGGTGCTCGCGTGCAAGTAATCGAAGTCGAAGGCAATCGCATCGTGGTAAAGGAAGTCTGATTTCGGCCATCGGCCTTTGGCGATCGGCTATCGGCCCAGAACACTTAGGGAACCAAGCCGAAAGCCGAAAGCCGAAAGCCGAAAGCCGAAAGCCGAGAGCCGAGATCCGAGAGCCGAGAGCCGCAATATACGATGGACAACCTGACGCTGGGCTTTATCCTGATTGGGGTGGCGCTCGTGTTGACGGTAGGGGAGTTTTTGCTTCCCACGGGCGGGGTGCTTTTAGTTTTGGCGGGCTGCGCGGATCTTGTCGGACTCGTCATGGTGTTTTACTATGGCGATCGATACCTGGGATTCGCCACGCTGGCCATCGAGGCCGTCATCTTGCCGTTGCTCGCGGGACTGTTTGTCTATATCTGGCCGCGGACGCCGATGGGCAGGCGCATGATGGTGCGTTCGGAAAGTGCTGATGAAACAACGATTGCGTCCATGCCCGCCAATATGGAGCTGGCGCCGTTGCGCGGGCGTCTGGGCCGGGTGGTGACGCTGATGCGGCCGGCGGGCGCGGTCGAATTCGATGGCCGTCGAGTGGACTGTATTTCCGAGGGCCTGATGATCGAGCCGGATACCTGGGTGCGCTGCATCGATGTCAAAGCGGGCAGGGTGATTGTGCGGCCCGTGGAAAAACCGAATCTGGGCGATCTGGAAACTGCGAGCTTTGAAGATTGAAACTTGCCGGAGTGACTCGCCACACCGCGCAACGGATGAGGATTCACATCATGGTTCCATTAGTGTTCGCCGAAGACATGACGGTTGTGTGGGTCATCGGCGGCGTCATTCTTCTTTTCTTACTGGGCATCGTCTCGGTCGTGTTTTTCAGTTTTATTCGCCTGTGGGTGCAAAGCCTGCTCACCGGGGCGAACATCAGCATGTTCAATCTCGTGGGGATGAAACTGCGGAACGTTGACTACCAGATGATCGTTCGCCAGAAGATCGCGCTGGTGCAGGCCGGCGTGCGGGTGACCACCGAAGAACTGGAAGCGCACTACTTGGCCCGAGGCAACGTGCCGAAGACCGCCGCCGCGGTGATCGCGGCCCACAAAGCCGGCATGGACATGCCGTGGAAAACCGCCGCCGCGATCGACTTGGCGGGCCGTGACGTGTTGGATGCGGTCCGCACGAGCGTCAATCCCAAAGTCATCGATTGCCCCGACCCAAGCAAGGGCCGGCAGTTTCTGGAAGCCGTCTGCCGCAACGGCATTCAGCTTCGGGCCAAGGCTCGCGTGACCGTGCGAACCAAGCTCGAACGGCTGGTCGGCGGGGCCACCGAGGAAACCATCATCGCCCGCGTGGGCGAGGGCATCGTCAAGGCGATCGGCTCCGCGCACGATCACAAGGAAGTGCTCGCGAATCCGAGCCTGATCACGCAGACGGTGTTGCATTCCGGTCTCGACTCGCAGACCGCATTCGAAATCGTTTCCGTGGACATGGCGGATATCGAAGTCGGTGAAAACATCGGGGCGACCTTGCAGGCGCGTCAGGCCGACGCCGACTTGCAGGTGGCACGAGCCGAAGCCGAAAAACGGCGCGCCGCGGCGGTGGCCCGCGAGCAGGAAATGCTCGCCGAAGTTCAGGAAAATCGCGCCAAGGTCGTCTTGGCCGAGGCGGAAGTTCCGCAAGCGATTGCCCAAGCCTTCCGCGACGGCCGGCTCGGCGTCATGGAGTATTACAGCCTGCGAAATCTTCAATCGGACACGGACATGCGGTCGTCGATTGCGGGCAAGTCGCCGTCGGCGGATCGTCAATCGTGAGCACCGCTAAATTCTGAGACTCCCCCATGCCAGATCTCCCGCGTCGCCCGCGACCTGCCAATCCGACCAGCGACATCGAGCGCTTCCTGATGGAAGTCGAGCGGTTGCGCCGTAAGTCGGCGGAGCAAAAGCAAGCCCCAAGCTACGATCAGGTGGACGAGGTGGAAGTGGTCGGGGCCGCGCCACCACCACCTCCCCCGGTTCGCCGGCCGGCGCCGCGCCCGCCTCGGCGCGAAGAGTGGAGCCGCCGATCCTCGACGTGCTTCCCGTGAAACCGCCGCCGCCCAAACCGGCAGAGCCCTCCGCATACGATCAACCGGCCAGACCAGCGCTGGTGCCGGGCGATTCAGGCGTGGCTCGCACGGCCGAGGCCGGCAAGGTTCAGGCCGCCGGACAGGGCTCCCGCACCGTCTCGCAGGCTTCGGGGGATGTCATCGCGCTGCTTCGCGCCAACCAGGTGCGGACCGCGATTGTTCTAAACGAGATTCTCGGTCCGCCCTTGGCCTTGCGTCGTCGCCGACGCTGAATTCAATGAATGAATTGACATCGGGACGGAGCCCATGGACGCACTCGCAACCATCCATTCGCCATCCGACAGAATAGCGTTCGAAATCGATTCCCCGCGTCGGATCGAATCGCCGGCAATATCCGTGGTCGTAGTCAATTATTGCCAATGGCGCAACACCGCTCGGCTCGTGCGGCAGTTTCTGGCCTCGCCCGCCATTCGCAAGGGGACCGCGGAAATCGTCGTGGTCGATAACCATTCACCTTATCATCCCGTTCGGAAACGGTTGCGGAGAATTCATGGCGTTTCGCTCCGTTGTCTCAAGCAAAATCGGGGTTTTGGTCGCGGAGTCAACGAGGGCTGCCGGCTTAGCCGGGCGCTGGTTGTTGTTGCTCAATCCGGATGTCGCCATCCCGCCTGAATTTCTCGAGCGCACCTTGGAATATGTCGCAAGGATCGGCGACAATTACCCGAACGTGGGCATCATCGGACTGCAACTTCGCAACACCAACGGAGAACGGCAGCCATCAGTCGGAATTCGGCCGACGCTTCTCGAAACCGTGGTCGGGTTGCTCCGCCCTCGGGCCATGCGAAAGTGCAGGGTGTTGCCAACCAACCGTTCGACGAAAGTCGGTTGGGTGACCGGTTGCGGCATGCTGATCCGTCGGGATTGCTTCCAGCAACTCGGCGGATTCGACCCGGACTATTTTCTCTATTACGAGGACGCGGACCTGTGTCTGCGAGCGCGATTGCGCCAATGGGCCGTTCGCCATGAGCCAAGTCTGTACGCCATTCACCATCACCCGCTGCATTTGCGCACGCCGTCGCTCCGAATCCGGCTTTTCACGCGGCATTCGTTGCTCACGTTTGCGCGAAAGCATTGGCCCGCTTGGCAGACGCTCGTCATCGCGATCCTGGTAATTGCGGAAACAGTCTGGCGCGGCTGGAGCAAACATCGCAAGCAGATGCGGATCGCGCTCGATTTCATGTTGGGTCGCGATGAGCGTGCCTATCTCCGCGTGCGTCGCGCCGCTCAGCTTCGTCGCGCTCGCGAAGGAATCCGCGTGGAATCCAACCATGCAAGGAGCCGGTATGGACGCCGACCGCTGCCGCGCTGAATTGCCGTCGCTGTCGATTGTCATTCCAAGCCACAATCGGCCAGATTTATTGCGGCGATGCCTCGCGAGCGTCGATCGATTCGCGCCACCGGGCACGCAAATCATCGTGGTCGATGATGCGTCGGCCAATGCGCGCGTCAGTCGCGTGGCCGTCGAGTTCGGCGGCATTCAAGTGATTCGATTGCCAATGCAGAGCGGCTTTTGTGTCGCCGCCAATCGCGGCATTGCGGCGGCTCATGGCGACGTGATCGAATTGTTAAACGACGACACGGTGGTCGAGGAAGGCTGGGCCGCGGCCGGGCTGGAGCCGTTTCGCGATGCCCGCGTCGCCGCCGTAGCGCCGCTGGTGCTGCAACTGAATGGTTCGCCGGTTCCCCAAATCGACAGTGCCGGCGATTGCTATCATCTCGGCGGATTCGCCGGGAAACGGGGCCGGGGCAAGTCAGTCGCCGCATTTGCGCCCAGCCGGACCGGGTGTTCGGCGCCAGCGCTTCGAGCGCGTTTTATCGGCGAACCGCACTACTGGCCGTCGATGCCTTCCCGGAATCCTTCGGCAGCTACTTTGAGGATGTCGATCTTTCGTTTCGATTGCGACGGTTGGGGCTTGAAGTCGTTTTGGCGCCGGAATCTCGGGTCTGGCACCGGGTCAACAGTTCGTATGGGAAGCCAAATCGCCGCTTGCTGACCCAGCAATCGCGGAATGAAGAACGAGTGTTTTGGCGCAATATCCCGGCTTCGCAGTTTTGGCGGGCCATCCCCATGCACCTGGCGATCTTGTTGGCCAAGGCGGGGCGGAACTGGCGTGAAGGGCAGTTTCTGCCATTTGCCGTCGGCCGCCTGCAGGCGGTCGCCGAATTCCGACAAATCATTCGCCACCGCCGGCGGCTCGCGAAACTGGGTCCGGCCCAGGCGCTGACGCCGTTGCTGGACTGCCGACTTCGCCGGTTTTCGTGATTTGCAGTATGGATCAATTCTCAAAGAAGTCTTTGTAAGGCTGATTGAACTCCCTCAATTCGGGATCCTGGTCGAGTTCGGCAAATTCGTTCTGCCAGTGATTGAGTTCCTCGGCCGACGGCATTTCAGGCTTGTCCGGCAACTGGGGCGGTTTTGGCGGTGTATGCCCGCGGTCGGTCGACCACTCCAGATATCGATCGCAGCTCCAGAACGCGCAGCCGCGACGCCGAGCCGATTCCTGAATCCGGCGGTCGCTCGACACAACCGTCAGCGTGCGCGGCGATCGCTCGTGCTCAATTAGTTCCTCGATCAAGTCGTCTGCGATTTGCCCGACCGAGAACTGGATGCGGATGCCGCCTCTGGTGCTGCTGCTCTTTGCTTGTCGGATCCCCTCGCGCCCGTCGAAAACGACGGTGACCGAATCCAATTCCCGACCATGCACCCGCTCCAGCCATTCCAAGAGGTTGGCGCGGCAACGCTCGAGGCGGCCCGATCCGCGAGGCTGGGCCAATCCGAGCCGGTGCATCAGGTTATAGCCATCAATGAGAAACCGCATACCAAAGTCATCTTACCGCGAAAGGCGGAAGGAACGCAGCGCCGCCATGCGGGCAACAAAAAAGGCGGCCGCGTTGTCGGCGGCCGCCTCTTCTATGATAAACGGTCGAATTCGACCGAGTCGGGGGGAGAATGCGGGTCGTTGGCTGGGCAACCGTTTTCCGGGCTGGATGTCGGGATGCGATAGACTTCACCCAACCAGCGACCCAAGTCGATCTGCCGACAGCGCCGGGAACAAAACGGGAAATCGGGCCATTCGGCTCGATTTCCGAGGATCTCCCGGCCGCATATCGGGCAGTGCACCTTGTTCATCGGTCGCTGTCGTCCCAGACTTGCAGATTTCCGCCAGCTTTCCTGCCGACTCATTCAGCCGAATCACTGGACTTTGACACCTTTGCCGATCCGCCCGCGTTCTTTCCGGATTTGGCCGGTGTTTCCGTCGATGTCGATGGCGGCTTGGACGCTTCCGAGTCCTTCTTTTCGCCGGACTTGTACGACTCGCTGCGGTAATCGGTCTGATAGAAGCCCGAGCCTTTAAACAAGACCGCGGCCCCCGTCCCGAACAGCCGGCGAAGTTTCTTTTTTCCGCACTTCGGGCACTTGGTCAGCGGCGGATCGGAAAAAGACTGAAGTTCGTCGAACTGATGCGTGCAGCGATCGCAACGATACTCATAGGTCGGCATGAAAAACTCCGTCACTTAGTCGGCGGCGCGGCAATCGCCACTTTGGCCACGCGCAGAACACGGTCGTGAATTAAATAGCCCTCTTCGAGCACCTGGACGATCGAATTGGCCGGTTGGTTCGCCTCGGGAATCTGCATAACCGCTTCATGGATGTGGGGATCGAACGGTTGTCCCAGCGCTTTCATGCGCGTGATCCCGTGGCGTTTGAACGCCTCCAGGATCTGATCGCGGACCAGGGCGACTCCGTGCGATAGCGACGATTGTTCCCCGGCCTCCCGGGCCGTGGCCAGCGCTCGCTCCAGGTTATCGATCGCCGGGAGCAGGTCGCGAGCGAGCGCCTCGGCGCGGAACTTCAAATCCTGGTCGCGCTCGCGGCGATGCCGTTGGTGGGCGTTTTCATAGTCCGCTTGGGCCTGGCGCAAGAGCGTAAAATACTCATCGCGCTGCCGCTCGGCTTGTTCGGCTCGCTCGATCATGGCCGATTCCTCGGGGCCCGATTCGGGAACCTCGACGGGCAGATCCGGCGATTCGTCGGGCGGAGTAGGGGGTAGGTCGGGCATCTCGAAATCACTCCCGTCGCTGACCCTTGAGAAAGTCGCGAACCTTATCGATGAAGCTCTTGCGTTCAGGCGACTCGTTCTCTTTCTCGATCTCGGCGAATTCTTTCAGCAGTTCCCGCTGCCGCTCGTTCAGTTTTCGCGGCGTGACCACCGCGATCGGCGCCAGCAAATCTCCATGCCGTCTGGGGTTATTCACATCCGGCATGCCTTTGCCGTCGAATTTCAAGCGGGTGCCGGACTGGACGCCGGGCTCGATCTTGAATTCGAGCGGCCCGTCCAGCGTTGGAACTTCCACGGTCGTCCCCATCGCCGCCTCGGCGAACGACAGCGGAATCGGATCGGCGAGCATCAAATGGATTCCTTGGCGTCGAAACATCTTATGCTCGGCGACTCGAAACACGCAGATCAAGTTGCCATTTTGACCGCCCGGTTCACCGGCATGACCCTCTTCCGCAACCGGCATGCCATCGCGTGTATCGACTCCCGGTGGTACCTTGATCGACAGCGTGTGCTTGGCGCTGACCCGGGCTCGGCCACGGCAGGCGGGGCAAATATCGGCATCGGATACGAGCACGCCCAGCCCGCGGCAATTTCGACAGGCTTGCTGTTGCGGCAGGCCGAAGAATCCGCGAACCACCTCGACCCCGGAACCATTGCAGCGCCGGCAGGTTGGCGGCCGGGCGCCGTTGCGAATGCCGTTTCCGGCACATTCGGCGCAGTTTTCCTCGCGCTGGTAAACCGCAGTCTTCGTTGCGCCGCGGTACGCTTCCTCTAGAGTAAGATCGACGACCACTTGAATGTCGCGGCCGGAGCGCGGCCCGCTTTGGCCCATGCCGAACATATCTTCGATGAATTCGAAGATCGTGCCGTTGAAATGAACTTCCCCGGTCCCGCCCGCGCCGTTTTGGAGGCCGGCGTGGCCATAACGATCGTAGCGGCGACGTTTTTCCGCGTTGCTCAAAACGTCGTTGGCCTCGTTCACGTCTTTAAACCGCTCCGCCGCCTCCGCATCGCCCGGATTGCGATCCGGATGATACTGGAGCGCCAGCTTGCGATAGATTCTGTTGATTTCCTCGGCGCTCGCTTCCCGTTCGATGCCGAGCACCTCGTAATAATCGCGCTTTCCGGACATGCATCTCGCCCCGGCCTTCATGGAAACGGACAAGGAGAGAAGGGGACAAGGAACTGGGTCTCAAGTCCCCTGCTCCTTGTCCCCTTGTCTGTTTCTCCATTCTATCACCGAACGGCGCCCGAGATCTTGGTTTTCTTGTCCTCCTCGTCGATCTTGGTGACCATTACCTCGGTCGTCAGCATCAGTCCCGCGATGCTGGCGGCGTTGGTGAGTGCCGACTTGGTGACGCGAGTCGGGTCCACGATCCCGGCTTTGAACATATCGACATATTCGCCGTTGTTGGCGTTGTAGCCGATGTTCGGGTTCTTTTCGCCGCGGGTGCGCACCTCGTCGGCGATGACGGCGCCGTCGACGCCCGTATTGGCGGCGATGGTGCGAATTGGCTTGGTCAACGCCCGGGCCACGATCTCCGCGCCGAGACGCTCGTCGCCCTTGAGTTTCTCCGCGAGCGTCTCGACTGGATCGACGCAGCGAAGCAGGGCCACGCCGCCACCCGGCACGATGCCGTCGGCCACGGCGGCTCGCGTCGCGTGCAACGCGTCCTCGACCCGGCCCTTGGTCTGCTTCATTTCCGCCTCGGTTGCGGCGCCGACCTTGACGATGGCCACGCCGCCAATCAGTTTCGCCAAGCGTTCGCTAAACTTCTCCTTGTCGTATTCGCTCTCGGTCTGCTCCATTTGAGCACGAATTTGACCGACGCGCTTTTCGATGTCTTCCTTCTTGCCCGCGCCCGAATGATCGTGCAGGCTTCCTTTTCGACCCGGACCGTCTTGGCCTTGCCCAGGTGTTCCAGGCCGACGTTTTCGAGCTTAATGCCGAGGTCTTCGCTGATGAAGGTGCCGCCGGTGAGCACGGCGATGTCGCCAAGCATCGCTTTGCGACGATCGCCAAAGCCAGGCGCCTTCACCGCCACAATGGGCAAGCCGGCCTGCAACTTGTTGACGACCAAGACCGCCAGCGCCTCGCTCTCGACGTCTTCGGCGATGATCAGGAGTGGCTTGTGCGCCTGGACCGCCACTTTTTGCAGCAGCGGCAGCAAATCGCGCGTGCTGCTGATCTTCTTTTCGTAAATCAGAATCAGCGCAGTCCTCGTACTCGGCCTTCATCTCCATTGGATCGGTGACGAAGTATGGGGAAATGTAGCCCTTATCGAATTGCATGCCCTCGACGAATTCGAGGACCGTTTCGGACGTTTTCCCTTCCTCGACGGTAATGACGCCGTCTTTTCCGACTTTCTCGAACGCATCGGCCATCAGGCTGCCGATGGTCTCGTCGTTGTTCGCCGAGATCGACGCGACCTGCTTCATCTCTTCCTTCTTGGTCAGGCGACGCGTCAGCGTTCCTTCGAGATACTCGACCGCGGAATTCACGGCCTTTTCAATGCCGCGCTGCACCGCCATCGGATTGGCGCCGGCGGTGATGTTTCGCAGTCCTTCCTGATAGATCGCCAGCGCCAGGATGGTTGCGGTGGTCGTGCCATCGCCGGCGACGTCGCTAGTTTTCTGCGCGACTGCGTTGACCAGCTTGGCGCCCATGTTTTCGAATGGATCGGGCAGGTCGATTTCCTTCGATACGGTGACGCCGTCCTTGGTTACGGTCGGGCCGCCGAATGACTTATCGATAATCACGTTTCGCCCGGTGGGCCCGAGCGTGCTGCCGACCGCGTGGGCCAAAACCTCGCGCCCGCGAGCAGCTTCTTGCGAGCATCATCGGTGTAAAGCAATTGTTTCGCCATCACAGTCCTCATTTAGCCCCCGGCCTATCCGAGGGAACGCATTGATTTCGCGATTGATTCCCACATTTCCCCCGGGAGCCCCGGGGGCTAAATGTCACTTCACGACTTTCGCGAGGATGTCGCCCTCGCGCATGATCTTGAATTCCTTGCCGTTGACTTCCACGTCGTTGCCGGCGTAGCGGCCAAACAGAACTTCGTCGCCGACTGACACGGCGACTGCACTGCGATTGCCGTCGTCGCGCGTCTTGCCGGGTCCGGCGGCGATCACCTTGCCTCGTTGAGGCTTCTGTCTGGCGGTATCTGGGAGTAGAATGCCGCCCGCCGTCTGCTCCTCGGCCTCCAGCGTTTCGACAACAACCCGGTCGTCGAGAGGCCGAACCGTGAACTTCGCAGTCTCTTCTTTCTTGGCCATGCTCAAAACTCTCCAGCATTTCGTAGGGTGGGTCGAGTCTTCGAGGCCCACCGTTCCTGAGTTGGAAAGGCGGGCCTCGAAGACTCGACCCGCCCTACAAAAACGTTGCTCTTGGTTCTTTGCTTTTGGTTCTTTGTCAATGGTTCTTTGTCCGTTGCAAAGCACCATTGACAAAGAACTAAGAACAAAGAACAAAAAACGATGGACAAATCACATCATTCCCATGTCGCCCATGCCACCCATTCCTCCCATGCCGCCCATACCTCCCATGCCGCCACCATGATGATCATGATGGTCGCCAGGCTTGGTTTCTTCGGGGATATCGGCGACTAGCGACTCCGTGGTCAGCAGCAGGCAGGCCACGCTGGCGCCGTTTTGCAGGGCAGTACGGGTGACCTTGACCGGATCGATCACGCCGGCCTTGCGAAGGTCCATGTATTCGCCCTTGTCGGCGTTGTAGCCGTAGTTCTTGTCCTTCTGCTTCTGGATGTTGTTAACGACCACGGTGCCGTCGACGCCCGCGTTTTCCGCGATCAGGCGGCACGGCATTTCGACGGCGCGACGGAGCACGTCGAGGCCCATTTGCTCATCGCCTTCGAGCTTGAGCTTGTCGAGGCCCTTGCGGGCATGCAACAACGCCACGCCGCCGCCCGGAACGATCCCTTCCTCGAGGGCCGCACGCGTGGCATGCAACGAGTCCTCGTACAGAGCCTTGCGTTCCTTCATCTGAGTCTCGGTGGCGCCGCCAACCTTGATCTGAGCCACGCCGCCAGCGAGCTTGGCGAGGCGCTCCTGCAATTTCTCGCGATCGTACTCGCTGTCGGTCTTTTCGATCTCTCGGCGGATTTGCTCGGCCCGACCATCGAGTGCTTTTTTGTCGCCTGCGCCTTCGGTGATCGTGGTGTTCTCGGCGTCGATGCGAACCTTTTTCGCGCGGCCGAGATAGCCACTGGCGACCACGGCCGGCTCCGGCTGACCGCCCTTGCGAGTCTGTTCGGGCGTCGGCGTGGTCACGCTGTCAAGTTGCACGCCGAGATCCTTGAACAGCGGCTTGCCGCCCGTGAGAATCGCGATGTCTTCGAGCATCGCCTTGCGACGATCGCCATAGCCCGGGGCTTTGACGGCGCAGACCTTCAAGCCGGTCTTGGGATTGATCTTGTTCAAGACCAGGGTCGCGAGCGCTTCGCCCTCCACGTCCTCGGCGATGATCAGCAGCGGCTCATTCTTCTTGAGGATCCACTCGAGCAGCGGCACGAGCGACTTCACATTGGAGATCTTTTCCTCGTAAATGAGGATGTATGGATTCTCCAATTCGCAAATCACTTGCTCGTGATTGGTCACGAAGTGCGGCGAAAGGAAACCGCGATCGAATTGCATGCCCTGCACGACCGCCACTTCGGTTTCGGCGGTTTTGCCTTCCTCGATGGTGATTACGCCGTTGGTCGCGCCGACCTTATCCATCGCCTCGGCGAGTTTCTTGCCGATTTCCGAGTTGTTGTTGGCGGCGATGCTGGCAACTTCGGTGATCTCTTTCTTGTCGCTGGCGTCCAGTTTTTCGGCGAGCTTCTGGGTCAGTTCCTCGACCATCCGCTCGACGCCTTTTTGGATGCCGCGGCTGACCGCCATCGGGTCGCCGCCGGCGCTCACGGCCTTAAGCCCCTCGCGATAAATGTACTCGGCCAACACGGTGGCCGTGGTGGTGCCGTCGCCGGCCACATCGCTGGTCTTGCTGGCGGCTTCCTTCACCAGCTGCGCACCCATGTTTTCGTACGGATCTTCGAGTTCGATTTCTTCGGCGACGGTAACGCCGTCTTTGGTCACGTTTGGGCTGCCCCAGCCTTTGTCCAAAACGGCGTTGCGGCCCGCGGCCCCAATGTGCTTCGGACCGCTCGAGCCAGCTTGCTCACGCCGCCGAGCAATTTCTGCCGGGCCTCATCGGCATAGGTTAGTTGCTTCGATGCCATGAATGCGTCTCCCTCGGATGGTGATCGCGATAAACTCGTCGATTTTGCGATGGCGGGCATCGATAGCAACTGCTGTGCCGAAGGTGCTGAGAGCGCAAGCAGCTATGAGGCTGCGATTTGCGTCAAATGCGCAATGCAGGAGACAGACTGGTCTGCCAAATTGGCGGCAATGGATTCACTTGGGCGAACAAATTTGGCATGGTCGGTGCAATTCTAGAACCAGTAAGAACCATCCCCGGGGTCGCCGCCTGTCAAGGCGCCGGAGCCCGAATCGGATGGCGGCGGGCCGGAGCCCGAATTCGATCCGCTGCCGCCTTCGGACGAGCCGGTTGTGTCGGACGGGGTGACGCCGATCGGGTCGGTGATGCCGACGAGATTCAGCCCAAAGTTCATGGATGTCGTTTCCTGCTGGCCGGCGCCGATGAGAGTGATTGTAACGGTGTATGATCCGGCTGTCAGAAAGACGTCGACGCTTTGGGATTCATTTGCATTGGCGAGGATCGTCGCCACGAGCTGACCCTGACTGTCGACCACCGTCAGTTCGACTTGCGAATCGGTTTGCGAGTCCGTTGAAGCGGCGAACACCATGTGCATCACTTGGCTTTGATTGACCGCCAGAACGCCGGCGGTCGAGAGCATTTGCGGGCTCAATTGTCCGGTGGCGCCATGGTCAAAGATGACCGAGTCGGCGCGAAAATCGAGGGCCAGTTCATAGTTTCCCGCCGAGCCCGATTCGGAATCGACGCGAATGTAGTAGTCGGTGTCGGGCGACATGTTCGACGCCTGCAAGACCAACGACCTGCCATCATTGGTGACAACTTGCGCGGCAACCGAGTTTCCCGCGCTGTCGAAAACTTCAATCCGCGGATCGACACTTTGACTATCAAGGCTCCAGGCGGAGGCGATTAAATTGATCGCGCTGTTCGCCGCCGGAGAATGCAATTTGTACCAGTCCACGTCGCCATCCATAATCGACGAGCGAACGCGGTAGTCGATTGGCGCGCCGGCGGTCAGGTTTTCGGTACTCAGCGAGGTGGCAATCCCCAGCGAGTCATTGAGTCCGTGTTCTTCGGACAAGAGTTGCGAAGTATTGCCTAAACTGATCGTGGGCGTGTTTGTATTGACCTTCAGCCGATAGGAACCGATTCCAAAAGCATCCGCCTGGGCCCCCGACACTCGGACGTAATAAGTGCCCCAATTTAAGTGCCGGAACAGATCGACATCATTATTTGTCGGATCGATTGACGACGCGCTTGCCACCACGTTGCCGGCCGAATCGAGAATTTCAACCCTGGCGGTGAGCAAGCTCAGGCCTTCGGCGCGGAAATTAACCGCGCTTCCGAGCGAACCCTGCGGCACCTGGAATCGGTAGTAGTCGACGTCGGTCGAGCTCGAAATGTCCGCTTCGAGGGCATTGGCATACCAGGTCGCGTTGGCTTTGGAGTCGTTGCCGGAGACGCCCTCAAAGAGGTCGGGATTTCTCGCTCCGTATAGCGACTGAATCGAAGCGATGTCGGCGGCAGACAGTCCCGCCGCGGCTCGAGGTAATCCTCGTACATGACCGAGGTCTGGTCGGGGCTATTGCCGACGCCGAAGGCGTGGCCTGCTTCCTGCAGCAGGGCGGTAAATAAATCGTAGGCGTCGCTTTGGCCGGTCGCGGTGAACGGCTGATCGGAGTTGATCACCACATCGCCGGAGAAACTGTTAAACAGATTGAACGGCGCGGTGATCGCCAGCACGTCGCTTCCCAGCGAGCGAGCGCCGATCCGAATATCGCCGAATCGGTCGTCGGTCTGAACCGCGCCGACGGCCGAAAACGAGTCGCCGTTGTCGGCGACCAACCCAAGGTTGAGATTGGCGCTCGCGGCCCAGGTTTGAAAGGCCTTCAGGATTGCCAGCCTCGCGTTTGTTGTACCCAATTGACTCAGCACCTGATCGAGATTGCTCGCAGCGCCGCTCACGTCAGCGCCGTCCGGCGCGAAGCTGAGGGTCAGATGCATTCCATCGAGCCAGGGGGTTCCAAAAACCGCCGGCGTGGATCGAATTTCCAAACGTTCCACCCGCAACTGAGATTTCGGTGTCATGATTGGCCCAGGACTTGGTATGGGCGAAAAACGGGCGAGGTGACGCGCATAAGAACTATGCGTTATTTTCGCTCCGCCTGCAAGAATTTCGGTTCGAACGATGATGATCGAACATTGTCCAGGCGACTGAGCCAATAATCAAGCTCAAATCACCTCGAATGAGGCGGCTCTTTGCCGCGAGCATTCTCGACGAGTGCCTTGAAATCAGGATCGGAACGGAGAGGGTCCAGATCGGGATCGGAATTGACGACCGCAAAATGATTGAAACCGCCGCGAAATGCGCTCGCGATCATTTCCAGGGCCTTTTCCTTCGAGCCGCCCCGCTTGTCCACGCGACTGAGTTGACTATACAGCCCCGCGAGTTGGTACATCAAGAATGGCGAGCGATCGCCTTTGAGACACTCACGCGCATCGGCCCGGGCCCGGTCGATTTCGCCAATGCGGGCCAGATAGACGCCGCGCCCGGCGCGCTGCCACGCAATCCGGATACCGCTTTAGCAGTTCATCCAGCACGGCCACCGCATCGTTCGGCCGGCCCAACTTGTCGGCCAGCACGAACGCCTTGTTCTTGAGTGCGTCGAACATGCCTGGATCAAATTTCAACGCCCGATCGAAATCGCGCAGCGCTTGTTTGGGATCCGGTTCCAAATTCCAGATGCCGCGAGCGTTCCAACTCAGGACGTCGTTCGGCTCGGCCGCCATGCCGATTTTGCGATCGTTCTCCGCGCCGACCAAGTCGCCCTTGGCTTTTCGGAGGCGCGAACGCAGCAAGTAAACACGCGTCGGAACGTCTGGCAGCTTCAAAGCCTCCGTCAGGTCGCTTTCGGCCTCTTGAAGCCGATCGCTGCCTTCGAACGCCAGTGCGCAATTGATCAGCGCCGAACGCCATTTCGCATGACGTTTCAATGCTTCGGTGAAATCCTCGACGGCGCCGCCGTAGCGTCTGCCATGCAGGCGGGCGAATCCGCGGGCAAAATACGACCAGGCAAACTCCGGTTTCAGGGCGACGCAAACATCGAAGGCGGCCGCGGCGTCTCGGTGTTGGGCCATACCGTCGTGACAGACTCCACGGACATACCAGCCCATGAAGTGGCTTGGCCTTTTTTCGGTGAACGGAATCAATTTCCGCAACGCTTGCGGGAATTTCCGATCCATCGCCAGGCCGAGACCGTCGAAATACAGATCGAGCGTGGCGTCGGAGCCGTCGTTGATCCCGGCAACTGGGGTCTTGTCTTTTTTGTTCAAGAGCCTGTTCAGTTCGTTTCGCTGGCTGGCCATTAGCGTCGGGCGATCGTTTGGTTCGAGGCACTGCTCGGCGAGTTCATTCCAAACGAGTGCTTTGTTCAACTGTTCGGGCGGGTATCGCAACTGTCCGCGCGCGTCATGAGAATGAGCAACTCACCCAGATCATGGCGAAGCCGAGCCTGCTCCGAATCTTCCAGCAGGCGGAAACCGGGGCGCTGGATCCAATGCGCATCCTCGCCGAGGCCATAGTTTTGAAGCACGGTCGTGCCGATTTGCATTCCCTCATCGAGCATCGCCGGGTCCGCAGTTTGCGTCGACAGCAAAATGCGCGCGGTCTGCAGCATTTCCGAGTTCGGACGAAAGCGGTCGCGGGCCTCGGTTCGCGCGATCTCGACCCGGGCGCGGCTGGATTGAATGCTGCGAGTCGCCGCCGCAAGCGCGATCACCAACAGAGTCACCGACACCAGCAAGGCCGGCACGATTGGGGTGCCGGCGACGCCATTTGACGACGCGCTCAACGATCGACGCGTTTGGGGCGTGGACCAGCGGACGATCGCCGAGTTGATTGTCCAAATCCTCGCGAAGGTTCGCGGCACTGGCATAGCGGCGCTCCACCTCCGGTTCCAGCAGTTTCATGACGATTGAATTCGCCGCGGGCGAGATCGCCGGGTTCAAACGGCGCGGGGAATCGGCGCAACCAGCCGCTGCAAATGCATGGCATACGCGACCTCGGCCGGAGCGCCCTCGATGGAGGGATAAGGCAATTGCCCGGTGAGCATCTGATAAAGGATCACGCCCAGGGAATAAAGATCGCTGCGGGCCTCGACGGTCGATGTGCCGGCGATCAACGCCAATAGATGTTCGGCGCCATGTAGGGGAGCGTGCCGCCGACCTGCTGCATTTTCAGATCGTCGCCGACGGGTTGATCGACCGCGACATTGAAATCCAGCAGCATCGGAGTGCCGTCATCGGCGAGCAGAATGTTGGCCGGTTTCAAATCGCAGTGGAGGATGCCGCGGCGATGCGCGTGATCGAGCCCGTCGGCCAGCCGCGCCGTCAGCCACAGCACCGCGTTGACAAAACTCAGGCTCGCAAAGGGTTCGCGAGGCGCCGGCGGCTGAAGTTCCATCGACCTAGAGTCAACTGGGGCAAGTAGTCGCGGGCGCGATTCGCGCAAAATCTGGAGCAGTTCACTCCCCGACGATGGCGGTTCGTCGGCGACGCATTGCAGGCGCAACAGCAGCCGTGCAAATGTCATGGCCCCGAAATACGGCATGCACAGAATCTGAAAATCGCCGACGCGATGAATTGAATGAATCGGCACGATGTTGGTGTGCTGCAGCCGGGCGAGGTTGAGCGCCTCGGCATCCGGCTGCGGCGTGATTTTCAACGCCACGAATCGTCCGGCCAGATCTTCTTGCTGCGCCAGGTATACGCGGCCGAACGACCCGACTCCGAGCACTTCGAGCAGTTTAAACGTGAGCAAATTGCGGCCGATTTCGGGCCAGTCAAATTCACGGTTCGGCGCCGCCCCAAGCGGGTTCGAATGGTGGGCGTCCCCGCGAACGACCGAACTTCGGTGGACGACATGACTGGTCATGATGATCGACCATGCCTCCGAGCAATGAGACGGATGGCGACGATCTGCTGTGGGGATAAGGTACGAAGCATCGACGCCAAAGGGAACGGAAAAGCACGGCTGGCGCCCCGGTTGCCGTTTTTGCAGGAATCCGGTAACTTTCCGGCATGTCGGACCCGACTCCCGCCCGAAAACGATTTCCGATCGCGCACTTTGCCGGCCGCACGGCGAAAAAGGCCCTGCGCAACTGGCGCATGCGCCACCAGGATCCGCGGAATTTCGCCATTCATTTGCTGGGGATTCCGCTGGCGCTGGCCGGCCTCGTCTCGCTGTTGTTTCTTCCCTGGTATTGGGGAGCGAGCGGTTTGGTGGTCGGCTACTTGCTGCAATGGATCGGCCATCGCTGGGAAGGCAACGACGTGGGTGAGTGGGCCGCCATTAAACGTCTGTTCGGATTGCCCACGGTGGCGATTTCGCCGCGCTTCGCCAAACCCGCCCCGCCGGTCCAGTCATTGGCAACCGAGTAGAATGGTTGCCGAATCGGCAGTGTTTATCCAGATTCGCTGCATTTTTTGAAATCTCCGCCAAATTTGTGCTCCGCATCTTGGTAGCCGCTATTGCATCGCATGACGGCTTGTGATATCCCCCGCTCGCGCATCCACCACTGGAGGCGAAACCGGGGGACCACGGTCGCGCGCGCCAGCGCCGCGGGGGCCGTGGAAGCTATTCTCGATCGGTCGGGGGCACTCATGAAGCGCTGGAAGCAGCGGCTGCTTGGTATGAGCTTGGCCGTTTCCGGGTTGATCGGCTGTAAGCACAAGTTGTTCATCTCGGAAAAGGACTATGACCATTACCGGATGCTGGGCCTTCAAATGGGCGGGCCCGCCGACTTGGACACCAACCAGGCCGTGACGGTGGCGCCGAGCGCCTACGATGTGCCGGTGCCCAAAACCGTCGATGCGCCGAACCGTCAACCGCGAAATATCTCGCTGGAAGAGGCGCTCGCGATCGCGCTGGAACAGGGCAACACCGGCAGCCAGAGCTTGCAATTTCCCGGCATCAGCAATGAAAACCTGCAAACGGGCGTCACCGACAGCATTCGCGTGCTCCGGCTCGATCCAGCCGTCTCAGGCGCAGATCGAAGCCGCGCTGGCGCGATTCGACGTGCTGTGGTCATCGAGCCTCTCGTGGACCAAGAATGACGAAGCGGTCGTGAACACATTCGCCTCCAACGGCGACGCCGCGTCGTTCAACACCGGCCTGTACAAGGCCTTGCCCGCCGGCGGCGTGGCGGGCATTACCTTTTCGACCGACTATCAGAAGTTCGACCTTAACAACGTCAACTCCGGCTTCTTCCGCTTCAACTCGGCCTACAAGCCGCGGATTCGATTCGCACTCGAGCAGCCGTTGTTGCAGGGCTATGGCGTTGAAATCAATCAATTGCTGCCCAACCATCCGGGATCGACCGGTATTATCTCGCTGACTCAGGCCGGCCCGTTGGCCAACGCCGTCCAACCCTCCGGTCAGGGCCGCGAGGGCATTCTGATCTCACGCGTTCGCTTCGACCAATCGAACGCCGAGTTCAGAGCGCAACATCAACTTTCTGCTGCTGAATGTGGAATATGCCTACTGGAATCTCTATGCGTCCTACGGCGAACTCTACGCAACCGACAAGGCGCTGGTGGACGCCTACGAGCTTTACAAAGTCATTCGCGAGCGCACCAAGGGCAGCATTCAGCCGCCCATGGATGAAAAACGCACGTTGGCCCAGCTGGAAAACTTTCGCGCCGGCGCTACGGCGCTCTTGGCCGAGTCATCGAAAACGAGCGGCAGTTGCGATCGCTGTTGGGCATGAAAGACGACATGTCGCCCCTGGTGCCGGTGGATCTTCCAGTTCGCGCACCTTACGCGCCGAATTGGAGCGAGGCGTTGAACGAAGCCTTGAACGGCCGGCCGGAACTGGTGCTGTCGCGGCAGGACCTGAAATTGCGACAGTTCGACATTTTGGTCGCCAAGAATTTGCTGAAGCCGGACCTGCGGGCGTTCGCCAATTATGACATCAACGGCATCGGCGAGCGGCTCGACGGCTCCGCGACATTTACGAGCGTGGACCAGTTCGGCAACCCGATCAGCCAGCCGCACAATGCCTTGGCCAGCCTCACCTCGGACAAGTTCAACAACTGGTCATTCGGCTTGCGCTACAACGTTCCGATTGGATTCCGCGACGCTCATGCGGCGACGCGAATCGCTCGCCTGAACCTGCTTCGCAGCTATGCGGCATTCCAGGACAATGAGCGAAAGGTCGTCCTCCAACTTTCCAATCAGTACTCCCGCCTGTTCGAGTTTCAGCGGACGATGCAGGCTCAGCACGCGCAATACCAGGCCGCGCGCGATTGGTACGACATCACCAACAGGCGTATGCCGATCGCTCAGGACTTGTCGGCTCTGGTCGAGCAGTTGCTGAGCGCTCAACAGACCGTGGCCAGCGCCTTGACGGCGGAGTATCGAGCCGAGGCCGATTACAACAACACGCTCGCCGCCTGGCAGTTCGCCAAGGGCACGATCATGCAATATGACAACATCAATATTGCGAGCGGCCCGCTGCCCGAAGCAGCGCAAATTCGGGCCACGGATCACTTCCGCGAGCGAAATCGCGCCTTGCTGTTGCATGAGCGGCCGGCGGGTGAGAATGGCCCGGCGGCGACGCTGCCGTTGGAACTCGATCCGCTGTATAACGTGCTTCCGCCGCCGCAAGCCGAATCGCCGCAGTCGGTGCCGCAAATGATGCGCTCGCTGCCGCAACCGACCGGGCCGGTCAACGGCCAGGCCATGCCGTTGCAGCCGGTTCCAAACCAGCCGGTTCCGATGCAGCCCATGCAGCCGATGCCGATGCGGCCGATGAATCCCATGAGCCCGTCGGCGACCGGGCTGGCGCCGCAACCGCCCTGGCTGGGCAGCGGCGTCGCGCCGGCCGCAGGGACCAGCGCTCCGTCGCCCTATTCAGGCATGCGATGACGCGCGTTTTTGTCTATGAATTTACCTGCGCCGCCCCGGCCGAATCGACCGATTCCGCCGGGGCGGCGTCGCTTCGAGCCGAAGGCCAGGCGATGCTCGCCGCCGTGCTCGACGATTTTCAGCGCCTGCCCGGCGTTGATGCGTTCACGATTCGCGATGCGCAGAACGAGGAAAGCGCCTTCCGCGACGCGGCGCAACGCGCCGACTGGTCGCTAATCATCGCGCCCGAATTCCAGGACATTCTGTTGACGCGCTGCCGCTGGGTCTTGAAAGAAGGCGGAAAACTCCTCGGGCCATCGCCGGAAGCGGTGGAACTGTGCGGCGACAAACTGGCTCTGTTTCGTCATTGGGATCGGCACGGCGTGCGAACGCCGGAAACGAGACCCGCGGCTGAAAGCACCATCGAAGCATGGCCGGGACCATTTGTCAGAAAGCCGCGCTTCGGGGCCGGATCGCAGGATACTTGGATCTTCGACGACGTCCCGCGGCTCAACCCCCACCTTCCCCCTGCGAGCGGGGCGGGAAAGGGGGGGATTGAGCCGCGGGACCTGAAAGTGAATCGATCAGGCGGTCCCTTGATCGAGCAGCCGTACGTTGCGGGCTTGCCGGCGAGCGTCGCCTTCTTGATCGGCTCGAAGCAAACTCTCGCGATGCCGCCGGCGGAACAGCGACTTTCGCACGACGGCCGTTTTCAGTATCTTGGCGGCCGATTGCCATTGCCGCCGGATCTGGTCGGCCGGGCCATTCAAATCGCGCGGCAAGCGATCGACTGCGTGCCCGGCCTTTTCGGCTATGTCGGCGTCGATCTGGTGCTCGGCGACGAGCGCCGCGACTGGGCGATCGAGATCAATCCCCGGCTCACGACTTCATATGTGGGTTTGCGGCAACTGGCGGAATCCAATCTGGCCGAGGCCATGCTGGGACTCGCGGAGAGCAAAGACGTTCAAGAACCCGCATGGAAATCGGGTGCGATCGAATTTTGAGCGGCGCGTCACAAAAATAACCGGTTATAACCAGTACTGTCCGGCTATATGTCGAACAATGATAACTGTTTATGACTCGGGCCTTCGATATTTTGCGCTTTTTCATCAGCAAATGCTTGAGAAATAGGGGTTTTCTCGAACAGCGTCAGGCTGAGAATTTGCAAAATCTCGCTGAGGCTCCGTTCGCTCTTGAGCTCCCTGCGAACGATGGCCACCAGCACGTAGACACTGATCGCCACCCACACTTGCGTCTTCACGGCGTTCTCCGTCGTCCCGTAAAATCCTTTGATGCGCAGGTTTTGTTTGATCCATTTGAAGAACAGTTCCACTTGCCATCGACTTCGATAGATCCCCGCGATGGTCAAGGCCGGCAACTCGAAGTTGTTCGACAGGAACACCAACCGACGATCGTGCTCGGCGTCGTAAAACGCGACCCGCCGCAAGGGTGCCGGATACAGGCGCGACGATTTCGGCCCGGCCAGGACGATGGTCTGATCGCTGCGCAGGCCGGTGGTCTTGTCGATGCGGCGACGCGCACGCCGCGTGAAGTCGAGATGGCGTTTGCCACGCGTGACGAAGAATGCTCCTGCGGTCGTCAAGCGATGCAACCGCTGGAAGTCGACGTAGCCGCGGTCCATCGCATAGAAGGCGCCGGCCTCGATCGGCAGTTGATCGAGGACGTGGACATCGTGCATTTTCCCGTGCGAAATGTGAATAAAGCAGGGGATGTTGCCACGCAGGTCGAGCAGCGTGTGCAGCTTGACCGCCCCCTTGCGACGGCGAAATCGCGCCCACGGAAAGAGATTCAAGCACAGGTCGATGGTGGTCGAATCGAGCGCGTAAACGGTCTCGTCGAGCAGCGTACGCAAGGGCTCGTTCGCGTAGAGCGTCCGCGCGCGGGCGATGAGTACTTGGGCGAAGTCGGCGTAAATTCGCCAATCGTGGACCCGATTGGCATCGGCCAGTGTGCTGCGCGCGATCGGTCCTCGGAATCCCGCGTGGTACAGTTTGGAGGCTACGGCGCGCAGACAGGTCTCGATGTCGCGCAGACTTTCGCGGAAGGTCAGTTGTGCAAAAGCCAGACAAAGAAACTGATCGCGGCACGAGAAGCCACGCAAGCGGCGATCACCCTGATAGCGACGAACACAGGTGTTGAATTCGTGCCGCGGCAGGAAGTCCATCAACTGGGCGAACACCAACTGACCGGCGTGCATTGGTCGTCCTCCACCATCGGAAATGCGATTCCCATCGTGGATTCTGACGGACCAAGTTGAAATCGTGCGCACCAAAATTCGACGAATCGTCAGCTGGGACAAGGACTTCTGTTGAAATCGTCAAACGTTAGCCGGACAGTACTGGGTTATAACCGGTTTTTTCAAGCTGCAATTCGCGTTTCCTTGATGTAAGTCGCTATCGCAAAAAGAGTTGCGTCTTAAGTCTTTAGGTGGCCCACTCAAAAAGTGGTTATCTTCTGAGCAGCGCCGCGAAAAATGATACAACACTCGGTCAAGTAACAACTTGCGGCTACTGCCGCGAATTCTCGTTCCCCTGCCGTTTTGACCACTCCGACCTCAAAATTGAATACATCTCCATGTCCCAAAAGCGGCCGCGATGGAACAGCGCAGAACGCAGGCAGCCCTCGTGTTTCATGCCGACTTTCTGCATCACCCGTTGGCTGGCGGTGTTTTCGGCCATGCTGTGGGCCTGGATTCGCTCCACGTCCATGTTGCCGAAGACATTGCTGATGACGGCGGCCGCGGCCTCGGGCATGATGCCGCGCCGATGAAATGCCTCGGAAAGCACAAATCCCAATTCCAGCGCGTGCTTTGAACCGCCGACGCGGCGGCAGCCGATTGTGCCGATAACGATCCCGGTCGATTCCTTCAAGCAGATTCCGTAATCGGGAAGGCGTTCGAGATAGTTGGGCAGCACAAAGTCGCGAAAGAACGAGACGGTATCGTCCCGAGTTTGATGCGTCTCCCAAAGCACGTAGCGGGAGATGGTCGGGCTGCTGGCGTAGGCGAAGATCGAATCGATATCGCTTTCCTCAATCCCGCGCAGAACGAGCCGGGCGGTTTCGAGCCTCGGCGGCCGCCAATCGATTCCCATGTTGGGTGCTCATTTCAGCCAGGGGACCGGCTTCTTCTCGAAGAACGCGGCGAGTCCCACGCGGCACTCCTCGCCCAACCTTGGGGCAGCGCTGGCCTTGGCGGCCTCTTCGATTGACATGGCCTGGCGCGAAAACGCGCCAGCAGGTTTTTGGTCGTAGCGAGGGCAAATGGTCCGCCCTCGGCCAGCGACTTCGCCAACTCCATTGCCCGCGGTATTAAGCGTTCGATGGGGACCGATTCATTGATCAATCCGGCGTTCACCGCGGCGGCGGAATCGATTAATTCGCCGGTCAACAATAAATGTCGGGCTATGCGCTCGCCGACATGCCGCAGCAGATGCGGCATGACCATGGCGGCGACCAGCCCGCGGCGCACCTCCGGGTAGCCGAACTTCGCATCTGAAGCTGCGATTGCCAAATCGCAAACGGTGACCAGTCCGGCGCCGCCCGCCACCGCGGCCCCGTTCACCGCTGCGATCACCGGTTTGGGAAGCGTGTAGATCGAATCGTAAAGGCGCGCCAGCGTCAGGGCGTCGTCCCAGACGCGTTCATCGGCGGTTCGCTTTTCCACGCTCTCGCGCAACTCGGACAAATCCATGCCGGCGCAAAAGGTCGGTCCGGCGGCCGTCAGAATTACGCAGCGGGCCGTATCGTCCGCTTTCGCGCGGGCAAACGCCTCGGCGAGCGCGGCGATTAACGCCCGACTCAGTGCATTTCGCTTGTCCGGCCGATTGATGGTGATGACGGCGGCAGGCGCGCGGCTTTCGTAAAGCACCAGATCGCTCATGTTCATCCTCCTTGCCGGCGCATGTCGTCGAGATTCTCGGGCGGTTCGATCGGCATTTGCAACAGGGCGAGCGCGTAGGTTTTGCCTTGCGTGTCGCTGCGCAACGATTGGCTGGCGCCGCCGGCCAGGGCGTCGTAAAGCATGAAATTCAAGCCCAACAGGTTCGGCGCTTCGAACCGCTCGACCCGCGACGGGTTCAGGGTCGCGAAATATTTCGCCACGCGTTCGGCGCTGAGATGCTCTCTGAGCCAGGCGAAGCCGGCCGTCGTGTAGGCGATCACCGCGACATTCGCATGATTGCCCTTGTCGCCGCTGCGGCCATGGGCGATGGTCGAAAGTGGGATTTTGGAATCGCTCATGCAGTCAATGTATAGGTACTCAACTCGCTCCGGGAGTTGGTTCCACACTTCGAAATCTCGCTCGGCGGCATAACATCAACTCGGAACGCGAGATCCTCATTTGGTGCTGCGATGCAGGAATCCGAACTTCGAGGCGAGGCGCGAGCGATTTTCGATGCCGCGGTCGCCGCCGCCGAGCCGGCCGCATTGGTCGCTGACGCACTTTCGGGGCCGGTGGGAGTTGAAATTCGCAACGCAAAGCGCGTGATCATCGTTGGCGCGGGGAAGGCCGGCGCGGCCATGGCGGCGGGTCTGGAGCAGGCACTCGCCGATTGCCTCGATCGCGTCGAAGGACTGGTGAACATTCCCGACGGCAGCCAGCGGCCGTTGAAAAAGGTCCAGTTGCATGTGGCCCGTCCGGCCGCCAGCAATCAGCCGACCGCCGAGGGCGTGGCGGGCGCTGCCCGAATGCTCGAATTGGTGGCAGGCGCCGGGCCGGACCATATCGCCGTCTGCCTGATTTCCGGCGGCGGCTCCGCGCTGCTGCCGCTCCCGTCCGAGGGAATCGCGCTCGAAGATAAACAGACCACCACGAAGCTGTTGCACGCCTGCGGCGCCTCGATCAACGAAATGAACGCGGTGCGAAAACATCTCTCGCGCATCAAGGGCGGCCGGCTTGCGCAAGCCTTTCGCGGTCAGAAACTGTTCAGCCTGATCATTTCCGATGTCGTGGGCGATCCGCTTGACGTGATCGCCTCGGGGCCGACGGCGCCGGACCGTAGCACGTTCGCCGAGGCTCTCGCGGTCCTGCAACGATTCGACTTGACCGACAAAACGCCGCCGGCAGTGATGCAACACATTCAATCCGGCGTCGCGGGTCAGGTTCCGGAGACGCCTAAGCAACTCGCCACAAATGTGGCGAACGTGATCGTAGGCAGCAACGCGATGGCGCTCGCCGCCGCTACGAAGTGCGCGGAATCGTTTGGTTATCGCGTCCTCAATCTCGGTTCTTACGTGGAAGGGGAAACCCGTCAGGTGGCGATCGCTGCTGCCGGCGTGGTGCGAAGCATCATGCGCGACCATGTGCCGTTGGCCGCGCCGGCTTGCCTGTTGTTCGGCGGCGAAACCACCGTGACGCTGGGAGACCATCCGGGAACGGGCGGGCGAAATCAGGAATTCGTCCTCGCGATGCTGCAAAAACTGCGACCCGGTGCAATGCGCGACCTGGTCGTGTTCAGTGCCGGGACCGACGGGGAAGACGGCCCGACCAATGCCGCCGGGGCAATTGCCGGCGCAGCGACGATTACCGCGGCCATCAAACTCAAGCTGGACATCGCAAACTATCTGGATCGACATGACTCGCATTCATTCTTCGAACAAGTCGATGGGCTTGTGGTTACCGGACTCACCGGCACGAATGTGATGGACATTCGGATTATTTGCATTCGCTAGGAACAGATTGCATTTTGCAGCAGTTGAATTGTAATTGTTACCATCAAATCAAATGTTCCACGACCAGGCAAAATCCAATCGCATTCGAAATTGCTAGCCGCCAATGGGGTTTCAGCCAATGCCATAAAAATGTCCGGCTTCGGCACGAACCTTGCATTACCTTCGTGTACCAACCTTGGACATGCAAAATGCAAGTCGGGGCTGGAACAAGAGGCCCGGGTGACCCACCCGGAAAAAACGGGGGTGTCGCCGCGGTCGAGAACGCCGTGGCGTTAACCCCGAATCGATATGAACGAGGTGCTCCTTCTCCCTTGCCAACCGGCACGCCTCCTCCCCCGGACGGTAGCCGATTAAGCCCCCCGCGACGAGCAATTGGCCGGTCGCGGGCATAGATCGAAACGGCGGTTCCTTCCCCCGGCGCCGCCAAGACTGTTTCTCCTTCCCCGCACCCGCGTCCCGCTCCCGGAACGCGGGTGTTTTCTTTCTCCAAATCTGTCTTTACAGGTTTTTTCCCGCCGGCTATGGCCTGCCTCTCGCATTGGCTCGTCGAATGCAGGAGTATCGACAATGCGATTTCGCTGGCTGATTTTCTTGTCGCTCTGGACCGTCCTTTCCGGACCGGTATTGGCTCGACCAATTTCGTCCGCCAACACCGCGACGGCTCGCTCCAAGGCGAGATCAACAGGGACGCACCCCAAGCAAGCGAATTCCTCGCGTTTGACCGCGTCGAATCCATAATGGCATCGCCCGGGCCGCGGCGACCGCAATCCCTGGCGGAAAGTGATCGGAAGCGACGCAAACGCCTGCGCGGGAAGTGTGAAATCTCGCGGCCGCACTTGCTTTCGCCGCTCGAATCGATAACTACATTCGCGTTCGCGCCTGCCGCAGCCGGACGCCACAACCATCCGGAGATACACCCGTGACGCCCCCATCGCAAGACGAGCTGAAGAAGGTTGCCCGCCAGATTCGCAAGGACATCATTCAATCGACGACTGAGGCGGGCAGCGGCCATCCGACCAGCTCGATGTCCGGCGTCGAAATTGCCGTCGCGCTGTACTTCGGCGGTTTTCTGCGGCACGATGCGAAAAACCCGAAGGCCCCGGGCCGCGATCGATTTATTCTAAGCAAGGGCCACGCGGCGCCGCTGCTTTACGCCTGTCTCGCCGAGAGCGGCTACTTCCCAGTCGAAGAGCTGAAGACGCTCCGCAAAATTGGCAGCCGCCTCGAGGGGCACCCAAACTATCGTCGATTGCCGGGGGTCGAGGCCTCGACCGGCTCACTCGGCCAGGGGTTGTCGATTGGAATCGGCCACGCGCTGGCGGGCAAGCTGGATGAGCTCGACTATCGCGTCTTCGTCATGATGGGTGACGGCGAATCCGCCGAGGGCCAGGTCTGGGAAGGCATCATGTCGGCAGCGAAGTTTCGCCTCGACAACCTCATCGCCATCGTCGATCAGAACGGCTATCAGCAGACCGGGGCGACCAAGGATATTCTCGATCTGAAGCCGCTGCCCGCAAAATACGAAGCGTTTGGCTGGTCCACGCAGGAGATTAACGGCCACAACCTCGCGGAGGTGACGGCCGCGCTCAACAAAGCCATCGCCAACAAGGGCCGGCCAAGCGCGATCATCGCTCGGACCGTGAAGGGCTATCCGATTCAGGATTTGATCGGCGATCCCAATCACCACGGCAAGCCGCTCACGCGCGATCAAGCCGACCGGGCCTTGGCGTATTTGGACAGCCACTAATTCGTAGCGGCGGCCTCTGGCCGCCGTTGGCCCAGAAGGCCGCCGACGGGCGGCCTCTTGGCCGCCGACGGCGGCCTCTGGCCGCCGCTACCGTCACATGGGAGCGACATCATGAGCCGGACGATGGGCAAGGCGACGCGTGAAGCATTTGGATTGGCTCTGGCCAAACTGGGCGAAAGCCGGCCGGACGTGGTCGTGGTCGATGCCGACGTGAACAATTCGACGCGCACGGAATTCTTTGCCAAGAAATTTCCGAATCGCTTTTTCGAAGTCGGCATCGCCGAGTCCAACATGATCGGCATCGCGGCGGGCCTCGCCGGCTGTAACAAGCAGGCTTGGCTGTCCAGTTTCGCGACCTTTGTCATGTCCAACGCCTTCGACCAGTTGCGCATGTCGGTGGCGTTTCCGTGCATGGATGTAAAGGTCGTGGGCACGCATGCCGGCATCAGCATCGGCGAGGACGGACCCTCGCAGATGGGCATCGAGGATGTGAGCCTGGCGTGCAGCCTGCCGAATTTCACCGTGGTGGTGCCGGCGGATGAGATTTCGACCGAGAAGGCGGTCAACGCGCTGGCGGCGATCAAGACACCCAGTTACCTGCGTGCGGGCCGCCCGGCGGTGCCCCTGCTTTACGATGCCGCCAGCCGCTTCGAACTTGGCAAGGCGAACAAGCTTCGCGACGGCAAAGATGTCACGATCATCGCCAATGGGTTAATGGTGTCGATGGCGCTCGACGCCGCCGAAGAATTGGCGGGGCAGGGGGTGCAAGCCCGCGTGCTCGACATGCACACCGTCAAGCCCTGTGACGACGCGGCGATATTGGCCGCGGCGCGCGAGACCGGCCGAATCGTCGTCGCCGAGGAGCACCTGGCCCACGGCGGGCTCGGCAGCGTGGTCGCCATGTCGGTCGGCGCGCAGCATCCGGTGCCGATGCGATTCGTAAACCTGGGCGACACCTACGCCGAGTCCGGTACAGCCGAACAACTTCTCGAAAAATATGGCTTGACCGCGAACGCCATCGCCAAGGCAGCCCGAGAGTTAGTGAAATAAGAAAACAACCACGAAACACACCAACCATACGAAAAGAAATCATCTATTTCTTTTCGTGTGTTTCGTGGTTCATTTCTGATGCCCGCGCCAGTCGCGCATGCTGGATGATACGCCGAGCATTGAGCAAATGCGGCGATAAACGGCGCTCGGGAATGGTTTGCCGAACGCGTAAAGCAGACTGGCGGTCCAGGGCAATATCACCAATTTGCGGTTGCGTTCGATCGCGCGCACGACCGCCGCGGCGACTTGCTCCGGCGTCAGCATCCAGGTCAGCCGAGCCGGCTTCGCCCCGGCAAACAATCCCGTCGAAATGAAACTCGGGCAAATGGCCGAAACCAGAACATGGCGATGACCCAGGAGCCGCAATTCCTCGCGGATCGATTCGGAGAAACTGAGCACCGCGGCCTTGGTGGCAGCATAGGTGGCGCCGAAGGGCAGCGGCACCAGCGCCAACGCGCTGGCGACGTTGACGAGGGCTGTTTCTGGCCGCGCGATCAAGTCAGGCAAAAAGGCGTGGACCATGGAGAGCAAGCCGGTCAGATTCACATCAATCGTTTGGTGGTGTCGCTCAAGCGGTAGGGCTGTGAATTCCCCGCCAAAGACCAACCCGGCATTGTTCACCAGGATGTCGATCGGACCAAGTTCAAAAAGAATCTGCTTGCGAACCTCGGCGATTTGCTCGACGTTCGTCACATCGAGCGGGTAGGCCCGTGCATTTAGTTTCTCGGCGTGCAGTGCTCGAAGCGATGTGTCAAGAACCAGTGCGTTGAGGTCCGAAATGATCACTTCGACGCCCGCGCGAGCCAGCGCAAACGCGATCTCCCGGCCCAACCCCTGGCCGGCTCCGGTGATCAAAGCTCGCTTGCTTGAGAGTTTCACTTGGAGCGATTTGATTTTAGTTTTTTCTGAATTTCATCCTTAACTACCTCCCAGGGAACGCAATCATCCGGATTCGCCTCCATGTCTTTAATCCGCTCATCGAGCATTCGCTTTGTCTCGTCGTCAATCTCATCAGGAATCACTGGATATATTCTCAGTTCGTCAGCAAGCTGTTCGAGAAGCTCGACTTGCTCATCGAACGGAAGGGCGCGAATTGCAGTCAAGATTCTAGATCGATCCATATTTGCGATCCTTCCAATTCCTGCAAAGCCGCAAGCGCCGTCAGTTTTTGATCCCGATCTGAATCAATTCACCCAAATGGTTCGGCCTTGCGCCAATCCAGTTTCCCACCTGGCCGCCGCCGCCGTTGACGCCGCCGGCCAGTCCCCGCGTCAAAACATACCAGCAGAAAAAGCAATGGTTGCTGCTTTCGCCCGGCAATGCATTGGGATCGCGCTCGAGAATCTCGTCGCGAATCGCGGTGAGCCCCTTGCTGAAGATCTTACCCACGACCGGGTGCTTTCGCGCTCGCTCCACGATTTGCTTGACCGTGTCGTGGTGAATGTTGCCGATCGTGAGTTGATCCAGATCGGAGGCGAAGCCACAGCAAGGCTTCACCTCGCCCTTGGGCGTGACGATCAGCGCCTGCCCGGGGCCTTCGCAATAATCCTCCTCGAACCAGTGGCCGTCCCAATTGGAGGGCAGCTTTTCGGCCCGCTCGACCGCCGCGAGGTGGTTCCAGTTCAGCGTCATGGTGAATTCCGGGCCGACGAGCATGTAGCGATGCAACAAATCGGACCATTCGACTACGGCGTCGAGTTCCGCGGCGAGGGCGTGAACGGGCTGCAAGCCGCGGTCGGGCGCCGGGACTTGCGTAGGAAAGCGACAGGATCGTGTCGCGGCCCGAGAGACGCCGAGCGGCCCGACAGAATGTAACGAGCGATTCGCGATGGTTCCCGTGAAACTTATCGACGCTCAAACCGAGTTTGCCGTTGAAGCCGGTGGCAAAAAGTTGTTCAAGGCACCCGTTCAGCTCGGCTTCGTCCTTGAACCAAACGCCATTGGTCATGATCTTGTCGAAGCGGAAACCGAGTTCGACCGCCCGGCGGCAGAGTGCGACCAGAAATTCGGGGTAGAGAAACGGCTCGCCGCCGGTGAAGCCGACGACCTCGATGCCGAACTCGCGGGCGTCTTCGAGGAATCGCAACGCCACGGGAACAGGTAAGCGGTCGGGCCATTCGATGGGAACGCTGCAATGGGGGCAAGTCAGGTTGCACTGATACGTGCCGGAGAATGACAGGTAGTCGGGGCGAAAGGCCGCGGGCGGGCGCGGGGCCGGTTGCAATCGCGAGTGGGTCGGCGCATGAATAAGTCCTGCGAATCGATTTCACATACGACGCGCGTTCCGAGCGCGAAACGTGAACGTGATTGTGGGATTTTACCAGCTTGTTCCAGGATTTGGACATGTGCGTCGTGTCTTATCGTACATTAACTGTTATCCGGCCGCAAACCGCTCGTCATTCCAGAGTGGGACGGGTGGGCCTGCGCCGACTTTTGTGCGTGTTGGACCGTTTGAACCATGTGAATTGCGCTTGTGATGTCGCCGGCCGGATGCGACAATTTTGAATCTAGGAACCCTCCTGCCCGAAACGCCTCGGGGACATTACCGATGATCAGAAACCATCGTTTGTTCGCGGCCCTGTTGACGCTGGGTTTGGTCGCGGCGCTGTCGTGGTCGCCGTCCATGGCGCAACAACGCCAGATCATACAGATCGATGATTCGGCCAATGCCGACGAGCAGACTTTTGACGGCCTCAGCATTCCAAAGGATCGCGAAGCGACCGGCATCATCATGGCGGCGAAGGACTACGTCCAGAAGAAGGATTGGGACACCGTCGCGCACAGCCTGCAATACTTGCTTGAAAAGCCGGAGGACAGTTTCTTCGAAGTGAAGCGCCGGCAGCCCGACGGCAAGGAATATTCCACCCGCATCAGCATCCGCATCGAGGCCAATCGCCTGATCGGCGAATTGCCGAAAGACGGGCTCGAAGTCTATCGTCAAAAGTATGGTCAAAAGGCCATGCAAATGTTGCAGGAAGGCATCGACAAGAACGACCCGAACACGATCTCGATGGTCGCGCTGCGATATCGCCACACCGAAGCCGGCGTCAAGGCGATTCATCTGCTCGGCAACTATTTCCTCGATCGCGGCAACTATCAAATGGCCTCGGGGAAGTTCCAGGAACTGCTGGAACTGCTCGACCACGAAAAGCCCGATGTGAAAAAGGAAATCGCGCCCAAGGTCTTCTTCAAGGCCGCATTGGCCTATCAGCGAGCTTCGGCGACCACGCCATGGCCAATAAACTCTGGAAACAGATGGCGGACCTGGTCGGCGAGAGCGGCCTGACCTTCGGCAAGCAAACCTTCAAATTGGAGCAACTGAAAGCCGAGTTCGATCGCAACGCCCAGGTGGGCGCCCAGGCGACCAACAGCTACATGGTGGTGCGCGGCGATCCCAGCCATACCGCCCAAGGGATCGGCGGTCCGCCGTTCATGGAAAGCCGTTGGAAAGTCTCGATGTTCGTTCCCAACTCCGACCCGGATCTGCAACCCGATCAGGCGTGGCTAAAAACCGCGGATTGGGTCCAGGAAAAGGTCAAGAGCGCGACCGATTTCATCGAGCGGCACAACGGCCAGAAGCGTGCGATGCTTCCCGGGTTTTTCCCAGTGGCGGCCGCCAATCGCGTGATTTTCCGCACCTATGACGGCGTTTATGCCTTCTTCATTCGCGACGACGCGGCCACCGGCGCAAAGGCCGGCGAACTCGCCTCGGCGCAACCTGCCGAGGGGTCCCTCCACGCCATGTGCGTCGACGCCAATGGCAGTCGCGGACAGTTTGAAGGCTGGTGGCAGAATTACTCCGGCGTCAATCAGGCAACGGCCATGCCCAGCATCCTGTTCGAGAATTCCACCGTCGGGACGCTGAGCCATGACAATCACCTGGCGTACTATGTCGACGACCTGGCGGTCCCGGCTCATCCCAATCAGTTGATGTATGGCTTCGGCAACGCCGGTCAGTTTGGAGCGTTCGCCGATAAGATGATGTTCAACTCGCTTTGGGCCGTCGAACTCGACACCGGTCGCCTGATCTGGAAAATCGGTGGGCGCAAGCACCGCAGCAAGCCGCCGGTGTTTGACAATGCAAATATCATTCGCCCGCAAATCGGGCCGAACGGCAAACCGATCGAAAAGAAGAAAGAGGAGCCGATCAAGCCGGTGTTGCCGCCCACCGACGTGCCGCAGCGGCCCGATTTTGTGAACGCGGCCGATGAATTGGCCGACACCTTCTTTCTGGGCCCGCCGCTGCCGATCGGCGGCAAGATCTATGTGCTGGTCGAATACAACGGCGAAATCCAACTTTGCTGCATCAATCCAAACAGGACGCAACTGACCAAGGGCGTGGACGAGGGCAGCCCCGGGCCGGAACTGGTTTGGCGACAGCCCCTGGGCACCGCCAACTTGAAGCTGATGCAGGACACGATGCGCCGGATCCAACCCTGCCACCTGGCGTACAACGACGGCATCTTGATTTGCCCCACAAACTGCGGCGCGATCATCGCGGTCAATCTGCTGACGCAAAGTTTGTCCTGGGCCTATTCGTATCGCACCAACTCGTCGGCCGAGGCCGGCGCAAGGCGCCCGGCAGGATTTGCGGGCGGGCACCGCATTGCCATCCGCCGCGGCTACGGGATGCCGGTCAACATCAGCGCGGAGCGCTGGCATCCGGCCCCGCCCGCGATTGTCAACGGACGCGTTGTCTTCACCGCCTATGACAGCAACAACATTCAGTGCCTCAGCCTGCGCGACGGCGAATTGCTCTGGTCGCTCGCTCGCGGCCCGAACGACCTGTACATGGCGGGCGTGTATCAAGGCAAGGTCCTGATCGTCGGCAAGAATTCCATTCGCGCCGTCGATTTGCTGGATGGAACGAAGACGGCCTGGGAGAAACCGGTCGGCATGCCGTCGGGCCAGGGAGTCGCGGCAGGGGGCAAGTTTTACTTGCCGTGCAAGTCGGGGATCGATTCACCGGAACCGCAGATTGTTGAGATTAATATCGATACGGGCGAGATGCACGCGACCAAGTCGCGCAAGAAGGAGATCCCCGGCAACCTGATCTTCTTCGACGGCGAGGTCATCTCGCAAAGCATCTGGAACGTGTCGGCTTATCCGCAATTGGGAGTCAAGCTCGCCGAGATGAACGCCCGGCTGGCCAAAAACCCGAAGGATCCCGCCGGCCTGATCGACCGCGGCGAACTGCATCTCGACAAGGGCGAGTGGCTGTTGGCGGTTGCCGATTTGAGAACCGCGCTCGAGTGCAAGCCGGGCCCCAATTTGCGCGGCCGGGCCCGGCAAAAACTATACGAGTCGCTGACCGAACTGCTGCAGCACGACTTCGGCCAGGGCGAACAGTTCCTCGACGCTTACAAAGATCTCTGCCTGAATGAAATCAGCGGCGACGAACTCAATCGCCGGCACTCGAATTATCTGTGCCTCGTGGCCAAGGGCCGCGAAAAGCAGGGCCGCCTGAGCGACGCCTTCGACGCCTATATGCAGTTTGGCGAGTTGAACGGCGGCAAGGAACTGGTGCCGTCGATCGATGATCCCGGCACGCTGGCCCGCCCCGATGTTTCGGCGCGGGGCCGAATTTTGGCCATGATCTCCGCCGCCAAGCCGGCCGAGCGCAAGCCGCTCGAAACCCGCATCGCCAAGCAGTGGGCGACGGTGAAGGCGGCCGGCGACTTGGACAAGATCCGATCGTTCGTGAACGTGTTTGGCTCGATGTTCGCCGCCGGGCAGGAAGCACGCCTGACGCTGAGCGAAAAGCTCGTGGCCCGCGGCGGCGACGACGCCCTTCGTGAGGCGAAGCTCAACCTGATGGTCCTGTCGTATCAAAGCGACAACCCCACCCTGGCCGCCGAGGCCACCGAGCAACTCGCCAAGCTGATGATCAAACAAAAAATCCTTGAGGACGCGCTCTTCCACTATCGGCGCCTCGGCAACGAGTTTCGCAATGTCAAACTCCGCGACGGCAAGACCGGCGGCGACATTTACAACGAGGTCATCACCGACAAACGCTTCCTGGAATATCTCGAACCGGCCCGGCAAACCTGGGCCCCGGGTGAAATGCAGGGCCAGCAGATCAACACCTCCTCGCACGCCATGGCACAATTCGCCGGCTTCTCATTCGTGCCGGACGGGCAATTGATGCCGCTGTTCGATCGATTTCGCCTGGTGATGGACACGCAGAGCCCCTCGGGCAACGGCATGTGGCAATTTCGCGTGCTCGACCGGGCCACCGGCAAGGAAATCGCGAAGTTTTCGCAACTGCTTCCCAATCATTACCTGTTGAACGTCGCTCAGAATCAGAATGTCAACAATGCCGCATTGAACTCGATGACGAGATTCGCGCAGGCTCGCGGACACATTTTGATCGTGATGCTGCAGCACATGGTCTATGCATTCGACATGTCGGACCAAAAGAAGCTCTGGGACTACAACGTGTTTGGCAAGAGCCAGCTCAATCAGGGGCTCCAGCAAACGATCACCGAGGCCGACGGCACGCTGCGCCTGGTTTATTATGACGGCACCAAACTGCGGCTCGGACAGATGGGGGTTGTCGAGTCCAACTACGTTTGCCTGCCGACGCGCGACGGCCTGGTCGCGCTCGACCCGATCAAGGGCACGGTGCTCTGGAAAAAAGAAATGCCCACCGGGTCGTCGCTGTTTGGCGACTCCGAACATGTTTTCGTCGTCGAAGTCAGCGACTCTGGAACGCCGTCGAAGACCAAGGCGATTCGGGCGGCCGACGGCGTCGCCGTGGACGTGCCCGATTTTTCAAACCTCTATAATCGGTCACGCCGAGTCAAAATCATCGGCCGCGACATTCTCGCGTTTGACGACGACGCCAAGGGCGGCAAAGTGCTGCGGCTTTACGATCCGCTGCGGGGCAAGGATGTCTGGAGCGAGGCGTTTCCCGCCGGCAGCAAAGTTGCGCGGCCGATCAACGTCGATGCCGTCGGCGTGATTCAGCCCGATGGAACCGTCAGCATTTTCGACCTGGCGACGCGCAAACTGGCCGTCAGGGTGACCAAGGCCGATGATCGCATCGTGTCCGAGCATTTCAATTCGGCCGAGGAAATCATGCTCCTGGCGGATCGCGAACGCTACTACCTCACCCTGAACAAGGCGCCCGAAGCCAACCTCCAGGTGATGCCCTACGTGATCAACGGCATTCGTTCGATTCGAACCAACGGCACGGTGTACGCCTACGACAAGATGAACGGTTCGCTGGATTGGTATCTCGAGAACATCGAAAACCAGTTCATGGTCCTCGAACAGTTCAAGGATTTGCCGATCTGCCTGTTCGCCGCCTATGCCAATCGGTTCAACCGCAATGGTGCGTCGCAGCAGCGAGCCCGCGTGGAAGCATTCGACAAGAAGACCGGCAAATTGATTTTTGAACGGGCGGTTCCGGCGACCACCCAGTTTTACGCCATGACGACCAATCCCAAGGCCGGCTCGATCGAATTGCTCCGCTACGACATGAAGATTCGCTTTTCGATCAAGGGGAGCGAAAAGGTCAACGCCGATTCGGACAATGGTTCGAGCGTGCCGTTCCCCAACGTGGCGCCCAATGCCGGAATTCAAGCACCCGCCATCCGTGCGATCGCGCGGCCGGCGCAAATCCGCGTCCAGGTCGCTCCGCCGGTCCAACCCAATCCGCCGCCGCCGCCCGCGCCGAAGAAGGACAAGAACTGATCGGCTCGCGATCGAGAGGATTTCGCGATGATGCGCGCGCTGTCATTTCTGCTGGCCATTTCACTCGCGGTTTTTGCCGCGCCGGCTCGCGTTCGAGCCGTCGAGTTATCGGAACGAGATCAGCGGATGGTGGATCGCGGGCTGGACTATTTGGTCCGCGCACAGCATCGCGACGGGCACTGGGAAGCGAATGGCGGCCACTATCCCACCGCCATGACCGCGCTGGCCGGCATGGCCATGCTGATGGAGGGCAGCACGCTTCGCGACGGCCCATATTGCGACAACGTTCGCCGGGCGGTCGATTGGTTCATGACGCGGGTCTCGGCCAGCGGCATGCTCGGCGACACGCGAAATCCCACCGACGCTCAGCGATACATGTATGGGCATGGCTTCGGCATGCTCTTTCTGGCCTGCGCCTATGGCGAGGAGGAGGACGCCGATCGGCGCAAGCGCCTGGAAAAAGTCCTGACCAAGGCCGTCGAGTTTACGGGCAAGGCGCAAACCAATCGCGGTGGTTGGGGTTACCTGTCCGCCGCCGATGGCAGCAATTTCGATGAAGGCTCGGTTACGGTCACTCAGCTCCAGGCCCTTCGCGCCGCGAAAAACGCCGGCATCGTCGTGCCCAAATCGATCATCGACAACGCCGTCAAATATCTCCATGACTGCACCACCGAACGGGGCGGAATCATTTATTCACTGGCGCAAGGCCGGGCGTTCAACGGCGCCGAGCGCCGCCGCTGACGGCCGCGGCCATTTGCTGCGCCTATTCCGCCGGCGATTACGGTTCGAAATACGCTCGACAATGGATCAAATTCGCCCAAGGCGCGATCGCCGTCGACAAAAGCGGGCGCGATACCTTTCACTGGGAGTACACGCATTTCTATTACGCGCAAGTCATTTATCGCCTGGGTGAGGACGGCTACGCCAAGCTGTTCCCCAACGAGAACGGCGGCGGCCTGAAATGGAGCAAATACAAGGAGGTGATCTTTGATTTCCTTCATTCACGCCAGTCGGAGGACGGGAGCTGGAACATCAGCAATGTTGGCCCGGTCTACACAACGGCTTGTTGTCTTGGTATCCTTCAACTAGACAACGCCACCCTCCCCATCCACCAGCGGTGATTTCCGCCCCGAGCCGGCTGTGAGTTTGCGGCCGGTCGTTCGTCTTTGCGTTATCCACCCGTGCGTTCTCGCAACGGAGTCAACGTGATGCATCGCAACCTGTTGATCGTTTCGGCGTTCGCCGTTCCCATTCTCTTCGCCGGCTCGCTCCGCGCGGACGAGATTCCCGACAACGTTCAGAAAGCGATCGATGGGGGGTTGGACTTCCTGGATCGAACTCAGCATCGCGACGGGCACTGGGACGCGAATGGCGGACAATATCCCGCCGCGATGACCGCGCTGGGCGGGATGTGTCTCCTGATGGAAGGCAGCACGCTGCGCGAAGGCAAATACAGCCAAAACATCCGCCGGGCGGTCGATTGGTTCATGGAACGGGTGCAGCCCAACGGACTGCTCGGCAATCCGGCCAATCCGACGGAAGCCGGCCGATACATGTATGGTCACGGCTTTGGCATGCTCTTTCTGGCCTGCGCCTATGGCGAGGAGGAGGATGCCGACCGCCGCAAGCGCCTGGAAAAAATCCTGACCAAGGCGGTGGAATTCGCGGGCAAGGCTCAAACCGACCGCGGCGGCTGGGGCTACGTTTCCGCCCAGGACGGCAGCAATTTCGATGAGGGCTCTGTTACCGTGACGCAGTTGCAAGGCATTCGCGCCGCGAAAAACGCGGGCATCGTCGTGCCCAAGTCGATCATCGACAAGGCGGTGGATTATTTGGGCAAGTGCACGACGGAGCGCGGCGGCGTGATTTACAGCCTGGCCCAGGGCGGCATGGCGGTCAACGGCGCCGAGCGCCCCGCTCACCGCCGCGGCCATCGCCTGTTCGTTCAGCGCCGGGCAGTACGACGGCAAACTCGCCAAGAAATGGCTGCTGTTCTGCCGCGACCATATCGGCATCGACGGCCGCCGCCAGGGACACGACGAATACCTGCAGTATTACTATGGCCAGGCGATGTACATCCTCGGCGACAGCGGCTGGGCCAAACTGTTTCCCGACCAGAAAGACAGCAGCACTCATCTGGGTTGGAGCAAGTATCGCAAGAGCATGTACGATGTGATCCTGAAAAGCCAGGCGGGCGACGGCAGTTGGAACGGCGGCTACATCGGCCCACACTTCGCCACCTGCATCAATCTGACCCTCTTGCAACTCGATAACGGAACCTTGCCGATTTATCAACGATGAACGACCGGACCGCTTGCAGAATGGCGAGACTTGCATCCTTGCAAGCGGCACTTACTTTTTGGAGTTGATTCGCAACATGACCGACGACACTGTTCGAATGGACGCCTCCACCAAACCGCTGAGTCAGGACGATATTGCCGCGGGCCGCAAATTGCGCGAGGCCTATGACCATCTCAAGAAACAACTGGCGCGAGTCATCGTCGGGCAGAATGAAGTGATCGAGGAAATGCTGATCGCGCTGTTTTGCCGCGGCCATTGCATCCTCGAAGGCGTGCCCGGCTTGGCCAAGACGCTTATGATCGCCACGTCTGGCCAAGTGCTTGTCACTGGATTTCAGCCGCATTCAGTTCACGCCCGACCTGATGCCGTCCGACATCACCGGCACGCAGGTCATCGAGGAGAATCGTAACGACGGGCGGCTCGCGAGTTTCAAGTTCCTGCCCGGCCCGCTGTTCGCGAACATGATCCTGGCGGACGAAATCAACCGCACGCCGCCGAAGACGCAGGCGGCGTTGCTCGAGGCCATGCAGGAGCGGCAGGTCACCGTCGGCCGGGTTCGCCACAAGCTCAGCGATCCGTTCTTCGTGCTCGCCACGCAAAACCCGATCGAGCAGGAAGGCACGTACCCGCTGCCCGAGGCTCAACAAGACCGCTTCATGTTCAAGGTCTTTGTCAAGTACCCGATCGTTCCAGGATGAATACGAAATCGCCCGCGCGGACCACGGCGTTGGTGCAGGAAGAGATCAAGCCGGTCCTTTCCGGCGACGAAATTCTCGAATTGCAGAAACTCGTCCGCAAGGTGCCGGTGACGCCGACACGTCATCAACTACACGCTGGTGCTCGTGCGGCAGACCCGCGTGAGCGAACCTGGCGTGCCGAGATTTGTTCGCGACTGGTTGTCCTGGGGCGCCGGCCCACGTGCCGTGCAAAACCTGATCATCGGCGCCAAGGCTCGTGCGCTGCTCTACGGCCGCACCGAGGTCAATACCGACGACATCAAGGCTTTGGCCTATCCGGTCCTTCGGCATCGCATTCTGACCAACTTTACCGCCACGTCCGAAGGTGTGACCACCGACAAAGTCATCGCCAAACTGATCGAGGAAACGCCCAGCCACGAAGGCGAATTGACCAAGGACGAGCGGCTCAAGAAGATCTTTGCTTCTTAGTTCTTTGTCAGTTGTCAGTTGTCAGTTGTCAGTCTTGGTCGTGTCAGTTGAGAATTCCTGCAACTGACAAAGAACAACTGACAAAGAACAAAGAACAACTGACAAAGAACAACTGACAAAGAACAACTGACAAAGAACAACTGACCGAGAACAACTGACCAAAATCAAATGCCAAAAAACGACGACGATCCGCGAAGGTTTCTGCACCCGGCGACGATCGCCCGCATTGCCCGGCTCGACTTGCGCGCCCGGCAGGTGGTCGAAGGTTTCATCACCGGCATGCACAAGAGCCGGTTTTTCGGCCATTCGGTCGAATTCGTACAGCACCGCGAATATGTTCCCGGCGACGATATCCGCCTTCGTCGATTGGAAGGTTTGGGCCAAGACCGACCGCTACTACATCAAGCAGTTCGAGGCGGAAACGAACTTGCGCTGCACGCTGGTCGTCGATGTCAGCGAGTCGATGCAATACGGCCGCGGCCCGCTGAACAAGTACAACTACGCCTGCACCGTCGCGGCCTGCCTCGCTTACCTGGTCATTCGCCAGCAGGATTCGGTCGGACTGGTGACGTTCGACTCGGACGTGCGGCAGGAATCTGCCGGCGCGTCAGCGCAAGACTCAATCGACGCGATCTGCAAGGCGATGCACGTCAGCAAGCCGCGAGAAAAAGACCGACATCAGCGGATCATGGCCCGCGTCGCCGAGAATCGATCGCCGTCGCGCGGCATGATCGTCATCATCTCCGATCTGCTGGTCGATCGCGAGCCGCTGTTCAAAGCGATGGAAATGCTTCGGCACCGCAAACACGACGTGCTGGTGTTTCACATTCTGGACGACGATGAGATGACCTTCCCCTTCGCCGGCACGACTCGGTTCGAGGGCATGGAGGAATTGCCGCAACTGCTGTGCGATCCGCGGGCGCTGCGCGACGGTTATCTGGAAGCGCTGGACGAATATCTGGTCGAGGTTCGCCGTGGCGTGACCCGCATTGGATGCGATTACGCCCTGATCAAGACCAGCGATTATCTCGACGCCGCCTTGTCGAAGTTCCTGCACCAGCGCATGGCCGACCGGACCACGACGAATGCGAGATAGATTTTTGTCAGTTGTCAGTTGTCAGTTGTCAGTTGTTCTTTGTCAGTTGCAGGAATTCTCAACCGGCGACGGACCAAGAACAAAGCACAAAGAACCACTGACAAAGTACAACTGACAACTGACAACTGACAACTGACAAAGAACAAAGGACAACGGGCAACCCGATGTTCGACCTTTTCCTGAATCCCTGGGCGATGGCGGCCGGCACGGCGTTGATCAGTTCGCCGATCATCATCCACCTGATCAATCGCATGCGCTTTCGGCGCGTTCGCTGGGCGGCGATGGAGTTCCTGCTCAAGTCGCAGAAGCGGAATCGTCGCCGGGTCATTATTGAACAAATCATTTTGTTGCTGCTGCGAATTTTGCTGGTGTTGTTGGCCGGCTTCCTGCTGGCCCGATTCCTGGCGCGTTGGCCGGCCCGCAGCAGAACACCCTCCACGTCGTCTTGCTCGACGACACGCCGAGCATGGACGATTTCCACTCGCAGGACGGCAAGCGCACGACGGCGTTCGCCGAGGCCAAGCGCGTCATCAGCGAGGAAATCGCGCTCTTCGCCAGCCAGGCCACCACGCCGCAAAGCCTGATCCTGCTCCGCATGAGTGAACTCGACAATCCGCGCAAATGGGACCGATTAAACGACGCCACGGGCAAGGAAATCAAGAACTACTTGGCGGACCTGGAGCCCTCCAACTTGCATGTCGAACCGGTGATCGGTCTTGCGCGGCGCAAACGATCTTCGAGCAAAACAAGGAAGAACGCCGGCTGCTGCACATCGTCAGCGATTTGCGGCATCGCGACTGGACCGGTGCGCCGGCGGACGCGTTGCGGCAAACGCTCGATCAATTCCGGGCCGCCAAGATCGACGTCCATTTCATCGACGCGGCCTTCCCGGTTCGCAGCACCACGCAGAAAAACGCCCTTTACCACGACAACATGGCGATTGTCGATTTCCAGCCGGAGACGCGCGTCGCGGCCCGCTTCATGCAGGTGGAGTTCAGCGTCGCGGTCGGCAATTTCAGCAACAGCGAGCGGAAAAATGTCCGCGTCACGGTTCGCGTCAAAGGCCAGGAGCGGGCCGAGGGCTCGTTCAATATTCCCAGCGTTCCGGCCGGCTCGGTGACGACCGGCACGTTTACAGTCGCCTTCGACCAACTCGGGCAAAACCCGATCAGCGTGAACTTGGAGAACGAGGAGGCGGGCCTGGCCGCCGACAACGTCCGCCACGCCGTCGTTGAAATTCGCGAAAAAGTGCCGCTCTTGATCATCGAAGGCGATCTCAAAACCAAGGGCACCTCCGACAGCGACGGCTACTTCCTGCAATCGCTGTTCAGCGAGTCGACGCGTGGCTTCGATGTGTTGATGCGCACGCCGAACGATCTCGAAAAGCTCGACCTCGAGCAGTTTCCGAGCATCTATGTTCTGAATGCCGCGCGACTCTCGGACAAGGCGGTGCAGGCGCTCGAGAAGTATGTGCGCTCCGGCGGCGGCCTCGCCTTCTTCATGGGCAACGAGGTTCGGCCCGATTTTTACAACAAGCTGTACGCCGGCGGCAAGGGCCTGTTTCCCGTGCCGATCGCCGACAAACCGACCGACCCGCCTAGCGACAAGGTCAAGCTCGAGCGCATGTTCGGCAATCTCAGCCCGAAGCTGTTCGTGCAGAACGAGGCGCACCCAATTTTCACGCGCATTTATCGCGACGAGAAAACGCATGGGCACTCGCGCGAGAACAACAAGCACCTGATCTTCGCCTCGATCGATCGCTACTACCCGGTGCCGCGCACGAAGTGGAACGTCAAGGCGGGCGAAGTCGAGGAGTTGATGACTCTGCCCAACAATCGTCAGATTTCCGACTACACCGAGGCGACCAACAGTCTGCTCGCGTCGCTGCCGACCGAGGACGCGAAGAACGCCAAGTTCAAGAGCCGGCTCGACGAGCATCGCCGCGCCATTCAGACCGTGCTGCTCAACGGCGGCGAATTGTACAAGCTGGTCGCCGTGCTCGACGCCTTGCTCAGCGACAGCGGCGAAGCGAACAATCCCGCCAAGCCGAACCTGCAGGAATTCTGGCAGGCGCCGGAACAGGCCGACCTGCGCGATCGCCTGACGAAACTATTGCAAACAGTGCGTTTCGGCGATCCGTTCCTGATTTCCAAGAATATCGGCAGGGGCCATGTGCTGGCCCACATGTCCACCGCCAACGCGGTCTGGAACGATATGCCGAACGGCCTGTCGCGTGTTTACTACGTCATGTTGATGGTCGAAATGCAAAAGTATCTGGCCAGCAATACCTCCGACGTGAATCTCAAACTCGGCGCGCCGCTCGACATCGAACTCGACGCCACGCGGTATGAGGCGAAGGCGCATCGTTACTTCCCGCCCAAGTTCGATTTAACGAAGGGCCTGACGAACAAATACGCCCCGATCGACGCCGGCGAGCAGTCCGGCGAAGTGAACGGCAACAAGCTCACGTTCCATTTTGGCGAGGCCCGCGGACCCGGCGTCTATGAGTTCGTGTTGACGCGAAAGGATGCAGTCGAATCCGGCGGCGCGGCCAAGCCCGACCGCGCAGACGGGGCGGCAGGAGACGTTTGCCTACGCCTACAATCTCGACAGCGCCGCCGAGAGCAATCTCAAGCGCGCCAATCGCGACGACTTGACCGCGGTGGCCGGGAACAACCTGCAATTGCACACGCCCGGCGACGGCAACTATGAAAACCTGCTCAAACTGAAAAAGAGCGATTTCTCCGAGTCGCCCTGGATGTATCTGATTCTCCTGCTGGTGTTGATCGCCGAGCAATGGATGGCCGTGCGACTGAGCTTCCACACCGCCGCGGGAGTTTAGAAATTAACCGCGAATAACGATTGCGAACATGAACGACAACAGCACGACTCAATCCGAATTTGTCTTTCGCCGCCTCGGCGAGGGCTTTTCCGTTTTCGGCCATGAATTCCACCGGCGATCTGGGTGGTGCTCCTGGCGATCGTGCTGGTGCTGGGCGCCGCCTATGTGGTCGTCATGTATCGCAAGGATCGCCACTCGATTCCGCTCGGCTTGGCGATTCTGCTCGCGCTCTTGCGCCTCACCGTCTACGGGCTGATCGGCTTGATCTTTCTGCTGCCCGCGCGCAGGAATGGGAGCGGACCGAAAAACATGGCCGCGTGGTCGTGCTGATCGATGTGTCGCGCAGCGTTTCCGATGTCAGCGACGAAATCCCCTCGGCCAGCCGGCCGGCGGACAAGCTCGCAACCCGCCTCGACCAGATTCTGCGCTTCCTCTCCGATCAGGACGTCGATTTTCTCGGGCGGCTGATGAAAAACAATCCGGTCGTGGTCTACCGGTTCGGCAGCCGGCTGGATGAGGAGTTTCAGCAATTCGATAAGGGCGGCGCCGCCTGGGCCGGCGATGCCTGGAAGTCATGGCTGAAAATGGACCCAAAGGCATGGCTGCTCCAGGGCCTCAGCACGACGGGGCAGCAAACCGTTCGCGACAGCGCCGATTTCGAAAGCGACAAGCCCGGCAACGCCGACTGGGCGATGAAATGGTTGAAGAAGGATGAAAGCGAGACGATTCCCGCCGCGTCGCCGCAAACCGGTTTCAGCGAGGCGGATCGCAACCAGTTGAAAGAGAAGCGCGAAAAGCTCGAGAAGCGACTCGAGGTCATGCGCCAGCTCATGCAAGGCACCAATGTCGCCGAATCGGCGTTGGCCTGCGTCAATCGCGAGGCCAACAACATGGTGCAGGGCATCGTGCTGATCAGCGACGGCCGCAGCACGATCGGTTCGCAATCGACCGTCGGCGAACTTCGGGCCCGCGCCAACCGCGAGCGCATTCCACTCTTCACGGTCGTGGTCGGCGAGGACCGCCAGCCGATCGGCATCCAGATCGTTGACGTGCAGACGCCCGAACGTGCCCCGCCGGACGAACGCTTCATCATCCGCGCCGAAGTCGATGGGCTGGGGCTGGCGGGCAAAGAAAAACCGGTGTTCCTCGACATCTACCGGCCCAGCGACAATCCAAAAAAGGACAAGCCGATCCACACGATCGAGCGCCAGGTGAATTTTCAACCGGGCGAACCGCCGCATGGCCAGGTCGAGTTTCCGATCGATCCGAACGCGACCGACGGCAAGGACAAGCTGCCGCCTGAGTTCTTCAAGCCGATCAAGAAGCCTGAACCGGCCAAGGAGCCGATGAAGGAGCCGGCCAAGAAGGAGGACGACAGCGAATATTCCAGCGGCAAGCCGGAACTGAAAGAGGGCGAGTGGAAGTTCGTGGTGCGGATTCCCAAGGACGCCAACGAGGCCTTCGTCGGGAAGGAGCACCTGGCGGATCCGGTTTCGGTGCAGGTGATCAAAAAGCCGTTGCGCGTGCTGCTGTTCGCCGGCGGGCCGACGCGCGACTTCCAGTTCGTGCGAACCCTCTTTGTCCGCGAAAAGGATGAGAAACGCTGCGAACTCAGCATCTTCGTGCAAAACTTGGGCCGCGACGGCCGCGACGTTCAGGACGTCGAGCCGGAGCGCCGCCTGAGCCGATTTCCCACCACGCTGATGGTCGGCGAGGCCGCCGCCAAGGTCGATGCCAAGGACAAATATTATAATCTCGATCAATATGACGTCGTCATTTGCTTTGACCCGGACTGGTCGGAACTGCTTCCCGAGCAATTCAAGTTGCTCAAGACCTGGGTCGAGCGGCAGGCGGGCGGCTTGATTCTCGTCGCCGGCCCGATCAACACCTATCAGCTCGCTCGGGCGGTCGAAGGCGACAAGCTCAAAACCCTGATCGATCTGTTCCCGGTCATGCCGGGCGACAGCGTCCTGCCGGTCAACGCCAACCTGGGCACGCGCCGCAACTCCAAGAAGCCCTGGTATCTCAATTTCCCCGGCGCCAACAAGGACATGGAGTTTTTGAAGCTGGACGAGGACAAGAACATTCCGCTGGCCGGGTGGGACGAATTCTTCTTCCGCAAGGAGAAACGGGACGAGAAGGACACCCAGGCCGTGCGCGGCTTTTACGAGTTTTATCCGGTCCAGTCGGTGAAGAAGGGCGCCACGGTGGTCGCGACCTTTGGCGATCCGGCCGCCAAGATGCCCGATGGGTCCGATCATCCGTTCCTGGTAACGATGGAGTACCCGCAGGGGCGAATTGTCTATCTGGGAGGGGAAGTGTGGCGTCTGCGGCAGTGCAAGGAAATCTATTATGAGCGCTTTCGGATCAAGCTTGCGCGCTGTGCCAGCGCCGGCACCCGCGTTCGCCAAAACAAGCGCGGCGTGCTCGTGATGGGCAAGCAGTTCACCGCCGGCAACTTCGTCCGGCTCGAAGCGCAAATGTTCGGCCCGGATTCGAACCCGCTGCCGGAATCGATCGAGATCAAGGCGTTCATCTCGCCCTTGAACAGCGACGATCCGAAAGATCGCAAACAGATCAAACTGTCGCCGAAACGAACTTCGGTGACCTGGGGCGGCTGGTTTCAGGGGCGGCAATTGGTTGAAAACGCCGGCGATTACAAGGTCGAGATTCCGATTCCCGGCACGCCCGATTCCCTCCGCGGCAAATTCGTCGTCCGCGAATCGAACCCGGAACTCGACATGGTGCGGCCGGATTTCGCCTCGATGTTCCAGATCGCCAGCCCGTTTGACGAGATCAAGGACCGGCTCGATCGGCCGGTCGGCGAAAAACTTCGCTCGATGCTGAGCGGGCGGCGCGTGCGGACGGAAAAGGCGGAAAAGCCGCCCGAGGAGGGCGAGCAGCCGGTCGCCACGGAGACCGCTGCCGGCGATGGGCCGCGGCTTTACTTCGACCTGAAATCGGCGGCTTCGATCCCGGATTGCCTGCCGCCGGCCACGCCGCAGATTCAAAGAAATCGCGGCAAGGTCGATGATCTTTGGGATAATGGGCCGACGGTTGGCTACGATCGAAAAGGCCAGCCGATCGAGATTCCCTGGGCGCTGATGGCGATCGTCGGACTGCTGTCCACCGAATGGCTGATTCGGAAACTGCTGCGGCTGGCCTGACGATGGCCGCCGGGCGTTGGCTCTAAAAGACTTTTGATAAATCGGATTCAACATTCATGGCAACCGCACCGTCGAAGCCGATCATCGCGCCGGAAACAGAGGAGCGGATTCATTCGCCGCTGCGAAGACTTCGCGGCGCGATCCGCCGCTATGTCGCCTGGGATTCCATTGCCTGGCTGCTCATTTTGCTCGGCGCCTGGTTCTGGATCGGGCTGGTGCTCGATTACGGCGGCTTCAAGCTCACCGGCTTCGACCTGGTCCAGGTCCTGCCGAAGTGGTTTCGGGCGCTGGTGCTGATCGGCGTGGCCGGGTTCGTCGGCGTCGTGCTCCTGCTCAAGGTCTTGCGCCTCGCCCGCCAGTTCCGACCCGACGCGCTGGCGCTGGTGCTCGAGCGGCGATTCCCCAAGCTGCTCGGCGACAAACTGATCACCGCGGTCGAACTCTCCGATCTCGATCAGGCCGAGAAGTATGGCTATTCGCGGCAGATGATCGCGCAGACCGTCGAGGAGGTCAGCAAGCGCGTCGATCAAATTCCGGTTCGCGATGTCTTCAATTGGAGCTTGCTGCGCCGCCGCTGGCTGCTCGCGGTCGGCGTCACGCTCGGATTGATGCTTCTCACCACGATCGGGTATCTGGCTTGGTATCGCACGAGCAAGATCGGAGACTTCGGTTATCGCTTCGCCGATGTTTCCGGAGTCTGGTTCGAACGCAACATCTTGCTCGAAGACACGCTCTGGCCGAGGCGGGCGCATCTGGAATTCATCGAATTTCCCAGCAGCGGCGAACTGCGGATCGGCCGCGACGCTCCGTCGCCGCGCATGCCGCGCACTCGCCGTCAAATGGGTCGTCGCCGATCGCAAGTCGGACGGTTTTTGGCGGCCGCTGCTCTGGTCCGATTTGTCGCCCGAATTGTTGAACGGTCAACCCGTTCCACCGCTGCCCGACCAGGCGCTCGGCAAACTGGCCGAGAAACACAACCTCCTCGCTTACCTGCGCGAAGACGATCTCGACGCGATGGCCGCGTCGCGATCGGGAAAGGCCCGCGAGGCGTTCCTCGTATCGGTCGGTGGAGTCCGTGGGTTTGTGGGCTACTCGAAAATCCAAAGCACCATCGATTCGCAAAACTTCGGCAATATCTGGGCCATCGACGAACTTGAGCACGTTCTCACGGACGACAAATTGCGCTCGGAACTGGCGAGGTCGGCGGCGCCCGATCAGTTGCAGGCCCTAGATCGGGTTCTCGAAACGCTCGATCAGCGTTCGGCCGAGGCCAAGTATAGCCGCAAACTGCGAAAACTTAAAATCCCGCGCGAGGTGAACGCCAACTACTGGGGCGCCAGGTCCAGCAGCAAGATGCCGATGGGCCGGCAGCAGGGCTCGAATGAATTTGCCTGCGTGCTCGCCGATCTCAAGGAATCGGTGAAGCTTTATGTCCAGGGCGAGGATTTCAGCAGCTATCCCTACAAGCGGATCACGCTGGTGCCGCCGCCTATGCTCACCAAGCTGGAAAAGGACGAGTATGTTCCGGCGTATCAATATCATCGCGTCCCGGCCGACGGTGTGCCGCAGGATCTAAAAGGCCGCAAACAGGAGCGCCTGGGTCAGCCGATCAGCCTCACCGGCGGAACGTCTCGCATCGATATCGCCTATGGCTCCGACCTGGTGCTTCGCGGCGAGCTGGACAAGGATCTCGATCAGGCGATCATTCGCTACCGCTCGAATCAGAAACCCGCGGCGGGCGCGGCGGGCGACGCCGGCGCGGGCAAAGTCGAGGAACTCGCGGTGGGCGGCGATCGGCGAACGATTTCGAAACGATTCGACAATATCACCCGCCATATCGAGTTCGATTTCGAATTCACCGACAGCGATCATGTACGCTCGCTGCGGCATGTCGTCATTCAGCCGATCGACGACAAGACGCCGGACGTGAATGTGGCGGTGGAAATTATCCGCAAGACGAACCAGGGCTACATGTGCACGCCGCAGGCCATGATCCCGTTCAGCGGCTCTGTGCGCGACGATGTCGGCCTGCAAAAGATCGAGTATGCCCTGAGCTATTCGCGCGTCGAGTCGATGCAGGTGCTCGGAATTCGCGCCGCCGTGGTCTCCGGCGTCATCGGCGCCGTCAACCTCGCGCCGCCCATGCTGTTCGCCGCGCCGGGTGTAACCGAATACCTGTCCCGCCTGACCGGCGGTCAGCAGGCGGTCACGGTCGTCGATCCGATCGTGTTGAAATCGTTCCAGGAACTGACCGACGAAAAGAATCGCGATTACCGCTACGGCAAGGCCATGCTCGACGAGCTTCTCCGCCGGCCCAATGGCTCCAGCGACGAATCGAAGGGCGGCATGACGCTCGACCAGATTCGCAAGGATCGGCTGATTTCGCTCTTTGAAATCAAGCCGAACGTGGAATGGCTCGATTTGCAGAGCGCATGCCCGCGTTTCAAAAGGGGCTCGACGACACCATCCGCCCGCGCTACCGGATGCGGCTGACAATCCAGGCCACCGACAACAATGTCGAGACCGGGCCGCGCACCGGACAGAACAAGGAAACGTTCACCTTTGTGGTCGTGCCGTTTGAGGAATTGCTCGCGGAGATGAATAAGGACGAGGAAAACCTCGCGGCCAAGGCCCAGGAACTTTACGACAAAATGCAGGAAGTGCGCAGCGGCATCGACAAAGTGGTCGAGCGCATGCCGCGCGTCGACGGCAGCGACGAGTTCCGCCCGTCCGCCTCGCGCATGTTCGAACTGCTCGGCGAGGTCGAAAAGGGCAGCGACGTGGCGCACGAACTCCTCGCCGAATACAACCGCCTGCTCAAGGAGGTGCAGACCAACCGCGTGCCGAGCAAATTCATCGAGGACAAGCAGCGGGTCTGCGACCGCCTCGACGAGGCGATTCGCATCCAGTTTGAAAAGGCCCGCGAGGCCCATACCGTCTTGCGCAACACGCTCGAGGCTCGCCGGGTGCCGAATCAGGCGGTGATCGAGGCGAGCCGCCAACGCCAGGATGAATTGCTGCGGCAACTCGAATCGGTCCTCAACGCGATTGGCCCGATTCTCGACGTGACCCGTCTTTCGCGCCAGTTGATCGAGGTCATCAACGGCACGCTGGTCGTCCGGCAGATGATCGATGAATTGCTCAAGAACGTGCAATATGATCTGGAACTCGCCCTGGCGACGCTGACGCCGAAAGCCGATGCGGTGAATCTGCGCAAGGGCGAGCGGCAGGTCGTCAGTTTCAACCTGGGCCGCGACCCCAATGCCCGCGGGCCGCTATTGGTGCGCTTTAACGTGCCACCCAACGCGGGGCTGGATTTCCCGAAAGACCTGCTGGTTCCCGCCGGCCAGGAAAAAGCGCAATTCGAAATGGGCGCCAACGACAAAACCGGAAACTTTGAGGTCGGCGTCACGGTTTTCGACTCCACCGGCAAGAACCCGGTCCGCCTGGTGGATGACAAGGCGTTTTCCTTGAAAATCACGGTGAAGTGATGCGGGGCCGATCGATTGGAATGAGACCGAATTGCCCCAAGTAACAGAAAGCTAAGGGCTTATGTCGCTCTTCGAACGGATTCTGGCAAACGGATGAACGGCTCAGCTCGTCTCATGCATGAGCAAGTTGGCCAGATAGTTGCTGAACTTTCCCCGAATGATGTTGGAATGCCGTGAAGGAATCGTCAGGAAATTGGAAGCGACATTGAACTGACTGCGAGTTATACTTTTCGGGGCGCTCAAGTCCCGACGCTGCGGGAGGTACCGTTCATGACGCGACGCATGCTGGCTGTGCTGGGAGGCTCGCTGTTCGCTCTGATCGTCGCGGTCGGGGCGGAGCCGCCGAAGCCGCCCGCCAACACTCCTCCGGCTCCGATGCCGCAGGTCGATGCCACGCCGGACAACATCGTCCGCACCACGGTCGACATGGCCCGCGAATACAAGAAATTCGAGGGCTCCCTGCTTCGCATCGCGCAGCGCATGGCCCGCAGCAGCCGGCCCGAGGATCGCGAACGCGCCGAGGCGCTCTACAAGGCGATCGAACTGGCCAACAAACAGAACGTGGAAAACAAGTTCAACACGCTCGTGACCACGCTCATGAGCAACAAGAGCCTCACCACGACCGAACTCCAGAATGCTGGCGGCCAAAACACGGAACTGATCAAGATCCTCCGCGACATGCTCGAACTGCTGCTCACCGACAGCGAACTGCTCAAGAAGAGAGCTGAAATGGTCAAGCTGACCGAATTGATCAAGCAGATCGAGAGCGTGATCAAGCAAGAGAAGATCATTCAGACCAAGACCGACAGCAATCGCGTGGCCAGCAATCGGATCGCCAACGAACAGCGCGGCACCACGCGGCAGACCGAAAGCATCAATCGGCAAATGGGCGCCAAGCCCGACGCGAAGAAGGGCAACGAAGCCAAGGCCAAGCCCGGCGACCCGAAGAAGGCCGGCGTGGCCAAGGACGACACCAAGGAAAAAAAGGCCGAGGACAAGAAGGCTGAAAGCAAATCGGGCGATCCAAAAGCCGGCAGCCCGAAAGCCGGCGATCCGAAAGCCGGCCAGCCCAAACCGGGTGAGCCGAAGGCGGGCGATCCCAAGTCGGGCGCACCGAAGTCGGGCGAATCGAAGCCGATGAAGAGCCCCTCGAACCAGAAGAGCGGCAAGCCCAGCGAGCAGAAGAACAAACCGGACAACAAGGCCGAGGCCAAGAAAGGCCCAAGCCAGACCGGCGATCCGAAGAGCGGCAAGCCCAGCCAGGGCAAGCCGTCGCAGAGCCAACAGCAACAGCAGCAATCGAGCCAAAGCAAACCCAACCAGAACCAGCAGGATCAGCAATCGCAGCAGCAGCAGCAACAACAGCAGCCTTCGCCCGAGCAGACCAACGCCCAGAAGAAGATCCAGGAGGCGATCCAGGGCCAGAAGAAGACGACCGAGGATCTGGAGAAGGATAAGCGCGACCCGGCCTCACGCGATATCGATAAAGTCGTCGCCGATCTGCAAAAGGCGAAGGAGGAACTCGAAAAGCGGTTGCGGCAGCTGCGCGAGGAGGAACTGGAGCGGCTGTTGGCGAATCTGCAATCGCGCTGCGAACGGATGCTCGCCATGCAGATCGCCGTGCGCGACGGCACTCGCGGCGTCTGGAGCGTCGTGATGACTTACGAAAACAAGAAGCCGACCCGCGCTGAGGAACAGCGTTCGCAAAAACTTTCCACCGATGAGGGCGACATTGTCAAGCTCGCCAACGCCACGCTGCAATTGCTGGGCGCCGAGGGCTCGGCGGTGGCATTCGCCATGTCGCTGGAGAACGTCCGCGAGGACATGGGGATGATTGAACGCCGGTTGGATAAATATGACACCGGCACGATGACCCAGCAGATGGAAGAGGACGTGATCGCCGCGCTCAAGGAAATGATCGATGCCTTGAAGAAGGCGATCCAGAAACAAAAGGACAAGAAGAACAACCCGCCGCCGCCGAGCAACAATCCGCCGCCGCCCCAACGGCTGCTCGATCTGCTCGCCGAACTGAAATTGATCCGTTCGCAGCAGATTCAGGTCAACAAGCGGACGAGCCAATATGGCAAGCAGGACCCGGTCGAACAGACCGACAATGAACTGATTCAGAAGGAGCTGGAAGTCATTGCCAAGCGGCAAGTTCGCCTGGAAGACATGCTAAAGAAGATTGCAACTGGAAAGAATCAGTGATTTAATAGATTCTTAATGGATGATTGTTTACGTTCAGGATGGGAAGTTAGGTCTGGAGTCGAATTGGTTTCGCGCGATGTCGTGCGAGACGATGGCCAAGCGGAAATCAACGGGCTCGGCTCGTTCACGTCCGAGCCCGTCAATGAGGGTGGTTCCCTTAAGGGAGGTCGCTGTGTTCCTTCGCTCGACAGTCGCGGCTGGCCTGATGTCAGCCGTTCTGGTGGTGGGCGCCGCCCAAGCGGGCGACACCAAATCAGAAATTTACACATTCGGCTCGCTCAAGGCGGTTGCCGCCGAGGCGGCCCGCGCAGGCCCAGGCCTGGCTGGCTCAGATCGGCCAGACCAACGAGGCGACTCTCAAGAAATTCAATGAAATCTGGAGCCACCCCAACCGGACCGTGCTGGACCGCGTGTCCGACACCCTCGCGCTCGATCCGGAAACGGGCAAGCTGATCAAGAACCTCAACGACGTGACGGCCAATCCGCCGAAGACCATTCCCGCGGCGATTTCGGATCGCAGTAAGCCCACCTTCTATCGCTCCAACCTGGCGCTTGTATTCGCCAAGGCGATTTCCAGCCGCCGCGTTTATGAAGAGGCCTCGCGGCTCTGAAAATGGTCAGGCCGGAAGACGTGGTTGATCCGTCGGCGTACTTCTTCCACAAGGCGGTCGCGGAATATGGAATGATGCAGCGCGACGACGCCAGCCAGACGATCGTCCGCCTGCTCGACGACGTGGCCGACGCTCCGGACCGCTACAAGATGGTCGCCTCGCTCATGTTCTTCGACATGCAAAATTGGAAACGGGACGAAAAGGACCTGCTGCAGATTTCCAAGTTGATGGATAACAGCGGTCGCCGGCTCGATCTTTCCCGCGCCGGCAAGAAGACGCAGGACATTCAGAAGAAGATTGTTTTCCGCTTGGACGAAATCATCAAGGAACTGGAGAACCAAGCGAAAAGCGGCGGTACCTGACAGAACGGAGGCAACTGCCCCGGCGGTCAGCCGGGCAATGGCGGTGGTCAAGGTCCTACCCCGATGGCGGATAGCCACATCGCGACCAACAGCGGCCCTGGCCGCGTCGATGAAAAGAAATTGAAGGAAATCGCCGAAGTGTGGGGCAAACTGCCCGAGAAGGAACGGGCCAAGGCCATGATGGAATTGACCAAGGATCTGCCCCCGCGTTATCGCGAAATTATTGAAAACTACGCCAAGTCGCTGGCCCGCGGCCAGAAGTGACCTGGATCAACACCGAGGGGACATGCCCCTCGGCTCGTGAAGGGGCTGTGCCCGCTGCCGCGGTCACGGCCCCTTTCCGTATTCAACCGTGCGACTGCATCGAGGATTTCCATGCGACTCCCGTCGACCATCCTGACCCTTCTCGCGTTCGCCTCGATTCTTCCCGCGGCCGATCTGACCACGCTCAACGGCCGAAAACTTTCGGGTGAATTGGTTTCGATCGACGACAAGGCGGTCGTGATCAAGTCAGCGGGCGGAAACGTCTCGACGCCCTTGCCGCAAATCCTGCAACTCATTCTTCAATCCGCGCCCTCGGCGAAGATGCCCGACAAGTATACCGACGTCGAACTGATCGACGGCACGATCCTGCATTGCAGCAGTTTCGCGCTGAAGGGCAAGAACGCCGAACTGACCGTCCTTCCCGACTTGAAGCTCACCATTCCGATGCGGGCGCTGTCCTACATTCTCACCGACGCGCAAGATCCCGCGAATCGCAAGGATTGGGCCGTGGCCACGGGCGAACGCACCAAGAGTGATCGCTATTTCGTGCGGCGAAACAATCGCCTTGACGGCCTCGAAGGCACCTTCGGCGATGCCAGCGCCGATGGCAAGCAAATCGATTTCACCGACGCCGAGGGCCGAAAGCGTCCGTTGCCGATCGAGCGCCTGGTCGCGTTTCTGTTCAATAATCGGCTTGAGGGCAACATCCCGACGACCGCCTGCCGCGTCAAGGACGCCTACAACAATGTCGTCGTCGCCCACCAAGCCGTGCTCAAGGGCGAGAAGCTCTCGATCACCACCGTGGCCGGAGCCACCGTCGAATATCCGAGTTTGAAGAGCGTGGCGATGCTCGATTACAGCAAGGATAAGATCGTTTACCTCTCGGACATGAAACCGGCGGCCGAGGAAAAGGACTTCGATGAACTCTCGGTGATGTACAGCAAGGATCTGAATCTCGACAATCAGCAAATCAATCTGGAAGGGAAACCGTTCCACAAGGGACTCGTGCTGCATCCGCCGCTCGTACTCACCTACGACATCGGCGGCGAATACAAAGAGTTCAAGGCGGTGATCGGCGTCGATGTCAGTGTTCAGACTCCCAGCCATGTTCGTCTTATCTTCGAGGCCGACGGCCGGAAACTATTCGAGACCGAGGTCAACGTAAAGGACCATCCGCGGCCGATCACGCTCGACATCAAGAAGGTTCATCGATTCAAAGTGCGCGTGCTGCCCGAAGGTTTTCCCTATGGCCATCAGGTGACCCTGGCCGACGCGAAAGTGACGAAGTGAAATAACCGGTTTACGTTTCGCGCTCGAGTCGACTCTCGCTTGAATCGCGGGCGCCTCGTGTTTGAAATCTGCCCCCCTGGACATCCATCATGCGTCGAATGCACGTTGCAGCTTTAATTCTTCCGGTCGCGCTCTCCTTTGGCCTGGCGCAGGACCCATCGGTCCGCGAAATGGAAAAGCAGCGGATCGAGGTCATTAACAAGGTGCGGCCGGCGGTCGTCGCCATCTATGCCCGCGGCGGGCAGGGCGGCGGCTCCGGCGTCCTGATCGACCCCGACGGGTACGCGCTGACCAATTTCCACGTCGTGCAGGGCTCCGGACCGGTCATGCAGTGCGGTCTTTCCGACGGCGTGCTCTACGACGCGGTTGTCGTCGGCATCGACAAGGTCGGCGACGTGTCGCTGGTCAAACTGCTCCCCAAAACGGAGGGCAAGAAGTTTCCCTTCGCCCCGCTGGGCGACAGCGACAAGGTCAAGGAGGGCGACTGGTCGCTGGCCATGGGCAATCCGTTCCTGCTCGCGACCGACTTCACGCCCACCGTCACCTTCGGCCTGGTTTCCGGCGTGCATCGCTACCAATATCCGGCAGGGACGCTGCTCGAATACACCGATTGCATCCAGATCGACACCTCGATCAACCCGGGCAATTCCGGCGGGCCGCTCTTTAACATGAAGGGCGAATTGATCGGCATCAACGGCCGCGGTTCGTTCGATAAGCGCCGCCGCATCAATTCCGGCGTCGGCTACGCGATCTCGATCAACCAGATCAAGAACTTCCTCGGCCATCTGCGCGCCGGACTGGACACCGACCACGCCTCGCTGGTGCGGGTCCAGAAGCGCGACCGAAGACATTCCGCGACTCGAAGTTCAAGAAGTGCTGGAGAATTCCGACGCCTATCGCCGTGGGCTGGATGTGGGCGACGAACTGGTGTCGTTCGCCGGCCGGCCGATGACTTCGGTCAACGAATTCAAAAATATCCTGGGGATCTTCCCGAAGGATTGGCGGCTGCCGCTGGAATTCCGCCGCAAGAACGAGCGTAAGGAAATCCTGGTGCGCGTGCAAGGGGTGATGCCCAAGCAGCAGGAAGAGGACGATCCCAATAAACCGAAGCAGCCAGGCCGCCCGGTCCGGCCGCCGATCCCCAATACGCCCGCGAAAAAACTCTACGTCGAGCGCAAGGGCTTCGCGAATTACTACTTCAACGAATTGGAACAAAAGCGATTGTGGAACGCCTTCGCGAAATACGGCGATTTCAGCGGCGTCAAGGGTGAATGGATCATCGATTCCGAAATGGAACTGGCGACCAGCAAGACCGGCTGCCGCGTCACGCTTGGCGAGCAGAAGATCGGCGACTCGGAAACGCACCCGACCGTTAAGCTCGTCGCGGCGACCGACTATTTCCTCGATCCGTACAAGCAAAACCTGGTTGACGCCGAGCGGGCGGCCCCGGTCGGCAGCGGCGGGTTGCTGATGGCGTTCCACCAGTACAAGGTGCTGCTCACGCGCGGCCTCGCCGGCTTCGGCCGCAACGTCGCGGCCGGCGGCAGCGAGCCGTTTTATCCGTATCCGACCGACGGCTCAAAGCCGAAGCGCCTCGCCGGCCTGCGCGTCGATACCGAGGTGCTGCGAACTGAAACCGCGGGCGTGCCGGTGAAATGGTACTTCTCGAAAACCGATCAGCGGCTGCTCGGCTTCGAGGTGTTCGCCGAGAGCAACGCCGACCCGTGCGAAGTGTACTTGTCGGATTATCGCCCGGTGGACGGCCGGCAGTTGCCCTTCCGGATCGAGGTTCGCTCCGGCGACAGCCGCTTCGCGATCCTGCATGTGAAGTCGTACAAGCTGGGAACCAAATGACGAATTTTGCATCGATTGGGAACTCATTCATCATGCGTTGCTTGCACGTTTCGCTGCTGCTGCTCGCCGCGGCGTCGCCGGCCCTGGCCCAGAAATCATTCCGTGAAACCGCCCAGGAAGTCAACAAACGAGTCGTCAAGGTCTACGGCTCGGGCGGCTATCGCGGACTGCCCGACTACGGCAGCGGCATTCTGATCTCGCCCAAGGGATATATCCTCACCGTCGCCAATCACTTGCTCGACACGCAGGATCTGCGCGTTCACTTATACGACGGCACGCGCTATCATGCGAAGGTGGTGGTGATCGAGCCGGTGCTTGACGCGGCCATCATTCGGCTCGACCTGCCCAAGGAAGAACTGGAGCGGCTCGATCTGCCCTATTTCGATGTGAAAAAAGCCATGGCTGCCCCGATGGCTCAGCCGGGCGATTGGGTCCTGGCTTTCAGCAATCAGTTCAAGATCGCCACGCGCGATGAACCGCTTTCCATTCAGCGCGGCACGATCGAGTGCTACACCAAGTTGCACGGCCGCCGCGGCATCTTCGACGCCAGCTATACCGGCGAGGTTTACGTGATCGATGCGATCACCAACAACCCCGGCGCCGCCGGCGGCGCGCTCACCACCCGCAAGGGCGAACTAATCGGCATCATCGGCAAGGAATTGAAAAACACCCTCTCCGAAACCTGGATCAACTACGCGGTGCCGATCAACGCCAAGGTCACCGTGAAGGTCGGCGACAAGACCGAGTCGGCGTCGATGGAAGAGTTTCTCACCAAGGGGCCGAATGGCGACTACAAGCCAAAAGACATTCCCAAGGTCGAAAAGGGGATCGGCGGTTATCACGGCATCGTGCTGGTGCCCAACGTGGTCGAACGCACGCCTCCATTTGTCGATGGCGTGCGCGACAACTCGCCCGCTCAAAAGGCCGGCCTCTTGCCCGACGACCTGATCGTCTTCGTGGACGGCGAACCGGTCGCCAGCATCAACGCCTTCAACGACTACATCGCCAAGACCAACCCCGGCATGACAATTCGCCTGGAAATCCGCCGCGGCGACAAACTCATGCCCGTGGAACTGAAACTGGACGAGCAGCCGAAAAAGAAGTAGCGCAGGTTTCGTAGCGAGGGTTTCGTAGAACAAGCGTCCCGCTTGTGTGGCAGAGAGCGCACAAGCGAGACGCTTGTGCTACGAGCTTGGAAATCCTGTTCGTAGCACAAGCGTCCCGCTTGTGTGGCAGACAGCGCACAAGCGAGACGCTTGTGCTACGAGCCTGGAATTTGATTTTGACGAAGTCAGGTGCATTATGCCAATCCGATATGTCGCCTTGTTGACAATGTTCACGATCCTCGGCGGCGCGGTTCGCGCTCAGGAAGTGAATGAGCAAACCGAAAAGGCCATCAAGGCGGCCATGCACAAGGTTTCGCCGACCATCGTGCAGATCGAGACCTCCGGCGGCACGGAAATGGTCGGCGCGGGGCCGGGCAGCCGAATGCTCCGCGGCACCGGTCCGACCACCGGCGTCATCGTCGCGCCCGACGGCTACATCGTTTCCAGTGCTTTCAACTTCGCCAACAAGCCGACGGCGGTCTTCGTCACCATTCCCGGCCGCAAGGAACGCCTGGTTGCCAAGACTGTCGCCACCGACCACACGCGGATGCTGACGCTAATTAAGGTCGAGGCGACCGGCCTGCCGGTTCCCGTCGCCGTGCCAAAAAAGGAAATGCAGATCGGCCAGTGGGCGATCGCGCTGGGCCGCACGCTCGACGCCAACGTCGATAATCCGCCGGCCATGAGCATCGGCATTATCAGCGCATTGCATCGCATCTGGGGCAAGGCGGTGCAGACCGACGCCAAGGTGTCGCCGGTGAATTATGGCGGTCCGTTAATCGACGTCGATGGCCGCGTTTACGGCATTCTCGTGCCGGCGAACCCGTTCGCCGAGGGCGATACCGCCGGGGCCGAGTGGTACGACTCCGGGATCGGTTTCGCGATCCCGCTGGAAGATGTCTTCGCCGTGCTGCCGCGGCTCAAACAGGGCAAGGACCTTCGCAAGGGCCTGCTCGGCGTCACGCCCTCCAGCCGCGATATTTACAGCGGCTACTCGACGGTCAGCAGTGTCGCCCCGGAATCGGCCGCCGCTCGAGCCGGCGTCAAAGTTGGCGATCAGATCATCGAGGTTGACGGCAAGCCCGTCCTCAATCATGCCCAGGTGCTGCACGCCATGGGGCCGAAATATGAGGGCGATGTCGTCAGTATCAAGGTTAAGCGCGGCAAGGAAGAGAAGCAATTCACGAATCTGGTCCTGACCGGCTCGGTGACGGCCTATGTGATTCCGTATATGGGCATCTTGCCTATGCGGGACGACCCGGAACTCGGGTTGGAAGTCCGCTATGTGTTTCCCAAGGGTCCCGCGGCGGTTGCGGGCCTCAAGCCGGGCGATCGCATTATGAAACTGGCGCCGCCGGCCACGGCGGGCACGCCGACGCCGTTGATCGCCTTCGCGGGCCGCGATCAGTTGATGGGGTTTCTGGCCACCCAGCGCCGGGCGAAGATCCGCTTGGAGGTGAAGCGCAAGGAGGGCGGCAAGACCGAGGCCGTCGCGGTGACGCTCGGGAACTTTGACGCCTCGATCCCCGATGCGTTGCCGGAAAATTCAACCGCCAAGCGAGCGCTCGAACGGCCCAAGACGACGCCACGGCCGCAGGTGCGGCCGGGAACGCGTCCGCCCGGCGAACAGCCGCGACCGCGACCTGGACGCAATCCCATGAGGCCGACGACGCCGGCCGAGCAGCCCAAGGATTCCTCCCGCGATCCAAAGAAGGTCGAAAAGGGACTGGTCAAGCGCACCAATCAGACCAAGGACCACCAATACTGGATGTTTGTGCCGGAGAATTACGATCCCAATGTTGCGCATGGCCTGGTGATCTGGCTGCACGCGGCCGGCGCCGGCGGCAAGGACGCGGACGACGTTCGCGGCATTTGGGAGCAATACTGCGAGAAATATCATCTGATTTTGGTCGGACCGAAGGCCGAAAACGATTCCGGCTGGGTGGCCAGCGAAACCGAATTCATCATTAAAACCGCTCGCGAGGTGATCGCCGAGTACACCATCGATCGCCAGCGCGTGGTCGTTCACGGCATGGGCATCGGCGGACAAATGGCGTTTTATATGGGCTTTAACGCCCGCGACCTGGTCCGCGGCGTGGCCACGACCTCCGCCGTGCTGGCCACGCAGCCCAAGGATCCGGTCATCAATCAGCGCCTGCAATTCTTCATCGTCGCCGGCGGCAAGGACCCGCTAGCCAAGGATATTGCCAAGGGCCAGAAGACGCTCGCCGACAAGAAGTTCCCGGTGATGTTTCGGCAGATCCCCGAGATGGGTAAACAATACCTGGATCAGAAAACGCTCGATGAACTGGTCCGCTGGATCGATTCGATGGATCGGTTATGATTTGAACTATTCGAAGTGAAAGACGTTTCGCGCCACAACCCGTTTACGTTTCGCGCTCGCGCGGCGCCGCGCGAGCGCGAAACGTAAACGGGTTGTGGCGCGAAACGTCGAGATCGTTACTTCAACTCGACATTCCAGTAGGCATTGTCGAGGAACTGCTGCCACGAGCGATACTTGCTCTGGGTCAGTTTCAAATTCAGGATCGGGCTGCGCTTGGGCTTTTCCGGCTTGCGGATCAGGCCCATGTGAGCCTGCTTCGGCGTCCGGCCGCCCTTGCGAACATTGCAGTCCACGCACGCGCAGACGATGTTTTCCCAGGTGGTCTGGCCGCCCTGGCTGCGCGGCGTCACGTGGTCCAGGCTCAATTCGCTGGTAGGATACTTCCGGCCGCAATACTGGCACTGGTTGTGATCCCGGGCGAAGATGTTTCGCCGATTGAACTTCACTGTCTGCTTCGGGACCTTGTCGTAGTCCAGCAGCCGGATCACGCGCGGCACCTGAATCTCGCACCGGGGCGTGCGCACCCAGTCGTCGTCCTCCTCGCGGAAATGCTGGCGCGAAACTCGCTCAGCTCCCGCCAGGTGGAGAAGTCGTAAGTCGCGTACTGGCCGTCCTCATGGCTGACGACCTCGGCGAGATCCTTGATGAGCAGACAGAAGGCCCTGCGAGCCGAAATCACGTGGACGGCCATGAACATCTTGTTCAGGACGAGCACGCTGGCGTCGAGGGCCGTGTTAGGGCCTGCAGACATGGGAATTCCTTGTTCCAGGTGCCTCGAGTTGGCGCCCCGATCGCGCGGGGAAAAACGCCGTTGCCTAAACGACCACTCGCGGGGAAATCAGGTTCGATTGTCCGTGGTATTTTAGCCGACGGATGCAAGGAAATGCAAGTATTCGGCGTCGATTGTGAACGAGGAGTGAAGTGTCGTCCTTGCTTGCGCTTCGGGCTGCTTTGGGGCGATGAATGCAGCCCGCAGCGCCAGCAAGGGTCCATCGACGCCGCGATCAGTTTTCGCAGCGCGGCATCGGCAGCGGCTCCGGCGTGAGCCCCCGACACTTGGGGTCGAATAGGCGGAAGGCATCGAGTGTGGTCAAATGTTTACTATGTTGATTGAAGATTTCAAAGAAGACAGTTTTGGGGGTGGCGCCGGTGAGATCTGTCCGCTTAGAGTTTTCCAAGCAGAAAACCGCTAATTCCTAAGAAGACACATCCTAAGAAGACAGCGATTCGCCGCCCTTTTCGGTCGCCCGCGGGCCAATCGGGACTACCATAGCTTTGAAATAGCACGCCAAAATCGGGGATACCATGAGACTCGCAGCTGTTCTTGCCCTGGCGATCGGTTGTGGTCCAGCGTTCGGCGGCGACTTCATGCCGCTGTTCAACAAAAAGAACCTGGACGGCTGGAAGGAACGCCAGGTGAAAAAAGGGCAGGAGGGCCGCTGGTCGGTCGACAATGGAATTCTCAAGGCCAAGGCCGGCAGCGGTTGGCTCGGCACCGAAAAGCAATATGGCGATTTCATTTTGCGCGTCGAATGGCGAATCTTCGAAAACGGCAACAGCGGCGTCTTCTTCCGCGTGCCGGATGCGAAATTCACCGGTTCGCCCAGCGACGCCGGGTTTGAGATTCAAATCCTCGACGACAACGGCCCGGCCTACAAAGGCAAGCTGAAGCCGTATCAATACAGCGGCGGACTCTATCACTTCCAGCCAGTCACGAGGTCAGTTTTCAAGGGCGCCGGCCAGTGGAACCGCTACGAACTGACCGTGAGAGGTGATAAAATCTCGCTCGTTTACAATGGCGTACATGTCTTGGACGCCGATATCAGCACCAACGCGCAAATGCAGAAGCGGCTCAAAAAGGGCTTTATCGGCCTGCAAAATCATGGCACCGCAGTCGAATTCCGCAAGGTCGAAATCAAAGTGCTCGGCGACTAAACACAGACTTCCATGAACAGGAACTGCTCGGGATTGGTTTTGTAAACTTCGGATGCTTTCCGCAGCGTCAAGATTCGATCCGAGTGCCAGGGGTTTTCAAGCTCCGGCATTTTTTCCGGGTAGGGAAACGATTCAAGGAATTCTTTTCGAATCAGCATCGCCCGCACTTTGCGGATGCGTTCCTCGCCCATGTGCTCGCAGGTTAGAAAAAGGCCATAAACCACTTTGGTGACCGGGATGCCGGCGTCCATCCGAACGACGCCCTGAACAAAATGTTCCGCCACGTGATTCAAAACGAAATTGAGCAAATACCAGCAGTCCGCCTTGGCAATCGGCAGCATCGGGTTTTGCACGGTGGTTCGTTTGGCCGCCGACCGGATCTTTTCGACCACGATCGCGTTGGGGAACATCTCGGGCAAGGTGCGTTCGACAATGGTGCGAATTCGCAGCCGGTTTTCGCTGAGCAAATTCAGGCTGACGATAATGCGGTCGCCGAAGTCCTTACGATCCCACTGACGCTGGGCGAGATACTTGCCCCACCAACGCCCAACGATGAACGATAGCACGGTGCTAAGGATTGGCAGCCCAATCGACAGCACGAGCTTTTGCATGAATTCCTGCGTCATTTCGAAGGCAAACGGGATCGAAACCATCTTATCGCTCGCAATTCTCGGCCGTGAAGTGAGACTCCGGCGAAGTTGGCTTATGAATTGGCGCCACGCGTGTCTGGATTCGATGGGATGCTTAAATCGCAAAGCGCCCGTTCGTAATCTTTAAGCGAGTTGAGATTCCGCAACGATTGCAAAGTCGGGTCAACGTCCGTGAGTTCGGCCGCATCAACAATCCTGGTCGGCAATCGTTCGAATAGAAGAGTCATCCGTGCGCGATTGTCCGCAAGTAAGCGACACGCAACTTCCGAGATTTCGATTTTGTAAACCGCCGCCAGCGGATGGTAAAACTCCCCAATTCTGGGCACACAAATCGAATGGGGCCCAAGCAATTCCACCATCCTGCGGATAAACGCCGGTTGGAGAAATGGAACATCGCACGAGGAAAGATAAACCGCATCGACGCGATCGCGAATCGCGTCAATCCCGGTTGCCAATCCCTGTAATGGTCCGCGCACTTCCACCGGGTCGCGCGCGATTTCAACCGTGACAGGCAAAGGCGGAATGTCCTGGCCGGGCGCCGCCGCAACCACGACCGGACTGACAACTTCCGAGAGAATTCGCACAACGCGCGGCAGCATCAGTTCCTGGCCGAAGCGAAGCCACGCCTTGGGCCGGCCCATTCGGCTGCTGCGTCCACCGCACAAAACGATTCCGCCGACGCGCATCGTTTATTTGCCAGTCAGGATTAATGCTCGTGATCGACTTGGCCTGTTGCAATCTGACCGCCAGCCGCCAATCGAATGAATTGGATTATAGAGCTTAAGGCGGGAGTTTTGAAAATGTCTAGCCGATTTCGTACCATTGGCGAATATCGCAGCGCGCATGCGGCGGGAATTGTTGGGCCGTCATTTGCTCATAGGCCTGGCGGCCCGTCGTGCCGACGTGCGGCAGGCACCTGAGCGGAACCGTCACCTGTTCGCGATAGAAGACAATGTCATCTGGACTGGCAGTCACGGTGGGATTCGCATTGGGCAGACTCTCGGCGACGAGTTGGAGGAACTGCTGACAGGAGGGGCCGACTGGGACGGCGATCATTTCGGCCATGTCGCGCGGCGCATCCGGCGCGTCGAGCATGGGTTCGGATTCCGCATAGGCCTTGGCGACGTACTTCGGGCCTTTCTCGGATTGTCCATAACGCGCGAGATAAAGCTCGGCGACGTCAATCTTCCCCAGACGCTGCAACATGAATCGTCGAGCGATCCCCATGATGGCGACTTCAAATGTGCTCAGCACGTCGGTCGACGTCAGGCAGATTTGCGCGAGTGCCGTAAATTGCTTTTCAATCATCGCTTGCATTTCAGATTCAAGATCGCGAATCGCCTGGTCATCGATTGTCTTTTGCATTTCCTCGACGGCCTCTTGGATCGTCTTGCAGCCGGGCGGCAGCAGGGTGCCGTTCGGCCGGCCGATCTTGTCGTTCGGCTTCAGTCGAGTCGATAACTCCGACAACCGCTTCCGGATCAAATCGAGTTCCCGCAATGAATCCGACAACTGATCGCGCAGCGAACTGTAAATGATGGTCACCTGCCGGCCCAGCAAGAACTGATACCGTGCACTGGCGAACTGATGCAGAGCTTGCGCAACTTCGGCGCCCAATTTCCGCCTGGTGTCCTGCTCGATGAGTTGCTGCACCTTTAAGTAAGCCGCCGCGGCATTGTCGGCATGCACTCGAATCGTGGGCTCGACGCTCTTCAGTGTCTGATCGACGATCTGCTGCATGTTCACAATCGCATGTTCCGCGCCCGCGAGCCGAAAATCGGATTGGTCGATCAGACAAACGGCCAGTTGGGCGACTCGCTGCGCCCATTCTTTCGTAAATGTCTCAGTCGCTGCTTCGAGGACGGGCTCGATCTTGCCAATTTGCCGGTGAGGGCCAACCTCGCCGGGCGCGCCAAGCAACTGAACGATCAAGCTAAGTGTTTGAAACGCCGCCGTGCTGTCGTATGACCCACGGCTCCACCGGCTCTTTGGAGCAAACGGCTCGACGAGTTCCGAGAAATACTCCTGAATTGGTTTTCCCACTTCCTGGTTGCCGACATCATGAATCGCGGCGGACAGAACTTCTGGATTCAAGTTTTGTGATTTCCACTGGTCCTGCACCCATTTTTCGACTGCGGCACGCAGACGATTATCATCAGCGATATTCCACCGGTCGATGATCTGTCGGCACAGCCAGCGGGCTGATTCGTCGGCGAGCAGGCGGCGCGGCCACGAAAGCGAATAAAGCCCGAACGACTGCCCGGCCGCAATCATGGCATCGGCCGCCACGCCGGGCAGAGCATACAGTTGCTCGCGCCCAAGATCGGCGCCGCGACCAAACGGCGTGAACAAATCTCGCCACAGAAAATCGCTCGCGATGGTAACGCCGTCCGAGGATCCATCGGTCGTTCTGGGAGAGCGAATCGGCAACATGCTGAAACGACTAAAGGGACGAGCCTGCTCGAGAAGCGTGATTTCTTTATCGTCGATGCACGCCGTGTAGGTAACCCCGGGCATGCTGTAGTGATTCAGTTCGGTGAGCGCGGCAAACGTGTTTCCCAAAGATACGGAGCGACTGCCCTGGCCGGAATGAGGAGGGAGCAGGAAAATGCCGACCACATCGGGCGTGCTGTAACCGAGCATGCGCAGTTGTTGCCGAACCGCATAGGCCACGTCGATGAACATGCCGCCGCCCGTTCCGCCGCCTAGCCCGGCAACGATGTAAATGCGTGGCCGATTGTTTCGAAGCGTCAGTTGAGTTTGAGCTTCGGCGTTGTCCAGCGTTTCAGGCTGAGTCAGAACCTCGAGATCCGTTTTGAGCTTCTGTTCGAGGGCCCGGTAATGGTCACAGAATGCAAGGCGGCCCAGGCATCTCAAGCCCTGGGTCAGTGGATTTCCCGCCTTGATCCGGTACAAGACTTGCGAATCAAACCAGCCCTCGATGATGCTCTTCCCGTTTCGGCGCGGCTTCAGATAATGGGCAGCCCGGTTGAGTCGGGCCGGGAGAATCTCGTCGGCTGAAAGGGGACAGGGGGCGGAGTCTTCGGTCGCCGCCTGCATCGATTCTGGATCCGTGTCGATATACAGGAACCGGATGTTCGGAATTCGATTCATCGAGCCGAATCGGTCAATCAGCGTTGACTTGGTCTTCTGGATGACTTGAAGCCCAACGTTTCCGATTGCAACAACGAGCGCGGGAAACAATACGCCGTCACCGGTCGCCTCGGGCGGCACCTCGCGCAGCGGCACGCCGTCCAACATTGGTTGATCGTCGTTTTGCCGCATTAGAATCTGTGTTGCCGGCGTGTCACTGGTCCACGGCGGGGGGAAAGCACCACGTCCGGCGACGGCAAGACCGTGCTGGCCACGACCGAGTTTGTGGTCAAGCTCGAGGAAGGCGGCGGCGTGATCGAGGCGCCGCCGGCCATTAACGCCCGGATAAACGCGCGACAACTTGGATGCCGATCTTCAGGCTTTTTGGAAAGCGCCTGGGCGACCGGCGCGCGGTCGTTCGGCGGCAACGCGGATACGTCTGGAGCGCTTTGCAGATGTTGCGCGATCAGTTGCTGCAATGTCGTCGCGGAGAAGGGCCGTTTGCCCGTTAGCAACTCCTGGTAAACAATCGCCAGACTATACTGGTCGCAGTATCCGGTGATGATGCCTTCAAACGTCTCTGGCGCCGCATAGACCGGTGTGACTCCGCCGGTCATCTCGGCGTTTTTCATTCCGTCGAGATCGCGTACGAGGCCAAAGTCGGCCACTTTGACATGGTCGTGGACCACGAACAGGTTTTGCGGCTTGACATCGAGATGCTGCAACTGGTGCTGGGAGTTCATCAAGTCAAGGACTTCTGCCGCTTCCATCATGTAGCGGAGCAGATCGTCGCGTGGAATCCCCGCCTGTCGCAACTGGCGAAATTCGGTGAATCGGTCCCAAAGATTGCAATCGGCCAACTCGGTGACGATCACCAGTCGTCCATCAACAATGTCGTAGCGTTCGATCGACAGCAGATATGGGTGGCGAACCGCCTGGACCCGTCGCAGGGCCTTCAATTCTTGAACGGAGTGCTGGACGGCGTTTTCGTCGTCGGAGTGGACGTCGGCGTGGATAATCTTGACGGCCTTGAGTAGACCGCCGGGAGCCTCAGCCTTCCAGACTTCCCCGTAACCGCCGCTGCCGAGCTTTTCGAGCAGACGATAGCCTGGGAGAATCTCGTATTCGCTTTCGACTCGAATTGCCATTCGCGGCATCCTGGGTGCATGGGCACGGCACTAGCCGAGCGGCGTCGGACTAGATGGGAGGGAAATTCGTTGTTTCAAACTTAGCTTTCCCAAGCCAGGTGTGCAAATGCCGCCGCCTGAATACGCCTGCTCAACCAGCAATGCACGTGATCCGGCTCCATTCGGCGGGCTGCACGAGCGGGCAAACAATTGCCGAAATGGCGTTTGCATCGATGCTACGATGACTTGGTTTCGCCGAAAATTGAGGATTTTTTTCGAAATGGAGGGCGGTTCCGCGTACATTCCGCGGTTCGGCTTGCAGCGATCCGCCATCACCACTAAACTGACTCTTTCGGCCAAATCTTGCCAGTGCGGATGGCCGAGACTTCGAAAGGAACCAAGCCGCTGTTATGTCCGTTGGCGTACATCCTTCATACGATCCGCGAAATCCACTCATCGTGCAGAGCGACCGTTCCATCTTAGTGGAGGTGGACAATCCTCTTTACGCCGAAGCGCGCGATGCATTGGCCCCGTTCTCTGAGCTTGAGAAAAGCCCCGAGCATATCCATACATATCGAATCAGCGATCTCTCACTTTGGAACGCGGCGGCCGCTGGCATCGAGGCCGACCAAATAATCCAAGTGTTGACTCGATACAGCAAGTTTCCACTGCCATCCAATTTGCCGACGGACATTGCGGAACGGGTTTCTCGCTATGGGCGCGTGCGGCTTGAAAAGCATGGCGATAAGCTTCGGCTGATTTGCGCGGACGCACCGTTGCTTGAGGAACTTGCACGCCAACCGAAGATTCGGCAATTCCTGAGTGAGAAGCTCGACAAGAAGAGTTTTCTGATTGACCCAATGTATCGGGGCGTACTGAAGCAAGCCCTGATTACGGTCGGCTATCCCGCGGAGGATCTTGCCGGCTATACCGAAGGAGCCATGCTGCCGATTGGCTTGCGAAATGTTGCACGCACCGGGCAAGTTTTTTCCGTGCGCGACTATCAGCGAGAGGCCGTTGAAATCTTTCATGCCGGCGGCGACGTTCGCGGCGGGAGCGGCGTAATCGTACTGCCCTGTGGAGCGGGAAAGACCATTATTGGTCTTGCCGCGATGGCCAAACTGCAGAGAAATACGCTCGTTATGACGACCGGAATCACCGCGGTCAAACAATGGAAACGTGAAATCCTCGATAAGACCGACCTCACCGAGGATCAAATCGCCGAATACACGGGCGAGGTGAAGCAAATCTTACCGGTGACGCTGGCGACTTACCAAATCCTCACCTATCGCCCCGACAAGAGCGATGAGTTCCCCCACTTTGATATTTTCAACCAGAGAGATTGGGGCCTGATCATCTACGACGAGGTGCACCTGCTTCCCGCTCCCGTCTTTCGCGTGACCGCCCAGATTCAGGCGCGGCGAAGGCTGGGATTGACCGCGACCCTGATTCGGGAAGATGGTCGCGAGTCGGACGTGTTCTCACTAATTGGCCCGAAAAAGTACGATGTTCCCTGGCGTGACCTGGAGCAGCGCGGTTGGATCGCCGAGGCGACTTGTCATGAAATTCGAGTTGCGCTGCCCGAGCCATTGCGAATGGAGTATGCCGTGGCGGAGTGGCGACATAAGTTTCGCATCGCGAGTGAAAATCCCGCCAAGGATGAAATCGTCGGTTCCCTGCTTGATCGTTATCGTGACAGCCGGGTCTTGATCATTGGACAATACCTGAAGCAGTTGAAACAAATTGCGAACCGATTTCGCCTCCCTTTGATTACGGGCACGACGCCAACGGAAGAACGGGAGACTCTTTACAATCAATTCCGTCGCGGGACGGTACGGCACCTGATGCTGTCCAAGGTCGGGAATTTCGCCATCGATCTGCCCGATGCAAATGTGCTGGTGCAAGTGTCGGGCACGTTCGGATCGCGACAGGAAGAAGCGCAGCGACTCGGCCGCATTTTGCGTCCCAAGGGCGGCGGTGAAGTCGCTCACTTTTACACGCTCGTGACGCGTGACACGCGCGAACTCGATTTTGCGCATCACCGGCAAATGTTTCTAACCGAGCAGGGCTATAGCTATTCGATTCAAGACGGCTCGGAGTTTGCCGATGCTGCGTCCCAAAAAGCTCTGGCGATGACCGCCAAGGATTGACATGAATCCCGCTACACGCCTGGCCGTCAAGTTGCATCGTCGAGTTTGTCTGATTCAAACCGAAGACGCAATGCTGGCGGAAGAATTGCTCGCCCGAAAAAAACTCGCCCAGGAAGTTGCCGGCCGCCTGACCGATCGGGTTCTGCTCATTCGGCCCGGGCGAGTCGATATGGTGGTCGAGGAATTGAAACGAATGGGTCATACCCCTCGCGTCATCGCTCGGGGCGATACCTGATCCGCACGTTTGTACTACGGCGGTCTGACCGGAATCACACGCCGACTCAACGATGGCATCCCGCAACGAGTTTTGGACTGACAAACTTGAGGCAATCTTGTCCGCATACGACGGGCAGCTTGTCCGGCAAATCGCTGCGCGTCTACTGAAGACTCGCAGTCAATGGCCGGTAGACGAACTTCGGCAGCGAATTCGTGATTCCATGAACAACGCTCCGGTGATCGATCGCCGGCTAAAAGATTTACCGCAGGCTTGCGTCCGTCTGCTGGCGCTATCGACGCCAGCGGACGGCCCGGCTGGAGAGTAAGCCGATTGATGGAAATGCTTGCAACGCTCGGTCATGCGGAAGGCACGTCGCCGGTTCAAACGCTTCTTGAGGAAGGGTTGCTGTTTCCGGTCGAGCCGTTCGCCGATCGGCGGGTGCGGCAGTTTGATTCCTGGCTCACGAACGGCGGAGTGCACGAGACGCGCTTGTTCGCACATCCGTGCGTGACCCGCCGAGCTCGATTGTGGGACCTGGGATTGCCCGAGCTGCCGAACGCCGAGCCTGCCCGTGATCAGGCGCGGGAAGCCGACGGCTTGGAATGGCCGATTCGACTCGCGGTTGTTTGGCAGCAGGTGGATGAGTCGCCATTGCGGCAAACCACCCAGCACGACTTTTTCAAACGCGATTTGCAGCGATTGCGAGCCGATTCGTTGCTGTCGTCGCCGTTTTCGGATCATGTCGCTGATCTGCCCGATGCTGCTGCGCTGGCCGTGATCTGGGCCCAGCATTGCGGTTTGCTCGAATCCGCCGGACTGGAACTGCGTTCCGGGCCGTTTTCGGAATCCTGGCGGGCAGGCGTACCGGCCTTGATCGCCGAACTTTGGCAATTGCTCTTGGACGTGGACGCCTGGAGCCCGATTCGCGGGTGGGACGTGGGCAACGCGATTGCAAACCCATTCCCGTCGGTCTATCCGATTATTCTGGCGCTGCTTGCACGCCAGCCCGAGAAATCTTGGGTTCGCATTTCCGATATCGAGCGATGGCTGGTGGAGCGGCATCCGTTTTGGGGAGGAGTGAATCGGGAGCCGGGTTGGTGCCAAACGCTCATTGGCGGGCTCTTCTACCAATTGAAACTTGTTCAATTTGCCACGGCGCAAAACGACGAGATCTTGGTCCGACTTTCAGTGCTTGGACGGCATCTGAGCGCCGGCGAACGGCCGGGTTCCGATTCGGCCATCTTCCCGCAAACATTGATCGTTCAGCCGAATTGCGAAATGATCGTATTCCGCCAAGGGCTAGCGCCGGCTCTGTTAGCCGACTTAACTCGATTTGCAAGTTGGAAATCGGTCGGAACGGCCTGCCAGATGGAGTTGAATGCCGAGTCGCGTTTATCGCGGGCTCGAATCGGGGTTGGATCTGGACCAGATTCTGAGTCTTCTGCAACGACACGGCATGCGGCCAATGCCCGATAACGTCGCCGACGCGCTGCGAACTTGGGCCGGGAAACGCGAGCGGATCGTCGTCTACGACCAAGCCGCGCTGATTGAGTTTGCCGCTCCGGCCGATCTGCTCGAAGCTCAAAAGCGCGGGCTTATCACGCTCCGCTTGAACGATCGGCTCGGTCTGGTTCGCGATGAGAACTCGCTCGACTATCGTCAATTTCGACTGACCGGCACGCGCGATTACGGCGCGAAACCTGAGCAATGCATCCAGATCGGTGAGGATGGACTGACACTGCTAGTAGATTCCGGCCGGTCGGACCTGTTGCTGGAAACAGAACTGCAGCTTGTCGCGGAGCCGATCGACTCCACTGATGATCGCCGCGCATATCGGCTCACGCGTGCAAGTCTGCGAAAAGCACTCGAAGAGGGCCAATCAATCGCGATGCTGGACGAGTGGATGCAACAGGCGCCGGAAAATCAATGACGCCAGCGGCTCGGTTGCTCGCGGCCGCAGCAAGCTCCGCCGAGATGCGGTTGGAAACGCACCTGGTCATCCATGTTGCAAACGCCGACATCGCCGACGGGCTGTTGCAATGGCCTGAAACTCGCAATCTGATTCAAAATCGTTTGGGGCCGACAGCGTTGGTGGTCGCCGAAGCGGATGTGCCCAAGTTGAAGGCGGCGTTGTCCACAATTCAGCAAAACATCGGATCGAATTCAGGCAAGTGAGAATCTTCGATTGACCACGATCACGCGGCGGAGCGAACTGGCTGTCGATTTCTGCCGGTGATCCGATCGTAAACTGAAAACGTGTGCTCCGCGCATTTTCGCCAAGTGTAGCGTGCGGCGTACCGGCAAACTCCCGCCGAAAGCTCGGCATGCCAGTCCTTGTCTGTTATCACTTTGGCCATATTGTCGCGCCAACCGACCAAATCGGCGGGGTCAATGAAATGGGCATGCCGGCCGCAGACTTCGCGAACTGCTGCGGCCGTCGATGCGAGCACCGGCCCGCCGCAAGCCATCATTTCAATTGGCGGCAAGCCGAAGCCTTCGTAGTACGACGGATATACGAGGGCTCGGGCGCCGTTGTAGATCGCGGGCAGGTTCCCGTCGGCGACGTAACCAAGATGGACGACTCCGCGTTGTCTGCCATGTGATTGGAAAAACTCGCGTTCTCGTGTGCAGTTCCATCCCCAGGGACCAACTAGAACCAACGGGCATGCGGTGCGCATTGAGTGCGGAATATCGCAAAATGCTCGCAGGAGCGTCAGCAGGTTTTTTCGCGGCTCGATCGTGCCCACATATAAGAGGTAGCTCGAGGGCAGATTGAGCCGGGCAAGAGTGGGCGCGACCTCAGGTGGCTCCAGCGGGCGAAAGTTTCGAGCCACGCCGAGATGAACGGCACTGACGCGACGCGGAGAAAGCCCGAAGTGCCGCACAATTTGCTGGCGTACGAACTCCGAGTCGGCGATGACGTGAGCACAGCTTCGCAGGCCGCGTTCGAAGTGCCGCTGATGATTTGAGGTCCGGTCAGCGGGGTGCCATTCCGGATGGAGCACCGCCGATAGATCATGCACCGTGGCGACCGCGGGGATATCGCAAGGCCAGGGAATGAAGTTTGGCTCGTGGTAAAGGTCGTAAGTTTCGCTTCGGCTCGCTCGACGGAATGCGAGTTCGGCGAGTTTTCGGCCGGCGGATCGGCCGAGGTGCTTTGCGGTGCGCCGAAATGCGATGCTCTTGGGCGCGAAATGCGTTGCGGCATTCGAGTGGGAAGGCGAGTGCTTCAACAGCGAGCTTCCCAGCCGCGTTGCCGTCGCGAGGAAACCGGTCGGGAATGCGTCGACCGTCGGGCCGCCGATCTGCAATTCGTCGAGCAGGTTCTTCGCGTAGCATCCCACGCCGGTCCGCAGCCGGTGAACACAGAACGCGTTGAAGAGGACTTTCATGCTGCGTGCCGCGCTGGAGTTCTTGGTTTAGGTCGTGACGGCGCCTCACTCATGAGTCGGGTTATTCGTGAATTCAATGGCTTGGGCTGGCAGAGCCGTTGGCGAAAGACCGCGGGAGAATTCACGAGAATCGAGCCTCCCGCACGCAAAATAGCCCAGGTATGGGCCGCCGTCGTTTGACCGCAACAAAATCGCATCACGGAGCGCAGTACGCGGGCGGAGAATCCGGCGACCGTCCAGGCGGCGAGCCGTGACGGAGCGTTCTTGAGATTTACCAGCACGCGGTTTCGCTCGATATGAAAATGAAAAAAGGGCGATCCGTTGCCCGAACTGCCGCAATGATCATGAAGAACAATCGCCCGCGGTTCGTACACGAAGGTCCAGCCACGGCATCGGGCTCGCCAGGCCAAATCCAGGTCTTCGTAATACATGAATAATCGCTCATCGAATCCACCAAGTTCCGCGATCATTTCGCGCCGATACATGGCTGCGGCGCCGCAGGCGCCGAACACTTCCATTGGCGTTTCACACTGGCCGACATCCATCTCGAGGTAACCGCGATCGCCACCGCGGCCATCGCGATACAGCAACAAGCCGGCGCTGTTGATTCGGCTGGGCTCGCGGCGAAAGCAGATCTTCGACGCAATGCCGCCGATTGACGGTGATTGCGCAATCGCCGCCAACATTTGTGCCAGCCAGTTCGAGTGTGCCTCGGCGTCATTGTTCAGAATCGCCAAATACTGGCCGCGGGCGATGCGAAAGCCGACATTGTTGCCGGCGGCGAACCCAAGATTTCGTGGCATCGAGAGTGTGCGCACCGACGGGAATCGCTCGCGAACAGATTCAACCGAGCCATCCGTCGAAGCATTATCGATCAGAATGATTTCATATAAGTCTCGCGAAAGGGTCTGCCGTTCCAGCGATTGCAAACAGGAGTCGAGTAAATGGCGGCCGTTGTAATTCACGACGATGATGCTGGCGATTGTTGCCGATGTCTCGGACATCGATCGCGACCTCGATTCGCCTCAGGCGGCTTTCGCGGAGGGCAATTGGACCTTGGCGACATAGGTTTGAACTACGTCCGACATTGGGCCGGTCTTAATGATGCGCCCATGATCGAGCAGAATGCCCGTGCGACACATGCGGGCCAGGCTGTCGAGATCGTGGCTGACCATGACGAGCAAGCGAGCGGTTCGCATGAGTTGCGACATTCGCTCCCGCGCCTTGGCCTGAAAAGCGCGATCGCCGACGCTGAGCACCTCGTCGACAAGGAGAATCTCCGGCTCGACGGCGGTGGAGATGCCGAACGCCAAGCGCACCAGCATGCCGGCGGAATAGTGTCGCACCGGCATGTTCAGGAAATCGCCGAGCTCGGTGAATTCCGCGATCTCGTTCTCCTTGGCGGCGATCGATTTCGGCGTCTCGCCCAACAAATAACCGCGATAGTGAATGTTCTCCCAGCCGGTCGATTCCATTTCGAAGCCGAGGGTCAGGTCGAACAACGAACAGATGCGCCCATCGACCAGGCGCGTGCCGGACGTCGGCGGGTAAACACCGGCGAGCACGCGCAGCAGCGTGCTCTTGCCCGCGCCGTTGTGTCCGAGAATGCCGATGCGGTCGCCATCGGTTGCACACAGGTCGATGTGCTCCAGCGCCCGCACCTCGACGCACGGATTGACTGACCGCGAATAGAGTTGATGCAGCACATATTCCTTCAGGGTGACGTGCCGTTTCTGGCGCACCCGGAAGTGGAGCGAGACACCATCGAGGTCAATTCGTGCCATGAGACGGCAATATCCCCAGGCTTCGTTGGCGAAGCATTGAATTCTGAAATTGATTCAAATCACAGATGGAAGATCAAGCGCTTTTGCAGGCGGGCCATCAAGACGCAGGCGAGGCCGGCCGTGGCGGCGATGATAACCAATCCTTGAAAAAAGGTGAAGGCCGATGGCGTGATGCCTTCGAGGATCGGATCACGGATGAGGCGCAGAAACACGACCACGGGGTTGAGATTGTTGGCCCAGCCCATTCCTTTTTCGTCCAACAGCCGCGACTGGTATAGGATCGGCGTCGCGTAGAAGCCAATCTGAAAACCGACTTCCGCCAGGTGCTGCGTGTCGTGAAAGAACACGGTCATAAGGCCGGCGACGACCGCCAGCGACCAGCAGAATACGAACAACATCAATACGCCGGGCACGGCTTCGATCATGGTCAACGAATGCATTTCGCGATAACCGGCGAGCCCTAGTGCGATCACCAGAACCACCACCAGCCCTAATGCAATCGCGAAGTGAAACGTGGCGGAGAGCACCGTGCGTAACGGAAAAATCGCTAGCGGCATCGGCGTTTGGCGAATGTATTTTTCACCTTCGAAAAACGAGCGGCAGCCCTGCGAAGTGCAATTCACGATGTACTGCCAGATCGCCAGGCCGCTAAGGAGATAAGGGGCGTATTCGGCGACGCTCTGATGGAAAAGCGTGTGAAAGACCAGGCACATGATGGCGGTCATGCAGATCGGATGCAGCAGCGACCAGCCGATGCCCAACGCCGAACGTCGATAACGCGTGCGAAGATCGAGTTTGACCAGCGACAACCAGAAATGGCGGCATTTCCAGATCGAGCCGAAATAGGTGACCATGGGCCCTCGCGGAATCCGTTCCCAGTGGGCATCAAGAAGCAATCGACCCGTCGCACGTTGCCAAGTCAACCAGGATTATCAACTCGCCGTCGTTGTCGCAGATTCACCGGGGGCGGCGTCCCCCGCCGATCCATGAAATACCTGAGTTGGCGATTTTCCGCAACCCCCACTTTCGGACGTGCCAGGGACCATCGGTTGTTTGTCTTCTCTGAATGTGTCTTCTTTGAAACCTGCGGTTTTCCACTTGGAAAACTCTAAGCGGACAGATTCCCCTCTCCCAGTGTCACGGAAAGCGTCTTCTTAGAACCTTGTTTATCAAGATAGTGAACATTAGTTCATAATCACACTGGTTGATTGAGGAGCGTTTCCAAGTGAGCCTGCACGCTCTCGGCGAGGGCGTCAAGGTGATAGCCGCCCTCGAGGCAGCTTACAACCTTGCCATCGCAGTGGGTCTTGGCGACCTCCAGCACTTTGTCGGTTAGCCGGACGTAGTCTTCGGTTTCCAAGCCCAGCGCACCAATCGGATCCAGGCGATGGGCGTCAAATCCGGCGCTCAGGAGCACCAATTCGGGTTTGATTTTCTCGGCGGACTCTTCGACAGCTCGCGAAAACTGTTCAAAGAAGCTTTGTCGCGGCGTACCGAACGGAAGCGGGACATTTCGCGTGAATCCGAGTCCTTTTCCAGTTCCGGTTTCATCCGCCGCGCCGGTGCCCGGGTAAAAGCCGTGGCCGTAGCGGTGAGTGCTGACGAACATCACCTGCGGATTGTCGTAAAAAATATCCTGCGTGCCGTTGCCGTGATGGACGTCCCAATCGACGATCAGAATTCGATTCAATTCGAGTTCATTGAGGGCGTGGCGAGCGGCCAGCGCGATGGTATTGAATAGGCAAAAGCCCATGCTCTGATCGGGCGTGGCATGGTGACCCGGCGGGCGAACAAGGCAAAGTGCGGTTCGGTCCTGCCCGTTGAGTACGGCGGCGACGGCGGCGCAGGCGGCGCCCGCGGCCAGCTTGGCCACGGCGGGCGATTCCACGCTGACCACCGTGTCCGCGTCGGCGCAACCGCCGCCCTCGGCCATCAGCTTGTGCAGGACCGCGAGGACATGATGCGTGTGCACATGCTCGATCGCTTTTTCGTCGATCGGCTCAAATGTCAGTGGCGTGCATCGTTCGATCAGCCCGGCGTTCTGCAATCGACTCGTGATGGAGCGAAGTCGATCGGCGGTTTCAATATGATGCCCCGTATCATGACGCAGAAAGCGCGGATCGGTAATGAGTAGTGTCATGACTCGCTCCCAGCGAAGCCGAGCACTGAAGAATCTCCTATTTCAATCTTATCGGGAACCGAACGGAATGCGGCGACCAACAACCATGCCCAACGCCATCGAATTTAATCAAGTTTTGGCCGGCGATTGCCTGCACTGGCTCGCCGAATTGCCCGAGGGCTGCGTGGACTTGGCGTTCGCCGATCCGCCGTTCAACATCGGCTACGAATATGACTCGTATGACGACCGCCGCGAGCGCGACGACTACCTCGCCTGGGCGGAGAAATGGCTGGCGCCGTTCGCCGCGTGCTCAAGCCTACCGGCTCGTTCTTTCTCGCCATTGGCGATGAATATGTCGCCGAGCACAAGGTGCTGATCGACAAACTCGGGCTGACCCTGCGAAACTGGATTGTCTGGCACTACACCTTTGGCGTGCATTGCACCAAGAAATTCAGCCGCAGCCACGCGCACATTCTTTACTATGTGGCCGATCCGAAACGATTCACGTTCAACGCCGACGAGATTCGCATTCCCTCCGCGCGGCAGACGACTTATGCCGATCGCCGGGCGAACCCGAAGGGAAAAGTCCCCGACGACACCTGGGTTTTGCGGCCCCAGGAGGATGCGTCATTTTTCCGGCCGGAATCGGACACCTGGTACGTCTCGCGCGTCTGCGGCACGTTCAAGGAACGGGTCGATCATCCCTGCCAGATGCCCGAGGCGTTGCTCGAGCGGATCATTCGCGTGGCGAGCAACCCGGGCGACCTGGTGCTCGATCCGTTCGGCGGCAGCGGCACCACCCTGGTGACGGCGAAACGGCTGGACCGGCAATGGCTGGGAATCGAGCTTTCGGAGAATTACGCGGAGCAAATCCGAAAGCGGATCGCGGGGGAAAAGCAACTGCTTGCGTGAGGGGAAGAAAAGATTAACCACAAAGAGCACAAAGGATTTTACAAAGATTCACCAAGAGATTTCAAGATTTGTTTGAGCCACCGATTCAAGCACTTACCCACCTTTGTGCTTCTTTGTGAAATTCTTTGTGCTCTTTGTGTTAAGTATTCGAGCACTCCACTCGCAAGCGGCCCGGCAACATTCGAATCGAGACTTGATCGACCCCGTCCTCGGGATGGCAGAAGAATTCGCCATCGAGATGGATTCGCATGGGCGTTTCGCACTTCACGTCCATTTGCCGGCAGCGTCCCAGCCATAGGCGCGGATGGTCGCTTGGCAGCGTGCCGCGAATCATATTGGGAAAATGCCGGAGCAGGTCCCAGCGGCTGACCGGGCCGGCGTGCATGTAATCGAAAAGGCCATCGCATAAATCCGCGTCGGGCGTGAGTGGGAAACTGCCCTCGCGTTTGCCCAGATTTAGCGACAGGGCCAGTGTCGGCCCGTCGCGCGTAGTGTCGCCAAAGTGAACGTGAGTTTTCGGTTTGGCGAAGTGCCAAATCATCGCTTTGAAGACGGCGAGGCCGTAAAGCGGGACGCCGCGCAGCCAACGAATCTTACGCGCCTCGACGGTGACATCGCCATTGAAACCGATGCCCATGCCGTTGATGAAGAATCGGCGTTTGCCGCTGGGCGCTTCGATCTCGCCGACATCGACATTTCGAACGGCGAGGGTTTGAGTCGGGTCGCCGGTGACGCCGAGCGTGTAGGCGTAATCATTCGCCGAGCCAAACGGCCAGACCGCGAGCACGACCTCGGGGCATTCGGCTCGCAGCAGGCCGTTGGCGACTTCATGAATGGTGCCGTCGCCTCCCGCCGCGACGACTTTGCCGTAGCCGTGCCGAGCCGCGCGCTCGGCGAGGGACTCGGCGTCGCCCGGTGCGGTCGTCGGCAGCAAATCGAAACGAAACCGCGAGTTCTGCCGCATCCGCTCGATTCCGCGTACCGCCCGGCCCCGGCCCGAGGTGGGGTTGTAAATGACGCAGATTCTGGTCGGATCGGGCATGGGTGTCAGTCACTTTTGGATATCGGAGTGCTGGTGACTTGTCACCGCTTTAGGATTCTTTTTGGATTGATTGTCCGTGACTTGAGTTCGTCCTCGGCGATTTCGAAAACGCTTCAGTCAATTTGCTGCGAACCAATACTCCCTGGCGTTCTCCAAAAGATCCGAAAGCGGTGACAAGTCCCCAGCACTCCGATATCCAAAGGAACGGTAACCGAGTGTCTCTGTTCAACGCGCCCGATTATACTACGGCAGGCGTTGGCTCCGCATCGGGAGTTCGCAAATGGGCGCGATGGATACACAGCTTCACGGCCTTTTGGTCCTGGACAAACCGGGCGGCTTGACCTCGCGCGCGGCGATCAATCGCCTGCAAAAGCAACTGCCGCGTGGCACGAAGATCGGCCATACCGGCACGCTCGATCCGCTGGCGACCGGCGTGCTCGTTGTCTGTCTTGGCCAGGCGACGCGGCTCGCCGAGTATGTCCAGGCGATGCCGAAAACCTATCGCTCGACCTTTTGCCTCGGGTCGCGCAGCGACACCGATGATGCCGGAGGAAATATCACGGTGACGCCGGGCGCACAACCGGTGGCGCTTGCTGAAATCGAGTCGGCGTTGCGACCGTTCGTGGGCGAAATCGAGCAGATCCCGCCGGCATACTCGGCGGCGAAGATCGAGCGGCCGGCGATCGTACGACCTGGCCCGCGAGGGCGAGGCGGTCGATCTGCAAGTCGCGCCGCGTCACCGTTTATGGCATCGATTTGCTTTCGTACTCCTGGCCGATTCTCGATGTCGAAATTCGCTGCAGCAAGGGGACCTACATTCGTTCGATCGCTCGCGACCTGGGCGAGCGGCTCGGTTGCGGGGCCTACGTCGCGATCCTTCGGCGAACCCGCGTCGGGCCGTTTGGCGTGGAGGATGCGTTTTCGATCGAATCCGATTTCGAAACCATTCGCCGGGCGCTTCGGCCGATGAGCGAGGCAGTCGCGGAGTTGCCGAGAGTGGATGTTGACGCCAAGGGTGCCGAGGTTCTTCGATACGGGCAGATGTTTCCGTTTCGGGGTGACGCGTCGCGAGATGTGGCCGTTTTCCATGGGAATGAGTTGGTGGCGATTGCCTCGTGGGCCGGAAACTATCTTCGGCCGGTGAAGGTGTTTCCGAAGGGGCCTGCGGCTTCCGCCACAGGCGATTGACGACCGCACCTTTGGTGCCAAATGACCGTGCACGATTCTGCTTCCGGACTTCTTTCGTCGCGTTCTGCACTTGAATCGTGCAGCACTGCTTGGCCGCCCGCGACGGTTGGGATTGTTGGTGAAGTTCCCTGCAGGCGGCCAAGCAGTGGCAATGAAATTCGATATTGATGATTCCGTGCACCAAGACGGGACTGTTCGGATCGTGATGATTCCGTGCACCCACAGGCGCGATTGCCACTGCTGGTATGGGGGTCTGGAAGAAAAAAAATAATTCTCTTCCCGACATTCTGCTGAACGGCTGTTCTAAAGGGAGAGCTTTCTCTTTCTTCTGGAGGACAGCCATGACCCGCTCTCGTTCGTCTTCGCCACGCGCCCCCAAGGGCGTTCTGATTCAAAAGCCCAACGGCTCGTTGTCCCAACGCGTGCAGGCGGTGGGTCCGGAGCACTTCGGCATTCTCAGCATCGATGTCGCGAAAGCACGTTTCAAAATGATGCTCGCCGATTTCTTCGCCACGCCTCTCATCCGGCCGACCGAGTTCGCTCAGTCCAAGGCTGGCTTCCAGGCCGCCATCGACTCCATTCGCGCCGTCCAACACCAGGCCGGCCTCGGCGAGGTCGTCGTCGCTCTCGAACGCACCGGCGACTATCATCGGCCCATCCAACGCGCCTTTCGCCAGGCCGGCTTCGAAGTCCGCCTGGTGCATCCGTTCGCGACCAAACAATTCCGGCAAGTCGCCGATCCCGGCAACAAAACCGACGACACCGATCTGGCCGCCATTCATCGCGCCGCGGTCAACGGCTTTGGTCTGCGTGAAGTCGAACTGCCCGCTGACTATGAGCAACTGCGCCTGTTCATCCGTCATCGCCGCGACCTGGTTGTCAAAGCCAGTTCCCTGCGTTGCCAACTCCGCGAACATCTCCACGCCCTCATGCCCGGCTACGAAACCTGCTTCGACGACCTCTGGGATTGCCCCACCGCCTGGACCGTCGTCCGAGGCGCCGGCAGCGCCGAGGCGGTGCAGGCCGCCGGCTTGGCCGGACTGCAACGTCTGGTGCAGCAAGCCGGCCATCGTTGTCATCCCAAGACGCTGCAGCGGATCCTGCTGTGGGCCAAGTCGGCGCCGACGGCGCATCCGCAACCGGAGTCATTGCGGCGCATCATCGACGATCTGTTCAGCGACTGGACCGCGAAAAAACAGCAGATTCTGGGCATCGAACGCGACATCGCCCGCCTGCTGACGCGCACGCCTTACGTGCGGCTGTTGATCCTGCCGGGCATCAACGTGGTCAGCGCCGCCGATGTCGCCGGCGAACTGGGGCCGATCACGCACTACGCCGATGCCAACCACATCACCGGCCGCGCCGGCCTGGTCCCGACCCGCTATCAAAGCGATCGCGTCGATCGGCCCGACGGCACGCTGCGGCGCTGCGGCAATCGCCGGCTGCGAACGGCGCTGTTGCAAATCGCCGACAACCTGGTCGTGTGCAATCACTACTTTCACGCCAAGGCCGACCAGTGGCGCGGGCAGCGTAAAGATCCGCGCTGGATGCGCGTCAAGGTCGCCAAGACGTTCTCACGACTGGCCTTCGCTCTCGTGGCCGGAGACGCGTTCTTCCCGCATCCGAGTCTGCAACCGCGGCATTACCTGCTGCACAAGCTGCAGGTCTTCCATGACGCGCATGCCACGTCGACGGCCACCTTGCTGACGGATCTGCAAAATGCCGTGACGCAATTGCCCAAGCGCGCGTACGCCGATGAAGCCAAGCCGCTGCAAGACGAATTGGATCGTTGCGGACGCCGCCGCGGTCCGCAGCCGTTAAGCGAAATTCTCCTGGCGGTGCTAGCCCGGTTGGGGATCGGTCGGGTACAATCGACTTCCGAGGGGCAGGACCTCAGCTAGCGAATCGGGTTGGGGGAACTCACAACGCCTGGTCACTGCTCGGCCTCAAGGCCTTGGCTAAGTTTGGCGCTCTGTCGGTCACCACACGCCTGATGTAGCCGTCTGGGGTCCACCCCTCATGTACCAGCTTGGCGACATGGTGACACACACGACCGAGATGGTTCCCGCGACTTCGGTTCTCGACCTGACCTCGTGCAAAAAAACCGTCTGCGACGGTCGCGCTGAAGCTATGTCCCGTGTCCAAACTCTCTCTTCCCACATGGCCGTCTTGGCCGCCTGCGAATGCTTCGCCATTGTGCAAGACCGTAGCGGACGGCCAAGCAGTGTTAAATTGTCGTGCACAATTCGGCAGGTAGATCGTACACGGTCATATAGTGCGGCCACGCCCCTCTCCCCCGAATTGCAATGCGGGTGAGGGGGTGTCGGAGAGAGGGGCGTTCCCCACTACGGTATCCTGAAGTACGCTCTCGCGTGTCGATCGCGAAATCACGACGGCAACAAATCCTTGACGGCCTCGCATCGTCATCCAGTTCCTTCAATGTGACAGCAAACTTTTGTTTGCCGAATTGATCGAAGCTCAATCCCTCGACGATCTTAAAGGCGCCCTTTCCGTCGCTCCGAACGGGGTAGCCAAAGACCAGTCCCTGCGGCACGCCATACTCGCCATCGGAAACAAGGCCGGCGCTCAGCCAATTCGAGGGCGGGGTGGACGCCAACCAGCTTCACGTGGTCAATGGCGCCGTTGGCGGCCGACATCGCGGAACTCAAGCCGCGTGCCTTGATCACCGCCGCGCCGCGAGTTTGACACTGCGGAAGGAACGAGTTTTCCAGCCAGGCGCGATCCTTGATCACGTCCGTTGCCGGTTTGCCGTCGATCTTGGCGTTCTGAAAATCCACCCATTGCGTATTGCTGTGATTTCCCCAGATGGTCACGCAGGTCACGTCGGCGCAATTGACATTGGCCTTCTTGGCGAGCGCGGCGACGGCCCGGTTGTGGTCGAGCCGCGTCATCGCGTCCGGCGCTCGGCGGGCACGTCGCGGCCGTTGTCACAGGCGATCAGGCAATTCGTGTTGCACGGGTTGCCGACGACCAGGATGCGCACGTCCTTGGCTGCGTGGGCGGCAATGGCGCCGCCCCTGCACCTGAAAGATCTCGGCGTTCTTGGCCAGCAGGTCCTTGCGCTCCATGCCTTGTTTGCGTGGGAAAGCGCCGACGAGGAGGGCGAAATTGCAGCCCGCGAAGGCTTTATTTGGATCGTCCGTGAGAATGAGTCCGGCGAGCGTCGGATACGCGCAATCCTCCAATTCCATCGCCACCCCCTCGAGCGCCTGCATGGCGGGAGTAATTTCGAGAAGCTGCAAGATGACCTTGGTGTCGGTTCCGAACACTTCGCCCGATGCCAATCGACCCAGCATCGAGTAGGCCACCTGTCCCGCGGCGCCCGTGACGGTCACGCGCACAACATTCGCCATGTTCTTTTCCCCATTTGAATTTGTTGCCGGCGAAGCGAATCGCGAGGGCCCGCGCCGGCCTCATGCCTCTGGTAAGTTCAATGTCTCTCCATAGGCTATCACTCTGGTAAGTCGATGGCTATTTCGTTGCCGCCGGCGGCGATTGCCGGCCCATTCCGTCGGAGAATTCACCCCCATGGCAGTGAAAGTCGGCATCAATGGCTTCGGTCGGATCGGTCGATTGATTTTTCGGGCCCTGGTGGATCAGGGCCTGTTGGGAAGCAAATTCGACGTCGCCGCGGTCAATGATTTGGTCGGCGCGGACAATCTCGCCTACCTGTTGAAGTATGATTCAACGCAGATGCGATTCAAGGGCACGGTCGAAGCCGTGAAATCTTCCGAGTCGGCAAAAGATCACGACGCTCTGGTCGTGAACGGGCGCCAAATCAAGTGCTTGGCGATTCGCGAGGGCCCGGCGGCGTTGGCGTCCAAATGGAAGGAACTGGGCGTCGAGTATGTGCTCGAATGCACCGGGCTGTTTACCGAGGCCGAGAAAGCGCGGGGCCACCTGTCCGAGGGCGGTGCGAAGAAGGTGATCATTTCTGCCCCGGCCAAGGGCGAAGACATCACCATCGTGATGGGCGTCAATCACGACAAGTACGATCCCAAGAAGCACACCATCGTTTCCAACGCGAGTTGCACCACCAACTGCCTCGCGCCCTGGTCTACGTGCTGCTCAAGGACGGTTTCGGCCTGGAGGAAGGCATCATGACCACCGTGCACAGCTATACGGCGACGCAGAAAACGGTCGATGGCCCCGGCGGAAAGAAGGACTGGAAAGGCGGCCGGGCCGCGGCGGTCAACATTATTCCGTCAACGACCGGCGCGGCGAAAGCGGTTGGCCTGGTGCTGCCCGAGGTCAAGGGTAAATTGACCGGCATGTCGTTTCGCGTGCCGACGCCGACCGTCTCGGTCGTCGATCTGACGGTGCGAACGGCGAAGGAGACGACTTACAACGCAATCTCGCAGGCAGTGAAGGCCGCCAGCGCCTCCGGCGGTTACCTGCACGGCTTCATGGGGTACACCGCCGAACCGGTCGTCTCGTCGGATTTCATTCACGACTCCCTGTCAAGCATCTACGACTACGACGCCGGCATGAGCATTCATGGCACGGACAAGAAGGAAGGCGAACCGCATCCGCACGACCAGCCGGCGCGAATGTTCAAGCTCATTTCCTGGTACGACAATGAGTGGGGCTATTCCAATCGTTGCGTGGACTTGCTTAAGCACATGGTCGCCAAAGCGAGCTAGCATCGGTTGTTGAATCCGGGCCTGAAATCAGGGCGAGAAGGTTTCGCGCTCGGGTTTCGGGCCTTTGTTCGTACTAAATGACCGTGCACAATATAGCTGCAGAATTGTGCACGACCATTTAGCACTGCTTGGCCGCCAGCAACGGTTTCGGTTGTGGATGACGTCGCCGTGGGCGGCAAAGCAGTGCAATGCGACCGAGATCTATAACACCCTGCGCGTTCCAGTGCGGAATGTAACGAAAGAAGCCCCGAAATACATTCCGATCATGACCGACACCGTTGCAGAATCGTGCACGGTCATTTAGATTTGAGGCATCAACATGGCGAAGAAGACCATCCGCGACCTGCCGACCGACCTGACCGGGAAAAAACTGCTGGTTCGATTCGATTTGAATGTCGGCATCGACGAGAAAACGGGCGAAATTCGCAACGATCGCCGGATTCGCGCCGCGCTGCCGACGCTGCAAGACCTGTTGAAGCGCGGCGCCGCGGTCATCGCGCTGAGCCATCTTGGCCGGCCCAAACCGAACAATCCGCCCGAGAAAAATGCCCCGTTTCGCATGGACCGCGTCGCCGAGCGGATTGGCCAATCCATCAAGAAGCCGGTGCAGAAAGCGAATGACGTCGTCGGGCCCGACGCCAAGGCGAAGGCCGCGGCCCTGAAACCCGGCGACGTGCTGCTTCTGGAAAATGTGCGCTTTCACCCGTTCGAGCAGCCTTTGGACAAGAAATCCAATCCGACGCCGGAGCAAATCGCCGAGCATGAAAAGGGGATGGAGGCATTTGCGGTGGAATTGGGCGCGCTGGGCGACGTGTATGTCAACGACGCGTTCGGCACCCTGCAAAACAAGGATGTGTCGGTGCTCGCGCTGCCCAAGGCGATGTCGGCCAAGTCGCGCGTCCTTGGTTTATTAGTTGAGGATGAGTTGGCGAAAATCAATTCGCTGCTCGATCGCGGCCAGACGCCGATGCTCGGAATCATGGGTGGGGCCAAGGTTTCTGATAAGATCAAGTTTATCAAGGTCTTGCTGGGAAAGGTCGATTCGCTTCTGATTGGCGGAAAAATGACCTACACGTTCCTCAAAGCGCGGGGCGTGGATGTCGGCGCCTGCAAGATCGATGCGACCGACGAGGAACTGGTGCGAGCCCACCTCTTGAACGAGGTTGGCAAGAAGATTATGCTCCCGGTCGATTATCAGGTAGCGAAAGTTTCCGAGGACAAGGATAAGAAACTGGTCATCGAGGATGTAAAGGTTGTGTCGGGGCCGATTCCGGCTGGATACTCGGGCGTTGACATCGGGCCGAACACGCTGGCGGATTACCAGGATCGAATTGCGAAAGCCGCCACCGTGATCTGGAATGGTCCGGTCGGCTGGTTCGAGCAGGAGGCCTTCAGCAAGGGCACGCGCGGAATCGCCGCGGCGATGGCCAAGGTGAAGGCTCGTGGCGGCACATCGGTCGTCGGCGGGGGCGAAACCGCCGAGGCAGTCGAGGAATATGGCCTCGCCGATCAAATGTCGCATGTCTCGACCGGGGGCGGCGCGTTCTTGAAGTATGTCGAGGATCGAAAGTTCAAGACGCTGGAATTGATCGAGGACAAATAGGCCGGCGGAAGCTCGGCGAATTGCGAGCGATTGCGAATGCCCGAAAACGGTCGAGCCAAGCGCGGGATCCCCGAGGGTCTTTGGACTCAGTGTCCACAATGCTCGGCCACGCTGTTTCGCAAGGAACTTCAGGACAAGCTCAACGTTTGCCCGGAATGCCAGCATCACTTCAAAGTCAGCGCACGACAACGCATCAAGCAGCTTCTGGACCCCGACAGCTTTGAAGAATGGTTCACCGAACTCCGGCCATGCGATCCGCTGGAATTTGTCGATCGCATTGCCTATTCGAAACGGCTTGAACAGGAACAACGCAAGACCGGCCTCGCCGACGCCGCAGTGGTGGGCAAAGGGTTCATTCGCGGCCGGCCGGTGGTTTTCGGCGTCACTGATTTCGCGTTTATGGCCGGCAGCATGGGTTCGGTCGTCGGTGAGAAACTCACGCGCGGCGTCGAGGAAGCGACCCGCCTGTCGTTGCCCTTGATCATCGTCAGCGGTTCGGGCGGCGGCGCCCGCATGCAAGAAGGTATACTATCCTTGATGCAGATGGCGAAGATTTCGGCCGCATTAGCGCGCTACGACCAGGCCGGGGGAATCTATGTCTCCGTGCTGACCGACCCGACCATGGGCGGCGTGGCCGCCAGCTTCGCGTTGCAGGGCGACGTCACGCTCGCCGAACCGGGCGCGATGATCGGCTTCGCCGGCAAACGAACAATTTGGAACACCGTGCGCTTGGAGCTTCCGCAGGGGTTTCAAACCAGCGAATTCCTGTTGAAACACGGATTCATCGATCGAATCGTCCATCGCAACGATTTACGGACCGAGATGGCGCGCATCGTGGACTATTGCGAACATTGAGCGAGTGGAAGGGGTCGCGCTTCGGCGGCCGACTGAAGAAGGATCAAATCGTGGGACTTCTAACCAGCCTGAAAAACATGTTTGCCGGCGGTTCGGCCGGCGGAAAAAAGAAGAGCAAACCGGTCGATATTGCCAAACGTTTTGATTTGCGGCGTCGGTCCGGCCAGGGCAGCATGTCCAAGGTCTGGCATGCCTACGATCGCGATCTCGGCCGCACGGTCTGCCTCAAGATCCTGGACAAGGAGAAGACGGCCAATTTCGAATTGCGCTTCAAAGGGCTGAACAAACCCAACGAGGGCGAAATCTGCATTCAGCTTCGCCATCACAATATCGTTCAGACGTATGAAACCGGGATCTCAACCAAGCGTGAGCCGTTCGTGGTCATGGAATGGATCGAGGGCGTGGGGCTTAACTTCCTGATCGAGACCAAAGGGAAACAGTTGCAAGAGCACCGCTACGATTACATGATCCAACTCGCCGAAGCGGTGACCTACATTCACACGCAGCGCTTCCTGCACCGCGATTTGTGCCCGCGCAATGTCATGTTGACCAAGGAACACGAAGTCAAACTGATCGACTTCGGGCTGGCGATTCCGTACAAACCAGAATTCTGCCGGCCCGGCAATCGCACCGGCACCGCCGATTATCTTGCCCCGGAGTTGATCAAGCGACAAACGACCGATCATCGCGTCGATCTGTTTGCGCTGGGCGCCACCGCGTACGAAGTGTTCACCGGGCTTTTACCTTGGGAACGGGCGGCGTCGTCGGAGGAAACGTTGCGCCGGCACATGAATCTGCCGCGCGCGATCCGCGAAACTTGTGCAAGGGGCTCGAAGAGCCGCTGTACCGCTTCCTCCAAAAAGCCGTGGCCTCCGACCGCGAGGCTCGCTTTCAAACCGCGCTCGAATTTCGCGACGCGCTGCGAGCGATCGCACCGAAGGAACAACTGGTGCGGCGCAAAAAGCGGAACGAGATGGAAATGGGCTGACGCCGGACTTCGAGTTCTCGTAGGGGCGGCCTCTGGCCGCCGAACGCGAGGCGGCCAGAGGCCGCCTCTACGGGAATTTGAAGTCGCTTCTAGTGATGTGAGCCGAGCACCGCCGCGGCGATCGCGGCGGTTTCCATGCGCAGGATTCGCGGGCCCAATCCGAACATTCGCCAACCGGTTTGAATTGCAATCCCCAATTCCTCGTCGGCGAATCCGCCTTCCGGGCCGATCGCGAAAGCCCGATTTTCCGAACGAGGTGTGATGTCGATCTCTTCGTGGCCGGGATGGGCGACGAATCGCTGAGCCGGGCGCGTGCCGTCCGCACAAAACTCGGACCAATCCGCCAGTCGGTGAATTTGCATCAGTACGTTGCGTCCGCATTGCTTGCTGGCCTCGATCACGGCTCGCTGCAGGCGATCGAGCTTGGTGTCGCGCGGATGCACCACGCTTCGATGCGTTCGCAGCGGGTAGAAATCGGTGACGCCCAGCTCGGTGAGTTTTTCAATCAGGAAATCGGCGCGGTCGCCCTTGGGCAGCGGCGCCGCGATTTCGAGCCGAAACGGCAATTCGCGATTCGGGCTAAGAACCTCAACGATGTTCACGGCGACTTCCTTGCGGCCAGTCGATTCGATTTGCCCGAGATATTCCCGACCGTCGCCATTGAAAAGTGTCACGAAATCGCCGACGCCCAGCCGGCGGACGGTGTTAAGATGGTGAGCTTCGGGGCCTTGGATAAGCGCTGAACCCAATGCCAATGAAGAACTGGTATAAAACCGGTCAGACATATGTGGTAGGATAGCCGGCAAGAGTAGACCGCCAACCGCTCAGGGAGGAGCTGCGATGTCGGCGCCTGCGAACCCAACTCGGCAGCAACTGGAAGAACTCGACGCGCTTTTGCAACGAATGCTGTCGTTGCCATTGAACCAACAAGAAGCCATGCCGGCGCCGCCTCTCTCGCCGGCGCCGCCGTCAATCGCGCCGCCTCCGCTGATGCCGCCGCGGCCGGCGATGGCGAGCCCGCCGCGCCGCCGGGTTGAGCCGCCATCGGGCGACAATGCCTGGAATATCCCGTTGCCGCCGACGGGAACGCCGCCGGTCGTCAACGGTTGGCCATCCGGCATCGAATCGTTGAATCTGACTGCGACGTCGGTGATCGCGCCAAAACCGGCATCCGCGCCGTCGCGTCTTCGCGTGGCGTCGGTTGCCTCGGCGCCGGAGGCGACTCCCATGCACGAGCCGCCGGCGGCGACTCCGCGACTTCGAATCGAAGCGCCGCCGCCGATGACAATTCCAATTCCGCCTCCACGGCCGCTGCCGGCGAGGCCGCTGGAAGCGCCGCTGCCGTTTTATCTTTGGCCGCTCGGTCTGGTGGATCGGACGATGGGTGAGCTAATGGCGGCGTTCGGCCCGCCGGGCCGATGGTTGGGGCAGGGCAGTGGCAAAATCTTTTTTGGCTGGTGCGGTCTGGCGCTGATGACGGCGGCCGCGGTTTGGGGGGTCATGGACTATATGGGTTGGTCGTGGTAAAACAAATGATAGCCACGAACGAATAAACTGTGAGTGTCCGCGTCTCGAGTTGTTTGCCAGTGATCGGCGTCGAACGCCAACCCGAGTGCCAAACGAAATGCCGCAAGTTCCGCCACGCAAATTGGACCCGATCGCCGCGCTATTGAGCTACCTCATACCCGGATTGGGACAAGTCTACCAGGGTCGGATGGGCAAGGGCGTGATGTTTTGCGTCTGTCTGCTCGGCCTGTTCTTTTATGGCATGTGGCTCGGCGATTTTAAAAACGTCTATATCCCGCACAGCGATACGAAACAGAACGTGGTCTTCACGCACGGTTTGCCCGGCGACTTGGAAAACCGCCTGCACTATGTCGGCCAGTTTTGGATTGGAATGGCGGCCTGGCCGGCGCTTGTTCAATATGCGACCTCCGATACCCAGCAGCCCCAACCGCCGAACAAGCTTCTCGGAACCTGGCAGGCCGCGCCCAGCGAGCAAGAATTAAATGTGCTCCAGCGCAACGGCGACAAACACTGGGATCTGGGCTGGGTCTACACGGTCATTGCCGGGGCACTGAATTTCCTGGTGATTTACGACGCGCTCGCCGGCCCGGCCGTCCGCGATCCTAATCCGAATCCCTCACCCGACGCCTCCCGTCCCAAGGAGGCGGTGGCCTCATGATCACGCCGCTGTTCGCATCGACGACGATTTACTGGCACTTGCCGATCTTGCTGGTGGTCGTGAGCCTGGTTTATAGCGGGACGCGCCACGACCAGTGGAAACATATTCTCTATGAGGCCGGCCGGTGGGGCTTGCGCATGGCGGCATTCCTGGGCGGAATTGCCGTGGTGCTGTTCCTCCTTCAAATGTATCTGTGATTCGCGATGGCTTCACCGTCGCCAGCAAGCGATCAATTCAGCACCGCAGCGCTGTTGCAGCGCAGCAGCGACGCCATTTTTATCCTCAACAAGCAACGGCGGCTTCGCTACGCCAATCTCGCCTGGGAAGCGCTCACGGGAAAAAAGCTGGCCGACGTTTACGGGCTTCGCTGTACGCCGCGGCGGACCGATTCATCACTCAGCAATCTCGGCCGGGCATTGAGCCCGCCGCCGGATGTGTTGGCGGGAAATCCCGGCCATATTCGCCGCCCGCCGCCGGGGGCGCGCTTGGGGCCGCCCTGGTGGGAAATCGCATTTCTTCCGTTTTCCGGCCCCGAGGGCCTGGTCGGCACGATTGGCACGGTGCGGCGTGGTGGGAACCGGGTCTGGAGCCAAGAGCCGGGCCATTCCCGAGGCGGTGCAGCAACTTCGCCACCGCTTGCCCGATCGATTCCGATTCAGCGATTGGGAAAGCGATGCCGCCGCTTGCCGGCACGTGGTCGAACAGGCTCGGTTGGCGAGCACCAATCTCGCGCCGGTCACGCTTGCGGGCGAACGCGGAACCGGCAAGCGGACGCTGGCGCGGACGATCCATTATGGCGGGATCACCAGCGGGCGAGCATTTCTGGCCGTCGATTGCGCCGGCTTACCCGGGCCCGCCGCGGAACTGCTTCTTTTCGGCGACTGCGGGCTTGGGCGCGCCGAACGCGTCGGCACGATCTTGCTCCGCGATCCCGAACATTTGCCGCGCGACTTACAGGAGCGACTGCTTGCCTGGATCGGCAAACAGCCCGAGAAATCGCCCCGATTCATCGCGACCGTTGAAGGCGGCATGGGCCTCGGAGCGAGCAACAGTCAACTCATGGATGAACTCCGACTGACTCTGTCGCTCCAGGCGATTCAACTGATTCCGCTTCGCGAACGACTCGATGATTTGCCGCGACTCGTTGCATCGATGTTGAGGCGGTTGGAACAATTCGGCGATCAAAAAACAAACGGCATGTCCGAGGAGGCGGTCGAATTCGCTCGCGCTTATCCTTGGCCGGACAATCTGCATGAACTCCAGGCGGTCGTCGGCCGAGCGATTCTGGCGAGCGAAGGTGGAGTCATCGCGCCGGAGCATCTCCCGGAGTCGCTTCGGCGCGATGCGTCGCGCGTGGCGTCGGCATCCGCGACGCCGCTGCCGCCCGACGCCGCGAGGACGCCGCTCGACGAGGTGCTTGGCCGGGTCGAACGCCGGCTGATTATTCAGGCGATGGCCCGCGCCCGCGGTCTGCATGAAACCGCCGCCGAATTGCTGGGCATCTGGCGGACGCGCCTTGGCCGGCGGCTCAAAGCCTTGAAAATCGAGGAACACGAGTGGCGGCCGTTTGTCCCTCCGGAGCCAGCCGACGATGCGGCACCCCCAGATCATCACGTTTGAGACCGACGGCGCACTGGCGCGCTCGCTGGATACAATCGCCCAGGAACGCCGCTGGCTACAGCGCGAAGTGCGTCAAACCTCGGCCTGTTTGAACCTGCTGGCTCCTGGTTCGCCGTCGGTTCTGGTTATGAAATTGGGACGAAACCTGATCCGGGAATTGACGTTTCTGGATCGGGTCCATGCCGCCATGCCCGATGTTCCCATCGTTGCAGTGAGCGATGCCGAGGATGTGACGCTCATGTCGATCGTCTTGGAGATGGGAGCGAGCTTCGTCATTCAGCCGCCGCAACCGCGGCAGAGTTTGGCAAAAATCGTCGATTCGTTGATGCTGCAAATCCTGAAGTGCACTGCGCTCGGCCGCACCGGAAAGCGATGCTGATGGCCTCGTGCCCGAGGAACGCGATGTCGATCACGCCGGCTGAAATCCCGCAACTGAACGATCGCCGTTGCACCGGCTGCGGCGACTGCGTGACGATTTGTCCAACCGATTGCCTGGAAATGAATGGCCCGACGCCCTGGCTGCCAAGGCCTCGCGACTGCACGTCGTGCGGCGCTTGTGAGATGCTCTGCCCGGTTCAGGCGATCACGATGTCGGCGACCGGACCCTAAACAAAACGGGGCATCGCGATCAGCGCGATGCCCCCAGCAAGCAAGTGGTGAAAATCAGTTCTTGGCGATATTCGTCAGCTTTGCGCCGGCTGGCGGGAACGACTCGCGCAGCACGTCGCCGGCCTGCACGTAGACCCGCTTGTCCTGGCGGATGGCCCGGCCGTTCACCGAGTATTCCACGCGAACATCGTAAAAATAGGTCTGGCGTGGGTCCAGTTCGGGCGTGTAAAAGTGGCGCACGTCATTGCGGCTCTTGGTCAAGTTCCCGTCGATGTACACTTTCGCGTCCGTTGGGACTTCGATGATCAACTTGTGCTTTGCGGCACGCTGGTCTTCTTTTCAAATGGCAAATTGTTGTAACGAATGCCGGGCGTCGATGCACCCTGGAAGGGAGCCAGATCGGAATAGGTATAGTTGGCGCCCCAAATGTCACGCGTCCAACCCATGGGGCGGGCCGGCGGCGGAGCACCCGTGCGCGCGCCCGCGGGCGGGGCCATCGGGGGCGCCATGGGCGGGGCCATCGGTGGAGCACCGTAAATCACGCCGCCAAAGCAGCCGGTGCAGCCCATGCAGGAGGCGTAACCGCCGCAGCATCCGCAGCAGCTTGCGTTTGCCCAACGCCGCTGACACAGGCCTAAGAAACCAGTGCGGCCGCCACTGCAGCCGTGGCAAGACGAGTACCCGAAGCATCCGCCGTAGCAACCGTGGCAGGAGGCATAACCAAAGCAGCCTCCGCGGCAGGACGCATAACCGGAGCACGAACTGTAGCCGACACAGCCCACGCAGCCTGAACAGGAATGTTGGCCGCGGAAGAGCCCGAAGAACTGCGGCGCCTGCGGGTGCTTGCCGTCAATGCAGTCATCAGGATCACACTGTACATCCTTCTGTCCCTCATGGTGAAAGAGCAACCGTGGCAACATCACAAATTGCCAATCTGGGATAGATAGTAAATCTGGAAAAGGATTATGTCAAACGCAAATTGCCCCAATTGCGCATCTTGCCGCGATTCTACCGATCTTGGCGACCTCTCATTGCCAGCCAAATCGGCGGAAACAAGTCCAGGCCGCGACGTTCCATCCCAGTGCCAATGCGGCTGTCCAACCCAGCTCCACGGGGTGAAATCGCTCGATGGAATGTGTGATGGCCGCGTGCATCAGTCGTGGCCCGTGGTATTCCAGGGCTAGTTGCGGCAGCAACGGCAGACTGTTTTGTTGGCAAATGAGCAGGAACATCGAAATTGCCAGCATGTATCCGAGCGCCCCCATGCTAGCCGAGCGCCTGGGAGCGGGCAATGCAGGAAATCGTCAGGCCGATGCCCAGCGTGCCGAACGCCAGCACGGCCAGCGTGGCCCAGAAGAACCAACTCGCGACGGAGGCCGGCGCCGCGACTGAGGCAAGAATCCCAGCGTAGGCGATCGCTAACAGCGGATAGAAAAGTAGCTTGGCGGCCATGATTTCGAATGCCGAGGCGGGCGATAACGCCTGGGCGACGAGAATACCGCGCTCTCGTTCCTCGCACGTCAACGACGGCAGCAGATAAACGCAGACAAAGAACAGTGCGAACAGAACCAACGCCGTGGCGATGGTGGTTCGCATGTCCACCGATTTTCCGCCGAGTTTCGTGCGTTCAAAAGTCAATTTGGGAATGTCGATCTCGGTCCGCCGCTCCCTCGGAATTCGTTTTTGAACCTCGCGAATCTGCTCGATGAATCGCTCGTGCGATTCGCGCCAGACCCAGGCGCCGTCGGCGTCGAATTCGGGCAAACCGGGAACCGGAATCAGCCCCCGAAAATAGTCGCGCGACGACTTCCAAAACCAGTTTTCAAACGGCGCCATCACACTGCGATCGTCGCCCGGATACCAGCACCAGATATTCCGCGCGCCGTCTGGCGATTGCGGGGGACGAATCTGGATTGCGCCGGTCGCCGCCGGGTAAATGATCGTCGCGTTTCCACGCACGCGGGAGAGATCGCGGAACCGAATTTTCGCCGTTAGCGAAGGCGGGACGGTCGTCTTCAAATGATCGATCCAGGGATCGCTGCCCCAATAGTCGATATAGCAATGCAAGGTGCCCGGCATCAGGCCTGCGTTCGATTGGACCGCGCCGTTGTGATCGTAGGCCGACAACAACAGGGCCATGCCGAGCAGCAACGCGGCCATCACCAGTCCGCCGCGATTGGCGACGTGGCGGCGGATCTCCTTTTCGATCAGCGCCGGACGATGTGAAAGCGCATGAAGTATTACTCGAATTCAGTGCCCGTCAGTTTCAGGAACGCAGCCTGGAAATCGAACTCCCGCGTCTGGACACAGGCCACCTCATTGGCGGAGATCATCGCGCCGACGCGCGGTGCGTTCCTCCGGACGATCCAGGTCGAAGACGCGGCGTGCGCCGCCTTGGAGCACCACGTCCGCTTTGTGTTGCTCGTGTTGCTGCCGCAGGGCCAGCGGCGTATCGAGCGCGATCAATTTGCCGCGGCAGAGGATCGCCACCCGATCGCAGATTTCCTGCACTTCATCCATGTTGTGGGTGGTCAAAAGCACGGTTCCGCCGGAATCGACCAGCCGGCGAAGAATGCGGTGCACGACCGCGGCCGAGTGGGCGTCGAGATTGGCGGTCGGCTCGTCGAGGTAAACCAGTTCCGGCCGGTGCAACAGTGCGCGAGCGATGAGGAGTTTTTTTCGCATGCCCAGCGAATAGCCTTTGACGCGAACATCCGCCGCCTCATCCAGTTCGACCATGCTCAGGCATTCGTTGACCCGATCGGACGACACGCCATAAAGTCCGGCGAAGAATTGCAGATTTCGCCGGCCGGTGAATTCTTCAAAATGGTTTTCGCGGTCCGGCACATAGCCAAACCGGCATTTGATCGAATCCCATTCTTGCGCCAGATCCTGACCCAAAATGGTCACGCGGCCTTCGCTGGGCCGGCGCTGGCCAATGAGGACTCTCAACGTGCTGCTTTTCCCCGCGCCGTTGGGGCCGAGCAGGCCGAACAACTCGCCCCGTCGAACTTGTAAGTCCAGATGATCCACGGCCAGAAACGAGCCGTAGCGAATCGTCAGGGCGTCGATTTGGATGGCGGGTTCGGGCATCGGCGACACCAGCGGCGAGCGCACCGCGACCGGCGATGTGCGTTGCGAAACACTGGCTTACGCCGGAGACTCTGTCAAGGCGCTCGCGGCGACGTTGAAATACTTCGCCTGCGGGTGATGGGTGACAAGCGCGGTGGTCGATTGTTCCGGGTCGAGCTGGAATGACTCGCTCAACGACAAGCCAATCCGCTCCGGCTCGAGCAGTTGAAACAGTTTGACCTGGTCTTCGAGATTTGGACAGGCGGGATAGCCGAACGAATAGCGGCAGCCGCGATAATGTTTCTTGAACAACTTTTGAATCGTTGGCGAATCCTGGTCGCCGATGCCCCACTCCTCGCGAATCCGTTTGTGGAACATTTCCGCCAGGGCCTCGGCCGATTCGACGCCCAACCCGTGCAGGTACAGGTAATCTTTGTAATGTCCCTCGAACAATTCGGCGGTACGACGGCTGATCTCGGATCCCATCGTGACCGCCATGAACGCCACGACATCGGCGCGATCGCGATCGGCGGGGCGAAGTAATCGCTCAGGCAAAGAAACTCGACGCCATCCTGGCGGGGGAAACTGAAGCGCAGCCGCTCGGTTTTTTGATCGTCCTCGAGAATGATCAGGTCGTCGCCCGACGAGACGCATGGGAAGAATCCATAGGCGACCGCGGGCCGCAGGATGTTTTCAGTCAAACATTGCTGCTTCAATCGCGCCAGTGCCGGCTCGGCCTCCTCGCGGATGATTCGTGCGTATTCGGCCGGCTTCACGCGGTTGCGCACGAACTGCCATTGCGTGCTGAACAGCGTCCGTTCGTTGAGAAAATCGAATACCCGCTCCATGGAAAAATTGGTGACAATTCGCGAACCCCAAAACGGCGGCCGCGGAATGTCCGTCGGCGGTTCGATTTTCGAGCGGCCGACCGCCCTTCGGCGAACCGGGTCGTGCGTGGGGCAACAGCTCGCGCGGGCTTGCCATTGGCCGCCGGCTCGCTCGATTCGCGAACGAGGCTTGCGCCATGCAAACCGGCCACGCGCGGCGCCGCCGGTGGGCAGCGAACCGCTGATCCGATCCATGATCCGCAGGCCATCGAAGGCGTCCTCGCCGTAAAACAGGGGGCCTTTGTAAAGCGAACGCAGGTCGTTCTCGACATATCGGCGGGTGAGGGCCGCGCCGCCGAGCAGCACCGGCATGTTCACGCCGCGCCGATTCAGAGTCAGCAGGTCCTCCTTCATCACGACGGTCGATTTCACCAGCAGCCCGCTCAGGCCGATGGCGTTTACGGAATGTTCGCGGGCTTTCGCAAGAATGTTGTCGATGGGTTGCTTGATGCCGAGGTTGTAAACCTTGTAACCGTTGTTCGTGAGAATGATGTCCACGAGATTCTTGCCGATGTCATGCACGTCGCCTTTGACCGTGGCGAGCACAATCTTGCCCTTCTCCTGGCCTTCGACTTTCTCCATGAAGTTCTCAAGATGGGCGACCGCCGCCTTCATCACCTCGGCGGATTGCAATACGAATGGCAACTGCATTTGGCCGCTGCCGAAGAGATCGCCAACGACTTTCATGCCGTCGAGCAGAATTTTGTTGATGATGTCGATCGGCGAATAGCGTTCGCGGGCATGATCGAGGTCCTCGACCAACGACTCGCGGCGGCCCTGAATGATCGCCTGCTTGAGCCGTTCCTCGACCGTGTCCCCGAGTCCGCGGGACTTCGTCGCCTCGTCGGCCTTCTTGTCGGCATAGTGAGCGATCAATTGCTGGAGCGGATCGCCGGCCGCGCGATCGTCGAAAAGCAGTCGTCGCGCCAGTTCCCGGCCTTCGTCGTCGATTTGGGCGAGCGGCATAATTTTCGCGGCATGAAGGATCGCCGCATCGAGGCCATATTCGATCGCGAAGTGCAAGGCGACGCTATTGACGATCTGCCGTGGATAGGGCTTTAGCCCAAAGCTGATGTTGCTGAGCCCGACCAGCGTAAACGCCCCAGGCAATTCCTGTTTGATGCGGCGGATGCCCTCGAGCAGTTCGACGCCGTTGCGGCGCTCTTCCTCTTGGCCGGTCGTAATCGGCAGCACCAACGGATCGAACAATAAATCCGTCGGCGGGATGCCGAATTCCTTGGTGCAGATTTCGTAAATCCGCTGCGCGATTTCGAATTTGCGGGCCGCGGTTCGGGCCATTCCCTGTTCGTCGATGGTCCCGCAGACGAGGGCCGCGCCGTAACGGCGGGCCAGTCCCACGATGAGGTCGAATTTGTCGCGGCCATCTTCCAGGTTCACCGAGTTGATGATTGGTTTGCCGGAAACCAGCTTGAGCGACGCCTCGATGACGTCCGTCTGCGTGGAATCGATCATCAGCGGCTTGGTGATGACGGCGTTGAACCGCTTCATGACCTCGTGCATGTCGCGCACTTCGTCGCGGCCGACAAATGCCGTGCAAACGTCGAGGACGTGGACGCCTTCGCGCTCCTGCGCGCGGCCCATTTCGACGAGGCCATTCCAATCCTCGGCTTCGAGCAATTGTTTGAATTTCCGGCTGCCGTTGGTATTGGTTCGCTCGCCCACGAGCAACGGCCGCGGCTCCTGGCGCAATTCATCGCGCCGAAGAGACTCGAAACCGCAGGCTCGCTATCCGCTTTGCGCTTTGCAGGTCGGACGCCCTGGAGGCGTTTGGAAACCTCGGCTAAATGATCCGGCCGCGTACCGCAGCAGCCGCCGACGATGTTGAGCCCGTAATCGCGAACGAATTTTTCGAGCCAATCGGCCAATTCATTTGGCTGCAACGGAAAGACGGTCATGCCATCGACATTCTCGGGCAAGCCGGCGTTGGGCAGACAACTGATCAAGCGCCGGGAATTCGCACTTAAATATCGAATATGCTCTTCCATGAGGTCGGGGCCGGTGGCGCAATTCAGACCGATCACGTCGATTTCAGGAAACGAGTCGAGCGTCGTGAGCGCGGCGCCGATTTCGGTGCCCGGCAGCATGGTCCCGGTGCGTTCCATGGTGACCTGCACCATGAGCGGCAGTTTTACCCCCAATTCGCGCATTACGTCGAGCGCGGTAATGACCACGGTCTTGGCCTGGAGAATGTCGAAGCAAGTTTCAATGAGAAGAACGTCACTGCCGCCTTCGATCAGGCCGCGGATGTGTTCGCGATACGACTCGGCGAGTTGGTCGAACGGAATGTAAATCGATTCGTTCAGCACCGAGGGCATTTTGGTCCCGGGGCCAATCGAGCCGATGACAAATCGCGGCCTCGCCGGAGTCGAAAACTCCTCAACTGCCTGGCGAGCCAGCTTCGCGCCCAGCCGGCTCAGTTCGCGGCAGCGGTCGGCCATGCCGAACTCCGCCAGCACATGGCGTGAGCCATTGAAGGTGTTTGTTTCGACCGCGTCCGAGCCGGCCGCGAGAAATTCGCGGTGAATGTCGAGGATCCATTCCGGGTGGGTCAGGCTGACGGCGTCGCTGAGGTTGACCAGATGCTCGCCGCCCCAGTCGGCCGGCGCGGGCTCGCGAAGATGAATATTCGTGCCCATCGCGCCGTCGAGAATGAGAACGCGTTCACGGAGCAGGGAAAGGAAGTCGGCGGGCATGTTCCGGGGAACCTCGAAGGATGCGCTTCTCCTTAGATGAGGATAGAACAAGCGCTGAGGTTCAGCCAGAGAACGCGGCTGCCCTCGACCGGGTGATCCATCACCTTGGTCGAGGGCAGCCGGTAATTCGAAAAAGGCCATGAGCGCCGCTTCCTGCGTTACTCATGGCCGCTGCGCCAGCGCCTCCCGCCTGCGCACCAATCGTCGGCCAAGCCGATCGCTGAGACTGCAGTACGGCGGCCGTCCGAGTGCAGTCCGACCTCGCCAATCCTTGGTCGCCTGTCGTTGGGCCATCCTAGCCCTTGGCGGATCGGTTGAAACCGACATTGGGTTTTGGGTTCGTCCGTGAGCGGCAACGGTCCCTCGCGTCCGTACCGAGGGACGTGGCTTGATTGTCGCGCACCCGCGAGACGGGTCGCGCATACTTCAAGTGATCTTGTCGCTTGGAAAATTAGACAGATCGGTCAAACGCCGACTCTGTCACGAGACAGTGCAATAGATCGAATTCCGGTAGATTGGCGGCTGTGGCATTCGGTCGGCTGACAAATGGTGGAGGTCGACATCGTGGACGAACACGCAGCGACATGGCTGTGACATCTTGGAACCTTCCATCCTGGCGCCCCGCCGGCATGGCGGGCAGAAATCATCTGCTCAGTACGATACCGTCGGATTTCCGACTGTCAATCGTTTTCTTTGACAAAATTCGCGAGCTCTTCATCGTTCTCAAATTGTTGCGTCGTAAAGGATTACGCCACTATACAGCTCGCTTCTGAAAAAGTTTTCAGCAATCGATCGCGCAACCAAGAGCCCGTATGAGCTGCATGAATTTCATTGCTGATAAGGATTTACAGCGAACTGCGCAGGAGTTGCACAGCTGGATCAAAGAATTAAAAAAAACCTTCGCGGCGTGGAGGACGTTTTGGTGAACCCGGAATGTAGATGGGCGCCTCACCCCCGAATTATGGATCCCACTACAATCTCGACACATGGCCAGAGGATGGGCTTGCAAGCTTCGGAGGAATCAAAAAGTTTGGCTCCCTTCGGGTTCTCATCGGTTCGCCAAATGAAGTACGTCCTCCCAGGACGCCGCGAAGGCTACTGCACTATACCGGCGATCTCGCCGCGGTCAAGCGCGGCCGCGGCGATTCGTGGCCGACCTTTTGCCAAAGGCATAGGCTGAACCAGGTAACTTCTTTTCGCCTCGCGGAGGTCATTTTCATGCCCGGCATCACCATCGCCACCGGCATCCTGCTGATCGCCTACGGCGTCTATTCGTTTTCGATCGCCGAGGTCACGTCGCCCACGGCGCTGATCCCCGCGTATTTCGGCCTCGGCTTGCTCATTTGCGGCCTCGTCGCGCTGAAGGAAAAACTCCTCAAGCACGCCATGCATGCCGCGGCGATGATCGGCTTGCTCGGCTTTTTGGGCGGAGCGATCATGGGCTTTCCGAAACTGCCGAAGCTGCTCGCCGGCGATATCGTCGATCCCAAGGAATTGAACAAGGCGCGATCGCAAAACTTGCTGGCGTTCGTCTGCCTGATTTTTGTGCTGCTGTGCATCAACTCGTTCGTTCAGGCGCGCATCCGCCGCAAGCAGCAGGCGTCAATGCAAGCTCCGAAATAACTCGGTCGTGAAGTAGCGCTCCATGCGGTCGGCGAAAACGGTCACGATTCGCGACTCGGGCGGCATCCGCCGCGCCGCTTCGACCGCGGCGAGATAATTCAGGCCCGAACTGGGCCCGACGGGAAATCCGCGCCGATCAAGCGCCGAGTCGTTTCCAACGCCGCCTGATCGTCCACTTCGAGTTCGGTCAAACCCGCCAACTCCGCCGGGCGATAAATCTTGGAAATGCCGTCCGCAACGCCGGGTATGCGTGTGCTGAAACTGCAACACTCCACATCGCCGAGCGCTCCGCCCCGAATCGGCCGGGCCGCGAACGGCACGACCCGGCAGCCGCTGTCGCAAAAGCCATGAAAAAGCCCCACGAGTGTGCCGCCGGTGCCCACGCCGCTCACGACCGCGTGGATCAACCCGCCTGGAATTTGCGACAAGATTTCCGGGGCCGTGCGGAACCGATGGGCCGCGGCGTTGTCCGGGTTTTCAAATTGTCGCGGCAGGAAGACATTCGGCTCCTCGGCAAGCAATTCGGCGCGCTCGATCGCGCCGCGAATCCCCCCCGCCCGCGGACTGAAAATCACATTGCCGCCGAACGAGCGAATCATCATCGAGCGCTCGTCGCTGACGCCTTCGGGCATGACGGCGGTGAATTTCACGCCCAGTTGCGCAGGCCAAGGCCATGGCAATGCTCGTCGAACCGCTCGATGCTTCGACGACCATCGATTTTGAGTTGATTCGGCCCTCGCGCCAGGCCTTTTCGAGGATGAACCCGGCAATTCGATCCTTCGTCGAGCCGCTCGGGTTCAGAAACTCCAATTTGCACCAGATCGTCGGTCCGTCGGCGTCAAGCCGCACCGGCACGAGCGGCGTGCGCGACGTCTGGTCCAGGTAGCGGCCCTCGGTGGGGAGCGGAATCATGGTGGTTCTCGCGTCGGAATTGCTGGATCAAGCCAAGCGCCGGGCGATGCGGATCGCGCCCTCGGCGGGTTCCTCGACGGGCGTCACCGGCTCGGCGTCCACGCCGGCATTTGCAAGCGCGTCGAGAAATTGCCGCCGATAGCTCTCGCTATTCAGGATCACGCCGCCTGTGATGGCCAGCGGCAAGTGGGCCGCTGGCAAACTGAGTTTTCGAGCCGCGGCCGCGGCGGTTCGCGCCAACTCCGACGCCTCGTGCGACACGATCGCGGAGGCGACCGCGTCGCCGGCATCTGCCGCGGCCAACACGACGGGTGCGATCGTCGCCAGCCGCGCTCGATCCCACGGTCCGCGATATACCGCATCGATCATTTGCAGCGGCTCGCTCAGACCCATGAAGTCGAGAATGCGCTTGGTTAACTTGGTCTCTTCGGCACAGGCGTCGGACGCGCGGGCGACGGCGCGCACGCCAGCGAGGGCGATGCCATAGGCGCTGCCCTCGTCGCCGAGCAAATATCCCCAGCCGCCGGAACGATCCATGCGGCCGCTTTTGTCTCGGCCAAACGCGATCGATCCGGTTCCGGCGATGACCGCCAATCCCCAGCCTTCCGGCGTGCCGGCTTCGAGCAACAACACGGCGTCGAGCACCACTTGATGGCGCTCGGCCAAATTCAGCGCTCGACGATTTGATGGACGGCGGCGACGCCGTCGGGATGATCCACTCCCGCCATGCCCAGCGCCGCGGCCGCAACCGGCGCGCATTCCAATCCGGCGGCCGCGAATGCCGCGGCGACCGCGCCGCGAATGGCCTGCGCGGCGCGCTCCACGCCGACGGATTGAATATTCGAGGGCCCCGCCGCGCCCTGGCCCAAAATCTGCGCCGCCCGGCGCGCGCTCCGCCAGCATGGCGATCGTTTCGCTGCCGCCTCCGTCGATTCCGATTACCAGTTCCGGTGACAATCGCGACATCGCTGTGATGGTGAACTCTGGATTACTTTGCCCGGCGGCGCGGATCCGCGGAGGTGTGCTCGAACGGCTGCGTCACTGGTTTCCCCTCGGCGTCCTCGCCGGTCAGCAGTAGCACCTTCTGTTCCGCGTTACGAAGTTGACTGTAGCACTGTTTGAGAAGCATCACGCCCGTTTCGTAACGGGCCAGCGCCTGCTCGAGACTCACGTCGCCGGCCTCCAGATCGTGAACCACCGCTTCCAACTCGGCGAGCGCTTCTTCAAACGACAATTGCTTGGCGGTTTCGGGCGGTGTTGGCGTCATGGCTTCGCCTCGCGACAGGCTATTGGTCGGCGTCCGATCCAGCGTCGGTTGTTTCGACACGGCTGGTGATTCGACCGCGATTCAGGATGGTGACAATGCGATCGCCCGGACGCACCTCCCCGGCGGAGCGAATCAAGGCCGGGCTCGCTTCGGTCCGCGTCAGGCTATAGCCGCGTCCCAACACGTTCAAGGGGCTCAGCGATTCGAGCCGTGCCGCGGCGGCTTCGAGGGTGCGCCGCGTCTGCTCGATTCGACGGCGTCCGGCGCGGTCCAGCCGTTCGCTCCAGTCGTCGAGCCGCCGCTCGAGTTCGCGAAGCCGCTCGACGGGCTGCTGCATCACGCGCCGGCGGGCCAGTTGATCGAGTTGCAACTGCAGCCGGTCGCATTTCCGCAGCATGGCGTCGCGCATGTGGCAGCCGAAATTATTGACGATTTCAAGAATTTCTCGGCGATCCGGCACCGCGATTTCCGCCGCGTGGCTGGGCGTCGAGGCCCGTTCGTCGGCGACCAGGTCGGCGATCGTCAAATCGATTTCGTGGCCGACCGCGCTGACAATCGGGATCTTCGATTCGAAAATCGCTTGAGCGACGATTTCCTGATTGAACGCGGCGAGATCCTCGGCCCCGCCGCCGCCCCGCCCGATGATGATGATATCGACCTGGGCTTTTCGCTGTGCCCGCCAGCGATTCACCTGGCGGATTGCCGCGGCGATTTCCTCCGCGGCGCCCTCGCCCTGCACGCGCGATGGCCGCACTCCGACCCGAGTTGCAGGCCAGCGGTGGCCGAGAATCTCGACCAGGTCGCGCACCGCCGCGCCGGTCGCGCTGGTGATCAGGCAGATCGAGCGCGGAAATCGCGGCAGCCGCTTTTTTCGATTCGGATTAAAGTAGCCCAGCGCGAACAGTTTCTTCTTCAGTTCCTGCAAGGCGAGTTCGGCGGCGCCGATGCCGCCCTTGGGAAACATTCGCTCGATGCTGAGTTGATATTCGCCTTTTGGTCGATAAACGGTCAGGCTGCCGTAGGCGACGACCTCGACGCCGTCGCGCGGTTCGAAGCCCGCAGGCAGCCGCAACGCCCGGGCTCGCCACATGGCGCATTTGAGCAGCGCGTCGGCGTCGCGCAATGTAAAGTAGAGGTGTCCCGACGTCGGCCGCGCCAGATTTCCCAATTCCCCCTCGACCCAAACCGCCGGAAACGCCGTTTCCAACGTGCCCCGGATGCTGTCGGTGATTTCCGTCACGCTCAGAACCGTGGCGCCTTCCGGAAGGAACGGATATTTCGGCGTCGATTCCGGCATGGCTCGCCTCGTGCGCGACCAGGGGCAATGGGCTCAGAATAGTCAGACACACACCATGCTATGAACTCGACGCGTTAGTGTACATGAAACCATGTCACTTTTCCCAGTGGGCTCTCGACGGGGCTTTAGAATATGATGGGACTCAGAAAGGAATTCGCATGACCTCGAACAATCATCGAAGCAAGAAGAATCATCGGAAATCCAATGTCCGCGTGCGCGAGGCGACGCCGCGCGACATTCCCGCACTGGTTCAACTCAACCGCGCCGCCTATCCGACCATGGCGGAAGACAACGTGGTCTGGGGCGAGTCGCACCTGACCAGCCATCTGCGCATTTTTCCGCAGGGGCAGTTGGTCGCCGAGATGAATGGCCGGTTGGTCGGCGCCGTGGCGTCGCTGATTGTCAACATGGGGCCCGATCCGCTGCGTTATCACACCTGGAGCGGCGTCACCGACAGCGGCTATTTCACCAATCACGATCCGACCGGCGACACGCTTTACGGCGCGGATGTCTACGTCCACCCGGACGCGCGCGGCCAGGGTGTCGGCGCGGCGCTTTACGAGGCCCGGCGTCAGCTTTGCCGGCGGCTCAATCTTCGGCGGATTCTCGCCGGCGGCCGGCTGTGGAATTATCACGAGCACGCCACGCGGATGTCGCCCGAGGAATATGCCCAACGCGTGGTGGCGGGCGAACTGCACGATCTGGTCCTGAGTTTTCAACTCAGTCATGGCTTCTCGCTTCGCGGCGTCATGCCCAATTATCTCCGCGATCGCCACAGCCACAACTACGGCGCGCTGATCGAGTGGCTCAACCCGGACTATCACCCGCGATCCTCGGGGCCGCGCAAAGTTCGCGTCGCCTGCGTTCAATATCAGATGCGGCGGGTGTCGTCGTTTTCCGATTTCGGCGGGCAAGTTCACTACTTCATCGACGTGGCCGCCGACTACGGTTGCGATTTCGTGCTCCTGCCGGAACTTTTCTCGCTTCAGTTGCTGTCGCATCTGAATGTCTTGTCGCCTCAGGAAGGAATGAAGCGGCTCTCCGCCTATACGCCAAAGTTGAAAAAATTGCTCAGCGACGATGCCAAGAAATATGGCCTGACCATTATCGGCGGCAGCCATCCCATCCTCGAAAACGGCAAGCTTTACAACGTCTCGCACGTTTGTCTCCCGGATGGCCAGGTCATCGAGCAACCCAAATTGCATATCACGCCGAACGAACGGAAATGGTGGGGCATCACCGGCGGCAACCAACTGGCCGCGATCGAAACGCCCAAGGCGCGAATCGGCGTCTTGATCTGCTACGACGTCGAGTTTCCCGAACCGGTGCGCTATCTGGCAGACGCGGGCGCCGAGATCATCTTCGTCCCGTTTTGCACCGATAATCGCCAGAGTTATCTTCGGGTCCGATATTGCGCTCAGGCCCGGGCCATCGAAAACCATGTCTATGTCGCCCTGGCGGGAAACGTCGGCAATCTGCCCGACGTCGCCAACATGGACGTGCAATATGCGCAGGCCGCCGTGCTCACGCCTTCGGATTTCGCGTTCAACCGCGACGGCATCGCCGCCGAGGCCGACGCCAATGAGGAAACCGTGCTGGTGTGCGATCTCGATCTCGACGCGCTGAAAGAAACGCGCGATCTGGGCACGGTGACGCCGCGGCTCGACCGCCGTTCCGACATCTTCCAGTTCGTCGCCAGCCTTCCCACCGGCACGAAGCGCGTCTTTCCGGCGAGCGAGGGCCCCCTGGGCGACCAGATTTCACCGGTTGCCCCGGTCTCCTCGGAGCCCGAGTGAACCCATTGGTTATTTTTCGCCGGTCAGTCTTGTAAAAAGGTATGTCAATGAATGACAGACCCTCCACCTCTCCGGAGCGACGGTATGACCACGCAGGAAATCAGTTTCTTCGATCAGGTGAATCACAATTTCGACAAGGCCGCGGCGTTTACCGTGCATGATCCGTCGTTGCTGGCCCAGATTCGCGCCTGCAACAGCGTCTATCACATGGCGTTTCCCCTGCGGCGCGACGACGGCCGCATCGAGGTCATTCATGCCTGGCGGGCCGAGCATAGCCACCACAAAATGCCCACCAAGGGCGGCATCCGTTTCAGCGCCGATGTCAGCGAGGACGAGGTCATGGCTCTCGCGGCGCTGATGAGTTACAAGTGCGCGGTGGTCAACGTGCCGTTCGGCGGGGCCAAGGGCGGCATCCGCATCGATCGAAAAAACTATTCGCCCGCGGAACTGCAGCGGATCATTCGCCGCTACACCCACGAACTGGTCAAAAAGAACTTCATCGGCCCCGGCGTCGATGTCCCCGCGCCGGATTTCGGCACCGGCCCGCACGAAATGGCCTGGATCGCCGACACCTATCAATCGCTCAACACCGACGAACTGAACGCCCTGGCCTGCGTAACCGGCAAGCCGGTGCCGCTGGGCGGCATTCGCGGCCGGCAGGAGGCCACCGGCCTGGGCGTCTCCTACGGCATTCGCGAGGCCTGTTCGCACAAGGAGGACATGAAGCGCCTCGGACTATCGCCGAGCCTCGAAGGCAAACGCATCGTGATCCAGGGCTTCGGCAACGTCGGCTTCTACACCGCGAAATTCATGGAAGAGGCGGGCGCTATGCGTGATCGCCATCGCCGAATTCGACGGCGCCATTCACGATCCGAACGGGCTGGCGATCGACAAAGTCGCCCAGCATCGTACGGAAACCGGATCCATTACCGGCTTCCCGAATTCGAAAAACTTGCCGCATCGCGACGCGGCGTTGGAACTTCCCTGCGATATTCTCATCCCCGCCGCGCTGGAAAATGTCATCACCAAGGAAAACGTCGCGCGCATCCAGGCGAAGATCGTCGGCGAGGCGGCCAACGGCCCCACCACCGCCGATGCCAGCGAGGAACTCTATCGCCGCGGCGTCCTCGTCATTCCCGACAGCTATCTCAACGCCGGCGGCGTCACGGTTTCATACTTCGAATGGCTGAAAAACTTGTCCCATGTCCGCTTCGGCCGCATGGAAAAGCGCTTCGAAGAGCGGGCCTATCGCCGGTTGCTTAGTGCGGTCGAAGGCGTCACTGAACGCCACTTCACCGAGGAAATGCTCTCCGTGCTCGCCCACGGACCGGATGAAAAAGACCTGGTCTACTCGGGACTGGAAGAAACGATGTCCGGGGCGTATCAGGAAATTCGCGACATCCAGAACAAGCTCGACAGCAAGGCCGACCTGCGCACGGCAGCGCTCATCGACGCGATCGACAAGATCGCCATCTGCTACATGGAAATGGGAATCTTCCCCTGATTTCTCCGGCATGTAACCCAAGCGAGACGCTTGTGCTACGAGTGTCGTAGCACAAGCGTCTCGCTTGCACGACGCTCGTAGCGCAAGCGTCTCGCTTGTAAGACGCTCGTAGCACAAGCGTCTCGCTTGTAAGACGCTCGTAGCACAAGCGTCTCGCTTGTAAGACGAACCTTTAGGCCTTATGAGCCCTGGAAATCCACATTCAACCGCTGGCCGGCGTGAACGTCAACCGCCTTGGTGCGCTCCACCGGCTGGCCGTTGGGATCGGTCCAGGTCGCCTTTAGGTGGTACGTGTAGGTCTGGCCCGGTTCGAGAGGCGAGGAGTAAAAGCTCCGGACCTCGCCCTGCGTGTTCATTCGTTGACCCTCGATCCACAACGTGGCGTTGGGCGGGACGCGCACTGCCATGCTAACCACATTGGGCTGCGGACTCGGAGCCGGCGCTTGCGTTCCCGAATTGTAATACCCGGCCGAGGAATTCGATGGCCCAACGTCTCCGTAATAGGGCTGATAGTCGTAACTGCTTCCGTAGTACGGATAGCTATACCCGCTTGAATAGTACGGGTAGCCATAGGAGCCACCATAATACGGGTAGCCGTAATAACCGCCGCCGTAATAACCGCCGCCGTAGTAACCGCCGCGACCGGCGCCGTACAGCAGCGGCAGGCCGTAGTTCAGGCCCAGGCTGAGGCCCCAGTACCAGTTGGGTACGCGCCCCCCATAGTAGCCGCCATAGTATCCGCGGCCATAATTGTTGCCGTAATAGTTTCCGCCATAGTAACCGCGGCCGTAATTGCCGCCGTTGTAATTGCCGCCGTAGTATCCGCCGGTGCGCACACCAGCACTGCCGCCGACATTGCCGCCGGCATGACCGCCGCCGGCGTGACCGCCGCCAACATTGCCGCCGGAATGACCGCCCCCGCCGTGGCCTCCACGTTGGGCCAGAACCGAATCGGGAAGACCCATCAGTAGCGAGGCGCCGACGGCTGCGGCTAACATAAATGTTCTCATGTTGCACCTTCAAATGTCAGTTGGAATGCGAATAACGCGAACCGCCGTCCGGGTGATCGGTTTCGCGTACCACCATCCCATGGTCGCCGGGGCCTCGGTCTTTCCCTCATCCGCCGCCATGGAAACTGCGCGGTTGCAGATTTCTACTGCAGACGCTTAACACCGCAAATTTGGTGCCAAGATCCGCACGGCGCGGTCGATTGCCCCCGTCAAGAATAGCAAAAAAGACTGTATAAAGACTCCGCCCCGCCCGCACATCATGGGTAGCAACGCCCGAGGGTCCAGCATGCATCGATCACCGCGAGCGCCGAATATCCTTCGCTTTTTGCGCTCGGCCCTTGGCCCCGGCGTGGATGGGCCAAGCGATGCGGCGTTGTTGGCACGATTCGCACAATATCGAGACGAATCGGCCTTCGAACTCCTGGTTTGGCGCCATTCGGCGATGGTGCTGCGCGTCGGCCGCAGCCTCCTCCGCGACGAGCACGCGGCGGAGGATGTCTGCCAGGCGACCTTCCTCGCCCTGGCACGCCAGGCCGCATCCATCGGCCGAAGCGGCACGGTCGCAGGCTGGCTTTATCGCGTTGCCCGCCGAATCGCCGGCCAACTTATGGTGCGGCGACGGAAGAACCACGTCAGCTCAGCGCTCGATGTTGATCAATTGAGTGTTCCGAATTCGGAACATGAGCCCGCCATCGAAGCCGAAATCGCTCAGGTGCTCCACGACGAATTGGATCGACTCCCGGAAAAATATCGCGTACCGCTGTTGCTGTGCTACTTCGACGGCTTGTCGGTCGCCGATGCCGCGAGCCGTCTGGGTTGGCCGGTCGGAACGGTCGCCGGTCGAGCCTCCCGGGGCCGCGAGCGACTTCGCCGCCGTCTGATAAGTCGTGGCATCGCGGTTCCGGCTGCCGGACTTGTCGCCTCCTCCGCGCCATCGGCCGGCTCGGCGCTCCCTCCCAAACTGATGCGCGAACTGGCCCATGCGGCGGCGGCGTTTGCCGATCACGCCGCGCCAATTCCCGAAATCTCTGAACATGTCCGACTTCTCGCGAAAGGAGCGATTCGAGCCATGACCGTCACCAAAGTACAACGAGCTACCGGCATCCTGGCGATCTGCTGCGCGATGGCCCTTGGAGGCGCATGGGCATCCGCTCAACGCCGCGCCGGCGAGCCGCCCGCCATCGACCGCAGTCCCGCCCCGGCCGCGCGCGAGCAAAATGCCGATTCGGCTCAGCGCCGACGCAGCATGAACAACCTCAAGCAGATCGTGCTCGCCTTCCACAATTACGAAAGCACCTTCGGCTGCTTGCCTTTCAACATTCTCGACAAGAACGGCAGACCGCTCTTGAGTTGCGCGTCGCGATTCTGCCGTATATCGAACAAATCGACCTCTATCGACAATTCAAACTCGACGAACCCTGGGACGGTGAGCACAACAAAGAACTGCTTGCAAAAATGCCGGATCTTCTCCGAGTCGGCACGCAAGCGCCGAACTCGACCAACACCTACTACAAGGTCTTTTCCGGCCCCGGCACCGCGTTTGGACCGCATTCGGCGCTGGGTATCCCGGGAGGCGGCCTTAGCGGCGGTGCGCCGGGCGGCCTGGGAGCACCGCCGATGGGCGCTGGCTCAGCGCGGGGCTCCCACCGGCTAAGCGGACCGTACGCAGAGGCGCTGCGGGGCCCGGAGACTTGATCGCGGGTGGCGCCACATCCGTGCAACAGATTTCGAATCACCATCGAATTACCGACATCGCCGATGGCACCTCCAATACATTGGGCGTCATCGAAGCTGGCCCGCCGGTTCCCTGGACCAAACCGGATGATTTCGAATACGCCCCCAACAAGCCTTTGCCAAGATTCGAAGGCCCATTCAGTAATGTTTTGCACGGTGCGATGTTCGACGGCTCGGCTCGCGCCTTCCGCAAGAACTTGGAGACCGAAACGCTTCGCCGCTTGATCGAAATCAACGACGGCAAGATTCTGCCCGATTTCCAAAGCATGGCCGCGAGAATTCCCGTGGACACGCCGGAGGAAAAAGCCGCTCTGCGAAAACAACTCGCCGAAAACAAGGAACTGCTCGAGGAAATCCGGTGGCGAATGCAGGAGCAAGCGAAACTGCTCGGCAAGCTCACGGAAAACCCAACCGACATGACGATCGCGCTGGATCAAAAAGAAAAACTCGAAGCGATGATCAAGTCAATCAAGGACATGAACCGAAAGCTCCGCGAAGAACTCGACGATCAGCAACCGAAACGGCGAAAGTAGCCATCTCGCTCCGCGAGATGAGCCCAACTCCCGCTCGCTATTTTTCGTCGGCATCGTTCGTCCGCAGATTACGCCGATTTCGCAGATTTCGAATCCACAGGAATTCAATCTGTGAAATCGGCGTAATCTGCGGATCAAAGTCCCGGGCGGATTTCCTGGCGTAGCTCAAGCGTCTCGCTTGTATGCTGACATGAGCAAGCGAGACGCTTGCTCTACGGATTCCGCGACGCTCGCCAGTCTCGTCACTTCTTCGTCAAATCCCAAATCAAAATGGTGCCATCGGAACTGCCTGAAGCGAGGCGCTGGCCGTCCTTGCGGAACGCGAGGCTTCGAACCTCGCCGCGATGGACTTTGAACCGATGCAGTTCCTTGCCGGACTTGATGTCCCAGACATGAATGGTCGGTGTCAACCCGCCGCTACACCCGGCGAAGAGTTTGCCATCGAACGAAAATGCTCGATACCAGGGCGTCAGATCGGGACAATGAAACCGCCGAATCGTTCGTCCGGTGGTCGTATCGCAAATGACGATTCGGCTTTCTTCCTGCACGGTGCATGCGACCGACTTGCCATCCGGCGACGGTAAAAAGAGAACAATCGATTTTTCATTGGCCTTAATTCTTTCTCCAGCGGCTGCCATTCCGCGAGCACCTTACCTGTGGCGGCATCAAGCACGGCGACCTTATTCCGCCAGGTAAACAGCAGCCGCGACGATGGCAACCAAAAGAAGGTAGGGCGATAGTTGGCCTCGCCAATTGCCGTCCACGAGTTGAGAACCTTGCCGGACAATAAATCCCACGTCTCAATGAAATCGCCGCCGTCGCGGTGGCTCGCCGTGATCATGCGCTTGCCATCAGGCGTCACGAGCGCACATGCGAGGCCAAGCGGCGCACGCCCAAAATCGTGCATCACTCGGTTTCGATCGACATCGGCAACAATCATTCGACTCTTCGTCGGATCGACATTGATATGAAGGCCCACACGATACGATCCATCGCCAAGCCAATATCCGAGTTCCGGCGGCAACATTTCGGTTCGTTCGCGGATCTTCGACGCGGACCTCAAATCCCAATCGATCACCTGTCCTGCGTATTCTCGCGACGTTAATCGATCACCATCGGTCGAAAACTCCAGCTTGGAGACCGGTGGGCCATGGCCCTCTGACTTGTTCAATTCCTTTTTTGATTGGAGATCCCAAAGCCGGATTTGGCCGTTGTAGCTACCCCGGGGCCAGCATCCGGCCATTTGGGGAGACTGTCAACACTTCGATCGATGGTAGGTGCTCTGGAAACGTGGAAATCGTTTCGCCGCCTGGAATCGCGATGCGGCGAATCGAGTAATCATCGCGCCGCTCATCCCGCGACATGACGAATATCGATTTCGAATCGCCCGCGAAGGCCATCGGTCGATGGCTGATGGCGATTGCTTCGATTTTCTCCACGAAATTGCCGCGTTCCAAGTCCCATAATCGAATGAATGGATCGGAAATGACATCCGTTCGACCCAAGCCGTTTCCGATTAGCTTTGACTCGCCATGGGCCTGCCCGCTCGTTGCCAACCACTTTCCGTCGGGAGAGATCACCGCGTCACATGGTTGGTTTTCATTGCTGCCGAGTTCCTTAATCACGCGGCCGGTCGCGCACTCCCGCACCGTAATCTTGAACTTGCTGTCGCAGGTGATCAGGCGACGATCGTCGGAGCTAAAGGTCAAGATCTGATTCCAGCCGGGAATCGTGAATATCAACTTTGCCTGAGAGCAATCCCAAACCAACACCATTGCTGACGACCACTTCACCGCGACAAATTGAACATTTGGCGACAGGCTCACCTGCTCGGCGACGAAGATTCTACCGTCCTTTTGATTAATCGTGAATTCGCGTCGCTTCTTCATCGAGGTGACGTCCCATTCTTCCAGCCGTGTCAGTACTGGCGGCCACGCGTGCTCGTCGCCAATCACCGCGAACACCGTCTTTCCGTCTGAAGAAATCGACTGAGCACGAACCTCTTTGGGAATTGACCGCATGTCGATCGTTTTGATTTCATTGCCGGTGTCGACCTGCCATCCCCGAAGAATTCCCCCTCCAGTCGAGTAAAACGACTTGTTGTCCGGGGCGAACCGCAGTTCATCGATCTTGCCCCCATGCTTCAGCGCAATCGTTCCCAGCCGGGCGATCGCCCCCTCGGGCAGCGGATCATTGAATCGATCGCGCCGCACTTCCTTTGGTTTCTCCGCTGGCTTGTCCGCGGGCATGGCCTTGAGCGGTTTCTCGGTCCAGGGCTTGAACGTGCCGACGCCGACGAGCGCACACGCGGCGATCATCGGCACGAGCCACAACTTCGCCGCGCCGATGCTGCCCGCCGTCTGTTCGCGAGCGAGTTCTGCTATCGCAGTGGGAATCGCCTGGCCATGAAGGACAGCCAGCGCATGCGTGACCGTGATTTCCGCCAACGCAATTGGCACCGTGGCATCGGCGGCGCTGGGCGTTAGGGCCGCGGCGAGCAGGCCGGCGGAGAGCGTCGCCCCGCGGCGAGCCATCCGCAGGCGAAGCCGTTCGCGTCCGGCGGCCAGGCGTCGCCGAAGCGTGATCAACGGCCAGTCCAGTTCCCGCGCCGCCTCGTCCTGCGTGCGGCCCTGAAGGTAGCATGCGACCAGCGGGGCCCGCAGGCGCTCGGGCAGGTGATTCAACTCCTCGTCGAGCACTTGTAGCAGGTCGTCCCAGGGTTTCGGCTCGTCGGCTTCGGGCCGCAGCAACGCCGCCAGTTGCTCGCGGCGGCGCAAGCGGATTTGTGCCTGTCGCATTTGCCCGGCGATTCTGCAGGCCACGCCAAACAGCCAGCCAGCCAGCGCGTCGGGCCGCCGCAGCGATCGCGACTTCCGCGCCAGCACCACGAACACGGCCTGGAAGGCGTCATCCGCCAGGCCCGAATCGCACAGCGCCCGCAAACAAACGGCGCACACCACCGGCCCATGCCGCTCGACAATGGCCGCGAACGCCGCCTGATTTCCCGCCGCAAATTGCTCCAGCAGTTCTCGATCCGACAGCGAGCGAAATGACTCACGGGCGAGCGATTGACATACGCGCCGCAAGGGCAAGGCCATCGATTTCGACATGATCAATTCCATCGATTCAGGAGCGGTTTCCGGACTCTACCAGAATCTGTGCGCCGAGTCGTAAGACTGCTCAGGAATTCTGAGATTGTTCATCCGCAGATTTCGCCGATTTCGCAGAATTCAAAGCCATTGGAACTCAATCTGTGAAATCGGCGTAATCTGCGGATCAAAGTCCCGGGGCGGATTTGCTGACGTAGCACAATCGTCTCGATTGTGTGCGGGTGCGCGCTGGCGTGAGCAAGCGAGACGCTTGCTCTACGAATTCCTGACGTAGCACAATCGTCTCGATTGTGTGCGGGCGTGAGCAAGCGAGACGCTTGCTCTACGAATTCCTGACGTAGCACAATCGTCTCGATTGTGTGCGGGCGTGAGCAAGCGAGACGCTTGCTCTACGTATTCCTGACGTAGCACAATCGTCTCGATTGTGTGCGGGCGTGAGCAAGCGAGACGCTTGCTCTACGAATTCTGCGACGCCAAATGTCGGTGCTTCCGCGAGAGGAGCCCATGAATCGCGTCAAAACCGACCTCGACGCGGAATTGAACAGATGTATACTAAAAGGGCGCGAGGCGGGGCAGTTCCCGGTGCGCAGCTTTTTGAGGATCCAATCATGTCTTGTTCGATCGTGAAAACGTGGTTCGGAATCTTGGCCGCCGTCGCCGGACGGACATGCGGACGGACAAGCGGACGGACAAGCGGACGGACAAACCGGACAAAGTTTGTGATGACCTCGAAAACGGAACGCAACCGGCAAGTCGAACAAGAGGTTACGACAAAAGCAGGTCGTCAGTCAGGAGTGCAAGATGTCCGCTTTTGTCCGGTTTTTTCCGGGTCATGCTTGGATTGGAGTCGCCGGCTGCTCCGCGCTTTCCGCCGGCAGGCGATCGGCGCGGTCGGCCAGCACGGGTTGTGGTTCGGATTTGGCCCGCTGGTATTCCTCATGAATCTTGCCGGGGTCGGGCTCCTCGCTGAGATGCACGTCGGCGAAGCGGGCGCCCATGGTGTCGTAAAAGAAAATGCGATGCTCGTCGGCCGCCCAAATGGCTCGCGATCGCATCAGCCGCGGACCCTGAAGCTCGAACGACAAACCGCAGATGCGGCCGGCGCGAACGACAGCCGCCTCGAAGAAGGGACACTGAGCCGAGTCGAGCCGATCGTGATCGGAAAGGACCTGGCGGACGAAGCGACGCAGTTCGGTGCGAGTGGGAAGCGCGATAACCGATTCCATCACGAGTTTCCCTACGACCATCCCAGATGGAGTGGCAGCTACGTGGTGAATTCTCTTATGCCTCGGTGCACGGCTCATATCGGATGTCCAGAGGTTGGGAGGCAAGCGGAATCAGCCGCGGGCCACGTGGTTCATATCCGGTTGCCAGCATTGCAACTGTCGCAACGCCTCATACAGCACGATGCCGACCGCCGTGGCGAGGTTAAGGCTTCGGACTTTGCCGGTCGGCATGGGAATGACAAAGGCACGATCGCCGTATCGTTCCAGGACCGAGGGCGGCAAGCCTCGCGACTCGCTTCCGAACAACAGGCAGTCGCCGTCGCGAAAGCTCGCCTGGGTGTACGGCACGCTCGCATGGGCGCTGAAGCCGAGGATTCGGCCCGGAAACGAATGCTCGAAGTCCGGGAGCGAATCGTGGCGGGCCAGATCCACGTCCGGCCAATAATCGAGTCCCGCCCGTTGCAGGTCGCGATCGCCGAGACGGAAACCGAGCCGGCCGATCAGGTGCAACCGAGCGCCCGTCGCGGCGCAAAGCCGGGCGATATTGCCGGTGTTCGGCGGAATTTCCGGTTCCCACAGCGCAATCTGAACCATTCGGCCTCCAAAATCGCATTTTACTGTGATTGGGCATCGCAACCAGCGCCGATATCGCGAATAAGCCATGATAGGCCCTTCGCCCGCATCGCAGGGAGCGTTGCACCATGGCTGACCCGAAAGCGAAACCAGAGCCGTCAAAGCGATTGGACGTCGCCGCGTTCGTTCTCCTCATTATGGGAATGTTCGTTGCGACCGCTATTCTCAGCCATGTGCCGGCCGCGGCCGCGGACCAGCAACCCAGCAACCTTCTTGGAGACGTCGGAGCAGCAATCGCCCAAGGGCTGTTTGAATCGCTGGGAATCGCGGTTTGCGTTCTCTTGCTCAGCTGGTTTGTCCTGGTGGTCGCGCTTTTCTTGCGCCGCGACATGTTGCGATGGTCGATGCGACTCGCAGGCTGGCTCATTCTGTTGCCATGCTCCGCGATCCTGGCGGATCAATTTGGGGCCGAATTGCAAAGCCGATCGCTCGCGGGCGCGGGCGGATCGCTTGGTGCCGGCCTGGTTCGAATGCTCTCGGACAACTTGCCCGCGTATGGCCGCATCCTCTTGTTCTTGGGCGCTCTCGCGTTGGGCATCTACCTCGCGCTCGATCGCGTTGTGTTGTGGAGCGCACGCGCGACCGCCAAATCGATTCGTTGGCTGGTTCGCCGCGCTGCAGCGACTTCGCTGGCCGCGACGGCGACGAAATTCAGCGGCGATTGCTTTCCGGAGGCCCGAGCCAGCGTTCGCGGGACGGCTTGTGGGCGCTGGCGCGAATGTCCCCATTTCGCGTTCAACCGCCAATTTGCAGCCGACGGACGCCACGTCGATTCCCGCCAACTACGAACTGCCGCCGGTGCACCTGCTCGACGATCCGGAGCCATTTCCCCATGAGTTGCACGACGAACATCTTCGCCAGACCGCGGCCCTGCTCGAAAAGACCTTCACCGATTTCAACATGAATGTTCGCGTGGTCGGCATTCACACCGGCCCGGTGATCACGCAGTACGAAGTCGCCCTGGAAACCGGACTGCGGGTCAACAAGGTAACGGTCCTCGGCGACGACCTGGCCCTCAACCTGAAGGTGCCCAGCGTCCGAATCATCGCCCCGATTCCGGGCAAGAACACAGTCGGCATCGAGGTCCCCAACGAACACCGAGCCGTCGTCCGATTGAAGGAACTGGTGATGGCGGTGGGGAACAAGGTCGCCAAAATTCGGCTGCCGTTGTTCATCGGCAAGGACACCGAGGGTCGCCCGCTAGTCTACGACCTGGCCGAGATGCCGCATTTGCTGATCGCCGGCCGCACCGGCACCGGCAAGTCGGTCTGCCTCAACGCTGTGATCCTGAGTTTGTTGCTCACGAAACGCCCGGATGAGACGAAGCTGATCCTGATCGATCCCAAGAAGGTCGAGTTTAGCGATTATGTCCGACTGCCGCATCTAATGTGCCCGGTCGTTAAGGACGACAGCAAGGCCGAGGCGATTCTCGCCTGGGCCGTGGACAAAATGGAAGAGCGATACTCATTGCTGGCTCGCGCCCGCGTTCGCAACATCGCCGGCTATAACGAGCTTTCCCGTCAGGAGATTCTCGACCGCGTGCGGCCCAGCACGGAGGAGGAAGCCCAGCAGATTCCCGAACAGATGCCGTACATCGTCATCGTGATCGACGAAATTGGCGATCTGATGATGACGATGAAAAAGGACGTCGAGGGGCACATCATTCGGCTGGCTCAGAAATCGCGTGCCGCCGGCATCCATTTGATTCTGGCCACGCAGAAGCCGACTGTCGACGTCATCACGGGCCTGATCAAGTCGAATCTGCCGGCCCGAATCTGTTTCCAGGTTTCGAGTCGATCGGATAGCCGCGTGGTGCTCGACGAAATGGGCGCCGACAAGCTGCTCGGCAAGGGCGACATGCTATTCCTCCAGCCGGGCACGAGCCAATTGATCCGCTCGCAAGGCGCCTACGCCGGCGAAACCGAAATTCAACGCGTCGTGAGTCATCTCGACTGCGAACCCGACTTCGTCCCGGAATTGCTCCAACTGAAGCCGCGATCGAAGACGAACGAGGGCGCTGGACCGAAAAACTCCGCGGGTGCGCGCGATCCATTGTACGACCAAGCCGTCGATGTGATCGTCCGTGAGGGTCGCGGGAGCGTCTCGCTGCTGCAACGAGCATTGGGCATCGGCTACGGCAAGGCGGCGCGGTTCATCGATTACATGGCGGAGGATGGAATCGTCGGCCATTACAACGGCAGCCAGGCCCGCGAGGTGATCGTGAGCATGGAGCAGTGGGAAGAAATGAAACTTGCGCGAATGGAAAACTGATGCGGCTGACTTTCATTCCCGTCGCACATTCTCAATTCGAATGCGATCGACGCCCCGGAATTTCGCGACATCCTCGGCGAACTCCCAAAGATCGGGCCAATTCTTCAGCGATCCACTAATAATCACAACTCCGCTTGAACAGGTTGCGTTCAGGTTCTTGAATCTCTTGTCGCGAAGGCGTAGGCCTTCGATCTCGCGCGAGGGGTCGATTTGCGGCGGAGCAATTGTTGCAGGCGCCGGGTCGGACCTGGTGAGCGAGAACAAGCTCGAAACCGGCGGCGGCTGAATGTGTCTGGTCTGGGACAGCATGCTTCCCGTGGGATCCAGCACGAGAATAGGCTCGGGCACTTTTTGAAGGGCGGATTCGGCTTTCTCGCCCGACTTCGAATGGCGACGCAGGTCCCGAAAATCGGTCTCGGCGACATGCAACTCGTTTCGAACGTTTTGCAGCCCGCTTACGACGCGAACTCGCGCCTCGGCCCGCCGCGACAGCTCTTCGGACGGAATCGGGCCGAATAGCGTCGCGATTCCCCCGGTCACGGTCACACCCAAATTCAGCGGCGCCAGCCTTTTATCGGCGTTGAGCGACTGGCGGGCTTCGGTCGTTAGTTGAATGTCGTCGGGGTTCGCGGCTCGCGATGCGGTCGTCCCGATCATCGCCGCGCCGCTCAGAATAGCCGGGAGAATTAACCGGCGTCGTAAATCGCGCATCGAACGAGTACCTCGCGAGATTGCCAACATATTCTCGCGCGTTTCCATGAGCTTGAGAACAGCTTTTCTTGCTCAAAACTCGAAGAATCTCACTCATTCGATCCGGTCCCATCAACCAGGTAAGCAGTATCGGCGACATGGAGGATTCCTATTATTCCGGCGGCGGCGGTGGGATTTCGTGCAGCGTGCCGGTCATATCGGGAGCCAGCGGGCTTCGCATCGGCAGCCGCACCACGAATTTGCTGCCTTTTCCAAGCTGGCTTTGGACGGTGATATCGCCGCCGTGCTCGCGAAGGATCTTCCGGCTCACCGGCAAACCCAGCCCGGTTCCTTTCGAACCCTTGCTACTGACGAATGGTTTGAATATCTCGTTGAGTTTTTCCGGCGGAATCCCCGGGCCGTTGTCGATCACGATCACGCGCACCCATTCGCCGTCGCTTTCCATCAGCGTCTGCACGCCGATCTGCGGGTGTTCGCGTTCGGAAATGGCGTCGATCGCGTTGCCGACCAGGTTCAAAATCGCCCGGTGAATTCCCTCCGGATCGGCGGGTACGTTCGGCAAACCCGGGTCTAACCGTGTCTCAATTTCCACCTTCGACTCTTCCGCCCGGCCTTTCAACAGTTCGATTACGTCCTCAATGATCCGATTCAGATTGGTTGATTCGATGACCGGCTCTCGCTCCTTCGAGTAGCTGAGCATGTCCAGCACCAGGTCGTAAATCTTGCCCTGGTTCTTCTCGACGATGCGCCAACCCTTGTGCATCAAGTCGTCGTCTTTCTGCGACATCCCCATCGTCAGGATTTCGCTGCCGGAACGCAGCCCTTGCAGGATGTTCTTGATGTGATGCGACAGCGAGGCGATCGTCTGCCCGATCGCCGCGAGCCGTTCGGCGTCGACTAGAGCCTGATGATAGCGCGTCTCCTCGACGGCCAGTGCCGCCTGGTGCGCCAGGGCGATGGCCAGCGTCAGATGGTCTTCGGTGAACTTTCCAGACGGTGCGCCGCGAGCCACAATTTCTTTCGAATTCGACTGCGTGTCCAGATACAGCACGCCGACGGTTTCATGGCGGCCCTTCATCGGCACGCAGATCGCCTCGCGGATGCCGAACCGAACGATGCTCTGGCCGGTGCTGAAGCGATCGTCGCGGGCGGCATCCGTCACCAGCACGCCCTGTTTCTCGCGGAGCACGTGGTCCACGATCGTTCGGCTAATGCCGATCTTTTCCTCGACGTTAACTCCTTCGCGATAGCGGATCGCCTTCGGTTCGAACTGGTTGCTTTCCGGTTGCCGCAGCATGATGCAGCCGCGATCGGCCTCGATCGACTGGAAGGTCAATTCCATGATCCGTTCGAGCAGCGGGTCGATCTCGAGGATATGGCTGATCGCCTGGATGGCGTCGTAAATTACGCCCAGGTTGGCGAGCTTGGTTTTCAACCACGGCGAATCGACTGTTTCCGGCTTGGCCAGGATCCGGCTACCCTCGCCCTCGGCGATCGTCCGCACGATCTCGGAAGGGCTCTCGTCCTTCCGCGTGATCATGCGGATTTGATCGATTAATTGGGCGGCTCGCGTCGGCGCCTCGGCCCGGGTCGCGGTGAAGACGAAAATTGTCTGGCCGATCTGGATGTGGTCGCCGGACTGCAGCATGGCTTCGCCGACCGGCTTGGTGTTCACAAAAGTGCCGTTGGCGCTGCCGAGATCGACGACCTTGAAACTGCCTTCGAGCGTGCGGCGGAACTCGGCGTGCCGGCGGGAGGCCTCGGTGTCGTGCAGGCGGATCGTGTTGACCGCCTCGCGGCCAATCGCGGCGACGTCGCCTTCAAGCTCAAATTGCTTGCCGACGTCCGGCCCCTTGATCACGATCAACCGTGGCACCGCCCCGCCCTCGGACCATCTCCTTGAATACCCTAGCCGCTGGCTGGCGGTTGCGTCAAGCGATTGGGCCGTTTCTGTCCGGGTGCCGGCGTTCAAAAACCGGACAAAACCGGACATTTCGCTGACCGAACAGACGACCTGCTTTTGATGCAAGTCTTTGTGGAATCGCGAATTGCACCGCGAATTCCGAGACATCACAAAAGTTGTCCGGTTTGTCCGTCCGCATGTCCGTCCGCATGTCCGTCCGCATGTCCGTCCGGTTGTCCGTCCGCTCGGCGATCTCGAAATCGACCTGATCATGACTCACATCCAAGAATTGCGCACGCGACCATCTGAGATACCCGTCCGTATAGTATACGCATGTTCAAAAATGGAGGCGATGTCCGCACTGGACCCAGGCTACAAATTGAAATCTCTATTTTCCGCTGTGGCAGGTGATTTCCGTAGCACAAGCGTCTCGGTTGTGCTCTTAGGCGCACAGGCGAGACGCTTGTGCTACGAAGTCGTTCACTTCACCAGCAACACGGGGCATTGCGAGATGATGCCGATTTTGTAGCTCGTGCTGGCGAGGCTGAGGGCGGGGTTCGCGGGGTCGATGCGCGGGGCGGTGAGGACGATCAGGTCGGCCTGGGTTTCGATCGCGAACTTGACGCATTCGGCGGCACGGTGGCCGAAGCGGATCGCGGTCTGGACGGGGATTTTCTTGGCCGAGAATTTCGCGGCCCACCGGTCGAGGCGCCCCTTTGCCGCCCGTTCGAGGCCGCTGTAGAAGCCTTTTTCCTCGTCGGGCGAGAGGCCGGCGATTTGTTCGATGACGTGGAGCAGGGCGATGGCGCCGCCTTCGCGCGTGGCGAGTTCGATGGCGGCATCGATCGCGGCTTGATGCCGATCGGTCAGGTCGATGGGCAACAGGATTCTCTGGAACATATCTCAGCCCTCGTGAGACCAGGTCATGGTATCGATCGGCGCAGAAATTTTCATGCCGATCGGCGGGGCTGTCCATAAGTTCATTTGAATCGTTTCATCGCAATCGAGTAAGTCCCCACGGGCGAGGCACGCATGAACGACGATTTCGTATCGCTTTTCGCGTTTGATCGTTGGGCGAACAATCATGTGTTGAGCGCATGCCGGAAGTTGTCCGACTCGCAGTATGCGGCGGAACCGGCGCCGGGCTGGTCGCCGGCGCGTGCGACGCTGGTGCACATCGCGGTGGTGACGGAGGGCTGGCTGCGCGGACTGAGCGGCGAGGTGGTGACGGCGGCGCCGCGAACCGAGGCGGAATTGCCGCGGGTGGACGACGCCGCAAAACTGCTCGATCAGGCGTACGGCATTTTTGAATCGCTCAAACCGAAGCTGAATCCGGATTGGTTGGCGGCGCCGATGAACTTGCGTCGCGGGGCTCGGTCGGCGACGCTGCCGCCGTGGGTGGTGTTGCGGCATATCGCCAATCATGGCACCTATCATCGTGGTCAGATCGCCTCAAAGTTGAAGCGGTTCGGCGTCGAGCAACCGGCGACCGATTTCGCGATCTGGGCCATGGAACAGGCGGCGAAGGAAGCGTGAGGTATACTTGGGCAAGCGCGGCTCACGACGGCCGCGCTTGCGGCACCGTGCTTGGATCGTTAGAGTATTGGAGAGGCGGGCCGGGTTTCTTGCAACAGGAACCGACTAATGCAAGCAAGCATTGAGCGGGTATGCGTTGTGATCGCGCGTACTCGGCACAAGATGGTGATGGCGGAGATTCAGGAGGCGGCCAAACACGGGGCGAAGATGATCGAGATTCGTCTCGATTTTCTCACGCACGGCCCGGATCTGAAGCGATTGCTCGAAAACAAGCCTTGCCCGCTGGTGGCCACGCTTCGCCGCCGGGATGACGGCGGCCGTTGGGCCGGTTCGGAAGAAGCCCGGCAGACGATGATCCGCCAATGCGTCGTCGGCGGCTTCGACTGGATTGACATCGAAACCGACATCGCCGAGTCCATTCCGCGTTTTGGCACAACCAAGCGGATCGTCAGTTATCACAATCGCGACGGCGTGCCGGATAACCTGGAAAAAATTCACGATTTGATGTGCATGCAGGACGCGGACGTCGTGAAGCTTGCCGTGACCGCGCAAAACCCCGCCGATAATTTAAGAATCCTCAATCTGATCAAGAACGCAAAGAAGCCGACCGTGGCCCATTGCATGGGCGACATCGGTTTTCCGAGCCGATTGCTCGGGCTCAAGTTCGGGGCCCCGTTTATTTACGCAGCGTTCAATCAAGATCGCATCATCGCGCCGGGGATGCCCACGATGTGGGACCTGCAGGAGCGGGTGCCGGTCGATCGGATCGACGCGGACACGAATGTCTTTGGCGTGATTGGCGATCCGGTCTCGCACAGTCTCAGTCCGTTACTGCACAACAGCATGTTTCGCCGGTTGAATTATAATGGCGTCTATCTGCCGTTTCGCGTGACGCGCGGCCAGCTTCAGGATCACGTCCATGCCTTCAGCGAGTTGCCGGTGCTCGGCTACAGCGTGACGATTCCGCATAAGGAAGGCGCCGCGGCGCTCGCCGACAAGTTGGATGAAGTCGTGTTGCAGACCAAGGCGGCGAACACGCTGATCCGCTTGCCGGAAGGCGGCTTCTCGGCCGCCAACAGCGATTACCAGGCCGCGCTCGACTGCCTGACCGAGGCCTTGCCGCCGAACGAGGATGGCACGCCGGGGACGCTCAAGCACAAGGTGGCGCTGCTGCTGGGGGCGGGCGGCGTCGGCCGCGCGATCGCCCATGCGTTGAAAAAAGCCGGCTGCGTTTTAACCATCACCAATCGGTCGCCGGAACGAGCCTACCGGTTGTCCACGGAAGTCGAGGGCCGGGTAGTGGACTGGATGGGCCGCCATATTGGGACCTGCGACATCTTGATCAATGCCACGTCGGTCGGGATGCATCCGAACGTGGACGACACTCCGATTCATGCCGGCTTTCTGCAGCCGGGAATGGTGGTGCTCGACGCGGTGTACAACCCGGAATCGACCTTATTGGTGAAGGATGCCCGCGCGCGGCAGTGCCGGGTGGTCACCGGCGTCGATCTGTTCGTTCGACAGGCCGCCGAACAGTACCGGATGTTTACCGGCATGACGCCCGACTTGGACCAGATGCGGCAAATCGTGCGGCGAGCCGTTTCGCCCGTGAGACACCTCGACGAGGACGAATTGGCCGAAGCAGCGGAGGAAAGGGGAGAGGAATGAATGAAATCCTCTTCCTGATCGGGCTTCGCGGCAGCGGAAAAAGCACGGTCGGGCGTCTGGTCGGCGAACGATTGAAGATACCATTTGTCGACGCCGACGCGGAACTCGAGGCTCAGGCCGGTCGGACCATTCGCGAGATCATCGCCGACGATGGCGAGACGGCCTTTCGCGGTCTGGAAGAACAAATCCTTGCTAAGCTGATTGAACGCGGCCCGGCGGTGATCGCGACCGGCGGCGGGGTGGTGTTGCGCGAATCGAACCGCCGGCGAATCCGCCAATCGGGCAAGGCCGTTTGGCTCACCGCCGACGTAGAGACATTATCGGATCGGCTCGCCGGCGACCCGACATCGTCCGCTCGCCGCCCGAACCTGACGGTCGGCGGCCGCGCCGAAATCGCTGAATTGCTCCAGACTCGCGAGCCGATGTACCGAGCCTGTGCCGATTGGATCGTAGACACTGCCGGCCGCTCGCCGGACCAAATCGCCGGGGATATTCTTCTCGCATGGTCAACTTCATTGTCGAGTATGGCTTGATCACCTGGGTCATGATCTGTTTGTTCATGCTCGGGTGCGTGGTGGGCAGTTTTCTCAACGTGGGAATTGCCCGGCTGCCGTATCAAAAGAGCATGATCTGGCCCGGCTCGCGCTGCGGTTCATGCTACGCGCCGATTCGCCTGATCGATAACATCCCGCTCCTGAGTTACTGGATCCTGCGCGGCGCTGCCGTTCGTGCGGCGCGAAGTTCTCGATGCGCTATTTCTGGGTGGAACTGCTGGTCGGCGTTGGTTTCGTCGCGATTTTCTATCTCGAAATCATTCGCAACATTCATCAAATGCCCGAGTTTGTCCACGCCGACTGGCGTCTGAAAATGTTCTTTTTCAGCCGGCAAAACTTGCCGATCCTGGTGTTTTTCGTGCAGCGGGCGATGCTGTTTTCGCTGCTGGTCGCCGCCGCGTTTTGCGATCTGCAAAATCGGACGATTCCGATTTCAATGATGATTTTTGGAACGATCATCGGACTAATCTTCGCGACCGCCTGCCCGTGGCCCTGGCCCAACGCGGTGGCGGCCGCCATGCCGAAAGCCGACCCAGGATTTCCCATCGATGAATGGTGGCTCTTGGGCCCACTCAATCAACAGAAGCTGGGGTTGTATCCTTGGCCGGTGTGGGGCCCTCCTCCCAGTTGGATGCCGGCGGGAAGCTGGCGGCTGGGCCTTGTCACCGGATTGGCGGGCGCCTTCGTCGGCACCTTTATGCTTCGCGGCGTGAAGTTCCTGTTCGAAAAAGGTCTGGGCCGCGAGGCCTTGGGCCTGGGCGACGCCGATCTGATGATGATGGTCGGCGCCTTCCTCGGTTGGCAGCCGGTGGTGGTTGCCTTTCTGGTCGGCGGCATGGTGTCGTTGGTCCTGGCCCTGCCGCAATACTTCACTCGCGGCGTCAACGAATTGCCGTTCGGCCCCGGTTTGGCCATCGGAACGGTGATCACCTGGATGTGCTGGCATTGGATCGGGCCGAATCTGCAGGTGCTGATGTTTTATCCCACCATTATGGGAGTTTTCGTAGTCGGTTGCGGAGCGGTGATTCTCATCATGAGTTTCTTGATGCGGGCGATGCGGCCTTCGAAAGCCGCGTAGTCCGAAATGGTCGAAGGTGAACAATGCCCGCGAAAATCGCGATCGTGGACTACGGCATGGCCAACCTCCGCAGCGTGCAAAAAGCGCTGGAGCATGTGGGCTTTGCCGCTGTGATCACAAGCGATCCGGGTGAGGTTGCGCGAGCCGACAAGGTGATCTTGCCCGGCGTCGGCGCCTTTTGCGACGGCATGGCCAAGCTCAATCAATCGGGCCTGACGCCGCTCATCCTGGAACATGTGAAGCGCGGACGCCCGCTATTGGGCATCTGCCTCGGCCTGCAGTTTCTCTTCACGCGCGGGCACGAGGACGGCGTGCACCCGGGAATGAATCTCTTCGAGGGCGACGTGATTCGCTTTACCCATCAGCCGGGTTTGAAGATCCCACACATGGGCTGGAACCAGCTGCATCTAAACCGCGATTGCCCGATCTTTCGCGGCGTGCGCGAGGGCGATTCGGTTTACTTCGTGCATTCCTATCACGCGGCGCCAAAGGATCGCGAGCTGATCGCCGCGGAAACCGATTACCCGACGCCGTTTGTCTCGGCGATCTGCGCGACAATGTCTTCGCCACCCAGTTTCATCCGGAAAAGAGCCAACGAGTCGGACTAACGATTCTCAAAAACTTCGCGGAATTATAGATCCGAAAGCTGCCAAGTCGCCGAGGGCGAATGCGCCGGTCTCAAGATGAAAAACAAGTTGTTTTTGCTGGACGATCGCGATCGCCCGTGTTTTAATCGGGCTTCTGTCATCGTTTCAATAGAATCTAAGCGGTCATTTCGGAAGCTCAATGCCGCAACGGTTCACTTGTTTGAATGGCCATTCCTGGAGTTCGGAGGATTCCGACGAGACCGGGGATTCCACGCGCCCGCTGCCGCGCTGTCCTGTCTGCGGCTTGTGGGGCGAGGATTACGAATCAAACGGCTCCTGGCTACCGCGGTCCAAGGAAATGCCGACGTCGCACATCGATTCCGCGGAGGCGCGGCCGGGGTCGCCCGGCTCGGGTCGACTTGGCCGGATTCAGCCGCCGATTATTCCCGGTTATGAAATCCAGGAGGAGATCGGCCGCGGCGGCATGGGCGTGGTCTACCGTGCCGTCGATATGAAGCGAGGCGGACTCGTCGCGGTCAAATACCTGCCTCGCCTTGAACCCAGGATGTTGCTGCACTTCAAGCAGGAATTTCGCGTCACGTCCGAACTCAGCCATCCCAATTTAGCGGCCGTGCACGAACTGCGGCAATACGACGGCCACTGGTGCTTGGTCATGGAGTTAGTTGAAGGCGAGCCGTTTACCGACTGCTTCGCCCGGATCGCCGATCTCGACGAGCGCTTCAAACAGTTGGGGCCGGCCCTGCGGCAACTCGCCGAGGGGCTGCGGTTCCTGCACGAGGCCGGCCTGCTTCACTGCGACGTGAAACCGACCAATGTCATCGTCACGCCTTCCGGGCGCGTCGTGCTGCTGGACTTCGGACTGGTCTCGGAATGGAAACCCGACCGCGGCGAATTCGCGGGCGGCGAACTGGTCGGGAGCCTGGGTTACATCGCTCCAGAGCGATTCGCGAGCAAACCTCCAACCGCGGCGACCGACTGGTACGCGGTCGGCGTCATCCTATACGAGACGTTGGTCGGCCGCCGGCCTTTTCAGGGCTCGCGCACCAACCTGATCTGGCAGCAGCAATTTATGCAGCCGCCTCCGCCCGCCGACGTCGTAGCCCGGATTCCAGAGGGCTGGAGCCAGCTTTGCGCGGCGCTGTTGGATCGCGACCCGGACAAGCGCACCGGCGCCGAGGCGGTGCTTAGTTTTCTCGACGGCAGCCAGGTCGTTCCGCGAACGCACGGTAGTTCGTTGCGGGTGCGCGATTTGCCGCTCGTGGGCCGCGATCGGCAATTGGCGATTCTTCAATCCGCCTGGGAAAAGCTCGCATCGGGCCGAACGGTCGTGGTTCGCGTTCATGGCCGCACCGGAATGGGCAAGAGCACCCTCGTGTCGCGATTTCTGGACCGGCTCGCCCAGCGCGAGCCGGTCGTGGTCTTGCGCGGCAAGTGCCATGAGCAGGAGTCGGTTCCCAACAAGGCGATGGACGGGCTGATCGATGCGCTCTGCCAGTTTCTTTCGCGCTTTGACGCCGAGGCGTTGTCGCCGCTGATTCCAAGCAGCCTGGCGAACCTGGCGAAGATGTTCCCGGTGCTCCGCCGGCTCAAACTGGCGGCAGCGCACTGGAAAATCGCCGTTCAGTCGGACTCCGCGGAATCGCGCCGTCAGGCCGGCGCGGCCCTTCGCGAACTCTTGCTCAATTTGTGCAAACATCAGCCGCTGGTGATTTGGCTGGACGATCTGCAATGGGGCGACGCGGACAGCGCGAAGCTGCTGGAGGAAATTCTGCGCCGCCGGCGCCGCCCCCGTTATTGCTGGTGGCGAGTTATCGCTGCGAGGACGTAAACGCGCCGTTCCTCAACTATCTCGGTTCGCTGCGCGACTCGGCGGCGATTTCGGTTACCGATGCCGAACTCAATGAATTGACGACCCTGGAGGCTGGCAGCCTGGCCCAGGCGCTTTTGGCCGAGGATGTGACCGCGGGGGAGGAACTGGCTGCCGCAATCGGGCGTGAGTCACGCGGCTGGCCGTTGTTCGTCCTCGAATTAACCCGCTTTTACTCGGAGCAGCGTGAGCATGGGCCGGCCGCATCCGATCCGAACGAGATCACGCTCGATCGGGTCATTCAAAAGCGGATGGTTCGTCTGACGGCGGCGGAGCGGCGCTTGCTCAGCGTCTTGGCCGTCGCCGGGCAGCCGATCCGCGAGGGGACGGCGCTGCGCGCCGCCGAACTGGTCAGCGAACCGCTGACCGCGCTGAACCGCCTCCGCGCCGGCCATTGGCTTCGCACTCACGAGACCGAGACCGATCGCTGGGTCGAATGCTATCACGACGGCATGCGCGAAGCCGTGTTGAAAACCTTGCCGACCCAGGAACTGGCGAGCCATCACGACCGGCTGGCGCGCGCCTACGCCGCGACATACCCCGTCGAGCATGTGCTGATGGCGGTGCATTGCCTGGGGGCCAGCCAAAACGACGATGCCGCCGAGCACTATCTCAAGGCCGCGGACGAGGCCGCGGAATTGCTGGCCTTTGACCGGGCGGCGCGGCTGTATCGGTTGGGGCTCGATCTGCGGACGCGCTCGCCTCACGACGCCAGCCCGATCTGGAACAAGCTGGGCGACGCCCTGGCCAACGCGGGGCAGGGGGTCGAGGCGGCCCGCGCCTATGTCAACGCCTGCAGCGGCTCGGATCGCACGCACGTTTTGCAACTCAAGCGGCGCGCGGCTTATCAATTGTGCGTCAGCGGTCATATCGATGAGGGCTTGACCGTCCTGCGGGAGGTGCTGGCGACGGCCAACCTGATTTTACCCCGGTCGCCGGCTCGAGCGATTCTCGCCCTGACCGCGGAGCGCCTGCGCTGCGCTTTCGCGGGCTCAAATTCCAGGAACGGCCGGTCGAGCAGATTTCCGGCGAGGAACTCGAGCGAATCGACCTTTGCTGGGCGGCAACCGCCGGGCTGAGCTTATTCGACGCCATTTCCGGCGCCTACTTCCAGGCGGTTCACTTGCGATATGCGCTCGCGGCGGGCGAACCATTGCGGTTGGCGCGCGCGTTTGCCTGGGAGGCGGCTCATGTCTCGGCGGCGGGGCCGAGCGCCGCGGCACGCGTGGCGAAACTGCTCGAATCGGCCCGACGGCTCGCCGAGAGCCACGCCGATCCCCACGCCTTCGCCTGGCACTCGCTGGCCGAGGGAATCGTGCATCACAACCTCGGCAACTGGCAGGTAGCCCAGCACGTGCTGCTAGACGCCGAGCGGCAGCTTCGGACCCAATGTTCGGGCGTCGCCTGGGAACGCGATGTGGCCTTCGTTTTTCAGGCCTGGTCGCTTTTCCAACTTGGTCATTTCAACGAACTGGGCACGCTTTCCAATCGGCTCGGGCAAGAGGCGGAGTCGCGAAACGATCGCTTCGCGGCGATTTATCTGTCGGCGTTCGCCACGCCATTGGCCCGCCTGGCGCTCGATGATCCGGGCGGCATCGCAGGATGATCCGGGAGCAACCGGCAGGCGCGGCCGGTTCATACCTGCCCTCGCTGACGGCACGGCTCACCGAGTGTCGCATCGATTTGTACGAGAATAAGGCGAGCGATGGCTGGGAGCGATTGATCTCCACTTGGCAAGAACTGCGAAGCGCTCGCTTCCTGCGCATTCAGCGCTTGCGGGTCGCCGCGCTTCATTTGCGGGCATCGGTCGGCATCGCCCTGGCCGGCGGCGACAAGGGCGACCGGGCTGCGCGGCAAGTGCGGCGCGACGCCGCCGCGCTGGAGCGCGAGCGCCTGCCCTGGTCGCGTGCCCTGGCGAAATTGATTCATGCCGCGATCAAGAAACAATCCGGCGATGAGGCCGGTTGCAGAAGCCTGCTCGGCGCGGCCTCCGACGAACTGGACCGCGCGACCATGCCCGCCTTCGCCGCCGCCGCCCGGTTCTGGCGCACTAAATTGAGCAACGATCAATCGGAACAAAAAAAAGCGTGCGAAGAATTGCGCTTGCTGGGCGCGGCGAATCCCGAGCAAATCGCCGCGATGCTCGCGCCCGGATTTGAATGACATTCCACGAATCGGAGCGATTCACCGGCGCTAACGCCCGACGCCGAGGGGCTGTTCCTGTCGTTGGGCGATCGTGAATCCGCAGCCGGCCAACGTGCGCCATTCGTCCTCGTTCTCAGGGGCGAATTCGAAATTATCATCGTCGCCCGGTGCAACCAGGCTCCAATTCCCGTCGTGCCGATCCATCGGGTCGCCGGTCCCCTTGGTCTGCCGTAGCTCCGGCACATAAAGACACCATCGCGATTCCAGCGATGGATACATGGTTTCTCCCGTCCTCGTGTTGCGGAAGCGGACGCGCTTTTCCGGATCCTCGTCGAATTCCCAATCCGGGCCCGGCACCGAATAGGGCGGGTACAATTCCAGCTTCAACGGCAGCGAGAATTCCTCGCCGGTGCGTTTCTCGCGGATGATCATGTCATTCTCCTCGTTCGCGCCGGCGTCTGATATTCAACGGTCACCCATCGCGGGCGCGTCGATGACTCTGTTGGCAAACATAGCACAGAATTTCACGCGAACATCGCACGATTTGAGCCGATCGATCAAAGCCGCCGATCAATGAACCGCGTCGGAGATGGCCGGCCTAAGAACCAACCGCGACTTGAAATCTCACTACCCCCGGCAGGATTCGAACCTGCGACCACCGGTTTAGGAAATCAAATCCCCGCTATCTCGGCACTTCCCGGAATTTCCCCGAAAACCGCTTTACCCCTATTTTCTTGCACTTTCGTTGCTGCTATACTTCTATGCAGTTCCCGCTATTTCCCGGTTGTTCCTTGAATCTGTAGCACCGTTGTAGCACCGGAGATAAACCGATGGCCACTACCACCCAGCGAATCAGCCTGACCGGGCCGATTGTCAAGGCGCTTGAACCGCCGGCGACGGGCCGGTTGTTCGTTTATGACGCCAAGACGCCGGGGCTTGTCCTGGCGGTCACCTCGACGGGCAAGAAGACATTCAAGCTCTATCGGCGCGTCAACGGCGTTCCGAAGCGAATCCTGCTCGGCCGATGGCCGCGCTCACCGTGGAGCAAGCGCGAGACCGGGCGACGCGCAAGGCGGTTGAAATCATCGACGGCATCGACCCGAACGAAGTGAAGCGCGAGGTACGCCGCGGGCTGACGCTGGGCGAAGCGTTCGAACAGTTCATGGACCATTCGCGGCCAGCGCTCGCCGGCGACCGCCTCGACGCACAAGTCGCGATTCGATACCTGCCTCTCGGAACTATCCCCTCGACGCGATGGCGGGCATCGGCGCCGGCGAAGTCGAACGGCTTCACCAGCGGCTCGGCACCGACCGGGGCCACACGTCCGCAACCGGGCGATTGAACTCTTGCGGGCCATTTACAACTACGCGGCGAGATACCTGAACCTCGACGCCCGAACCCCGCGGCGAACATCGACCTATTCCCGAGCAATCCCGCCACGATTCTTGCAAGCGGCCGAACTGCCGAAGTTTTTTCAAGGCAATCGACACCGAGAGGAATGGGCCAACTTTTTTCGCGTGCTGTTGTTCACCGGTCAACGCAAGGGCAACGTCAAGGCCTGGCGTGCTGGGCCGATATCGACCTGGACGGGGCGACGTGGACGATTCCCGCCGGGCAATTCAAGACGCGGCGAACGATGACCGTGGCGACTTTCGTCCGAAGCCGTTGCGATCCTGAAGCGGCGGCGAAAGGAAATCGATAGCGAATTCGTTTTCCCCGGGCCGGAGCGGGGCCATGTCGCGGAACCGAAAAAGCCGTGGGCGCGAATCTGTCGGCGGGCCGGACTGACGGACCTGAAATACACGATTCGAGCGCTCGCTCGGCTCGTGGATGGCGGCGGGCGGTTCAAGCCTAATCACGATTGGCAAATCGTTGGGCACACCCGACCTGAAACGACCGCTATCTGACGCTCGCCTGGACCTCGACGGCGTTCGCGGCGCGGTCAACCGGCGACGGCGGCAATCACCAAGGCTTCGAAAGCGAAAGGCGGCAAGAAGTGAACCTATCGAAAGCCCAGTAATCGAAAAAACCGTTGGCGACGTGGACCATCGGGCCATTGCTGACGCTGCCTTGCATGACCTGATGCAACTACGGCTTTCGATTTATTGGCAAAAGGGCGGTTGCCCGCTCGAATTCTGGTATATGCTGTTTCGGCTTCGCGAGTCGCGCGAGAACAAGCTCTGCGCTGGAAGCGGCCACGTGTTGCGCGATGGTTAAATAGCGATAACAATAAACCCGAATGGCGAAGGACGCCGCAAAAGAAAAAGGCATGGACCGCCGACGACGCACGCAAACTTTTCAAAGGCGCTTCCGCCTGAAGCGTGTGCATTCCTCGACTTTTCAAAGATGGTTCCAATCAGCGAAACGGAAACCTAAGGTTTCCGCACTACTCTAACGTTTGTTTCTCTAATTCACTTCCCTGTTTTTGGGCCTTCGCTCTGTATCCCTTCAGACGCAAATCAACTGCGATTATCTGGAGGCGATGACATGGCGGCGATTCTCGAAAATCCGATACTGCGCTGATTGATGACGAACAAGTCTCTGGATATGACCGGCGTAGCGGTCAAGACGCTGGGCGAAATGGCGCTGAAACGGGCGATCGGTACTGCCGTATCTCAAGGTCGGCCCACGCGTGAAGTATTGGCGTTCCGACGTGTTGCAGTGGTTGGAACGTTGTACCGTCAGGACGGGCGGCGAACTGGCGACGGCGTGAATATTCAAGCGACGTTTTGTGTTTTTCCATCACAGCAAGTTTTTCGAAAGGCAAGGACAATGAGTGCAACGCTGACCAGAACGAAGCCGACTCGCATGATCGCGGGGCTTTCCTGGATCGATCGCGAGACACTGGCCAAGGTGCAATGCAAATGGTATGGCGATGACTTGCCGTACATCGCCGGGAAGCCATCGGAATATTTGAACTCCAATGAGATTGAGGAGTTGATCCGGAAGTTACGAGAAGACTTTTCGTGCTGCGGCCGATTCCTCAGGGAAGAGAAAAAAAAAGCCGGGGCACGATGTCGTCAGGCAGGCGAAACCGATTCTCAATACGCAAACCGATATTACGTCCAAATGTCTGATCAAGATCGAAAGGCCCTCGAACTAATCGGCGTCTGGGAAGACGAAAGAAAACACATCAACAGCGCGATTAAAATGGCGCTGACCAGTGATGAGATGCCGGATCGTCATTGTTTTGAATCGGACCATCCAATATTGGGACCGTTGTTAAAGTGTCACGACGACGCGAATGCGAAAGCACGTCGGGAATACATCCAAGCGGTTGAATCACGACCGATCGACGAGGCGGCATGGGATCAGCATCTCCAAGACGAAGTCCGCGGCTTGCGTTTGCAGAATCCCGAGGCCGAAGCCGAACTGCTGCGAATCTTCCGCACCGAGCCAATGAGCACCGAGCGGCTCAAGGCTGAAGTCGCCAAACATGGAATTGAAGTGCTTTGAGGTTTTATCGCCGTGGCGGGCCATCACACCCGCCACGGCAAAATCGAAAGGCAACTGGACAAGAGCCATGATACCCACCGCGACGAACTGGAGGGAAGACACTGGACATCGCATGCCACTATCGCCGGCGTGGCTTGTCCATTGTTCCAGTCCGGGCCGACGGCAGCAAAGCCGCGGCCTGCGATTGGAAAGTCTTTCAGGATCGGTTGGCTACTGGTGCTAGAGACAGAAACCTGGTTCGCCGATGGACGCAACAACGGCATTGCGATCATCGGCGGCGCCGTAAGTCGGACTGGTACCATTCTCGACTTTGAAATCGCGGCGGCTTACGAGCACTGGCTCGAACGTGTATTCGGCATCGGCTCGCATTTGCTGGACGTGGTGCCGATCGCACGAACGCCAAGCGGAGGCTATCACGTCTACTTGCGATGTCGTGAATCTGTTCCCGGCAACGCCAAGCTTGGCGATTGCAAAAAAGCCGGTTCGCGGCAACTCGAGCGTGCTGATCGAAACCCGAGGCGAAGGCGGCTATGTGGTTGCCCCTGGCTCGCCGGCTTCATGTCACGCGACCGGCAAAACGTATGAATGGCTTGACCGCGGCTGGATCGATGGCGAGCACGATGCTTTGCATCCTGACGCCGTGGCGTGCTCTGGACACGGCCCGCACTTTAGATGAACGCGAACCGGCCAAACCGGCAAACCCGACCGGACAGCCAAGCGGCGGCACAAGGTACGGCGCCGTGGCTCTCAATCGCATCCTGGCCGGCCTGGCGAAAGCAACTCCCGGCACTGTGCAATGACACGTTGAATGAGGCGGCGTTCAGCATCGGTCAACTAGCCGCTGGCGGCCAGGTTGATCCGCTGGCGGCGGCCGGCGAACTTCACGCCGTCGCCCTTAATATTGGCTTGGCAGAAAAAGAAGCCGTTGCCACGATCCGAAGCGGCCTGACAGCAGGGGCGAAACAACCGCGAGGGCCACGGCAATGACGACGCCATACGACGACCTGGCGGACCTGTTCCCGCGAACGGATTTTTCCGCTAACGGCGACACTCACAAGGCGTCGGCGTTCCAAAACTATTTCGAGAAAGAGATTCAAGTTGACGGCAAGCCGGTCACGATCCGCATCGGCTATTCCGCGCAACAACTGCACGCCCAACTGAACACGATCACCGGCGACTGGCCGCGGCGGATCGGTGCTTACTCTTCACCTCGACGCCGGAACATGAAGTTCTATGGCTCAACAACGCCGACGAACTATTCGCCTGGCTGTCGCGATTCCTGCCGATGCCGATAACAACCGCATCAAGTGGACACACGGCACGGACAAACTGACGCCGTCCCGATTGTTCGCGTACCTACAACAGAACGCCAAAGCATACATCGCGGTTGAAAAGTTCCCGCATCACAAGCCGTTGGCCGATCACTTTTACATTCACCGTAATCCCGAGGGCGGCGACGGCACGAAAAGCTGGCGCACCTACTCAGCCAGTTTTGCCCGGCGACCGAAACCGACCGCGAATTGATCCGGGCATTTTTCATGTCGCTGTTTTGGGGCGGCGGCTATGGCAAGTGGCTGGCTCGGTTGTTCCGCGGCGAAGATGGCGACCCCGAGGGCGGCGGCATCGGCAAGAGTCATTTGCCGATGGCCGCGGGCTTGCTGTGCGGCGGGTTGATGTCCGTCTCGCCGCATGAAACGATGGAAGATCTAAAGAAGCGGCTTTTCAGCGAAGAGGGCCGCGAACGTCGATTACTGCTGCTCGACAATGTGAAGACGTTGCGTTTTTCATGGGACGAGCTCGAAATGCTGCTCACGACGGATGTGATTTCAGGCCTGGGCCATGTTGTTTTGCGCAGGGCGCTGGCCGAACGTGTTGACGGCGGTTATCACGCTCCACCAAGCCAGCATGTCGAAGGACATGGCCCAGCGAATTCCATCCCCGTTCGACCTGACGCGGCCGACCTTCACGGCGAACTGGTGGGAAAACCTATCCGAGTTCATCATCACGAATCGCTGGGCCATATCGGCGACATCCTGGCGGCGTTCGCCAAGCGGCCGGCAAAGCTGCCGTCGCTGTCACGTTGGGGAAGCTGGGGAGGCGGATGTATTCGGATGCATGGGCCATCCCGAAATCCTAATGCCAAAAAATCATCAGGGCCCGCCAAGCCGAGATCGACGCCGACGAGGAAGAAATCGCCATTCGTCCGTGTCGCGTTCGCCGTGGCACTCCGGCGCATGGCCATGATCTTGAAACGGAAATCGTGTTCATCACGTCGGCCAAGGCGGCGCAGCTCCTGGAAAAGGCTACCAACGGCAGCCGGCGGTCAACAAAGCATCCGCGGTGCTGGCTGTGCTGAGCATTCCGGAGATCCGCCGAAGAAAAAAAGACGAAAAAGAGGCTGGAAATGGGTTGGAAATCGAGCCACTTGGTGAAACCGTGATGACCGAATTGTCGCCGTTTGACGTTCCAAGCTAAGGACGCTAGGAACGGTTGTTTGCTATGTGTCTGTGTCGCTGGAAAAAAAAATGAGATTACTAACGAATAGTGCACATAGGAAACTACCGTTCCTAGCGTCCCTGGCGAAGCCTGGCTGGTTGATGGGGAGGGTCTGAAAATGCGAATGCCGTTCGGCAAAATACAAGGGCTGGGACTTGTCGCGGATCCCCGTCGACTACCTTCGCTGGGTACTGCGGGGGAATGCGATCTTGACCCGTGGCAAAAAGCGAGCCGTGGGGGATGAATTGACTGAATCGCCTCCTCGATGGCTACAGCGGCGACTGAATGCGAACGCTGTGAGCGGCTTCCCAAGCAATGGCCTACGCTCTTCCGACAGTGGCATTGCTGGTGTATCCCGACCGCGGCGGATCAACCGAGGCGATGGCGGTTGTCAACGAGGTTGATGACCTGATGGAGGAACTGACCACCGCCGCGGCCGCCGGGGAACTCTGATGCGACTCAGCGTTTGGTTCCAGCAAATGACCAAAGGCGTGAGACGGAGCCGTCCTGGCTCTCGGATCGCGACCGGCGACTCGCGAGGACTGATCATGCGGCTTGCGAGCGCTGGGCGAGCTGGTACGGCAGGGCGATGATCCTGCCCGACGGGACTGATCCCATGTCGATTAGCCTCGACACACGCGGCC